>JBILTR010000032.1:0-54156 GCA_044371425.1 Pirellulaceae bacterium | reverse complement strand
CGGTGGTCGATTGGTTCGCTACGTCAGAAGGAGCGGGCGACCTGAGCCTCTAGTTCGTCGTCCAGGACTCCCATCGCCCCATCCCGATCCCCTGCAGCAGTCATTCCGCCAGGGTGTACTTGGGCGTCTTTCAATTACCCACAAGTTGGTCATGAAGTTCAAATCCCAAGTGGATATCAGTGAGTCGTGCGAGACCCCGCCAAAGAACCATGTTACCTGGCGGTGGATCATGCCCTCGCGCCAAGTAGCCGCCAAGCTTGGCGACGATCATCAGATAATGACTAATTCGACGTTTGCTGGAGATTGGGGTCTGTCCAGCGAGATGATTGAGGATGTTGATCTCGGTTGAGGTGAAGACTGTAGAAGGAGGAGATGCCGGATTGGTACGATTGACCATCGTCAGCCAAAACACTCGCCATGCAATGATGCACAAGACGGCGAGCATGTTCGTTAATCGCTGTGCGGTCCGCAGCTTGGCATCCTCAGCCCTGCATCCCGACTTGAGTACCTTGTGAAACGTCTCGATCTTCCACCGCTGGGCATACCAATCCAGTTTCTCGATCGCTGAATTCAAGTCGTTTACCGGCAAATTGGTCAGCAGTTTCCAATGAATCGGCTTCCTTCCAGTTGGCTTTCCACACTCGCAAGCATGAATGACAGTGAGTTTCTGCGAAGGATAGCCTTTTTTCTTGCCAGTTGGTGGGTGGATTGTCATCTGACGGTAGCGGATCTTTAGCTGCACTTGAACGGATTGTCGATTGGCGTCTAACACCTCGATTTTGTGCGTCCCGCGAATCGGTTCTCGTGACATGACCTTCGCAACCGTCGTGCCACCCGATCCGGCCAAGCGGTCAGCGCAAGTGCGGACCAGGAAATTAGTTTCCAGCAACTGGGCGACACAGAAAAGTTCGTAAATATCGCTCTCGCGATCGCCTATGTGCACGCAGCGCGAGGGGTTTGCCCATTGCGTTGATTGCTTGATATTTTCCAACCAGCGAATGCTCTCCTTTCGTTCAATTGGGATTCGTGTGACGTTGACTTTTCGATACAACGACCTAGCTCCTTTGAACTTTTTTCGCGTCCAGAATTTGATTGCAGTCAACCCGAGAGGTTTCCCCTCTGGTGTCAATGCCAAACTGGAGTGCATAAGCAAACCGCAGACGGTAATCATGCTTGGTCGTTTTCTAGCGCAATAGGTAATGTGCGTTTTTCCGATGGTCTGGGGGTTGTCGCGACGATAGCTAAACTCGGTCGTGTCGTGCAGGATCAAGACAGGGCCTTTGGTTGCTGCGATGCGAGAACGCGTCGCAGCAAAGTGCCCTGCAAGAATGACGCTTTCATCGACACGCGGATTGCTGAAAAATCGGTAGGCGGCCTTTGTCGAGGCCCAATCCTGACAAGCGGCAGGCAGCGTCTGGCCGATTCTCTGGCCCAACTCGCTAAGTATTTTGGCCAATCTGGTTTTCAGCCGTTGATCTGCAAATTCGCACTGTTCCACTTCCTGCTTGACCCAGACTTCCATGTCTTAGGCTCCCTTCGTGGTTTATGCTGCCATGATCTCTTAACGGGGCAATTTACAGTCGCGCGGCTCTCGCAAAAACACGAAAAAGTTGTGGGTAATTGAAAGCTTGGGCGTGCGCATACTGTGTGCTCGTCTACTATGCTCAGCCACTTCCGAGCTGAACCGTTTGTGTTGCGGTCGAAGACAAAGTCCCATGCACATTCGTCTCTGCTTGCTCATCTCAGGTCTCTTTGAAAAACGGCTCGCGAGACCTCTATGGCTCATGGATCATTTTTTCTGTAGCAGGCCATGGGGTTTTCTTGATTGCGATAGGTAAGCAGAACTTTCGTATTCGTAAGTTCTATTCTTCTTGTGCTCCCAATTTGCAGGCTTACCATTGGAAAAATCTCATCGGCAATTCGACGGCGATGAGTTGCGAGGTTTCGAATCCTAATGTTTCGTTCATCAGAGATTTTTTTGCCCACGTCGTATGGATGTGCGCGTCCCTAGGGCCGTTAAAGAAAATCGCTGATTCGACTCGTGCTTTGTGTTGTTTGGGTTCGTGTCTTGTTTGCTTTTTAGAAGGGTGGTTTGGATATGGAGTATCGAAATAGGTGGGGGGTTGCGCGACTTTGCGGTCAGCGAGTCATCCGATTTGCTATTGCGATCGTGTGCTTGCTGTTCGCCTGCGCTGGGCAAGCGCGAGCTGCCCTTGTGGCAGCTACATTCATTTCCACAGCTGACAATAGCGAATGGGGATATGGCTATGTAGACAACGTCAGCGCCGGAGACCTAGTGAGAATTCGTATTTACATGGATAATGGTGGAGGGTCTCTTTTCAACCAAACCTGGACTGCGAGCGATGTGCTCAGCGTTTCTTTCGAATTCAACAGTGGAGCGCATAAAACTGTCTTCGGAGGTGGCGTAAATGACTGGGGCGGGACTGGAGGGAGTTTTGTTACAAATCATCTAGGGGTTCTGACTGCGGTACCTTTCGATTGGGTCAACTCATCTCCGACTGTTCTTTCGACTAATTCATCCCAGACTCCCTTATCCTGGTATCTGAATGAATTTAACGATAAATACTACACGGATATCGACGCCGACGGCCTCGACGACTTTGCCGTTGGAATACCTGACCCGCTTGCGAATACTCTTGCAGCAAACTGGACAATTGCTGAGGTACCAGAGCCAACTTCGATGGCAATATTTGGCATCGGTGCAATTGGCTTTGCGATCCGAAAACAACGGAATCGCAAGGTTTAGTGGTTCTTGCATTTTTTTGTTTGTCGTTGTCGTTTCTAGACGGCAGGTGGGTTGCATCTGCCGTCTAGAAATGCGTCTCATGAGCGGAATTTCAGGCTCGGAGTTGGCTCGGAGGGGGCGTCGATCTGATGATAGAATGCGGTAGCAATGTTTCTGCCGTTTTAGAACCACATGGGCTTCTCCTAGTTATAACTTCTTTTCGTTGTTGACCCCTTCAAGTACGCCCGAGGAATGCCCCCTCGCCAAACGAATTGATCAGCAACAGTTCGTGTTGTACGAGTATCGTGGCCAACCTCTTCATAGGTTCTATCCCTGACCGCTTCGCTCTGGCATGCCCTTCTTGCAGGAATCTCGGCTTGATTCGCTTCTTTCCTGTGGAAAGCAGTCTCTAGCACCCCTGTTCCAGTTGCTACACCATGGGCAGGTAGTGAGCCCCGGCCGATACAGAATCGCGTCGATATCGGTCGGATTGGCACAATTTTCCGTCGTCGCTGCTTGAGGCACAGCCAATGAATGATGACTGCGATTATCAAAGGCGTTGCGTAGAGGATGCAATTACATCTGCAAATGCGCGGCCAACTTCACTAAGTCCCTTTGACTTGGAATAGACTAGCTTGCACGGCATCAGTACCGGTTTTTTGGTTAGATTCAATACGGTAAGACGTCGCGACCGTAGATTATCCGCGACCATTCTTCGCGGCAAAGCCGCAACACCCAATCCCATTTTGACCGCTTGAAGAATGGCGTGCTCGTTGGCAAGTTCCAGCCATTTTTTGGGAGCCATATGGAAGCTTTGGAGGAGCTCTTCGACGAGCGTTCGAGTTCCAGATTTTTTCTCACGAACAAGGAATGCATTGGATCGAATAATCACATCAGCCGTGGCTTGGTTTATGGAATGGTCGCATGAAAACACGAGTTCCTCATCGTACAAGTGTTCTTCGCATATCGACGAGAGGTTGGGCGGATTTCCAACGAAACCGAGATCCACCCTACCTGCCACCAGGTGCTCGATCGTTTCTCCCGTATTGCAAATCAGGGGCTCTACCGAAACGCCAGGAGCTACCTTTTGGAATTGCGAAAGCCATCCATGAAGATCCAAGTGGCCGAACGTATGCCCTACTGCGACGCGAAGCGCACCTTCCCGAGAGTTGCGAAACGGCTCCAGGCATTGCTTGGCGTCTGCGACCGCTTGAGCGATCCGTTCGGCATGCACCAATAGATTGGATCCCGCAGGTGTTAATCGAATACCACGCCCTGCTCTTTCCAAGAGTACAACCCCGAATTCGGCTTCAAGTTGCCGGATCCTCGCGCTAATAGCAGGACGGGAGACTCCGAGTGCATGGGCACTCTCGGTGAAGGACTGGGTCCGCGCGACATGGGCAAAAAGACTGAGCAATTGCGGATTCATCGGTTCAGAGTTCTCTGATGCAATGGGATTCCTGTTCAGAAGGGAGCAGGACCGTGTTCCTTCCATCGCGAGTGTGGGTACCAATACGAGTTTAGTAGGAGCGTTGGGATCGTCCAAACGGAGCCTGCACTAAATGCGGAGAAACAAAAATGAATCCTAATTGCGACGACCTGATGCACCCCCTTCAAAGTATGGATCGCTCGCCACAGCTAAGCGGAGTGATCGGCTCGAAACTTCAGCACCATGCGATAGTCCGCTAAATTGGGGCGGCCCTTCCGGCGTGGTATCGTTGAGTCGCGGTGTAAGCGTACGGCGAAACAAAGGTTGACGGGGATGGGATACTGCTGGTTTTCTAGTCAGCGGCGTTCATGCCATGCCTCGATGTCGCTTCCAGCCAAATCCGTGGGCGCAGTGGATTCAGGATCATGCCGTCAGCAACCTCTCCGTCGCTGACTTCTGCGCAAACCACTAACTCTCTGTCCACTCCTTCTACTTCTGGCGCCGGAAACTGGCGAGCCATTCGAAGCCGATGAAACGTAAGAATCTCGCGGATGCCAGGCTCTCCGAGAACGCGGTGCATGTCATTCCGCTGCAGCTGAAGGGGATAACGCCTGAACTCACAGTCGATCTGCCGGGCGGCTTGGTACTTCACATCCCTACCGATCCCATGACTCTTCAGCCTGCTCTCCAGGTTCTGATCCAACAGGGAGCCAATCGCCAGTCATGATCGGGCTCGTTCATCATCTGAAGATCTACGCCTGCACTCAGCCCACCGACATGCGCAAAGGCTTCGATGGGCTCTTGGGAATCGTCGCCTATCTCTTGGCCGAAGATCCACTGAGCGGCCATCTGTTCCTCTTCCGCAACCGCACTCGTGATCGACTAAAAATCCTCTACTGGGATCGCGACGGGCTGGCCATCTGGTACAAGCGACTGGAAAAAGGAACGTTTCAGTTCCCAGCGGATCTGGTCAAAGATCCGTCGCCATCAGGTAAGGCAGAGATCGCTCCCAATCAGCTCGCGCTACTTCTCGGAGGCGTTGAACTATCAACCGTGCGCTATCGGAAGCGTTCCGCGCCGCCGGACATCAAGAAATGAAATTTTTTCGGTGATGCATAGTGAAGCCTCTGCGCGCGATGCGAGTTGAATCGTGTCTGGATACCAACGAACTCTACAAGGAAGTTGAAGCACTGCGAGAACGATTGGCTCAGGCCAATCGGGAGATCGAACTTGAGCAGATCAAGTCCGATCAGTATCGCAAGCAGGTCGAAGCCGACCTCGCGACGGAGGGCAGCAAGTCTGAAGGCTATCTCCAGCAAGTCAAAGCCCTCAGCGCTACGGTCGAAGATCAGCGGAAGAAGATGGAGCAGCAGGAGCGGCTGATGCTGGAACTCCTGCGCTCGCTTCGCGGGAGGAAGCGCGAATGGGTCAATCCCGACCAAATGCTGCTCTTCGAGATCGGGGACCTGGAACAATTGGTCCAGGAAGCCAGGGAGCAGGAAAAGCAGACTACGAAGCGCCTACCCAAGAAACATGGTCGCCGACTGATCCCCGACGGACTGCCCCAGGAAATCATCGAACACACCCTGCTGGAATCGGACCTCGTCTGCCCAGTCGATGTCATTTCGCCATGAAGAGCAGTCGAAGGAATTGGAGGGCTGCTTCACAGTTTGAAGTACCGGGTCAACGGATTTCGTCGGATTCGCTAAGTACCTCGTCGAGCAGTTGACTGAGCCGCATCATCTCCGCTTGGGCTCGAATGTCTGCTTGCTGTGTTTCCGAGCCACTCCGAAAGATGCTGCGAAAGTCGCGACGGCTGCGGTGGCTCCCTTTTTCGATCCAAATGAGTTTCGAGATTGCAGCATCGGTGCGCGATACGACCGGCAGGAAAACCCCGTCAAACAACTCCATGATCTGCGACCGCTGCAGCTCTCCAGGGATTAATTCCCTTGGATAGATGTCGAGTTTCAAGCTTTCCGTCTTGTCCAATAGCTGGAACAGGTTGCCGGTCTGGACCGCCTGCCGTAGAACCCGCTCTGTGAATAGAAAATCAGAGCAAGCCAGTTGGTCGATCAGGTCGTCGACCCGATTTCTAGCCACCTCTGGAGAAATCACGATATCGATGTCTTGCGTCAGACGGGGCTCGCCATAGGCTGAACTGATCGAGCCGCCCGTAATGTGAAAAGGAAGGCCAATCGCCTCGGCGATTGCCACGAACCGGAG
This sequence comes from Pirellulaceae bacterium, assembly GCA_044371425.1. Taxonomy (GTDB): domain Bacteria; phylum Planctomycetota; class Planctomycetia; order Pirellulales; family Pirellulaceae; genus JBEISR01. The sequence continues at coordinate 47,758 of JBILTR010000032.1, read as the reverse complement.
CATCGTCTTTTGAAATGCTTCAACGGGAAACATTACCAAGCTGTTCCTGGATCAGGTTGACCACGTCTGGGTCGCGCTCGTAAAGTTGCAAAGCGACGTGCCACCTCACTTCTTCGTCCGTCAAATAAGGCAGAGTGTTTCGAATTCTTATGGCCATCTGTTGGCGAGTCCAAGCCAACATGGCAGCGCTGCGCGCTACCTTTTCGACAGGGCGCATCGCTTTCCAGCGACGTTCGTATTCCAGTTCGATTTCGGACTTTTCCACCTCGGTCTCCCTGTTCCTGCGGCCTGCCGCGTAAGTATACGCGAACGCCCCGTAGCCGGCTCAAAATTTCAGCACCACGCGCTAGTCCGCTAAAATAGGGTGGAGCTTCCGGCATGGTATGGTTGAGTCGCAGTCAGCGGCAATGGAGTGACTGGCCGGTGGTATTCGCGGATGAGCGAAAGAAATTCTGCCCAACCCAAGTCGGGGTGCGACATGCGATCGATGGGGGTGGTGAGGATGTAGGCTCTGTGAGTGGCTGGATTTCGGTGGGCAGTGAGCGTGGGCAGCGGGGGGAATCGCCATTCGGTACTCTACTTTGTGGGGGGGGCATGTTCGAAGTGGATCCAGGCGGAAAGCGTGGAAGTGCATTTCAGAATTTTTTCTGAAAGGAAATGCAGGGATCCAGTGTGTATGTAGGTGACGCGGAAACTGAATCTTTCAGAAGACTTTGCGGACCATGCCTCCCGAGACTAGACATAGCCTGATCCAACGGTTGCAGGACGGCGGTGATGATGCTGCTTGGGAGGAGTTTGCGTCGATTTATCGGCCAATCATTGTTCAGATCGCTCGTCGTCGACACCTGCAGTTTGACGATGCGGAAGATCTCGCCCAGCAGGTCCTCCTATTGGTTCTAAGGAATATCGGCAAATGGAAGGCGGATCCGACTCGCGCTAGGTTCAGAACATGGTTACAAGCTGTGGTTCGAAATGCCACGATGAACGCGTTGACGAGAAGGCCTAGAGACCAAGCCTATGGTGGGACAACGTGTTTGCAGCAGCTTCATCAACGGCCCGACAAAGCGGACTCGCTCTGGTTTGATCTCGAATGGCAGAGAGAGACGCTGCGGTGGGTTTCCCAGCAGGTTCGTGGTGAGTTTGAATCGGCAACTTGGGCTGCTTTTTGGGGGACGGCGGTCGAGCAATTGTCAGCTCAGGAGGTGGCTGAAAGATTGGGGAAGTCGGTCGGGGCGGTATACATTGCCCGCTCTCGTGTGATGCAAAGGATTAAGCAGAAGATCGCTGAGTTGGACGACGATTCGATAACCCGCTGATATTGTGAAATCGATCATGAAGCTGATTCAATCGCATTGTGACAGGGATGTGTTAGTTCGATTTCTTCGAGGTGAAGTATCGGATAACGAAGTGCAGGATTTGGAGGTCCATCTCTCTGCATGTGCATCCTGCAGGAGTCGTCTTGAGGAGAGTACTGCGTCGGCAAACGAGTGGGATGCACTTCGGGATTCCTTGGTCGACAATCTAGACCTTGACATGACGTCGGAAAATGAGGAGTTGGCCACGTTGCATCGACTCCTTGGTCCATCGGATGATCCTCGCATGGCGGGGCGTATCGGCACCTATGAAATCGTTGGGCTTCTTGGGCATGGCGGGATGGGAGTCGTTTTCAAGGCTTTTGACCCATCATTGAATCGTTACGTTGCGATCAAGATGCTGGCTCCGATGCTGATTCCCAGCGTGGTTTTCAAGCAGCGTTTCCTTCGCGAGGCGCAATCAGCTGCTGCAGTAGTGCACGATAATGTCGTTGGCATTCATGCGATTTCAGAGTGGCAGGGCAATCCCTACTTGGTGATGACATTTGTGCCTGGGCAATCGCTGCAATCCCGGTTGCAGCATCGTGGGCATCTTAGCTTGAGGGAAGTTTTGAGGATCGGATTGCAGATTGCTTCGGGCCTTGAGGCGGCTCATGCGCAGGGACTTATTCATCGCGATATCAAGCCAGCAAATATCCTACTCGAGTCGGATGTGGATCGCGTTATGATCACCGATTTTGGCATCGCCAAAGCGATCGACGATCTGCGATTCACCAGAACCAATACATTGCTAGGAACTCCCGAATACATGTCGCCGGAGCAAGCTCGCGATGAGGAGCTCGATTATCGAACCGACCTATTTAGTCTTGGATGTGTGCTCTATGAAGCAAGCACGGGGCGTTCGCCTTTTCGGTCCTCAACGCCTTATGGTGCGATACGCAAAGTCATCGACGTGGATCCACCTTCTGTCCATTCATTGGAATCGGAGCTCCCAGATTGGTTTGCCGGGATCGTTCGCCGGTTGCTTAGCAAGGACAAAAGTTCTCGATTCCAGACCGCCGCAGAGGTCGCATCGTTGCTCAAGCAGTGTTTGGCGCATGTAGAACAGCCTCAGCTGGTGTCATTGCCAAAATCTTTTCTTCAAGCGGAATCAAATCCCTGTTCAAAGACTCTTTTCAGGAGATCGGCTATGGTCGCATCGTGGATAGCACTCGCTTCGATTAGTACCTACCTGCTATTGCTTCAGGTGGGGCCGCCAGGCCAGGAGCAGAAGCCGGGCAAGAGATCCAGTCTGGAAAGAGGGCGCGTGGCTGAGAAGTCATCGAGTGAGGTTCCGGAGGCGAATGCGGTAGAACCCAAAGCGTTAGACCAAGGTGACGGTCAAGAATCGCCGATCACTGCAAAGGCAGGCAAGTACGTTATCAAGGTAACGAAGGCGGATGCGATCGATCAAATAAAGCTGGGGATGAAACCTTCATCCAATCGTGCAGCCAGCATGCTGCTTGAGCAACTTCAGAATGGTTCCATCCAGAATGCCTCGAATAACTTCCAGCGGAATGAGCAATTTTTCGGAGGGAATGGGGCGGCTTCAGGTAGTTCAGGCGGCGCAGCAGGAGGATTTTCAAGTGGCTCTAGTTCAACCTCCGGTAGCGTGACATCTGGCCATGAAGGTGTCGTGCGACCCAACATTGCAATCGCAATCGAGGTCGATTCGAAAAGCGCAGGAATCTTTGAACTGGAAAACATGCAGGCGGTTGATGATCAAGGAAATCGGGTCCTTTGGATGGCACCTGGAGCCTTCGATTTTTTCGACCCCGTTTTTGAGGAGGATTCTGAAGGTGCAATGATCGCCTACTTCCAGGAAGAAAACGATACCGACTTTCTGGCGATTTCGGGAGAACTCAAGGTAACACCGGGGCGCCGCATAGAGGTGGAGTTCCCGAATGGCAAGCCATCGAAAAAGAAGAACGGAGAGCACCTGTTCGTTCTCAAGGATCTGCAGAGCAATGATCGTGGCATTCACGTCACGATGGATCTACCGCAACTTGCCAAGAAGCGCGGGAATCAATTCGGCAATGCGCAGGCGATGATGAAAGCCTTGCTGGAGCAGCAAGGTGCTTTTGAGGTGTGGATTCAAGACAGCGAAGGGGTTTTGCACGCCCCTGGTGCATCGGGAAGTGCAGGTGGCAGTAGTAGCGCCAGTGGCAGTGGCGGAGGGGGTGGTAATGGCGGCGGAGCATTCGGGCAGGACGCCCAGTCTCTTAGTACGCAGACATTCACTTTTGGCGGACTGCCATCCGGACGAGAGATCCAGGCGGTGATCGTTCGCGCGACCGAGAAGACAGGGAAGCCCCAGTCTTATCCATTCAAGCTCCAAAAAGTACCGGTTCCCTATGGAGTGAACTAAGGTCATTCCGGCGATTTCAGGGGCAGTGGGTCGCGAGTCACCCACTGCTGTGCAGCGGTTCCATGCTGGAGTCACGGCCTGATTTCAACTGTTCAAGGCTGAGCCACTTTGGGGGGCTCATTTGCCTTTTGGCTTTTGGAAGATCGGCAAGGGACAGCTCGTTGCTTGGCTGATGGGGGGAGTGTCATTGACTCGTGACAGCCTCTTCGATCGGGCATGAGAGTCTGTTGGTCTCATGATAAGACGCCATGCCCCGAAGAAAGAAGAGAGGCAGAGAGTTCGTCAGCAGACGGCACCCCGTTCCCTGCGCGATTCGACCTGTCCATTCGAATGGCAACTCAAGATTGCAGCCTTCAGAAAAGGTCGACTGTCTATCCAGGTAGACATCGCCATGGGAATGGCTTGGCAATGGCTTGGTACCTTCGCGGCTTCGCGCGAGGCGAAAAGGGGGGCAAGATGTCGCAAGAAGTCATAAGAGCTAAGAATGACGACCATTCCGGCTTTTTTCCGCATGGCGATGGAATTCAATGCTTCCCGATCGAGTTGCCTCGCGCAGGTCACCGGCTAGGATGTTGTGTGGGGCTGGGGACGAGTTGACTATGCCTTGTGGCAGCCTTCGATGGCAGGGCTGATTTGCAGTCGGAATGCCTCATCGAATCGTCAGGTGAACCCCTGAAGAAGGTGGAGAGCTCCTGATCGGGACCAAATCAAAACTCATTGTGGCAACGAGATCGCATGTTCAATCGCTTCATGGAATGGCTCGTAGACGGTATTCGACTCCGATGGGTTGGGCCTACCTTGTTGCAAGACATTCCACTCCTGAACTTAGGCTGTTCGCTTGAAGAAGCTACTGGTCTCTATGGCCCCTATGCTAGAAAGTTCCCGAGCGATGGTTTACCAGAGGCGGTGGGGTATTCATTTGAGCCGTCTCCGTTTCACATGATTGATGTTTGGATCTGGAGGTCGCAGGTTAGCGCCGTCGTGTACCATTCGGCGAAAGGTGATCCGGAGCTAGATCTGGAAACCGTGTGGATGAAGTATGGCGAAATGCAGGAATGGAAAGAAGTGAACGAAGGCTACACCTACTTGCGTGCAGACGGAAGCTTGCGACTTTGGTGCAGCGCTGTCCCAGCGATTGGAGTTGGCTTTGAGGAATACATGAAGGCTGACGCAAGCTATCGTTCGGCATTCTCAGGGCAATCCGAATGATACCAAGACAGGAATTGGGTCGATCTGCGATCCGGTCAGTCGTGGTGTGAGATGAACTTGATGTGTCTGCGATGAGTGAATCGCTACATGGCGAACGGCCTCAAGCTTCATTTAGAGAGAGCTGAGATGGCCAATTCCAGCCCTTGTTCCTCTGGGACAACCTTCAGCAGGGAAAGGTGCTTTTTGAAATCGTGATAGGTCATTTTAGAGATGGAATCGAGGCTGTTCAGTAGTGGTCGGAGCTCCCCGAGAGGCTGGCCCCAAAGCCAGTCCATACCGTCGTCCCTGGGGCGATCGAGTGCGTCAAATCGATGTACTTGGCAGTTCGCAATGATCGCTCATACGTCTCCCAAAGTGGATGTGGTACTGTCTTGACCGAGGCGAGGAAGGTTCTGCTGCCAAGGGGAGCCGACAGGGAGAGAAGGCTAACGAACACCAGGGTAGCGATGCGGCGCATGATCGTCCTCGTCGAGAGAAGGGGGCAATTCGGAGCTGCAGGGAGCGTTGAATGGGAATACGAGTTCACCCGGAAGCGATCCTGCGGCCGATGGACTACTTCCATGGGCGACTAGACCATGACGCGCCGCGAATGATCTTGTGTCGGGTCGTTGGCAACCGATGTTCGTTAGGTGTCGATCGTAGGCGTTTTGGTTTCTGGGCGAATTCGGAACAGGATGACGTAGATCGCTGGAAGATTGATCAGCGTCAGGAATGTTGCGATCGAGAGTCCTCCCATGATGGCCATCGCCATGGGGCCCCAGAAGACGCTTCGGGTCAGCGGAATCATCGCGAGGATTGCAGTCGCTGCCGTCAAGATCACCGGACGGGCTCGGCGGACGGAGGATTCGATCACCGCTTCCCAGGGGCTTAGGCCCATCTTCATATCCTGCTCGATCTGATCCACGAGGATCACGGAGTTCCTCATATCCATTCCTGCAAGGGCGATGACACCTAGCAACGCGACGAAGCCGAAGGGGGCGTGGAACAGGTGGAGGGAAGCGACGGCGCCGATCAGTCCTAGCGGTGCGATTCCAAAAATCAGAATCATTTTCCGAAAGCTCTGGACTTGCGCCATCAGCAACGTCAGCATCGCTAGGACCATGATGGGAAACATCCCAAAGAGCGCGGCATTGGCTTTATTGCTTTCCTCGATGCTGCCTCCCAGATCGATGCGGTAGCCGGGAGGTAGTTCCTCCCGCAGTTGCCTGAGAGAGCGGTCGATCCGAAGGCTGACATCTGGAGCCTGGTTGCCATCGGTGATGTCGCATCGCACGGAGAGAATCTGTTCCTGGTTGCGGCGCCAGACGATGGGGTCTTCCTGTCCATATTCCAAGTGACCGACTTGTTGCAGCGGGACGCTCTTGCCACTGAGTGTAAACAGAGTGATATCCTCGAATTGATTCAGATCCAGACGCTCTTCATCGATCGCGCGAGCCACGACTGGGAGGGTTTCGGTTCCCTCCCGATAGAACGAGATGGTTGAACCACTGAGCAGGGTTTGCAATCCGAGTTCGATCTCCTGTGGTGAGAGTCCCAGCAATCTGGCTCGGTCTTGGTCGATCCTTACATGAATCGTCTTGGCCGGCTCTTCCCATTCCAGATTCACATCGACTGCAGCGGGATCTTTGCGCATGACTTCTCGCACTTGATTGGCGAGGTTCCGCACCACGGCTTTATCTGGTCCCACAACGCGAAACTGAACTGGATAGCCTACAGGTGGGCCGAAATCGAGTCGCAGGACGCGCATCGACGCATCGGAAAACTGCGGATCGTTTTCGAAGAGCCGTATCAAGTGGTTGCGCAACCGTTCTCTCGCCTCGACGCCTGACGTCAGGATCACCAGTTTCCCGAAGCTTGGATTGGGCAAATCGGGATTGAGTGCGAGGAAGAATCGGGCGGAGCCTGCACCGACATAGGTTGCCACATGGAGCACATCGCCCGGTTCGAGAAGTGGTGGGTCCGAATCGCCGAGGCCTCTACGAATCGAATCGGTATCGGCATGGGTGTCGGTTCGATTGGCTCCGTCGATCCATGGAAGCACCACTGACTCAACACGCTGGCACATCTGGGTGGTGGCACCGATCGAAGCCCCTTGGTTCATTCGGATATCGACCATGAGTTCTGGGCGGGACGACTGTGGGAAGAACTGTTGCTGCAGTTTGGTCATGCCGAAGACGGAGGCCAGGAAGAGAGCGAAGGTTGTGGCGACGACCATCCACGGCCGCGAAACGGCGGCGCGGACCAGGCTCCGCAGCAGGCGATGGAAGGGGGTGTCGAATGCATGGTGGGAGTCGTCGTGGCCCGAGAGTTTATGGCTGGGAGGATCTGGAAGCAGATGCAGTCCCAGTAGGGGAGTGAAAAGCACTGCCACAACCCAGGAGGTGATCAGGGAGATCCCAACCACCCAAAAGATCCCACCCGCGTACTCGCCGGAAGTCGAAGGTGCAAACCCCACTGGCAGAAAACCGGCCACTGTGATCAAGGTGCCGGAGAACATGGGGAAGGCGGTGGAAGTCCATGCGAAGGTGGCTGCTTCCAGTCGGTTCCACCCCTGCTCCATTTTTACGGCCATCATTTCTACGGCAATGATGGCATCATCGACCAGTAACCCGAGCGCGAGGATCAGGGCGCCCAGAGAAATTCGATCCAGGTTCATTCCCATGGCGTGCATGATGACGAGGGAAATCGCCAGCACCAGTGGTACGCTAAGGGCCACCACGATGCCGGTTCGCAATCCCAGGCTGATGAAGGAGACGATGAGCACGATGGCGAGTGCTTCGAGGAAGGACTTGAGGAATTCGCCAACCGACGCCTCCACCACTTTGGGCTGAAAGGAAACGGTGCCGATCTCGACTCCCGAGGGGATCTCCGACTTCAGGAGTTCCATTTCCTGTTGGAGCGACCTACCTAGCTCGAGTACGTTTCCCCCTTTGCTCATCACCAAACCAATCGAGACTGCGGGCTTGCCGTTGTATTGCATCAGGAAGTTCGGTGGTGTTTCGTAGCTGCGCGACACCTTGGCGACGTCGCCTAGTCGAAACACTCGACCCGATGCCTCGACCGGTACCGCTTCGATCTCCTCGATTCCGCCAAAGTCACGGCTGACGCGGACGTGGATGCGATCTTCGGCGGTGTCGATGCTCCCGGAGCGTCGCATGCCGCTTTGCCGAGCCACGCTGTCAAAAATCTGCTGGGGTGTTATCCCCAGGGTCGCCAGCTTCCTGTGAGAAAACTCGACAACGATTTGCTCCTGCTGCTCGCCGATGATGTCGACTTTTTCGACATCCTTCACCTTCAGCAGGCGTTTGCGAACCTGTTCGCACATCCGTTTCAGCTCGGCAAGTGAATAATCTTCGCCGGTGAATGCGTAAATCGCGCTGTAAACGTCGCCGTACTCATCATCTACATTGGGGCCGAGCAAACCGCTGGGAAGTTCGCCGCGAATATCGTCCAGTTTCTTGCGGACCTGATACCAAGTATCCGCGACGGCGCGGCCTCTGACGGAGTCCTTCAGTTGCACCAACGTCATCATGCGATCGCTGATGCAGTAGGTGAGCAGGAAGTCGAGCTTCGGAGTTTCTCGCAGTTTGTCTTCGATGCGCTGGGCGACATAGCGTTGCATTTCATCGGGTGTGGCCCCTGGCCAAGCGGCACCCACCACACAGGTCTTGATCGCAAACGTGGGATCCTCAGCTCTTCCCATCTGCAGATAAGCCGAGAATCCGGCCACGCTGCAAGCCAGCATCAGGAACCAGACAAAAGCTTGGTGTGTGACCGCCCATCGCGATAGATTCCACCGATGATCGCTGTGGTTCAGCCACAGTCGGTCCTTTTCATGGGGCTCGATAACAGCCATATCGCGACACCAGAGCTGAGCGTGGGCGGATGAATAGGGGCGATTTTCGAATTCGAACGACGCTCGAATCGATGTCAAAGCGAGTCTTGCCAGACACGCACGCGGCACTGCGTATCGATCCGCTGAACCCCGGCGCTGACAATTTGATCCCCAGGCGTCAGCGGTCCTCTGATCCAAGCGCGCTGGGGTCCGTACTTCAAGATCTCAACAACAACGGGTTCGACCGATCCATCTTTAGCGATCCGCCAGACGATGGGGTCAGTGTCCGATTGCGCGATCGAACCCATCGGTATCAAGATGGCATCGGTTTCCGCCTGATCGATCACGACCGTGGCCGTCAGGCCTAGCGCCAGGTCGCGGGGGGGATCGATCAAGGTGAAGCGTGCGTCGTAGGTCCGTGACAACGGGTCGGCGACAGGGGATATCTCGCGCAACAGACCGCGAACGGTCAGGTCAGGGCGAGACCAGAAACGGATGGTTGCGTTGCGTTGATCGAGCATCCTTTGAAGCGATTCCGGAATGCTCACCACCGCTTCCAGATCGCTCCCCTGGACCCAGTGGACGAGGGGTTGTCCCGGAGAGACGACCTGGCCAACTTCCACCATGATTTTGGTCACAAGACCATCCTGATCTGCGGCCAATTCGGCGTAGTCTCGCTGGTTCTTGGCCATCATCCAGCGATTCTCCGCAGCCCGCAAGCGTGCGCGTGCCGTATCGCGTGCTGCAAGAGCCAGTTCATAATCGGACTGGCTGGTGGAGCGGGTCAGCCTCAGCTCTGCCAGTCGACGCTCTTCTGCCTCGTTTTGAATCAGCTGCGATTTGGCTGCTTCCAGATCCGATTCCGCCACTTGAATCTGCAGATCAAAGTCGGTGGGATCGAGGCGAAACAGCACTTGCCCTTTTGCCACTCGGTCCCCGACCTCGACATGCCGCTCGATAATCTTCCCAGCGACACGAAAGCCTAGAAGGCTTTGATACCTGGCTTGCAGCGTACCCGAGAAGGTCCGCTGGCTGGTGGCTCCTCCGCTGCCATCGGGGATCGTGTAGGCTCGCACCAGCAGCTGGGTGCCATTGCCTGGGAGATGGGGGCTATTGGTTGAGCGGGTGTCTTTCGCATTTTCCCGACGCGATTCGATCGCAGCTGCCGCAGGATCGCCATCGACTGGCAGGGAACCGTCGTGGCGTATCGCAGGGCTCTTGCGATGCCCTTTGGCTTCGTGCGAAAAGAAGGCAACCCAGGCCAAAGCTGTCAGCATTGCTCCACCGATGATCCATCGCACCATCCAAGGAGCGATCCGTGGTCTTACCGGCGCTGCTGCGTTCATGCGTGATCTCGCTGTACGGCTTGGAATTTCGGCAGCATCGTTTCCGCGAATTGCTCAATTCGCAACAGATACGCATCGACCGAGTGGAGGGGACGCCATCCGAATCCGTTGAGCAACGTACAGCAATGGACTCGCGTGGATCGAATGGGATCCATCACCCCAAGTGCTGGCAGCGAGGGGCTGCTGGACGAGAGAATCTGCGAACCGAAGGTGATCGACCACAATCCGAAGACCATTTCCTCGGGGCTGAGCGCATGGCCGGGTGAGCTTCCGTCGAGGCTGGGAAGATCCCCTGACTGGATGCCGTCTCGCACCAATCCCGCAACCAATTCCATGCATCCCGCCTCGCATTCCCGGATGCACTCCTGTCTGGCGGCAGACGATTTATCCCAGATGTTCGCATGCCGTATCCACTGCTCCACTTGGAATTCCTCGTGGCAGTGCTGCGTGTAGTATTCGCAGGCCAGACCGATGCACATCAGTCGTTCGCGGCTGGAAGTGTTTTCGAGGGTTGCTACTTGGAACAGAGCACGCCTCAATCGCATCGCATCAAACGCCAATGCCAATACGATCTCTTCCTTGTGTGGGAAGTGGTTGTAGATCGTTCCTTTGGCGTACTGCATCTGCGCCGCAACGCGATCCATCGTCAGGGCGTGCAACCCCTCTCGCAACAAAATCGGCTTGGCCACCCGAAGGATTTCCCGAGTGCGCTGCTCGATTTCCCGCTGTTTTCTCGTTAATTCGACCATGACGTCAATTATTGACGCCGCGTCAGAATTTGCAACTAGAAATCAACGCTTTTTCAGGGACATCTGGATTCTTTTGGCTCAGGATTGCCCTTTCCCATCCTTGGAAAACTCCCTTGAGAGGTCACCGGGGATTCGCTCGATGTACCGCGAAGATTGGGCTGGAATTCAGTTTGCACCGTCTTGTCCGGCTATCTTGCTGCAGTGGGTAACGCGGTGGACCCTCCGAAATGAAGGATGGACGGATGGACCATAGGGATGGGGCAGCGTCAGGCTCGCATCCCCGAACATTCATCACGCGGAGTGGATCTCACGGAATCACGGAGTCGCGGAAATGCATGAGAAGTCCATCGGTCCATTCACCCTCCGTAGCCACCCTGTCTCCGTAGAGAGGCAATCAGGCGCGATAGGGCATTGGTTGCTCCATCGTGACCCACTGCCCCGCAGAATTGCCGGTTGGACCCTTCTGTTCCATGCTGGCTGGGATCCCATCGATCCCACGATGCATTACTGGGGCCTGGGAAGTTGCAGTCCTCACCATCGGAAGAGAATGCTGGGATCTTTATAGAACGGCAGACCTGCAGGGGGAGAGGAGATAAAGGCAATTTCCAGTAGCGAGAACAAGTTCATCGGCACTAGCAGGATGTAACTGACGATGCCTTGCAAAGCCGTTGCCTTGACGACGAATGCGAGTAATACCAAGGGTAGAAGTAAGCCGAGCAACTGGAAAACGAAAATACTATCACTCTCGTCGAGCATGTGGGGAACGGCGAGAAAAGCAGCAAAACAGGTGATGAAATGTACCCACGCGGTAACCCAAAAGGTTGCAAAAATCTTGCCAAAGCTATGCGGCTTGATTGCATCGCCAAGCCGTCGAAGGATGCAGGTGGCAAAGGTCAGCACCAAAGCGATCAATGGGCCCAAAGTAAGCAGATAAAGGAGACTCGCCCAAAGCAAAGGAAAGACAAAATCGTCCATTTCCTATCCAAGCGAAAAAGGGGGGCAGGCATCAATGCAGGATTTCATGGCGTTCAAGTCATGCATCGAAATCCATCAAACCAGGGAGACAATCCGTTTTGCTGTCCCTTGCAGCATCCACGAAGTGAAGTCGGGCTGAGGTCCCTTTCCATCGCGACAAGCGTTTCTGGTTGCAGGATACCAAAAGCTGGCGTGTAAAGTCCTCCGTGTGCGCCAGTCGCTTTCGGTCCGATGCGGTCAGCAAGGTCGACGCCACATGGGGCCACGACCAGATCGGCTGCGCAGAGAGAACCCAAGCTCTTCGCCATGGTCGGCCCATCGAATCGGACGCCGTTTCATTGTTTTCACCGTCAGGTGGATGGGAAAGAGCTACCTGGAGATTTCTATCGAATGAGCTTCTTGAGACATCAGGCGGTTTTCGATATCTATCTGGCGTCGGCCGCGATTTTCGGCCCTCACCAACTCCCCTCTGCGCGGTAGCAATCCGGGGCGATGATGTTTGGCCACTACGGCGGTGGCTTTGACACACCAGCCTCGTAGGTCGCTTTGCATGGTGCGATCGGTACAACCGGAAATGGATCTCTAGTTTGCCCAGTCGTTTGCCTTCTACTCTGCTTGACCGGCATGGGCCACCAACTATTCTGGCGATTGAAACCCCCAGGCGAGGGGTGGGGGATTGGCTCTCTGGCATGGAGGTCCGGCCTTGGGTCGCTTACCTGGTGGAGTGTTCCTGATGAGTCTGGGGGCGGGCTAGTCCTTGGTCTCAGGGAAGCGACGGAGAGGCAACAAAAGAAATCCTGATCGCATCCTGTTCGCAGCAGGATCGGAACGAAGGAAAAGGCAGCTTGGCTGCGTCCATTTCCAACTGACGCCCGAGCGGACCGTTCGGGACAACCTGGAACAAGCAACAGAAAACCATTCACGGAGATCGTCGCCCCATGGCCGACACAACCCGCTCTTCCCGTCGAACAGGCCGCCGCACCACTTCGACTGGCGTTCAATCCTTAGAGCAATCGACCGGAGCGGATGCCGTCGCTGCCAAGGGCATGATGTTCGATGCGCTCAGCCGATCGATGGCCTTCATCGAGTTTACGACCGATGGGACGATCCTTTGGGCCAACGACAATTTCCTTCAGGCGATTGGCTATAGCCTGGAGGAGATTCAGGGGAGACACCACAGTCTCTTCGTAGACCCTGAGTACCGAAGCTCGGCGGAGTACCGAGACTTCTGGCGAGATTTGGGACAGGGGATTTTCAAAGTCGCGCGATTCAAGCGATTCGGGAAAGGGGGAAAGGTTCTCTACATCCAGGCCGCCTACAGCCCCGTGCTCGACGAACGTGGCTCGGTAGTCAAAGTGATCAAGATGGCCGCCGACGTGACCGCCGATACGCTCCGCGAAATCCAGACGGGGGAACGCGAGGCGGCAGCGCATGCGCAGCAGATTGAGGCCAAACGGGTGTTGGAGCAGAAAGTCAATGAGCTGTCGATGACGGTGGAGTCTGCAGCAAAAGGGGACCTGACTCAGTCGGTGGGCGTTACTGGCAGCGACGACATGGGGCGGCTGGGGGCAAGTCTTGGGAGGATGATTGGAGATCTTCGGTCGATTATTGGCGAGGTCATGGCAGCCGCTCAGCAGCAGAACGAAGGGGCTCGCACGATCGCCGAAAGCAGTGCGAATCTGAGTGAAGGAGCGCAGACTCAGGCTGCCTCCGTCGAAGAAATGACCGCCAGTGTCGCTCAGATGATCGACGCCATGGAGGTGATTTCTAAGAATGCCAATCTCGCAAAGAACAAAGCGATCGAAACTTCGGATTTGGCCAAGGGAGGCGGGACGACGGTCGATGAAGCGATCAACGCCATGAAGCTGATTCAGAAGTCGAGCGAGCAGATCAACGAAATCATTCAGGTGATCAGTGAGATCGCCAGTCAGACCAATCTTCTGGCGCTCAACGCAGCGATCGAGGCGGCGCGAGCTGGTGAGCATGGGTTGGGATTTGCTGTGGTAGCCGATGAAGTGCGCAAGCTGGCCGAACGATCTAGCGAAGCAGCTAAGGAGATCACCAAACTGATCAAGGAGTCGACCAAGCGGGTGGAAGAGGGGGCGAGTCTTTCGCAGAGAGTTGGTTCGTCGCTCAAGAAGATCGTGGCATCGGTCGACGATACAGCCGAAGGGATTGGCCAGATCGCTGCTTCTACGGAAGCGCAAGCTGCCAGCGCCCAGGAAGTCAAGGCGGCGATCCGCAGCGTCTCCCATACCACGGAATCGAACGCCGCAGCGTCGGAGGAAATGGCCGCCAGTGCCGAAGAACTTGGGGCTCAAGCGCAAAGCCTTCGCGATTTGGTGGCGCGATTCAAAATCTGAACATCCCCGGAAGCCTAAGTAGCACGCCACCGCCTGGCGGCGTTGGCTACGGGGCGGCGTTGGCTACGGGGGCGTCCGCAGATGCAACACTATCTCACGCCAAAAGCTCGGAGATCACGTGACCATGCACATCGGTCAATCGTCTTTCGATCCCGTTGTGGTAGAAGGTCAATCTCTGGTGGTCGATTCCTAGCAGATCAAGCGCGGTAGCGTGCAGGTCGTAGCAATAGGTTGGATCTTCTGCCGCCTGGAATCCAATCGGATCGCTGCTGCCATAGGAGATACCTCCACGAATGCCACCGCCGGCCATCCAGGCGGTGAAGGCACCTGGATTGTGATCCCTCCCTTTTTGCTCTCCTTGCATGAACGGTTGCCGTCCGAATTCGCTGGTGCAGATGACCAACGTGGATTCCAGAAGGCCACGGGCTTTCAGGTCAGCCAGCAGGGCAGCGGCACCGGTGTCGAGGATGCGACCCCAGTAGCCATGATCACGGACGATATCTTCATGGGAGTCCCAGTTGGGGCGAATGGCTTTTTGGGAGGTGTTTTCTGCACCGCAGTAGATTTGAACAAATCGCACCCCTCGCTCCACTAGGCGTCGCGCCAGGAGGCATTGCTTTCCGAAGGGGCCAACATCGGGATCCTCTAGCAAGTACATCTCCTTCGTTCGTTGGGTCTCCGCAGTCAGTTCCACCGCCTCGGGCGCACTCATCTGTAGCTTTCCAGCCAGCTCAAAGGAGGCAATGCGTGCTTCCAGAAGGGAGTCCCCTTTGCGGTGGGTAGCGTGCTGGCGATTCCATTTCTGCAGCAGCTGCAACCCTTGTTCTTCTGCCCTGCGATCGATTGCACGTGCGGGGAAAAGGTCCCGTATGACTTCGCCTTGCGAACCGATCTCCATCACCGTCCCTTGATGCATGGCAGGCAAAAAACCGGCTCCCCAATTGATGATGCCACCAGGGGGCAGGCCGCGTGGATCTGGGAGGACGACGAACTCTGGGAGATTGTCGGTTTCACTCCCTAGCGCATAAGTGACCCAGGATCCCATGGAAGGGAAGCCGGGTTGGATGAATCCGCTGTTCATCATGAACATCGCTGGTCCGTGTAACGCCGATTTGCTCTGCATCGATCGGATCAGGGCGAGATCGTCGGCGTGTTGCGAGAGCTTTGGAAAAAGGTCGGAGATCCAAAGCCCGGATTGCCCGCGCTGTCGAAACGACCAGAAACTCTTGGCATGCTTGCCTGCGACACCGGCAAAGGTCTGTTTTCCTAGCTCGGAATCAAAGGGAGTTCCATGCAGCCGTTCCAGTTCCGGCTTGTAATCCCACGTGTCGACATGACTGAGTCCACCTGGGCAGAAGATTTCAATGACCTGCTTGGCGCGCGGAGCATGGTGAAGTCCGCGCGGGGAATCGTTGGAGCCTTTGGTGTTGCAGAGGGCGTCGCGGTGAAGCATCGTCGCGCAGGCGAGCGTTCCAAGGCCACTGCCCAGGCGGCTGAGCCAATCCCGCCGGTTCGACTCGATCACCAGCCCAGCTGGGAACATGGAATCCGGTCTGCGTCTATCGTCATGTGGCCGTTCAGTCGACATAGACAAACTCATTGGTATTGAAAAGGATGCGGCAGAGTTGGAAGAGGCCGGCTTCTTGGATCAGCTGGGTGGCTTGTGCAATTTCTTCGTCTGTGGCCCGCCTTCCAAATGCAAGTCGAATCGCCAGATCGGCTTGCTGGGAACGACTCGGGCCTGCTTCTCTTTCGATTCTCTGAGCAAAGCGGTCGCTTTGCTGCAGGACGAAGGCATTGTTGAGCGTGGCCAGCGACTGAATCGCCGTGGTGGTGGTATTCCGCACGGGAGTCATGGTGGCGGGGTTAGGGCAGTCGAGCGTCGTAAGGAAGGGATGGGGTGTGGTGCGGACTACGAATCGATAGATACTCCGGCGAAAGACCTCGGGAGCCTCCAGCACGCGGTGCTGGTAGACCGGTGCATACTCTTCCTGATAATCGAAGTCGCGGTAGCCAGGGCCATGCATCGAACAGTCGATCGAATCGGAGAGAGTCAGCATCGAATCCCGCAGCGATTCCGCATCGAGTCGCCTCGGATTTTGCCTCCATAAAAACCGATTGTCTGCATCCTGGGAAGTTCTAGGATGCGTTGGGCCAAAAGAACTGCGCTGGTAGGCACTAGAGAGCAGAATGATTCGCTGGATCCGTTTGAGCGACCAGTCGCCATTCTGGAGCTGGAGGGAGAGCCAGTCGAGTAGTTCTGGGTGCGTCGGAAGGGAGCCGCCAAGTCCGAAATCGCTGGGGGTTGAGACGATGCCTCGGCCGAAGTGGTGGTGCCAAAGTCGATTGACGATGACTCTGGCGGTGAGAGGATGGTCTGTCGAAGCAATCCACTTGGCCAGAGCGATGCGTCGGTGGGCATCGGAGGACTGATTGTTCAGCTGCGCGATCGGACCTTGGACCGGTCCAAGGCTCTGGACTGTCCCTGGGAGGACCGCTTCGCGTGGATCCTCTGTGTTGCCGCGATGCAGTCGCCTTACCTCACTTGGCGACTCGGGAACCACTCCATAGACACGCCGCGGTTCGGGCAGCGATGCCAATTGGTTTCGCAATGTCTCCGATTCCTTTCTCAATGCATCGATGCGTTGGGCATCTTGCTCGGAAACATGGCGTTCTTCTGGTGCGATCGTGGCATCGATGAAGCAGACCTGATCGTGACTGATGCCATTGCCGCCATCGGTGGCGATCAATGTCAGAGTGCCGTCACTTTGCGGGAGCGGCACGAAGATGGACTGGAGCCCATCTTCACGCCCCAGGCCACGATGCTGGTGAACGATTTGGTTCCCTATCAGGACAAAGACATCGGCACCGCCCCTGGGGGTCTCTCCAAAGTAGCCTACCATCGCCTGGAAAACGAATCGCTGCATGGGATCTGGAGCAACGGCTGGAGAGCCCGGCGTGGCGTCGGAGTTCGGTTCGCCTCCCAGCGGTAGTTCTTTGGAGAGCGATTGCTGCAAGAGATTGCGTCGCAATCGAAAGGTGATTCCTGCATTGGCGTGCAGCGAAAGCATCCGGCGTCCTGGTGGCGCGCAGTCGACCCCTTGGAGACTGGTTGAGAACTGCGAGTGGACCGGACCATTTCGGATGGCGTCCCACACCTTTTTGTCGGTGGCGGGAATGCCCTCCGCAATGTCGCCCGATTGGGAGACGACAAGTCGCTGCATCGAGCCGCCATCTGGAACGAAGACCGAGTCGATCCAGTTGCTTTGGGTTGGGTTCAGCCGATTGGCGACAACGCCATCGAGAAAAGCTCGCCGATCTTTCTCGTCGCGTCGCTCTCCGGTGCTGGGGTCGATGCCACTATTCAGTGTTCCGGTCCCCAGGCCGTTACCGCCCCCCACGAGGTCGGCCAGGGAGATGCCGCCAGTGGTTCGTTGGATTTCCTCGTCCAATTTCTTTTGGTGTTCTTTCCACTCTGCACGGGTTGTTTCGATCGCCTTCATTTCGTCCTCGGAGACGACGCGATCCCCACGTTTGACTCCGGTGAAAATCGCCGTCAGCGCGTAGTACTCTTCTTGGTTTACGGGGTCCAGTTTGTGATGATGGCAGCGGGCACAGTGAATCGTGATGCCGCAAAAACTGGTCATCACCTGAGCCACCATATCGTCCAAGTCGTCTGCTCGCGCCAATCGCTTGATCACGGGGCTTGGAGTTTCCACTTGGCCTACAAAGTCCCATGGTCCAGCGGCAAGGAAACTGGAGGCGATCGTCGTTTCAGCTGTTTTTTCGGGGAGTACATCGCCGGCGATTTGATGCTGCACGAAGGTGTCGAAGGGGAGATCGTTGTTCCATGCATCGATCACCCAGTCGCGGTATCGCCACGCGTGATCGCGACGCTGATCGCGTTCAAATCCGTGCGTGTCGGCGTAGTGGGCGATATCGAGCCAGTGGCGGGCCCATCGTTCGCCGTATCTCGGTGAGGCCAGCATGCGATCGACCAGTTTCTCCCATGCGTCAGGGCTGTGATCGGAAGCGAAGTGGTCGACTTCGTCGGGGGTTGGTGGCATGCCCAGCAGATCAAAGCTCAATCTTCGAATCAAAGCTTCTCGCGACGCGGTCGCCAGTGGCTTCAGACCTTTTTCGGCCAGCGACCCGTAGAGAAAGCGATCGATTGGATTGCCTTCGTCTTGCTGGGGCTCAGTCGCTGAAGGCAATGGAGTTGCCTTCAGCGGTTGCCATGCCCAGTGTTGAAGCCGAGGGTCGCCAAGCGACTGGTTACCCCAGGGGGCGCCCTGATCGATAAACTCGCGCAGCGTAGCGATCTGGGCAGCGTCCAGAGGAGGGCCGGAGGGAGGCATTCGGGAGTCATCGGTGGCGGTGATTCGCGCGACCAGTAGGCTACCCGAGCTGCGGCCAGGTTCGATACCCAGCCCCGAATCGCCTCCTCGGATCAAGCCCTCGCGGAGGTCGAGTCTCAGACCACCTTCTTGCACTTTCTCTTGATGGCACTCGATGCAACGCGACTGAAAGATCGCTAAAGCCTTTTGCTGCAGATCGTTCGATTCGTCGACTGCCCAGGATTGCTGGATGAAGACGGTGGAGACGGCAACAAGGACGGCGATCGGCACGACGAAGCGGTGGCCGAATCGGCAGAGGTACAGAGGCGGAATCGCTACCAAAAGTCGGGCAGGAAGCATGGCTGCATCTTTGGCATGAGGATGGCTCAAAAAGTCGTGGCTCCAATCGCTCTCCGTCGATTGAGTATATCTTCCGATGACACCGCAAGAAACCAACGCCATTTTTCGGTGCGCCGCGCTAGCAGAAGGAGCGACGCGGGAAGGTCAATCAGGGATTCTTTTTGCTGGCCATAGAACACGGACGCATCGTATGGCCGTATCGGCTCACAAAAAGAAGTCGCTTTCCATTTGGCATGACTCGGTCACCAAGAGGAAGGAGGCGGCATTTAAAATGGTGGGATGGATAAAATCGTTGGATTGCTTTTTTGAGAGGTTTTCCCATGAAGAGAATTCCGCGAGCGGTTTTGGGGGTGGCGCTGATTGGCCTGGTCGGATTGGTGGTGAGCTTGGCGGCTGGGATTCAAGAGGCTTCTGGGGCGAAAACGAATCGAACCATTCCGTCGGATGACCAGATCCGAGAGAAGCTAGTCGGTTCATGGCGCATCGTTTCCGCATCATTCGGTGGGGTCCCCAGCGAACTGCATCGCACGTCCATTACGATCAAGCACATTACCCCGGTGCATCTGATCTGGATCGGATACCAACCGGAGGATCGAAAGATTTTTCGTTCGGCGGGGGGAAGCTGGAAGGTCTTGGATGGCAAATACATCGAGACGATGCGATATGGGCTGGATCCACAGTTCAAGCAGAATATCTTCGGTAAGGACTTTGCATTTGACTGCCGATTCGATGGGGATCTTTGGATCCAAAGCGCCACATTGCCCGACGGATCGGAGATGATTGAAACTTGGCAGCGGATTCAGCCGGATGAAGATGTTTCCATGCGGCCGGCCGATCCGAAATCGGAACCGTGATTGGATCGTCGCTCTTTGAGCCAATCTAGCTGGTTCGAATCGCACGCAGTTCCGATGCAGTGGTAAAGCATGGGAGGGTGGCTGCAGCGACAAGGATTAAAAGAATCGGTACTCCCATCGATCGGTATTCTGATGGAATCGCTGTCGAGAGGATCAGTGAGCAGCCAGCTGCTGCGAGCCAAATCCAAAGCGATTCGGTCAGGTTGGCGTCTCGGTTCCGTATGCTTTTCTGCGTGGAGTAAGCGAGTGCTGCGATGCAGAGCCCGGCTAGGATCGTTACGATCCACGGCAGCCCAGGAGATCGCAACGTCAGCAGCACAACAGCGATGGCGATCAGCCCCATCCAGTGTTCGAGCCTCCATGTCGCGGGGCGCATTGCGGGAAGGAGATTGATCAATGCAAAAGAGACCAGCATCGAGCCACCTGCTAGAAGGATCGCCAATTGCCAGAAAACGATTTTTAACTGCAATGGATCGAAGGTGCCTGTCCATGGTTGACTGAGTCCTCCCAGCAGCGTTAGGGAAAGAGCGATCGCGGTTGTGGCGATGGCGACGGAAAGGGCGCTGGAGCGAAGCATGGCGCGGGCCATTTCGGCTGGCGAAATCGGCAAAGTCTGGAGGTAGGTACTCATCCCGTCGGTGCGTCGATGCGAGGTGCGCAGATCTTTGTCCAGTGCAAGGATGGGTTTGGCGGAATTGCCGAGTTGGCTGGTCAGGGCAATCAAGATCGCTGCCAACCATTGATCGATCACCGCCAGGAAAGTGCCGAAGAAAGCAATGTCCCAGCCCACCTTTGGATTGCGGAGTGCGCAGATCATCGCGATGCCCCAGAAAATGACCAGTTGAGCCAAGACCACCATCGCGAAAGCGGATGTGCGGCTTCGGAAATCAAACCACTGGTATGCTTGAACCATCGAGCCGAAAGGATGGAGTTTCTTCCCAGGAAGAAGCGATGGGACCGGCCGCCCACAGCGATGCTCCTTGATGCGCCAGTTGGTCAAAGCGTATCCGGTCAGCACGGTTCCGGCTGCGATCAGCAGATCGGTCCCTGTGATTTGCGACCAGTAATGGGCGTTCGCACCGAATACACCACCTCCTTCAAATAGAATTCCATGGCTCCGCATCAACCACAGAAACATCCAGATGACGACTCCAGGAACCAGTGCGTACCACCAGAGCACCTGTTCTGACGTACGAGTGAATGGTTGGAATGCCGCCCAGAAAACGACGGAGAAAAGGACCGGACTGGCGACGGGCCAGTCGATTTTGAAAATCGATCGCAGCATTGTCATCAGCAATGCGACTTGGCCAGCGACCAGAAGGGCGCCTCCCCAGAAGAAAAAGTTGGTGATCGCGGTGCTTGATATTGGCTTCCTATAGAGGCGACTGGGGCTGCCCTGCGTCAAGGCAACTCCGGCGGCCACCACAATCAAGATGCTGAGGACACTGACGATATGGATACCCAGCAGTTCTCTCGGGATAGTAGCCTTATCTAGGCCACGCAGCATTGCGAGAAGTAAACATGGTGGGATGCAGGCCAGAATGGGGCAGGCCAGCAGGTACCATCGATTGCGGGCAACGTACTCCCAGAGCAGAATTTTGGTGATCGATTGCATCGTTCTTCCTCATCGAGTTAGGAGGGATGGCATTCGGGAAATGCGGAGACTTCTAAGCCTGATGAATCGTGCAGGCATAGATCTCCTCTAGGCTCAAAGGAGATTCTTGGACGATCTGTGCATGAAGGGTTTTCGCTGCCTCAATCAATTGATCTCTTTCACCGCGGCATTTGTAAGTCCATTCCTCACCTCGCCCCTCATGGCTGACGGTTCCGATCATCCTTGGCGGCTCGGCATAGGGCTGTTCGAAGCGTAGCGTCAAACGATGGAAGGAATCGCGAATCGTATCCAGCTGATCGTCCAGAACAACTCTTCCTTCATGGACGATGGCGATTCGATCGGCCAATCGGTCGACCTCATCCAGCAGGTGAGAGGAGAAGAGAACTGTCCGGCCATCGTTGGTGATCGTGCGAACGATGGCGGCAAGGATATCGCGACGCACGATGGGATCGAGCCCTGAGGAGGGTTCGTCTAGAACCAGGAAATCGGGGCGATGGGCCAGGGCAAGAAGGAGGCTGGTACGAGCGGTTTGGCCACGCGAGAGGTTGACGATCTGTGCCTTGGGGTCGAGGTCGAACATCTGGCGCAGTTCTTCCGCATACCCTGAATCCCAGGATGGGAAAAACGCTTGGGTGTAGTTCATGATCTCCTGAACTCGCATCCAAGAAGGCATCTCGCGATTCTCTGACATGTACCCGATCCGCCCCAATACCTCGGCTGGATGGGTTGCCGGATCGACACCAAAAACGCGTACCTGACCACTTTGCGCGAAATGGCTTCCAAGAATATGTTTGATCAGCGTCGTCTTGCCCGCGCCGTTGCTTCCGATCAGTCCGTAAACGCTCCCTTGGGGGATCTTCAGCGACACATCAAGCAACGCTTTTTTATCTCCAAAGGTACGGCTGAGCCGCTGGATGTCCACAATGGGGTTAGAACCCGATTCGTAAGACTCATTCATGGCCGCGTTCTCCTTTCTTCGTTTGGTTGGTAGCCAGTTCACTCTGCTGGACCATCCTTAGCACATCCTGCAGATCGAACCCCATCTGATACGCCTCGACCAGGAGCTGGTCGATTCGTTCCGTGAGCAGTTTCAGGCGTTCCTTGCGAGCCAATGGGGAGCCGTTGTCGGTGACATAGGTACCGGCCGTTCTACGCTTCTCAACAACCCCCGCCGTCTCCAGTTCGCGGTAGGCGCGAGCGATCGTGTTGGGATTGACCAACAATTGTTCGGCCAGCGTGCGAATCGAAGGGAGTTCTTCGCCCGGTTTCAGCCTTCCCGAAGCGACCAAGTACTTGATCTGCTGCATCACCTGCAGGTAGATCGGCACCCCGTCGTGGGCCTGGATATGGATCTGCATCGAAACGGCCTCCTGTATTGTTGTATTAATGGCATAATACAGCTAGGGATTCGGTCCGTCCAGAGAAATTTTTCAAGAACTAGATTTTTTGTTCTTTTGAATACGTAGAGGAAACTGCATTTCGACGCCAGGTAGCCACCGCCGCCAAGGCGGTGGAGAGCAACGAAAGATCGTTCAAGAAAATCGTCCACCATCTGGCGATGGTGGCCACGAAGAGTTCCATTGCGGCGAGCCGTTGGATTACCTGTAGTTTCAGGGCCGTTCTCCATGATGTTCCGATGCAAAAACCCAGCCTCGGAATTCACGATCAGCCCCGTGAGGCTGTTTACGGAATGCATCAAGCTCGATCTGAAGTGGCCGACAATTCACCTTGGAAGCCCAGGTCCATTTCTTCCTCCCCAACGGTTGCCAGCGTTACAATCCAGAGCTGAGGCACGGGCGAATGCCGAATGCTGCAGTGCTTCCGATTGGAATGGCCGGAGATGAATCCACCAACCTGAGGAGCAAATCGATGGAAGCGAAGGCGGTTTCTGGGGTCTCTCGGCGGCGATTGCTTGCTGCTGCTTCAACTGCTGCAGGACTGGCAATCACCAAGGCTCACTCACGTACTTCGCTTGCATCTGCTTCCCATGGAATCTGGGCCAGTGAGCGGATTCGAGTCGGCGCGATCGGAGTGGGGGGGCGTGGGTCGCTGTTGCTGGAGCAGTTGCCCGAGACAGCGCAAGTGGTGGCCGTCGCCGAATGCAACCTGACGCGTGCCGAAGCGTTTCGCGAAAAGGTGAAAGCAGAGTGGGATATCTATTCGGACTATCGGAAGGTGTTGGACCGGAACGATATCGATGCGGTCATTGTTGCAACAGGAGAGTTTCAGCGGATCAAACCGTGCATCGAAGCGTGCTTAGCCGGGAAGGACGTGTATGCCGAAAAGCCGCTGTCGCTGTACATCCAGGAAGGGCGGGCGCTGGTCGATGTCGCGAGAAAGACGGGGCGCATCGTTCAGGTGGGGACGCAGCAGCGTTCCATGGAGATGAATCGCGTCGCATGCCAACTAATTCGTGATGGGGGACTGGGGAAGGTTCTTGAGGTGCGGGCGATCGCTTATGAAGGCCCAACGCCAACGCCGAGGGAGCCGTTTGCAACCGAAGCGCAGCCGGCCGGACTGGATTGGAATCTCTGGCTGAATCAGGCAGCGGATCGACCGTACAGTGCGCGATGGATGGGGTGGATGCAGTGGCGAGATTTTGCCGGCGGTCAGATGACCAATTGGGGGGCTCATGGTGTCGATCAAATCCAATGGGCTTTGGGGATGGATGCGACCGGACCAGTGGAGTTGATGCCGCTGACCGAGGGGCTCAACGGGCATGTGCGAATGAAGTACGCCAATGGTGTGGTGGTGAATTTTGTGATCGAGCCTGGCAAGGGGCCGATGGGCGGCGCGGTGTTCGTCTGCGAGAAGGGAAAGCTGGAAATCAACCGAAACAAATTCAGTTCCAACCCCCCCGAGATCGCCAAGGAACTGCTCAAACAGGTCGACAGCGTAGAAGAAGAACGGAAATGGAGTGACGATTTGGCGCTCTGGCAGGCAAGGTGGCACCTGCAGAACTGGCTGGACTGCATCCAGACTCGCAAACTGCCTGTGGCGGACGTCGAGATCGGGCATCGGTCGGTGTCGGTCTGCCACCTAGCGAATATCACCAGGGAGTTGCAACGGCCACTTCGATGGGATCCAGAGAAGGAAGTATTTGTAGGCGATGAGCAGGCCAATCAGCTGCTGACTAGGCCACGCC
Organism: Pirellulaceae bacterium; assembly: GCA_044371425.1. Taxonomy (GTDB): domain Bacteria; phylum Planctomycetota; class Planctomycetia; order Pirellulales; family Pirellulaceae; genus JBEISR01. The sequence goes on along the minus strand of JBILTR010000032.1, from coordinate 23,250 downwards.
GAAAAGGGTTCGAATTGCCCTCGTGACGATCGTGAGACGAAAAGGGTATTCAGGTCGCCACCGCGTTAGGTCGCCACCGCGCCAGGTCGCCACCGCGTTAGGTAGCCACCGCGTTAGGTAGCCACCGCGTTAGGTAGCCACCGCCGCCAGGCGGCGGAGAGCTACGAAAAATGTTTCAAGAAAACCATCCACCATCTGGTGATGGCGGCTTCGACTAGGTGCCGCCAAAACGAGTCGCAGCAACGCCAGGTAGCCACCGCCGCCAGGCGGTGGAGAGCTACTTGCGAACGCTCGATGCATGGAACTTGGGAGGGAGATCACGATGCAAGCGACTACCCTACATTCAGAAACCCGTCGGACCCCTTGGTTTCAAGAGCGGATTGGCTGGATGCTAAGCCTCTTCGTCGTCTTTGGATTTCCGATCGCACCCCCTTCGCTGAGGGCTCAGCAACCTCCCGCTTCAGCCGCTGCTGAAAATCTCTGGAACGCAGCTCGCTCTGGAGACTTGGCCGCGGTGACTCGGGAATTGGATGCGGGCGTTGATGTCAATGCTGCAACGACCTATCAGTCGACAGCATTGAGCTTTGCCAGCGATCGTGGCCATTTGGCTGTGGTGGAACTCCTATTGGATCGCGGTGCCAATCCAAATCTCAAGGACACCTTCTACAAGGCATCGCCGCTGAACTGGGCGCAGTATGGGAAGCACTACGACGTGGTCACGACGCTGCTACGTGGCGGCGCGGAAGGGACAGATCGTCTGCTATTGGATGCGGTCTGCGATAGGGATGCCCAGTTGCTTGCGGCGGTCCTCAAATCAGGTCGTGCTTCGAAAGAGACGCTGTCGCTGGCCGCTGCGTTAGCCGAGTTGAAGGAAGCGAAGGAATTGATCGATTGTTTTGAAGGTCTAGAGTTTCCCATACGTGTCCTGGAGAGGCCGACGGAGGACCAACGGAAGCTCTACGAAGGGGACTATGCCCAGACCGATGGGAACAGCCGATTGAAAATACGATCAGAGGAAAAGGGAGTGGAGGTTGATTTCGGGATGGGGGCACCAGGGATTCTTTTTTTTGCGATTGGCACAAACACTTTTCTCAACGGCGGGCAGCGATTGGAATTTGAGGTGGCTGAGGGCAAGGTCTCCAAGCTGGTTTTGTCGCGAGAGGGAGGCAAGGTCGAGTTTTCTCCATCGGTCCCTGAATCCCAAGAGGAGCCTGCTGAGAAGTCGTTCGTGGGGGATGCCACTGATTCGCTCGCACATCGATCCAGCCAGTCGGATCTCGACGTCTCATCAGTCCATTGGCCAGGATTTCGCGGGAACGGATCGCGAGGTATCGCAGACGGGCAGAATCCGCCCACGTCATGGGATCTGGTCGAAGGCAAGAATGTCGCATGGAGGAGTCGAATCGAGGGGCTGGGGAATTCCTGTCCCGTTGTTTGGGGTGACTATCTCTACATCACCTCGGCGTCCAGCGTGGATGGCAATCGAAGTGTCGAAATTGGTCAGACTGGAGCGGTTGATTCGATCGCGGATGACAGCGTTTACGATTTCCTGCTTTACTGTCTGGAGAAAAAGACTGGACAAATTGTTTGGCAACGCAACTGCAAAACGGCCAAGCCGATGGGCAAGCGACACTCGAAGTCTTCGCACGCAAATCCCACGGTGGCTACAGATGGATATCATGTGGTGGCATGGTTCGGATCGGAAGGGCTGTATGTTTACGATGCCAGTGGACAGTTGATCTGGAGTCGCGATCTTGGGGTGCTGGATAGCGGGTGGTTTTACGATGCCAGTTACCAATGGGGCTTCGGCAGCTCCCCGGTGATTTTCGGTGACAGCCTCTTCCTTCAGTGCGATATCCAGAAGGGGTCGTTTCTCGTCTGTCTGAATCTGAAGACGGGCCAGGAGCGGTGGAGGATGGCGCGAGAAGAGATTCCAACTTGGTCGACTCCCGTGGTTCACTCCTTCGGGGACCTTCCTATGTTGATCACTCACGGCACGCGAGCCGCCCGAGGGTACGACGCACGGGATGGCAAATTGCTTTGGTGGCTGAAAGATCATTCGGAAATCGTCGTACCCACCCCCAACGTGGCGCACGATTTGATCTACCTAGCCAGTGGGTATGCTCCTATCCAACCGATCATCGCCGTTCGCCCCGAGGCACGCGGGGAACTGCAGTTACCAGGGCGCACGCCCAAGGAAGGTGGTCAGGCGGTTAGCTCCGACCCTGGGATTGCATGGAGTCATCAGCGTGGTGGTCCCTACATGCCGACACCGATTGTCTACGGAGATTTTCTTTATGCCTGCTCCAACAACGGAGTGGTCACCTGCTATCGAGCGAAGACGGGCGAGCAGATCTACAAGAAGCGGTTGAACGCGGAGATTCAGAGTTTCACGGCATCTCCCGTTGCGGCGGATGGGCGACTCTATTTCACCGCCGAAGATGGTTGTGTGCTGGTGGTCAAGGCCGGCGGGGTTTTTGAGCTAATCTCTAAGAATCTTGGGGGTACCAAGGTCCTTGCAACCCCTGCGATTTCCGATGGGATGTTTTTCCTGCGGACCACCGAGGAGTTGATTGCGGTGCGCGAGGCCAGCGGTAAGGCCAATCCGCAGGAACCGTGATTTAAGATCACAACCACTGGGGCGGATTCACCTTTCATTCATCGGGGGTGAATAAGATTTTTTCGGTTCGTTGCCTGTAATTGCTACGGAGTCTCATCATGGGGATTTGGATCTATTGGGTCCCGCTGGCGATTGTTGGGGTGATCGCATTGATCGTCACTGCCACCGGAATATCCTCCAAATGCACCGCCTGCAATCGCTGGTGGGCGATGAAAGAAACCGATCGCAGAGAGATTGGCCGTGAACCAGGGATCAAGAAAGTCAAACGCAAAGAGGTCAAGAAGGATGCAGCGGGAAACGTTCTCGAGGAGGTGGAGCGAGAGGAGACGGTGGCAGTTGAGCGGGTGAGCTATGACACTTGCGTCGAGTGCAAGTATTGCGGGGACAAAGCGAGCAAGATGGTGGTGCAGGAAAGGGATCTGCAGGTTGTAGCCAATGCTACATCTCCGGATGTGGTTTGTCCTATGCAAGGAAGCTTCGCGCCCGAAAGGTGTAGCCTCTGCACCGGCACAGGCAAGCGAGTCACCGAAATCTGTCCGGGTTGCCATGGAGTGGGCAAAGTGTCGGTGGTTCAGCCATCCAGGAAGTGTGAAGTCTGTCAGGGTTGGGGGCGTAAATTTGCTGATCTCTGCAATGCCTGCGGTGGATCGGGATGGTCGAATGTGGTGAGAACATAACAGGTCACTCGCTTCCCACACCCTCAGGCGGGTGCATCGGCGATCGCGATGGATGTGTTGGTTCTGAAGCGATTGCGACCGCGTTGTGCCATCGGATACCTAGCTTGGTTACGGGAGCCCATCATCATGCAACATCGTGCGTTCCTGCGTCAGGATCATCGTCCCTGGCCCATTCCCGATCGTCCTTGGACTTGGCGGCAGAGTTGGAAGGAACTGCTTTTTGCGCATTGGCCGGTTGCCGCACACGAACTACGTTCGCTCGTTCCTGATTCGTTGGAGATCGATCAGTTTGACGGTACCAGCTGGGTGGGTGTGGTGCCATTTCGGATGACGGGTGTGATGCGGCGGCCTTTCCCTGATCTTCCAGGAGTCTCTGCCTTTCCCGAGTTGAATCTGAGATTGTACGTCGAGAGGGACGGCAAGCCGGGTGTCTGGTTTCTCAGCTTGGATGCGGGCAATCGATTGGCCGTTTGGGCAGCGCGGCGGTTCTTTCACTTGCCCTATCACTTTGCCGATATTCATCAGGTAGCCGATGGGCACACCATCCGATTCGACTCGTCGCGCAGCCAGGATAGGGAAGTCGGGGTACGAGCAGAGTATCGGCCTCAGTCAGAGATCTTCGAGGCAAGGGCTGGGACGCTGGAGCATTTTCTTACCGAGCGATACTGTTTGTACGCACAGTCTCCAAGGGGAAAGCTCTATCGCGGCCATGTCCATCATGTCCCGTGGCCACTGCAAAAGGCCACCGGCCAGGTCGAGGCCGATGGACTGGTGAGCCGCTTTGGGATCGTTCTGCGCGGAGAGCCCTTGCTCCATTACTCCGCGGGCGTCGATGTTGTTGTCTGGCCCTTGGAGCCGCTGGCCGGTTAGGTCTGTGGGAGAGGGAGGGACGGGTCACTTTTTGCGGGCGATGGTGTACCAAGCAAACAGGCCATTTTCGAGGTCCATTCCCCCGGCCGTATCCCACGAGAGAAGTCGGCCCAGGTCTCTGGCCGGTTTGTCATCCACCACATTCCACTCCAAGACTTCGAATCCGGTTGCCTCAAGCTGCTCTTTGGTGAAAGGGGATTCCCCTTCCGCCCAGGGGATGTAGGGTTTGTCGGCAGGGGCCTTGGGGGGGCAGAAGTTGTAGATGACGAACAGTCCCTTGGGTTGGAGCATCGAAGCGACTTGCTGCAAAAAGACCTCGTCGCTGACTCCCAGATCAATCACATGGCGGGGGCTAGCTGGCTCTCGCGTCGGATGGATGTAGCCGAGTTTGAGTGTGTTTTTCGAAAGGAACAGTTCGTAGGAGTCGCCGGCCTTCTGCACAAGGGAGGAATCCGCTGGGAATTTCCCATCGAGCAGTTGGATGCGGCCGTTTCGATAGGGTCCCGAGCTATTTGAGTACAGGATGGGAAGTAGAGGGTCGACATCGCAGGCTGTGACATCGATCCCCATCTGCGCCAGCATTCGCAAATGGCCGATGCTTCCATATCCGAAGTCGAAGACTTTGGATCCATCTTTAGGCGAAAATCCATGTTTCTCGGCAAGGTCTAGGGCGCGAGCGTAGGTGAGGGGCGATCCATAACGTCCCGAGTAAAACAGCGATTCGTCGGCGAGCATTTCCTGCTCTTTCACCTGGATCCGTCGAGGGCGAACTTTCTCTAGGTTTGCGACTTCTGCGATCCACTTCTTGGTCCATTGGCCAGCGACAAACGGCTGGACTTTCTCAATTTCTTCCGCCATTTTGGCAATCACGGACCCTGGAGCGGCCGCCGTTTCCGTCTCTTGGGCCCGGGTGGCTGAAAGTGAGTGGCTAGCGCAAATCAGCAGTGCGAAGAGAGGGAACAGCCACTTCGAGAGGTGGTGCTGGAGTGCGTCGTTGGAGTGCATGGGTTATCTCCCGGAAGTGACGGATTGTCCGTTGGTGGTAGTCGTTCGTTCGTGACTGCCAGTTCTTGGTGAAAACAAGGGAGCATTGCAACTGGAAAAGCGGTTGGGGCTGGTGTGCGCCTCATGGGCAAGAGTCGGTTGAGGGGGGCGTGGTCGAAAAAAAACGCCGGCAACTCTTACGAGAAGCCGGCGTCGTGATGTTTGGAACCGAGCGGGTTGGCGATTTAGTAGCGGTAGGTCTCAGGTTTGTAGGGACCATCGACCGGGACGCTGATGTAATCTGCCTGCGACTTGGTGAGCTTGGTGAGTTTGACACCGAGCTTTTCCAGGTGGAGCCGTGCGACTTCCTCGTCGAGGTGCTTGGGAAGCACGTAGACTTGCTTGCCGTACTGTCCCGATTCGCGTTCGTTCCAAAGTTCCAGCTGGGCCAGCACCTGGTTGGTGAAGCTGCTGCTCATGACGAAGCTTGGGTGGCCGGTAGCGCAGCCAAGGTTCAGTAGACGTCCTTCGGCCAGGATCAAAACGCTCTTCTTGGTATCCTTGAAGTACCACTGGTCGTACTGAGGTTTGACCACACGACGTTCGGCCTTGCCGGATTTTTCCATTTTCTGGAGCCCGGCCATATCGATTTCGTTGTCGAAGTGGCCGATGTTGCCGATGATCGCCTTGTCCTTCATCTTCCGCATGTGTTCGACGGTGATGACATCCTTGTTGCCGGTGGCAGTCACGTAGATATCAGCGATATCGAGGACATCTTCGATCGGTTTGACTTCGTAGCCTTCCATCGCGGCTTGGAGAGCGCAGATCGGATCGATTTCTGCAACGATCACGCGACAGCCTTGGCCGCGCAGCGATTGGCAGGAGCCCTTTCCGACTTCGCCGAAACCGGCGACCACGGCGACCTTACCACCCAGCATGACGTCCGAGGCGCGGTTGAGCCCGTCGATCAGCGAGTGACGGCAACCGTAGATGTTGTCGAACTTGCTCTTGGTGACCGAGTCATTGACGTTGATGGCAGGGAAGAGAAGCTGTCCCTTCTTCTGCATTTCGTAGAGGCGATGGACGCCGGTGGTGGTTTCTTCGGAGACACCTTGAATCCGCTTGGCCATCCGAGTGTACTTCTTCGGGTCGCTCTTGAGGTCCTTTCGGAGCAGGTCGAGAATCACGCCCCATTCTTCCGGTTCGGTGTTGGCGTTGAAGTTAGGCACCTTGCCGGCCTTTTCGTATTCGACCCCCTTGTGGATCAAGAGCGTCGCGTCGCCACCGTCGTCGACGATCAGATCGGGGCCTTCCCCGTCCGGCCAGACCAGTGCCTGGTCGGTGCACCACCAATACTCTTCCAGCGTTTCACCTTTCCAGGCGAAAACCGGCGTCCCCTTTGGATTGTCCAGCGTCCCGCCTCGACCGACTACGACGGCCGCTGCAGCCGTGTCCTGAGTGGAGAAGATATTGCAGCTCACCCAGCGCACATCGGCACCCAGGTCGACCAGGGTTTCGATCAGAACAGCGGTCTGCACCGTCATGTGCAGCGAACCCATGATGCGGGCACCCTTGAGCGGCTTTTTCTTGCCGTACTGCTTGCGGAGCGCCATCAGGCCGGGCATTTCATCTTCGGCCAGTTCGATTTCTTTGCGTCCAAGGGTTGCCAGGGCTTCGGCTTCTTCCCGCTTCCCTTCGGCCAAAAGATCCGTCGCCTTCACCCGGTAGGGGACTCGCAAGGTTGCGGGGTCGACGTCGGCCCCCTTCTTCGTTGCGGTCTTCGTTGTCTTGCTCATCGTTCGCCTGTCTTCCTTTCGAAAAAAGAGTGTTGCATCGTCCCCTTGGCCGATGCTCGAAATCGCATGTAAAAAAGCTTGGTGCTTCTCAATGAGCGGTGCAGACAGCCGTCATCACGAAGAGGCCAGGAGATTTGTCTTTGGGGTCGGCGGGAAGAGGTTGCCACCTCTGAGGTCTCCAGCCACTTTCCAGCAACCAATCTCGGATCTGCTTTTCCTGAAAGCCTAGCCAAGTGTGGCCCAATTGTTCCCGATACTCACTGCGACGGTGTGAACGCATATCTGCGATCACCAGTTTCCCACCCGGCTGGGTCGCTCGTGCTACCTCCCGAAAGACCCGTTCGGGTTCCTCGACGTAAGGAAGCACCAGCGTCATGATGGCCAGATGAAAAGTTTGTTTCTCCACCGGAAGATTGGTCAGTTCGCCATGGCGCAGATCGACGGTTGTGATCCCTTTCAGCCGTTTTCTGGCCGCCTGCAACATGGCGGCGGAGGAGTCGACGGCGATCACTTTTCGAGCCCATGGGGCGATCATCTGGCTGAGCACCCCGGTTCCGCATCCTAGATCGCCAACGACGCTATCTCCAGGCATCATGGCCGCTAGGGCCCATCCATCCAGTCGGCCACCGTAGAGATCGCCGCGTAGGCGATCCCAATCTTTGACGGCGGAAGAAAAAAAGGTCTGACTTCGCGATCGTCTCGCCAGGAGGGCATCGGCCAATCGGTCATCGTCCAAGCGCCATTGGTCGCTGTTGACCCCCTGCTCTCGGACCAAATTCCAAAGCCTTCTCTGGCCCGGATCGAGATCTGCCAGTCGCATCCGGTACCAATGGCTGGTGCCATCTCGGCGGGAGCTGATCCAGTCGTCGTCGACCAAAAGCTTCAGGTGCCGACTGATGGTGCTTTGGGGGGTTTGGAGGATCGAGCATAGTTCGGCAACGGTCAAGTCTTGCTTTTCCAGCAGTCGCAGCAGTCGGACGCGTGTCATGTCCGAAAGGCTCTGCATCCATAGCATGACCGAGGCGGCGGATTGTTCGGTGGTGTTCATGGCGATCTTCTATCCATTCATCCGGATGAATTAACAGGCTATGGTAGTCCTCCTCCGTTCAAAAGCCAGGGGCCAATCTGGAATTTACGCGGGGATCCGCCTTGGTGCCCCTCCTCAATATGGCCAGAATCCTGGAAGATACGTTGACCCGAGAAAGAGGCGGGACTAACCTCCCGCCAATCCAGGGTGTCCGCTAGCTACTCAAGCTGGTTTGCGGGGCGTGGAGGAAAGCGGCATTTCCTGAGTTCGATGGGGCTCCGGTGGGTTGCTGCGGGGTTGTCGAGACAGGGATTGGGCTTTAGGGGATGAGGGCTTCCGTGGCCGAGGCTTCGGACGCATCGTTGGGGTCGAAGCGGATCGCAAAGGGATTGCACGAATGGATAAGCTGGAAAAAATCTGGGAAAACACCAGCAGCGCCCTGCAGGGAATGCTCTCAGGAATCGAGCGAGGGATCACCGGTATTTTTGGCTCCTCCAACGCTCGCCAGATCAAACGCTACCAAAGCAAAATTTCGCAAATCAACGCTTTGGAAACCAAGTTGGAGTCGCTTTCGGACACCGAGCTGCGGGATATGACGGCGGTGCTGCGAAAGCGGCTGGCCAGCGGTGAGACGCTGGATGACATTCTGGTGGACGCTTTTGCAGTCTGCCGCGAAGGTGGCAAGCGATTCCTGAAGATGCGCCACTACGACGTGCAGTTGATCGGTGGCATGGTGCTGCATGGCGGCAACATCGCCGAAATGGTCACCGGCGAAGGAAAGACGCTGGTCGCCACACTGCCGACGTATCTGAACGCCCTGGGAGGCAAGGTCCACGTCGTCACCGTCAACGACTACCTGGCTCGCCGAGACATGGAGTGGATGGGTCCGCTTTACATGGGGCTTGGGCTGACCGTCGGAAGCATTCAGTCGCAGATGAGCAACGACGCTAGGCAGAAATCCTACGCCTGCGATATCACCTATGGAACGAACAACGAATTCGGCTTTGACTACCTGCGCGACAACATGCGTCAGGCGCGGTTGGGCGATCATCGATTCCCACTGCAGATGCAGCAGGTTCAGGGGCCGCTCGATTATGCCGTCATCGACGAAGTCGACAATATTCTGATCGACGAAGCCCGCACGCCGCTGATCATCTCCGGGCCTGCCCATCAGGATGTGAAGAAGTACACCGAGGCCGATCGGATCGCCAAGAGCTTGAAGGTCGAGCAGCATTTTACGGTCAACGAAAAAGACCACACGGTGAATCTGACCGATGAGGGGGTGCGGATGGCCGAAAAGCTGGCAGGTGTGGAAAGCTTCTACACCGCCGGCAACATGGAATGGCCCCACATGATCGACAACGCCCTCAAGGCACACTACCTCTACAAGCGCGACGTCAACTACGTCGTGAAAGAGGGCGCGATCGTCATCGTCGACGAATTCACGGGCCGCCTGATGGAAGGGCGGCAGTGGAGCGACGGGTTGCATCAGTCGGTCGAAGCGAAGGAAGGGGTGCGGATCAAGGAAGAAACGCAGACCCTGGCGACCATCACGTTGCAGAACTTCTTCAAGCTCTACAAGAAGCTTTCCGGGATGACCGGAACCGCAATGACGGAGGCCAATGAGTTCTACAAGATCTATGGACTTGATGTGGTCGCCATCCCCACCAATCGATCGATGCAGCGAATCGAATTCCCTGACATGATCTTTCTGACGGAGAAGGAGAAGTACCAGGCGGTGGCCGACGAAATCGAGTCGGTCAGCAAGTGGGATTCGATCCAGACGAAGGATGGCAAATTCCATGACGGCGAGATCGTATCGGACTCCGACACCACGATCCGCTGGAAGGAAAAAGGACAGAAGGATGTTCAGGAGATCGCCAAGAGCAACATCAAGACCTCCTACCGACGTGGTCGGCCGGTCCTGGTGGGGACGGTGTCGATCGAGAAGAGTGAACGATTGAGCAAGCTTCTGGAGCAGCGGGGGATTCCTCACCAGGTGCTCAATGCGAAGAATCACGAACGCGAAGCGGAGATCATCGCGCAAGCGGGGCGCGTTGGGGCGGTGACCATCGCCACGAACATGGCAGGCCGCGGTACCGACATCATTCTGGGTGGGAATCCCGAAACGATGGCCTGGGCGCGCCTGCAGCACACCTATCCGACTCGGCTGGATGTGCCACGCGAGGTGTGGGACAGCCTAGTGCATGAGATCGAGCAGAAGGAGCGGATGAAGGAGCAAGGGGAGTTCGTTCGGTCGATCGGCGGACTTTATGTGGTGGGTACCGAGCGACATGAGTCGCGGCGAATCGATTTGCAGCTTCGCGGGCGATGCGGTCGCCAAGGTGATCCCGGCACCAGCCGATTCTTCCTCTCCCTGGAAGATGACCTGATGCGCATTTTCGCCGGGGACTGGGTCCGCAACATGATGGGCAAGTTGGGGATGGGGGATGGGGAGCCGATCGAAAGCTCCTTCGTCAGCAAACGCATTTCCGCCGCTCAAAAGAAAGTCGAAGAACGCCACTTCGATATACGAAAGAATCTGTTGGAATTCGACGAGGTGATGGACCAGCAGAGGAAGCGAGTCTATTCCTACAGGCAGCGGATTCTGGATGGTACTTCCTGTCGCGAGATCGTGCTGGAGCAGATTCGCGATCAGATTCACCACAACGTCGATCAATTCACCGACCCGATGTTCGGGCCCGAATCGTTCGCTCGCTGGGCCGGGCCGCGACTGGGCTGCCAGTTGGATGCCAAAGACTTCCGCACCACCGACGCAGAAGCGGCGATCTACTACGCCAAGGATATGGCCGAACGGGCTGCCGAAACGCAGATTCTCGATTCGATCGACGAAAACCTTCCATCCGAAGAAGAGGAATCGGAATGGAACTGGGAAGCGCTGGTCAATTTCGCCAACAGCCGTTTCGGGACCCAGCTGCGAGTCTCTGAACTGAAGAAGGTGGGCCGCGATCGGGTCGATGAATTTCTACTGGATCGCATCCGTGAGAAGATTGGTGATGTCGACCTTCTGTCCGGGGCTCCTCTGTTGCAGGAAGCCTACGGCATGAAGATGCTGTGCGAGTGGATGGCCAATAAATTCGGCATTCAGATCGCGCCATCTCAGTGCGCCGACAAGGAGCCGAAAGAACTCAAGGAAATGCTCTACCGAAGCGCCGAAGAGGCCTATCGGGCTCGGGAGGTTTCCTATCCCGTGATGGCTGGTCTGATGAACTTCCGAGTTCCTGGTCAGAATCAGGAGACGACGACGATTCGAGCCCCCGAGTTCTTCGACTGGGCGGCCAATCGGTTCGATGACCCATCGCTTCGAATTAGTGAGATCCCCTCGGAATTGAGCCTGGACGGCGTTCATGCGGCCAGCGAGCGATCCGAGCAACGATCGAAGGAAGTGGCCAAGGAATCGCACGATGTGGTCGCCAAACTGTTTTCGGGGGCCAAGCCGGGGACCAAGGTTTCCCAGCTGCCACAGTCCCAGGCTGGCGTGGAAGCGTTTCGTCAATGGATGCATCACAGCCAGCTCGATCTTCCCCAGGGCGATCGATGGCTTGGTTATGACGAGCAGGAAGTTCGGAGGATGGTGCGCGAGGCGATTGATGAGCGGTACTATCCTGAGATTCGAAGGATGGAGCGGCAGGTGCTGCTGAATATCGTCGATGGTGCCTGGAAGGATCATCTTCTGGCGATGGACCATCTGAGATCGGCGATTTCGCTGAAGAGCTACGCGCAGATGGATCCCAAGGTGGAGTACAAACGCGAAGGGATGCGGATGTACAACCAGATGTGGTTCTCGATTGGGGAGCAAATGACCGACATCATCTTCCGGATGGAAGGTTTGTCGGAGGACTTTGTCGGCAGCACCTTTGTGGAGACTTCTGCAAGGCACGACACCCCGCAGTCGACCGCCGACCTGGCTCGCCAGGTCGCTCAGGCCGAGGCCGCTGCGGCTCGCGGGCAGGCCACTCCTTCCGCCTCCTCATCGGCTCAAGCTTCCGATCCCCCTATTCGCCTCGATCCGATCCGTAACATGGATCAGCGGGTGGGCCGAAACGATCCTTGCCCTTGCGGTTCTGGCAAGAAGTACAAAAACTGCTGCCTGCGAAATCCGTGATTCGATCGCCAAGAAAAAAGTGATCTCATAGAGAGGGCTGGGGGTTCGGCACGATTGTCGGCTCCCGCCCTCTTTTCTTTTCCACGCAAGATATGCGTCGGATGACATAAAACTACCGAAAGTCTCGCTCCCTATCGCTCAGATGGAGTGATGATTTCGGGTTCACCGTTGCGTAGCAGTGCTGAAAACTCCACCCAGGGATCCACAGTATTGACCGGTGGATCCAATTTTTTTCATGTTCGGCAGGAAATTGCTTGCTGAATCCTCGTCGTGCGCGCTATGTTGAGCGCAAGCATAGATACTCTTCTACACCGCAGTAACCGGTGTCTCGGTCGATTTGGTGTTTTTATGGGAGGTGATCACTGCCCGGCATCGGTTTGGATGGACCCATGGAATCTAATTATATGGCTCGCGTCATTCTGAGCGGGATCTTCCGAATCGCAGCGGGAGAATGCAAGCCCTCCGGTGTGCATCGGCTGGCACGTAAGACCGGGACGGCACGATTTGTCGGGGCAAAAATCGTACGGTAGTCGAGGTATGGCACCGTTGTGTAACGCGGGTTTGCAATGGAGCAAACGACTCATGTCTTCCTCGGGTAGGTCCAGTTTGCGATTCAACTCGATCGTCCGAGGCGGCAAAGCGATTTCGGTCACTAGGTCTGACGAACTAGTTCGTACTCCGATGGTACGAACGGAGTTTTCATCTTTTTTGTTTCATGAAAGAAGGGGTTGAATTATGAACCATTACGGTGACCGCACGCTTAAACAGCTATTGGTGCCATTGCGCAAAGCAGCTCTGGATGCGGGATTCGAAAGTAGCGATCAGATAACGGTTCAAGCGAAAGCCTCGGGAATCACTGCGGTTCTGCCTCGTGATATCGAAGGATTGAAAGCAGAGGACTGGCAGAAGGGGCAAGTTATCGCCATCGTTTTGGTGGAAGGAGATGGGCCGCGCAGTATCCTTAGGGTGCACGCGAAAGGCACCGGTATCAAGGATTTGTCTGTTACATTGCAAGACGTAGAGGGGAATCTAGCGGCTACGGGGAAGGCCGAAGCTCGTGTATTACAAATAGTCATAGGCGGTGTCGTCGTTGTTACGATCACCGAGAGCATGTTAATTGTGGCCATAACGCTTACAGTCCTAGCAGGATCGATAGCGACGATCTTGGCAGCGTTGTATGACAAAATGCCGCCATGGGCAAAGGATATGTTGGCTCCTGGCAAAAAGCCTGGTGACGAAGAGAAAGAGGACCAAACCGACGAAAATCAAGACCCAACACCATCGCCTGGTCTTTAGGAGTGTTGGAGCGGTGTGCTGAATCGCTCCCTTTTCTCGTTGGGGTTCCTGGCGGATTCTAAGCAGAGGATGGGACTTGGGCAGCCAACGCCGAATGCAATTTGCCCGAGCGTTAGCCTGTCTTCTGCTCGCGGGTAAAGCATCTCGTTTTCCGTGAAGGTTGGATGGATTTTTCCGGTCCATCTTGGATTTCTATAGGCGGTGACCTAAGACGGCCTATAGGTGGGCTTCTTGGGTCGGCCGCCAGCCAAGGGGAAAGGTCCATCTGGCGATTATTCAGGTTTGTGGACATCCCACAACGATCGAAACTAATCGACGCTCGAATTGCGGACCGCTCTTGGCGTTAGATCACGGTTTTTCCAGTGACGTTCCATGGCCGATTCGAATCAGGGCAATGAAGCGATCGCTCACCACAAAAATCTCAGATGGACCAGGAAAATCTTGCCACTTGGTCTCTAAGCGTGGAATCTTCTGGCTTGGGATGGCCCTTGAGATCGGTTATCGGAGTCTGTTGGTCTCATGCGAATACTCCAAGACGCGACGAAAGAAAAAAACAGATAGTTCGTCCGCACACGACGAGACGCCATTCGAGATTCGACCTGTCGATTCGATTGGCCCTGAAACCTACACCCCATTGAAAAAGTCAGTTGGATACCCAAGCAGGGGTCGCAAATGGGAATTGGCTCGATATGCCTTCGTGCCTTTGTGGCATCGCGTGATCCGAGGAAAGCGTTGCAGGATGTCGCAAGAATACAAAGGGGCGGACGATATCGTCCATCTGGGTAGTTCTACTCGGCGATAGAGTTCAAGCTATCCCGATCGAGTTTCCCTAAACAGCTCACCGGATCGCAATCTTTGTGATGCGGGAATCGCAATGCACTGGACTTATGGCATTCTTCGATAGCAGAGTCGATGGGAAGGCCAAGGGACCCACAGAAGGGTGCGATGAGCCACTTGAGGGAGTGGTGGTCAATCTTGTCATTCTGAATCCCCAGTCGTTTTAGTATTCGATCAGGACTGCATTTCCAACGAGTCCCAGGCTTTTTTCAGGCCGATCTTTCCGTTCCTCCGTTTGATCGCTTCCTACCTGCCCACAACAGCCACTTGGTGATGGTCGATCATGGGGCAGATTACCTCACCTACATCGAGCATGAATTAGAAACCCTAGCATCCCGAGACATGGGATTTGATCTCTGTCTTTACAATGCGGGGATGGATCGATTCGAATTCTGTCCGCATGGCGGACTTGAGGGCGTCTGCAAACGAGTCTTGCTGGAGCGGGAAAGAATGGTATTCCGCTGGCGCCTCCGTCAACGAATCCCTATCGCTCTTGTGATTGCTGGTGGATACCAGGGGAGCCGATTGGAGCGTCAGGATTTGGTTGGTTTGCATAGGATGACGATCGAAGCTGCGGCGGACTTGTTGCACGAGTCAAAGCCGTCAGAGACCGCCTAGCACCTCACCAGCTAAGTTTTTGATCGCTGATCGCAGGACGGTTTTTATCGCGAGGGTATTCTGACTCGGGTACGCCGCGCTGCCAAATGTCTGGGCCTTGCCACTGCGATTGCCGTCCTTCGATCGAAACGGTCCGCTGATCGACATCAATCGTCGCAATGGCCCAAAGCGGAGTCTGGTAGGCTGCGACATTTTTCAGGTAGCGGTGTTTCTGATGCAGCTCGGCTGGATAGGTTTCGCGATGGGCGTTTTCCGGTAGCCAGACGTAGGAGGCGCTGTTGATTTGGAAGTAGGAAATCCCCTCCCGCTGGATCGCGTAGTCTTGGTGAAAGTGTCCTGAAAAGACACCGGCGATCGAACCGGGGCGATCCTTCTGTGCCTGCTCGAGGATGCCACGGACCTGGGATCGATTTTCGATCCCGTTGGGGTCGTCGACGGGATGGTGCAGGAAGATCAGCGACGGCCGATCCGATTGGGCCAATTGCGTTTGGAGCCATCGCTGCTGGTCCTCGGCGATCCATTTCTTGTACCCTTTGGCGGTCCCTCCGGGATCGTTCGTGTCCAGGACAACTCCCAAGCAGGGACCTGCGTCGAACGTATAGTATCGGCTGGGCATGCCATAGAACTCCACCGTCTGTTCACGGCGGTACCCGCCATCCATGTCGTGGTTTCCCAGGACATGGAATTTGGGACGTGGGCAGCTGTTCCAAAGGTCGATCAATGGCTGGTTGCGTGGGTGTGGCTGGCAGAAGTCACCTAGCTGGATCACCAGATCTACATCGGCG
The DNA here is from genome assembly GCA_044371425.1 of Pirellulaceae bacterium. Classification (GTDB taxonomy): domain Bacteria; phylum Planctomycetota; class Planctomycetia; order Pirellulales; family Pirellulaceae; genus JBEISR01. The sequence goes on along the minus strand of JBILTR010000032.1, from coordinate 7,614 downwards.
GTGTCGGCAGCATCTAGAAACTGCTTCAATCGTTCCGGCGCGTCATGCATCACATCTTGATGCAGGTCGGTCAGGATCGCCAATCGAAGCTGTCGACTTGGCACGCGTGCCGATGCGGGAAGGCAGGGCAAGGCAGCAAGGGAAGCGAGCAGGCTTCGGCGCGTTGCGACTGGATGAAGACGATCCAACATGATGCGTGTGGCTCCACGATTCACATAGAATGACCGACGCCGTCAGGAGAGCGAATCGCTCCGGCTCAGCTTGCATTTCCAATCAATGAATATCGCTTAGCAGCGCGACGGCTGCCAGTGCCAAGCCGATTCCAGCCCATTCTCGAGGCGTCAATTTTTCTCCAAAAAAGAAATAGCCGATCAGTGCGAGGAGGACTAGCATCGCCGCTGTGTAGACGACACCCACGACGGCAAGTTTCATATGTTTCATGACATACAGCCACCCGAAGGCTGTAGAGCCATAGAGGACAAGTCCGATGACAAATTGCCAGGAGGTCCAAGGAGTGGGCTTCGCGCTGGCCAGTTTGAGGAAGTAGTCCGCCAGGGCTCCCACGGCGCTAAAGAGGATGGTGACCAGCAGGGGCATGAGCGTCTCCTGGGAACAGACAGAGCGGGGATTGGCCAGAGCCAATGGTGACGATCGAGGGGGGAACAATCAAGGTGGCGGAGTCTTCGGATTTCGTCAAAAGTGCCGTGTTGATTCCCGCCACTGGCATGGATGGCACCCTGGACCGCCGTTTTCAGGAGGTGGAATGCTTCGGTACACAGGGGGTGTGTCGTATCGGTAGCCATCGCGAGGATGGACAGGAATCGAATCGACGAGAAGGGCCTGCCAATCGCAGTGTGGGATTGGATGGCCGCTGCATTGGATCTACTGGGCCCCTAACAACGCAACCGAGTTGCACCGATGGTTGGGCGATTCCAATGTCCAAGGCGTCCTGCTGGCGAACGTGGTAGGTTGAGCGACCCGGTCCAGGGTGCGGAAACGCTTGCGGTTCTTCATGACGGAGGATCGGGAGAAGACGACGAGTTGGGGTCAGGGGAGCAGGCCAGCCGTTTTCAGTTTGTCGGTCCATGCCTCCTTCTTGGCCTTCTGCTCCGATTCCTGCAAAAATCGAAGCGCGACGTTCATCTGATTCTTCAAGCCGCTAATTTGCGATTCGCTACTGTCGGGAAGGCTCTTTAATTTGCTTCCATATCGGATGGACTCATCGAAATGCGACTCAGCTTCTGGCAGGCGATTCGCACTGAGTTCGTAGCGGATCAGGTGCACATTCAGTTCGACGACCGCGCTGAGGAGGCTTACGCTTTCAGGAGTCTTGTTCAGCAGGCTGGTGGCGATCGATAATGCCTCGCGATAGCAACGCTCTGCCTCCTGCAATTCCGAAGTTTTTTCGGTGAGGTGGCCCATGGAGTGGTAAGCGAGTAGCAGGAATTCGCGTGCTCCTGGATTGGTGTCGTCCTTTTGCTGAATCTGCTTGGCCAGTTGCAAACATGCTTGTGCCACTTCCTTGGCCTTTGCAGTTCTGCCCTGTTCGATCAAAACGGTTTGGAGCCTAGTGGAGCACGAGTGGTATGCGAGTTGAATCTCCAGATTGCCGGGATATCGGTTCACTGCATCGGTCAAGAACGCCAGCGATTGGGTCTGCAATTCAATAGCCGGCTCCACTTTGCCCTCTTGGATCATCAAATCGCTTTTGAACCTTACAAGCGTGCAACGCAGGACTTCGAATTCGACAATTTCTCGAAATGGAATTCCTCCATCTACCAAGTTCTTGCACCTTTGGGTCGCGCTTTCCGCCAGATCCAGGGATTCGTGGGTGCCCTTGCTATCTTTGGAGTAAAAGCGGACCAATGCGAGGTTGCCATAGCTCTGCACCTTGAGCAGCGCATCTTGAAAAGTTTCTGGTTGCCTCCCGTTGAGCGTGGCGAGGATCTTTTGCAAGAGCGCCGAAGCACCTTGGAGATCTCCTTTGGCTGCCAATCCAATAGCCATCGGTGATGCCGCACGGCTCCATAGGCTGGCTGCATTGCTTCGATCCTTCGGATTTAGCTGGTTGGAGTCGACGAGGGGTTCTAGGAGACGCACCGCTTCTTCCTGATCGGCAAGTCCCTGTTGCTTCCATCCATTTCTAGTAGCGATGTTCCCTTTGAAGGCCAGAACTCTTCCGAGATGATACTGAAGACGTTGCGATCGATTTTCTGTCTTTCGCAATCTCTGGCATGCCGTCTCTGCGATCCGAAGGGCATCGGAAAAGTTTCCCAGTTCATTTTCCAGTAGGACCAGCGCCACGGCGGCGTCGGTGAGTCGACCGAGCGATTCGTCATCATGGGTGGCGGATTGATCGACCGATTTCGCCAGACTGTCGTAAAAACTACGCGACTCTTGCAAGACTTTCTCTCGAATGGCTCGGAACTGTGTGTCCGACTGCAAGAGAGAGTTCAAGGTGAGCAGCGACTGAAATTCGATGATCGCATGCAATGCCATCGATTCCCGCTGGGCGAACGACTCTACTAGCGATTCCTTGGCACGTTGGTTTTCCTCTAGCAGTTGGGAGGATATTTGCAGGGCGCGCCCCAGGCGATCCTTCTGAACGGTCTGGAACCAGGAAAATAGTCCAGAAGCTAGCAGGGCGATGATCAGAGCCCCTGCGATTGCCGAAGCGAGCAATCGGTTGCGAGTTGGCCAGTTCCAGAGACGCTCCACGAATGACTCGGGATATGCCGTAACGGATTCTCCCGCCAGCCAATTGCTGAGATCCGCTCGCATCGTTTGCGCGCTTTCATAGCGACTGGCCACATCCAAAGACATCGCCTTTTTGGCGATCGCAACCAATGGCAAGATCGATGCAGGTGGTTTCGATTCCGAGGTGTGATGAGTGGATTCCGAAGAGCTATGGACCGATCCATGGATCACACATTCGAGAATGGCCCCTAGGGAGTAAATGTCCGCTGCGATGGGATTTGCATCGGAAGATCCAGATTCCACTTCGGGGGCTCGAAAACCCATGGTCCCAACCCCTCGGGTATTGGAACAGATCGCCCCCTTTTCTGTCGAAATGGGGTGGGGCAGATCGGTGGTATCAGGAACTTGTTTTCTTGTCCGAGGGGAGTCGATGCGTTTGGCGAGCCCCCAATCTGCGATCAGCGTCTCCCCGTAAGGACCAACCAAGATATTGGACGGCTTGAGATCGCGATGAGCGATTCCGCGAGAGTGAGCATGTGCGGTGGTGTCCGCCACGACGAGAACCGACTCAATCAATTTTCGAAATTCGCCGCGTTTGGCGGAATTCCACGATCGTTTGCGACTCACCGGGTCGCTCGCCGGCGTGGTGTGGAAGCCGGTGATCGCCTGCTGGAGGGTTCCTGAGCCATCGCCGTGGATCAGTCGCATGACATAGAATTCCCTGCCGTCGCCGTCGATCGACTGGTCGTAGATGGGGATGACCCCCGGGTGCTCCAAGTCCGCAGTTAGCTCCACTTCCGCCAGAAAGCGGTGTCGCATGCGTTGATCTTGTGCAAACTCCTCGCGAATTTTTTTGAGAGCTACCAGCCGGTTGCACGTTCGGTCAAAAGCTCGAAAGACCTGGCCCATTCCGCCGGCTCGAATTTCCTCAAGGATCAGGTATCTTGCCGATTGGGAATGGTGTTCTTGGCTATTGGATCGCAGCGAATAGGCAGATTCCAAAAACTCCTTGCGGACTATTTCCAGTTCCGGTGTCAGTAAGTCGCTGGGAATACTCGAAAACTGGAGGGCGAAGTCTTCTGCGAGGATCGAATGGTCCTCCAAAAGACGCCGTTCGTAGACTTGGCAGGCGGCCATGATTTCACGCCACTGTTCGGCGGTGATTTCTTCGGTTTCATAGGTCCATGTGATATCCGCTTCGTCGCTCTTCACGTTTCACACTCTTCCCACACAAGACGTATGAGGCGAATTTGCTGAAGGACTGCCGACTTTCGTTTCTTGAGAATCCTGGCGATTTCACTCCCCGAGATCTCCTCCATCGACCAGATCGCGATCTGCTTGAGCTCCCCAGTGGGATCCTCGCGATCGAGTCGATCCAGCCAGTACTGGACCATGTCGGCCATGATGACAGGAGCTTCCGGGGTTTTCAGGTCCTTAAGAGCTTCGGTCTGCTTGAATACAAAGACCGATTGCCGGTCGCTCGCGCGCTTTTGCGCGCTGCAGGCTCGCAAATGTTTGCGGATCCGATTGAGGGTGAAGACCACCAGAAGATCCCAGAGCTGCTGTCGATCATCGAGCAGCGGATACCTGCCTGATGCAAGATTGAAACAAAAACGATGCATCGTGCTTTGAGCGATATCCTCCCCATCAATCGCTCGGTCGGGATTTGTCTTCATTTTTCGAGTCGCATATTGCACGACTCGCTGGTAGTAGCGGCGCCAGATCGCATCGACAGCGCTACTACGGCCGGACTTCACTTCTCTCAGCCAATGAGAGACCGATCCTGCCTCTTCAAACGTTTTGATTCGAGGTACGGCACTCATCTGCCGGGGGCATCCAGTGGTCTTTAACCGCGATCTTCTTTGGCTTCAGCGCTTTGGACCTAATGAAAGAGACTAACAAATTCCACCAAGGAAGCCAGGGAAACCCATTTTTCAGCGATCGGTTCCCGGAAGACAAAAGTCCGCTTCGGAAGTTTGTTTCATCTCATTTTGGGAACCGGTGATTGGATTTTAGGGGTTCTAATGATTGCTGGGACGCCTCTGATTTTTGATCAGGACGAAGCGACGGACTCCAGTGAGTGAGGCGAGAACGGCATGAGCCCAATAGTTTTTTTTGACAAGTGGATTCAGCGACTGCGAGGTTCGGTTGGCCCATTAGGGGTGACTGAGGCTAATTGGATCGGGCAGCGAAGGATGCAGGGACTGAGGGGGGAAACCCATGGAAGCAGGTGGTGTTTCTTGTTGGCCTTCAGCGTGTTGCAAATGGCCGTTTCCAACCGGGCATTTGGCGGTGTCGTGACTTGGCAACCTGCTCAATCGATCTCGGGGGACTTGGATGTCGATATCACCGGCACTCTGGTTTATGCCTACAACTTTGGCCCCAACTCTGGTGCCGACCAGGTGCAGACGGTATCGGTTCGAGGAGTGACGTTCGAGGCATTTGGTGCGCCGGTCTCCGAGTCGTTTGTGCAAGTTATCACGCAGGGGAATGTGACGTTATCTGAGACACCTGGGGAGTTGAATGGATTTGCGACTGGCGCAAGCACTGCTCCGTTTTCATCGCTTGACTCGGCCTACCGAGGGCTCCTGGGGACGGCGATCACAGCGAATTTCTACGCGACGATGACGTTGACCCTGGGGGGGCTGGACGTGGGCAAAACGTATCGATTCCAGACTTGGGTCAATGACTCGAAGTACGATATCGCGCTCTACAATCGGGTCGAGGTTGCTGGTGGGGGGAGCACGGTGGAGTTGAAGGCGAACGGCTTGAATGCTTTAGGAGGTTTAGGGCAGTACAGCATCGGTAGGTTTACTGCGACTGCTGCGACGCAGGATTTCACATTCGTCGGGCTGACAGACGTCAATGGGATCATTTTTGCCAGCAAGAACCCGCTGGTGAATGCATTCCAACTGCGGGTCGAGTCGAGCGGGGAGGTGCCAGAGCCGACCTCGCTGGCCATTTACGGAGTGGCAGCATGGCTCGTGGCGTATCGAAGTCGCAGGCGGCAGGAGCTAGTGTAAGATCTCTTCTGCCAATTTATCGCTTTCCAGTTCCGTTCGAATTCGTGTGCGCAGCGAACGAAGGAGAACGGAACTGGAGCGGTCGGTCGGCTTGAAAAAGTGGGCCAGGATTGGTTTCTTTTTTAGTTACTACACTGAAAAGAGACCAGACCCACGACCCACTAGTTCCAATCGAACATTACCTACGAAGCTGTCCAGTTGCTCTCTGAGCACGGCTTTGAAGCGATGGCCCTTGAACGACGGCCCTTGAACGACGGCCCTTGAACGACGGCCCTTGAACGACGGCCCTTGAACGACGGCCCTTGAACGACGGCCCCACGCGAGCCGACTCAAACCCCAAACGTTCAAAAGCCACCACGGCAGGCTGCAGCTCCAGATTCCCAAGACCCCAGATTCCCAGTTCTATCCCTGAACCTTGGAACGTGGCGAACGCAGTGAAAGAGCCCTCAAACTGGCTCTAGCTGAATTTATGTCCAAGGCGTCTCGACGCGGAAACTTGCAGCAATCACTAAGGAACTCTGCGGACTGGACTCTCCAGTGGGCAGGTAAGTTGAGCCGCTAAGCTGTTCGACGAGGAACTGGATGCTTGGAGAAACCGCAAGCTGGACCAGATCCATTACCTGGTTCTCGATGCCAGATACGAAAAAGTCCGAGTCAACGGCACCGTCATAGACTGTGCCGTGCTGGTGGCCATCGGCATTCTTCCGGATGGCCATCGAAGCGTTCTGGGGGTCAGCTGCTCATTGAGCGAAACGGAAGTCCACTAGGGAACCTTCCTGGAAAGCCTGCTCACTCGTGGCATGAAAGGGGTTCAGTGCATCGTCAGTGATCAGCACTCGGGCATCCAGGCAGCAAGCAAGGCTGTCTTGCCTTTGGTTCCTTGGCAAGGATGCCAGTTGCACCTGATGCACCGCGCCTTCCATTACCTCCCAAAACCTCCGATGCGAAAGGAGGAGGCGAAGGATCTCCGAGCGATCTTCCTCAGCAAGGACAAGCATGCAGCACAGGAAGAATTGCATCGCCTAGTGACCAAGTATTGGACCAAAGCACCATCATGCGCCGGCGGGCCAGAAAAGAACGTGCCGGAAGTCTGGCGATCTTCCAATAGCCGCCCGAGCATCGCAGCTCCCTCTGATCCCAGCCGTCCTGCCCGAATACGCAAACGAATGGGAGACCGAAAGGAATCCCACGTCCATCCCCTTGTGAAACCAACTCGGATCCAACAAAAACAAGATGCTGTACCAAAAGGAAGGAATGGCAAACGGACGTGGACTCGGACTGGCTTCGCGCCTTCGCGGCTCCGCGTGAGCTATCGAATTCTGGGGCAAGTTAGGCATCAAAGGGATTCTCGAAGCCGATACCGGGAGTGGCGACTTGGGGAGAACCAGCGAAGTGATTGGATGAAACAAAAAAAGCCCCCATGGCGAGCCATGGGGGCTTTTTAAAATCCGGCGATACCTACTTTCGCGTTGGTATACACTATCATCGGCTCGCAAAGCTTAACTACTGTGTTCGAGATGGGAACAGGTGTGACCTTTGCGATATAGTCACCGGAAGGAGCCTGAGGGGCGGTTAGACCCGCTCAGGCCAGTTGGATGGTAGATGTTTCTTGCTTCGCAGCCATTGTTCGGTTCGAACGTACGGAGAGTGCGAGATTCCGTCGATCAAGTTTTCGTCCATTAGTACCAGTAAGCTGAACACGTTACCGTGCTTACACATCTGGCCTATCAACCTGGTCATCTACCAGGGGACTTTCGCACAAAGTGCAACGAAACCTTATCTTGGAGAGGGCTTCACGCTTAGATGCTTTCAGCGTTTATCCTTTCCGTAGTTAGCTATCCAGCCGTGCCACTAGCGTGACAACTGGTACACCAGAGCTACGTCCAACCAAATC
>JBILTR010000031.1:0-54383 GCA_044371425.1 Pirellulaceae bacterium | reverse complement strand
GCTTTTCCTCTCCCACCGCCGTCTGAGCCCCCATTTTTCACTAGCGAAAAACCTGACAGGAAAAACATGTCCGGCAACACCACGGCAATGCATTTCCAAGCCTTTACTTGGGGCCTATAGTGGAATAACAGTGCTTTGATGTGCGGGATCGCCCCGCTAGGTCAGGGTGACGGGCGTTTTGTCACCCACTAAAGAATCAGTCTTTTTTTACGTGTTTTCCACACCCCTCAGTTGTAATCCCACATTTGGTGTGTTTTGCTGGGTGTCTCGATGGCTTTGGCTGTGATTTCGCTGATGGTCACTGCGTAGGAACCCGCACGAAACAAGGAAGCTAAGCGATGTCCTCGGAATCAAGTTATTTGCGAGAACAAGAGCGGATTTGCCGTTTGGTTGGGGAACAGGCCAAGCGACAACTGCAACGATTCGAGATGGATTTGGAGCGATCCTATATCGAAAATGTGCGCTGCGTTCACGTGCAAGACGAGACCCCCAGCAGTTACGGATCCCAGGTTTGGTTCTTCGATGGCGAAGGAGTAGATCTACAGGAGCGGCGGCGAGCTCTTCATGGCGGAGTCGAAATCTCTGTGCAGTACGGGGTCCTCGAACCCGGGCGCTCCGTCCTCTACCTCGACAACGACCTGCGCTACCGGTTTCTCAAGTGGATCCTCGACGGACGCCCCAATGCCATCCTGAACCGAAAAGCCAACCGCTTCTGGGTAGCATCCTCCATAATGGGGGTTTTAGCCCTTTCGCTCGTCTGGATGCTTCGCTGGCTGGGTAGATAGGCTCACTGCCGATTCTTTGGGCTCGACGGGCCACCGGTAAGCGATTAAAATCCGGAGCTTTCCGGTGGAAACATCTTGGGCGCTTGCGACTGCGATCGCATGGTTGTTGGGCAAGCGACCGGGGGTTGCCAATGGCAAGGTTTCCGTGGTGGTGCGGTCAGCGGTTGGGTCTGACAGCGACCATTGCGAGCGGGCAGCATTTGAATCGATAAAGGTGGATCATGTACGCGATCATTGCAGACAGCGGCCGTCAATTCCGAGTGGAACCAGGTCAGATTCTCGACATCGATTATCGCGATGCTTCCACCACCGATGACACGTTGACGTTCGATCGGGTACTGGCCGTTGGTTCGGACCAGGGCCTGCGTCTCGGTACCCCCACCGTGGCTGGCGCTTCGGTCACCGCCAAGGTGCTGGGGGTCGAGAAGGGGGATAAGATCTACATCCAGAAGTTCCGTCGTCGCAAGAATTACGATCGCCGCACCGGACATCGCCAACTCTACACGCGCGTCCGCATCGACTCGATCAACGGCTAAGCGACCTTCGTTCGCTCACCAACCCCCGAAGCTATTGAAGAGGCCCCAACCAAGGGGCCTCTTTTTTTGCCCATCTGAAACTCTTCTGGTTAGCCATCGTTTGACGGCATCGGTGTCAAATCAACCAGGAATAGCTGGCCGGAGAGTTAACGCGGCAATCTAGGGATTCTTCCAAATCGTAGCGGAAGCGAGCAAGCTCTCCAATCTGCGTCGGGTGGCACCATAGAACCGGACGGCTTGCGCCGTTCCACAAAAACGGCTTGGTCATTCCCGGTTTGGCAACGTGGTGTCGCAGGGATGGGAACTCGCACCACGGACCGACAGAAAGGCTAGATGGCCCATTTTTTTGGCATCCGGCGTCGCTGCAGCCAAGGCAACAACGAAACGACCTTGGCGTGCTCCCATCGGGCTTCAGGTTCCGTGAGGATCGATGAGAGCTTTCGGGGGACGACGCGTGGTCGAAGCCAGACCGCCTTCTGAAGGGTCTTGTTCAGGCGCTAGCTGTCAGTTGCTTCTGATAGGCTTCCAGCACCCCGATGACCAGCTTGGTCAGTTTGGGTTCGGTCGCGTTGGCGGTGGCGATGATCTTGGCGACATCGGCGGCTTCCAGAGCGTCTGGCAGACACATGTCGGTGATGACCGAGAAGCCAACCACTCGCATTGCTTCGTGGACGGCAACGATCGTTTCCGGCACGGTCGACATTCCGACGACATCGGCACCGATCATCCGAAGGAACCGGTATTCCGCTCGCGTTTCCAGGTTTGGTCCGGGAACGGCGACGAAAACGCCGCGGTGAGCGATGATGTCTTCGCGTCGAGCAACCGCGAGCGCGGCATCGATCAACTGGGCGTCGTAGGGGGCGCTCATGTCGGGAAATCGTGGTCCCAAGCGGTCGTCGTTGATCCCGATGAGCGGATTGTCTCCGAGGAGATTGATGTGATCATCGATCAGCATGATGTCTCCACAACGGTAATTGGGATTCATGCCGCCGCAGGCGTTGGAGAGGATCAGCAGTCTGGCCCCCAGCGCCTTCATGACGCGGATGGGGAGGGTGATCTCTTTCAGTGCATACCCCTCATAAAGATGGAACCGCCCTTCCATCGCGACGACGGGAAGTCCGTTGCAGCTTCCACAGACCAGCCTGCCGCGGTGGCTGGTGGCGGTCGATTTTAGGAAGTTGGGGATTTCCCCATACTCGATCGCCGTATCCACCTCCATCCGCTCGACGAATGAACCCAGGCCGGTGCCCAGGACGATTCCAGCGGCTGGCTTCTTGCCCCATCGCTGCTCAATGAAGGAAACGGACTGCTGGATTTTTTCGTAAAGGTCTAGCATGTTGCGAGGGGCTGGGTTTTCAGGGATCGATGGGAGGTCCACACACACGCCATCAGGCTAGCAGACGATCGATGATTTCTCTACTCCTGCTCGCACCCCACAGCAGCAGCGCTGGTCAACTTCCTATCGCCAAGCAGCGATTGCGGAAGGAGGGTCAGAAGGGGAGAGGAGGTTATTCCGGTTCCTCTTCCGGTAGAGATTTTCCAGCGACGCCAGCAGCGGCGGGCCGGAAGTGGAAGGTCCGCCTTTTCCCTTCCTCCAAAAGTTCGCCCCGATCCCAGTCGACCCTCGCATCCTGCCGCTCGGATGCGAATTCGCGGATCCAGTACGCTCTTGCCCGCGCGGCGGTCCCTTCCGGTGGCGATTGTTTGGCCAAGTTGATCCGTTGGCGATCGACCGGAGCGTTGCAGGCGTGGGCGCGTCGAACCTTCTCGCAGTACCCCTCTTCCGATAGTTCCGCATAACGGAGATCCAGTTTCTTCCTCGCTTCCCACGGGGCACCACGCCCTAGTTTTTCCAGCAACCACTGCTTGGTTGCCCAGTCGATCTTTCCCAGCAGCCCATCGGGAAAGGGCTGTTCGTAACGATGCTGACGCAGTGCCTCCAGCGACTCCTTCCACATCGCTAAGATGCTCCAGCATTCCTCCGGGACCGGCCCTTGGTCTTCGAGAAATCCCCGCACCGCTTGGAGCGTCTGCATTTGGATTTCGAGAGCCGAGAAGGGATCCCGGGAACGGCCACCCTCTAGGGAACCTGCGGTGCGATGCACAAGCGTGGCGTCTCCAGAAAACTCCTGACAAGCGAGCCAAGCTCTTTGGAGGTGAACCAGACGTCTTCGACTTCGCGCCTCCACGAGGTCCAGCACCAGACAGGTGGTCGCCACCTTCAGATACTGGCTCCACGGATTCGGCGAAGAATCTCCCAGAGCAAGCTGAATTCGCTGCCTGGGTTGCCACAGTCGAATCCATCCCTGAATCGGATGAGCACAGACCGATTCCAGCAGGTGTCCGATCTCGAAAATTGGACGCCGATTGAAATACGCCCCCATGCCGATTTCCGATCGCACGGTGGCAGCCTTCGCGCTCAACCAGAACTTGCCTCGCGAATCGACATAACCGCTTCCTTCCAAGATCGATCGGCTTGCCAGAAAACCGCTCATTCGTCGACGATGGGGTACACAGAGCAGACCCCAGGCCAGCAAGGAAAAGATGCAGGCCAAGGGGTAGTGCAGCAAGCGAAGCCCTGTCGATGCAATATCCAGCCAGGCGCTGCCTCGCTGCAACTGCGAATCCAGCCAAGGCTCGGGATCTCGATGAGTCCAACGCATCGCGGCTCCCATCAACCCAAGCCACAGCGTCGAAAGGAGATAGTAGATCTGGATGGGAAGGAAAAGCAAAAGCAATGCACAGCGCCACGCCAAAAGACGCCATCCGCTGGCGATCGTCAAATCGTAGTTTTCCTGTTGACCGTAGAGGTGAGCCTGGTGGTCGGCGGAGTTCTTCAGCAGGCGAATCTCGCCGGTCGGTGGGATCTGTTCGACCAACGAAGCAAAGAGTTCATCTTGCGCCACCTGATGAGCGATCAGGTCGCGAGGGGAGAGGCATTCGGGGGTGGCGCCTTCCAGGAACCCGATCCCTCCTTCGGCTCCCCATCGAACCTCTCTGGAGATCGATCCTCCCTGGGCATTGAAGAAACGAGTCGAGTTCCCCAGCCCGCGAACTAGGGCAGAATGCTTCGCCATGGCGGCGATCAGGCGAGCGTACCAATCCTCGGGGAGTTGATGAGAGGATTCGCCGCGCAGATCGCGATCCCTTCGCACCAACACCAGCGCGTATTCCGTCTCCAGGCCGATCGTCCTGGAGAGAACGCGTCCTTCATTCCCCAGATTGGTCGACTCGGAGCCCATCCAGGTAGGCTTCCGGAGTCTCGAAAACATCTTTCGCAATTTCTGCCTCAAGCTGCGAAGCGTCGTGAGTTTCCGGGAATCGCTCTTTCTTCATCCCGCCCAAAGGTGCTGGTCGGTTTTGATCGGGGGGCTGGCTGGGTCGCATGGCAAGATCCAATAACAAAAATGGCTCGGCAACTTTCCAACCATGCCAGTATTTTTCGCTGCCGCGGAGTTCCCAACGCCAACCGATGGAATCGACAGCACGCACCACTTCTCTTTCATCCTACCACAAACTCTCACCAGTTCCCAAAGATCCCCGTGGGTCCTGACCACTCTGGTTTTTCCCAGGCTGGAACCCGTTCCCCACTAGCTATTAGGAGATTGGGAGGCTTCCGGTCGCGCGATCCGAAACCCCCAGCGGACGGTCCCCTGAATGCCCCCGGTTCCCAGGTTGGGAATCAACTGGACCTGGTTCCCCTCCAGCCGAAGCGAAGTATGGTTGTCGGGGGTCAGCGTGGCGATGGTGGTTGCGTTTCGACGAAGCAGCCAAGGCAGATTGAGCGAAGCGGGGGGGATGGCGTGAAGGCCCTCTCCCAGCATCCAGCACGCCCCGAGGAAGGCTGGGCTTCCAGAAAGCCGGCAGGCGAAGTCGAAGACCATCGCTGGTTGGTGTGGCGGTTGACGGCGATCGACGCTCACCGACCAGTGGCTTTTTCCTGCCATGCCTACCCCAAGGAGCACCTCCGTGTCGGAATGGCTTTCCTGCGCCAGTTCCTGCAAGGGTGGGAAGGGAGGCCAAGCCGTGTCGATGGGGGACGGAACCGACTGCAGGAGCGGTAGCGCTGATGCCGAAAGGGGTTCCCAGAGGATCCGCCAATCGAATCGGTCGCCGATCCGGTTTGCTTCAACGCTCAAGTCACCCCATTGCAGTCGATGTTGATCGGCCATCCGAAGAAACGCTCCTAGCGGTTACTGGTCTTCCATCATCCGCCATTTTAGGAACGCGTCGAGAAAACCTTGCAGTTCCCCACCGATGACCGCGTGAAAATTTCCCATCTGGAATCCAGTCCGCGCATCTTTGACACGCTGATCGGGATGGAGGAAATAGTTTCGGATCTGCGAGCCAAATCCGACGCGGGCTTTGTTCTTGTACTTAGCCAATTGCTCCGCCTCGCGTTTCTCTTCCTCAATTCGCGCCAACCTCGCTCGCAGCATCTTCCAGGCGAAGTCTCGATTCTTGTGCTGGCTCCGTTCGTTCTGGCACTGCACGGCGACTCCCGTCGGTAGGTGCGTCAAGCGGATGGCCGAGCTAGTCTTGTTGACGTGCTGGCCTCCCGCCCCGGAGGCTCGAAAAACATCCTCCCGCACATCCTCCGGACGGATATCGATTTCGACGGAATCGTTGACGTCGGGGGAGACGTCGACCGCAGCAAAGCTGGTCTGCCGCTTGCCTTCCGCGTTGAATGGGCTGATGCGCACCAAGCGATGCATCCCCTCTTCCCCTTTCAAATAGCCGTAGGCCATCGGCCCTCGGACGGCGATGGTCGCCTGGGTGATCCCAGCTTCCTCGTTGTCGCTGCGGTCGATCAATTCGACGCTGTAGTCATGCTTGCCTGCCCAGGCGATGTACATGCCGAGCAGGATTTCGGCCCAGTCGTTGGCGTCGACTCCTCCATCCCGCGCATGCACGCTGAGAATCGCGTCATTGGGATCCAGAGGGCCGTTGAGCAGCGCTTGCAGCTCCAATTGGTCGACCGCCTCGGACAACTTGCCCAACTCCCGTTCCACTTCCTCCGACAGCGACGGATCCTCTTCCACCATCGGGATCAGTTCCCCGAGATCCTGGTGGGCTTGAAGGGCTGCCTTCAAAGGTTCGATCACCAGACGCTGGTTCTTCAGCGCCTGGACGGTTTGCTGCGCCTTTTCCTGGTTATCCCAGAAACCAGCCGAGGCCATGCTGGCTTCCATCGTCTCGACCTGCTGCAAACGATCCGCGTAGTCAAAGACCCTCCTTCAGCGTGGCCAAACGCTTGCACAAGGTTTCCAGCTGGGAGGACATTTCCTGGGGATGCATCCTGTCTTCATCCTTTTCAAAAGCCGACGATGGTCGCCAAATGGGGCGCTTCCGAACCAAGAGATCCGCGCAGGCCCAGCGGATGCTGTCCCCCACGATCGTCTCTCCTGTTCCCAGTTTCGGCTCTTCCTGTCAACTGGGCAAGGGCCCTAAGTTGGGATGGGATTCCTTGACTTCCCGGCTCCTCATGGCGGCCCGAAGGCGTTGGGTGGGGAATCGCCACGTTGGGGAAGTGCACCATAGAACTTGGTGATGTCGATTCCCTGCTTTCCCTCTTCCTCTAGCAGCTTGATCCGCATCTCCAATCGCTCCATCCGCCGCTGCAGTTGCGGCACAATCTGCTCGGTCGTGTCGACCGGTTCCAGGCGTGGAACGGCAGGATAATGGAGGTGTCGTTGCAAGGCGGCAAAGAGCAACAGGGGATCCTTGTGGCGATTGGCCCAGGCGATTTTTCCTTCCTGAAGGCCGAAGAGGATCGGTGCTTCGGGGGGCGTCTGGGCACCCAGCTTCCGACGTCGGGTGGCGAGATACTCTTCACTGCGGCCGTAGATCAGATCCGCCAGATCCACCAGCCCCAACTGCCTGCGCACCACAAGGACCCATTCCTTCCAGTCGGAATCGTACGCGGGATCCTCTGAGATCGCCGCCAACCCGCGGTCGTAATGCAGTCGGTTTCGACAAAGCGCCTCAAACTGGAAGACAAAATATCCCTGCCGACTCGCCGACTCGCTTCGGTACTTCGCCTCCGCCTGCAGGATTCGGAACGCCGTTTTCATGTCGAAGCGACCGCGATCCTTCTCCGCCTCCTCCACGAGGAAACTCTGAAAGGGGGAAAAGTAGTGAGCCAACCGCTTCATCCCGCGGCTCATCTCCCCAAAATGCTTCAGCTCGGCCAGCAGAAAATCGACCGCCATCGGCAGTTTGGTCGTCGCCAACAGTTCGTGCCTTGCCTGTTGGAGCAGATCCTGCAGCGGAAAGTCGGCCCCCATCCGCTCATGAAGCAGCTCAAACAAGTAAGCCTGCTCGACATATTCGTCTCGATCCAACATCGATCGATCTCGTCTTCCAGTCGCATTCGACGTTTCCAGCCCCCCCGCATCATAGCGGATCTGGCGGAGACGACACGCGAAAAGATCCTTTCCATTCCGTCGCCAAGTCCCCGCCAAAAACAGAAAGCCCCCCGGACCATCGATCCGGGAGGCTATCATTCGATCGCGTTCACTCTGTCACCACGGTCTGGCGACCGGTTCAATCTTCCTGGCCAAGCCAGTTGTAGACGATGCCGGCAATGGCGGCACCGACGATCGGCGCGATCCAGAAAATCGCCAGCTGGGCCAGAGCCCAACCCTGTCCAAACGCCGAAGCGATGACCGCCGGTCCGGTGCTACGAGCTGGGTTGACCGAGAGATTGGTCACTGGAATTCCGATCAGGTGGATCAGCGTCAGGCCAAGACCAATCGCGATCGGTGCGAAACCAGCCGGGGCTCGCTTGTCGGTCGATCCCAAAATGATCAGCAGAAAGAAAAAGGTCAGTACCGCTTCGGCAACAAACGCCGACGCAATCCCATACCTGCCCGGCGAATGCTCTCCGTATCCATTGAGCGCAAATCCATCCTTCGCAATACTCCACCCTGCATTACCGCTGGCGATCACATAAAGCACCGCGGCGCCCGCGATGGCTCCCGCCACCTGAGCGATGATGTAGGGGACCAGTTCGGTCGATGAAAATCGCTTGCCCATCATCAGGCCGATCGAGACGGCGGGGTTCAGATGGCACCCTGAAATGTGACCGATCGCGTAGGCCATCGTCAGCACCGTCAAACCGAATGCCAGCGACACGCCGACGAATCCGATCCCCAGATTCGTCTGCTCCGCTCCATTCAGGAATTTGGCTGCCAGCACCGCGCTGCCACAACCTCCAAAAACCAGCCAAGCCGTGCCAAAAAACTCCGCTGCGCATTTCTTTGCAATCGAGTACATTCCGCGAGTCCTTTCTCCGTTGAGACTCCATTTGCCTCACCGCACCTTGCGTTTCCGGTTGGACCAAGCCCGACAAAGGCTTCCGAGGGGTGCTAGACTTGGGCATTTAAGCAGAATTCGTTGACTGGGGAAACGGCGATTTCAGGGCACCTAGCCTATCACCGGATCGGGGCTGGAACTTGGCTTCCCGATCCCAGCGTTCGGGGGCTGCTTCGATTGGGGGGGCGAGTTTACTGGTTCTGAATGCTGCGATACCATAAGACACCTGCAGCAAGCATTTTCTTCGCCAGCAGGCAGGGTTTCTCCCGCACATGAGCACCACGTACAAGGACAGCGGCGTCGATCTGGATCTCTACGAAGATGCCATGAAGCGACTGCCGCGTTGGATGCACAGGACGTTCGGTCCGCGGGTGATCCGCAACGACGGCGGCTTTGCCGGCCTTTTCCAGCTCGATTTCTCCAACGCCCTGTTTCGCCGGAATTACAAGGAACCGGTGCTGGTTTCCGGGACCGATGGAGTCGGAACCAAGCTGAAGGTTGCGATTCAGGCGGGTCGCCACGATACGGTCGGGATCGACTTGGTGGCGATGTGCGTCAACGATGTCCTGTGCACCGGGGCGGAGCCACTTTTTTTTCTCGACTATGTCGCGATGTCTCGAGACAATCCGGCGCGTCTGGAGGAGATCGTGCGGGGCATTTCCACCGGGTGCGTGCAGGCGGACTGTGCGTTGCTGGGGGGGGAGACGGCGATCATGCCCGATCTCTATCGGGAAGACGATTACGACCTCGCTGGTTTTTGTGTCGGGGTGGTCGAACGCAAACAGATCGTCTCGGGGAAGGCAATCCGTCCGGATGATGTGATTCTGGGCGTCAACTCATCCGGGCTGCATTCCAATGGTTTCAGTCTGGTGCGCAAGATCGTCTTCGAGAAGGCAGGGCTGGCGATTGGCGACCATATCGAAGCCTTGGGGGAGACCGTGGGGGATTGCCTGTTGCGCCCCACTTTGATCTACGCCAATCTCCTGCGGTCGATTCTGCAGCAGTACCGAGTCAAACAGGTAGTGCATGGAATCGGTCACATCACCGGCGGCGGCTTGCTGGAGAACACCGAGCGGATCCTGCCTGAGGATGTCGATCTGGTATTCGATCGTGGGTCATGGAAAGTACCACCGGTGTTTCCTTGGTTGCAGCAGCTAGGAAAAGTTCCCTCCGACGAGATGGACCATGTCTTCAACATGGGCATCGGCTTGGTGCTGGTGATCAGCCCTTACTATGCCAATGCAGTGCATGAACGAGTCCAGCAGTGGGGATTCGACTGCTGGAAGATCGGAAAGGCGGTCGCTGGAAGCGGCAAGAGTCGATGGAGCTGAATCGATTCGGTAGGCGAAGTGGTCAGCTGAATCGTCAAGGGCTGTTGCTGCTAGAGTCTTTCTGCCGATCTGTTCGGTAAGTGGCCCACCATTCCCAAGCTAGCGGTAAGACCGATAGCACCAGGATCGCCAGAATCACGACGTGGAAATTCTTCTTGATCACCGGCACATTGCCGAACAGGTAGCCCCCTACCAAAAAAAGAGTCACCCACAGCACTCCACCGACCACGTTGTAGATCCAAAAGCGGCGGTAGGGCATCCGTCCGATGCCTGCGACAAATGGAGCAAAGGTGCGAAGGATGGGCAGAAATCGCGCCAAGACGATCGCCTTGGCACCATGCCTCTGGTAGAAAGCCTCCGCCTTCAGCAGATGCTCCTTGTTCAAAAGCCAGCCAGTGTCACGATGAAAAATTTTGGGACCGACCCATTTGCCAATGGAGTAGTTCACCGCGTCTCCAACGATCGCCGCTAGGATCAACAGTGGGACCAGCCATTCAATTCGAAGCGGGGAATCGGTTTGAGCGGCGATGGCACCGACCGCAAAAAGCAGCGAGTCGCCTGGGAGGAACGGCGCCACGACCAAACCGGTTTCGGCAAAAATGATCAGCCAGAGCAGGATCGTAAAACTGCTCCCCATCGCCGCTAGGATATCGTTCAAATGGCGATCGAAATGAAGGATCCAATCGAGGGAGGAAGTGAGCCATTCAAGCATGGTGGGGGATAGCCAGTTAAAAAAAGGCGAAGGACTCTGCCGCCGGTCCCATGGTACTTCACAGTGGAGTGATCGGCTATCGCTGGTGTCGGGTTCCTGATGCTACGGGAAACACAATTGGGGTGATCGCTCCGTTTTTCGCGATCAGCCGAAAAGAATGCTCATGAAAGGACGGGATTGCCCATCATGTCTTGGGTCTATCTGACCGCAGGTGCCGCTGGCATGTTTTGCGGAAGCTGCATGAATGACAATGCACTGGCCAAATCGCTCCTTCGCCAAGGTCAGGACTGCCTCCTTGTCCCGGTCTACACACCGATCCGCACCGACGAAGCGGATGCCAGTTCCGGAGAGATTTTTTTCGGAGGCATCCAGGTCTATCTGCAGCAAAAATTCCCTTGGCTTCCTCCCCTCCCCAAATCGCTCGTCCGTCGTCTGAATCAGCCCGGTCTGATCAATCGATTGGCAGGACGCACCCACTCGATCGATCAGCGATTCCTGGGCGCGATGACCGTGTCGATGCTGGAGGGAGAGTCGGGCAGGCAGCGTCAGGAGGTGGCTAGGCTGACCGAATGGCTGGCCAGTGAAGCAAGGCCTTCCGCGTTGATTTTGACCAATTTCTTGATCGCCGGTGCGCTTCCCTCAATCAAAAAGCAGATCGACGTTCCCGTCGTCGTGATGCTTCAGGGCGATGACATCTTCATCGACTCACTACCCGAACCTTACCGAGGCCGCACCATCGATCGGATGAAGAAGCTGGTTCCCCTGGTCGATGCGTTCGTGGTCCACAGCGAAGAATACGGACACCGGATGGCCCAGTTGCTGGGTCTCCCGCGCGACCATTGGCACTGCCTCCCTTTGGGGATCGATCTGGACAGCCAGCCGATGGCCAAGTGGGAAACCGACTCGCCCAGCAGCCCTTCGAACGCATCCCCTTTTCGAGTTCTCTATCTGGCCCGACTGGCTCCTGAGAAAGGGCTCCATCAACTGGCCGATGCCTGGTGCCGATGGAATGCCACTGGCGACCCAACGCCCCGGCACCTCGACATTGCAGGATGGCTGGGAGGGCAACATCAGCGTTACTGGGACGAAATCGCTCGTTCACTAACCGCATCCAGCCCGGCAGGTTTCACCTACCATGGGTCGGTCGACCGCGAAGCGAAGCTGAGGCTGCTGGCTAGTGCCGATCTGCTTTGTGTTCCCACCGTCTACCGTGAGCCCAAGGGGCGGTATGTTCTGGAAGCCGCCGCAGCGGGATTGCCCTATCTGCTCCCCGCCCACGGCGCCTTCCCCGAGATGCATCGACGTCTTCAGCACGGCGCCCTCTACAGCCCAGGGGATCCGGAAGCGCTGCTGAGCGGCCTTCTGGAGGCATGCGCGAAGACGGCAGCGATGCGGCGCGATCGCGCCGCTGCTCAACAACGTCTTCGAACTCTGATCGGTATCGATCAACACGCCATGCGGCTGATGGAATTGGTCCGCGGGCTTGGGGCCAACCGCCGCTGACGGCGACTCGTCGGAAGCCCCCTTTCACGGAGAGGCCGCGATGCGCCTCCCTCGCGGGAATCGGCTAGAGGGCAGGGGGCCCGGCTAGTACATCTTGTAGAAGCTGGTCAGGTATTGGTGGTCGTGAAGAAAATCGACCAGATGGATCAATCCAGGGATCCAGACAAACCAGATCGCACTGCCGATGTGCCGGCGAAAGGTCTTCATCTGCACCGTATGATCGCTCAGTTCGCTAAGGCGGCTCCATGCGGGAAAAAAAGGGGGAACCTCGCGACGATACTGGTCAAACTGATCGGAATGCAGTTGGCTGAGTGTTGCCTCTTCGCTCCGAATCACAAAAGGATAATAGAAGGCAAACGCCATGGCGATAATCGCAGGGATGGCTAGGGTTTCGGATGTCAATCCGACGCCGACACTCCCCAGGAAGCTGAAGAAATAGAGCGGATTTCGGGTCATCGAGTAGGGGCCGCTGGTGATCAGGGTGCCGTTTTTGTAGCCAGCGATGTAGGCGGAACACCAGATGCGTCCCATCGCCCCGATCCCCGCCAGAAGTACGCCGACCACAAAGAGCAATTCCCCGATGATCGGCCATCGAGCCTCCCAGGCGCTGTCGGTCAGCAGGAAGATTGCGGCAATCAAGAGAAGGGCCACCCAGCTGTGCCGTGTTCGCATGAATGAACGACCCTTCAACTCAAGGGGCAGGGAACTCCAGGAGCCCCGCGAATGTTTGGGTAGAAATCCAACGAGAAGCTGCCGGAAGCCCGATTGTGAAGAAAAGGGGCGATGGAAGCAATGCGACTTGGCTCCAAAGTTCCACCTCGCCAGCGGGAATTCCCTTCCGGCCCTTAGGCTTGGCAGTGCCCTTTGTCCTGCCTGCCAAGCCTGTCTGGTGCGCGAAAGATTCCTTCTCAGGGGGCAGCTGCCGTCGGCTGTTGGTAGAGAGGATGAGCGGGGTTGCCACCTGACTTCATGTAGGCCAGCAACTCGAAGACTTCCTCCTTGGAGAGCGTGTTGAGCAAACCGGAAGGCATCATCGAGTTGGGGCTGGGCTTCATTTCGGTGATCGACTTGCGGTCGAGATTGGTAAAGTTCTGGGGATCGAGCATGTTCGTTGTGATCATCAAAGTCGATCCGTTCAGGTTGGCCACGCGACCTACCACGATCTGATCGTCTTCCGTGATGAACTGCGTCGCTTGATACTGGTCGCTAATCTCCTTGTTCGGCTCGATGATCGCTGTCAGCATTTCACGAGGGCTAAAGCGGCCGGAGACGGCGGTCAGATCGGGGCCCTGAATTCCACCCTGTCCTTGGAATCGATGGCACTTGTAGCACTGTGCGATGGCGAAGAGCTGCTTGCCTTTGGAGAAATCGTAGCTCGAGTTCTTCTGGGAGGCTTCCTCTGCCAAGTCCTCCACCTTCCATTCCTGGACTAGAGGCCGAGGCGCTAGGTCAGCAAGTGGATCCCGCGGTTCGGGGAGATCTCCTACCAATTCCCCAAGCTTTTCTTTCTGCTCGTCGTTCAAATGGCCGATGGCTACTTTGCGGATGTTGGCGAGGAATCCACCAAACGATGCGCCACCTCGAGCGGTGGAGACGTCGATGAACCACTGAAAATACTTCTGCCGCTGCTCGTCGGTCCACTCTTTGACATCTCGAAGCGCCATGGCGTAGTGGATCTGCTCGTCGGCCGACTGCGCATTGCTCATGCGAGCGATGCAGCGATCGGTGATGCCTGGAGCCCCCAGGTAGACCAGCACGGTGGCCAGTTCACGGTTGAGCGGACTGTCTTCATCGGGGACTGGGAAGTGGCGGTCCAATTGAGCGACAATGGCTTGGCGCGACTCGGGACTCCCTTCACCCATCCGTGTGAAGCTGAGTTGATAGGCTCTCAACAGCTCCAGCTTCTGGGTTCGATCGAGCGATCCCCATTCGATGGTCGCCAGTCGTTGATGGATGGCAGCCTGGTCGGTGGGTTCACCGCATCGTGCCAACGCGATGGCACCGGTGATAAGCGATTGGGGGTTGGTGGCCTCCATCACGCGACTGCGCCACTGCGCCACCGGTTGGTGCTCCAGGGCGATCCTCGCCGCGAATCGAACGGCACGGTCTGGGTGTCCCAACATGGCGAGCGATGTGGAGGCAGCGCCTGGCTTGCCTGGTGCCTGCAGTTGCTCGAGATTGCGGCGGAGGCTGCGAGCTTGAGCGGCGTTGGCTGAATCGATCGGTGCAGCAGGTGCTGTGCTCTCGGTGCCTTTGTATTTCAGCCGATACAAGCCACTCTGTACCTTCCGCCCTCCGATCATGAAGTAAAGATTGCCATCGGAGGGATGAACTACCATGTCAGTAATCGGCATGGGCGAAGCCGAGACGAAAGGTTCAAAAGTCGTCTGATAACTGGATCCCTCCGGGGTCAAATGAACTGCGTAGATGACACCGTAGCTCCAATCGCCGATCAGAAGCGCCCTTTGGTATTTCGCCGGAAACTTCGCTCCGGTTCCAAAGCAGATCCCCGTCGGAGATCCTGGTCCGATGTTGGCCACCGCACCCATGCTGTCGGCAAAGTACTCGGGCCACTTGCCCGTGCCGTTGCGCCATCCGAACTCGGATCCGCCGGTGACATGATTGACTCTTGTAGGTCGGTACCATGGCGTCCCGACATCCCATTCCATGTCGGCGTCGTAGGTGAACAGATCCCCCAGGGGATTGAACGCAATGTCGTACTCGTTGCGAAAGCCAGTGGCCACCAGTTCGACATCCGAGCCATCTGGGCGGAAGCTGAGGACGAATCCACCAGGAGCCAGTCGGTCGGCCATGAATCCACGGGCATCGGGCATGCGGCCCAGCAGATGGTCTTCCGACCAATGCTTGGGGACTCGGTAGCGGTCGATTTTCGCCGGAAGGTCGGTCGCATTGCCTGCACACAGGTAGATCCTGCCATCAGGGCCCTCAATCAACGCGTGAGGACCATGCTCCCCTCCCGCGTTCAGAGGGATCAGGTGGTCCTGCTTCTCAAACTTTCCATCCTTGTCGAGATCTTGCAGGCGATATAGCCCCGCGCCGCTGGGCCCCTCGCCGTTGATGTTGACGTACAGTCCGTCGCGGGTATGCAGGAGCCCCTGTGCCATACCGACGGAAACATCGAGCGTTTCGACGGCGACTTTCTCACCTTCCTTCTTCGGCAAGGCGACTCGATACAGCTTTCCATACTGATCCGAAACAATCAGCCGCCCCTCCAGGTCAACACACATGCAGACCCACGACCCTTGCTCTGCCAGTGGGACCTCATGCAGCAGTTCGACCTCAAAGCCCTCGGGTACCTTGAATGCAGAAGGTGCTGTCGCCCCTTGCTGAGCCAAAAGAGTGGCGCCGGATCCCCAGGAAGAAAGGCCGATCATCAAAGCCAACCAACGAGTCTTTCGGAACCAAAGCATCGGAACGATCCTGATCAAAAGGAAGTGGATGTGCCGGGATAGTCATCCTAGGAAAACGCCACAGTGACCACCGAAACGGCTTCCGCAGTAAAAGTCAGCCCCGGAAAAGGGGGAGCCCCCAGTCGGCTTCCATTATAACTGCCTCGCCGAGCGACTGAATCACCGCGTCGACTCCTCCTTTTTCGCCTCTTCCTGCAAGGCTCTCTGCCTGAATCGCTAGGTCTCTCATCAAGTCTTGGCAGACCGGTCTCCGGAACCCCCTCCCCAGAAAACCGTGTGCCTCTGAAAAAGAGATTGCGATTTGCCCCTGCGGAATTCAAAGCCCCCCTACCGATTGCGCGATTGATAGCGAACGCTTGCGGTAGCCACCATCGCCAGATGGTGGATTTGCTTCGGATTGCTAGCATCCGAAAGGTGCCATCCACCGATTGCGCGATAGCATCCAAAAGGTGCCATCCACCGATTGCGCGATTGATAGCGAACGCTTGCGCTAGCCACCATCGCCAGATGGTGGATTTGCTTCGGATTGCTAGCATCCAAAAGGTGCCATCCACCGATCATCCAAAAGGTGCCATCCACCGATCATCCAAAAGGTGCCATCCACCGATTGCGCGATTGATCATCCGAAAGGTGCCATCCACCGATTGCGCGATTGATAGCGAACGCTTGCGGTAGCCACCATCGCCAGATGGTGGATTTGCTTCGGATTGCTAGCATCCAAAAGGTGCCATCCACCGATCGGGATGGAATCGCGATAGCCCCAACTCCTTTCAAATGGGCTTTACCCCGATAGCCGATTGCTGCTACGGTTTCTTTTTGGCACGGATCGCCAAACTGGTTTGGGAAGGAACCCAAAAGATGTTCTTGCGTGAGATCCATTGGACTATTCCGTCAGCTGGCAGAACGCCAAGCGAACCGATTTCGTTGTCTGGTCTGACGCATGGAATCCATGCGCTGGATTCCAGCTACCCGGAACTGCTGGAGGGGTTGGCTGCGTCCATCTGCCAGGCGCTGCGAGGATGCAATCGCACCCCCTCCACTTTCCCTCACGGAAAGCATTCGCAGATTCCCCCCACCGACCGCTATTGGCCTTCGGATTTGTCGCTTGGCTACGCTTCGATTGAGGCAGTCGAGCCACCTTATCGGTTTCTGGTCCAACTACCGACCCAAAACCAGCAGGATCCGGAAAAGGCGCGATGGCATGTCCGCGTGGTCGATCGCACCTGGGACCTTCAAGCCTCCAGCCGCTTGGCCAACTGGCGCCACCTTCCCGACTCTCCGCTTCAACTGCTCTACGCGCCAGCACCTGACCTATCCCCCTGGCAGCAGCTCGACCAAGTCGCTCAGGACCTTGGCCTAGTGGTCGCCATGCCGCAGCCCAGCCGACAACCTTCCGGCCGCTGGAAGGAAGAGATGACACAACTGGCAAGGCAGCTTCAGGAACCAACTCCCCCAAGGGATCTCGCGTGGTGGCGCAGCGAGTACGACCTCGCAGTGCTCGACTACCGAAGGCTTCGCGCTCAGATGGCTGTCCATCGACAACATCGGCAGAATGCCGAGTCATCGTGGGAGCAGCAGATTCAACTGCAAAGGAATCGGATCCTCCAGCTGCAGCGGCTTTTGGAAGCAAGCTGTGAGTCGCTGGAGCACTCCTTAGAGTCTCGCGCTCGCTCCATCGCGCCGGCTCATCGCATGAACGCCTCCAGAAATCCTTCCGCACCCCATCAATCCCCAAAGACCGCCTCCTCCATACCGGAGGGTCGATTCGAACGGATTTTCCATTTCGGCGATTTCCACATCCCCGTGCGATCGGTTCCGCGTGTCTATGGCACCACCGGCGATGGCTCCACCATGCCCCCTTCGGTTCATCCTGAGGTGGAGGCGCTAGAAGAGCGATCTGGGAAGCTGCGAAGCGATCTGGAAGCCGCGCGGCAGAAGCTCAACCAACTGCTGGAACAACGCGATCTGGCGATCGTGACCGAATCGAGTCAATGGAATCAGCAGCTCGCAAACGCTCGGCATCGAATGCATCTAGCCAGTCGACAGATTGCCGATTGGAATGCCAGGCGTTTCAAAGAACGACGACTGCTTCGCCTGCAAGCGATGCAATCGCCGGAAGCTCCCAGCCCACGCTGTCACCATACCCTCCGCGAGAGGGCAGAGCAGTGGATGGAACGGTGGAAGGTCCAAGAGGGAGTGAACCGCCCATCGGAACGCCAGCCAGCCACAAGCCGATGGGAGCTCTGGTCCTGCCAGTTGGCACTCCTGGAGTACCTGCTGGAACACGGAACGATGCTTCCCTGGGTAGTCGACCTGACGGATCGTTCGATTCGCACAAACCAAGCCACCACCTTGATCGATTCGCTCGACCAACTCGCCTGTCGCGGCATCCAAGTCCTGGCGATCGGAGGCCGACTCTCTTCAGCCAAAGTCTCGGCATCTCAATCGCTACGCCGCTGGCATTGGAACGACCATCAAAACGGTTGGATCGTGGAGTTTCCCGGAGGTACTAGCCCATCCCCTTTGCCGTTGGACCGGGAGGATCGACTTGCCTCTCAGTCGGACCTGACGGAGCTACAACGGCTTCCTGAGGACACCCTGACTCGACTGCGTTCTCTGGGAATCTGGACCCTCGGAGAATTGACCAGCCTCAGCGAAGCGAAGTGGCAGCGGGTGGATCGAGCTCTCGGCAGACAAGCGTCGCTCGTAAGAACCGTAGCTGCCGAAGCGCTACTGCAACTACAAGCCCCTGGCCTGAGAGGATTCGATGCAGCCCTCTTGGTCGCTTCTGGCGTCCCTTCGATCGAAGTACTCGGTCAGAGGTCTCGCAGCCAATTGCGATTGGATATCCAACGACTGCTGCAAACTCCTATCGGCCAATCGATCTGGCAACGCGGATCTCGCGCGGAACAAGACAGGTTGCAGAACTGGCTGCTGGAGCCGCGGCCAATCGCATCCCTTCCCAAGCATCCGCAGCCGGTGACTGCGCCATCGCCCCGACCGTCGCGACCTTCCCCGGTTTCCATTCAGCAGCCCTCCTCGGAATCGCCTACCAGCGTGGTCCGCGAACGACCATCGATGGTGCATGCGGCGATGGAGCCTGCGGCTGTCCACCAAAATCCTGATGTCATCCCGTTCCCCGCGGTGGTGAAGGCGACGGATCGCACCCTGCCCAAGCCATTGAAGGAAGGAACGCCCAGCCCGACCTGGAATGCGACTCACCCCCTACTGGCTCATCAACCCATCGTCGATGCCCCAAGCATCGGTCCCAAGATGGCCAGTCTTCTGGAAAACCATGGGATCGCGACCGTCGCCGATCTGCTCAAGAATTCAGCCGAGGAGATCGCTCGCCGCGTCGCCAGCGACCAGTGTCCGGTTCCGCTGATTCGCAGGTGGCAGCAGCAGGCAGCGATCGCATGCATGATCCCTGGCCTTCGCAGTGTCGATGCCCAATTGATCGTCGCCGCTGGCTATGAGGAAATCGAACGCATCGCCGAGGTCGGATTGGAGCGATTCCGGGAATCGATCGAGCGGTATGCCAAGTCATCCAAGGGCTATCGGATCCTCCGAGGCAGCGCGGCACCTGCATCCAGCGCGATGGAGCGTTGGCATGAGACGGCCGTTCGACTGCGCGACCGCAAGGTGGCTTAAGTCGCGCGCTGGCCATCCCCCAGCAAGTGCATCACGCCTAGCGGAAGGGCGCGCGCAGGCTACTGGACGGTAGGAAGATCGATGGACCACAAGGCATCTGCCCAACCGCGACCCATGGCGTCTATCCTGACGGAAGACCGCTATGGTGCGTTCGCGTTCCCCGCTACCGATAGATCGTAGCAGCGAATCTCTTGATCGTTACGAAGATAGATCTTCCCGTTGGCGATCGCCGGATAACTCCAGACCACCGGCCTTCCGAAACACTCGTTGGTCGGATCGATCCCATGAAAACGGCTTTCCTCTTGATACCCTTGGGGCGACAGGCGAGCGATCGCTAGGTCCCCAGTTTCCGTCAGGAGCAGATAGCGACCGTTCCCAAGGGAGTGAAGGAATGCAGTGCCATGACTGACGCGTCGCGTCCCCCCAGCGGTCGGTTGGTAGGTCTCCCATTGGCGAGCGCCATCGGCGGCATCGAAGCAGATCAAATTGCCAGCCCCACAGTCAGCGCCATAGACGAAGCCCTCATGAAAGATCGGCGCTGCATTGCCGCTGTAGAGCCCCATCTTGCTCTTGCCACGCCATAAGACCTCAGCCCCTGGCGGATCGGCCTTCAACTTCAGCATCACGCTGGCTTCACCAATTCCGCTCACATACATCCGATCCCCGGACACCACAGGGGGAGCGATCGCCATGCCGTAGGAGGGTGCGATCGGGACCGACCACAATTCCTTGCCAGTGGCCGGATCGAGGCTGTGCAGGACCTCCGGATCCCAAACCATCAACTGCCGGACACCGCCGAAATCGACCAACACAGCCGGGCAATACCCCAGCTCCTTCGCGGTGAGCGCTCGCCATCGTTCGTCACCGCTTTGCAGATCGATCGAGACCACATAGGCCCCTTCTCCCCCAGCCATCGCGATCACCTGGCCGTCGAAGATCAGAGGGCTGGCGGCATGGCCCCAAATCGGCGTTGTGCTTCCATAGACTTCCGGCAGTTTCTTCTGCCACACGACCTTCCCGTCCTCCACGGAAAGACAGATCAGATCTCCTTCCGCCCCCAGATGCACCACACGGTTTTCGGCAACCGCCGGAGTCGCGCGAGGCCCAGCGGGATAGGAAATGGAATAGCTTCGCGCGTAGCGATGTTCCCAAAGCACCTTTCCGCTCTCGGCATCCAGGCATTGCAATCGTTCTTGACCCTGCAACTGATCGCGAAGCGAAGGGTTGTTGGTGATCTCACCGGACTCCTTGAGATAGTCGCTGACAAAGACGCGACCATCGGCAACCGCGGGACCGGCATAGCCCAGCCCCACCGGTTGACTCCAGAGTCGTTTCAGACCTCCTTCGGGAATCTTGTCGATCAGCCCCGGCTCCCGGATCGAACCATCGCGGCGCGGACCAAACCACTGCGGCCAATCTTCGGCCCTGGAGAAATCGCCATCCAATAAACTCAGCGCAAGACAGATCCCGATAGCCACCAAGCCCCACCACGGTTTCCTATCAGCCATCATCATTCGGCTCCTGAAGCGTTGCGATCCATGGGAACGTTGGGGTTGTCAGAGCCATCGCCATCCGGGAGCTACCGACTGCGGGTACCCTTGGCGACTTCCTTGGCCCAAGAATCTTTCAATGGGACGATGCGATTGAAAACGGGGGCATGCTGGCGAGAATCGATGGCGTCGGCAACAAAGTACCCATTCCGCTCGAACTGCACCTGCTGCCCGGCAGGTGTGTTCATCAATTCCGGCTCCACCATCGCCTCGATCTCCCGCAGCGATTCGGGGTTGAGCTGATCGAGGAAGGTGGTCCCGTCCCCGCCTCCCTCCGGATCCTCGCGGCAGAAAAGGCGATCGTAAAGTCGCACCTTGGCCTTTTGTGCGTGCTGGCCGCTCAGCCAGTGAATCGTCCCTTTCACTTTGCGATCGGCCTGGGGGCCGCCGCTGCGCGTCTGAGGATCGTAGGTGCATCGAATCTCCACCACCTCTCCGGCATCATCGTGAACCACTTCTTGGCACTGGATGATGTAGCCGTATCGCAAGCGGACCTCACCACCCGGTTTCAAACGGAAAAACTTCGGTGGAGGATTCTCCTGAAAGTCCTCTCGTTCGATCCACAATTCGCGCGAAAACGGCAGTTTCCTCGAACCATCCTCCGGTCGCTCCGGGTTGTTGATCGCATCCATCCACTCCACTTGATCCTCAGGGTAATTCGTGAGGACGACTCGCACCGGATCAAGCACCGCCATGCGGCGTGGTGCAATCTGGTTGAGATGTTCGCGCAGCGAGTTCTCGAGGACAGCCACATCGATGGTGCTATTGAATTTGGCGACACCGATCGTCTCGCAGAAATTGCGAATGCTCTCTGGCGTGTATCCTCGACGACGCAGGCCGCTAATCGTCGGCATGCGAGGATCGTTCCAGCCGTTGACCAGCCCTTCCTGGACCAATTGCAGCAGCTTCCGTTTGCTCATCACCGTGTAATTCAGATTCAACCGCGCGAATTCGATCTGACGCGGGTGGTAGATCTTGAGCGCCTGGCAGAACCAGTCGTACAGCGGTCGATGGTTTTCAAACTCCAGAGTGCAAATCGAATGCGTGATCGATTCGATCGAATCACTTTGGCCATGAGCCCAATCGTACATCGGGTAGATGCACCATGCGTCGCCGGTGCGATGATGATGCGCATGGAGGATTCGGTACATCACGGGATCTCGCAAGTTGATATTGGCCGCCGCCATATCGATCTTGGCGCGCAGCGTCCGCGAATGATCCGGAAATTCCCCTGCCCGCATGCGACGAAACAGATCGAGGTTCTCTTCTGGCGATCGATCGCGGAAGGGGCTGGGCTTGCCCGATTCGGTAAGCGTTCCTCGATACTGCCTGACCTCCTCCCCTGTCAAATCACAAACGTACGCATCCCCCTGTTCGATCAGTTGCTCTGCCCAGCCATACAACTGCTCGAAGTAGTCCGAGGCATAATGGAGTTCGTCCCACTGAAACCCCAGCCATCGGACATCCTCCATGATCGACTGGACGTATTCGTCATCTTCCTTGGTGGGGTTGGTGTCGTCGAAACGCAGATTGCACCGCCCCCCATACTTCTTGGCAAGCCCGAAGTTCAAGCAGATGCTTTTGGCGTGCCCAATATGCAGGTAGCCGTTCGGCTCGGGAGGAAACCGAGTGATCAACGTCCGACCATTCCAGGTCCCGCTCTGCTTGTCCCGTTCGATCTCATGTTCGATGAAATTCAGTCGCTCGATCGAATCGCCGTCGTTGGCTGGACTGGAATCGGGATGATCCACGTTGTTGAATCCTTTCAGTCGCGTTCATTCAAATAGGTCCCGTCATTCCGCCCAGGGGTTTTCGCGGAGCAGATCGACCGGGTTTTCGTAGGAAGGTCTTGGAAGATTATTCCCCAATTCTGCCGGGGTGGGAAGTTCCTACGCCTGCTGGTCGGCAACCACGCCCTCCCTTCCAACACGCCGCAACCGCCCGTCGGATCACCCTGCGTGCCGGGGTTCGCCGTTGACGGACTGCGGTTCGACCGATAAATTAAGGGGAAAGTCGCCACAAACGGCTTTCCTTCGATGGTGGTTGTAGCTCAGTTGGTAGAGCACTGGATTGTGGCTCCAGTTGTCGCGGGTTCGAGCCCCGTCAATCACCCTTTTTTTTCTTGGTTCGGGAGCCTTCTGTGGCTCGAATCCTCATCACCTCCGGCCCGACGCGTCAGTACCTAGACCCGGTCCGGTATCTCTCCAATGGCTCCAGCGGGCGCATGGGAGCCTGCTTGGCTCAGGCCGCTATCGATCTGGGACACCAAGTAGTCATCGTCTCCGGTCCGGTGCAGGTGGAGTATCCAGCAGGTGCCTTGGTGGTCCCGGTGGTAACCACGGAGGAGATGCTGGCGGCAAGCCAAAAGCACTTCGCCGATTGCGATGGGATGATTGGAACCGCCGCTCCGTGCGACTACATGCCGCGCCACGTGAAGTCGGAGAAAATCCATAAGACGGGCGAGCCACTGGTCCTGGAGTTGGTGGAAACTCCTGACATTGTCGCCACCCTGGCATGCCAGCGCAAACCATCGCAGTGGGTCGTCGGGTTCGCCCTGGAGACGGAGGATGTTCGGTTTCGCGCCATCTCCAAAATGCAGCGCAAATGCTGCGACCTGATGGTTTCCAACGAAGCCTCCGCCATGGATGCTCTGGATAACCAGGTCGAGATACTCGATCGTAGCGGTCAGGTGCTCCAGTCGGTCTCAGGCAGCAAGCAGGTGGTGGCCGCCGCCATCCTGGATTGGATTGAGCGTCGGTTGATTGGCTGAGTCGCATCATGAGTGCATCGATGCAATTCCGCATTCTCCTTATCGCTACATTCGGCTTGCTTCCGGCAGTGGCTTTCATCTGGTTGCAGCCCCAGAGCGAAGTGCCCCAACCCCTGCCGGCTCAGCATGTTCGACTACTGGTCGATACCCCCCAGGGCCAGCGTCAGTGCGTTTTTCACGCCCCCTCTTCCTGTGATCCCAAGCAGCCTTCACCCCTGGTCATCATGCTGCATGGTTTCGGAGGCACGGGGCTGGCGGCGGCCAAAGAAACAGGATGGTCCCAAAAGGCTGACAAGGCATCGTTCCTGGTCGTCTATCCCGATGCGACTTGTCCGGACCGATCGCGCCCCGCGAACTTTCGAAAGAACCCGCAAGCATGGAACGATGGCTCGGGGCGCTTCCATGCCGGTCTCGAGAAAATCGATGACGTCGCGTTCATCGATGCGATGATCGATGCGATCGACAAGCAGTATGCCGTCGACACCCATCGCATCTTCGTCACCGGGTTCTCCAATGGGGCGTCGATGGCATTCCGATTGGGGGTGGAGCTTTCCCATCCGGTGGCGGCGATCGCACCGGTGGCGGGCACCTGCTGGATCGAGAATCCCCAGCTGCCTCGCGCTACCTCCCTCTGCTACATCACCGGCACCGCCGATACGCTCAATCCGCTCCAGGGTGGCTATCCACGACTTGCCTTCGGTGGAAAAGACCAAGGGGAACGGGCCAAGCCGGCGGTGCAGCGATTCATCGATCGCTGGATTCAGTCGCTGGACTGCCAGCAGCCTCCTTCCATCGAGGAGATCGCCGAAGGGGTGCGACGACGCAAGTACCTGGGTGGGCGCGACGGGGCCGAAGTCGCCTTCCTCACGGTCGAGGGGCTTGGTCATCACTGGCCGGGAGGCGTCGCTGTGGCGCCAAACATCCTGGTCGGAAAGCCCAGCGATCGCCTGAAGGCAACCGAAGCGATCTGGGATTTTTTTCAGGCTCACCCAGCCACTGGAATGCCCGGGGACCATTAAAATTCCGACGGCTGCCGTCTAACCGATCTCAGTCGTCGGCGGGAGCCCCGTCTTTGAGGACGAACCGCGCCTCCAGCTTAGCCACCGTCCGCGCCAAGCCTGCCTGTTCGACACTCCGAAGCACTTCGGGAAACGACTTGTAGGCTTCCGGGGCTTCGTCGATCGGGTAGAAGCGACAGTTGCTAAGAATGTCCGACTGCTCCAGGCTCTGGTCGATGACTTCCTGACGTAGCGTCTTCTTGGCCGCCGTGCGGCTCATCGCTCTCCCAGCACCATGGTTGATGCTGTAACAGCTTTGCGCTGCACCGGGGAGCCCCACCATGATGGCCGAGCCATCACGCGGGTTCCCGGGTAGGAGGATCGGATGCCCGGTCTGGGCAAACGGAGTCTTGGCCAACTCGGGGTGGCCTGCGGGAAAGGCGCGCGTCGCACCTTTGCGATGCACCCAGGCCAATTGGCCATCCACTTCCTCGTGCCGCGCGATGTTGTGGCTGATGAAGTAGACCAGTTCACCCCGCACTCCCGGAAACACCTGCTGGAAAGCATCCAGCACCAAGCTGTTGATCAGCAGATGATTGACGGTGGCGTAGTTGGCGCCCATCGCCATATCGCACAAATACGCCTCGGCTTCTGGTGTGCCGATTTCGGCATAAACCAGTTGCCGGTCCCCCGCCGGAAACGCTCGCCCCAGCTTGCGAAATCGGTCCTGAAGCAGACTGAACTGGTTCATCGCCAGACCGTGCCCCAAGCCGCGCGATCCACAGTGCGAGAGAAACGCAACACACCCATCGGCCAGTCCGAAGACGTCGGCAATCTGCTGGTCGCGCTGGGGATCCGCCAACCGCACGATCTCGCATTCGCCGAAATGGTTGCCGCCACCGTAAGAACCCAACTGGCTACACTTCTCCGGAAATTTGTCACGGAATGCATCGCGAAGACCATACTCCAGCCGATGGGCCAACTGGTCTTCCGAATGAGCCGGGCCATAGTGCCTGGCATCTTCGCATCGATCGGCCCAGTCGCCAGGGATCCCCAGTCGGCGCAGCACATTGCGGCTGGCCCCCTGCACCACCACCTCCCGACCCAGTCGCTCATCCACCACCCGGCTCTTGGGAACGCTCCGCTGCCCCTTGCCCGGTCCGGTAGGAATCCGCTGCAAAATGGCGCGCATCAACTCCCTGCGCGGCTTGCGATCGATCAGCTCCGACTCCGGCAAATCGGTCTGCAGAAGGCTCATCGAGCATTTGATATCGACCCCGACAGGGCCCGGGTAGATATGGTCGGGTGCGACCATCACACAGCCCACCGGGGCTCCATACCCCAGGTGCGCATCGGGGTTCAGCACCACCTTGGTGACGCCCGGTGCCAATCGCGAGTTGACTGCCTGCTGCAGGCACTGCGCTCCAAAGGACTGGCGAATCGACTCGTTGGCGATCACCTGGATCGGCTCCAGGCCTTCTCCAACGGGGATGATCCCGGTCGCTTCGCCGGTTGGGACAATCCACTCTTGTCCACTGATGTCCTGATCTCTGCCCATCGCCCAGCTCGCTTTTCTGCCAATTGCCGACCCTAAAACAGCCGCCCCCCGCCCTGAAGTGGTCGGCTCCATCGCCACCGAAAGCCCCACCGATGTGAAAGCGCTTCTGGGCCTACTCAAAGAGCAAGACAGCGCTTCCAAGAGCGAAGTTCGCGCAGGTTCTGTGAAACAATTCGGCCTGCGATAGCAGGATGCCCAAACGACCCCAACCCCCTCCTCCGTGCCTTGGTGTCTCCGTGAGAGCCCTGAGAGTTGCTCCGGACGATTGGATCTCACGGAGGCACGGAGTCACAGAGAATCGGCTACCTGGACTTGGTTCAGGTAATTCCAAGTCCCCTCCTCCGCGCCTTGGTGTCTCCGTGAGAGCCCTGAGTGTTGCTCCGGACAAGTGGATCTCACGGAGGCACGGAGTCACAGAGAATCATCCAACTGGATTTGGTTCAGGAAATTCCACGTCCTCTCCTCCGTGCCTTGGTGCCTCCGTGAGAGTCCTGGCGGATGCAAGCGTTCGATCAGCCGGGCATGCGGCAACCGACGCTCAGCAAAACGTTGCTCCAGAGCGCCTGATCGGCGGTCTGGATCGTCAGCACGTGATCATCCGACTGGACCGCTTGGTAGAAGTCCCATTTCATGATCGATCCCAGCGACTTGTCGGGGGCATATTTCTTCAGTAGCTCCCGGTAAACGCCCCATGCCGGTGGTTCCCCCACTTTCGAATAGGGGTCGGATGGATCGATCCCCATGATGTAGATCTCATCGATCGGCACGGTCTGCAGCAGGGCTTCGAGAACCTGAGCGACGGTGGGAACACCGGGGATCAGTTGCAGGCAGATCACTTCTGCGCCAGGTCCTTTTTTGGAGGAGGCTGGGTAGTTGCCGTCAGCGATCAAAATTTTCGCGTGGTGTCCACAGCGAGCCGTGGCGGAAAGAATGCCAGGATGCAAGAGTTGGGTCTTCAGCATGAAACGCGGCTCCCTTCAAAATCGAATCGACGAGAAAACCTAGCCCCATCGATCCTGAGACCATTGGCACCGGCGCAGTTGCGGTGCATCGGGAAGATTCTAAACGCTTCGCTCATCGAGCATGAAGCGGCCAGGTGTGGCATCCTGAATGGAAAAGATCAGGCGACCTGGGATGGGGTGTCGGAATCGAGCCACGAGCGGGTGGGCCCTGAAAAAACTAGGCCCGTCAGTGGATTGTAGAGTTTGACGTGGTCTTCCTCAGCGAACCAGACGATCTGGAATCCGTGGAGCGCCATCCGCCGTCCAAAGAACGATCCATTCTGGATCAACAGCGACTCGCGAAGCGGCTCTTCGATGTTGACCCCCTGGTCGCTGACGTAGGCAAGAAATCGCTCTCGCATCGACTCGATCGGGAATTGCGGCATGGACCAACCGTACCTGCTCAAAAAAATCTTCAAGGATTCGCAAGAGTAGGGCTCGATTCCGGAAGCCCCGTTCACCTTCCTTTCCATCGGCCGAATCGTCGCATTCGGTTCAACCCTTTTTGCTGAAAGGCGCAATCGCCTGAAGAACTTCCACAGCACCTGCCTTCCCTCGCCCGCCCCGGCCGCGGCTACCGATCGGGAGCGTCGCCCGGTGGCTCGATGCCTCCGAGAACCCCCAGCTTCTCAAGCCGCTGCTGGACCCCTGGAACCCAGCGAATGGCGTTGCGATGGTAGAGATTGAGGAGCGTTTGATCCGAGAGATCGACGCCGTAGATCTGCCAGAGTCCTTGGGGCGGGAACTCTTTTTCGGAGTAGGGGAAATACTCGTCCCGCGTTTCCAGAAATTGCCAGTAGCGCCGCAGCCGTTCCGATGGCCAGGGACCATCGGTACCGAAAAGAACCCGATCGGAGTAGCGTTCCAGGAACTCCTTCGCGCTGTAAGGCTGTCGCCCTAGCTCGCTGATGCGGGAGGCGATTTCCAGGAGGAGATTCGGATAGGCATCCAGCCATTGGGCAGCCTGCTGGAGATCCTCACCATCGTTCCCTAGATGGGCCGCGATGAAACGGGTTTGCGGGTGCCTGGCCACCACGCGCAACCTCGCCTGAAGCAGCTCCTCACGCGTCGGAAATCGGTCGGGCGGGAATGCCCACTGCGGTCTCCTGGAAAGCTCCTCAAACCGCTCGTTCCTCCCGTCGATCGGTTCAAAAAAAGCACTTGGGTCGGCGGTGTGCATGAGGATGGGAAAACCCAGCTTGCCGCACTCCTCCCAGATGGGGTCCCAGCGCGGGTCATCCAGTCGCACCAAGGAGCCGTCGGCATTGCGATACCCCAGTCCCCATTGCTTGAAGACCTTCATCCCACAGGCTCCCACCTTCCTTGCCTCCCGCAGCTGCTCCACGCATCGCCGCACAAAATCCGGCTGGTTGCAGGGCCATCGCTGGGGCTCCGATTCGGGCTGGCCTCCCTGGAAGTCCAGGTGGCAGAAGACGACAAAACGGTTCGGCCAGCGGCTCTCCAGCAGCTGGATATGCTCCACCAGCCGCTGGCCGATTCCGCCATCCAGGCTGATCGATACGGCGATTCCCATCTGGTCCATCTGCTCGACGTAGCGAGACAGCGCTTCTGGATCATCCCGAAGCCGTATGGTGGGGTGGGTGTGGACATCGACGACCGGGTGGCTTGCGCGCTGTGGCTCTTCACGGACCACCCGCAGTCGGGGCAGAGGTCGGAATTGGTCGAGCGGAATCATGGGGAGGGGGTCGACCGTTTGGCGACTTTCCTGAGCCGTCGGCTGGGGGGGGGCGGTGGGGGACGGCGGAGACTTCGCCGCCGGCAACTCCTGACCATGGGCTTGTTCCAGGAGAATCAGTAGGGTCGCGAAGACTAAAACGGCTGGAATCCAAGATCTCATCGTTTCAAACCTTCTGGGTGCAACCCATGAAGCCGGTTGTGCCGATTTCCAGGAAAGACCCGGTTGCTGTTTTTCCCGCGGCCTCACCGCGTAGGATGAAACGCGATGGAGCGGTCCGGATGGCCCGCGATTTTTGGCCGACCGATCGGTTCTGGTGAATGGAATATGCCCGAGGATTATACCCAGCATCAATCGGTGGATGAGCAATGGATGGCTGAGCAGATGAGTCTGCAGGCAGTGCATCCACCGGGGGAGGTGCCGGGCTACCGCATCGAACAACTCCTAGGCCGCGGCGCCTACGGTCAGGTCTGGGTGGGGACCAACCTGAACACGGGGGCCAAGGTCGCCGTCAAATTCTATCTGCATCGCGAAGGGGTCGACTGGTCGCTGCTCAGCCGCGAAGTGAAGCACATGGTCCGCATGTCGGCCAATCGCTTCATCGTCCAGATCCTGGAAGTGGGATGGGCTTCCGAACCACCCTACTACGTGATGGAGTACCTGGAAAACGGCTCCCTGGAAGAGCTGATTCGGGTGCGAGGAAGGCTGCATGCCCAAGAAGCAGTCGGATTGATTCACGATATCGCTCGAGGCCTGAACCATCTCCATGGACGCGGCATCCTGCACTGCGACCTCAAGCCAGCCAATATCCTGCTGGATGCCGAATGGCGTCCGAGGCTGGCCGATTTCGGGCAAAGCCGCACCAGCGCCGAATCGACCGCCTCGCTGGGAACCCCCTTCTACATGGCCCCCGAGCAGGCCGACCTGAACGCCATCCCCGATGCGCAGTGGGATGTCTACGCCATGGGTGCGATCCTCTACTGCATGCTGGTAGGCTACGCGCCGCATCGCACCGACGAACTGTCGGCCCGAATGAACAGCCTGCCAGGGATCCTGGAACGTTTGGCAGTGTACCGAGAGCACCTAAGCAAACAGCCACCGCCGCGCGAGCATCATCGAGTGCCAGGGGTCGATAAGGAACTGGCGACCCTGGTGGATCGATGCCTGGCCTTGCGACCTGAAGATCGCTTTGCCAACGTGCAGCAGGTCCTGGAGTCGCTGGAACGCCGCCGCACGCGCCGCAGTCGACTGCCGTTGCTGCTGTTCGGATTGATCGGACCGCTTTTGATGCTGATGGTGATGGGGTTCTTCTCTTCACGCGGAATTGGTCTGGCGCAAAAGGAGTCGACCGACCAGTTGACCGACTGGTCTCTTCGCAGCAACGCCTTCGCGGCAGCCCTGGCCGCCCGCTCGTTGGAAAACGAACTGGAACGACTCCTGCGCCGCCTCTCCGATGAATCGCGACAACTTCCCTTCTGGGAACTGCTCGACGCATGCCAGAACATGCACCAGCAAGGGCTGGTGCAACTTGCCCAACAGCCGGAAGAAACCACCCGCCCCGATTTGAACTCCCTCGATCCCTTCCAGCGATTGCAGCGGTATGTCGACAACCGCCTGAAGGCATGGAGCGATGCAGAAAGGCGAGATGGATCCGCCACGCACTTCAGCAGCCTCCTGGTGCTCGATCGAACCGGCACGAACATCGCCGCAGCCATCGACGAACCGATCGAGTCCTCCCCGGTCGGAAAGAACTTCGCTTATCGAAGCTACTTCCATGGCGGCGATCGCGATCTGGATCCAGCGCAAATCGACCGAACGATCGAACCGATGCGGCACCCTCACATCACCCCACCCTTCGCTTCGACCAGCACCGGGCGATGGAAGCTGGCACTGGCCATCCCCCTGGTCGATCCGGCGGCCCGAGCTGAACAGAGGCAGGTACGCGGTGTGCTGGCGCTGACCATCAATTTGGGAGAGTTCCCCTTCCCCGGCCCCTCGCCCGACCGCGACGCTTCCAGCTCTCCAACCGCTGGCTCTTCCGCAAGTCGTTCGCTCGATCGATTCGCCGTCCTGCTTTCCGCTCTTCCCGGCCCCAACCAGGGAATGATTGTGGAACATCCGTACCTGCGCACTGCCAACCAAGGCGATCCCCCCACCCCAGAAACCCGCTCGCCTACCATCCCTCCCACCCTCTGGAAGCCGCTGCGCAGCGGAGGGATCACGCAGTACGTCGACCCCTTCGCCTCCCGCGAAGATGGAACTCCCTTCCAAGGTCGATGGATCGCCGCCATGGAACCGGTGCGCGTCGCCATCACCACCGATCCGGATCGCCCCGAGTCGGAGTTTCCGGTCGAAGCGCTCTGGGTGCTGGTGCAGGAACGCGCCGACTTAGTGACCAACCCTGTCCAGCGTCTTGGTGAACGACTGCGACTGGAGGGAATCGTCGCCCTGCTCTCCTTCCTGGCGGTCCTGCTGACCCTCTGGCTGGCAGTCTTTCGGATGCTGCGAGCAAATAGGGTAAATGCACAGGATGGGGGCAACGGGTAATCGAAAGCCGTCTTCGATCGGATTGCGTTTTTCGCTACAATCACCCCCGGTAGCATCGCTTTGGCTTGGGCCTAGCCTGGACTCTCCGGGCGGAAAAGCCAGCGCGTGACCCCGACGGCCGTCCGACGGTTGGGGATGCCAGGGGCTGCCAATCCAGTTGGAAGAGTTTTTCGGGAGCCGCGAAAGGCATGGAAGCGATAGAGACGCAGATTCTGGACCGCATCCGAAACCAATGCGGCGGGCAACCGAAACTCGACGATTCCCTCGCCATGCTGGGAATCGACTCGGTGGGGATGGCCGAACTGACGTTCGATCTGGAGAAACAGTTCGCCATCAAACTGGGCGATGATGTTCTGGACGTCGAAACGATCCGCGACCTGGTCGACTACGTCAGCCGTCGCATCGATCGCTGAACGGACAGACGCCCCACGTCGAATGGGGATGAGTAGCCGCTGGATGGATCTAGCGGTCCGAAGCGTCGGGGTGATTGGAAGGGAAAAGGGAAACGGAATTCCTGAGCGATGACCTTTTTCACGCGATTTCTGCTCTTCGAAATCTTCAAGCCACTGGTGCTGTTGCTGACCGCATTCACGGGGCTGATTTTGGTTGGACTGGTGCTGGAGAGGGCTGTCGCCGAGGGGCTGGTCACTTGGTCGATCGCCAAGCTGATTCCCTTTCTGATGCCGATCGCCATGCAGATGACGATCCCCTTCGCTCTGCTGCTGGCTGTCTGCGTCGCCTATGGCAAGCTATCGGCCGACAATGAACTGACGGCGATCAAAAGCTGCGGCATCTCTCCTTGGGCCTTCATCAAGCCAACCGTGATTCTAGGGCTTTGCCTCAGCCCTCTGGCGGTGTGGCTGACCGATCTTGCCGGATCCTGGGGCAGGCCTGGGATGCAGCAGGTGGTGATGCATGCCTTCGAAGAAATTGTCTATCGCGTGCTGCGCACTCAGGGTTCTTACAACAACCAAAAAGGATTCTCCATCGTCGTCAGCAGCGTCGAGGGGCCGTGGTTGATCAAGCCAGTGATCACCATCTTCAACGAAGATCGATCCAGCTCGCGCGAGATCACCGCCGACAAAGCGCGCCTGGAGCTTGATCCGGTTCAAGATCAATTGCTGGTGGAGGTAGTCAATTACCGGATCGAGTCGAAGGAAGGGGTGTTGGCCGCTGAGGGGACCGATACCTTGCGTCTGTCGCTGCAGCAGACGACGCGCAAAGGTCGCGACAACGAAGCCCCCAGCCAGTATGCCCTCAGCCAGATCCGTCCGCAGGCTCAGCTGGAGCGAAAGAAACTGGTCCATCATGAACAAACCTTGGCGGCGCATCTGGCGACCGCCCTGCAGCTTGGACGAATCGACCTTTTTGCAGATGGCACCAGCCAGCAGATGATCCATGCGAGGGACCAAAGCCAACAACGGCTCAGCCGCCTCAAAAGCGAACCATGGCGCCGATGGGCCGCCGGTTTCGGCTGCTTTTTCTTCGTCTGGTGCGGACTCCCTCTGGCGGTGCTCATGCGGACAGCCGATTACAGCAAGACGATTCTCCTGTGCATCGTTCCTATCTTCTTCGTCTACTTCCCCATCTTCGGCCTGACGCTCAATGAAGCCAAGTCGGGCAATTGGCCCGGCTACACGATGTGGCTTGCCAACCTAGTGGCCCTGGGGGTTGGTGCCTGGATGATGCGGCCGATCTATCGCCACTGACCGGCACCGCAGGCGGACGCTCCCCGACCACGTCGATCGCCTCCCATCCCCTCCATCGCTCTGCCAGTTCTCATCGGCGGCGCTGCTGGATCCTGCGAGATTCCATTACAATCGGTAGATGTTCGGAACCCTCATCGGACCGTTTGGATCGACGATCCACTCCGCATAGCATTCGACTTCCCACCCCAATCCTTCGGCTCCCTCCAGGAGGCGTTCGATGATCGCTCGCATGGCCCCACCACTCCCCGTTCTAGCACCTCCCCAACCGCGCAGACCCCGAAGTCTGCTTGTCGCTCTTCTGGCGTTTCTGGTCCCCTCCGTTTTCTCGACGTTCGGGGCTCCCTCCACCGTCGCGCAGGAGTTTATCCCACGCAAGCAAAGTCGCGTTCCTGGACCGCCGCTGACACCCCAGGAAGCGATCGCCAGGATGCAAGTGCCCGAGGGGTTTCGCGTCGAGCTGGTGGCCAGTGAGCCGCAGATCATGAATCCTGTGGCGATGGCATTCGATGATCGCGGCAGGATTTATGTGCCCGAGAGTTTTGAATACCCGCGTCATGAGGCGGGACCGGGTCGCGATCGCATCAAGATCCTGGAAGATACCGACGGCGATGGAGCGACCGACAAGGTGACGATCTTCGCCGAAGGGCTGAATATCCCCTCCGGGATCGCGGTGGGGCATGGAGGAGTCTGGGTCGCCAATGCGCCTGATCTCCTCTTCCTGAAGGATACCGACGGAGACGATAAGGCAGACACTCAGGAAGTCGTCGTCACCGGATTTGGGCGATGGGATACGCACGAACTGCCCAACGCGCTAACCTGGGGACCAGACGGCTATCTCTACGGGCTCAACGGGGTCTTCAATCCCAGTCGCATCGAGCAGGAGGGGAGGGTCTACGAGTTCACCTGCGCGCTGTTTCGAATCGATCCCAGGACCAGACGCTTTGAACTGTTCTGCGAAGGAACCAGCAACCCATGGGGTGTTGCATTCAATCGCAATGGCAGCGCATTTGTCAGCGCCTGCGTGATCGATCACCTGTGGCACCTGACAGAGACCGGCTATTACCACCGCCAGGGCGGTCCTTATCCACCGCATACCTGGAAGATCGAATCGATCGTCGACTACAAGCATCAGGCGGCTGCCTACTGTGGAATCGAGTTCTTC
The DNA here is from genome assembly GCA_044371425.1 of Pirellulaceae bacterium. Lineage (GTDB taxonomy): Bacteria > Planctomycetota > Planctomycetia > Pirellulales > Pirellulaceae > JBEISR01. The sequence continues at coordinate 20,126 of JBILTR010000031.1, read as the reverse complement.
GATTCGCCTGCCTATCCGGAACGCTACCGCAACCGACTCTTCATGGGGAATATCCACGGCGGCTGCATCAACGTCGACCAAGTCGAACCTCAGGGATCGACCTACGTGGGCAAGGAGAACCCAGACTTCCTGACCGCCAACGATGTCTGGTTCATGCCCGTGGCGCAGAAGGTCGGTCCCGATGGCTGTCTCTATGTGCTCGATTGGTACGACCGCTATCACTGCTATCAGGATGCGATGGCCGATGCCAAGGGAGTCGATCGAGGCCATGGAAGGCTCTATCGCATCGTCTATGGAGACAGCCGCCCCAAAGCGACTTACGGAGATTTTGCGACCGCATCGGTGGATCAGTTGATGCTTGCCTTGGCCGATCCCAACGTCTTCAACCGCCGGCAGGCCCAGCTGCAGATCGACCAGCGACCGGACGATCCAGAATTGACAAAGAGGCTGCTGGCCCTCGTGGCCGATCAACAGTTGCCTCAGAATCATCGCCTCCATGCCCTTTGGGCCAGCGCCCGCCGCCCCGACGTTTCGGCGTCGCACTGGCTGGATTGGCTGGACCAGGCAGATCCCCTTCTAGTCGCCTGGGCGGCCAGGTTGGCCGGAGATCGTGCACAGGAGGCTCAGGTGCGTGAAAGGGTGGAGTCGTTGGCGGGGCATGACGATCCACGGGTGCGGCTGCAAGTGCTGATCGCTGCTGGCAAATGGAAAAGCGACCAGTTTGCCGACGTCTGGCTGACCGTCGCCACCCAGCCGCACACCGATCCCCTGCTGCCGCGCATCCTCTGGCGGCAAGGGCAGCAGCTGTTCGATCGCCAGATGCCACGGTTGGTGGAGGCGATGAGAAAGTCCGATCTCGATCCGACAAGTGCGCTGCTGGAGATCGCCCCTCGCATCGCTCAGCGCGCGATCGCAACGCTTCCGGAGAATCGCGACGATGCGGTCCAGAAGGTCTTCAAAAATATCGAGATGATTCAGGCCTTGCGCGATCGACAGCCCGATCGCGCTGCCCAGGTGATGGAAACGATGGTCCAGGCGCTCCATCAAGAGACACTAGCGCGCCCCATCGCCGAAGGTGTGTGGAAGGCAGGCAACGCCACTTTGCGAAGCAGCCTCGGGAAATCCAAATCGCTCGATGATGCCATCGGCCACTGGCTCGCCTGCTCAGGTGACGTTCCCTCGATCGAATCACTTCGTTCGGTCGCTTTCGATCGCCAAGCCCCCGATGCGGCGAGGCTGGTGTCACTCCAATCGTCGCTCTACCACGATCCAGAGTCGCTGGGGAAAGCCGCGCTCGATTGGAAAGCAGAATGGGACGAAACCAAAAAGTTTCCCGCTCAATCCAATCGATGGCTGATGGAGCAGATCCTGCGGCGAGGCCCCAAGCCGGCGGTCGAACTCCTCTTCGATTCGCTGTCGCAACTTCCCGCAGGCGATCAAGCCGCTGCCGTGGCACAGGCCTGCCAAAAACCAGCCACCGCCCAAGGCTTGATCGAACGCATCGAGCGAGGCCAATTGCCGAAAGAACTGGTTGGCCCCAACCAGCTACGGCAACTGGCGATCCTCGCCGATCAAGCCCCCGCCAACAGCCCGCTCAAGGACCAACTGTCCAAAGTGTGGGGACGAATTCGTGCCGAAGAATCGAAGAGCCGCCAGGAAGTGGTGCAGCGGATGACGCAGTTCCTTTCCAAAGAGGCGCGGGGCGACCACCGCAAAGGCGCCGAAGTCTACGACCGTATCTGTGGGCAATGCCACCAACTGGAAAGCCGAGGCTACGAAGTAGGGCCAAACTTGACCCGCAACGGTCGCGGATCCTTCGACCAGCTGATCGTCAGCGTCTTCGATCCTTCCCTGGTCGTCGGTCAGGCCTACGAAGGAACCACCGTCCTGACCGAAGAAGGGCAGGTGCTGCAGGGACTGCTGCTAGAAAAAAACGATCAGCAAGTCACCCTCCGCATGCAGGGGGGGAAAACTGAGTCGGTTTTGGCCAATCAAATCAGCCGAATCGAACGGGCCGCCAAGTCACTGATGCCCGAAGGGATCGAAGAGCAGCTGAAACCACAAGAAATCGCTGATCTTTTTGCGTTCCTCTCCCGGTCGTCGATCGATCCCGAATCGACCGACACCATCCCCGGAACCCCCGAGTCGCTTCACCAGCCACGATGAAGGGAGAATAGTTGTTTCGGGTGGCTTTTGGGGCAGTTGCGATCGATCGGAAAATCTTGGCGCCGGCCGACGCTTTCCTGAGCCCTAGGGGTTGGAATAGACTAAACAAAAAGATCGTAGCAATTCGCCCTGGCAGAGCGGTTTCCTTCACTGCAGCAGGGAACGGCTCGAGAGTGCCCGGTGCATGCGACGTGGTAGCCCTCGCTGCCATGAGTCTCTTTTCTTGATCTGACATCCAATCCAAGGCGGGGCGAGTTATGAGGAGCGAATCATTCGAGGAACGACGCCCGCGCCGTCCCTCTGTCCGCCGCCTGGTGTTTGACTCCTTAGAAGATCGTCGCCTTTTGGCTGGCCTGGAGGTGTTCGTCTACGACGACGCCAACTCTAATTTGCCCCACCCCCCAACGCAATCGCCGCTGGCGGACCGCGTGGTCTATCTGGACACCGACAGCGATGGCTCATGGAGTCCAGGGGAACCGTTGCAGACGACGGGGCTCGATGGAGTCGCGCGATTCGATGGGTTGGATGAAGGGGATTATCTTCCCGCGCTGTGGGGGCAACCGGCTGGTGAGTCGCTGGAAGAATCGCTCCGAAGCCCTAAGGCGATTGGATTGGTAGCCGACTTGGATGATCCCACGACGCCGATTCGATCGATCGTTCAAGATCCGTCCGGCGGTGTGTGGGTCGCAGTGGGAAGTCGACTGCAGAAGTGGCACTCCCATCCCATAGCCCCGGAGATCTCCATCGAATTCCCTGGACGCCTGCTCGATGTGGCGTTCCGGGATGATCGCACCCAGGCGATCGCGTTGGTAGAAGCCCCCTCGACGCAGCGGATGTTGGTGGTGGTCGATGTGCCGAACGCGCAGATCACCGTCGTCCCCGGATCGGAAGGGATCGCGTGGACTCGCATTGCCCAAGCCTCTGGGAAATGGATGGCAGAGACCGAAGGCTGGATCGAGGGATCCCGATTGCACCGAATCGATCCCCAATCGCTTGCGGTGGAGCCTCAGAGCGGATTGGATTGGGATCGCTTTTCCAACTGGCAGTGGCGCGATGACGGCCAAGTCGTCGCATGGGTCGAACCCGGCGCAGCATCCAACCGCATGCTGGTTTATCAGCAGGTTGAGGGAGCCTGGGTCCAGCAGCCATCGGTGACGCTGCCGGTCACCGGTTCTTGGCAGATTGCTTCTGGCTGGAAGTGGAATCAACCCTGGGTGTTGTTCAGCGCCGAGCTAGCTGAAGTGGCCTGGGTCGATCCGGCGACGGGACAACTGCTATCGCAAATCGCCATTCCGGCGTCCGCAGCTTTGCTCGCGGCAGACGCTCGCGGCATCCTGACCTTCGATCGTCAAGATGCCAGTCTGTCGCTCACCCTCCGCAGCACTCCCGACGCTTCCTTGCGATTGCAGTTGCCGGAAGCCGTTGGGTCGGAATCGGACTTGCTGCCCGTCGCATGGAGTCTGGATGGCGCGAGTCTCTGGAGCGTCGTGGGGGGCAAGATCCTCCAATGGGACTTCGAATCGCGCGTCGGCAGTGCGGTCAAGGTGGCGGCAGGATCAACGGCCAAAGCGGCTATCGGATTGCAGCGATGGGCCCCCAATGCCGTGCCATTTGGTGACCCGGCCCTCTTGCAGAGATCGGTGCTGCCCGGCGAAGTAGCGGTTTGGACCAGCGAGGATCTGGAGGCGGCTTGGACCGATCGCGATGACGATCCGCTGCTCTGGCAGGTCACCAGGCTGCCGCAGCAGGGGCAACTAGAGCCGACCGCCGATGGCGGTTGGGCTTACACGGCACCCGAGACATTTCGAGGCAGCGATTCGTGGGAACTGCGAGCCTACGATGGGGTCCAGTGGTCCCCGCCTCTTGCGATCGATGTGATGGCGCAGTCTTTGCCCCCGTCGCTGCAGTGGTCGATCCCTGCCATCGCCGAAACTGTGGAGGCAGGCACCCAGCTGGGGACGGTCTGGGTCGAAGATTCGGAAGCAGACGCCACCTACCGTATCACCACCACCGATGCAAGGTTTGTGATCGAGCAAGGGAAGATCTTTGCCGCGGCCGAGGGGGTTTTTGATTACGAGTCGCAGGCGAGTTTTGTGATGCCACTGGTGGCCACGCGACTTGATCGTAGCGAAACCGAACCAATTCGAGCGGCTGCCCAAGTCACGATCGAGGACGCCAACGAAAAGCCAATCGCGATCCACCTGAGCGGCCGAAGGGTCGAGGAGAATCTGCCCGGCGCCATCATCGGCGATCTCCAAGTAGAGGATCCCGACCAAAGGGAAGTGTTTCGTTGGTACCTTTCGGATGATCGGTTCCAGGTGCGCGATGGAAAACTGCAACTGGCACCGGGAGTCGCATTGGACTTCGAGTCGCAGGCGGAAGTGCCGCTGATGATCACCGCGATCGATCGCGGTGGCTTTGGATACCAGGTCTCGACGCGAGTCGACATTCAGGTGGCAGATCGAGACGATCCCACACGGGGCATCACCCTCGATAAAGGATTTGTGGTGGAGATGGTGCGAGGCTACCGCATCGCGCAAGTGGCCGTCATCGACCCCGATCGCAGCGAAAAGTTCGATCTCACGGTTTCCGAACCCCGGATGGAAATCGAGCAAGGGCTGCTAAGACTGCGACGCGGTATCTTTATCGATCGCAGTCAAGATCTGGAACTGCCGATCCGGATCACTGCCACCAGCCAGACAACCGGCAAACAGTTTTCTCAGGACTTCCGACTGCGCGTCATCGAGAACCAGACTCCCTGGCGCAACGCATCCAACCCGATGGATGTCGATGGCGATGGCATCTTGTCGCCACGCGATCCACTTCGGATCATCAACCACATCAATCGATTCGGACCACATCCCCTCGGCCCAGCCCCCGACTCCGATGACGGCCAGCCTCCCAGCGATTATCTGGATGTCAATGGCGATGGCGATGTCAGCCCGCTCGATATCCTGATCGTCATCAACAAGCTGAACCAGCAGAGCGCTGGCGGTCCCGCTTCCGGTGGCGGTAGCGGTGGTGCCTCGGGTGGCGATGCCGAAGGTCAGGATGGGGGTGCCGGTGCTGGGCAGGGAGAAGGAGAAGGCCCTGCCACTTCGCCGATGGAACTCAAAACGCATGCGCTATCGCTTCAAGAATTTCTGAAGGAACGCGAGCGAAAGCAGAGCCATCCACTGGGGGATCCTTTGGGCAAGCCGCCGCAGGGACCCGGTCGCTGAACGTAGAGCACTCCCTGCACCTGCTACCTTCGCTCACCGCATCTTCGCGCAGGCCTCTTGCTGATCTTCGACCACCATCCAGGGGCTGATCAGGACACTGGTGAACCACGCCACCAGTCCATAGAACCAGTCTCCCGCAAAGAGCCCCAGACCCGCGCCATACGTCAGCCATCCGATCCACGACCAGCCTCGGACCTTTGGCAGCATCCATCCGATACAGGCCACCAGGAGGCTTAGCCACCACAGGTGCGACAGGAAGTTCCCGAGGTAGGTGCGAGACAAAAGCGAAGGAGCATCGACTCCGATGGATCGCCCCGCTGATGCCATCCACCAGACCGATTCCCCCTGCCACCAGACCAGTCCCGATGCATGGGAGAGAGCCGTCGTCGCCATCCAGAGCGCTAGATGAACTTGCAGGCATCGCACGGCGAGCCCTGAGGTCCAGCGACTGCCTTCGTCGCTAAAGGCAGGCCGCCATCGCGAGTCGATCTTCCCTGGATCGAGAAGCAGATAAGGAAAAAGTCCCACCAGCAGATCTTCTCCAGGACCGGTCAATCCCGCCACTCGATGGCTCCACCCCAGCAGCATCACCCAAGTCACCGCCACGATGGCTCTTCCCCCAATTCCCAGAAGCACCAGCAAACAGCCAATGGCGCTTGCGACTGCATAGGCGGTGATGGCGGTCGGGCTGGTCAGTGCGACAAGCAAGCTGGGCCGCATGGCAGCGACCGAATCGGTCCACGACATCGTCGCTTCAAAGCCCAACAGCTGGCTGACCGTCGCCAGCTCCAAAGGCCCCCCGTCAGCAAGCCATCTCGGGCCTTGAAATAGCCATTGAAGCGACCAAACCAAGGCGGCAAAGGAAAGGGCGACCCTCGCCATGGAAGCCATTCGGCAGGGTACCACCGGCGTCCAGAAGGCATGGCAAGCGGCGAGAGACGGGAGGGGAAAGTAGCGAGCGAGATGCGTCATCGTGGAAGATCCAGAGAGATCAGGGAGATGGCTTTTGGAGACTTCGGGAACTTCGGCGCGACTCCTGTCGCGGCACCCAAGTGATCTCATCGGGACCAAGTCGCACGGCATCCGCCTCAAAGCAGACTTCAGGTGCCGTTGCCCCCAGCCCTTCCTGGCGATAGATCCACTCCTCGCGCGTCTCGGTGGGCAGTCGCAGCACGCGCAGCGATTTCAAAGCGGGGAAACGCTGCGGATAGGATTGTGCCAGCGAGCTAGCCAGCGCGAAGGCTGCCTCCTCCTGCTGGATCCCAAGGAAGGCGAATTGCTTGGCGAATCGGTCTCGCAAAGGACGCTGGAGATTCAATGAACTCCACGGGTACTCCGACCACTCCCCAGCCGGCGAATCGGCCGTCAACACCTCCACCCGGAATGGTCCCTCTAGCTCATTCCCCTGGGTCAATTCGAGGGGAACTTGGCCCAATTCCCAGTTGGCCGTTCTCAGATAGGGTGCGAACCACTGCAGCAGCTGCGACTGCAGTGCCGAGGGGGATAGATTTGCAGAAAGCGCGAGTGCGATCAGGGAAAAATGGACGATCGCCAGCGGCCCGATCCATCGAGTCCATCTCGGTCGGTTGCTGGTTGCCTCTGTCGCCATCGAGCCTGCCTTTGCATCGGAAGATCATGGATCGAGCTATCGATCTGGTCTCCATGATAGTTGGAAGGTTGGCTGGGGGAATGGGAAACGGAACCACCGCATAACGCCTTCGTTTTCGTCCATTGTTGCGTTGAGGTGAAAGCCATGCGGTTCTTCGTCTCTACCCATTCACCAAACAGCTGATGGCCCACGCGAAGAGCCCGGTCATCTTGAATCGGGCAGCCGCACCTCCAGCACGATCTCCTCCCCCTGGCGGCTGGCATGAACACCGCCGGGCAGGTGGAGTGTCGGGGGCGCCATCGAGGGGGACTCGATCCAGCCCTTGAGCGCCATCCAAGATCGGTACCCCATCGGCCCCAGAGGCCAGCTTCGTTCGATCCACAGCCTTCGCAGTCCCGCTTGCACCACCGGCCAAGGGAGCGAGGAAATCCGATCCTGCGGGATCCGCACCTGCGGTTCCTTCGACCGGCAGTGAACTGCGATCCAGTTCCCTTGCTCCGATAGCCAGTCGTCGATCTCGCGCGACTGATCGGCCAATTGCACCAGATGCTGACGGACAGGCCACGGCAACGAATCCAGCAGCGGCATCAACTCACCGCGAATCCAATTGCGGCGGTAGTGGGTTTGCGCGTTCGAGGAATCGATGCGGTAAGGGACCTGCAGCGATGCCAAGTACTCGATCACCTCCCTGCGCCAGGAGTCCAGAAGCGGTCGCACCAGGATCAGCGGCGAGTCGGGGTGGAGTTCGCGAAAGGAGGGGATGCCGGCCAGCCCGCGAATCCCAGTGCCTCGCAGGAGATGATACAGCACCGTTTCCGCTTGGTCGTCCGCGGTGTGCCCCAGTGCGATGTACCGGGCACCACAGCCTCGCGCCGCCGACTCCAGCAACCGATACCGCAGCTTTCGCAGCCCATCTTCATCGGATGCCGCAACCTCTGCCAGCGGCGTGAGCTCTTCGATCCACTGGGCACCTGACCCAGTCAGCTCACGCTGCAGCTCGACCATGCATCGCCCACCCACACAGCAGCGATGGCCATGTGCGATCGCCCACCGCACCACGCTGCGCGCGTCGTCGTCGGCTTCCGCGCCGCGGAGGCCATGGTGGATGTGGACGATCACCAGTCGGGTATTGGGGGGCCGGAGGCGATCGAGCGACGTAGCGAGCGCCATGCTGTCGGGACCACCACTGACCGCGACTGCGACCGTCATGTTTTCCCATCGGTCGCAGGGCCAGGCGGCGAGCAGTTTCTGTTCCAGTGAATGCATGGACCAGCCGTTCCAACTGATGGAGCCCAAAATGGTGGCGGCCGGTCCGTGCAATCCCCAGCCGATTGAGAACTGATTGTAATGGCCAGCCAGTGATTGCCAGCAGGTTTTGACCAGCAAGTTCTTCATGGAGATGCTGATTCCTGCAAAGCGAGAGAGAAGATCTCGGGCAAATCCCAACCGGGCCGATGCCGATCTTCTCACGCTGTCTTCCAGCCCCTACGATAAGGTGGTCGTCGGCCAGTCGCGCGGAGGGTCGATCGAGTGGGGAGCGGCAGGGAAGAAGCGGAACGACGATGGCGGGCCATCGGGGTGGGATGAACCATGGCAGGCGAACGGAAGGGAAAATCAGGAGACAAGTGGCGGCCCGATGCGCCACCCAGCCACGCGCCGCTCTCCTCTAGCCCTGGTGCAGGTCGGCCGGCAGCGAATCGGCCGGCGTCGACTCCCCCTCCTCGGATTCCCCCGATTCGACATACTCCGCAAGAAGAGGTATTCGTTGGCGAGGAGGCCGCGGCACCTGCGCGGCGGTGGCTGCAGATGCCAGCCTGGCTGCTTAGCCTGATCGTCCACTTGGCGGTGCTGCTGGTGTTGCTTCTGTTTCCCGTGCAGCAGGTGATCGATTCGGCGCTGCAGATTGTAGGCTCTCTTGCGGGTGGCGATTCCGATGGTGGGCAGTTTGAACTGTCGCCAGACATGGGCGACCAGCTGGAGCAGTTTGAGGCGGAGGTGGCCGATGCTCAGCCGCTGGAAGTGCCGCTGGAGACGGGGCTGATGGAATCGATCGCGTTGCCCAAGCTCGATCTGCCGGTGGATGCGACAGCCAGCCTCGCGGGGCTCAAAGCGATCTCGATGGGCTTTGCAGGGCGTGCTGGTCAGATGCGATCGGCGTTGTTGGAGTCGTATGGTGGGACGCAGGCGACCGAAGCGGCGGTGGCTAGGGGGTTGAGCTGGCTGGTCAAGCAGCAGCGAAGCGACGGATCGTGGAGTCTCCGAGGCCCGTATGAGGATGGAGGGGTCAACGAGAATATCGCTGCAGCGACCGCGATGGCGCTGCTGGCGTTTGCCGGGGCGGGCAACACGCACCAGGAGGGCCAGTACAAGGAAGACGTCGACGAGGGGCTGCGGTATCTGCTAAAGCTACAAAGCGATGATGGGTTCTTTGCGGCCAAAAGTCCAGACCGCCAGCGAGCCTATGCGCAAGCTCAGTGCACGATCGTGCTGTGCGAGTTGTTGGCGATGAGCAAAGATCCGGCGCTTCGGGAGCCAGCGCAGCGGGCGATCGATTATGCGATCTATGCGCAGTCGCCTCAGGGTGGTTGGAGGTATTATCCGCGCGAGGATTCGGATCTGTCGGTGACCGGATGGTATGTCATGGCGCTGATCAGCGGGCAGATGGCGGGGTTGACGATCGACAGTGAGGTGATGGAGCGGGTGACGAAGTTTCTGAACGAGGTTCAGGTGGCAGACGGGGCGCTGTATCGGTATGTAGCGCGTGAGGATCCCAAGTTGTCGATGACAGCCGAAGGGCTGTTGTGTCGAGAGTATTTGGGGTGGGCTCAGGATGATCCGCGTTTGCAGCAGGGGATCAGTGCCATCCTGATGCGGAAGGTCGACTTCAGCGGGAAGGATCGCGAGAGTCCCAACTACTATTACTGGTACTACGCGACGCAGGCGCTGCATCATGCGGGTGGGGATGCCTGGACGGAGTGGAACAACGTGATGCGGGAGGCGCTCCCGGCGGCTCAGGTGAAGGGGGCCGAGGGAGAGAGGGAGGCGGGGAGCTGGGATCCGAAGGGGGACCCTTGGGGAGTTTCCGGAGGGCGGCTTTACAGTACCTGCTTTGCCATTTATTGCTTGGAGGTTTATTACCGGCATCTGCCGATCTACGATTTCCGCTGAGCCGGTGGAAACGCTCTGGGTGGGGGCAGGTGCAGACTTTGCGGGTGGTAGCGGTTTTTCTGGCGTTGGGTTGGTGGCACCGAGCGGTGGGGGCAAGCTGGGGGGGCGGAAAAAACGGCAACAGGGCTGGACGCTGGGCGAGCGGTCGTTAAGATTAGCCTCGCGGGATGGAGCAGCCCGGTAGCTCGCGAGGCTCATAACCTCGAGGTCGTCGGTTCGAATCCGGCTCCCGCAACTGATTTCAGGGTTTCAAACTCAGTTTGACCCTCGTGTTATACCAACAGGCCGACGCCTCAAAACGTCGGCCTGTTCGCGTTTCTGGCCTTTGTTTTCGCAGTGTTTTGAGAGTTTCTCGGCTCTCAAACTCTCCCTATCGCGACCACTCTCCGCCAAGCGGCGCGACATCAGCTAGGGCTGATTTCTCTCCCTCCGCCCAGAACTCTCCCAAGTCTCAAAGTCTCTTGACACTGGGGCAATGGAAATACCTCTCACTGGCCCGTCTGGAGTTATGCAGCTTGCAATCGCATCACTGTCGCACCCCACGAACTACCGGTTGCCACAGTACCTAGTCACCCTCCGTAGGAAAAGTTCGCTGAGAAGTAACGATGAAAAAGATACCTGACACCTTTTCTCTCACGCTGAGAAGTAACGACGAAAAAGGTAGCTGACACCTTTTCTCTCCTGACACCTTTTCTCTCATGAAAGGTTAGCGAGCTTCCGGCAGCGCAGCAAGCCTTCGAACACCGGGCGATACCGGGAAAATCACGGGGGTTTGGGGGCTGGCCCCCAAGAGAGAAAACCACCAAGTCGTGAACGGGCAATTGTTCACTAATTAACCAACCACAGATGTCTCAAAGTCATTGACACATTCCAGACTCCGTCTCAGTTCTAGAACGCCCTTGATCCGTGAACCTGTATGGGCAACAATTGACGAAAAGAAAATTGCATCGAAGTGCTCGGTCGGCTTTTTTTACTTGCGTTGAGCCAGCTACTCGCATTCGATGAATTTGGTCGTTCGGCAACAGGGATCGCGACAAAAAAGGTACCTGACACTTTTTCGCCCACTTTTTCGCCGCGATCGTGTTAGTCGGCGAGGACGACAGCGTCGACGGACCTTTCTACATCCGCAATCCTTTCGAACGTGAGCCCGAATGCGGTGAGTCGTCGATTAACTACAAGCTAAGCGACTTGTTATCACGGGCAGACCTTCAGAGCTTACGGGACAAGTTGTTTTACAAACATTCAATAGGAATCATCGATGGCACGCGCTGACTTACTCACCGATCTCGTTGCCTCAGGCACGACTGGTGATCGCGTGCGCTTTCGCAAAGCGGTGGAGGCGTTGATTGCCGAGGAACGAGCAAAAAAGCATACGGTACTTGCTGAACGACTTGTGGAACTTCTCGAGCAGGCACCTGCAGAAAGACCACATACGAACGGCACTGTTCTTTTGGATAACCGAGCCACAGGCTTGGTACTGGAAACAGTTCCTCAGAAGCGGTTGGATGACTTGGTACTTCCTGCAGACGTTACCGCTAATGTCCGAGAAGTAATCACGGAGCACCACAGAGCAGACGTACTGCGTTCGTATAACCTTGAGCCACGAAGCCGGATTTTGCTGATCGGCCCACCCGGAAACGGAAAAACTTCATTAGCGGAAGCCATCGCGGAATCGTTGATGGTGCAGTTGTTGCACGTCCGCTATGAAAGCATTATTGGTGCCTACTTGGGTGAAACGGCGGTTAGGCTGCGCAAACTACTAGACTTCGCGAAGACGCGTAACTGCGTGCTTTTCTTCGATGAATTTGAGACGCTTGGCAAAGAGCGCGGTGACACTCACGAAACAGGTGAAATCAAGCGAGTAGTAAGCTCGCTTCTTATGCAATTGGATTCACTTCCTAGCCACGTAGTCGTGATCGGAGCTACGAATCATCCTGAATTGCTAGATCGGGCCGTTTGGCGTCGGTTCCAAGTAAGACTTGAATTGCCAAAGCCTTCTAAGGCTAGCCTCGTAGAATGGCTCGCAAAGTTTGAAAAGCGGATTGGACGATCGCTCGGCTATGCCCATTCGGCTTTGAGCAAGAAACTCGCCGGCTTCAACTTTGCCGAACTCGAAGAGTTTGGACTGTCGGCCTATCGAAGGTATGTGCTCGCGCTACCCGAAGTCGACATGAAAAAAATAGTCGACGCAACGCTCAAGAACTGGAAGAGCCGCTCCGCAACAACGTTCAATCAAGACGGAGGCCATGAGTAATGGCTCGTCTACCACTGTTGTTCTTTCCGAAGCCTAGCAAAGCATCAAAAAATGACTTGCGAAGCGCCCCCATTACGCCTCCGCACACGCCGAGCGCATCACGCCAAGCGGAAAGACTTGCACCCAAGTTATCTGCCCTGAAAACGACGTTCGAGGATCGACGTCTTGAATTGCAATCGTCACCGGACGGCATTGACCCTGAGCAAGTTCTCGTCCTCGAAACCGTCGGACGAGTCGACCAGTTCTACAAGGCCGTCAGCAGAATCCCAGAACTTGATTGGCTTGGGGAATACGACGTAGACCAAATTGCTCCCGACGAAGATTTTTTTGATCCGAACAATCCGACGAAGCAACTTGGTGGTCGCGTTTATTTGATGATGTCTAATCAACGCGCGCTCCAAGAAATGCTGAGCCTTTGGGAGCGTTTCCAACGCAACCCCAGAATGAAGTTCAAGGGTGCAGACTACGGTCTCGCCAAGATCAAAAGTGTTTTTCTTCTGCTAAGAGACATTCGACGCTGGGGTGTGAAGGATCGGCTGCTTGAAGCAGAATTAATGACAGGTTGGCTTGAAGACTTAGAGCATTATTCAACACAGCTTGTTGACGTAGAAATTGAGTTGTGGTTTCGTCGAACTGAGCAACAACGTGGCCTAGCAGAAAAGGCTGTTGCTGCTGAAGTGGAGCGGCTGGACGGTAAAGTAATCACCTCCTCAATGGTTCCTGAAATATGCTACCATGGTATCCTAGCCGAGTTACCTCGCGGTTCCGTTGATCATTTGATTAACGATCCAAACGTCGAGTTGGTCAAGAACGATGCTATCATGCTCTTTCGACCAACAGGGCAGATAGCGTCAAAGCGGCAGCCACAAACAGATGAGCTATCGACGATTCTGGCTACGCAGACACCACCACTTCCCGAAGGAACTCCAATCGTTGCCGTTCTGGATGGTTGTCCGCTCCTGAATCATCAAGTCTTAGCTAATCGAATTCTGTTTGACGACCCAGATGACTTCGAGAGCAGTTACCCTACAGCAGCTCGCAGTCATGGAACAGCAATGTGTTCGTTGGTTGTTCGAGGAGACTTGAGCGTCGCCGCGAACTATTTGCGAACGCCAATATATCAACGACCGATCTTGCAACCGTGGCAAGACCATAACGGACGTTGGGTAGAAGCGGTACCGCAGCGAGTCTTGCTTGTCGATTTGATTCACCGAGCAGTCCGTCGAATTTTCGAATCAGAAGGTGGCCAGGCAGCTGTTGCCCCATCGGTAAAAGTAATCAACCTATCGATTGGCGATCCCTATCGGCCTTTCGATCACTTCCTCAGTCCTCTCGCGAAGTTGCTTGATTGGTTGAGCCAGAAATACCAGGTGCTGTTCGTCATCAGTGCGGGCAACCACGCACGCGATTTTCATCCGGGAATGTCGCTAGCCGATTTCCGTGCCCTTTCTTCAGCAGATAAAGAGCGTACTGCGCTAAACGTTCTGTTTGGAGACGTCCGCAATCGTCGCCTTTTGTCGCCGGCTGAAAGTGTGAATGCCATCACGGTTGGTGCCACACATTTCGATGACTCGACCCTAACACCAGCTCCAGGACTGGAAGAACTTTATCAATCCAAGCTGGGAAGTCCCGTCAGCGCCTTCGGTAGTGGTTATCGCCGCGCTATCAAGCCGGACGTCGTGAGACCTGGGGGCCGTGCCCGCTACACGAAACATTACCAGGGTTCTCACTACATTTACAACAGCGACTATCGTGCACCTGGAATACAAGTCGCAGCACCGAGCCCGAATTCCGGTGATCTCACTCGGTCCGTTTTTACAGACGGAACAAGCAACGCGGCTGCACTGCTCAGTCACGACCTGGGTTTGTGTTATGAAAACCTACTTCAGATTGTCGCGGATAACAGCCCTGATACAGAACTCGATAAGTACGGCTCAGCGATGCTCAAAGCGCTAGCAGTTCATTGTTCCGATTGGGAAGGAATCGGACCCCAAATTCGTGACCATATAAGAACTTCGGCCAATGCGAACGGGATCAAACGCACTGTGTCTCGCTGGATTGGCTACGGCGATGGCGAAATCGATCGTGTCTTGGAGTGTACACCGCAACGCGCAACAGCACTGGGTTTTGGAGAGCTCGCTGATGGCAACGCACATCTCTATCGATTTCCATTGCCAGTTGAACTCGGACCGTCAACGGTCTACCGAACGCTGCGAGTGACATTGGCCTGGTTTACGCCAGTCGCTCCCACAACACAACGTTATCGCTGCGCGTACTTGTGGTTCAATGTCACAGGGAATTCTTTTGCCAGTAAACGCCAGGATGCCCACGGCAATTCCGTAACGTCTGGCACTGTTCAGCATGAAGTGTTCGGTGGAAACAAAGCATCAGTCATAGACGAAGATGCGTTTGTCGAGATCAAAGTCAATTGCAAGAAAGACGTGGGACAGGACTTCGGTGCAATTCCATATGGTTTGGCAGTTACCTTGGAGGTTGCGCCAGGAGTAAACATCCCAATCTACGAGCGCGTAAGCCAGCTAATCCGACCGGCAACTGCCGTTCGGCCGTAATGAATCAAGTTTGCAGATACGTATTGGATCAATGAATGAGCGAGAAAAGGTGTCAGGTACGAATGGCACTGCCGTGATTTTATCGGCGCGCAGGTTGACCTTGGACTGAGGCGAGTGAGGAGAAAAGGTGTCAGGTACCTTTTTCGGAGGAGAAAAGGTGTCAGGTACCTTTTTCGTCGTTCGCTTGAGCGCAGCAAATCCGGAGCGAGAAAAGGTGTCAGGTACCTTTTTCATCGTTCGACATCATCACGATTTTTTTTAGCATGATCAGCTTCTCGCCGTCACATCTAGCCAGGACTCTAAATAGCTCTGGCTCTTCGCGAATGCGATCAACTATCGAATGAGGTATGCGGCCCGCTAGAAGCAATAGCTCCTCCTCATCTCCATTTAGAACTTCAGATAGTCGGTGAATGAGCGACTCAGATGCGGAGCCATCGAAATCAAGTCGACCGCGTTCGCCGGAAGAGAAAAGGTGTCAGGTACCTTTTTCGTCGTTCGCTGGTGCGCAGCAAATCCGAAGGCTATCTCCAGCAGGTCAAAGCCCTCAGCGCTACGGCCGAAGATCAGCGGAAGAAGATGGAGCAGCAGGAGCGGCGGATGCTGGAACTTCTGCGCTCGCTTCGCGGGAAGAAACGCGAATGGGTCAATCCCGACCAAATGTTGCTCTTCAAGATCGGGGACCTAGAACAATTGGTTCAGGAAGTCAGGGAGCAGGAAAAGCAGACCACGAAGCGCACACCCAAGAAACATGGTCGCCGACTGATCCCCGACGGTCTGCCTCAAGAAATCATCGAATACACTCTGCCCGAATCGGACCTCGTCTGCCCAGTCGATGGCAAGGTGATGGAGCCGATTCGGTGGGAAGAGAGAGAAAAGGTGTCAGGTACCTTTTTCGCGCATAAGGTCGAGTCGTGGGGATGGACGGGAGAATCCAAATCGACGTTGCTCATCATCAAAAATGGAGGATGGTTGTTTTCGCGACGCGGGACGTTCCATATTCCCAATGAAATGAAAGAGCAAGTCGAAGAATACTTTCTTCAGTACTGCGTTGCACCGCTGAAGCCCGATTGAAGCGCACCATCGGTCCAATAATGCAATCAAGCTAAATCCATGCGTATCGTAAGCTATTGAATGTCGTAGAGTTGATTCCAGCCTTGGATAGATAGTTCAGATGCGCAGTACGAGTAGCAAATCGGTATTCAAAACATTGATTGGCTATTCGCTTATTCACTACTTGAACAGTAGCTGTAGGCTCTTATAGTAAATAGTTTGTAAAGCGGACGAGTTTTTGATTGGAATATAATGATTGCAAACTTTGAATTCACTGTGATGGTGTTCCTGCTCGCAATTGTTGCTGATTTCAATGGTGAATCAGTCGCTCAAACCTCGCAATCATCATCAGGTCTCTGTGCTTTACAGGAAGTTGAGGGCGATGCAAGAAATGAAGAGCAAAGTCCACTTCGTGCGTCAGCCGAAAGATTGGGAATAGACATCGGTGTAAACTTCCCGGGCCTGATGGCGGGGAAATCGCCGAATAATTGGGACAGTAGTCCAACGATCGAGATGGAGAAGAGAATCGCTCGTGAACACTTCACGATTGCTTCGGCTGGTTGGGAAATGTATCCCGGTCACAGTTGGACCGGACCACAGAGTTATGACTTCAATGGAACACAGAAATTCGTTGCATGGTGCCGAGAGTCCGGATTGAAGGTTCACGGCCATGGGCTCGGCTATGCGTGCCGGGTCGCTTGGCTCAAAAAGATGCCGGCGGGGACGGATGAGCAAAAAAGCCTGATTCGATCCGTTTACGAGGATCATGTGACAAAGACTGCGTCCACATTCGCCGGACAGGTCAGCTTTTGGGACGTGTGTAATGAACAGCTTCTACCCGCCTACATCTTTAATGGATACCAGACCGGTCACTCATATTGGAAGGCCTATCAGAAGCCAGGCGAGGGGCCCGAGAGTGGAGTGGAGTGGTATCGACGTACTTTTCATCTCGCTAGGCAAGCTGACCCCACTGCAAAGCTTGTTCTACTGGAATTTAATAACGAAATCATTTGTCCCAAATCGGATCGATTCTTAAAGCTTGCTATGCAGCTTCGTTCCGAGAGGGTTCCCGTGGATGGCGTTGGTTTCCAAATGCATTTGAGTACGGATCTCAACCGATCGAAGAACCATGGCCTTAAGACTGATGACGACTATTATCAAAGTCTTACAGACAATCTTCGACGATTTTCGGAAGCCGGATTCGATCTCTGGATCACTGAATTGGATGTACGAATTGATCCCAAGAAAGACCTCTCTGCTGAATTGGTACGCCAAGCCGAGATTTACGGCAGGGTTATCGAAATCGCCACTGCAACGCCACGCCTAAAAGGGATTAAGTTCTGGGGAATCATGGATCGCGACACCTGGGGTAACGTCATTCCGGAGCGTCCAAATCTTTTCGACGAAGACGGCCAACCGAAACCAGCTTTTTTGGCGGTACAAAAGGCATTTACCAGGCGATAGGTTGAAGCAATAAGACGGGATACCAACGATCATTGTCATGTGGTCTGCCGAAGAGTCGCCATGCTACTGACGTCTGCTTCGATACAAGGTCCAGCCGATCCAGCCGCCTTCGGTTTGCTTGTCCAGGGTTTTGGTTTCACCCTGGTACGTTTCGCGCACTTTGTTGTAGGCCGTGTGGGAGTCGAATGCGATTTCACGCAAACCAGCAACGGAGAATGCTGCTTCAAGAGAGAAAAGGTGTCAGGTACCTTTTTCGTCGTTCCTTCTTCGCGATCCTTCCCAACGGAGGGTGACTAGGTACTGTGGCCACCGGTAGTTCGCGGGGTGAAGTCGGTCATGCTCATGGAGCAATTTTGCATTCATGCTCTCGACTCCGACTTGAATTTGTTCACTCAAGAGGACTCTTTGTGTCCTCAGCCAGAACGTTCAGGTATTTGCGATAGGCGTAAATCCGATCTCGTTGCTTCCCGGTAATCTCTTCGAGAATGTTGGCCTCTACCAACGATTCAATCGCTTTGTTGGTGGTCGGCTTGGTACTCGCAGTCAGTTCCAAAGCCTTGGCTGCCGTGATCATCGGTTGCTCGGGCAGTTGCTCGAACAGACGAATTGCCGAAATGTTAACGGAGTCGAGGTTGGTAAGCGTCTTGCGATCGTCATTGACTAGACGAAACAGCCGCTGGGCCCCATTTGCACCGTCATCCGCCGACTCCTCGACACATTTGAGAAAGAACTCCGTCCATCCCTCCCAGTCGCCGCTTGTGCGTACCTCGTCCAGGCATCGGTAGTATTCTCGCCGGTGTCGTTTGAATCCAAGACTCACGTAAAGAAACGGACCGTCCAACAAGGCCCAGTGCTCGGTAAGTAACGTCACTAGCAGTCGCCCCAACCGTCCATTGCCATCGAGAAACGGGTGGATCGTCTCAAACTGCACGTGGGCCAACCCGGCTTTCACCAATGGTGGAAGCAGATCGTCCGAATGAATCCACTTGTCGAGCGCTGCCAGGGATACCGGCACCGCATCCGGAGGAGGTGGGACAAATTTCGCATCGCCCGGGCGCGTGCCGCCGATCCAGTTCTGCGACGTCCGAATCCGTCCTGGCTGCTTTTCTTGTCCTCGCACTCCCTTCATCAGTCGCTTGTGAACCTCGCACAACAGGCGAGTGCTAAGCGGGAGTCCGTCGGGACGAGCCAGTTCTGCTCTCGCGTACTTGAGCGCGTCGACGTAATTACAGACCTCCTCGACGTCGGCAATATCTCCCGTCTTGCCATTCAATTCGAACGCGATGACATCTTCCAGCGTGGATTGGGTCCCTTCGATTTGGGACGAAACAACTGCCTCCTTGCGCACGAAACCGTACAAGAACCAAGCCGGACTGGGAACCATGGCACTGGCAATTTGCAGTCGACTTATGGCCGCCAGTGCCTGGCTATGCCTTTCCGCCAAGTACCCGTCGACTTTGAGATCGGGGTTCTTCGGTGGAAGCGGATGTGGTGTGAACGCACGAACCTTCTCGCCGCCAACCGTGAACGATTGATAAACGCCTGTTTTCCGAGCCATGCTTGGTTCAGCTCTCTTTCTCATCTGCGACCGCTAGTAAAGCATCCTTGCCTAGCGAAGTCCGTTAGTCAAGTTTTCTTTACTAGAGACGTGCAGGATCGTCCGTTTTCCCAAGAAAATAACAGAATCCGCCCCCAAACCGCTCTTGCTAATCGCCTCGACCGCCTCGATGGCGATGAAATGTTCGTCGAGAAGCGGACCGGGCGTGTTGTCTTGTCGGGCGCCGGCGATCTCGAATGCCTCCGCCAAGGTTTACAGGCCAAATCGCCGCGAGCAGCTCGTGGTAAAGGAACTTGTGGGTAATTGAAAGACGCCCAAGTACACCCCTGGCGGGATGACTGCCGCAGGGAGGCGGAATGGGGCGATGGGCGATCGAGACGATGAGCAAGAGGCTCAGGTTGCCCGCTCCTTCTGACGTAGCGAACCAATCGACCACCGGTGACTCGGGTTGTCCTTCAGTCACCGGTCAGGCAGCAAGTCGTCCAGAGTGTCACCGCGGGATCGTCCCGCCAGGGTGTACTTGGGCGTGCGCACACGCATTAATGCTGGAATGTGGATTGACTTGGTATGGAATTTCGAAAAGTACTTTGGAAAGAGCCGAGGTGCCGGATCGCCCGATCGAATGCGTGAGATGGCAGCCTCGGTAGGCAAGATGTTCCAACCGGTCCAGAAGCAGGCTCGCAATTGCTTCGTCTGAACGAGGTAGTCAAAGCGTCTTTCTTAAGACGGTACTGTCGTAGAGTCTCTCGGTGCCAAGCGTCTCGGCTTTTTCTACTTCAATCTGTCTACTGAGTCGAGGTCCGTGAATCCGTATATGCTCCACTCGTTACCGACATTGGTCGATGGAGGCATGACAGGTAAACTCGCCAATGGCGCGATGATGCGAAGCATGGCTTTCTACCTTTAGCCTGGTAAACCATTCCTCCCCATCAAGCCAGCCGTAAGCGTACGGCGAAATACAGGTTGACGGGGATGGGATACTGCTGGCTTTCTAGTCAGCGGAGAACCAGCCATGCCTCGATGTCGCTTCCAGCCAGATCAGTGGGCCCAGTGGATTCAAGATCAT
>JBILTR010000029.1:0-63397 GCA_044371425.1 Pirellulaceae bacterium | reverse complement strand
GTCGTCGATCGAATGACCTCATGGCGATTGGAGACGTTGGTGCGCCGCTGTGGCCGGTGGCAAGGATCGACCGGACCGCGAACACACCAGAACCAAGCGTCGATATGCAATTAAGTCTTGCGAGCACGAGCACGAGCACGAGCAGGAGCACGAGCAAAAAATTCGGATGGGAGGGCGCGGCTTGCGTAGGGTGTGTGAGCCGGTCGTCGATCGAACGACCTTATGGCGATTGGAGACGTTGGTGCGCCGCTGTGGCCAGTGGCAGGAATCGACCGGACCGCGAACACACCAGAACCAAGCGTCGATATGCAATTAAGTCTTGCGAGCATGAGCACGAGCACGAGCACCGGAAGGAGAGGTCCACTTTGAGGCGGGGAGGTTAGAATGGAAGGAAGTGGTTCATCGATTCGGGAGAGGCGAGTGTTTTTGTGCGGACGGCAGAAGGAGCTTTGGCGATGGGTGCGATTGGAGCGATGTTGGCCGATGCGGCTGGGGTGGCGGCGAGATATCAGGCGAGGCTGACAGGCGATATTCCTGCCGAGCGATTCGGGAGGCTGGCCGAATCTTCGGGAAGTCTGGTTCAGTCCAACCACCCGGCGTTTATTCTGGGCCATCTGGCGCTCTATCCTGCCAAGGTGCTGCAGGTTCTGAGTCTGGATCCGACGCCGGTGGTGGTGCCCGAGGAGTTCCTTCCTCTATTTTCCAAAGATGCATCGTGCCAGGATGATCCCGATGGGACGCTATATCCGGGCAAGGACCGATTGGTGGAGGTCTATCAGCGTGGCTACGGGCACGTGCTGGAGGCGATACGCCACGTCGACGATGCCCTCTTCCTTTCCGAGAATCCGATCGAAGGCCCGCTGAAAAAAGTCTGTCCTACGATCGGTGCCATGGTCGGCTTTTACCTGGATGGGCATGTCATGATGCATCTGGGGCAGCTGTCAGCCTGGCGCCGCTTCGAAGGCATGGCACCGGCGTGACCCCAAGCACCCCTGCACCTAGCCGATCAGTCGACTCGTCGGATGATCTGCTCCGCCGGGTAGCGGACCTTTTTCATCGCCGCGTAGCGGTCAGACCCATCGCGGTAACCCGCCGCGCAGGCGACCACCGTTTGAAATCCTTCGGCTGGGATTCCCAGCAACTGGTCGTACTCTCGGGAATCGATCCCTTCCATGGGGCAGGTGTCGATTCCCAGCAGAGCGGCTGAGGCCATGAACTGCCCTAGGGCGATGTAGACCTGTCGAATCGCCCAGGCATCAGGATCAAAACCGGGGGATGCCAACGATCCCAACAGCATCCGTCGAAAGCCTTCCATCTGGGAGCGTTCCAGCTGACGCACCTCGATGATCCGATCGATCCATCGATCGATGTCGTCGGCACCCAGATTGGTCTGAATCGCCAGGACCAGCATGTGGGAGCAGTCGCGGGGTTGCGTCTGATTCCAGGAGATCGCCGGTAGTTTCTCCTTGATCTTCGGGTCGGTGATCACCCAGAATCGCCACGGCTGCATGCCATAGCTGGAAGGGGTCAGCACCAGCGATGCCTCGAGCGTCCTCCAGAGTTCGTCCGAGATTTTTCGCTGGGGATCAAATTGCTTTGTGGCGTATCGCCACTGGAGCTGATGCAGCAGTTGCTGAGGGGAGATCGGTTGGCTGTCCATGAGATTCCTGATGGAGTGGTAGGGAAAATGCCGAAGCTACGGTCGAGTCCAGGATGGAACTGGCGGCCCCGTTTCAGGGGGTTTTTTAGACCTTGTTGGTCCTGAGGGGATCGTTTATAGTTCTGAGTTCCCTGGGTATGGGGTTGTGCAAACCGACGGAAAGCATGAATTGTTGAGAACCGCCTTCGGGTGGATTTTGAGGGGTTGTGTCATGAAAGACGGCATCCATCCGAAGTATCAGGAAACGGTGGTCACCTGTGGTTGTGGTAATTCGTTCACCACGCGCAGCGTCCGCAAGGAACTGAAGGTTGACATTTGCAACGCTTGCCATCCTTTTTATACCGGCAAGCTGAAGTATGTCGACACGGCAGGCCGGATCGAGAAGTTCCAGAACAAGTTCGCAGCTGGGACCTATTCCAGCCTTCAGCCAGGCAAGAAGAGCGCCAAGAAGAAGTAGCGACTCGGGTCCGGCGGCTGCGCAGGGCCTGGAGCGGATGAGCGACGAAGAGAAACAGTTCGCGACAAACGGCTCAACCAGAGCATGCCGCGGCCGATTGCAGGCTGGCGGCATTTTTTTTTGGCGGTGCGGCGTCCCCTCGGGGGGTGATCGAGCGAGGCGGCGATGAACATTCGGCAACAGTTGGAACAAACGCTTCAGCGGTACGAGGAGCTGGAGCGGATGATGGGCGACCCCCAGGTGCTCGCCGATTCCAGCAAGATGGCGGCGGTCGCTCGCGAACATGGATCGCTGCTCAAGACAGCGACCAAGTACCGCCAGTACAAGCAGCTTTGCGACGACATCCGCGGGCTGACTGAGATGGCTGAGAGCGATGATGCCGACGAACGGGCGATGGCGGGTGAGGAGCTGGAGCTAGTGCGGACCCAGAGGGAGGCTCTCTGGACCGAATTGCTCAATGCCACCATCGGTGGCGAAGATGCCAATCGCGACCGATGCGTCATGGAAATCCGCGCCGGCACCGGGGGAGAAGAAGCCGCCCTGTTCGCTCGCGACCTCTACGAAATGTACAAGCGATTTGCCGACCTTCGGGGATGGAAGGTCGAGATCATGGATGCCAGTGCCTCCGAGCGGGGTGGCTTCAAGGAAATCATCCTGGGGTTCGAGGGCGAGCATGTCTTTCGGGACCTGCAGTTTGAAAGTGGCGGCCATCGCGTGCAGCGGGTTCCAGAGACGGAGACGCAGGGGCGCATCCACACCTCGGCGGCAACCGTGGCGGTGATGGCCGAACCGGAAGATGTCGAAGTCGACCTCAAGCCAGAGGATTATCGCATCGACAAATTCAATGCCAGCGGCCCAGGCGGTCAGCATGTGAACAAGACCGAGTCGGCGATTCGGCTGACCCACTTTGAGACGGGGCTTGTGGTCCAGTGCCAGGACGAAAAAAGCCAGCACAAGAATCTTGCCAAGGCCCTGCGAGTGCTCAAAAGCCGCATCTACGATCAGAAGCGGGAAGAGGAGCTGAAGAAGCGATCCGATCAGAGGAAGAGCCTGATTGGTTCGGGAGACCGCAACGAACGGATCCGGACCTACAACTTCCCTCAAAATCGACTGACCGACCACCGCATCAATCTGACCCTCTATAAACTAGGGGATATCATCGCAGGCAACATGCAGCCGGTGACCGACGCCATGCTGGAGCATGAGCGCGACATGTTGCGAGGAGACATGGAGGAGTAGGTGGCCGAGAGCGACGAGTGGACCATCGGTCGGTTGTTGAGCTGGACAACCGATTTCCTTCGCAGCCATGGCTCCGAGGCTCCCCGACTGGAGGCCGAGGTTCTGCTGGCTCACGCCAGAGGCTGCTCGCGAGTCGCACTCTATACGGCCTATGCTGAACTGGCCGACCAGAAGTTGCGAGATCAATTCCGCGATCTGGTCAAGCGTCGTTCCAAAGGGGAGCCGGTGGCGTACCTTGTGGGACACAAAGAATTCTATTCCCTCGATTTCGAAGTCAACCGGGATGTCCTCGTCCCGCGGTCTGAGACCGAGCATCTGGTGATGGCTGCGATCGATTGGGTACGGCGTCGAGACAAACCGTCTGCGACAGGTCAGCCAGTCCGTATCGCCGACCTCTGTACCGGCAGTGGATGCGTGGCGGTGGCGATCGCCAAGCACCTAACCGATGCCAGGATCGTCGCCTGCGATCGCAGCCCTAAGGCCCTCGAAGTAGCGCGTCGCAACCTCCGGCGCCACCAGTTGGAAGATCGTATTTCGCTCGTCGAGTCGGATCTGATGGAGCCGCCCTTTCCGGAGGGGCTATTCGACCTGATCGTCAGCAATCCACCCTACGTCACCACCAGCGAATACAGCCAATTGGACCGGCAGGTGAAGGACCATGAACCGAGAGAGGCGCTGGAGGCGGGGGAGGATGGCCTGGCAGTGATCCGGCCGCTGATCGCCCAGGCCCATGGTCGCCTGGTGCCCGGTGGCAGGCTGCTGATCGAACTTTCCCCCAGCATCGCCGGCAGCGTCCTGGCTCTCCTCCAGTCGCATGGGGGATGGGATGCGATCGGCTGTACCAAAGACCTGGCGGGGCACGACCGCATCGTCCACGCGACCGCTCGAGGCCCCCTGCCCTCCCGTTGATCCTCAACCTACGGAAACAACCCACCGATCGCTTCGATTCCCGAATGCTTGGTGAATCCCACTCAGTTCCAAGTCGAAAGCCTATAGCTGATTGAAGAGAAGGAACTTCTAAAATGATGCAGATGGAGAAACTGGTATCGCTTTGCCGTCGACGCGGCTTTCTGTTCCAGTCCAGCGAGATCTACGGAGGGATGAATGGCTTCTGGGATTACGGCCCGCTGGGGGTCGAACTGAAGCGGAATGTGAAGGAGGCGTGGTGGCAGGATATGGTCCGCGGCCACAACGAACTGCGGCAGCCCGAAGGCGCGCCCAGCACCTACGAAATGGTGGGGCTTGATTGCACCATCCTCATGCACCCCCAGGTCTGGAAATGCTCGGGCCACTACGATCTCTTCCACGACTACATGGTCGATTGCCGGCAGACCAAACGCCGCTACCGTGTCGATCAGGTGCGGGGACGATGGGTGGAAGCCAAAGGGCAGCGGATTTTTGTGACCACCATGGTGGAGCCCGATTTGCAAGAAGAGGATCTGCTCCGAAGAACCCTCAAGTTCTTCAACCTCCGCGCCAAGGATGCGGAGTCGCTGAAGTGGGAGTCTCCCTGGACGACTCTGGACCAACTGAGCCCTGCGGAGCAGGCGACTGCGTTGGGACCCGACGCCACCGAGGCGGGTACACTGACCGAACCACGCGAATTCAATCTGATGTTCAAGACCTTCGTCGGTGCGCTCAGCGGTGAAGAAGGGGCTGCCTTCCTTCGCCCCGAAACCGCGCAGGGTATCTTCGTCAACTTCAAGAATGTGCTCGACAGCACCCGCGTTCAGATCCCTTTCGGAGTCGCGCAGGTTGGCAAGAGCTTTCGCAATGAGATCACGCCACGGAATTTCACCTTCCGCAGTCGCGAGTTCGAGCAGATGGAGATCGAGTTTTTCTGCCATCCAGATCAGTCGCGACAGTGGTATCAGTATTGGCGCAATCGCCGCATGGCCTGGTACACCAGCTTGGGACTGGCGGGCGAGCGATTGCGGTTGCGCGAGCATAGCGAGGATGAACTGAGCCACTACTCCTGCGGGACGGCGGATATCGAATACGCCTTCCCATTCCTCCCCGAAGGAGAGTACGGGGAACTGGAAGGGATCGCTCACCGCGGTGATTTTGACCTGAGGAGCCACATGGAGGGGAAACTGGATCCAAAGAAGAGACCGCTGGAATTGGAGCGAGATGCCAACGGCCAGCCTCGCCATCGCGGCAGCGGAAAAGATCTGACCTATCGTGATGAAGCGACCGGATCTCGCTACACCCCGCATGTGATTGAGCCATCGGCGGGCGCGGACCGCGCGACGCTGGCCTTCCTTTGCGAAGCCTACGATGAAGACCAAGCCCCCGATGAATCAGGAGCGATGCAGTCGCGCGTCGTCCTCCGGTTCCATCCCCGCGTGGCGCCCATCAAGGCAGCCATCTTCCCGCTGGTCAAGCGCGACGGCATGCCCGAAATGGCTCATGAAGTCTATGCCTCGCTGAAGAAGCATTGGAATGTTTTCTATGACGAAAAGGGGGCGGTCGGACGACGCTACCGTCGACAGGATGAAGCAGGAACACCCTACTGCATCACCATCGACAGCCAGTCGCTGGTCGACCAAACGGTGACCGTTCGCGACCGTGACACCCTCGAGCAGGTGCGGGTCAAGGCAGCCGATCTGGTGGGAGAAATCGGGCAGCGCATCGGCGGCTAAACGGAGCCCTTCCGCTGGTCCGCCCAACGGAAACGCGGGGATTGACCTGGTGGATTGAGACGGCCGTACCGGTTGGGGGGGAGATCCCTCGGATCGAACCGAAAACGGCCTGGAAACCCAGGGCATGCCCTTCACGAAGCAAGCCGCTGGCGGTCGAAGTAGAGAAAACGGTGGAATTTGTTGTCCCCACGGACTATCGTGGACTAAAATTCTGCGTGGTCTCTTCGACCAGGAAACTCGCCGCAATTTTCTTGTTTTGTTGACCCAGAAAGTTGGTGCTCTCGATGGCCAATTACATCTCATTGGAAGAAGCGGCCAAGAAACTGCAAGTGACCGTCGATGAGGTGGTCGAGATGCTGTCGCGTGGCGAAATCTTCGGCTACCGCGATGGAACCAGCTGGAAATTCAAGCCCGAAGAAGTCGAGAGGGCCCTCGAAGAACAGTCGGGAGGTCTGCTGGACGAAGGGACCGATCCCAGCGGGTCTTCGCTGGTCATCTCCAGCAACGACTTCGACCTGGGAACCGGGTCCGGCATCTCAGGTTCACGCAGCGGTGCCGGAAAGAGCGGCCGTCGCAGCGGTAGCGACCTGCCGCTGATCGAAGAAGGGGATGACTCGCTAGACTCCCTCGGGTCAGGAGATCTGGAACTCGGCGACGAACTGCGACTGGCCTCCGACAGCGGAAGCGAAATCTCCCTTGGCGATTCCAAAGACGGTGGGCTAAGCATTGGACCAGTCGAGAAATCGGATGTGCTGGGTGGAACCACCAGCAAGTCGAAATCCCCGAAGGAAATGCCTCTTCAGGAAGATGAAGACGAGTTGGTGTTGGGAACCGGTAGCGATGTCCAACTTGCCGCCGACAGCAACATCAACCTCGTCAGCCCCAGCGACAGCGGTCTGTCGCTGGATGATGAACCACTTGACCTAGCCGGGTCCGGAATTTCTGGCCTGGATCTGGGTGGCGAAGGCTCGGGGGTTAAAAAACCGAGCGCTTCGGGAAGCGGATCGCTGGTCGATTTCCAGCAGGATCAGGAATTCCAGCTCTCTCCCTCCAATGCCGCGGACGCCGATGACGACAGCGGTTCGCAGGTGATCGAACTGGAAGATTCCGCCGATTTCGGCGACGGCGCGGTCGCGCTGCCTACCTCGGGTACCTTGGATGATCTGGCCGCAGACCTGGGAGGTGGCGGACTGGGAGCGGGAGCGTTGGCCGGAGGCGGGTTGGGGATGGAGGAAGCGACGGCCGCAGGACCTGCCGTGGTCCGTGCAACCCCGGAAATCCCCTTCTCCATGCTGCAGGTAGGTGCTTTGCTATCGATCCTCCTGCTGATGGGCTTGGCGGGAATCCTGGTCACCGACATCGTCCGCAACCTTTGGGCATGGTCCGACAGCGATAACCTCACCTCCGGCTTTACCCAGATGGTCATCGAAGCCGCCGGGATGAAGTAACGGTTGCCCGCGATCACCCTTGGTGACGCATCATCGACTCCCGATACCCTTCCCCTGGAAAAAAATTCCTAGGGAAGGACTTGGTGGACCAAGCCGAGAATGGTCCATCGGGTTTGCTGGTTTGGAGCCAATCGCCGGTCCATCGAGCAGGATGACGCTTCTCAATACCAGCTCTGGAACGCTGGCATTTCTGCGATGGCTCCTGGGAGCCCTCTCTTGCTGATGGCGCCGATTGCTTGCCATGCTGGCTTTTTGCCAGCCATCTAGCGACGGGTCCGACGTTGACGTCGAAAGTCGAATTCCCTATCGATTGCGTCGGATGACGGCGGTTGTCGCCGCAGGGATCGGTTTTGGCGAGGGACAGCGATGGCCTTGAGCAGGAATACGCGTGTCGATCGGCGACGACTGCAGTTGCTGGAGGCAACGGCGGAAATGTCGTCGGTATCGCCTCCCAAGCGGACTCGCCGCAGCACGCCGGGAGCCAGCTTGGAGTCGCGTCTGCTGGCAACTCCTGATGAGGGGTTTAGCGAGTCGGTGCATCGGTATTGCCGCATGCGGGTCTTGGATGCGCTGCCCGTGCGAAGTCTATCCAGTGGAGCTGCCGTGGGTGGGCTGTGGGCTCTTTGGCTGATGATGGTGAGCCTGCATTGGTGGATCTATGTACGGCCTGGGGCATCTGCAAGCCCCATACCGCTTTTCTATCTATTTCATCTTCGATCGCCCCACGGAATCGCTCAGTGCTTCGTTTTGGTCGCGCTGGTGCTGACGACCTTGATGTGCTGGATGACGTACCGGTTGCGATCTTGTCAGATGAATGACTATCACGCCAAGTACCGCATTTGGTGGGTGATGGTATTTGCCGCAGGATGGATGACGATCGATGCATCGACTTCCCTGCTGAAACTGGTAGGCGCGACGATCGATAGGTGGACGCAGGCGCAGCTGGGGTATCCCGGTTGGGGTGTCGCCGCCGTCGCAACCTCGATGCTGGCGGCGCTTCTCGGAATTCGGATGTGCGATGAATTTCGCAACGCCAAGGGGAGTTTGACCCATTGGCTGATCGGCCTTGCCGCCTGGATCGGCGCGGGGCTGTACGGAACTGGGCTGTTCAAGATGGGATCGAGCCCCGCGACGCTCGACTGGTGGGTGGGGAGTTGCTGGTTGGCAGGAGTGCTGGCGGTCTTCATCGCCGTCGCGCAGCACTTGCAGATGGTCTATGTGGCGGCGCAAAGAGACCTGCTGGAGCGTCGAGGCTTAGTCGGACCGAACGCCAAAGCCATTTCGCTCCCTTGGACTCCTGGTCGGTATCGCAAATCGATCGGTCTGAAAAAGTCAGGCTTGGATCCGTCGAACGAGGAAGGGCAGGCAGAGGAAGAGAAGGAACCGATCCAGGTGCCTGGCTGGGTGCAGTGGGTGATGCGAGTCGGGGAACCGCCTCCAAAAGCCGAGGAGCCTGTTCTGGAGGAAGAAGAACAGGAGGAGGGGCGAGCCGGCAACGCGGCATTGCCTTCAACGACGGCACGAGGTGTGTCTCAGTCAGCCAGCGATTCCATCAAGAGCAAAGCGCCGTCAACCTCCTCCAGTGGATCGCCAGCTGCTGCTTCCACCGCGAATGCAGTCGCCAGAAACCCAGCGGCTCCCGCACCGGCGGCAGGACTCGGTGCCAACAACAAGACCACTTCATCGGACACCAACAAGAACTCGCCAACCGAAAAAACGAAATCTGCAGCGGACCCTGTGGAGTCCGATCCGTCGACTGGACGAAGCTGGATCCCCTGGAAACGGAAGGCGGCCGACCCCATCGCTTCCAGCCAGCCTTCTGGAAAGGCAGCCGATAAAGCGACGGCCAACGGGAAATCCTCTGCGGCATCGGGTGACCAGCCATCGGACGATCCAAAGGCAGGTCGATCGAGCCGTTGGATTCCGTGGAAACGCAAAGCGGCCGATGAGGCCTTGGAAAAGAGCGATACGGAAGCTGCAGCGGGGGATAAGCCAGGGTTTTCGTGGTGGAAACGGAAAGATGGCCAAGTGGCGGCCAGCAACGCGACGGCAGACGGTGAAGGTCGAACCCAACTGCTTGGCCGTCTGATGGCTAAGCTCAAGCGCAATTCGGAGGGAACTTCGGAGGCTTCTTCGGCATCCAGCCAGAAGAGTGGAAAAGCAGAAAAGCCCGAGGTCGATTCGGGTACGGAAGGGGCGGGATGGAAGCGATGGCTTCCTGGTCGAAAGTCCTCTGAGGCAGAAGAGGTTGGAGCCGGTAAGGGAGAAGCGGTTGCCAAGTCCTCGCCGAAGCCCGGCGAAGGCGCGGCGACGAAAAAGGGACTTTTTGGTTTCATGGACTCCCTGAAGCTAAAGCCGCCAGCAGAGGAGCGCGAGGGAGCACCGCAGTTCCAGGAAGTCGGTTCCAAGTCGTCCGAAAAAGCGGCACAGCGCGCGGAATCGTATGAGGATGACGAAGATGAAGACGATCTGCAGGACTCGGGAAGACCGCTGAGCAAAGCGGAGAAGAAACGACTGCGTCGCGAGCAGATGCAGAAGCGAGCTGGCTGAGCGGGGATAGGTGATCGACGAAGCGAATCGCATCGCAATCGTCGGATGTCTTCTTGTGGCATGGCCGTCCCGGCCATGCGGGCCCAACCCCCTGAAGGCTCGACCGGACCGCGAGCAGACCAGAACCACGCGTCGATATGCGATTGAGTCTTTCGAGCACGAGCACGAGCACGAGCACTCAACCCGTAGGGTGTGTGAGCCGGTCGTTGATCGAACGACCTTATGGCGATTGGAGACGTTGGTGCGCCGCTGTGGCCGGTGGCAGGAATCGACCGGACCGCGAACACACCAGAACCACGCGTCGATATGCGATTGGGTCTTTCGAGCACGAGCAGGAGCAGTAGCAGGAAAATCGGATGGGAGGGCGCGGCTTGCGTAGGGTGTGTGAGCCGGTCATCGATCGAACGACCTTATGGCGAATGGAGACGTTGGTGCGCTGCTGTGGCCGGTGGCAGGAATCGACCGGACCGCGAACACACCAGAACCACGCTGGAGTACGAGCACGAGCACGAGCACGAGCACTCAACCCGTAGGGTGTGTGAGCCGGTCATCGATCGAACGACCTTATGGCGAATGGAGACGTTGGTGCGCCGCTGTGGCCGGTGGCGGGAATCGACCGGACCGCGAGCAGACCAGAACCACGCGTCGATATGCGATTGGGTCTTTCGAGCACGAGCTGGAGGACCGATTCGTGGGGGCGATCGATCAAGACGCCCCGTGTTGGCTCCACCTTTCCGCCAGCACCACCAGATGTTCTGCGGCGCGCACCATCTGGTCGACGCAAACAAACTCCTTGACGCTATGGATCATGTGTTGGCCGCAGGAGAGATTGGGGGTCGGCAGCCCTAGTTCGGTGAAGGCCGCACCGTCGGTGCCTCCACGGATACTTTCGGTTCGACAGGGGCGCCCCAGGATTTCAAACGCCTCTTTGGCTAGCTGAATCGATTCGGGGAGTCGTCGCAGGCCATCTGCCATGTTGCGATACTGCTTCCGGATCGTCCACTCGATCGTCAACCCGGGCATCCGCCACTGGACCAGCTCCCCCAGTTGCTCCAGTCGCTTTGCGTAGTGCTGTAGAGTTGGAGTGTCGAAGTCGCGCAGCAGGATCGAGATCGTCGCTTCGGCCACCGATCCACGGATTTCGTATGGATGGACAAATCCCTGTCGTCCCTCGCTGGATTCCGGACTGAGCCATTCGACTGGGAGCATCGATACGAAAAGGCTGGCGGCACGGACCGCATTGACCATTTTCCCCTTCGCGATGGAGGGGTGGATGTTGATGCCGCGCAGTTGCGCGATCGCCAGATCGGCGGAAAACGTCTCCTCATCGATCGTCCCCTCTCCGCCACCATCCAGCGTATAGCCCACCGTGGCGCCCGCCTGCCGGGGATCGAACCCATGAG
Organism: Pirellulaceae bacterium; assembly: GCA_044371425.1. GTDB lineage: Bacteria > Planctomycetota > Planctomycetia > Pirellulales > Pirellulaceae > JBEISR01. Next base: position 51,998 of record JBILTR010000029.1, on the reverse strand, counting down.
CCCCTTTACCGATCTCTTCATCGCAAGTGAAAAGGATGCGAATTGGTCCATGCGTTAAGTAAGGTCGTTCGATCCATGTCTGAGCGACTTCCATGATGACGGCGATCCCTGCTTTATCGTCGCCACCCAGCAGCGTCGTCCCGTCGGTGACGATCAGTGTGGTACCGATCAACTGATCCAGGTCGGGGCAGTCGTGGGGAGTCAAAGAAAGGTTCCCTTCGCCAAGTCGGATCGGACCTCCTGGATAGGAATCGATCACCCGTGGCTTCACTCCCTCGCCTGGAGCCTCCGGGGAGGTATCGAGATGGGCGTTGAGCAGCATGGTGGGGAGTTGTCCCGGAGTGGTCGCCGGAATCGTCCCCCAGACTCGGCCTTGAGCGTCATGCTGGACATCTTCGGCGCCCAGTTTCTTTAGTTGCCGAGCGAGAAGTTCTCCCAGCTGCAACTGTCCGCGACTGCTGGGGATCTGCTGGCTATTCGGGTCGGAGGCGGTGCCGATCGCGACATACTGCAGAAAACGTTCGATCAAACGAGCCTTGTTGATCGGGGGAAGGGATGGTGCGGAGGATGTCATGGTAGGGAAGCCTGACGCAAAAATCGCTTGGGTGAACGCCTGGAAGACGCGTTCATTGTAGCCGCCTCCCAGAGATTTGGTCGCCTTTGCGGCACCAGGGGGATGGCAACCGTCGGCGAAGGGGGGAGCCGAAGAAACCACCTTTGGGGTTTCCTGGCGATGCTGCCTGATCGCAGGGAATCGGCTACGATAACGATCGTTCGCAAATCTGGAAGACATCGACGGGTGTCGCGCGAATTCCCTGGCGAAGCGAGACTGCAGCATGGCGACCAGCGGTGACGTGAAGTATCTGCTATTCGATGTCGAAAGTATCGCCGACGGCGACGCGATCGCTAGGACGCGCTACCCTGGGGAATCGATTTCGGCGGAGCATGCGATTCGGAGATTTCGCCAGGAACTGGTGATGGCTTCAGGGCGGGATTTCATTCCTCACACCTATCAGATCCCCATCACCATCGTCGTCGCAAAAGTTCGAAAAGATCTTTCGCTGATCGATATCGCATCGCTGGATGAGCCGCATTTCCGACCGCACGTGATGACCGAGCGATTCTGGCGGGGATGGGATCACTACAAAGCCCCGACGCTAGTCACCTTCAATGGTCGCGGGTTCGATCTGCCTCTTTTGGAGTTGTCGGCGTATCGATACGGATTGTCGGTTAAGGACTGGTACGGTTCCAGCGATTCTCCCTACAAACAACCTCGCAATCGGTACAACATCCAGTCGCATCTGGACCTGCATGAATGGCTGACCAATTTTGGCAGCACCTGGTTTCGCGGCGGGTTGAATCTGGCAGCGCATTACCTTTCCAAGCCAGGGAAGATGGATGTGCAGGGGGATATGGTTCAGGATTTGTACGAGTCGAAGCGGCTGCAGGAAATCAGCGATTATTGTCGGTGTGACGTACTGGACACCTACTTTGTCTTTCTTCGTTACCAACTCTGCATCGGACGTATCGATCGTGGGGAGGAGCGAGATTTGGTTGCCAAGGCGAAGGCCTGGATCGAAGAGAAGTCGTCGGAGCATCCTGTCTACAATCGGTACCTGGAGCAGTGGTCGGATTGGATCGATCCCTTTGAGTCCGTCGAGTCGCAAGAGGGATCGCGAGAGTGAGTTGCATCGCAGGAGTCGTTTTCTAAACGATCGATGGGCGGAGAACGACTCGGTATCGCATGTCGTGTGGATGCAATCGCGAAACAAACAAAATAGCCCTCCCGTCTGAATTTCGTACTCGTGCTCGTGCTCGTGCTCGTGCTCGTGCTCGTGCTCGTGCTCGTGCTCGTGCTCGTGCTCGTGCTCGTACTCGTGCTCGTGCTCGAAAGACTCCATCGCATATCAACGTGTGGTTCTGGTGTGCTGGCGGTCTGGTCGATTCCTGCCATTAGCCACAGCCGCGCACCAACGTCTCCAATCGCCATAAAGTCATTCGATCGACGACCGGCTCACACACCCTACTCAAGCCGCGCCCTCCCGTCTGAATTTCGTACTCGTACTCGTACTCGTACTCGTGCTCGTGCTCGAAAGACTCCATCGCATATCGACGCTTGGTTCTGGTGTGTTCGCGGCCTGGTCGATTCCTGCCACTAGCCACAGCCGCGCACCGCCGTCTCCAATCGCCATAAAGTCGTTCGATCAACGACCGGCTCACACACCCTACGGGTTGAGTGCTCGTACTCGAAAGACACCATCGCATATCGACGCTTGGTTCTGGTGTGTTCGCGGCCTGGTCGATTCCTGCCACGGGCCGTAGCGGCGCACCAACGTCTCCAATCGCCATAAGGTCGTTCGATCGACGACCGGCTCACACACCCTACACAAGCCGCGCCCTTCCGATTGACTTGGATGGCTCCTATCCCCCTGCGGCTCCTGCTTGTGTGCTGGTGGCCGCGTGCTTGCGACTGGTCGCTTCAGCGCAGTAGAATGGAGGTAGACTGCTGCATCGGTTCGAAGCTGTATCGACTCGATCGGTGCCCTGTGGGTGCTTGAGACGAGTCGATTTCTGAAGCCCTCCCCTACCCTCCCTAGCTTTCCCTTGGCTTGAAAAAATTCTCTGGCCGCCCGTGGGTTGAAGGTTCAGCCAACGGATCTACTTGGAAACCCACCCCTTGGACCTTGCTATGCGCCGTCGCGATCGATGGCGGGATTGTGGAAGGAGACTTGGATGAAGCTGATCGAATTATCCTGGCCGCGCATCGCCAGGCTGGCTCCCGATACCCCGGTGGTGTTTCCGATCGCGGCAATCGAACAGCACGGACACCATCTTCCGATCTGGACTGATAGTCTGTTGTTGGGGGAGGTGATGGAGCGGGTGGAGCGGCGGATGTCCGACCGGATCCTAGTCGCTCCCTTGCAGTGGCTTGGCAATTCCCATCATCATCTCGATTTCGCTGGAACGCTTTCGGCATCTCCTCGTACCTATTTGGATCTTCTGGCCGATCTGGTGGAGAACATGCTGCAGCATGGTTTTCGTCGCATCATTTTCGTGAACGGGCATGGGGGAAACGACATCCCCTGCAAGCAGGCGATTTTCGAAGTGCGGCAGAAGATTCGGCACCGCAGCGATTGCCTGCTGGCGATGACCACCTACTGGGGGCTGGGGACGGAGCCCTGGCGGATCGATCCGACGATCCATCAGCGTCAGATGGGGCATGCATGCGAGTGGGAGACTTCGATGGTGATGCGGCTGAAGCCGGAGCTGGTCGCCAAGGTGGAAGGGCTTTCGGTGGTGGAGCCAGGGGAGCCTTTCACGCCGGGGACGCGAGCCTGGATCACCAAGGATCGCACCGAACCGGGGCATATTGGCTGGCCGCACTTAGCGACTCCGGAAAAGGGGGAAGTGCTTCTTTCCGCGTTCTCTGAGGACGTTGAGCGCTGGTTGCAGCGGATCGTCCAGTGGGATGGCCAATCATGGGATGGATGAGCCAGCCGGTGGGGGAGGAAGGTTCCGAGAGGATCTCGAAAAGGGTCTGGGCGATCGCTCTCCTTCTGCTGTTCGCATCGGCCATCAACTACATGGACCGACAGACCCTGGCGGCTTCGTCGGTGCGAGTCACGGCGGAGTTTGAGATGACCGAGGAGCAGTACGGGCGGGTGGAAGCGATCTTCGCCAACACCTTTGCCATCGGTTCGCTCTTTTTTGGCATTCTGGTCGATTCCATTTCGGTGCGATGGCTTTATCCTGCGGCGCTTTTCGCGTGGTCGTTGACTGGATTTGCGACCGGTTGGGTGGAAGGCTATCCGCAACTGCTTTGGTGTCGGGGAGCGCTGGGTTTCTTCGAGGCAGCGCATTGGCCATGCGCGCTGAAGACGACGCAGTTGCTTTTGCAGGCGCGAGGTCGAGCCCTTGGGAATAGCGTGTTGCAGAGCGGCACATCGATCGGCGCGATCCTGACGCCAATCGTCATGTGGTGGATCATGGTCCAAATGGGCCTTAGCTGGCGCGTCGGATTTCAGGGGGTGGGGTTGGTGGGCCTGGTCTGGATAGCGGCATGGCTGTCGATCACGCGAGCGGCTGACTTTCAATCGCCATCTTCTCCATCCGATTCGATCGGTGATCAAAAGGAAGCGGGGCGAGACCGAATCGGCCTTTGGAATGAGCTTACCGATCCGATTCTGATCCGAAGATTTCTGGTGATTCTGGTTGCCGTTTCGATGATCAATACCTCGTGGCAACTGGTGCGAGCTTGGCTTCCCAAGGTGCTTCAAAATCAGGTTGGCTACAGCGAGACGCAGACGCTCTGGTTCAACTCCCTCTGGTTTGCCTGCACCGACGTTGGCTGCATCGGTTCAGGATTCCTCGCCTACTGGTTGGCTAGGCGAGGGTGGAGCGTCAAGGGTTCGCGGGTCAGCGTGTTTGCTTTGTGCGCGCTGGCGACCGCCAGCTTGGCCCTATTTCCCTGGATTCAGCGACAGCCTCTGTTGATGCCGCTGGTCTTCTTGATCGGCGGCGCCGGCCTGCTGGGGGTTTTCCCTCTCTACTATTCCTTTTCCCAAGATATCTCCCGCCATCGCATGGGCTTGGTGACCGGGTTGGCAGGGGCGATGGGATGGATGATTTCGTCGCGATTCCAGGTTTTGTTTGGACGCTGGGCCGATCTGGATGGATCGTACAGTCGCGGGATGGTGATGGCCGCTCTTTTGCCGCTGGTCGCCATGATCGCCTTTGCATGGTTCTGGCCCGAGGATGACTCGGTGGTTTCCAAGGAGAGATCAAGCGATGGATAGTAAGCCGGAGGGGGGCGAAAAGGTGCGGGGATCCGAGGGTGCCACACGTCGGCGCTGGTTGCAGGGAGCGGCAAGAGCTGCAACGGCCCTTTCCCTCTCCACTGGGCAGGGATGGACAGGTCTGGCGGGGGCCGAGAACACCCCGGTCAAACGGATCGCATTCCTTGGGACCGAAGTGCGGCAGCATTCCCATGCGCAGCACTTTCTCGATCGCCACGCCATGGGCTACACCTGGGGTGGGCGATGGCAGAAGCCGCGTTTCGAGATTGCTTCGGTCTACATCGATCAGTATCCGCAATCGGATCTGGGAAAGCAGCGGATCGAAAAGTACAAGCTGTCTTCGTATCCGACGATCGCCGAGGCGCTGACGCTGGGGGGAGACAAGCTGGCGGTCGATGGGGTGGTGATCATCGCCGAGCATGGAGACTATCCCGCCAATGAAAAGGGGCAGCGACTGTATCCTCGCTACAAGTGGTTCAAGGAAGTGGTGAAGGTTTTCGAGCAGTCGGGGCGCAGCGTGCCGGTCTTCAATGACAAGCATCTTTCGACCGATTGGGACGAGTGTCTGGAGATGGTCGAGGACTCACGTCGACTCGATTTCGCCTTCCTCGCCGGCTCCTCTCTTCCAGTCACGTGGCGTCATCCGTCGATCGACTTGCCCTGGGATGTGCCGATGCGGGAGAGTGTCTGCGTTTGCTATGGAGGGGTTGATAGCTACGATTTTCACGGGCTGGAGACGGCGCAGTGCATGTCGGAGCGACGGCGAGGCGGGGAGGTGGGGATCGAGTCGGTGCAGGCACTTCGCGGGGCGCGGTTGTGGGAAGAATTGGCCAGCCAGGATCGCCAAGTCACGCGCCAACTGGTCGTCGCGGCGCTCACCCGCAGCCACAACCTTCCAGTCGAGGGAGGTTATCCCACGGCACCGGTCACCTTCGAGTGGGCCAGAGAGAAAATGCCTGATTCGATCGGCTACTTGATCGAACATCGGGATGGATTCCGCACCACGATGCTGCTGTGTCCGATCCAGGATTTCAACTACGCTGGGATGCGCGGCGATACCGGCGAGATCGTCTCCTGCCAAATGTATCTTCCGATGCCAACTCACGGATCCACCACGGCGGACTTCTTCAATCCACTGGCGAGGCACATCGAGACGACGGTGCTGACGGGGAAGGCACCTTATCCGGTCGAAAGGACGCTGCTGACCAGCGGGATGGTGATCGGGGGAGTGGAGTCGCTGCATCGAGGTGGCGAGCGAGTGTCGACGCCAGAGATGAAGGTGGCCTATCAGGTACCCGAGGCGTCTCATTTCTGGCGCGAGTGACCGATGGAACGATGGGATCTGGCGGTAATCGGTTGTGGAGGGATCGGTAGCGCCGTGCTGTGGCAAGCGGCGCGGTTGGGACTGCGCGCGGTCGGGCTGGACCAGCATCGCCCCCCTCATCACCACGGAAGTTCCCATGGCATCAGTCGAATCTATCGGCAGGCCTATTACGAACATCCCGATTACGTGCCGCTGTTGCTAGAGGCGGGGGACGAGTGGCGACGGCTGGAGCGGGAGTCAGGACGTCCGCTTTTCGATCAGGTCGGACTGCTTTACGTCGGCCCGCCCGACGGGCAAATCGTCCCCTCCGTCCTGGCCAGCTCGGAAACCTTCGGGATTCCCCTAGAGCGACTCACCAAGGCCGAAAGCCAAAGACGATTCGCCTCTTTTCAAGTCGATGACGACCACGAGGTGCTTTGGGAGCCAGGGGCGGGATCGTTGAGGGTGGAGTCATGTGTGGAGGCAGCGATCGAAAGGGCGATCGCCCTGGGAGCCACGGTGGGATTGGAGGAGCCGGTGGTGGCTTGGGAGAGCCAGGTCGATGGGATCTGCCTGAAGACGCCCAAGCGATCTCTGGTGGCCCGCCGCGTGGTGGTCGCTGCGGGACCCTGGTCCGCCTCCTGGTGGTCGACCGAACCGGTCCGGCTGCAATTGCTCCGGCAGGTCATGCACTGGTACGAAAGCGACCAGAGAGGATTGCGTCAGTCCGAAGGGGCTCCCGCCTTCTTCTACGAAACGCCCCGCGGGTTCTTCTACGGTTTTCCCGCCTGCCCCCAGGGGATTTTGAAGCTTGCAAGGCATGGTCAGGGCCAACCGATCGCGACGCCCGAGTCGATCGATCGATCGTGGGACTCCCAGGAGGCTCGCGAAGTCGAGTGGTTTCTCAATCGCCACCTTCCGGCTGGATGGAATGCCGTGCGGCAGGCGGCCTGCATTTACACGATGAGCGAGGATGCCCATTTCGTGATCGATCGATCGGAGCGGGAGGAACGTTTGATGATCGCGTCAGGGTTCTCCGGCCATGGCTTCAAATTCGCCGCCGGCTTGGGGCTGCGACTAGCCCTGTGGGCCGCTTCCGGCGATACCGATCCGCAATTGAGATTCCTCGGCTGGAACCGATTTCAATCCCGCAGCTTGCAGCAGGGGCGATGAAGTCATCAGGACGCCCGTAGACCCACTGTCGTGATCCGGTTGGGCCCGTTGGTCCCTGGACGCCGTTCTTTCCGCTTTGGGAAAAACAGAAAGACTGTTAGGATACCCCGGTCCGATCGTTGGGGTGGATGGCACGCAAGGAGGAGGCGACGGGGATGGTCAGGGAGCGGATCGTAGGCGGGGGCGGAGAGGAAGAAGAGCCTTTTGAATCGTCCCCTGAAGGTTCGTGGGACGCGGCGTCGGTCGATCCCGCACAGCCCACCGAAAGCGATTCCATCCTCCGGCCAAGGAGGCTGGCTGAGGTTGTTGGCCAGCGCGAGGTGGTCGAGGTGCTGGAGATCGCCATCGATGCGGCTCGCAGAAGACAGGAACCGCTAGGCCATATACTGCTGGACGGACCACCTGGACTTGGCAAGACGACTTTCGCCACCTGCGTACCGAGGGAGCTTGGGGTGGCGGTTCAGATGGCCAGCGGTCCTAGTCTGAAAGCACCCAAGGAACTGCTTCCTTATCTGACCAATCTGACCCACGGATCGGTGCTCTTTATCGACGAGATCCATCGTCTGCCCAAGGCGGTCGAAGAGTATCTCTACACGGCGATGGAAGATTTTCGGATCGACATCGTGCTGGGGGAAGGTGTCAACGCACGAACGCTGAATCTGCAGCTGAAGCCATTCACCCTGATCGGGGCCACGACGCGCGCCGGGATGCTGAGCGGGCCTTTGCGAGACCGATTCCAGTTGCGACAGCATCTTGGATACTACAGCCAGGAGGATCTGGTGGAGATTCTTCGCCGCAACGCCGGCAAGCTGTCGGCTGATCTAGACAATCAAGCGGCTCAGGAGATCGCTGGACGATCGCGCGGGACGCCTCGTGTCGCCAACAACCGCCTTCTTTGGGTTCGCGACTATGCCACCAGCCGCGCCGACGGGCGGATCACTCTGGATGTGACACGTCGCGCCCTGCAGATGACCGGGATCGACGCCCTGGGTCTGGACCGCCAGGACCGTCGCTATCTGACGACCCTGCTCAGAGTCTTTCAGGGTGGCCCGGCAGGATTGGAAGCGATCGCGCACACGATGAGCGTATCGTCGGATACGCTGGAAGACGAAGTCGAGCCGTACTTGTTACGGTCCGAGCTGATTGTGCGGACGGCTCGTGGACGCTGCCTGACCGCTCGCGGCATGGAACATTGCCAGCGGGAGTCGAATCGCTGACGGGACGCGTTTGCCTGTCGGCTGTGGCCTAAGCCTGTCGGCTGTGGCCTGAGCCTGTTGGCTTTGGCCTGGGCAGCGCCGCCGAGACCCCGAACACCATCAAGGGTGCATGGGAGGCATCTTCGGCTGGCCATCGACCATGCATTGGCGGACCCGCCCCTGCAGTTGGTGCCCTGCCAGAGGAGTATTCGTGCCTCGCGACACCAGCAAATCTGGATCGACCGTCCAGCGTTCTTCTGGATCGACCAAGACCAGATCGGCAGGCGCCCCGACGCGCAAAGTGCCGGTCGCAAGTCCCAGCAGTCTGGCGGGGTTGCAGCTCAGTTTCTCGATCGCCTGGGTCCAGGTGAGAATGCCTGGCGCGATCAGGTGAGTGATCACCTCGGCCAGCGTCGTCTCCAGCGAGATCATTCCGAAGGGAGCCTTGTCGATTTCCTGGATTTTCTTCTCTAGCGATCGGGCTTTGTGCCCGCTGCTGATGATGTCGATGGTGCCATCGGCAAGAGCGGATTGCACGGCGACGACATGTTCCTGGGAACGGAGTGGCGGATTGACTTTGAAATGGCTGTCGAACGACCGCAGCGACTCATCCGTCAAATGGAAGTTGACCGGAAAAACCCCCGCCGTAAACCGCAGCCCCCGATGCTTGGCTCGACGGCACAGCTCCACACTCCCCTGCGTCGACACGGCGACCAAGTGGAGAATACCGCCTGTAGCTTCTAGCAATCTCAAGTCGCGAGCCGTCGCCAGATCTTCCGCCTCGGCCGGCATGGGGGGTAAACCCAGTTGCAGCTGCACCAGCCCTTCATGCATGACGCCCAATGGGGCGAGCGATCGCACCTCGGGCTGATCCAGTAGCGGGATGCCGAACATCGAGCAGTATTCCAGGGCGCGGCGCAGCAGGGCGGTGTTTTCGATGGGGCGGGGTGCATCGCTGACGGCGATCACACCGGCTTCCACCAGCGAACCGATCTCCGCCAGTTGTTCCCCAGTGCGGTCCTTGCTGACGCACCCGATCACGTGCACCTTGCAGGCAGCCAGACGCGATGCCTTTTCGAGGATGAACTGCACGGCAGCTGGGGAGTCGATGGGCGGCATGGTGTGGGCTGAGCAGGCGAGGGAGGTGAAACCACCGGCCAGCGCGGCCTGGCAGCCACTGGCGATCGTCTCATCCTCTTCCCGACCCGGCTCACCCAACTCGGTTCCGATGTCGATCAAGCCAGGGGCCAGGATGCATCCGGTGCCATCGATTCGCGGCAGATCCTCGGGGATCTGATCGGGGGCTGGATCGATACCAGCCACCCGCCCCTTGTCGATCCAGAGACTCCGGATCCCATCGATCGATTGGGAGGGATCGATCAATCTTGCCTTTTCGATCAGCCAGTTGGACTTCGCATCTACCGTCATGGATCAGCCTCGTGCAAGAGATTCCGATGCGACTCGCCGCCCCAGCAGCAGCCACAGCACCGCCATGCGGATCGAAATGCCGTTGGCCACCTGGTGCAAAATCACCGAATGGTGGCCATCGGCCACCTCCGACGTCAGTTCCACTCCGCGATTGATCGGACCAGGAGCTAGGATCAGCACATCGGGTTTGCTGCGCGCCAAACGCTCCTTGGTCATCGCATAGAGCAAACCGTACTCGTGAACCGACGGGAAGGGACGCATCGTCTGGCGTTCGAACTGAATGCGAAGCAGGTTCAGGACGTCGCAGCGAGGCAGGATGTCGTCGAGTCGATGGGAGGTTTCGACTCCCAGCTGTTCCCAGCGGCGACTGACCAGGGTGGCCGGACCGCAGACGATCACATGCGCCCCAAGCTTCTGCAGTCCCCAGATGTTCGATCTCGCGGTGCGGCTGTGCTCGATGTCTCCAATCAATCCGACGGTCAGTCCCTTCAGGGAGCCACGGTGTTGGCGGATGGTGAGGATATCGAGCAACCCTTGGGTGGGATGCTCATGGGGTCCGTCACCGGCATTGAGCACGCTGCACGAAAGATGCTTGGCCAGTAAGTGCGGCGTTCCGGGAGTCGCATGGCGCACCACCACCGCATCGACCCCCATCGCCTCGATCGTCTTGGCCGTATCGATGAACGTCTCCCCCTTGGAGGTGCTAGACCCGGCGGAAGAAAACTCGACCGTGTCAGCTCCCAGACGTTTGGCCGCCAACGAAAAGCTGTTGCGCGTTCTGGTGCTGTTTTCAAAGAAAAGATTGGCGACCGTGAAGCCGCGCAGCAACGTCAGGCGATTGCGCCCCTCCTGGCTTGCCTCCGCAAACCGTTCTGCAAGGTCGAGTATCGACTGAATCTCTTCTGCGGAATGCAGTTCCAGGCCCAGCAGATGATGGTGCTTCCACGACTGGGACCAACTTTCCCAATCGGTTGGTTCCCCGCCTGTCTCGTGACCGCTCACCTCCGCCCCCCTGCTCTGCTGGCCGCCCATCGACTCGCCTGCCATCCAACGATCCCCGATGGATTGTACGGTATGCAAGCATTGATGAGGAGCGGTAGGGAGGCGGAATAGGCCGCCGATAGCGACTCTGACGATTGCGTCAAAAGTAGCTGTTGCGTCGACTTTTCTTTCAAGAGCCAAGTGGTGTTGAGCCGATCGAAGGAGAGAGTCGGTCGATCCAGGTCCAAGGATGCCGGCATTGAAAACCATTCGACCAGATCCCAAGCCGCTTTCGGACTGATCCCCGGCGGTGGGATGTTCCAGAGGAAAGAGCTTCCATGAACCAACAGCGAATCATCAGCCGAAAGCGTGCCGGCCGGATTGCCGCCGGTCTGTGCCTTGGGGTCACCTTGCTTGGTAGTGGTTGCACGTCGATCCTCAATGACAAAGCGAAAGGACCGCTCGATAATCTCGACTTCACGCAGCTCAAGCGGGAGGGATATCCCGTGGGCGTTGCGGCCGCTTCCGTCTCCATGGCCAACGACCCAGATGCTGCCCCGAGCGTCATTCTGCAGGTGAACAAAGGAAAGACGCACATGGAGCGAATTCCCTTGCCTTCGGATCGACCGATGTTTGTCGCTGATCTGCTGAAGGATGCTCAGCTTGTGGAAAAAGTGGGAAGAATTCAGGTCGACGTCTATCGCCCCACCGGCCCCAACCAGCCTCCCGTTCGTATGCGAGTGGACCTAGACAGCAAGGGGCGCAACGTCATGGAAGGTCAGAACTATTCGCTGCGGCCCGGAGACCGCATCGTCGTCTCCCCGAACCGCAAAACCAGCCTGGATCGCTTCATGGATCGGATGGTCCCCTTCGCCAAGCGGTAGGTCGTTCGCTACAGGGCAGCTCCAGCCTTGCGATCGAAGGAGTGGAGTCTCTGCGACTGGATGCGATCAGAGAAGCCAAGAACCATTGGCTCCTTCCTGCCGGTGGCCAGTCGGCCCCTGCGCGCAGTGCTGAGCCCTGGCGGGGCGGGTGTTTTGTTGAGACATCCGGTGCATTGCAGCAATCGAGTTTCCTCGCAATTTGTTCCACGCCCCGAAGGGCCGGTACGAGAACTGCCGGTGGGGACAGCCACCGGGGGGAGAGTCGGTTTCCTCGAGTACAAGCACGTCGATGCTAGATCGGGTGGATCGCCTGCTTTGCACAGCATTCCGCAGCAGCACCAACTAATCGTGGCCGGTCAATCTCCACCGATCGCGGAACAGCGTGACCATGGCCATCACCATGGCCGCAATCATGCTTGCAGTGGCCGCAAAGTAGGTGATCAGAAGCGGTAGGTTGCCCGAGCGGCCGCGGGTCTGCCCAGCGGCGCTGAAGGTCTCACCGAAGGGAACCGCCTGCAGGGCGGCCAGAGGGCTGCCAGCACCCAGCCATTGCCACGATTCGGCGGCGGCAACGCGCGAGAAGCTGCTGACCAGATACCAGATGGCGATCGGTCCCAGATAAAGCAGCAGCAGAATGGCGTAGGTGTACATCATCGAAACGGAGGTCCGGCGGAAGAGCGTCGAACAAAGCAGCGCGAGCACGGAATTGAAGGTGGCCGAAATCAGAATGATCGCCATGTAGGCGAGCACCGAAGGCCAGTTGCGCGACAGATCGGGATTGAGCAGGAAGGCGAGAAAGACAGGCCAGAAGAGAAAGGAGGTCAAAACGAAGGAAACGCGAAAGCCAGCTAGCCACTTGCCCCAGAGGATCTGCAGCGGAGCGATCGTCGTGGTCAGAAGCAAGTCCAGCGTCTGACGCTCCCGTTCACTGGAAATGCTCCCTGCGGTGAAGACCGGAGCGACCAGGATGTTGAAAATCGCCACATACTCCATGTACCAGGAACTCAGGCTGGTGCGAAAGAAAAGCAGAAAAGCCATCAACGGAATCGCAAGCAGCATGCTGATCTGGATCACCAGCCTCAGCATCAAAGTCCCTTGGCTGAATAACTCGGCGTGGATCTCCTTGTCGTACACCGGGTTGGCGCCATCCTGCATCAGCGTCTTGCGGCGAGGCGGTGCGAAGAGTCGATCGGGAAATTGATCTCGCTGCAAGACCAGACCAACCGCCTCTTGCTGCTCCTTCTCCAAATCGACCACCTCGCTTCCCTGGCTTCCGACGTCGGGAGGATAGAGTAGTCGGCGAGCCGCAATTGCTAAGCATGCGAACGAAGCCACCAGCAGCAGTCCACTTGCCAGCGCGATGCCAGGCAGACGGATGGCAGGATCGAGCGCCAGGAGCCTCCAAAGAAGGAAACCCAAAAGCAGCGTCGGTAGAAGGATCAAGTAACTGACCACCAAAGAAGCACTGGTCCGCTTGAAGTAGCTGCTGCACAAAATCGAAACCGAACCAAAGAAGATCAGCGCGCACAGCAGTGCAGGATAAGTAATCAGCAGCTCCAACGGCGACACCCCACCCAGCGGCAGGCAGAGCATGATGATGGGAAGTGACGCGACCATCAGAACAAACAGGTGGGTCAGCGAAGCGATCAGCTTTCCCAAAACGATACGGGTGGGAGACAGCGGGCTGGCCAGGAGCATCTCGTAGGTCTTCCGCTCCTTCTCGCCAGTGATCGACCCGGCGGCAAAGCTGGGGGCCATCAACGAAGTCAGAATGAACTGACCAGCCAGAAAGAAGTCGACCAGTTTCTTGGCGGCATCTCCCCCGACGATCTTTGTGTCGCGAGGGTAGGCGACCAAGACGACCGCCGAGAGAACCAACTGAAAAAAAAGAAGCAATAGAAAGGCCCGAGGCGTCCGCAAATTGACGATCAGTTCCCGCTGGAGAACGGGGTTTTCACGGAGCCACATCCAATGTTTCCTTCATAGGATCTCCCGATGCCTCGTCGCGACGCCAGGCAGACTGACTCCCACCAATCTGTCTCCCAGTTTGATGATTTTGTCAATCAGTCTATCATCGCGGCACTTCTCAAGGCACTGCTCCCAAGAATGGGGCGCAAAGAATCGATTTCGCACAGTGGAAGTGAAATGCACCACAGCAAATCCGCAGGCTCTCCATTTCCGGTGAGATCCTTGGAAATCGACACTCTACAGATCGCCAGTCTGATTTCATACAATTGGGGGGAGAGGGCCCGAAAGGTCGCTCAATGGTGGGGTTACATGAATTTTTTTTCATTCCAGCGGTATGCTCTGAACTTGGAAAAATCCTCGTGTATTCTATCATCGAGCACTTGAAGGGGTGGAACGACCCTAGTTTTCAAATCGGAGGCGAGCCGATTATCCCAATTGCAGGCAGTTGCTTCGGGGGGTGGGTTCCATTGGGGCCAAAACGAGACGGTGGCTGGACGCATCGATTCGTGTGCGGCCCATAACGGCAACTCTGGAGCCAAGTTTAGGAAGATATGAGCAAAACAGATAAAAAATCTGGGAGTAGGCGAGAAACTGGTCCCAGGGACTTGGGCAGGTTGAATGTTTCAGTTGCCGGCAAAACAATTGTTCTGCTGCTTGTTCTGACTGGTTCCGTCTGGGTGCTTCATCGCTATCAGTTTCGCAGGGTCATCGCGAATCTTTCGACCGAAGCGAATGAAAAACTGTCCGCCGAAGACTATTCAGCGGCGGTGCCGTTGCTGCAGCGCTTGATTGCGATGCAGCCAAACCGGAACCGAGAGATAGTTGAACTAGCCGATGCGTACAGCAAAATACATGCAGACCAGGAGGCCCGTCTTCCGCAGGTCATTGACCGTCAAATTGGCTACGATGCGGCGGCCCTCAATGCCATCGAGATGGATCCGAGTCTGAAGGACCGCTCTCAGGACATTAAGAGAAGGTTGGTGGAAAAAAACCTCCAAACTTTGCGCTTGGATTCCGCCTTCAGGCTTCTAGCGTCGATGGCTGGGAAAGAACCAGATCCTTGGATTCAGAGGAAAGCATCTTTGGTGATGCTTACCTCTCGGTTGACCGGAGTCAGCAGCCCAACAGCACCCCAGGGGGAACTTCCGTCTTGGTTTGTGAAGCTTCGGGACCAGCATCCAGTCGACTTGCTGCTTGCCAACCACGCATCAGATCCTTCCGACATTGAGACTGTATCAACTCTGGTAAACATCGCCACGCAGTTGAGTTCGACGAAGGTTTTGGATGGCTCGGCATGGGCTGGGCTTTCTGCCGCGGCTTTGGTTGCTGAGGCGGAAAGAATTGTCGATGTGCTGGTCGACTCGGCACCCGAGGAAGAAAGCCTTTTGCTGAGGGCTAACTTGGCTTCCAGGACTCCGTTTCAGCGGAAGCAGGACCTTGAGAAGGTTCTGGAAATGAACCCAGATCGCCTGGAAGCCCTATACGGTTTGGTGAAGATTCAGATTGATGCTAGAAAGTCGAAGAACAGTAGCCACAATCTGCTGCTGGATAAAGATGCCGTCGATTCGATGATCGATCATATCGATTCGATCCCTTCGAAGGATCGAACCCAGCAAGTTCTACTTCGCGGTCAGTGGATTGCGCAAGTGGGAAGCCCACAAAACGCTTTGGATTACTGGGAGGATCAGTTAAACCAAGTCAATCGCCCCATCTTGATTCTGAAAGCCATGATGATTTCGGCTTTGGAGCAACAGAATCGAGGGCTAGCGAAGCAGATTCTTCAGAGAATGAGGGATTCGATTAACGCCCAGCAGCAAATTGAGTCGCTGGCTGAGAAACGGCAGAGCGATTGGATTCTGGCGGAGGCGGAATCTAGGATCGCTTATGAAGATGGAGACATTGAAAAGGCGACAAAATTCCTTCAGCAGGCGGGCTTTGAGGGATCGATTGAAACTCAGAAAAACCAATTGCTGCAGATGGCAGAAGGTTATCGCAGCATGGGTCTGAATGAAAAGGCTCTGGAGGCTATTCGACGAGCTCAACAGATCGATCCCACCAATGCGCGAATCAATCGAATGCTAGCGGACCAATATGCACTTGTTGGGAAGTTGCCTGAAGCCATCAATGCGATCCAAGCGATCGATCCGAAAGGACCACAGGATGAACTGGCAGGTGCGCAATTGTTGCTTCAGTTAGCCAACATGGCAGGCCCAGCGGCAGTGGATTGGAAGCTATTCGAGCAGTCCTGCCGTCTTGCCAGAAGTGTCAGTTCGGAATTGCCTAGTTCGGTAGCGCCATGGAGAGTCGACCTGTTGGAATTGGCGGCTAATGTGTTGCGGCAAAAGCGTGGGTTGGACAAGCTTGGTGCGGAAATCATCTTGGGCCAGGCAAGGAAAATCTCTGATTCCAATCCCACCTCGTTGGAGTGCCAGGAGGCGTTAATCAACAATGTTTCGGGATGGCTTCCAGATGCCGACATCCAGCCTCTGGTCGATCGCATTGCGTCGATCGACCCCGACAATCCGCGGGTTCTGATCCACCAATTCAACAAGGATGTGAAGGAAGGTCGGGCGGAAGCGGCTACGGTGCTGGAAGCTGCCTATCGGAAGAATCCCGATGCGAGGATTCAAAGTCGCTTGGTTCTCCACGCAGCCAGTCTGGGGGAATGGGAGGATATCGATCGCTACGTCTTAGCGGATTCCACTAGGGGAGCCCGTCGTCAGAATGACTTGGTACGAGTCTGCGAATTGCTGCTGGAAAATCCTCCCGGCAAATCGTTCATGGAAGGGGCAAGAGGCAGAGAGAATGCACGACAGAAATGGCTTGGATTGATCCAGAAATATGACGAAATGCTGGAAAGCCAGGATACTGGCTACGGGTTCAATTGGCGTTGGATTCGTATCCGTCGTCTCTTTGAGAAAGGGACTCTTCAGCCGAGTGAATTGAAGGAGGTTGCGGAGCTCCTTGTCAAAATCGAAGAATTGCGTCCCAACTGGGATGGTTTGTTCGCCCTGCGAGGTCGATTGTCCGAGGCGCGAGGTGACATCCAGCGTGCGATCGACTCTTATTCTATAGCCTGGAGTCGTAATAGCCTTCCTGATCAATGGGCCTCTCGCTACGTGGTATTGCTGGGGAGAGAAGGACGGGATGCGGAATTGAGGCAGGTCGCCGAAAAGATGAATCAACTGGGAAAGGCAGCCAGCCTACCTAACGAAGCGGTTGCCCAAGGCAGTGCCGCTACGGAGGTGGATGAGATGATCGAGGAGATGATTCGACTGTCTCCTTCCGATCCGTCGGGACACCTTTTGAAGTACAGAGTTCTAATGGCTCGAGCTGCAAGTCTTCAGGGTGATCAAAGAAAACAACAGGAAAAAGTAGCCGATGAGGAACTGGCTGCCGCCGCCAGGATTTCCGGAGACACCGACCCGGATGTATTTGCTGCCGAGATCCAGCGAGCTCAGGAGAAAGGTGACATTCCCGTTGTCTATTCGTTGCTGGACCGAGTCCTAGCAGCATCGACGATTCCAGCAGCGAAACGCCTCTCTCTGGTCGGCTCATCGTACATTTCTGTAGGGAAGTTAAAGGAGGCGATTGAAGCTTTCCAGCAAGCGATTAAAGCCGGTGGACCACGATCGGAGTTGACCTCTCTAATTGCGGACTGCGCCGCAATTTCTGGCGACACTCAGTTGGCCCTTTCTTCCTATCGTCAGCTTGTCATCGACTACCCAAACAATCTGTTTTTTAAACAGAGGCTGGTTCAGTTTTTGGCGTTCCGCGACCGTCCGGAAACATGGGAGGAAATTAGGAGAATTCTTCAGGTGGAAGATCTCCAGGGAGCGGACGATTCGAGATACCAGTTTTCGTTGCTCGCCTTGAACTATGGCAACATCGCACAAGTTGAAGAAGCTATCCAGCTTCTGGAAGGTGGCTCCCTCGTATCCAATCCCGAAAGTCCATCCCAGATTCTGCTTGCCAGGCTGACGATTCGGAAAGCGAAAGCGATGTTTCTGGATGGAGCCCCAGCCGACAAGATTGAACCACTTTACCAAAGTGCTGCAACTCGACTGCTGGAGAGCAAGGGGCAGGAAGCGGAAGCACTGCAGGCAGGGGTCTATCTCTTTTCTGCGTTGATGGCCGAGAAAAGATACGAGATGGCTGACTCATTCTGCAACCGTCTAGGCCGAATCCCTGGCGCTTTCGCAGAGGTCATTGCCTGCCAAGCCAGATTGGCTTGCGCAAGGGGCGTCAGTGCTAGCCAGACGTCTGCAATCATCGATCCCTCCGGAAATTCGCTCAATGATCTTCCGGAAACCCCCGCTGAAATGGATGAAGCAGTGCTTCTCGCAAGGACGCATCTTCTTGTAGGTGACGCCGCCAAGGGGGAGCGGTTTCTGAGAAAGATATGCGAGCTGAACTCTCCGCTTATCAATGTCTATGCGATTGCAATCGGAGCAACCGAGGATGAAGCGATCCAAACGATAGGACGGGACTATCTCGCCTCGCTAGTCGAAGAGAGCACGGATCACCAAGCGCTTGGTGGGCTGGTGACTTTTCATACTCGGACAACTCGGTTCGACCAGGAACTGAGCCAGTTGATTGAATTGATCAAAAGGAAATCCTCGGACCTCTACGGAGATGAATCGCTAAAAATCCAATTGGCCCTCGCCAACCTGCTCTGGTCGAAGGGCCGCACTACCGAAGCCGCTTCTGTCATTGAAAGTTGTCTGAGAATCAGACCGCTCGATGCATTCCTGGTCAATAATTATGCGATGATTCTTGCCGATACGAATGGTCGAATTGGTGAAGCGTTGGAACTCGCTAAACATTATGCTCCCGACGATATTTTCGATTTCTATGAGTGGCAGGATACTCTCGGCCACATACTCATCGCTTCAGGACAACCCGAAGAGGCGATTAAAATCTTGAAGTCCGCCTGCACAAAATCCAACTCGCCGAGAATTCGGCTGCATCTGGCCATTGCATTATTAGAGTCAGGCGATCAGCCTTCTGCGATTCGCCTAGCAGATGGAATCGCGGAGAGTGAACTTCGACTGGAGTTGCTTTCTCCCTCAGATCGAAAAGGGTGGGAGCATCTCAAGAAGTTGCTCTCCGAGGCTCGACTTTAAAAAGTAAATCGATCGATTTGGCAACCTATTTGGGCATTCGAGCGAGTATGAATTTGCTTCTATAAATGGGTCCATCCAGGTTCTTCGTGGATTTGCTAGGATTCTCTTCCAAGGAGAACCATCGTGCAAGACAAAGAGCTTTACCAACAGATTCTCGGTCTCGTTTCGCCCTGGACGGTGGCCAGCGTGGATTTGGATCACGAAGCCCAATAGATCCACGTCCAAGTGGAACATCCACGCGAAGCCAAATTCCGGTGCTCCGAATGTGATTGCGAGCGTCCCATCCATGACCATGCGGACCAACGACGTTGGAGACATTTGGATTCCTGTCAGTTCAAGACGGTCTTGATCGCCGCACCACCAAGGGTCAAGTGCCCGACGCACGGTGTCAAGAATGCAATCCTCCCTTGGTCGGAAAAGGGAAGTCGATTCACGATCTTCTTTGAACGCTTCGCCATCGATCTTCTTCAGGCAACGCAAACGATCCAAGGAGCCCAGGGAATCTAAAGAACTAGTTGGGAAGAAACATGGCACATCCTGGAGAAAGCCGTGGCGCGGGGAAGAGAGCGAAAGACGCAAGAAGAAATGCCACGCATCGGCATCGACGAGAAGGCTTTTCGCAAAGGCCAGAGATACATCACCATGATCTATGGCATCGATAAAAGCACGGTTCAAGCGATCTCCGACGGGAACTCCATCGACAGCGGAAACCAGTGCTTTTCGCAGCTTTCCGAAGATCAAATCGAGGGCGTTCAGGCAATCGCGATGGACATGAGTGCCGCTTTCGGAAAGTCGGCCAAAGCGAACATTTCCCTGGCAGAAGAGAAGATTGTTCACGACCGCTTTCACATCATGAAGATGGCCGGCAAGGCAGTCGACGAGGTTCGTCGAGGCGAGCATCGAAGACTCTCCTTCGAGGGCGATAACCGTCTCTCTGGATCGCGTTACTTATGGCTAAGCGGTCAGGAGCATTTGACGGATGCTCAACGGCTACGATTCGATGAGATCTATTCACGGGAACTCGAGACCGGGAAGGCTTGGGCCTACAAGGAAATGCTACGTGACCTTTGGCATCATGCAGATGCAGCCTCGGCCACCGTCTTTTTCAAAGATTGGTACAAACGGGTGATCCATACAAAGCTGACTCCACTGAAGAAGGTTGCCAAGACCTTTCAGGAGCGACTGACGAATGTGGTTAGCTACTGCACACACGGAGTCACCAACGCGGTGGCCGAAGGAATCAACAGCAAGATCATGGCTATCAAGCGTCGAGTGGGTGGCTACAGAAACCGGGAAAACTTCAAGACCGCCATCTTTTTCTACTGCGGCGGCCTGGACCTCTACCCATGATAAAGCCGGATGGACCGCAAAGTGCCCTGCAAGAATGACGCTTTCATCGACACGCGGTTTGCTGAAAAATCGGTATGCGGCCTTTGTCGAGGCCCAATCCTGACAAGCGGCAGGCAGCGTCTGGCCGATTCTCTAGCCCAACTCGCTAAGTATTTTTGCCAATCTGTTTTTCTGCCGCTGATCTGCAAATTCGCACTCTTCCACTTCCTGCTTGACCCAGACTTCCATGTCTTAGGCTCCCTTCGTGGTTTATGCTGCCCTGATCTTTTAACGGGGCAATTTACAGTCGCGGTTCTCGCAAAAATACGAAAAAGTTGTGGGTCATTGAAAGCTTGGGCGTGCGCATACATTGCAAAAAAACTGGCCCTTCCAATCGGAGGGCCAGTTTTGCGTTGGTTGGAGTCGAAGTGGCTAACAACGACGGCTTTCAAGTGATGCGGTGCCTAGCCCGATCGGTCACGCTGACTCCTTCTGAACGGGCGTCTCTTTGCGATGGCAAAGCGAACCGGTTGAATCGACATCGACCGTGTACTGCGTCCCCTCCTCTTGTTCAGGCAGCTCGTACATCATATCCAGCATCAACTGCTCGATGATCCCTCGCAAGCCGCGAGCCCCAACCGATTTGCTGACCGCTTGTTGAGCGATGCTTCGCAGCGCCTCCTCGGTGAAACGAAGCTGACAATTCTCCATCGCAAAAAGAGACTGATACTGCTTGACCAGAGAATTCTTCGGTTCGGTAAGGACCTTGATCAGGCCGGCTTCATCTAGGGGAAGCAGTGGTGTGATGACGGGCAGCCGTCCAATCAGCTCGGGGATCATCCCGAACTGAAGGATGTCTTCCGACTGTACCTGAGGCAGCAGTTCTTCGGCAGTGCCATCTTCGCGACGGCTGTTGGGCGAACCAAAGCCGAGTGTTTTTCGGCCCAGTCTCTTGCGGATGATCTCCTCGATACCGACAAACGTCCCACCACAGATGAAGAGGATGTTGGTTGTGTCGATCTGAATGTATTGCTGTTCGGGATGCTTGCGACCACCTTGGGGCGGAACATTGGCTACCGTCCCCTCCAGCATTTTCAGGAGCGCCTGCTGGACCCCTTCCCCAGAGACATCTCGCGTGATGGAGACGTTCTGGCTGGTCTTTCCAATCTTGTCGATCTCATCGATGTAGAGAATTCCCCGCTGCGCCGCCTCGATATCGAAATCGGCCGCGTGCAGCAGCTTCAAGAGCAAATTCTCGACGTCTTCGCCTACGTAGCCAGCTTCGGTCAGCGTGGTGGCATCACCGATGGCGAAGGGGACGTTGAGCATCTTGGCCAGCGTGCGGGCCAGTAGCGTCTTGCCGGACCCGGTCGGTCCTACCAGGAGGATATTCGACTTCTCGATCTCCACATCCTGGTTTCCAGCCCAATCGGCAGAAAGCCGCTTGTAATGATTGTGAACCGCCACCGCCAGAGTCCGCTTGGTGGTCGTCTGACCAATCACGTACTGATCGAGGTGGTCGACGATATCCCGCGGGGTAGGAATGTCATGGAACAGCTTCTTGGTCGGTCCTCGGCGGCGTTGTTCTTGATCGAGAATCGACTGACACAGCTCGATGCAATCGCCGCAGATGTAGACATCCCCCGGCCCTTCGACCAGAGGACCGACATCGCGGTAGCTCTTGCGGCAGAACGAACAGATCGCATTCTTCTTGGTGGGGCCAGCCCCAGTTCCGTTGCCTCGCCGTGACGCCATCACATCCTTACCAGAAGGCATACTTGACTCCTTGAAACGCGGCCTCCGATTCGCTCACCCAGACCTCCTCCAGGGAAGCCGGTTGCGTACGAAACCAAATGCCGCTCAACGCGTTGACAGGGAAGCTCGAGGCCACATCGACCCCATCGATGTTTCCATCGAAAGGACCTATGCACCGAGGCTTCCCTGACCACGGTTTCGAGCCGTACAACCTTTAGGTGTTTGACATGAATGACGACGGGACCCATCTCCGAGAGGGCCCAGGCCGCTGGGTGGGGATCAGCTTCCGGGAGAAGAATTTTTCCCCGGAGGTTCCGACCCTCCCAACACCGATTCTATGTTTCGGAATTCCTTGTCGCTAATGTCACCTCGCCGAAGCATTTCCTCGAATTTCTTCTTGTGGTCGGCAGGCGTTTTCCGGTCGTTCTTGGAGAAATCGCGCATCCTTACCACGAACCAGTAGCCTGCAATACACAGAGTAAGAAGAACCAGCAAAGGCGCTATCGGCAGTTCGGTCCACATCACTCATACAATCCGACGTTCTCACGCCAAACACAAACGAATCCCGCCGCTTGCCATGTCATCCTAGGCGAGAGGGATATCGAAAGTCCAGAGGCGGATTCGAGCCGATTGGAAAAAGCAACTCCCTGAGGGTTGTCCGGGGGTGTTTGGCGCAGAATGCCGATAAAAAAACCGGCGTCTCGAAGGGAGGCGCCGGTTGGAAAATCCGGAGGATTGGAACGCGTTTTCCTTCTCAGTCAGGAAGCCGCTTGACCTGCAGATTGCGGAAATGCACTTTGCTGTCTGGATCGTGAGCCTGCAAGGCAAAGGTACCCCAGCCCAGTCGTCGTTCGAAGTCGTCGGAAAAGGGCTTCTTTCCCTCGGGCTCCATGTAGTCCACAAGTGTTTTTCCGTCGACTTTCAGAACGACATGACGGCCTTCGACAAGGATCTCCTGGGTGTACCATTGATCATCTTTGGCCGGTGGTTCCAGCACGTCGACCACCGCATACAATCCGCTCGATTTCTTCGGGTCCGATTGGGTGATGTTGACTTGGCACTCATAGCCATACTTGGGCCAGCCACTCTCCTGATAGCGGGTGTGGAAGTAGATTCCCGAGTTGCTGCCTTTGGTGGTCTTCACTTCCGCTTTGAAATGAAAATTCTTGAATGGCTTCTCGTCGCCGACATAAAACAGGTGGCTTCTGGGGCCTTTGCAGGTGAGGGTGCCGTTCTCGACCTTCCAACTGTCGGGGTTTTCATTGGCTTTCCAGCCGTCGAGGGTTTTCCCATCGAACATCGACTTGAATTCCGCGCCGGCGTCTTGGGCGGCAAGCGGTTGGATCGATCCGAAAAAGGCCAGTACGCCGAAGACCAACAGGTTCAATCGCATCGACATGTTCCTTGAGGGAGAGGAGGAAAAAGGTTGGAAAAAAAGCCAAGCGCTTCAAGCACCTGGCTTCATGAAATGGGCGGTGAGCCGTGGCGGTTACTTTCCTTTGACGTCGCCGCCAGGAAGCTGCCCGGCCTTGATCTTATCGCCAAAAAGCGTGCCGTCTTTGGCTTTCATTTCCAGGACTTTCTTGAAGGCGGCTTCGATCTCCTCCTTGCACTTCTCGGGTTCTTTCTTGAAGCGGTCCGGGGGGAAATCCTTCTTGGTCAGCAGCGTGCCTACAGCGACGCCATACTCGTTCTTCATCTTCTTGTTCTCGCCATCGATATGGCAAACATTGCATTTTGCCTCCTCGACCAGCTTCACAAAATCTTTGTTCTCATTCCCCTTGGTGTAGGTTTCCTTGAACTGGTCTCCAAACTGCTTGATCGCCCAGGCGGGCGAAGCACTTTGCACGGCCAGAATCCCAACGCAGCAGACCATCAACCATCGTTTCATGAAATTGCTCGCTCCCTTGTCCGTCGAACCCGGGTTCCATCGCGGCCGACAAGAAGAGAGCCGGCGAGTGACCCTGTGAAAACCACTGTAATCTCTTGGCATTCGTCATGGCAAGCACCCGCCGCCGCCCCGCGTCGGACCTTGGGATCGGCCTGGTCGCTAGGAATGGAACTCCTGGGACTTCGGTCGATCTGCTGGTCTGATGGTACCAACCCCTAGGGAGTTCCAACCCCGTCGCTGCTTCGAGGGATCGGAAGGATCGCCACATCGATTCCAAGATCGCCAGATTCCGACAGTTCAAACTCCCGGGGAGCCTTTCTGGCGAAGGAATAACTTTGGGGAATCCCCGATCGCCATCGGATCCCTTTGGCAAGCTGCCGCTGGTCTCGCTCGGGCAGCTGCTCCCAGGTCATCTCTCGCACCATCCCTCGATCCCCCGATGCCTGCACCAGAAGGGAGGTGGCTTGGTCCCATCGGCACTGGCGAAGATCCCAGCCGACCCACGATTCCAGAGGAAGTTCTTCCGGAAAGTCTTCCATCTGGATCCAGGGCAACTCCCCTTCGCTCCAGAGAACCGATCGCTGGATTGCCAGTTGGACCCAAGGCGCAGGAGGGTTTGTCAGCATCGTTCGTCCTGCCATCGCGCGGCTGCTAGGGGCTGTCAGTTTCGCGAATCCGCGGCCGTTGAGCAGGGTCGCTCGATCCAATCGGATTCGCAGCGCGTTCTTTCGATCACTCCCCGAATCGGGGATTTGAAGCTTCAGGATGCGACTGGACGCGGCGACCAGAAGATGGCTGGCCTCCACCTGGGCCCCTCCACCTCGCCAAGTCAACCAGTCGGCATCCCCGCGGAAGAAGCATCTGTCGAGCGTCACCTGGGCACCCGGTCGCTCGATCTCGCTGCCGGCAGCCCGTGAGGGGTCACCCACTTCCAAAAAACCGACCAGCCCTTCATGGGAAGGGTGTCGCATGGTAAAGCCGCACTCCCTGGCCACCAGTCGCCCCTGGGGGGCGACGTGCACGCTATGGATGGCCCGATCGCTCTCGGTCCCAGGGCTGGCCAAACTGCTAGGCCCCTCGGTCCATTCTCCGATCCACTCCAGGTTCTCCAGGCTTAGTGTCCCCTGTTGGATGGCGATCCAACAACGCCCCTGCAGTGCGTCGGAAGAGTCTTCGGCGGTAGGAGACCATTGCAACAAGGGGCGGTACCCTGGAGCGGGAGCGATTTTTAGATCGCGCCGCAGCACCAAAGTTTGGTTGCACCGTAGGTTGTTGGTTGCGATGCGCACTTCCTGGATGCTGGCCGCCTGTTCGATCCACCAGATCGCCTCTTCCCAACTGCTCACCGAGACAGCCCCCTCGTAGCGACCCTCCAACTGGCTAGGGGAAATCAGAATTCGCTCCGGCATCGACCTCAGTTCGCTGGCCGCCACCGATGGCTTGGAGCCCGAAAGAGCCGGTCCCTCGAGAGCTGCCGAGCCGCTAGGATCGCTCAGGGGCGGCGGGTCGCCACTGGAGTTCGCATCCTCGATCTCCGGACCGGCGCGTTTCCCTGCCGGTGATGGGATGGCTCCTTCGTCTGGAAGCCCGTCAGGAGGCTCCAGTGTGGGTACGGTCCCGATGGTTGGGAAGTTGGCGCCGCTGGAGAGGGAAGGTGATGGCAGGCTGTCTCCTGGCGACGGGAGTGCCTCCTGGCGATCGGTCTTGCTCGATGTCCCTTGGGAGTTGAAGCTGCTTGTCGATGGTTCGATGGAATCCTCGTCGCGTCGATCGAACCATTCCATTCCGGCCAGGACCAAGCCCAAGACCGTTGCAGCTACCAGCCAAGGGAGGACGCGTCGAATGGTTCTGGGGGCCGGATCGGCATCTTTCCGAGGGACGTTCCCTCCCGGGCCTCGCAGCAGTCCCTCGCGCCGGGATAGCTCATCCAAGTCAGCGATCAGGTCGCGTGGCTGCTGGTAGCGCTGGGATGGCTTCTTGGCCATCAGTCGACTGAGGATGGCGACCAGATCGCCGCTCAAGTCCTTCCGCATCGCGCGCGGATCTGGCGGCTTTTGGCTTCCGTGCTGCAGCAGTTTCTGCAGGGCAGTGCCATCGGCAAAGGGGGGCTGTCCGGTCAGCAGGTAGTACCAGGTGCATCCAAGCGAATAGAGGTCGCTACGGACATCGGCGACACGTGGATCCCGCGCCTGTTCCGGGGAGATGTAGTCGAAGGTCCCCAGCGTCACTCCCGTGGCGGTGATCTCCTGGGGTGGGCTGCCCTGCATGTCGCTCCATCTGGCCAGCCCCATGTCTACCAGCTTCGCTTGCCCCTGGGGGGTGATGAGGATGTTGGAGGGTTTGATGTCGCGATGGACCACTCCCCGCGCCGCCGCATGCTCGAGCGCTTCGGCGATCTGTCGCAGATAATCGACCGACGCCTGGACGCTCAACGGTCCTCCAGCCATCACCAAATCCCGTAGGTTGCTCCCTTCGATGAACTCGAAGACGATGTAATTCCACGGGGGTGATTCCCCCACATCGAAAACGCGAGCGATATTGGGGTGGTCCAGCTTGGCGGCGCTCTGGGCTTCCAGCTGGAATCGCTGCAACGACTCCAGATTGGCTTCCGCCGCCGGCACCACTTTGATTGCGACGGTCCGCTGGAGACGCAGGTCGCGGCCTCGGAAAACCGCCCCCATCCCTCCCCCGCCGATCAATTGATCCAGCTGGAAGTGCCCCAGCTGCTTGCCCTCCAGAACCCTCGCCAACTCGGCAATCCCTGCCGCGCGAAAAAAATCGCTCGCCCCCGCTGCCGGCTGCTGGCTGATGACGGTCTTGTCCTCACCCCCGGACCTCGCTGGCAGGTCGGTCGAATGCGGCGCTCCATCGGTGGGATGGCTGGAGTCCTGGCTCATGAAGAACGACCTCCGTTTTCGTTCCGTCGGCACCCTGTTGCAGCGACTCTCGCACCATCTGCCCCCACCGCTCGTCCTTCATTCACAAGGCAGGGATCCACCGGATTGCAGTCGGTGCGGTATAAAGAATCGACCACCATGTCGATTGTCCGCCGATGTACGATTCCAGGGAAGTCGATCACGATGACTCCCTTTATTTTAACTCAAGGTTCCCTATGGTTCGCGTCCTTTCTTTGGCCGATGCTTCCGAAGTCCCGGAGGGACAGGGGCGAGCCTTCCCGGCTGGGGAGCAGATGATTGCGGTTTTTCGCGAGGGATCGCAGCTTTTTGCGATCGACGATTTCTGTCCGCACCAGGGAGCTTCCCTGGCGTGTGGGTGGCTGGAAGAGGGGGCCGTCGCCTGCCCCTGGCACGCCTGGAAATTTTCGATCCGCACCGGCCAGTGGCTGGATAACCCACGCCTGAAAGTCGCTACCTATAGGGTTTGGGAGGAGCAGGGGAAAATCTGGGTGGAGTTGCCCGAGTCACCACCTTCGGAAAACAGCGAACCACCTCCCTCGCCTCCCTCCGCTGGTAACGGAGGTTCATGAGCGATCGAGCGGCTTGGGGGACCAAGTGGCAAAGTCGCCTGGCTCGAGAAGCTGCGGAATCGCTTTCGATCGTTCCCGCACCTGCTTGGCCCACTGCGAGGCATCCTGAGCGATGGGGGGCCAGGTATTGAAGTGGGAGGGAAAAACCCAGCTTGGTTTCAACCATTCGATCGCCTGCAACGAATCTTCCGGCCCCATCGTGAACAGATCGCCAATTGGAAGAATGGCCACATCGATCCCCGAGGGGCTGATCCACTGCATGTCGGAAAAGAGCGCGGTGTCCCCCGCCACGTAGACTTTTCCCGCCGGCAAGTCCAGGAGAAAGCCACCGGGTTGGCCACCATAGGTGCCATCAGGCAGCTCGGAGGAGTGATGAGCGATCGTCATTTTGACCCGACCTTCGGGTAGCTTCGCCCACCCTCCCAGATTCATCCCGATCGTCCTGGCAACACCTTGCTTGGAGGTCAGCCAGGTCGCGATTTCGTAGTTGGCGACACAGAGGCTGTCGCATCGTTTGGCGATCGCTGCAGCATCCAGAATGTGGTCGACATGCCCATGGGTGATCAGCACCACGTCGGCGTCGACCTCTTCCGGGGAGCAAGACGCCGTGGGGCTCTGACTGAGAAAGGGATCGATCAACACTTTCATGCTACCGGTGTCCAGCAGCCAGCAAGCATGTCCCAGCCAAGTGATCTTCAGCATCGCTCACCCCTTCCTTCCCAGCAATCGGCTCATGTTTCTCTTGTAACCTTCCACCCCAGG
Organism: Pirellulaceae bacterium; assembly: GCA_044371425.1. Lineage (GTDB taxonomy): Bacteria > Planctomycetota > Planctomycetia > Pirellulales > Pirellulaceae > JBEISR01. The sequence goes on along the minus strand of JBILTR010000029.1, from coordinate 23,919 downwards.
TTGGCCGTAGGGGTTGATCCCCATCAGGCGACCTTCCACCACAGTCGCCAGCATCATCATTTGAAAAAACTGCCCTAGGTGCAATTCATCGATGCAGGGAAGGTGCAAAGTGGTAGTCGGCCGCCCTGCATCCCACAGCGCCTGATTGGTGCCTCGTACCGCCGCATCCAGCAATTCAGGCAGTGTGCGGTCGGCTAGGTCGTTCAAGCGGTCGGCGTCGCTGGTCCGCTTGCCCACTCGAAGAGGATCGAAATGCATCTGATCGACCACCACCTGATCGATCACCTTGTCGCGGGTCCCTTCCTCGTGCTGCTGGTGGCGCGAATGAAGATCTCGGGTGCTGACGATCGTCAAAGGGGTAAAGCCGATTTCCTGTTTCCCGAGGCTCTCGGCCGCTAGCTGATCGTACCACCAACCAGTCGCCTCCAATGCCTTGCTCCAGACGCTGAGCACTCGGGTGTGGATGCCACGTTGCTGCTGCAGCGCGTGGTGAACCGCCACCCATTGCAGCACGATATTCTCTTCCGGCGGGGATTCTTCAAAGTGGCGCGTCATCGCCACGGCTCCTCCCAGCAGTTCGATCACATTCAGCCCCAGGATGGCTGCAGGCACCAGTCCCACCGGCGAGAGAACCGAAAACCTGCCACCCACGCCATCGGGTACTTCGAACCGGTCGGTCCAGTTTTCTTCCTCAGCCAGCTTGGCCAGCTTGCCGCTGGCACCGGTCACCGCAACCACGCGTCCTGCAATCCGATGACGATCTCCCTGGCAATGTCGATCGAGCGCCTCCAGGAACTGCCTCAGGGCGACCGCCGTTTCGATGGTGCCACCCGACTTGCTGATCACCACCAGACCCCATTGATCGTCCGGAGCCTCAGCGCCTCCAGGAAGCGACTCACTTCTGCCCCGAAGCAGATGAAGGAGCCCTTGGGTTGCGTCGTTGTCGAGGTTGTTTCCTTCGAAGTAGATCCGAGGCCGCGATCCCCGGTCGCCTCGATCCAGTTCGTTCCAGTACGGCTGGCAGCAGGCATCCATCAGCGCCTTGGCACCCATGTACGATCCGCCGATGCCCAGCACCACCACGGCGTCGACTTCCGAATGAAGTCGATGAGCCATTCGAAACAGCCTCCCCAGTTCGCTCTCCCGACGATCCGACTCGTAGTCTTCCAAGAGTCGCTGCGGCAGCCGCACAAAACCAGCGTCCAGCGGTTGCATCGATTCAGGCGTCTCCTTCCGCCCCGCCAATTGCTCCAACTCCTCTCCCAGCATCGCTTCGCGGATCTCCGCAAGCCTCGGATAGTACGATTCAATCTGGGACTGCGTCACTCCATGGATCGGATGGGTGGCGCCGGAGTAATCGAGGCGCAAAGGAGCCAGAGTCTTTTGGCGAGCTTTCATGATGAACCGCTTGAAGGGAATTTCTTGATGGGATGCACTGGAGCCAAGAGGCCGAAGGCCGGCAGGCAGTTCGATCGTGTCGAGCAGCTTGCTGCCGCCAGATCCACCTGCAGCTGACACCTAAATTAGATTGCCTGAAGGGAAGCCGCCAGGGTGCTTCCATGCCATCGGATCGGTCAGGCCATACCATCGGGATGCCCAAGGCATGTCCACCGGGAGAGCTGCGGCCCGAAACAGCAGGGGGTCAATCGGTCGCCACCAACCGTTCCAGGACGACTGGTTGCAGTTCGCTCCACCTTCGCGACAATAAGGATCCGATCTGGTGGAGATGGTCGCAAGCTGCGCCTGGGCACCTACCATCGACCGATCGCCAAAAATTTCACCGGCACGCCGCCACATGAGGGAACAGCATGGATCTACATGATTTGACGCGCGATCTGCAGCTTTCTGGAGACAGCAAGATCGTTCTGTTGGTCGCCGATGGACTGGGTGGACTGCCGATGCATCCAGGTGGGAAAACCGAACTGGAAAGCGCGCGAACTCCCAACCTCGATCGCCTAGCCAGCTTGGGGGTCCAGGGGGCCAGCATTCCGGTCAAACCAGGAATCGCACCCGGAAGCGGGCCGGGACACCTGGGCCTTTTCGGTTACGACCCCCTTCGTTACCAGATCGGCCGCGGGGCTTTGGAAGCCACAGGGATTGGTGTTCCTCTGGAAAGCAACGACGTCGCGATCCGTTGCAACTTCTGCACACTCGATGAAAAAGGAAATATCGTCGATCGACGCGCCGGACGAATCCAAAGCGAGGAGAGCGCCGCCATCGCGCTGTCGCTCCGGCAGATTCAGATTCCCGGCGTTCAGATCCTCGTCGAACCGGTAAAAGAGCATCGGTTCGTCGTCGTCTTCCGCGGTGAAGGACTGGGCGATCGCGTGTCGGATACCGATCCGCAGAAGACAGGCGTTCCCCCGCTGGATCCGGTCGGGCATGACCCCGCTAGCCAGCGCACTGCCGCCGTGGCCAAGGAGTTCCTTGCGCAGGCTCGCAAACTTCTGGCCGGTCAAAAGAAAGCCAATTTCCATACGATGCGAGGCTTTGCCGCCAAGCCCAATCTGCCTTCCTACCATGAAGTCTACGGCCTACGCGCCGCAGCCATCGCGGTCTACCCGATGTACAAGGGGCTGGCGCGACTGGTAGGCATGGACATCATCGGGAATGCTTCGACCCTCGAAGAACAAGTCGCCACGCTCAAGCAGGCATGGAACGATTACGACTTTTTCTTCCTCCACTTCAAATACACCGATAGCACCGGCGAGGATGGCGATTTTCAAGCCAAGGTCCAGCGCATCGAAGAGCTGGATCGAGTCCTCCCAGCCATCGAATCGCTCAAGCCCAACGTCCTGATCGTCACCGGCGATCACAGCACCCCAAGCTACCTCAAAAGCCACTCGTGGCACCCTGTACCCACCCTGCTGGTTTCCGATTGCTGCCGCCCCGATCCCCATACGGCATTCAATGAGTCGACCTGCATCACCGGCGGGTTGGGGCACTTTGAGTCGCAGTATCTGATGGCCCTGGCGCTAGCCAACGCCGGACGCCTCGGAAAGTACGGCGCATAACCTCCGGCTCGATGAACGCCAAATTGGCCAGCATCATCATCACGCCAAAGGTGACCATACCCAAAGCGATGGCGATTCCTGCATGGACCGCCATCGCCACCCCCAGCACCCATGGCCGTGTGGACCTAGGCCAGACCAGGGCACTGTAAAACAGCTCCCAAAATAGCGTCGCATGTGTCGCCATCGAAACAAGCGTCGGATACCGACCCAGCCAAGTCAGATCCAGCGACTGGTATTCGTAACTGGCCAGCGCATACCAAACCGCGCTTCCATCCCACCACATCCCGCCTCGTAGCTTCCCAAGCCCACCAAAGAGATAGATGACGCAAAGGTGGGTCTGAATCAGCCGTGTGGCGATCCGGTTCCAGGAACTCCCCTGCTCCGATTCCATCGCCCCACTCCGACGCCAGCTATCGATGCTCCATCGGTCTCCACTTCGTCCTACCGACAGATACGCCGCCAATAGGATCACAATCTGATCGAGGCCAAAGAGCATCCCGGTCATGCGATGCGCCACCATCAGTCCCATCCACCAGCTCAGCGGAACACTCACGCGAGTCTTCCATCCGGCCGCCATCATCACGGAAAGAACGATCGCAACCAACTGGTGAACCCGGATCGCGATCGGATCGTCAAACCACCATAGCCAGCTCCACTTGTACTCCTGGCTGTGAAACTGAGCGATCGTGTGGCGATCGAGCCAACTGGTGGCGCCCATCCAGGCATCGATTCGCATCCACCAGATCAGATGCATGTACGCCAGCATCAATCCGGTTCCGATCCGAAGTACCGCAAGCGTGTCTGCGGTCGCAGGAGCAAACCAAAACTCCGACCACGCTCGCCAAACGCCAGCGACCCGTCGTCGCCAAAGTGGCTCATTCATCTTTCTGTTCCCCCATCACCGGGGAGGATAGGGACCCTGGTGCTCCTAGCGTCGCCGCAGGGGCCAACGCATCGGGTAGCACCTGATACGACTTTGGATCGTCCAGACGCAGCCGCTCGCCAAAAAACTGGTCCGGGTCGGGTAGCGGGTGTTCGATGCGGTCCAGGCGGTACAGGCTACCTTCCAGTTGCTGGTCCAGATGGCGTCGGATCGATCGGTCGATCGCCAGGAATCGCTGCCGGTCAGCCTCCCAGCGCGCCAGTAGATCGGGGCGCTGCGCCTCCTGTGGGTCGGGCTGAGGCGCTACCGCCAGCCCGTGATAGAACTCCGCCAGCATGAAATGACGGTGGTAATCGAGTCGCGGCCAGTGCCGCTGACGATCGGGCCAGCGACGGGATGACGAAGTACGATCGGAATCCAATCGCGTGGCCTCCAAAAGGTGATTGGGGCCAGGATTGGGCGCAAAGAAAAAATAGCCATGGTCCCAATAGAAGAACTCGACGTAAGGAGCCATCCACCGCCTGAGCGACAGAGCGTAGGGAGCTCCTTCTAGCACCGGCGACCTGGAAAAGAATCGCAATGGCTCGGCAACAATCCCCGCCAAATGCAACGCAATCAAGAGACTCAAAATCCCAGGTGCGAAGGACCAGCCATGGGAGGCTTTTCCTATGCCCTCCGAGGGCGTCTCGCTTCGCTTCCGATTCCCCTTCCCCCGATCCACCGCCATCGTTCCCTTTCCTCCCCACTTCCCTGTGCACTCGGTCTCTACCGTCCTGCCGATACTCCCCCAAAGGCATGCGATCGGACGAACGTTCCGGCAAGGTATTTTGGAACGGTTTGGTCGACTATGCCCGGCAGGAAAGATCTATCTGAGGGAACTCGACCGCATGGCCTGCTCTAAGTGAGGATCGTAGGGGTTGTAGCGACATCGATTGCGGCGCTAGCATGGGACTTCCAGCCCCCAGTGGCATCGGCGGCAGCGCAAGTTGCGGGGCTGATCCATGGGCCATCAAAACGAACGCTCTGGGACCGGTGTAGGTGGCGACCACTTCCCTGCCTCTGTTACTAGTCGCCATAGAAGGTCTCCACATGGGTGGCGCCATTCGGACCGGAAACCTCCCAATCGGGACGAGAGGGCACCGAGTCCTCCGGTTTGCGACTACTGGCACAATCCAATCGGAGGGATAGCGCCGTTTCGATGAACGGCAAGTCCATTGCGGCATGGCGCCGCGGGTGCTGTTGTCGCCTGGGCAACAAAAAACCCCTGCGGAAACCGCAGGGGTCTGAGATTCTGACCATCTGCCTACAGGCGATGGACTCTACTTGGCCGCCAGCCGCGAGTCCGATTCGTCGAACTGGAAAGCCAGCTCCAACTGATCTCCCGCAACCAAACGCAGTTGCTGCTTCTTGGTCTGCCCCTGATGGGTCACCTCGATGGTGTAGTCATCCCAAACCATCCCTTCCTTCAGGTTGGCTGTGGTGAAGGTGCGAAGCTCCCCGTGGCTCTCCGTGCTGTTTCCAGCCAGCGTGACTTTCGCATCCGCAGGAACTCGCAAGGTGACCTTCGTCTCCAGTTGTCGAGGTGCCTCGCGGAAAGCGATTTGCACCGTTTCGCGGCGGCCACCGGCAATCACGACCGATCGCTCTTCCACCTGCTTCTGCTCCCCATCCCCAACTTCGGCGCGAATCTCAAAGCGGTAGCTGCTCCCAGCTTCCACTCCACGACTGACGTAATGACGCGTCGCTCCGGTGCTGGTCGTCGCCTTGCCGTTGATAAAGACCTTGGCCGATTCAGGAACCTGAACGTACAGATGAATCGCATCGGGCTCCACCGACGTGGTCGGTGTGATGATGGGAGCCATCGAGCCGGAGGAGCCTTCGTAGATCACTCCGTCCGAAGGAGCGGACCAGGAGCTGCCCGAACTTCCATAGCCGGATTCGTAGGAGACACCGCCCGAGCTACCGCCACCAGAACTGCCGCCACCAGAGCTGCCAAAGTGGCCGTACTGGTAACCGCCGGAGCTGCCGCCCGAGCTGCCGTAGGAAACAACACTACTGCGATACCCGCTGGATCCATAGCCGGTCGAACCGTATCCGCTCGATCCATATCCGCTCGATCCATATCCGTAGCTGCGATAGGCATGGCGTGCGGCGTGATGGTGATGAATCTTGTCATGGAGATGATGCAGCAGCGCTCGCACCGGGCCGACATGGCCATGCGATCCACCGACATTCCCCGACGATCCATAGCCTCCCGCATAACCGCCGCAGGAACCGTAACCACCCGAGGATCCATAGCCACTCGATCCACCGTAACCGCCACCATACGATCCCCAACCGGCGCCCATCGAGCCCCAGCCACCCTGCACCGAAGCGATCGACATGCCCAAGGAAAGGGCCACTGCCAACATTGCGTTGCGAACCATGAAGCACATCCTTCTTTTTCCCGAGTTCCCAAATCCAGCTTGCGTGCTGCCTCCGCACCACCAGATCATGAGGATAACTGGGTTTTCTGGCACTTCAAGAAGACTGCGGGCTTTTTGCGTCCTGCGACGACCTTGGCGTGTGGGGTGAATGGGGGCTTTGTAGCGGTTTTGCGGCTTGTAGTGACGGGGCTGGGAAAGGGGAGCTTCCTCCCGTGCTGACGAGCATTGCCCCCCGGTAGGATGGTCCCTCCAAGCGATCTAGGGCACTTCCGTGGTCCTCAAGCCAATCACTTCCGAACAGGAGCCTGAAAACCCTCGTCCAGGATCTGAAAGGTGTGGATCCCATGAGGCAGCGGATCGCGGTAGGTCCACACCAGCTGCTTGTCGGGGGTCACCTCCAGCAGCTTCACCGCACCCGGTTTGCTCTGACCGTAACTGGCGATCACCGTATTGCCATTGGCCAGCCGCTGTGCCCCGCAAGGATCGACCAAAAGTGGCTCGGGAAGATCCCTGTTGCTCAGCCGCCAGACGATGTTTCCCTCGCGATCGAATTCGACGACGATATTGCCATGCGTGCAGGTCGCCAGGGTGTTGCCTGAAGCGGTGCGGATGGCGGTAAACGGCCAGCACTCGGGCGGCTCATCGGGAGTCTTCGCCTCCCAAACTCGGCTACCATCGCTTCGATACTGCCGCACGACGAAATCGAGCAGCTGGGGGACGAGGTAGGTGCCATCCTCCAGTTTTCTGGCCATGCGCGATTGAAGGTGATGGTCGGCTGTCTGGGCTTCCAGTGGGATCGTCGCGAGAATCGTTCCCGAGCGGTCGATCTCCAGCAATCGTGGCGTGGGTCCCGCTTCGCTGATCAGATACCGATCGGGGCCAATCGCCTGAACCGTGTTCACCTCGGACTGCGTTCCCTCGAACCACATTACCTTCTCCCCTTGCCCGTTCAGTTCCACCGCAGCACCATGCGGATAGCGATCGCCTTTGCTGATCGCCAGCAACGTGTGGCCATTGGCCAATCGCCATCCGTCGCGTGTGGAACCTTCGTAGCGCCACACCACTTTCCCTTCGGCATCGCGCTGGTAGGTGCGAGGCCCGAAGGCGAGCACTTCGTGGCGGATCCCCACCGAGGATTCCTGAACGGCTGGCGTGTCCAGGGGATCTTCCGATCGCACCTGTCCGCAAAGCATCGCAAGAATTGCGATGCAGTTTGCCATGCGATTGCCGAAGGGAAGAGAAAGAACGATACGCCATCGATTCACCATCGAAGAATCTCCTGAATTGTCAGCCAGCCTTCGGGTCGACGAGGAATGCGACTGGCCAGAAGGAACATCGACGTGCAGTAGACTTCCGTCCTGGTCCCGCTGCCAGATGGCTAGCTCGACCTAATCGAATTCGACTCGATTGGGCGCCAGAAACGGCAGCGACCTGCCACGCATCCCCCGATCGCTAAGATGACCATGGTACTGGGTTCGGGTATGGATGCGGGAACGGGTAACGCCATTGCGGTCAGATCGCGATGGAATGCACCGGAGGAGATGAAGGTGGTCGCTCCACTGGCCGTCGAAACGGAATAAAACCAGCGATGGATGAAGCTGACTGTGTAGAGCGTACCGTCGGCCCCGAATTCCAGATCGACAAAGTAGCTGGCCAATTCGCCGTTGAACATCGAACCGACTGTCGTCGCCACCGTCGCTGAACTGGCGATGTGAAAGAGGGTATCGCTATTCACCCCGGTGTAGCCGCACAGGTAGATATCTCCGGTCGACAGCTGATAGGCGACGCCGGTGATCAAATGACCCGAGAGGCCAGTGATGACCTTCGCCGATGTGACGCTGGAGGAACTTAGGTCATAGAAGAAAAGCTCCTGGCTGGCATTGCTGAATCCCCAGAGCCCGCCGGATCCCATCACCAGGTCGGCGATCTGAGTCCTACCAGTAGGGCCTACAGGAATCGAAAAAGCGCCGGTGACATCCCAGATGGCGCCCGATGCATCGGCCGAATAGAGCGTACCGGAGTAGGAAACGGCCAAGCTGTCGGAATAAAAACTCTGGGCGGGGATCGGGATCTCCATGTTGGTCGCCATGGGAACCAGGTACCGGGTCTGGTTGAAGTTCAGCGTGTTGGCGATCGGAGCTGCCGCACTTTCCGGCGCCGTTCCAACCCAACAGCAGGTCGCGACAAGCCACTGCAGCAATATCGAAAACGCGCGCCCAAGCGATCGGCTGGTATGCGGGATCGCCCCAGCGTCCGAAGTGTAGTCACCCCAGTGACTTTGCAGCCGATAACCACGACGATTGTGCCGAGAAGAGCGGACCATGAGAGGCAACCTCCATCGAAGCGTGATGGCGAAACCGAAAGACAAAAGAGCTGTCCCGTTTGTCGGTATAAGGTCTTCAGGTGGCCGGTGTCCAATGATTTCGGATCATCGGGATCCATTTTTCGACCAGAGACTTTTCCTTCATGGGGGGATCGAGGCGACTTACGGCCTAGCTTTCTCTGCAACCTCTCGACGCCAATGCGCGACCTGCAGGTGGCCAAAGGAATGCGATGCTTTCAATTCCCATTCTGCTGGGTCGAAGAATCCACCACCGTCGCTTTGAGGCAGGCGGATCTCCTCGGGATTCAGGCTGCGGACCAGGATCCAGATCCCCTGCAGTGGCTTATTTTGCAGCAGATTCAGGTTCCAATCCTGGACGCGATTGGAAACCACCAGGGCGTTAGCGGCGATCGCCTCCCACTGCGCCCGCTGATGATCCTGCAGCGACTGGGGGTGGGGATAAACGGCGTCGATCGCAAATCGCAGATACTCAGTGGATGCCTGCTGCATCGTCTCTGCATTGGCGGTCTCCACCAGCTTGGGTGCCAACACCAATCGCTCGCACGAACCATCCCCCTCGCTGGCGATCCACTCGATGGCTCGTTCCCAGTCCTCACCTCGCAGCCAGATCGCATCGCGCACCGATACTCCCTGCGAGGTCGGCACCAGGGGAAGGAGGCTGAGAGCGGATATCGGTATCCATTTCCATCGCGCCAGTCCGTTTCTTCGAAACGCTTCCGAGATCCGTTTGGACAGACACCAGGAGATCCAACCGACCGCCAGCGGATAGAATCCGATCCAGTAGCGGAGGTGCGAAGCGCCATTCCATCCCAGGAGAAAACTGGTTAGGTACATCGCGATTCCCTGCCCCAGCACAGCGGCCAAAGCGACAGCAGCCACCGAGGTAGGGGCCACCGTGACAGAAGCCAGGGGCGCGGGTTGGGGCGATTGGTGTCGTCGGATCGATCGCAACCCTGCAGCGACGGCCTCCCCCACCAACCACAATGCGGCCACCACAAACCAAGCATGCCAGCGATGCCGCACGAAGTCGATCCAGCTGGCATCCATCGGTGGCCAGAGCACCTTTCGGGCGGCCATCAAGCCGATCCAGGGAAAAAGCAACCCCAGCGCCAGCATCGCCATCGCCATTTCACAGCCGCGAGCTAGGAGGTAACGGAACCAAGCGAACGAGCGGCTTGGCGCGGACGGGGCGGCAGAGCGAGACAGTAGCCATGGAAGCAGGATTCGCGCGCTGGCGCTGGCGACGACCATCGCCAGCGATGTCAGGTGGGTGGCCAGCAGCGCGATGGCTCCCAACATCCACCAGGGGTCGGTCCGCCAAGGACTCGCATCTTGGAGGCGATCGACTTGCCGCTGCGACTGCCAGTGGGCAATGGCTTCAGCAAGTCGGATATCGCGCAGCACCAGCGCCACCGACAAGATGCAGACCATGCCATAAGGCCGCACTTCGATCGCATAAAACCACGCCACAGGATCGATCAACACCCAAATGGCAGCCACCCACCAGAATGCGGTTTGGCATCGCGGTCTGGAGGAAAGATGCGAGGCGATCGAACGCCATCCCAGCGTCAGGCCGACTGCCCAAAGCAGACCTACCAGCAGTCGCGACTGCCAGTCGTCTTTAATGCCGATGCCGTGAGCCAGTCGCAGCAGCCCAAAGAAAGCGGGGACTTGGTTCCCTTGAGCCGCTCGAGCGATCCAGTCGGTTGACTTGGCAGCCCAGGCCGACTGAAGTTCGTCGATCCAGAAGCTCTCCTGGACCGCGATCAGAGGAGCCGCCAGCGATGCAAATAGCGCCAACAGTGCTAGGCTCCTCCAGAACGAAAAGGAGTCTGCTGGGCTTTTTGCACCTCCGATCACGAATCACCTGCAGCGGGGTTGCCGGTCGCTGCTTTGGCGATCTCCCGCAGTGGCTTGGGAAGCGGGAAGTGAACATGTTCCTCCCGCACCATCTCCTGGCGGACCGACGCCCCGTAGCGCTCGACCAGCCAATCGACCGTCGCCTTGACCATCTCCTCCGGTGCACTAGCTCCCGCTGTCAGCAGGACGCGATGGGAAGCCCCGAACCACTCTGGACTCAAGTCTTCCGGGCCATCGATCAGGTAAGCCGCCTTCCCTTGCTCGGCAGCCAATTCCTTCAGTCGCTGGCTGTTGCTGCTGTTTTGGCTTCCCAGCACCAGGACCACGTCGACTTGCGGACTGAGCAATCGAACCGCTTCCTGACGATTCTGAGTGGCGTAGCAGATATCTTCTTTGGGTGGACCTTCGATCCAGGGAAAGCGCTCTTGAAGTCGACGAATGATCCGCGTGGCATCATCGACGCTCAACGTCGTCTGGGTGAGGTAGGCCAGCTTGGTCCCTTCACTGAACTCCAGCCGGTCGACCTCCTCGGTGTTTTCCACCAAGATGATCGCCTCGGGTGCCTCCCCCATCGTTCCGATCACCTCATCATGACCCTGATGACCGATCAGCACGATCGTGTAGTGGTTCTTGGCAAACCGGATCGCTTCCAAATGGACCTTGGTCACCAGCGGGCAGGTCGCGTCGATGGCGGTCAAGTTCCGCTCTTTGGCCTGGCGCCGGATTTCCGGTGAGACGCCATGAGCGGAGAACATGAGCGTCGCGCCGGCAGGGACTTCTTCGACCGAGTCGACAAAGACAGCCCCTTTGCTGCGAAAGCTGCGGACCACATGCTGGTTGTGGACGATCTCGTGGTAGACGTAGACTGGCGGACCGAATTCCTGGAGAGTCATCTCGAGGCTTTTGATCGCCATATTGACCCCTGCGCAAAAGCCTCGCGGTGCGGCCAGTACGATTTCCATCGATGCACTCCCCATCGCAGCGGTCGAAATGTCATTTCCATGCAGCCTGCTCCGCCCTGCTCGGGCATGGCCGCTTGCCCAAAGCCCCCTTCCGGGGACCTACCAGCACGCCTCGCCCCACTCGGATCTGCCGGCCCAGGACGCTATGATACGGACGGGTTGGCGGCTTCGCAAAGGCAACTGGCCGCTTCCAGGGGGTACCTTCGTTCGATAGCATCGAGCCCCTGCGCCCGTATTTCTTTCTCACTTCCTTCGTTTCCAACGCAGGTGCCATGGGCGGATCAGGACCTTGGATTGACGCCGACCTGGCCGCCTGGGGCCCCCAGGGCCTTTCGCGCTGCGGTTCGCTGGAAGAGGCCCATCGCTATTGTCGCCAACTGGCCAGAGGGCACTACGAGAATTTTTCGGTCGCCAGTTGGCTATTGCCCAAATCGCTACGGCAGGATTTCTCCAACATCTATGCCTTTTGCCGATGGTCGGATGACCTCGGGGATGAGGCGACAGGGGATGAGGCAGAGCGGCTGCGGCTGTTGGATTGGTGGCGAGACGAATTCCTGAGATCGTCCGATCGACCCAGCGGTCATCCGGTGCTTCTTGCCTGCCGCCAGACGATGGAGACGCATCGTCTGGCGACCCAGCCCTTCCTCGACTTGATCGATGCCTTCCAGCAGGATCAGATGCAGACTACCTACGCGACCCAAGAGGAGCTGGAACAGTATTGCGCGCGCAGCGCCAATCCGGTCGGCCGGATCCTGTTGGAACTGGCTGATGTTCGGAGTGCTGAATGTCTCCAGTGGAGCGACCATATCTGCACGGGGCTTCAGTTGGTCAACTTCTGCCAGGATGTCGAGCGGGATGCGCAGAAGGGGCGCATCTACTTGCCGCGCGACTGGTGGAGGTGGCCCAGAAAGTCCAACAAAGAGTCGTTCGGTCCTTCGGAAGCAATCGCAGTCGACCAAGCGCAGTGGCTGGATCGGCGCGTCAGCCCCCACAAGCAGCTTTTGCTGCAGCGATGGACGGGGGTGGCACGGTACCATCTGCTGGCCGGCACCCCGCTGCTCGATCATGTCCCGCAGTGGTTGCAACGCGACTTGGCGATGTTCCAGGCCGGGGGCCTTGCGGTTCTCCAGAAGATCGCAGGCCAGCAGTTCGATGTCTGGACGGCGCGGCCCAAGCTGTCCAAATGGCAGCATGCTGCGATCGTCGCCCGCCATTCCTTTCGCCCCTTGGGAGGAGATGCTAGGCAACGTCGATTGGAGGAGAGCCAACAGAGCTGCCGCCGCATCGCCGCCTCCAGTCGCAGCAGCTTTTATCGCGCCTTCCAGTTGCTGGCGCCCAGGAAACGCCGCGCTATGGAGGCGATTTACGCACTGGCGCGCTGCGTCGATGATCTGGCCGACCAACGCGGACAGACGCCGCCGGGCCCCAGATCCACCCCTCCGCTCTTGGATCCAGGGAACCTCTCCGAGTCCCAGTGGGATGGCTGGCTAGATGCGGTCGCCTCCAGTCCCTCTCAGATGCCACCCCAAGCGAAAGAATGGTCGTGGTTGCAGCAGGACCTGTTCCCAGCGGTCAGCGCGGCGGTTCATGACTTCGCAATCGAGCCTAAGTGGCTGAAAGATCTGCTGGTGGGAGTCCGCATGGACAGCCAGCCAACGGTGCGGATGGAAACCGAGGACGACCTGCGCTGCTATTGCTACCATGTGGCATCGACCATCGGGCTATGCTGCTTGCGGATCTGGGGATGCCAAAGCGACCAAGCCGATGCCATGGCGATTGAATGTGGTTATGCGTTCCAGTGGACCAACATGCTCCGCGACGTTCGAGAGGATGCAGCGATGGATCGCATCTACTGGCCGCGTACTGAGCTCCAGCGTTGGGGGATCTCGGAAGCCAGTTGGCTGGCTGGGAGACCCGATGGACCCTGGCAAAGGATGCTCGCCGATCGTATCGAACGAACGCGTCGCGCCTTCGACCAGTCCTGGCCAATCATCGATCATCTCGATATCGATGGCCAACGCATGTTCAGCCTCATCTGGCAGTCGTATCGGCAGTTGCTGGAACGCATCGCCGCCAAGGTCGATCGTTTGTGGATGGAGCGAGTGCGGGTGGAAGGAGGCACCAAAGCGAAGCTGCTGGCGGCTCACTGCCTGAGCCCCTGGTTTGTGCGCCAGCCCAAGCCACCGCGAAGGTTGTCCCCAGAGGCCAGCGCCAGCCGATGAACAGACTCCAGAGCCACAGACCGATCGCCGTCGTCGGAGGCGGATTGGCAGGGATCGCCGCCAGCTTGACCTTAGCCGATGCAGGACAACCGGTGGTGCTGCTGGAGGCGCGCCGACGCTTGGGGGGCCGCGCGGGATCTTTCTTCGACGAATCCACTCAACAGTCTTTCGACTACTGCCAGCACGTCGGCATGGAGTGCTGCCATCATCTGCGCTGGCTGATCGAGCGATTGGGGCAGCGATCCAAGTGGCGAGTCGAGGACCGTCTTTGGTTCTTCGCACAACCGAATCGACCAGTCTCCCTGAAGGCAGCGCCCCTTCCCCCACCGCTGCATCTGGCTGGAATGCTCTGGAAATGGCCCGGCCTGCACTGGCCGGATCGACTGGCGATCGCTTTGGCATCGCTGCGGCTATGGAGCTTGCGTGATCTGGTCCAAGCCGACGCCATGCTGGCTATCGATTGGCTGAAAAAACATCACCAAACCTCCCGGTCGCTCACCGCTTTCTGGGAACCAATCCTGGTCAGCGCTCTGGGGGAACAGTTGCCCCGAGTCACCTTGGCGGCCGCGCGCAAAGTCTTGGTCGATGGCTTCCTCAAACAGCGCTTGGGCTACCGCCTGTGGATCCCGCAGGTCCCGCTGGCAGAACTCTTCGATGAGGACGCACAGACTGTCTTGAAGGGGGCGGGAGTCGATGTGCAGCTACAGACTCCCGTCCGTTCGCTCCACTGGGATCAAGGAGTAGCTGACGGTCTCCAGATCTCAAACAACATCCTCGATGCCAGCGCCGTCGTTCTCGCTGTCCCCTGGCACGCCATCGGACGAATCCTCTCCGATAGCCTCGGGCAGCCGGGGTTCCCCACGGCAATCGCGACCAACTGGGAGCAGGGATTGCAGGCCGCCAGTTCCCTCCAAAGTTCGCCGATCACCGGAATCCATCTCTGGTTCGATCGACCGTGGCTTAAGGCACCCCATGCCATCCTGATCGGTGGCCTTTGCCAGTGGATTTTTCCCGGTCCCACGGATCCCTCTGGAGCATCAAAACCACAGAAGTCCCCCTGGTATGCGCAGGTGGTCATCAGTGGTTCAAGGCAGCTGCCCAAAGGGGACAGCCAGTCGATCCTCAAGGAGGTGATGGAGGAGATCCATCGCATGTTCCCCGACGCTCGCTATGCCCAACTCTTGAAGGCCCGCGTCGTGACCGACCCACAAGCTGTCTTCAGCATGCAGCCCGGAAATCAGTCGATGCGTTGGAAATCCGACAGCTTCGCCCCCCAGCGACTTTGGGTGGCCGGCGACTGGACTGATACCGGATGGCCCGCAACGATGGAAGGAGCGATCTTGTCGGGACGCCAAGCGGCCCAGCAGCTTCTGCAGGCCCTGAGCAGCCCGTCCGCGGATCGTTCGATCGGTTCGGCAAATCAGAATGGGATCATCCGGCAAACCCGTGGATCCTATCCGTCCGGCCGACCGGAGTAGGCGGGATGGAGTCGTAGGGGCCAGGACTACGGATCCAAGGCCGATCGACCTCACCCTCCCCTTGGGAAGCAAGGTTTGTGATCGACCTCACCCTCCCCTTGGGATGGATGGACCAAATGAATCCCAGTTGGACCAAAAAAAACCCGCAACCGATCGGCTGCGGGTTTGGATGATTGATGAGCTGGATTGGTCGATCAAGAATCGGCCAGCGGCTTTTTCTTCTCGGTGATCGAAGGGGAGTTGGCTGCCTTCTCCGCGTTCAACTCGATGTAACTCTTCCAATCTTCCGGCACGTTGTCTTCGTGAAAAATCGCCTCAACTGGGCACTCTGGCACACATGCTTCGCAATCGATGCACTCTTCGGGATGGATGTACAGCATCTTGTCCCCTTCGTAGAAGCATTCGACTGGGCAGACGACAACGCAGTCGGTATAGCGGCAACCGACACATGGCTGGGTGACGACGTGAGCCATCGGGCTGAGCCTTTCGTGGAGAAATGGATCGGACAGGGCAAAGACGATCGGTCGATGCCACGATCGCAAAAACAGTTCGACTCGGCAACGCAGGCAAGCGTTAACCAAGAACCGGAATGGTAGGAACCTTTTTAGGCTCCGTCAAGCCAGCTAGTCGCCCTACCGGGGGACGATCGCTTTCGAAGGAACCGTTTGCCGCCAGCGGACTGTCGATCGACTCCTTTCTGGGCTCTGAGAGGACGTGCGAGGGATCCAGCCATTTGGCGGATGGGAGAACGCAGCGAGCATGGAGGGCCGCCACAAGGGGTACGAAAAGCGAGCTTGTTTTGTCGGGCGAAGGTTGCTACCAATCGGCCAAAGCCGTGGGCCATTCAGCGATCAAGCCTGCCCAGGGCCCATAGGAATCGCGCCATAGAGAGCCCTCGTCATGACTTCTTCCGCCACCCTCCGACTCGATCGCCAACCTGGTTGTGGGTGGAGGAAGGACAAGCCGTCCCGAACCATCGCTTCCGGCGTCGGTTTGGTTTGGATCGCGATGCTGTTCCTGTCGACCGGATGCACCACGGGTCCCAGCAAGCGAGAGTTGACGATTGAGAATCAGCGGTTGACCAGCGAGTATCGAGCGCAAAAGAGGGAGCTTGAGGACCTGCGGGCGGAGAACGATCGACTGGCGGCGCGCCTTGGCTATTCTTCCAACCGACTGTCGGCTCGTCCCCCCATCACACCACCTGCCAGCCTGTCCCCATACCGATCCGCCGCCGAAGACCCCAAATCGCTCGATCTTTCCCGTCCCTGGGATCGCGGAGCCTCCACCAGCGCACGCCCTCCGATCCAGTCGGGCCCCACCGACCGATCGGCCGCCAGTCCACAGTGGCGGCCGCTGCGACGCCCCTAGGCTTCATCGGATCGATCGACGAGTCTTTAGGGGGGGGCGGCAAGAGTCGCCGACGGCGATCTAGCGATGCCGTGCGATTCAACCTAGGTCGAAACGGGTGCGGTGCAAGCCGTCCAATAACCGCCGCTGGGGCCATTCCCAACCTGACGCTTTGAAGGCATGGGTACGTTTTCCTCTCCATAGCAACAAAAAAACCTGTCGACCCAGAGCGGATCGACAGGTTGTTGCGATCGTCAGTGGTGCATCCTGTCGGCTGGCTCCCCGTCCGATGGCCTGCGGGGGAGACATGGGCAAGAGCCTACGCTGGAGCCCACCGGCTAGTGCGTAGAACCATGCGCTGATTCGGTTTCATCGATTCGCATCCGGTAGAACGATCTCCAGATGAAGTACTGCGCGATCGCCAGCAGGATGCCCGCGATGATCCAGGCGACCGAGGGATCGAATTCCCTTCGAATCGATTCACCCAGCGGAACTGCCAGGAGTCCAAAGAGCGTGGTGAACTTGATCACCGGGTTCATCGCCACCGACGAGGTATCCTTGAATGGATCGCCTACGGTATCCCCGACGACGGTGGCATCGTGCAGCGGAGTTCCCTTCGCCTTCAGCTCCGTCTCCACCAGCTTCTTGGCATTGTCCCAGGCGCCACCTGCATTGGCCATGTAGATTGCCTGAAAGAGCCCAAAGAGGGCGATCGACAGGAGGTAACCGATGAAGAAGTAGGGACCGACAAACGCAAATCCCAGGGTGGAGAAGAAGACAGCCAGGAAGATATTGAACATCCCTCTCTGAGCGTACTTGGTGCAGATTTCCACCACCTTCTTCGAGTCTTCCACCGACGCGCGGGTGACTCCTTCCAGCTTGATGTTCTCCTTGATGAACTCCACTGCCCGATAGGCGCCGGTGGTGACCGCCTGCATCGATGCGCCGGTGAACCAGTAGATCATCGCGCCACCCCCGATCAGGCCCAGGAGGAACGGTGGATGCATCAGCGAAAGATTCTGTAGCAGCTCGGGCTTTAGACCCTGCGTCAATTCCATGATGATCGAAAAGATCATCGTCGTTGCACCGACCACGGCGGTACCGATCAGCACCGGCTTGGCGGTCGCCTTGAAGGTGTTGCCTGCGCCATCGTTTTCCTCCAGGTGGGTTTTGGCCGCCTGGAAATCGGCATCGATCCCGAAGTCCCTCTTCAGCTCATCGCGAATCCCGGGGATATCTTCAATCGTCGAAAGTTCGTAGACCGACTGCGCGTTATCCGTCACGGGCCCATAGCTGTCGACTGCGATCGTCACCGGGCCCATCCCGAGAAATCCGAAGGCCACCAGGCCAAAGGCGAAGACGCTAGGCGCCTTCATGATATCGGCCAACCCCTGCTCGCCCACCCAATAGGCGATCGCCATCAGGAGCATGATTGCCACCCCCAGCCAGTAGGCGCTGAAGTTGCCGGCGACGATCCCCGAGAGGATATTCAGCGACGCGCCACCTTCCTTGGAAGAGGTGACCACTTCGCGAGTGTGCTTGCACTCGGTCGACGTGAAGACCTTCACCAGTTCCGGGATGATCGCGCCGGCCAGCGTGCCGCAGGTGATCACGGTCGACAGCTTCCACCACAGCGTTCCATCTCCAAGGTCCGGGATCAGCAAATAGGAAGCGATGTAGGTGAGGACGACGGAGACGATGCTAGTGAGCCAAACTAGTTGGGTCAGCGGATGCTCGAAATTCATCTTGTCGACGTTGCGGTATTTTCCATCGGCCATCTGTTGATTGACCAGATAGGAAGCGCCGGAGGCGACAACCATCATCACACGCATCAGGAAGATCCAGACCAGCAGTGGCACCTGCACCGCTTGATCGGCCGCCAGCAGGATGAAGGTGATCAGCGCCACACCCGTCACGCCGTAGGTTTCAAAGCCATCGGCGGAGGGGCCGACCGAGTCGCCAGCATTGTCGCCGGTGCAGTCGGCGATCACACCAGGATTCCGGGCGTCGTCTTCTTTGATCTTGAAGACGATTTTCATCAGGTCCGAACCGATGTCGGCGATTTTTGTGAAGATGCCCCCGGCGATGCGTAGCGCTGCGGCTCCCAGCGACTCACCGATGGCAAAACCGATGAAGCAGGCGCCGGCGTACTCCCTAGGGACAAACAAGAGGATGCACAGCATCAGGAACAACTCCACCGAGATCAGCAGCATCCCGATGCTCATCCCTGCCTTCAGCGGGATGTCGTAGCAGGGATAGGGCTTGCCACGCAGTGCCGCAAACGCCGCGCGGGAGTTGGCGTAGGTGTTGATCCGGATCCCGAACCAAGCCACAAAGTAACTGCCAGCGATCCCGATGAGCGAGAACAGGAGGATGATGATCACGCGGTCGACAGGCATGCCGGATCGTACCGCTCCCGTGGCAGGATCGGTGAATGGCACAAGTCGACCGAAGTAGAAGGCAACCACCGCTGCGATGAAGGCCCAAAGGATCATCAGGAACTTCCCCTGGGTCACCAGATAGGTCTTGCAGGTCTCGTAGATCAGCTCCGAAATCCCACGCATCGAAGGATGGACGGGGAGGTTCTTGAGTTGCTGCCAGATCCAGAGCCCAAATCCGAAACCAAGGGCACTGACCAGCAGGCCTCCCAGAAGCAGGCCCCGGACGGGCAAGCCCATCATCTTCACGCCATCCATGGAGGGAAGAATCAGGTTGGCTTCACCACCTGCTGCTGCATGGGAATGCGCCGATTCGGACGATCCTGGATTGGCGGAAGCCCCGGCCATCATCACCGAACCGCCACCCTCCTGCCCCCAGGCAGTTCCGATCCAGAACGGAACCAACGCTAGGCCTGCTATCGTCAATCGCCAAATCGTCGCCAACACCAATTTCTGCATGGAACACCTTCTGTTCTAATGAAGCTAGCGGTCGGCTGATCACCACTTCAGACCGAACTCCCTGGACCTTGGGTGATGCCCGCCCGTCGCCTCATGCGGACCCCTTCGCAAATGCTGTTCTTCGTATGCAATAGGCAAACGAATTCCTTTAGACTATAATCAACGGCATCCATTCTGCCATAGAGGGTGCGACATCCTGCCGCCAAGATGTGGATCTAAGCCCTCCTAAGTCGCAAGTCTCAGAGAACCGTTATCATCGATTCCCAACCTAACCGTCCGCTTGGAGGGACATCGCATCGCGGCCCCGTGGCGCCGGCTTCCAAGGATGGCTTCTGTTTCACGCACGAATCGATGGACCTGATATGACCCAAGACGCTTCGATCCCGCTGACGATTCGGCGAGCCAGTCGCGGAGCCCTGATCGCTCGACATCCCTGGGTCCTTCGAAGCAGTCTGCAGCAGGTGCCGACGGGGCTAGCGACCGGCCAGGCGGTGGAGCTGTTCGATGAGTCGGGGCGTTGGATTGCCTGGGGACTGTATCACCAGAATTCACGAATCGCCGTTCGAGTCACCAGTTGGGATCGCCAGGAGCCTTGGGGGGAAGCCCTTTGCCTGTCACGCGTCGACCAAGCGTTGAGGCTGCGAAGAACTCTGGGGGAGTTTCATCCTCAGGGGGCTGAGCGGTTGATTTTCAGCGAGGCGGATTTATTGGGTGGGGTGATCATCGACCGCTATGCTGACCTGCTGGTGGTGCAACAGACCGCAGCGGTTCTTTCACCTTGGATCGGGCCGATTGTGGAGAGGATAGAGTGGGATTTGCCGGTGCGCGGAGCGTGGTTACGCATCGATGAGAAGACGGCCAAGGCGGAAGGGTTGGAACCGGGGGGCAGGTGGTTGGGTGCCGACCCAGGAGGTGGTCCTCGCTGGATACAGGAACACGATCTCCAGTGGCGGGTCGATCCACAAGCGGGGCAGAAGACAGGTTTTTATCTCGATCAACGCGACAATCGCCGCGAGGCGGCTCGCTGGGTCCGTCCGGGGGACCGGGTGCTGGATGTCTGTTGCTATCACGGCGGCTTCGCCTTGACGATCGCTCAACATGCACAGCCCTCAAAGATCGTGGCGATCGATTCCAGCCTTGCCGCGCTGGAAGTGGCGGAAGAAAACCGCCGGCGCAATCGGATGGAGCAGGCTCCGATCGAATGGTTGCGAGGCGATTTTTGGGAGTTGCTGGATGGGGCGCGGGACCGCAACGAGCGGTACCAGGTGATCGTTCTGGATCCGCCTCGTCTGGCAGGATCTCGGGATCAGATGGCCGCAGCCCTGCGCGCCTACCATCGGCTCAACGCCACCGCCGTTGGCTTGTTGGATCCCGGTGGGATCCTGGTGACCTGCAGTTGTTCGGGCCGCGTCGGGCGCGACATGTTCGAACAGATGCTGCTGGGGGTCAGCAAGCGAACGGGTCGCGATCTGCAGATCCTTCGGCGACTGGGCGCCGCCCCGGATCATCCGACGCTGGCCAGTTGTCCCGAGACCGACTACCTGAAGTGTTTCGTTTGCCGTGTGCTGTGATCGGGGGTGGAGCTTCCATCGATGCGGTGATCCCAGGCGACCGATCGACGTCGTGGAGCAGATTCATCTCAGTGAGTCGATCGAAAGATCGGACCTGTGCAAGGAGGATCAAGCGATGTTGCAGAGACCAAAGGTGTCGACGCACAAGCATGGTGGGCTGTGTCGGATTGCAATTGCGATCGTCCTTCTGGTGGCCCTCAGTCAGGTTTCGGTGGCCCAAAGCCCTTCGGCGACCCCTGCCCTGCTATTCGAGCGAAACGGATTCGGTTTGTCGGGAGTCTCCGATAGCCAGACGCTCCTGTGGCTGGTCGCCAGTTGCCTGGGACTCCTGGCCGCTCTTCCTGGAATGCTGCTCTACTACGGAGGTCAGGTGCGTCGAAAGAACGTCGTCCACATGATGGCCCAGTTGACCACCTTGGCTGCCGTGATGGGACTGATTTGGGCCCTGGTCGGTTACTCCCTGACCTTCGGTGACTCGGGGGGATGGAACTCCTGGGTTGGAGGATTGCAGTATGTCGGGCTGAGCGGCGTGCAGCCAGTCCACGATTCCACGGCCAACGCAGTCCGCTGGCCGTTGGCGTCGGCTGCCCCGCAGATTCCGATATTGGTTCATCTGTTGGTCCATGGGATTTTGTTCTCGCTGGCGTCGGCGATTCTTTGTGGAGCCTACGCCGAGCGGATGCGGTTTTCTGGGATGCTAGGGGTGACCATCTCCTGGGGCTTGCTTGTCTACTGCCCGGTAGCCCACTGGGTCTGGGGAAATGCGAACCCATCGACCGGCGCGACCGGACGGGGCATGGATCTGTCGGGCGGTTGGGTGGTTCACGCGCTGGTTGGAATCGCTTCCTTGGTGGTTGCGATCTACCTGGGGCCCCGTCTGGGGCACCGTCGAGAGCCGATGCCGCCGCACAACCTGACCTACACCGCGATGGGGGCCGGGTTGATTTGGGTGGGGCTGATGGGAATCCACGCGGCTTGCAGCGGCAGTTCCGCCGATCGCCATCTGATGCAGTCGATCGTCGCCTTGGTGTCGACGCACCTGGCCGCCGCAGCGGGGGCTTTGGCCTGGGGGCTGGTGGAATGGTGGGACCGTGGCAGGCCGTCCTTGATGGGGACGGCCTCTGGCCTGCTGGCTGGCTTGGCAGCCATCGCTTCGGGGGCCGGGGTGGTGCAACCGATGGTCGCCATCGGGCTGGGGGGAGTCGCCGGTTGCCTTTGCTACCTAGCCTGCTCCCGACTGAAGAATCGCATCCATTACGACGACGCCCTCGACGTTTTTGGGATCCACGGCGTCGGTGGTATCCTTGGAGGCCTTGCGCTGGGACTGTTTGCTTCCCCAGTGCTGGTGACCCCAGGGCATCCCGAGTGGATCGGATGGTGGTGGGGCGGAACATTGCTCACCAGTCAGTGGATTCTGCTCGCCTGGGTGATCGCGTACGATACCCTCATGACGCTGGCGATCCTCAAAGTCGTCGACATGGCCTGTGGATTGCGCGTGTCGGTCGAACAAGAGCGACAGGGGCTGGACCTGGCGCAGCATGGTGAAGAAGGCTACATCTGGTGATACCCGAGGAAGGTTGATCGTGAAGATCTATCCGGTGGGACGCGACGATTTGGCGCCGTTGGAGGCGCCCGAGCGATTTGCGATGGAAATCGTCTACTTCATGACCCCTCAGGATGCGAAATCAGATCATCCATTAGGGCCTGGAGAGTATTGGATCGACCGCAAGGACGTCGATCGTTGGCTGGAGGATGGCTGCTTTCGGATCGTTTCGCCGCTCGACGCCCAAGTGCAGGCGGAGATTGAGCTGACGGAGTTCCAGGAGCAGTGGTTGGAGTGGATGCAGCAGCACCAGATCGAACGGGTGCGATTGGTGCGCCAGTGACTGGCTCTGTCGGGGTTCCTGGCGATCTCTCCCTGGCGAATGATCCCGATGGTCTGGTCCGTCTAAAGGCCCAGGGATTGGATTGGCATCTGGATCGATCCTGGTGGCCGTGGCCGGGAGGCTGGGGAACACCGCAAGCTGCCTCAGGAAAGCTCCACGGATTGCCTGTGCGCGTTCGGCTCAGCCAAAATCGTGGCAGTCGTTCCTGCTTTCTGGAAGGCCCATGGCCCGCGCCGCTGGAGGATCGATCGTCGCCAGACGGCTGGTGTGCGACCGGACCTCATTGGCGTCCCTTGCTGGCTCACTGGAAAAAGCTGCGCAAGGACGTGGGGTTGGGGAATTGGGATCCCCAGGCCACCGGAAGTCCAAACTCCGGATCGTGGAACGCACGCCCGTGGTGGGCAAGTTGGTCCCTCTCCCCCCCAGACAGTGCTCAGCGTCTATTGCTGAAGTGGATGGCCGAGCCACCGGATGGAAGCCGATGGTTCCACTGGCAGCCGACGCGATGGCAAGCGATGGTGGAGGCACCGGTGGATGCTGGCTATCCCCATCTGTGGGCCGAATCCACGACGGCTTTGGCCCGGTCACTCTTCGCCCAACTGGGCGGGGAAGTCCGATTCGCCAATCCGTCCCCTCACGGTGCCGCCAGCGGGCGGAAGGGGACGGAGCGGGCGGAAGGGTGGCAGTGTC
This sequence comes from Pirellulaceae bacterium, assembly GCA_044371425.1. Taxonomy (GTDB): domain Bacteria; phylum Planctomycetota; class Planctomycetia; order Pirellulales; family Pirellulaceae; genus JBEISR01. The sequence continues at coordinate 339 of JBILTR010000029.1, read as the reverse complement.
CGATTTGCGGATTGAGTGATTGGCCGAAGGGAGATGCTGGCCCCCGCCAGGCTTGCGACCGATGCGGCACGCTCGCCCATCGGTCCTGCCGAGATTTTTTGGGCCGATGCTCCCTCTTCGGCTGCGACGGCAACCCCAAGCCCTGAGCCTCTGACCGGCTCAGCTAGCAAGTCTTCTTTCCGTGTTCCCCCTGTTGTGGTGGACTTTCCTCCAATTGGTGCCACCCACCAATTGCGCTAAATACCCCCCGTTGGAGTTGTTTTTCCGTCAATTGGTGCCACCCACCAATCGGGATTTTCCACTCTTTAGAGCCCCTTTTTTGTGGGGGTTTTCTGTCCG
>JBILTR010000028.1:0-63467 GCA_044371425.1 Pirellulaceae bacterium | reverse complement strand
TGAAAGCCAATCCTTGAAAAGGAAGCCAAAAGCTTAGCTATCGACTGGAGAGCCGGATGCGGGAAATCCGCCAGTCCGGTTCGGAGGGAGGGGAGCCGCATCCCAATGCGGCTTCCCTACCCCTATCGGGGCGTCGTGGCGACAGGGCGTCGTGGCGACAGAGCCGTTTTGGCAACCCGCTTGCGGTAGCCACCATCGCCAAAGGGCCGGTGTGCTTTGTCGCTGCGGGGGCGATCGGTGTACAATGCAAGGGTGCCGAGGCAACGAAAAGAATCGGCGTGATGGGATCGTTCGGTTGACTCGACAGCGAACCTGAGCGACGCGATCGTTGTCCTTGATGTGGCTTGCAAAACCTGCCTATCGAGACGAACTTGATTCGAATGAGGAGTGGAGTGGAAGAAAACCAAGGGATATCCGAAGCCACCTTACAGATCTCTGACCCGGAGACGGTGCTGCGCATGTTTGGTCCGCAGGACCAAAACCTTCGACAAATCAAGCAGGAGTTTGGCGTATCGATCACACACCGAGCGGGGTTGATCAAGATCTCCGGGAGTCCTGAGGCGGTTCGATCCGCGACCGACCAGTTGGAGCGTTACCGCAATCCAGCGGCTGCGACCACCGTGGTGACCTCGGTCCCTTTGCCCTCGGACCCACACACCAAGCCGAGCGGTCCTTTTTTGGGGGCGGAAAAGAGGGAACTGGCCATCCATCATCCGACGTTGCGCATCGTACCGAGAACCGAGGGGCAGGCGCGCTACGTAGAAACGATACGCCAGCATGACATGACTTTCTGCATCGGCCCTGCCGGATGCGGCAAAACCTATCTGGCCGTCGCGATGGCGGTGGAAGCTTTCAAGACTAGGCAGGTCCGCAAAATCGTCCTAGTGCGCCCGGCCGTCGAGGCAGGGGAAAGTCTAGGTTTCCTGCCTGGCGATCTGCAGGCCAAGTTGAATCCTTACCTGCGCCCGTTGCTGGATGCGATTCATGATATGATGGGGTTCGAGCAGGCAAAGTACTTGATGGAACAGGAAGTCATCGAAGTGGTGCCGTTGGCTTACATGCGAGGCCGAACGCTGAATCATGCGTTCATCATCCTCGATGAAGCCCAGAATACCACCGTGGCTCAGATGAAAATGTTCCTCACGCGAATGGGTGAAGGGGCCAAGATGGTGATTTCTGGCGACATCTCCCAGATCGACCTGCCACATGGGGTGACCAGTGGTCTTCGTGATTCGGTGCAGAGGCTCAAAGGAATTCCCGGGATCGGCTTTTCCAAACTTCAGGAAGCCGATATCGTTCGGCACGCGCTGGTGCACCGAATCGTGAAGGCATACGAGCATCCGTCGCAACCGTCCGGCTATTCTTCTTCTGGAGGCATGGAGCAAGGGCTCTGATCGAATCATGCACGCGCTAGCGAGTTCCGAGATTCGATGAATACCTCAACGCCCAAGAAGACGCGAAGTGAACGCGTCGCGTCGCTTCAGACAGGGCCAACGTCCTGGGATCGCTGGAAAAGCTGGTTGCTGAAGCGGCAGACGATGCAGCAATTGGCGATTTCGTTCTGCGTTTTCGCTCTGCTCTGGGCCTCAACTGGAGCCTGGAACCCGCCATTCCCGTACCGACTTGGGGATGTTCCCGGAAGATCTTTGGTGCCGCGGATCTCTTTCCAGAGGCCGGACCTTTTTCGCACAGCGGTCGAAAGGAATCAGAAACGACGGGAAGTGCTATGTGTCTACGAAAACCGCCCGCAGGCTCTCGTGCAACTGCGCGGCGCGATCAAAGATCAAGTACTTCGTCTTGCAGACACTCAAGATGCCGAACAACTGCAAGAGGTGGTTGCTGAGTTCCTTCCGCTGGAGGCGGAGGATCGAAGTGAGCTCAGTCCAACTGACCGGCAGTCATTGCTTCAAACCATCCGCGAGGGACTGGCAACGCCGGAACAGCGAGTCGGTCTGGATCGCGCTCTCGAGGTCGCGATGCAGCCCATGGAGGCTCGGGGCGTGCTCAAGAAGTTGGGGCATGGACTAGAAGAAGGCAATCAACGCCTGATTCAGGTGCTTGGTAACAATGGAAAGACCAGCGAAGAGAGTATCGACGATTTAAGAACCAGCCATCATGTGCCGCTGCTTTTGAACCGCCTGCAAGAGCAATTGAAGGCGTGCCTAACGGAGCCCTACGCCGCTCAACTGGCCCAGGCGATTCACCGGTATGCAGTGCCGCGAATACCAGAGACTCTGATCTATCGAAATGACCTCAGCGATTCGGCGAGGAAAGCTGCAGTCGACCAAGTGCAAGAGGTGATGGTCTCCTTCCTGCCGGGGGTCACTCCCCTAGCTGCCGCCGAAAGGCCTTTGAATTACGAAGACCTTGATCTACTGCGTCAAGAGCATGCGGAATGGTTGATGCAAAGCCGCAACTGGGTGGATCGGCTTCTACGGACAGTTGGATTGTTTCTTGTCTTCATTGGATCCTTGTTTTTCGTCGGGCTATGCATCGACTGGCTGGGACTCAAGGCTCGATTCCTGGAAGCAGATGAACTGGCAAGGCTCGTCGCCTTCGTATCGATCGCAATTCTGCTGGCGAACGTTTTTTCCAGAGATCCTTGGCGCGCGGAAGTCCTGGTGATTTCTCTTGCAGCGTTCACCGCCGTTATCGCATACGGACGATCGCTGGGGCTGATCTTGATGTTGGTGATCACGCTGATTGCCACGCTGATCAGCGGGTGGTCGGTCGGCGAGTTAGTTGTGCTTTGGGCCGCCGCCGGCTCCATCGTGCTCTTCACCGGCCGCATTCGCAATCGCACTCGCCTGATGGTGGTCGGGCTTTCGGCGGCAGCGATCGTTTTGCTGGCAACCTTGGCAGCGATGCTGATGGAAGATCAGATCTTGACCGTTTCGATGTTCCGAGGATCGCAAAATGCTGCGGCTAGTTCCTCGAGAGCCATCACCTCGTGGACGCCATACTGGATCACCCCGCTGATACGAAACGCCCTCTTCACGCTCTTGGCAGGGGCGCTCATGACCGGCCTCTTGCCCTTGGTAGAGCGGGCGTTTGAGGCGATGACGGATCTGAGTCTTCTGGAGCTGGGGGATGCTAGCCACCCAATTCTGCGCCAGCTGGCTCAGAAAGCCCCTGGCACCTACAACCACTCGATCAATGTCGCTGCGTTGGCCGAGGCGGCAGCGGATCATATTGGCGCCAATGGGCTTTTGGTCCGGGTGGGAGCCTACTTTCATGATATAGGCAAGATGTTTCAGCCCCAGTATTTTGTTGAAAATCAGTCCCCAGGCTCCAATCCCCACGATGGGCTGCAACCAGCGATGAGCACCCTGATCATCGTGGCGCACGTGAAGGATGGTGCCGACTTGGCTAGGCAGCACCATTTGCCCCAGTCGGTGATCGACTTCATCGAACAGCATCATGGGACTACCTTGGTCGAGTATTTTTATAAGCGGGCGGCCAAGCGGCTGAAGGATGCAGGAAGCGACGATGAACTTTCGGATATCGACTATCGGTACCCGGGCCCTAAACCCCAAACGCGAGAGGCAGCCGTCCTGATGCTTGCCGATGCCGTGGAAAGCGCCGCCCGAACGCTGGTCGAACCAACACCATCTAGGATCCAAGGACTTGTGGAAGATCTGGCAAACCGAAGGTTGGCCGACGGACAGTTCGACGAATGCCAATTGACTCTGCATGAATTGGCTGAGATTCGTCAAAGCCTCGTTAAGAGCTTGATCGCCATCTACCATGGCCGAATCAAATACCCGACCCAATCGGGAGGCTCGTCATGACGGCTTCATCACTGGTGGTTGAGTGGTCCTGGCTGCATGGCGAAATGGATGCCAGTTGGAGCGACGAAAGGACTTCGGAAATCCTCAGGAAGGTGGCCAGCGATGCAGGGTACCTTCAAGGGGAGATCAGCGTCGCGATTGTCGACGACCAGACGATGCATCAGCTCAATGCACGCCATCTACAACATGATTACACCACGGACAGCCTTAGTTTCCTTTTGGGGGACGGAGAGCGACTGGAAGGGGAACTGGTTGCATGCTGGGATGTCGCGCGGCGAGTTGCAGAGCAGGGGGGGTGGAATGTGCACTGGGAACTGCTGCTGTATCTGATCCATGGGATGCTTCATTTGGTCGGTCACGACGACCATGACCCCATTGGGTTGGAGAAGATGAAGCGTGCGGAGTACCACTACTTGAAAATGGCAGGCTGCCCAACGGCTCAATTGGACGGCATGGAGAGATTTTCCGAGGCGCACCATACTGCTGCCTCGGCGGAAGAAAGCCAGGAGCCTTCTCGATGACCTCCACGGAGTTCCCCGCATGGATGGTTTTCGGCGCGTTGCTGTCGCTGATCGGCGGTTTTGGCGCTCAGGTTCTGGGAAACTTTTCGGGAAGGTCCCTGGAGTCTTTCTGTCGGCTTCGGGGGCGTCGCGATCGCTTTGGCGATATCCTCGATTGGCAGGATGAAGCGGTTGCGGCGGCTCGTTATCTGTCATGGCTTGGCAATGTCCTGCTCATCGGGCTTGGATTCCTCTGGCTAGGCCAGACTTTCCACTGGTTTCAGGAAGATCAGGGCAAGTCGTCTTTCCAGGCCCAGAGATTTCCAATTGTAGTCGCCGTAATCCTAGCCACCTGGACGTTGCTGTTCGTTCAAGACTGGTTGCCTCGCGTCATGTTTCGCGCGGGAGCCACTCGGTTCCTTTTCTATACCTGGCCCTTCTGGAAACTGGTCGCTCGACTCTTTAGACCCCTAACCACCCTCGGAGATTTTTTCCAGTGGATCGGCTCGCGGCTCAGCGACCAACCGCTCGATGAAGACTTCGCCGAGGAATCGCTTGAAGATGAAATTCGAACCATCGTTCACGCAGGGGAACGTGAGGGGCTCGTTGGATCGGGTATCCGCGACATGATCCAAGGGGTGATGAACCTCGATGAACGTGAAGTCGCCTCCATCATGACGCCCCGTAGCGATATCGATGCGATCGATATCGATTTGGACCCCGCATCGATTCTCGCTAGCGTGGTCGAGTCGCGACGGACCCGAATTCCAATCTATCAGGGATCTCTCGACAACATCCTTGGCATTCTCTTCGTGAAGGATCTGCTGGGTTCGATCTCCGATTCTCAGCCGATCGACCGCGACAAACTGAGGAAGTTGCTGAGGGAGGCATGGCGTATCCCAGGAAATCGTTTGATCAATGAACTGCTGCGAGACTTCCTGCACAAACGCAATCATATGGCAATCGTGGTCGACGAGTATCAGCAAACCGTCGGCGTTGTGACCATCGAGGATGCCCTTGAAGAGATCGTTGGCGAGATTGCAGACGAAGCCGACGAAGAGGAAGCCAACCAGATTCTCTATGATGAGACACATGATTGGGTGGAAGCCGAGGGGCGTGTGGCGGTCGCCGAAATCAACAGCAAATTGGGATGGAATCTACCGGTCGGCGAGGATTACACCTCGATTGGCGGGCTTTTGATCTCCAGGCTTGGACGCATCCCCGAGGAGGGCTTGGAAGTGATGGTCGATCAGATCCTGGTCAAAGTCCTCGCTGCAAATCACCGACAAGTGCGAAGAATGCGTTTGCAGCACTCACCATCAGACGCTCCATTGGCAAAAGCGTGATGCAAGCTCCCCGAGTGCAGCGAGGCGATGCCCAAGATGCCCTGGACCGTAGCCGCAACCTCGATGGCTGTTTTCCTGGGTTCGGGATTGATTGCTACCGGCCTAGCGTTGCCTATCGCGATTTCGGCGACGCGAATGCGAGGCCATTTCGCTAGATGGCCTGCCGTCGCCTTGCTGAGCTCACTGGCACTGCCGCTCTATGTTCAGGCAGCTTGTTGGGAGTCACTTTGGCAGTTCCTCGGTGGTTGGCCTATCAGTCAGACGCGAGCCGCCGCATCCCGCGTGGTGGGCGTCGCTGCGGTCTGCTGGATTCAAGGAATTGCGGCAGCCCCCTTGGCATTGGTTCCCTTGATGGCCAGCCTGCACCGCATCCGAACTTCCCTCGAATCGATCGCCTGGATTGATGTCGGCAGGATGGGGCTTGTCCAGTCGGTTTGGCTGCCGGCACTGTTCCCTGCGTCCATGATCGCCTGGATGTTGTCGGGAAGTTGGGCGCTGCGTGAAATGCTGGTCACCAACCTGTACCGAGTGCCAACCTGGAGCGAAGGGATTCACATGGATGTCATCAGCGGCACTGCCCCTTGGGGATCCATTGCCATGTCGTTGGCACCGATGCTGATTTTGGGTTCGATTGCGTACTGGGCTGTCGGATGGGGGCGATCGCAAGAGCACCTGTCGGCCACAGAAACAAAGCCGATGCTGCCTCCTGGCGATCCCCTCCTACAATCGGTTCATTGGGCCGCGTGGTTTTCCGTCGCTTTGGTGCTTGGGGTTCCCACCATCGCGCTGACACTGCGAGCAGGCTGGAAGGTCGATGCCGATGGTTCGGGGCTTTTTTCCCTTATTAGACTGGTGGAATCCTGGGGAGGACTCTCCGATTTTCGTCCCGAAATGTATTGGTCCTTTCTTCTCGCAAGTGTCGCGGTCTTCGCCTCCATGCTCCTGGCGCTTGGACTGCTATGGTGTAGTGGAATAAAGGGGACGAAAGATCGCTGGTTGGCGGCATCGAGCGCCGCTCTGTTGGCTCTTCCTGGACCCGTTATCGCACTGGCATTGATCCGAATATCGAATTCTCATCCTCTGGTTTCCTGGTGGTCCCATCGCACTTTGGCGTTTCCGATCGCCGCAACCCTCCTGCGGCTTACCCCTGTCCTGTTCCTTTTGCTACTTTGGCGATGGAACAGTTGGAGACGCTCGCAACGCGAATTGTGGATCGTCGATGGACGCTCCGGTGTTCATGACGTAGCCCGTGACTTCTTACTCGCTTCATGGCGACTGCTCGCTGGCGGCATCGTCTTGGCCTGGTGGCTGGCAATTGGGGAATTGGGGGCTTATCTCCTAGTACTTCCTGCAGGAGTCAGCACGCTTGCCAGCCGCATCTTTGAGTTGCTTCATTATGGGGTCCGTTATCAAGAGGCTAGCCTTTGCCTCCTTCTGGCCCTGGTCGCACTCCTCCTGGCCGCGATCGCCTTGCGGATCCCGAAAGAAGAGTGAACCGATCCATGATGCATGCAGCTTCCGGATCTCTCCGCGAGGAATGCAGGCCGTTTGCAAAACTTCCGCGTTTCCATCTTTTGAACTGCACTAAGCTTGGAGCGGATCGCCAACCTTCGACTTTCGGCACTCTATTTGGATCGCTTTCTTGCATGCAGTTGGTTCCATGAATTCTTCAACAGGCCCCCGGGAATCGCCCTCTCGCCCTCGATACCGGTTTGATAAACTGCCAACTACCGACTGTGGACAGAGATTGCCTGGCTTCAGGAATGGCCAACCCATGAATCCAACCAACCGGCTCCTTTTCTCTTCCTGGTTTGCTATCCGTTGCATCGTTGCAGTCACGGTCTCCCTTGCACCTTCTTGGTTGGTCGGACAGCAGGACACCAAAGCGGACCGTCCTCTGGTTTCCGTAGTCTTTCAGACGCCGCAGGATCGGGAAGCTGTGATTGGCGAAGTGCAGCTGGAAGCTCAGGATGGAGGGATGTTACTACTGGAACCTAGTGGCCGGTTGAGTCTAATTCAGCCAGAACAGATGCGGGAGCGGCGCGAGGAGCCGGGAGAGCTGTCCGTTTGGAATCAGGAAGAAATGAGCAAGGCTCTTCTCGAGGAGCTGCCGAATGGTTTCCGTATCCATCGGACCGACCATTATATTTTCTGCTACAACACCTCGGACGCCTACGCGAAATGGACCGCTGCACTCTTCGAACGGCTTTACCGAGGCTTTTACAATTTTTGGAAATCCCGTGGAGTCGAATTGCAAGAACCTCGGTTTCCTCTGGTTGCCTTAGTTTTTGAAGATCAGAAAAGCTATCTGCAGTATGCCGAAACGGAGTTGGGGGAAGCGGCTAGGTCGATGCTGGGCTATTACCACATGATGTCCAATCGAGTCGCTTCGTTCGACCTGACTGGCATAGAGGGATGGATCGCTCCTGGTCAGAATGTCGATCGGGTTGAATTGGTGCAGAGAATTTTGGCTCAACCTCAAGCCGAACGAACTGTCGCTACGATCGTCCACGAAGCGGTCCATCAACTGGCCTACAATTCGGGGCTACAAGTTCGGTTGGCAGATAATCCGCTCTGGGTAAGCGAAGGATTGGCGGTCTTCTTTGAGTCGCCAGACACGTCCCATGGTTCTGGCTGGCGGAGTATAGGCAAGGTCAACCAACACAACCTGATGATCTTCAAGCGATATCTCGCCGTCCGCCCCGCAGATTCGCTGACTCAATTGATCAGCGATGATAGTCGGTTCCGGCAAGCGGAGACATCGGCCTACGCCTACGCGGAATGCTGGGCCCTGACCTACTTTCTGCTCAAGACCCAAACCAAACAGTACATCGCCTACCTCAAAGATCTCGCATCTCAAGATCCCCTGGGAGAGAACGATGCAAAGACGAGGGTGGAACAGTTTCAAAAGCACTTTGGCGAGATAGCCAAGCTGGAGCGGCAGTTTATGAAGTTCATGATGGCCCAACCGTAAGACACCAAAAAGGGCAGCATTCGAAATGCTGTCATGGCAAGGCTTTTCGGTCAGGTAAATCGCTCAGAAATTCTGAAGATCATCGAGTCATATCCTCTTTTTTTTGCACCTTTACCAGAAGAATCCGACGTCCGTCTCCGATCGTCGAAAAGGTAATGCGAGTTCGCATCTCATCCGATCGACTTTTGGAGCTACTCCGATGCGTTATGCCATATTGCTAGTGTTTCTTGCCTCCAATCTGATCGGTTTGACCGGATGCACTCCTCGTGTGCGAGTCTTGCCGAACCCTACCGTCCACGACAAGGGGATTCGGTACTACCGTCCCAAGCCCTACCTCATGGTCACCTCGGGTGTCGCTGAGGTGACGACGTCGGAAAAGGATAAGACCGTCTCCACGACGACCGTTCCTGATCCTCGCTACGTCAACATTCAGTTGGTCTATCTCCCTGACTTTGAAGAAGAGTATGCGATTGACGTTCGAACCGGTTTCGGCACTGCGGATGTCAGCATCAAGTTAGAGGATGGATGGAACCTGACCGAGATCAGCCAAAACTTGGACTCGCAGACCGACGAAAACATGGAAGCTGCTGCGAGTCTGATCGGTGCATTGGGTAGCCTTCCCGTTCCGGCCGGTCGGCAAGGTGAGGATGCTTCGAAACGGATGATGGGACCTGCCTGCACCGTCAAAGCTACCAATGTGCCTCTGGGCTATTACGAATCGGTGCTTGGGCGCGACGGTGCCGGACGCAAGAGACTCTACGGATTCCGCTACGTCGGATTTCTACCCTATACGAATTGCCCACAGGTGATGCAGGGAGCTGAATGCGGGAACTGCCAGACCGCCGACTTGTTTGGACTGGTTTTCGAAGGCGACATGATGGTCTTCAAGCGATTGGGCGAGATCCAAGAGGCAGTCCCTTGCGTGGAGTCGGCTTCCGCAGAGCAAGGGGATTCCGCAAAGGTTGAGCGTACGATTGACTACACCAAGGATGGGGTCGCGAAGGATGCGAAGATTACCGTCACAGACAAGTTCGAAATCAAATCGACGCGTGACGATGTGCTCTACGTCCCCCTCCCAAAAATCGCCAACCCACCCGTAGAGGACACACCCGTTCAGCAGGGGATTGGACCGGAGGCGATTCAGGGGGACGAGGAACTGCCTCCCATTCGATAAGCGGTCGATCGATCACCGAGGAACTGGATGGTTGAAGCATGTGCCTCGCGTTGTACCTGGGAACCCACTGCACTCTGGAGCTTCAAGAAGGACCGCTTTTTAGCGTTCGGCCCGTTGCTCAGGCTGGATCGGCAGTCCTGTCATTCTTGAAGACGCGGAATGTCTACCACCTGGGGTCCCATACAGGATGCAGCTGTGGATTCCCCAGCGTCCGTGCGGAGGATCCAATTGAATACTACGAGGGCATGCTAGAGGATCGAGCCGAGCCGATGTCCGACCGGGCAAGCGTCCGTGAGCTGCTTGCCCTTCTGGGCCAAGTTCTTAGCGAAGAAGGCACGTGCCTCTTGTACCCAGTTTGGAACGGCGATGAGTCCGTAAGTCCCAAAGGGGTCATCCATCGTCAACTGAGTCAATTGTCGGAAGAAACCTTCGTGCTGACCGAGCTGTTTGTCTACCAAATTCACTCGGATTCCTCTGGTGACAGCGACTGTCGTTAGCGCGTCCTCGCCGTTCATGGCTCATCTGCTTCCGACTCATTTCGCAAATGGGTTCTGTTGCCCGTCCTTGTTGATCGATGGAGGTGCCTGTGTCGGACGGAAATCCTAAAGAGCCATTCAAGGATCTGGTAGGAAGGTCACTTACCGATCCCGTTTTGGAGACGCACTGGAGAGGCCGAGGCCAGATGCCTGCTGTTCTGGAGTCGCTTCCTCCCGGTCAATCTGCCGATCGGGAATCCCGTCCCAGTGGGCACTGGAGGAACGAACCGGCTCCGGGATCTCTGGCGGATTGGGTCCGCGTCAATCGTACGCTAAGGCAAGAGCAGGTGGAGAGGGTTCCAGCGGACAAGCTGACGTCCGAGGATGCCAAGTACCTTGAGATGCCACGTTGTGGTCTATGGCGGGTGACACGCGGTCTGGTGCCACCTTCGCTGGAAGGAAGGCTGGAGCGACTGGAGTGGCTGCAGCATTCCGAAGTGGGTTGGAGGAAACGGAAGTTGATATTGGCGATCAAGCCAGGGGGGCTTCCGTTCAAAGTGAGTCAAGCGTACTTCGATAGTTCGGTCGATCGTGCTGTCACGTCGTGGAACAATGCTGACATCGGGATCGAGATTCGGAGGATGGCTGCACCGACAAGCCCCGACATCTTGGTGCAATGGACATCGCCAGACGGAGACCCTCACGATTTGTTATCTGAACAGGTTCTGGCTCACGCAGACTACCCCGAAGCCAACATGCATCTGGTCTCCAATCCGCCCCTGCCGATCTGCTTGAATAAAAAGCACCTTTGGGCCAACGAAACATCCGTCGGCTCGGAAATCTCCGCGCGTCACGACATCGAGAGCTTTGTGCTGCATGAACTGGGGCATTGCCTGGGACTGTTTCATAAGTCGGAGTCGAGTGTGATGTTTGAGATCGTCAAGACCGGCCGCCATCGGACGCTGGATCGCGAATCGATCGAAGCAGCGAAAAAGCTGTATGAAGCAGGCCCCGAGCACCTAGCCTGACGACCCACGCGTCTAGCCAGGTCGTCCTCAAAGGGTGACTCTCTTTTTGTCCGTGGGGAAGAGCCACGTGTCCATGGACTAAGAGCCACACACAGCTAGATCAAGGTGCCATGCTGCTAATGAGGGCGGATTTTAGCACTACCACAATCATTTTTCAGCGCGAAGCACGCTGGAGAGAGGGCGGCCCTTCGCCGCGACGTAATCTGTCCTAGCGAACCAGCATTTTCCGCACAGTGGCTTTCGATCAACGCTTTCGAGCGGATGGAGTGAAGCGATCGCCATCTGCAAGCACTCCGATTGGGCCGACGATCATTTTGGTGACCATCGAATCCAAAAGCCGGCATCGAGAGATAGCGTCGTGGCTCCTGTGAGGATCGATCGACCAGACTGCCAGCCACGGCGAAAGTGACTTCCCCAGCGCGACACCGAGTCCCTCACCATCTGGGCCAACTGATTTTCGTCTCCATGCCCGCTGATCAGAAAGCCAGAAGGCTCCTCATCCCACAACGCGCCAATGCACTCCAGAAGGGCAGGAAGGTCGCGATCCAGTTGCCAGCGTTTGCCATTTGGTCCATGACCGTAGGTGGGCGGATCCAGAACGATCAGTTGGTAGCGCGACCCCCGCCGGACTTCCCGTTGGCAAAACTTCAGTGCATCTTCAACCAACCATCGGATGGGATGATCCGACAAAAGGCTGTGGTTCGCATTGAGTCGTGCCCAAGCCACCGATGGTTTGCTGCTATCGACATGAGCGACTCGTGCACCCGAGGCCGCTAAGGCCAGCGATGCGCCGCCCGTGTAGGCGAAGAGATTCAATGCCGAAGGTGGCGTTTGGCAGATCGATGCTCTGTGGCATTGCTGCTGCAACCACTCCCAATGCCATGCATGCTCCGGGAAGACTCCCAGATGACCATAGGGGGTGTAGGCTAACTGCATCTGCAGAGTGCGCCAACGAATCATCCAGTTCTTTTCCGCTGGGCGATGGTGCATCCAGCATGCATCGGACTCCATCCCGATCCGATCGTCTGGTTGCCAACGATACACCGGGATCCGGGGCACTCCAGCCGCCGCTGGCGAAGGGCGCTGGATCACCCTGCCACCGAACCGCTCCAGCTTCCAACCCTGCCCACAGTCCAAGAGTTCGTACTGTTCTGGTTCCCAAACGTGATTCGCTGATCCCTGGCTATCCATGACACCCATCAAACTAGCGGACTAAAGGAGGGGACGTCCTTCGTAGGCGGCTGCCAGGATTTGTACGACATGCAAAACCGGCATGGCATTGGATTCCTGCTGAAGATGGCGAGCGATCTGCATCTGGCAGCCGATGTTGGCAAGCGCCACCAGGTCACACCGGGACTGCCGAATTGCAGCCGCCTTGCTTCTCCCCAGGGAGTCGGCGATCTCCGGCTGCTCGATGTTGTAGATTCCGGCAGAACCGCAGCAGAGGTCGCTGTCCGGGATCGGTATCAGTTCCAAGTTTTCGATCGATTCCAGGAGGCGACGCGGTGCCGCCGTTTCGCGCTGGGCGTGTGCCAAGTGGCAGGCATCGTGGTAGCCGACTCGAATGGTCCGAGTGAAAGCGGGCGGAGGCTCGATTCCGATCCGATCGAGATAGGTCAAGATGTCACAGCTCTTGGATGCAAAATCGACTGCGTGTTTCTGCGTCGGGCTCCCTTCGAAAAGCACTGGGTACTCATGCATGGCCGACCCACAGCCAGCCGCTGTGCTGACTATGGCGTCGAACTCGCCTTCAAAGGCTTTGAGGTTCTTCTCTGCTTGCTGCTGCGCCTTCGTTCCATCGCCTACGTGCCAAGCGAGGGCTCCACAGCATCCTTGTCTGGGCGGAACATGTACTTCCACTCCGTTTCGAATCAGAACCTCGATCGCCGCTTGATGAATCTCCGGGGCCAGGACCCGCTGAGCGCATCCCTCCAGCAACGCAACGCGGGCGCGAACGGTGGTCCGCGGCCGGTAAATCGTCTGCCGGTTCTGCGCAACCTTGGGCAATTGGTCGGGAATCATCTGCAGCATCGGCTGAAGCGCTGCAGGGGTCCAGAGATTCCATTTCTTTGCGATCCTTCCCAATCGCAGCGCCCAGCGGAAGCGCCAAGGAAAAGGGAGGGTTTGCAGTGCCATCCAGCGCGCCAGGGAAGGGCGCTGGTTCGACTTCTCTCTCTGGAGATCGCGATAGGGGCTGAGCAGTTGGGAGTAGGGCACACCGGAAGGACAATAGGTTTCGCAGGCCAAGCATCCTAAGCAGCGGTCCAGATGGGGAGCTGCTTCTTCGGGCGCCAGATCTCCTTCCAGCACCTGTTTCATCAGGACGATTCGACCCCTCGGGGAATCCGCTTCTTCGCCCAGCACCTGGTAGGTCGGACAAGTGGGAAGGCAAAATCCACAGTGCACGCAGGTCTGAACCGCATCGGCCATCAGTTTGCCACGCACTCCCGACTGTTCCACAGGAATCCGATGAAGCATGCTTCCTCCAGCCAATTCCGTCCAGACTACCAGTCACCGCGCGCATCCCCAATCGCTTGGAGGATTCACCTCGGCTGTTGCTCGTCGCTGTGACATTCCCTACTCGCAATTCCTTTATTCTACCTTGTAGGTCGCGAGCGAGCGACCCGATGCGCTTCTCGATGACATCGCCGAGCCAACCAGAGCCGTCAAATCTCTCCAGAGATAGCCGAAACGAAGCGATGCAGCCGGCCAAGGAACGCCGAGCAATGGTTTGCGCGGTGCCGTCGCCGAAGGCACCATCTCCAGCACCGCATACAACTTTGAAGACGGACTTTTCGAATCCGTAATCGATCGAGTCTTTTGCTACGCCAGAGTGCAGCAAGCGCGTCGGTCGGCTTATCCATCGTTCGTCTTTACCCGACCCCTACCAACTCTAGCCACTATCAGTTTTACTTACTTTTCGATGGCGATTTCAGCTCGCCAGCCGCTTTGGCGCGAGTCTGGTCGCTTGAGCGAACTGGGGGCGTGGGGTACGATAACGAACTCTCCGTTTTCGAAGTGAAGCGGTGGCTTGGGTAAACCCACAAACTATCGCTTTGCGGCTTTCGACCGCCATGGAAATCGACATGAGGCATTTGCTGTCGGCACTGGTTCAAAACGTCCCCGGAGTTCTGTCGCACATCTCGGGAATGCTGGCGTCGCGAGGGTACAACATCGACTCGCTGGCGGTGGGCGAAACGGAAGATCCCAATCTTTCCCGCATGACCTTCGTCGTCGTTGGAGACGACAGAGTGCTCGAGCAGGTCCGGAAGCAACTGGAAAAGATTGTCACCGTGGTCCGTGTTGACGATATCGGTGCATCTGATTTTGTTGAGCGGGATTTGATGCTGATCAAGGTGCATGCCCCTCCCGGCGGTAAGCGATCCGAAGTTCGTGAACTGGTCGATATCTTCCGAGGTCGCATCGTCGACGTTGGCGCCGATGAGGTGATGATCGAGATATCGGGGCGGGAAAGCAAGATTGAAGCCTTCATCGATCGGATGAGGACGTACGGAATCAAGGAACTGGTGAGAACCGGCCGCATCGCGATGGTTCGATCCAATCCTGGAAGGCACACGGACGTCGGCGACAACCCAGCCGACACGATGTAAGGGCTGTCAAAGTTGACGGCTCTTGATGCGGGGATGCCAATCGTAGGATTGCGCACGCCCATTCTGGTAAGTAAACGAAGCAACGGGAAACACCATGCCAGCCACGATCTATTACGACAACGACGCCGACCTCAGCAAGCTCAAGGGCAAGACGATCGCGATCCTGGGCTACGGCTCGCAGGGACACGCTCAGGCACAGAATCTCCGTGACAGTGGTTGCCAGGTGATCATCGGCCAGCGTCCGGGAAGTCGCAACTACGACTTGGCGGTCAGCCACGGTTTCCAACCGATGAGCATCGAAGAAGCGACGAAGAAGGCCGATGTGATCAACCTGCTGCTTCCCGACGAAGTTCAAGGAGATCTGTACCGAAGCGAAATTCGACCGAACCTGCAGACGGGCAACGTTCTGATGTGCTCCCATGGATTCAATCTCCATTTCGGGCAGATCGAACCGCCTAAGGGTGTCGACACCCTCTTGGTCGCTCCCAAGGGACCGGGCCACTTGGTTCGAAGCGAATTCGTCAAGGGTGGGGGGGTACCCTGCCTGATTGCAATGGGAACTGGCGCCAGCCCAACCACCAAGGAAATCGGGCTTGCCTACGCTAAGGGAATTGGTGGCACTCGAGGTGGAGTCATCGAAACCACGATCGCCGAAGAAACGGAAACGGATCTCTTCGGGGAGCAGGTGGTGCTTTGCGGTGGTGTCAGCGAGCTGGTCAAGGCTGGCTTTGATACGCTGGTCGAAGCCGGCTATCAGCCCGAAATGGCCTATTTCGAGTGCATGCACGAACTGAAGCTGATCGTCGACCTGCTCTACCAAGGCGGGCTCAATTACATGCGCTACAGCATTTCCAACACCGCCGAATTCGGCGATTACACCCGCGGGCCTCGCATTGTTACCGAGGAGACTCGCAAGGAAATGAAGAAGATCCTGAAGGAAATCCAGACCGGTCAATTCGCAAGGGAATGGATCCTGGAGAACAAGGCCGGAGCCCCAGGATTCAAGGCCTCACGACGACTTCAGCGCCAGCATGCGATCGAGCAGGTCGGAAAACGGCTACGTGGCTTGATGAGCTGGATTGATGCCAAGGTGGTCGAATAGACCTCGTCGCCTCCACCGGTCGAGAAACTCCATCCACAAACGCCCAGGGGCCGACTCGTCATCCGAGTCGGCCCCTGGTGTTTTCTACGGAGGCTGTAGATCGATGGCTACCGGCGAGTTCCGGTGGCTGCAGGTCGCTGAGCGGCTCTCTGCCCTTGGATCACATACATCTTTGGATCGTCAACGATCCAGGAAGTGCTCCATGTCTTGCCGTCGTCACTGTTGACTACATTGTAAAAGAACGTCCGGAATCGCTCGCATCGGTATCCATATGGGTATTGACTGGTGATGTAGTCATCCTGCGTTAGCTCGTCGATCCCCGGCTTGGCGTAATAATGGACCATGCCATCCGGAGTAAAGCTCATTCCCAACGTCCACCATCCGGTCGTTTCGATCGCGGGTCCCTTAAAATCAATCCCCCGTCGGTCGCTTCGAATTCGAATGTAAGCGTAATCATGCTCCTTTTTTGTCTGATGTTTGCTCTCCAGACAAATGAACATTCCAGGCCAATAGATTTCCTCTTTATCTCGAGTCACGGGGAAGAGGAAATTGGTCTTGGTCTCCTGGATGGTGGTTTCGACTGCAGCACGAAAGGCAAACTGAGGCCCGGATCGCTTCTCCCATTCGGCAATCGGTGGAAGAAAGACACGAGTCGTCACGCTGGGTGTTTGAGCGACGCTGACGGGGCCACCAAGTCGATACTGAACATTCGCGATGAAATCGTCCTGGTGCATCGTTCCACTGGGGCGATTGGGAATCCCTGTCTGCAACGATTTCATCAACATCGCACCGGTGCTTCCCTCCAGCCCCCCTTCGGGTGTCGGGACGCGTTTGACCACGTCGGGATGACCACGTTTGATCCCCTCATACCATCGCCCGTTGACCGACTTTCCAGCCGGCAATCTCTGCTGCTCGTCGATGTCCTCGCTGCTCTTGGGATTTAGTGGCTGGTACTCCCAACCTTCGTCCTCGAAGTCATCCCCCACCTGCGTCAACTGGACGCCGGTACCAGGCACGATGGCATTTGGGGGAGCTGCCTGCGTGGAAGTCTGCAACAAACATAGGACGAAAGCCGCAGCAGAGATTTTCTTAGCCGGTCGCAGCAACGCAGCCAATCCCCGTTTGCCTGACTCCACTCGATGTTTTGCTGGCATGGCGTCACTCTTTCCCAGACTTGCGTCCTGGGCTTCCATCCAAATATTCTCTTCCAACCCCTGAAACGCAAAGCGATCCCTATCGCCTTGCGCGTACCTGACATCTGTATCGGTTGTTCCGAGGACCGGTGTCGGAATTTCCAGCAGGGAAGACATCCCTTGCCTGATCGGCACAAACCCCCATCGCTAGCTCTCGGAAAGCTGTCAGGATTTTTCTTTGAGACCCTTCGGTCGCGATGGAGCTGCCGGGGAACGATTGAGTTGGTCGCAAGGGGGCAACGGAGGGCATCTGCCGTCCTAACCAAGCAACTTCATCGGTTCGCGCTTTTTTAGCGCAACTCAATAGGATGAAGAATTCGAGGCGTACGCTTCAGCGATGCCAACACTTCCCGATGGAATATCTCAAGCGGAGTGGCCTGAAAGACCTCCATGGTTCCATCGACCGTCGTGGCCACCAATGCCTCATCGTTGGCAATGAACTCCAGCCATTGGACTGCAGCGCCACCCGTTCTCAATTCCAACAGCTCACGCCCTGAGCTCAGGTCCCAAACCGACACCCTTCCTGTCGAATCGCCGATAGCGATCGATTCGGAGTCGGAAGAAATCGTGTGAGACAGGACCAGGGGACTGCGAAGAGGTATCGTCTGATCATGCTGCCAGTCCTGTGTGTTCCAAACACTCAGATAATGCAAGTGGCCAATAACCAGAAGGCGTCGGCCATCGGGAGTGAAGCGAAGGAAATCCGGAGCGATGCGGCCTAACGACAAGTTGGCAATGGTCTTTAAAGTGGTTGTATCCAGAATTCGAACCTGATGGACCAACCTGCTACCAATGGCGATCCACCTTTCGTCGGGTGAGACAGCCATGGAGATCACTTCTTGCTGATGCAACTTGGGGACCAAAGTCGTGGCGTCCAGAAGGTAGAAGGATCTATCGTCACCTCCTCTGGCGATCATGCTTCCGATTCGATCCAGGTAAGCTGCCTGCGAACATCCACCTCCCGAAAACAACTTCACTGATTTCCGCTCGACCCTATCTCCTGCATGAAGAGTTAGCGAGCCATCCGAATCGGTGGAAATCCATCGCTCGGGATAGCGACTGCCTTGGACGCAGGAGTTGGAGTTGGGGCTACCATCCAGCAGTTCCTTTTCCGTCGTGCCGCGACGCCAGTCCATGACTGCAACACCCTCGGGAATGCTCTGGATCACCTTCTGATCGTATTCCCGCAGCCATGTCGAGTGCTCCTGACTGACCGCGTCACCTCGAATGCCGGTGAGGAAACGACGATGATTGGAGTTTCTCGCCCCCATGACCCGCATCTCGCCACTGCGATCTCCCGTGAACACCGTGGGGAACTGCAAACCTCCGTCATTTTGGTCGCTGGCATTCGACGAAACTGCAACTCCTAGAGCGTAGAGTGGTGATTGATGCTGTTGCCAGGACTGTTCCACCTGCAGCAAGAACCGCTCCGAGGCTCCCTTCTGGAAAATCAGCCGCACCAGATGGATCGCGCCCATGTTGTCTCCACAGGCAAAAAAGCCGGAAGAAACTTCCTCTAGGTCATTGAATCGATCTGGAAAAGATAGACTGGCAAGCTCCCTTCCCTGCAGATCCATCAAGATGAGACGGGAATCGGAATCCGCATAGAGGATCAACGATCTCTCCTCGTCCGTTGGATGCCGCATGACGGAAAGGGATCGAATCTGAGAAAGGCTAGGACCTGAGATAACATGTGCGGGTGATCCATCGAGCGGTATTTGGCAGATTCTGCCATCGGAGCCACCGGTGATCACCGACGAAAGATCGGGAAGAACCGAAAGAAATTCGACAGCCGATGCCTCATGCGGCGTCGGAATCTGGCGAATCACCTCCCCCGTTTTCGACTCGATGCAATACACATCGGCCGCTTTTCCCGAAGCAAGCAGTCGGCTGGTACCGGGTATCCACCGAACGTCATAGACGATCGGAACGGATTCCAGTTCGGTCTCGTGCAGTCGTTTCCCTGTCTCAAAATCCCACACCATCACTCGCCCATCATCGCAACCGGCGGCCAGAGTCGACCCTGTCTCGTCAAATGCCAGTGCATTGATCTCCGTTTGCAGCGGCTCAAATCGCCGTGCGATGTCGAACGGAAAGGAAGCGTTGTGGATCACCAAGGAGCCCTTGCTTCCGCCAACAGCCATCCATTTTCCATCTGGAGTCGCCTTCATGCACCATAGGGATTGGCGGTCGGTTTCTACAAGCTGACCTTCGGGGCGAAGGGATTCCCAGAGAAATCGCGTGGCAAAATCCGTGCTGCGGATCTCCCCCAATTCCTCTTTCTCTTGATAGAAAATGCGATCCAGCAACTGTCGGATACTGACGGGATCGTTGCGACTGTAGGAAAGGCCTGCGCTGACCAAATCATTGGTACGTTCCGACTTCAGCAATTCCCGACTCTTCCTTTGCAACTCTAGTCCCTTCTCAAAGAGCTGCTCCTTGAAGCGCTCGAGCGACTGGGTCTGCTTGCCTAATGCCAACGTCTTGGAATCGAGGTCGTCCTGACGCAACTGCAGTTGCTGCTGCAGGCGATGCAGATCGATTGCATTGCGCACCTTATCGAACACGAAGACAGAGAAAACTACGCAGACAGCGGCGGTTATAAAACTGGTAGCTGGATTTCGAGCGATAAGGCGGCGAATTCGAGACCAACTGCCGGCCGTGCGGATGCTGATAGGCCGGCCTTCCTGAAAATTTAAGAGATCTTCAGCTAGCGCCTGCGCATTGGGATACCGATCCTCCGGCTCTTTCTCCAAACACTTCATGACAATTCTGGAGAGATCTCGCGGAATCTCTGGTTGTATCACTTGAGGTGAGACGGGGTGGAAGCGATCGATCTGACGGATCGCCTGCTCCATGGTCTCGAAGGGGGCGGGAACTCTGCCCGTGAGAAGTTGGTAGAGCAGCACTCCCAATCCGTAGATATCGACCTGCTTTCCATTGCCACGCCCCCCCATCAACTGCTCAGGGGCCATGTACTGCGGCGTTCCCATCAGATTCAATGTCACCGTTCGTCCGTCTGCATCATCGCGAATCAACGCCAATCCAAAATCGGTCAACTTGGGCTCCAACTCCCCGAGATTTCCATTCCATCCCTGCCGCTCCTCCAAGATGACATTGCTTGGCTTGATATCGCGATGGACAACACCGTTTCGGTGGCTGTATTCCACTGCCATCGCCAATTTTCGGACCCACTCAATCGCTAGCGCCTCTCCGATCGGCTTTTGCTGCTTCTCAAGCCAATGTTGCAGGGTTTTGCCAGGGCAGAAAGCAAACGACAGGCATATCGAATCCTGCTGCTCGATCGCTTCATGCAGCGACACGATATTGGGGTGCTGCAGTTTGGCCGCAGCAATTGCCTCCCGAAGAAACTGGCGACGGAGCTGTTGGTCGGACAAGGTGCCAACGAGAGGCACTTTGAGCGCGACCTGTCGCCGCAGCAACTCATCTTCTGCAAGGTAAACGACACCAAAGCCTCCACGCCCCAGGGCGCGGAGAATCCGAAACTTTCCAATCCGCTCCGGCCAAACACGTTGGCGCGAGTCTTCGTTGCCTTGCCCTTCGAGTTCCATGCCCACAGAGGCGCCTCGGGTCACTGCCTGCCCCGATTCCATCACGGCCTTACCAACCGCTACGGTCTTAGGGTCGGAACGATGACTTCGATTCGCCTCATTCATCTGCGCCCCCAACATGGAATGATGCAACATTCGTATTCCATCTAGTGTATTGCATATCGGGGTGGCATGCGAACTTTTAGGTTCACCGGGATTGATCGCGGGTTGCGGTCGCTTCATTGCCGCGACATAACAAATGCCGGCGGCCAAAGCACCCAGTCCATCTCCCAAGGGGAGGGTGAGATCCATCGCACGCCTTGTGTACCCGTAGCCCTTGGCCCTACGGCATCAACCCGCCGGCTCCGATCGGCCGGACGGATACGCCCCACGAGATGGTCGGATAGACCAACGAGTTTCGGCTCCACTACTGGAACCGCGTTCGTCAACGCGATGTAAGAAATCGAAAGGATGGAATCGCACTTCCAGAGACCGTTGGCTCCACTCATGACTGGGAGGAAATCCAAGCTGCAAAGGCTACCAGTCGTCGGTGCGAAATGGTGATGCAGGAAGTCCGTCGCGATTGTAAAGATTCGCACCCTCGGGATTCATGGAGTACGCATATCGAACGGAAACGGGGGTAAGCCCTGCAGGATGCCGAACCACCACTTGGTCGCCAACGATTTCGGCGATGCCCCAATGCCATTTCCGATCCTCAGCTGCCACGGCAAAGCGCTTCAGTGGTTCCTGGCTTTCCTTCGTTCCATCTACTGGATCGTATCTCCCGACCATCAGTCCACACCCAACCTGATCAAAATCTAGCACCGCACGATTCCCTTCGATACGCATCGCTCGAAGTAAAGGCCCGGACGCTTGAACTGGTTTACCATAGAGATCGCGTAGCGCCCAAAGCGCCAAGCGCCGGCCAATCTCCCATTTGTTCTTCGGGTGGATATCACCAGGATCACCGATGTCCACAGCCGAGGCCATCCCTGTTCCGGCGATCTCCAGGCAACGACGTTGAGCATCGCGAAAGTGAGGCCAGCCCGAGCTATCGCTGGGGTCATCCGTCGGTGGCTGCCAACTGGCAAGCTGCACGAAGTAAAAAGGGAGATCCCGATTGCGGAATCCGTCCCGCCACTGCGTCAGCATGGCGAGTTTCTTTTCGAAGTACATTTTGCCTTCTTCGGGTGAACCTGCATTGTTCTCTCCCTGGTACCAGAGGACGCCTCGCATTGCCAGCGGGAACAATGGATGAATCATTCCCTGATACAGGGTGACGCAACGGGGACGAAAGAGCTTTTCTCCGAATGGATAATCAGGGATCGCAGGTGGCAAGGGAATCGGTTGCCTCTCGGCCTTCGCCTTCCTCGCCTCCGTCAGCCAGCTCTCAACTCGCTCCAGCGATGCAGCGAGGTCTGTCTGATGCTGTGCTAGGGACTGTCGCATCAGATCGCCGTAACTCTTCAAAGATGGCGTTTCCATCAAAGTCTGCTGCGACATCCAAAGCTCAATGTTCGTTCCCCCCACCGACGACCGGACCAGTCCAATGGGGACTCCCACTTCTTGGCGTACGGTCCTGGCGAAGTAGTACCCCACGGCAGTGAAGCCAGCAACGGTTTCGGGCGTACACACCTGCCATGTGCCTCGAACATCCTCTTGTGGGGTTGAAGCGAAATGCATTTCGACTCCGAAATGCCGAATCTCCTTATCACTGGCTTTTCGGATATCCTCAGGGCGGTCGCATGCCCCCACCGGCCACTCCATGTTCGACTGTCCGCTGCAAAGCCAGACGTCCCCCATCAAGCAATCTTCAAGAACGATCCGATTGCTTCCAGAGACCTCCAAAGTCACAGGTCCAGACTGCAGCGGTGATGGTGGCAGGATGCACTCCCATCGGCCCCGGGAGTCGGCAACTGCATCGCTACGAAGACTTCCCAGGACCACCGAAATCTGTTCGCCAGGTTCAGCCCAGCCCCATACCGGCAGAGGCGCATCGCGCTGGAGCACCATATGGGACTGGAACACTCCAGCCAACCGAACTTCCGCCTGCGCGGTCCGCGATAAACTGACTAGCAAAAGGAGAACTCCAAGCTGCCAAGTGCAGCGATCGATCGAACCAATCAGTCCAATTCTTGACATCTTGCAAGTCCCAATCCCAATCCCAATCCCAATCCCCAGTTCTTCGTCTGCTTCTCAGCGTACCATCCCGAGGGCGCTGTAGGGCCTACTACACAATGCAGGAAGGAGAGTGCGGGATGGAGTCTCAGGGGCAAGGGCTACAGATACAAGGAGTGCGATGGTCCTCACACTCCCCTTGGGAGGGTGGCTGGGAGCTTTGGCCACCAGCATTTCTTGAGTTGCGGCAGTGAAGCGACTGCAACCCACCATAAAGCCGCGTGGGCCAGACAACGGCGCCACGCGATGTGAAGGTAACATGTGGGTAAAGGGTGGGTTCGGTGGAACACGCGTTTGGTGCTGGAGCGTACTGGAATAGAGGAAGAATCAAGGTGCAAATTCAGGAAATAGATGGTCAAGCACTTACGATCTTTCAAGCGATTGGGGATTTGAATATCCGATTCAGCTATGAGACCTCCGCGAAAATGAACTCCGCTTCGGTTTCTGATCAGCGGTTTTTGCTTGGACTCAAAAAGCGCCGCATCGCGGGAGACCCTGATGCTCGCCTTCTCAGTATTTGCTCCGTCTTGGGGATGCCTGATGACTTGATGGTGCAGTACCGAAAGGAGGTACCCCTTGCACAGCATGTTCATTTTGGCTTCGAGTTCGGCAGCGAGCATTCGACTTTTAAGGCCTATCTTGAGTTCTTTGATGTTGTCGATTCCCGAATCGGTAGCTTGGGGAATCGCGCTGAACGGCAGCTTGTCCATCGGGGATTTAAATGGAAGCCGAATTCGAATGAGCCCGCGAATGTCACTTCGTATTGGTGGTTTCCCCATCTCTCTCGCGAGGGAATCGAGCGGCAGTTGGATGAGCTTTTGAAGGGAAGAGAGGGAGAGAAGATCCAAGAAGTCGCAATGAGATTGCTTTCCAAAGCATACCAGCGAACAGCACCTCAAAACCTGTTTCTGCTCGAAGTTTGCGAAGAGCTGAACGATCGCCGTTCATTCGACCTGAATTTTTACCGAGCCGATCTGTGTATGGGGGATTTGGCAGAGGTGTACGCCGCGGCATTGTCTCTCCATGGACACTCGACTGCCAGAGGCATGGAGTTCCTTTCTCAAGTCGCACGCGAGCGATTTGGGCATTTTGCCGGTGGCTTTGATCGCGTCGGTCAGAGTTTCATCACTTTCTATTACGGCTTGAGCCACTACGAACCACTTGGCTGAAGGAGATGAAGATTTCATCTTGCCTTTCCAAGGGGTGCCATTGGAAACCGAGGATCGGTTTGGCGTCGTCTTCGGATGGTCACCAGATGGCTCGCACCGTACCTCCAGGATTCTTCCAAGACGCAGCGGAACGGTGGCTTGGGTATCACGTCGCCTGGCTCAAAAGAGCAAACGCGTGCCCCGTTCGGAATCCGATGGAACCATCCGACGGTTCTTTGGGTCTGTTGAACTTCAAATCCCCGCTGCTATTGAAGATTGCCACATGACATGGGTGCTCTGCTTCCGGTTTCACCGAAAACCCCATGCGATGAGCAGCAAAGGGCGAAACGATCGGGCTACATGGAATGCCATCGCCATGCGGAAAATCCGCGCAGGACGAAAATCCTCGCCCCCATGACTTCTTGCGACATCGCGACACTCCCTTTTCGGTTCACGCGAAGCCACAAAGTTAAAAAGCCATCGAGAATCCCCATCCCAAATGCGATTCCGGCTTGGTAGTCCGCTGACTGTTGTGTGAGCTGTATCTTTGGAAGCCTAGCTGCGAAGGCTTAGATTCTTCCCGCCATCCGCTTGCGAAGCTCCATCCAAAAGCTGGATAGCTGAGTTTGGAGTGGTGGGGTTGCCATCAGAATCGACTCCAGTTCGGCGTCGGCCATCACTTGATCGACCGTTTCGGTGGTAGTTGCGGACGCTTGATCGTCCCCAGGTCCCGATAGATCGTACGTCGTATCTTCCACACCATCCAAAACAACTTCCTCGAGGGTCTCTTCGGAGGTCAGCTCCACGACCTCCGACAGCCAGAGGTCGTCGGTATCGCTTGGACCACCGATCAACTCGGCGCTGGCAAAAGGCCACGCCAGATCGCTATCGCTAGTTACCAGAATCATCGAAGGAATCGGGCCCTCTCCTTCCCCGCCAGCACCTACAAGATTCAGATAGTTGATGACTCGAAGTGCATCCAACGGCGTTGCGCTGCCATCACCGTTGACGTCGTACCAAAAGGGCGGAACTCCGGGATTGGATGGCAAAGAGCCTTGGCCAACGGAATTTAGGTAGTTGATGATGACCAGTGCATCGCTTGGGGTAACATTTCCCGTGTAGTTGGCATCCAGCGGGTTCCTCGGGTTTTGCCAGTCCGATGGGTTCTCACTGCTACGAATGACAAGCCGGTGGTCCTCCACTTCGCCACTCATCGCTTCCCCTGTCGGCAGAAGGCCGCCGGTACCACTGTAACGTAACCTCGCGTAGGTGATTCCCAGCTGTGCATTCTCCGGTAGCATCCAATGGAAAGAGTTTTCGCCCTTGGATAGCAGCACTGAATCACCCAGGGTGAAATGCTCTTCCGGATGATTGAACTGACCATCCTGATTGGCATCCAACCAGAGATCCAGGTAGCCCTCACCACTGGCGATCAGGGTGACCAGATTCATGGCTCCCAGTTCTAGTCGCGGGACCGAGGCGGCGGCATCTTCATCTGCACTTCCTGTGCTGTCGTCCCCCATTCCTGTTGAAGAGGGAGCGCCCTCCACTTCGGAGTCCAGCAAGGCTCCCAATCGCAAGCCGCTTCCCAGGCGGTGGCGAGCACCATCGGAGGCCAGGAGTGTCCTGTAGCTATCGGGAGCGTCACCGAAATCGAACTCGGCGGCTCCCATCGCCCAAAGTTCTCTACCAAATCCTGGAGTCAATGCTTCAAAGACAAGGGTGTTGCCCGTCCAGTGAAATCCCTCAGGCTGGCTACTTTGAGGCCCGGGGTAGAGATCGCCAGCTAGGTAGGTTC
The DNA here is from genome assembly GCA_044371425.1 of Pirellulaceae bacterium. GTDB lineage: Bacteria > Planctomycetota > Planctomycetia > Pirellulales > Pirellulaceae > JBEISR01. The sequence continues at coordinate 37,597 of JBILTR010000028.1, read as the reverse complement.
CTTCCGAAGTTCCATCGGAAGACCACAACTCGACTCCAAGTTCGGGATTGAAAGCTGAGAAGTAAAAGCCTTCTGGAGTTCCGATGGCACTTGCCCCGTAGAGCACTCCGGAGACCGGTCCTTCTACGAGATCAAAAGCCAGTTTCGTCCCCTGGAGTGTCCCATCGGTTTCCCACCATTCACCTCCAGAGTCCAGAGTGGTCGCTACGAAGTAGATCTTTCCGTTGAGCGGAATGAAAATCTGTCCCAGGTCATCGAATGTCATCAACTTTTTCGTCCCGGCGGTTGTACCATCGGAAACCCAAAGTTCTCGCTGGAACGTTTCGGGATCCGTAACGCCGCCAAGGAGATAATTCGGTCCTGCGTACCAGCCATAAGACGATCGGTCTTTGAAGTCATAGACCATTCGGGTGCCACCAGAGGTGCCATCGGTTACCCAGAGAGCGTTTCTGCCAGATGCATAGGCGCCGGGGAGATGAAAAGAGGAGGAGTACCCATAGTAGTACTCGTCGTCCCGATAGGTATGAAAGAAAGCAAGAGGATTGCTAGGATCGCGGGGTATTGCAACGGGATAGTCGCTGATTGGATAGGCCCTAGCTGCATCATGCCGCATCTCCACGACGAAACCAAAGCTCTGCGAGCCTAGCATCCCGCTAGGAAGTGTCTGCAAAAGAGTGAAGATGCCTGTAACGGAATCCCCTTCAACCGATCCTACAACGGCTTGGCGCATGCCAGCCCCTACCCATTGTGGAATCTCATATCCCACATAACCATTTATGACGCCGTAGTAAACCAGCGTCTGATTGCCGGAGGTAGGCGTCACAATCACGTCAGTCCATCCGTCCCCGGAGATATCGGCGAGGTCCAGATCGAAGGCCGATGAAGACATCTCTTCTCTCTGCATGGCGTAGACGTCACCTGACGCATTACGAAGGAGAACGACAAGCCCCGAGTCCGCAGTGACGGCTACCAGATCGAGCATCCCCTCTTGATCCATGTTTGCCATCTGGACCAAGGTCGGTCCTCCTGGAATGGCGATGTGCTGAGTGGCTCCCAGCCCCCCTGCGAGCCCCGGCAGGATCCATAGCTTTCCGCTTGTTGCATCCGGTATCAACAAATCGCGAATTCCATCCGAATCGAAATCAACCGCCAGCAGTTGGTCGCCACCCCCATCCAAGTCTCGAATGATCGACGGGGCGAACGACCCATGTAAATCTTGCTGATAGATGACAATTCGGCGCACCGATGGATAGCTGACCGCAAGATCCCATCGACCGTCGCCATTCCAGTCTCCGGTCGCAATGTCTGCTGCACCAGTGCTAAGAGCGATTCTTCCATCTTGAAGAAAACTTCCATCTTGGAAGACCGACACGTAGGGACCTTCAGGGAAAAGAAGCAAAAGATCTTTTGCTTCACCTCCCTGCAGCGACTCGGCCATCACCTTCGTCGCCTTTCCCGGAAGCGTCACGTCGGGAACATAACCTAACGGTGCTTCTAGAACATCATGGATCATGCCTCGTTTGCTCACCTGCGTCGCATTCGCGGTATGGCTGAGCGTTAGGATGGTGTCTTGAGAATCACCAGGATTGCGGAACGCTACCGACGTGATCGCTTCACCCGTCAGTGGTTTGGCGGGATAAATACCAAAACTACCACCATCGAAACTGGTGTAGGTTACGATCTGGCTGTCTCTGTCCGCCATCGCAAAATCAGTCAATCCATCGCGGTTGAAGTCCCCCGACGAGAAACTGCTTGGGATCCCATCCAGCGCCAAGCCGATCGGCTGAGCGGCCGCCGGAAGATACTGGGCAAGAGGATAGACCAGCCACTGGCTGGGAGAGTGCACGCCTACCAAGACAAAGCGGGAGAGGCCATCGCTCGATTCCACCGTTTCTACCGCGGCAAACCTTCCAGGCAAAGTGTTCCAGCTGATCTCCGCGTCAAATCCTGTTGGTCGCTGTACGATCACGCCAAACTCATTGGGGCCACCAAAAGAGATTTCGCCAAAAACAAGGTCGTCCAAGCCATCGGAATTCCAATCTGCAACCGCTAGATCAAGGCTGCGGCTCCAAGATGCCAATGGAGAGGTGAAGCGACTTTGGGTTCGATAGCTGCCATCCAATTTTTGAGTCAGCACCGAGATTCGTGGACTCTGGCCATTCGGCAAAAACGTTTCGGTGGCTACCAGATCCAGCAGTCCATCTCGATTCAGATCTTTCGCCTGCAGTTCATCAATCGACTCTTGACCCGCTAGGACCGCGATTGACCTCAAGGTGAGCGACTGTCCAAACACCACCTGATGGATGCCATTTCCCACAGCTACCAAAAGATCCTCGCCAGGTACGTTGTCGACCGATGCAACGGCCAGGGTGCGAGCGATCCCCGCGACTGGGAGTCGAAACGCCAAGTTCATAGAACCATAAAAGACGTTTTCGTAGATACGCAGTTCGCCAAGGCTTCGAATGACCATCGCCAAGTCTTGATCTCCATCGCGATCAAAGTCCAGCAGGTCGATTTCGAAGTCCTGAATACTGAATTGCTCCTGGGAAAAACCACCATAGGTCACAACCCGCTGGACACCGCCTTGACCGTCTCCAAAAAGAATCTCTCCTGGCACTGCGAAGTCGACCAAACCATCGCCATCGAAGTCGGCCTGCTTCATCGATCCAAGCTGCCCGTAGCTGAGGCCCTCCACACCAGAATAATGAAAAGGCTGTGCTACCGCAGGGATCAGATCTCGAATGACTTGCGTACCTGCTGCCGTGCCATCGCTACCCCAGAGTTCGTATCCGAAGTCCTTCGTTCCCCCGGTGAAAACCACACCGGAACCCACTGTGGTAATCGAATCGATGCCAGCATAGCCATCCTCTGCATGTGAGGAGGTCAAAAGGTTGGTTACGGCGAGATCCCGGTCGGCTTTCCAGAGAGTGTTTCCCCTTTCCAGGTCGCCGATCGAATAGTAGAGATCGTTGCCGTTGGAAACAAAGATGCTGGCCCACATGGACGTCGCATACTGGTTGGGCTCCAGCGTTAGCCAGGTGTGGAACTCGCCTGATTGAGGATCGTAGTAGAGGAAATCTTCGGTGGTTGTCACCGTGCCGGTGAGCTGGGTTGTTCGTCGGAAAACCAGTTTGTCGACGTGCGCAGTCAAGTCGTCGATCCACACGGTTGGGGAACTGGATCGAAAGTCCTTGATCAATTTCGCATCGCCGACTTGCCCTCTGGTCATCCAAAGCTGACCGTAATTTTCGACGAAAAAAGTATCGTTACCAAGCGTCACGATCGGGTCGATCGCACTGCTGGATGGCCCCGGAACCACGTCACCCAGCATGATCGGCTCTTGGACCGGCATCAGCGCCAGCAAGCGGCGACATTCCAATTGCTCGATGCGAAGCCGTCGACGCCTTCCATTGGTCGACCTCGATTGGCTGGTGGCCGCGTTCCTTTGGTCGGCCTGACGCCCCTTCCGCTGCAACCAGTCACTCCAACGCTTCGCCATCATGAGGTTTCGGTTCATGCTTGTCTCAAAAAGTAATCAAGGCCCCGATCAGCTTGCCACAACCGTGACGAACTTGGACTTCCCCCCAATTTAATGGATTCGTGTCACGCTCGGCAACAAATCTACCGATTTCGCAAACGGTATCATCTCCTGATGCAGCCTCGCTAGGCTGACTTGGCGATCCGCCGTGAGAGTGCAAACCCAGGTGGCCAAAACCACCAGGGCTTCGCACAAGCCGTTGTATACTGCAGCTACCCAATCCACAGTTCCAATGGACTGCCATCCAATCCTTAGGTCCCGGCAAATTCCAGGACGCGATGGGAAAGGAAAACATGAATCGGAATTCACTCGCCCGCGGCTCGATCCTGAAGCTCAATCCCGCGTTCATTTGCGACGTCGTTTTTCCCGGGCTGATGGCTCTTTTGCTGTCGCTCTTCAGTCATGCCTCACTTTGCAGGGCGGAAGAGACGGCTCCAGCCGTTCGATTGATCATCACTCGCTGCCTGACCTGCCACGCAGGGTTGGAGCCCGAGGGAGGGCTGGATCTCACCTCGCACTCCACTGCATTGCGAGGTGGCGAATCGGGCTCGGCAATCGATACAGCGTCCCCCATGGCCAGTCGCTTTTGGATGCAAATCGAGTCTGACCAGATGCCGCCTGAGAATCCCCTTTCCCCCGATGAAAAAGAAGACGTCCGCCAATGGTTGATGGCGGGGGCACCTTATCCCAAAGAGGCTCTCGACCGCTACGCTTTCACTACCGATCGCCGCGCGGGCGGCGATTGGTGGTCCTTCCAACCACTTCCCTTGCGGTCGTCCGACTTACTCGCACCCGATCCCAAGCAACATCCGGTCGACCAGTGGATCGATCGGGCACTTGCAGCGCGGGGATGGCAGCAGGCGGAACCGGCACCCCCCCGCACTCTGGTCCGCCGACTTTTTTACGATCTGACCGGCCTGCCCCCATCGTTCGATACGATTCGGGCATTCGAACGAGACCCCAGCGACAAGGCATGGATGGAACTGGTCGATCAGTGCCTGTCCTCTCCCCACTATGGCGAGCGATGGGCCCAGCACTGGCTGGATATCGTCCGCTTCGGTGAAAGCCACGGCTTCGAATACAACCAGCCACGCGATCACGCATGGCACTACCGCGACTGGATCATCCGGTCGCTCAACCACGACATGCCCTACAACGAATTCGTGCGGATGCAATTGGCTGCCGATACCTTGACCCAAGACAGTTACGAAGCCGCCTCAGCATTAGGTTTCTGGGTAGCCGGGCCGCACAATACGGTCGTTGGAATCAGCGACGCGATGAAGGAAATGGTGCGGCAGCAAGAGCTGGAAGAAATTGCGTCGGTCGCGGGGCAGTCGCTTCTTGGCTTGACGATCCATTGCGCCCGCTGCCACGACCACAAATTCGATCCCATCCCCGCCGAAGATTACTACCGATGGATCGCCAGCTTCTCCAGTGTCGGCCATGGCATCACCTCGGTGGCACACGAACAGGATCGCTCGGCCTTGCTTCAACAGGTCGCGAAGCTACGACATCAGCAGGTGAAGCTAGCCGAACAGTTGACCCTCCCTTCGCTGCTGCAATCCAGCAACGCCCTTTGGACGACGTTACCTGCCAGCGCCAACCGCCCAGGCGATCACTACCAATTGGAGATTCGAATCTCTCCCACCGTTTGGGAAAACCCCAGTCAAGCAACTCACGAAACCGATTCCCTTTGGCTGCGTCTCTGGGACTCCCGGAAAAACTCGCTCGCCGACCACCTGCTTGCCGCACCCTCCTGGATCGCCGCCGGAGAAACCCAGGATTTCCAGACGCGATCGATCGAATACTGGGGTAACGGTGCTGGCAATGCCACAATATGGCTTGGCCCTGCCACCGCAAACGATCGCTTCGCAGCGGCTATCGACCATCTTCGCATCGTTCGAAGCGACGGAAAGCTGGTGTACGAGGAATCCTTCGATGGATTGCAGCCTACCCAGCACTCCGGCACGCAGGCGTCCACCCAGCTGCCGATCTATTTCCATGCGAATCTCCCGGGATGGAATCAGCAGGGGATCCATGCACTGCATGCGATCCAGTACCAACCGAACCAATGGGCCGTGCAGATCTACTCAGGCACTCCAGCCTCCATCCCGGAGTCGGCCGACCCAAGGTGGACTCAGTTGAGAAGTGAGACCGAAAGGCTGGAACAAACTTTGAAGGGGGTGGAGGTCTTCAGCCATGTCCCTCGCCCCTCACCTCCCATTCGCGTTCTCCGACGCGGCGATGTGCTACAACCGCTCCATGAAGTCATGCCTGGACCAATCCAGTTGGTCTCCCAAGGTAGCGATTCCACTAACTCGAAGCCTCCAAGCACGCAAGTTTTCTCCGACGAAGCTCTCAACCGATTTCGATTCGCTCATTGGATTACCCAACCAGACAATCCACTGTTCCATCGGGCCATCGTCAATCGTGTCTGGCAGCATCACTTCGGTCAGGCACTCACTCGTCATCCGAACGATCTTGGCTTTCAAGGCGGAATCCCATCGCACCCCGAATTGATCGACTTCCTCGCCTGCTGGTTTCGTGAGCAGAATTATTCTCTCAAACAGTTGCATCGCCTCCTGGTGACATCGAAAGCCTATCGCCAGGCCAACCAGCCTCGGGATCCTCATTCGATGGAGTCCGATCGAGACAATCGCTGGGTGAGTCGGCGAGACCCGCAACGGCTGGATGCTGAACAGGTGCGAGACAGTCTGCTTGCGATCAGCGGGTTGCTCGATCCAACCCTCTATGGCCCACCCTATCGCGATGTGGCGATCGATGTCATCGGTGCCGCACACTACTACCGTTTCGACAAGGATTGGGAACCGTCGCAGACGCGCCGCACCATCTACCGGTGGCGTGTCCGAGGCGATCGCAGCGGGCTGCTCGATTCCTTCGATTGCCCCGATCCTTCAGCTAGTATCGCAACGCGAACCCGCACCACCACGGCAGCGCAGGCGCTGGCGATGTGGAATGAGCCGTTGGTGGAGATGGCATCCGAGCGGCTTGCGGAACGGGTGGAACGGCAAGCGATCGACCAACGCGAGCAAATCCGACAGCTTTGGCGCCAGGTTCTGTTGCGCGATCCTACCGAAGCCGAACTGCAACAGGCTCTCGATCTCAAGATTCGGCACGGCCTGGCCGTCGTCTGTCGTCTTCTTTTCAATACGAACGAGTGGATTACGGTGGACTGATGCGACGGAATTCGTCTTATTGCCAAACAGAAGCTTCTTGGAATCGCCATGATTTCCTCCGGTTCGCCGGAGGCGGGTTGGCGTCGACCGCGCTCTGGACACTGCTCCATCGCGATCGTCCGCTCCTTGCATCCAGCCACGATCCGGATGACGCACCCACGGCTGCTGCCAAAGCCAAACAGGTGATCCACATCTGCTTGGTGGGCGGATACAGTCAGATCGATTCGTTCGACTACAAACCGGAACTCGAGAAACGGGATGGACAGGCGCTCGGTGGTTCGGAGAAGCCCGATACGTTTTTCGGAAGTGCCGGCCTGCTGGCCAAGAGCCACTGGGCGTTTCGGCAGCATGGAAAAAGCGGCCTCTGGGTCTCCGATCTTTTCCCGCACTTGGCAAAGCAAGTCGATCGTTTGGCGATGATCCATTCGATGAAGGCAGACACAGCCAACCACACCCCAGCCACCTTCCAGCAGCTATCGGGATTCCAGGCGAACGGCTTCCCATCACTCGGCAGTTGGCTTTCCTTCGGCCTCGGCTCGGAGAACGATTCTCTCCCCACGTTCGTCGTCCTTCCTGACAACCGAAGTCTCCCCAGCGGAGGGGCTCTGAATTGGAGTCAAGGATTTCTGCCAGCCAAACACCAAGGCTCGCTGCTTCGCACCTCCGACCCTCCCATCCCCAATCTCTTCGGTCGCTCCCGGCTTTCGGAGGATTCCCAAAAGGAAGCGCTGGCACTTCTGGAAACCTGGAATCGAAACCATGCCTCCGGGCGCACCGACCAGGATGCTCTGGACGCTCGCATCGATGCCTATCGATTAGCCGCGCGCATGCAGGTCTCCATCCCAGAAGCTTTGGATTTTTCGGATGAGACGAAGGAGACGCAGCAGCTGTACGGATTCGAACGACCTGAGACGGCCGATGCCGCGCGACGCTGCCTGCTCGCTCGCCGCCTAATCCAGCGCGGTGTTCGATTTGTCCAGATTTTTTCTGGCGGCTGCTTCGGCGGTTCACCTCGCCACGGATGGGACAGCCATGAAGATTGCCGAACGGATCACGCTGTCGAAGCACTCCGAATCGATCAACCCGTCGCTGCCCTTCTGGAGGATCTGGCTCGCTCCGGTCTGCTCGATCAAACCCTGGTGCTTTGGACTACTGAGTTTGGGAGAACCCCGTTTGCCAACGCCCCTGCGGGAGTCAAAGGGCTTGGGCGAGACCACAACCCGGAGGGATTCACTGCTTGGATGGCAGGTGCCGGTGTCCAAGGAGGCATTGCATATGGAGCAACCGACGAATTGGGTTGGAAGGCGGTTGAGCGGCCGGTGACGTGGCCTGACTACCATGCCACTGTCTTGCATCTCATGGGAATCGATCATCTGAAATTGACCTACTACCACAACGGCATCGAACGCCGTCTTACCAACGTCGAGGGTGAGGTAGTGCAAGGGCTTTTGTCATGAAGCGACCGCCGGGGGAATCACCCCGATCGCAGAAAGCAGCTTGACCAAAAAATATGCGATCCCACCCGACACCGGAATCGTCAAAATCCATGCCCATGCCATCCGCTCGACGACGGTCCACTTGAGTGCATTGAATCGCTTGGCCGACCCGACACCCATGATGGCAGAGGAGATGTTATGGGTGGTTGAGACGGGGATACCAAGCCAGGAAGCGAGCCCGATGACGAACGCCGAGCTGGTTTCGGCGGCAAATCCATGCACCGGCTGAAGTCGTACCATCTTGTGTCCCAGCGTCCGGATGATCCTCCAGCCCCCTGCCGCTGTCCCAGCCGCCATCACGACCGCGCAAAGGATTTTGATCCACATCGCAATCTCGAAATCCTTGCTTCCGGCAGGGACTTCGACGCGAAGGAAATTCAGCCACTGGGGAAGGCCATCAAACTGACCATCCGTCGTCCCGGCAAGCAATGCCAAGGCGATGATCCCCATGGTTTTCTGAGCGTCATTAGTTCCGTGCATGAATCCCATCGCGCCGGCACTAACCATCTGGGCCCGGCCAAAGACCGATGAGACCCAACGCGGCTTCCAGTTGCGGAGCAGCAGATAGAGGATTCCCATCAAGAGAAAACCAATGAAAAACCCGAGGGCAGGGGAGGTGAACATCGGCACCAACACCTTCCAAAGCAACCCCTTCCCCTTGTACCAGTGCTCGGCATCCGGTTGCGACCAGATCACCACGCTCCAGCTGTTGGCCATCGCCACCGAAGCCCCGACTAGGCCACCGATCAGTGCATGGCTAGAGCTGGAGGGCAATCCCCAGTACCAAGTCACCAAGTTCCAGACGATGCCACCCAGAAGTGCACATAGCAACACTTCCTGCGTCACCACCTTTGTATCGACCAACCCCGACGCGATCGTCTTCGCAACGGCCGTGCCCCAGAGAGCGCCGATCAGATTGGTGAATGCCGCTAGCGCGACGGCCTGGCGTGGACTGAGCACTTTGGTGGCGACCACGGTAGCGATCGAATTGGCGGTGTCGTGAAACCCGTTGATGTACTCAAACACCAGGGCGACAAGAATCACGCAAAGAATGAGCGTCATGGGAGGATGGCCTGAGAGGAGACGAACAGAAAGCGACGCTCGAATCAAGCGTTCTTCATGGCGATGTAGGAGACGACATTGCCTACATCGCGGCAGCGATCAATCACTTTCTCCAGAAGATCATAAAGATCCCGGACCAGCATCGCCTGAATCGGCTCGTACTTTCCGCTGTAAACCTCTCCCAGCAGGCGGATGATCACCGCGTCGGCTTCACTTTCGATCGCTTGAAGCCGATCCAGAAGCGCTTTCATCGTTTCCAGCGGAGGCATCTTTCGGAGGTGCCCAACCATCTCGCAGATCGTCGCCGTTGCGCGATCGATCAATTCCATTTGCTGTCCGAAGTCGACCCCTTCCAGTCGCTGAGGTGCCAGGTTGAATCGCTCGGCGAACTTCTCAATCGTCTTGGGAATCCGGTAGAGGGCGTGAGCCAGGGAGTCGATATCCTCGCGTTCCATCCCTGTCACAAAAGTGCTGACCAGCTCTTCGCGGATTTGTTCGGTGATGCGGCGGTCTTTGCTGCGAGCCAATGCGAATTGATCGAGAGGCCGAGCGGTTTTGCGATCCTTCAGCAACTCGATCAGCAATTGCGCCGACGCCCGCGCCTCCTGCGCGCTTTGCTCCAGCATCTCAAAAAAACGCGCATCCTTGCTGAACAGCTGTTGGATGGAAAACATAAGCCAACCTCACGCAAAGGCTCCAAAAGACCCTCCGCTCCGTGTGCCCACCACCATGAAAGTTGTTTCATGACGGCCAGCACCCTACCCATGTAGCGAAGGATTCCTCCTGATCATCTTCGCTGCCGAACATCGCGGAAAGGGGGGAAAGCTGGGGAAAGTCGCTCTAGACCTGCATGGAATCAAACGAACCGGTCTGCTTGCGGGGCTCGGTTACCTTTTCGGGAGGTGGCGGAAGCAAAATGTTTCCTCCGCTGCAAGCCAAACCTCTCGCATGCACTAGCCACCATCGCCAGTAGATCGACGACCCTCCCGCTTGCGGTAGCCACTATCGCCAGATGGTGGACGGTCGGTGTTGTGCATTTTCCGCAGCCCTCCACCGCTTGGCCGCGGTGGCTACGAGCGAACGAGATCTCTACGCTTTTTCGGTAGCCACCAGAGCCGCAGACCGAGCGCGTTGAAGACAACGGCAAGACTTGATACGGTCATCGCAACCCCGGCCTGCACGGGAGACAATTGCCAGCCGAGCAGTGGTTTTAAGAGCCCAGCCGCAAGCGGAATCAACAGCAGGTTGTAACCAAAAGCCCAAACCAAATTCATCCGAATATTGGCCATCGTCGCCCGCGATAGCTCGATCGCCACCGGCAGCCTCGCTAGATCACTGCCCATCAACACAACGTCCGACGTATCGATCGCCAAATCGGTCCCTTTTCCCATTGCAATTCCGACATCCGCCTGCGTCAGAGCCGGACCATCGTTCAGCCCATCTCCCACGAACGCCAAGCGATCGCCTGCTTGCTGTCTCTCTTGAATCCATCGCGCCTTGTCCTCAGGGGAGCACTGCCAACGGTACGATCGAATCCCGGTCGCTACCGCCACCCGCTCCACCGCCACTTTCCGGTCACCACTGAGCAGCGATGGTTCAATCCCTGCGTCGGTAAGCCGCTGAATCACTCCCGCCGACTCAGCCCGTATCGCGTCGTCGACCCAAAGCGTTGCCACATGCTTTCCATCGATGGCGATCCAAAGCTCCGTCCCTCGTTCACCAGTCGCCTCCGTGCCCGCGATCGCTTCATCCAACTGGCTACCGATGGACTCCAGAAACTCGCGGCTCCCCAAAGCCACCGCCTGTCCATCCACCGTTCCAGCAATCCCCTTCCCGGGATTCGCACGCACCCCCCGAGCGTTGGGCCAACGAATTTTCTGCTTTCTGGCGAGGTCCATTACTGCAATCGCCAGCGGATGCTCCGACCGCTGCTCGATCGCCGCCGCAGCCCCCAACCATCGCTCCATCGGCTCCCGATCGCTCGCCTTCCACGACGACACCACGGGCTTGCCTTCGGTAAGCGTGCCTGTCTTATCGAGTGCTACGGAGTCGACACGACTTAGCGACTCGAGGGCCGTTCCGTCGCGAAAAAGCACTCCCAGCTGAGCCCCCTTTCCGATCCCAGCTACGAGACTGGTTGGGGTGGCAAGCCCAAGTGCGCAGGGGCAGGCGACCACGAGGACGGCGATTGCATGGATGCACCCTTCGATCCAGCCATTCCACCCTTGTATCAACATCCATGCTACGAAGGTGATCGCCGCCAGGGTCAGGATGCCATGGACGAACCATGGGACGATTTGGTCGGTCAGTCGTTGAATTGGCGGTTTGCTGTTCTGCGCATGCTCGATCCACTGCCGAATCCTCGAAAGCATCGCTGCCTCGCCACTGGCCAGCGTCCGAATCGTCAGAGCTCCAGTTCCATTCCGGGTTCCGCCGATGACACCATCCCCCACGGCGCGCACCACCGGCATCGACTCCCCAGTCACCAAACTCTCATCGACCTCACTTTTCCCTTGTTCCACTTTCCCATCGACCGGTATCCTTTCCCCAGGCCGTACGATCACTAAGGTTCCGGGAACGATCTGACCGATCGGCACCAGTCGCTCGCCCGCTGACTCGACGATCCGAGCTTCGGTGGCTTGTAGACGAAGGAGACCTTGGAGCGATTTTCCGGTCGCTTGTTTGGCCATCGATTCCAGCCACCTGCCTAGCAAGGTCAGGGAGATCAGCATGGCAGGTGTTTCGTAGTACGTATGCCTAGCCTGCAGCGGAAGTCCCGACGGGAAGAAGGTGACCCAGCCGCTGAGTAGCAAGGAGGCAAGACACCCTAGAGCGATCAGGGAGTTCATGTCCGGTTCGTTGCGAAGCAGATTGCGGAGGCCCGTGGTCATCATGGAACGGCCAGGGAGCAGCATCGCACCAACTGCCAACAGGGCAAAAGCGATCTCCCAGGATCGCATCGGCATCCACCGCATCATCTGCTGCATCCAGGAGTCCCAGAACATCGGCAGCATGGAGAGTACGAGTAGCGGCAGGGAGAAAAAGAGGGAGCCGACGAAGCGCTGGAAGGGGACTGATTGCCAGAGCCCGGTTGGCTGGTCGGAGGGGAGGGGAGGGGCTGGTCCCGCCGTTTTCTCGACGACGCCGTAGCCAGCTTTTTCGATCACTTGGGAGATAGCAGCCCAGTCCAACTGTGCCTCGTCCCATTCAATCGTCGCCTGCTCGCCGGGCAGACTGACGGAGACACTGTCGACCCCTGGCATGCGCCCGACGACGCGTTCGATGCGCGCCGAACAGGCGGCGCAGGTCATTCCTTCGATACCGACTGATTTTTTCACCGTGGGGATATCTTCAAAGTGGAATCGTTGACTCCTTCATGACCTCCGCTCGGTAACCCTCTTCTTCAATGGCCTGCACACATGCCAGCCCTACCGAATCGACGGTCTTCACCATTGCCTTCGAATCGGCCAGCGACACACTCGCCTCAACCACACCTGGAACCGCCTGCAGCGCTTCTTCCACTGCCTTCACGCAGTGCCCGCAACTCATCCCCTCTACCTTCAGCACCAGTTCTCTCATCGCTTCTTGATCCTCGCATGAGCCCTTCTTGGACTAAATGGCACTGGACCCGCCACCAACCACCCAGACATCCATCCAGCGGGTCCCCATTTGCCGTCCATTCTACGCAGAGTGAAGAGAAAAGGACCCCAGTTTTCGCCAGGAAATACGAATGCTGAGTATTTGGAACGAAGGGACTTCAAAGAACCCAGCCGCTTGTGAGGCTTGGCTACTATCGGGCAGAAAAATGGTGGATGGACCCGGCCACCTCATGTTTACTCGCATGACCAGCCACGGACGACGGCACAAAGCTTGCCGGGGCCGAAATTCCACGATCGTACCGATAAGGGGGAATCGATCCCGTATCCCAAGGGTTGCTAGGCAAACCTGATTGCTCGCGGGCATAGGATGCACAAGGCTCTTCCAGGTTTTCAGGCGTGCTCAACAATCGGTGACTGCGCCAATAAGGAATCAGGGATCCTTGGTGGCTGGATTGGAATTTCCATCGATGTTCCGAGAAACACCGATCCTTATTCTGGTTAAAGACTCGGTTATCCACACCAGATTGCACTTTCGTTTTTCGGTGGACCGCGACCGAGTCTCGCGACCGTTAAGCGCTGATTCCTCTAGCAAAACGCTGGGCAGCGAGTGCGGCATCTTCAAGGAGTTTCACGATGCGGGTTCTCTTTCCTCGGCTGCTCCGCAGCTCCATGGCACTGTTTGCCATCGTCGCTAGCAGTCTCTTGCCTTCAAAAATTCAGGCAGGAATTCTCTTCCCAGGGATGCAATTGGAGGTCGGATGGACGGTGAACCATAACGCCGCCACTAATCTGTTCGAGTACCGCTACCAAATCACCAACAAGACGGGAGCAAATATCGTTGATAACGCTCGTTGGACCGTCGCGGAAGACCGGCTGAGAGGCCATGCAGGGCTTCATGATGAGCAGAACTTTCAAAACGATGGGGGCATCTTTCAATACGATCGCAACAAGCCTCTCTTTCCGCAACACAATTACGACTGGAGAGATCTGGACATCAATGCCGGAGCTACCGTCACGATTGGCTTTGACGATGTTCACGGCCCCTCTCGGGAGATGTGGGAACTTGAACTGGGAGGAGCGTCGGTAACCGTTGCTGACCGAATTGCCCCCGTCCCTGGATTTGCCACCCAAGGCGAAATCAGTCTGGATCAGGGCGGTGGCCTAAGGAAGGCTTTCGCGCTAGTAGGTTCGGTCGCTGAACCAGTCGCCGGTGGCTGGAACTACAAGTACTTCTTGAGGAATACTGGCAACGTTGTGATTGGTCCAGATTTCATTCCCGGCCTCGATAACCATGCGGACTTCTACGTGGAGGAACATCCAACGCACGCTGGAATCCATCACGAGCAGTTCAACCAACTCGACAACGCCATGGCGACTGCATTCGGGTTTGACAGCCAAGGAAAACCGCAACCACTTAGCGCACACAACTACTACTGGGAGGGAATCGGCAATCAACTTGGTGCCCCCTGGAATCCTGGCGTCGTGCTGACCCTGGGCTTCTTCGACATCCATGGACCTGCATTTGTCCCGTGGGGCGGCAGGGTGCTCGGATCGTCTCAGGAGGGATACTTTGATTCGGAAGCTAGCCTAGCTCCTGTACCCACTCCCGAACCTTCCACCCTATGCATCGGTGGATTCGGGCTGCTGGGCCTGATTGGTAAACGGCTGCGAAAGAAGAACTCTGGCATGAAGGCGGACGAGGCTTTTTGAATTGCTGAGGCGCGATGAATCGCTATTCCGTTGGATGGGAGGAACCCCACTACAGGTTCCTCCCATCATCGGTAGCAGAGGCCACTAGCAGTTCGTGTGCCGGCCCTCCGGGCCTGAAAGAAATTATCCCCTCGCCCCTGTCCCTCACCCCGCAAGCGGAGTGCGGGGACAAGCGACGACGCCTAATGGCGATGCAGTCGCATCATCCCCGACACACCGTCCTCTCTCCCACTGGGAGAAGCCCAAGAGGGAAAGGGCTAGGGAGCCACGACACTTCAGACGACGAAATCAAAAGAATCCGGCCGCTTGCGCGGCTCGGATACTATCGAGTTTTGAACCATCGTTGCACCATCACACGCCTGGCCTGAAAGGCACTACTTCTTTGCCTTCTTGCGAGGTGTGGCCTTCTTGACGACCACCTTCTTGGTCGCGACTGGCTTGACAACCTTGTTTGCCTTCTTGGCAGAAACGCTGCGGTCGGTCTTGGGTGCAGCTGGAGATCGCTTCGACGCCGACTTGGCGCCTTTTGCCTTCTTCGGCTTGGCCTTCTTCGCGCCAGGCGTGCTGGGACTGCCGCCAAAAATCGCGTCCCAACCTTCGGAATACTTCTGATTGCTGCCAACTCGTGTGATCGTCACAATCCAGATCCTCTATTTCAAAACAATCACGGAATAAAAACCAGGCGCCTGTTAACTCGATCGCTCACGCATCATTCGCAAGCCATCGTCTGGCGTTCCCTGGATTACGAATGCAGTTTTTTGTAGCGGAACCGGCGAGGCTGGTCATCACCAATCCCCAACCGCTCCTTCCGCTGTTGCTCGTACGTCTGAAAATTCCCCTCGCACCAGTGCACGTACCCATCTCCTTCAAACGCGAGAATGTGGGTTGCAATCCGGTCGAGGAACCATCGATCGTGGCTGGTCACTACGACACATCCTACAAAACTGAGAATCGCTTCCTCAAGGGCTCGTAGCGTATCGACATCTAGATCATTGGTCGGTTCGTCCAGCAGCAGCACATTGCAACCCCGCCGCAACAGCTTGGCCAAGTGGACCCGATTTCGCTCCCCACCCGACAACGCTCCAACCTTCTTCTCCTGGTCGGTCCCCTTGAAATTGAATTTGGAGACGTAGGCGCGGGCGTTCATCTTCTTGCCGCCCATCTCCAGCCAGTCGTTCCCTCCGCTGATCTCTTGGTACACTGTGGCGTCCGGATCGAGCGAATCGCGGCTTTGATCGACATACCCCAGCTCCACCGTCTCTCCGATCCGCAGATCGCCCGAGTCGGGTTGGTCCTGCTGGGTGATCATTCGAAAGAGTGTCGTTTTTCCGGCGCCGTTTGGGCCGATCACACCCACAATCCCACCGGCTGGCAGGCGGAACGACAGGTCTTCAATCAAAACCTTGTCCCCAAAACCCTTCTTCAAATGGTCGGCCTCCACCACCACCTCGCCCAGATGCTTTCCGGGCGGAATCTGAATCTCCAGCTCGTCTGGCCGATCCTCAAATTGCTCGCTTGCCAGTTGCTCGTACGATGCAATTCTCGCCTTGCTCTTGGCTTGCCGAGCCTTGGGGGACATTTGGATCCACTCCAGTTCCCGAGACAGCGTCTTTTGACGCGCAGCCGCCTGCTTTTGCTCGATCTCTAGCCGTTTCTTCTTCTGCTCCAGCCACGCTGTGTAGTTCCCTTCAAACGGGAACCCCTGCCCACGATCTAGCTCCAAGATCCACTGCGCGACGTTATCGAGGAAGTAACGATCGTGCGTGACGGCGACGACGGTGCCTGGGTACTGTGCCAAATGCTGCTCCAGCCACGCCACGGCTTCCGCATCGAGGTGGTTGGTCGGTTCGTCCAGCAACAGAAGATCGGGTTGCTGAATCAGCAGTTTGCATAACGCCACGCGTCGCCGTTCTCCCCCGCTGAGCCGATCGACGGCGGCATCCCCTGGGGGCAGGTTCATCACCGACATCGCCACCTCAACCTGGCGATCCAACTCCCAAAGGTTGTTGCTGTCGATGATATCCTGCAGCTTGGCCATCTCATCGCAAAGCTTTTCCATCTGCTTGTCGTCGGTGACCGACCCTAGCAGTTCCGAAATCTGCGTGTAGCGGTCGACCACCTGACGACGTTGCGAAACGGCTTCTTCGACATTCCCCTGGACGTCTTTATCCGGATTCAGCTGGGGCTCCTGCGGCAGAAACCCGACGGTGTGTCCCTGGGTAAGGCGAGCGGTGCCGTCGAAGTCCTTATCTTCACCCGCCATGATCCGCAACAGCGTTGACTTTCCGGAGCCATTGGAACCGAGCACCCCAATTTTGGCACCAGGATAAAACGCCAGCCAGATATCCTTCAGAACTTCCTTCTGTCCACGCCGTTTGGTCAGCCGCTCGATCGTGTAAATGTATTGACGATTCATCGGATTGTTCGTGCCACCCCGGTTGATTTCGCTCGCAGATTGCTACCGACACCAACTCAAATTTTAGCCGTTTCTATCTCCCTGGATAGAACCGGCAAACCATGGGAACAGACATGGGGTAGGAGAGGATTGGAAGTTTCCGACCCGAAATCCACCCTCTGGCGATGGTGGCTATCGCAAGCGGATTGCCCAACGTCCCCGTAGCCACCGCGGCCACGCAGTGGAGTGCCGCGCAATATGACCATCCGATAAGATCCACCATCTGGCGATGGTGGCTACCGCAAGCGGGAGGACCGTCGATCTTCTGGCGATGGTGGCTTCAAAAAAATCGATCGAATGCGAAAGTCTTCCCACTACGGCTTCCGCATCAGATCGCTCATCTGCTCCAGCACGTAAGGCAGAAAGACGATCCCGCTGTAATGGTCCGCCATCATTCGATGGTGGTGATCTTCGGATAGCCCTGCGGCGGCGGCCAGCAGGTCGCTGTTGCGTGGCGGCACCACGTCGTCGAACCGACCGCTGAACATCCACATCCGATCGGCATCGATGCGATGAGCCAACCGGAGGGGTTCAATACGATTGAGCATCTCCTTCAGTTTCTCTGCGTCGATGCCCGCTTTGAGCATCTCCTCACGCATTTTCGCCGCGTCCTTTTTGCCTTGCATCATGACGCTGTAAAGATCGCCTCCTGCCAGCAGAATAAATGTGCCATGAAATCCGCGGTCCAGGCCAGCAACGGTCGCCGCTACAAAACCACCGAGGCTGGTTCCCTGAAGCGATATCCTTCCTGCGTCGACTCCAGGCAAAACACTCACCGCGTCCCTGGCACGCCGGACATCGCCGATCCCCTGCTGCATGGCGCGGACAATCTGCTCCCCCGAACCCCGTCCTTCCGGAGTCCTTCTGAGACCATAGTGAGGCAACTGCACCATGAAGGCATGGACCCCCTGAGCCCTCAGGCCCTGAGCGATCAGTCGCCCGACAGTCATGCCGCTACCCGATTCATGCACCACCACCGCCGCAGGTGCCACAGCGACATTCCCCTGTTGGTCCTTGACGGCATACCACTCCATCGCAACCCGGTCGTTCGCTTCATTTCCGATCGGCAAAGGGCTGGGATAGCGCACCACCCAGTCCCCCTTCCCAGGCTCGGACTTCTCCAACTCCACCTCGAACTGCCCAGGTTTCCAAACCAATCCATCCAGGCAGACCTTGGCATCTTCCTTCCCTTCATCCCCCGGCTGCAGGCTGTCGATCGCTTCCCAGCGCTGGTTCAGCGAGACTTCGATTTTCTTCGAGTTCTCAGGAAGTTGTCGCAGCATTTCCTGCAGATCGATTCGGGCATAAGGCCGGTCGGCAGCTGGGGATTGATGGTCGGCATTGGCGACGTAGAAGACGCCATCTTCAGGGACGAAAAGGACGTTGTGCAGATTGGAGTCCATCGCCACTGGGCGGCACATCAGGTCCTTGGCTCCTTCCGCGTCGATCTTCCCATACTTTTCCTGTACGCGTTTGCGGAGGAGTGTCAGCCGATCCCCAGCGGAGAGAATAACCGCGTCTGGGATTCCTTCGCCCAGCAGTTCGTGCCCCTGACCTGGCTGTACGAACTGGATCAATTCCGGAGTCGCAGCGACTCCAACGGCCGACTTTTCTTCGCCATCGGCGAAGACATAGTAATACTCGCAGGTGCGAGGGCTGTCGGCCCAAAGCTTCTTCACTTGATCCAGCGAGGAGCACTCTTCCAGAGCCCTCCGCATCAATGTGGCCATCGGGACACCATCCCACTTCCCTTCGCCACGACCGCCCATTTCCCCGAGCGAAATCTTCTCAGCGTTCATTCCACTGACGCTTCCGATGAAACTGGCATAACCGATGTTGGCGAATGGGATCTGCCCTTCGGGTGCCACGATAAACGTGGTTGCACAATCCTGCAGACCGATCGCTGTCATGTAGTCGAGCACTCGGCCGTGGTAGAGTTTTCCACCTTCGGTCGCGTCTCCAAAGAGGGCGAAACCGGAACAATGGAAGAGCTCTGGAAAGACGTTGACAACCTCCATCAGATCCGGATCCAGATCCAGCGACTTGGCCAGCGCCCGAGTCTCCACCTTATGCCGTTCGGGAATGTGAGCCTCCAGTCGCTTGTAGGCGGCTTCCAGATCCTTCGGGAACCAGCGTCCATTGGCGATGGTCTGCGCGGTTCCAAAGGCATAGACGACGGAATCGATACAGCGATACGCTTCCTCTTTGAGCAATGCACCATGAGCCGTCCCGATTTGCTCGGGAGTTCCGCTCAGCAGCGCCACGCGCTGACCATCGATCCAAAGCAGTCTTCCATGATCGACAATACGCTCCTCCATCTTGGGCTGCGTCAGCAGTTTGGATGGACTCAGCACCTCCAACGCCCGCCGGATGCCTCGTGCGAAATGCCGTTCCAAATCCGCCCGCTCCATCTCTTCGACTCGCCAACCCTCCGGAACCACGATATCGCTGGAGCTCTGCGCTGGTTCCGACAATTCCAATTCGATCGGCTGCCCATCGATGCTGCCGACCAAGCGGTTGGGTTCAAATCGCCACTGCACCGAATCGATGCGGTAGGGCATGGCGTTATCTTGTGGGGAGCCGAGCAGCCCGGAGAGGATTTCGGCAAGCGGTTGGGAGTCGATCGTCATGGCGATCGGAAGATAGGTGGAGACGGATGTGCCGGGCGAGATCAAGCGGCGAACTAAGCCGGCGGCGGCCATGTGGTCCTTCGCATCCGTTGCCCCCGATCCGATCAAGGCGACGCGGTGCTTGGGTAGCAGCAATGCGGTCTTGGATTCCGTCCGCCACAATTCCATCGCGTATTCCGGATGCTCGGCACGGAATCGGTACGCTCCATCCTCCCACCGAACCAGACTAGCAGCGACCTCCTGCGGTTGCCCGCCGATTTGGATCGATCCCTTAGCATCGATCTGAAATGCTGCGTCTGTCCCTGTCCAGCAGTCGACCCACGGCTTGACTTGAGCTGCAAGTACATCGACGCGGTCTTCCGCGTTCAGTGGGGAAGGGAACGAAAAACTCTCGAGGACCAGTAACGCGACAGCTGCAAGGTGGAGGGGATAGCGTTTCATCTCGGGGAAACTCCTAGAGACCGGGACCCGTCGGAAAGAAACTGGAAGACGGCGGAAAAAGACGAATCGTCCAATCGCTACCGGTTGATCCCTCGCGTCGATTCGGGGGATAAAAGTATCCACTTGCCTCGCCCGCTCACCTTACCTCCCCTCCCCTCGGCCTTTTGCCGATGGGAGAGAGGACCAGCGTGAGTTGCGGGCAATGACTGGTAACTGACGAGCCGAACTCTAAAGAGTCGCCTTCATGCCATCGAGCATCTTCAGCCAAGCTTCCTTCTGCTTTTCGACGACGGCTTCCGGCCCAGTCATTTTGACGAAGACCGTCCCCGCGTTCTTCGTCTCGATGATCACACCTAGCATCCGGTAGTTGGTCATTTTCTTGACCCCACCAGCACCGCCGGCGAACGGCCCTCCCATCGACTCCTTGAAGGTCCCTTTGAGGTCGACCAAGTGAAGGGTCTGCCCGGAGACTTCTTTCTTCTCCACCACTTCCTTATCGGACAACTCGAACTGCCCCTTCCAGCGATCGATGTTCGCCTGGATGCCACCGCCAGCCGACATGACGGTCACGCGGGCTTGCTCTGCTTCCTTTGCCTCTTTGGGGGCACGGAATTCGTACTGGATGATATTGGACTTGGGGGGAACGACTTTCCAGTCCGCAGGGGTCTGCAGCTCTAGAAGACCATCGGCCAGAACCATCTTGGAAGCGGCTGGCGGATCTTCCGCACGGAGGGTTCCAAGGGAACCAGGAATCAACGTCAAGACCGCCATCAAGCACCAACGGGTCGACCTAAACATAACGATGCGACTCACAAATAAACGCCATGGAAAGAAACCGTATGGAGGCAACTGATGGTGCCAGATGGGTACTCCATCGCCCCGCTGCACCTGTTCGCCAGCCGCCTCATGTCACCTGTCACTGTACCTTAGCAAATCAACGTAACAACCGAAAGGTTTTCTTCTCGCCACCATCAGTGAAACCAACTCCCGACCGATGGTCCTCCACTTTGAGCGATCGGTGATGGGATTGGCAATTCTCCCTTTCGCGAGCCGATTTTTCGGGTTCGTTGGACGTGCTTGCCGGCGGCGGTCGCTTCTCTGCATCCGTGATCACCGGATCTCACACTCCCCATGGGAGGGTGGAAGTTGATGTCCGCTTTCAAGTCGGAGGGGCGGGCCGGATGCAATCCTGAAGGCGACTGGGAACGCAAAAGCGCGGGCCGGTCGCGCCAATCTGCGAAAATTGGGGAATGATTCCGGCGACGCACCGTGGTGTAGCGGCCCGGTGTAGCGGCCCGGTGTAGCGGCCCGGTGTAGCGGCACCCTTGACCTGCGGTGGGGGGACAAGGTTCTAAGTGCAGGTCGTATGGTCAACTGGACGATCTCCCCCTAGGGAACGGGGCGGCTTTTCTGGAGCTACCTACAAAACTCAGTCCTCTGTTTTTGCGGTTTGGGTGACCAATCCACCAGGGGGAAGGTAGAGGCCAGCGGTCGAGGGCGAGCCGCTGGGTAGTCGGGAATCACGGGCAGCCGCTGGGGTAACAGGGCTGGTTGCCTCACGCCACAGCCCAAGCCTGTAGGCCCCTCATGCTACGAAAAAGCCGGAAAATTTCCCTCCCTAGCCGATTCGCCTAACCTATTAAGTGAACCTGCACCGCTTTTGGGCGGTAGAATGAAGGTAGCACGTCCCTTTCTCGCTTCTCTCGGGTCTTCGTGGCAAACTGGGAGTTTCGGTGGAATGCACACCGTGATGCCCAAAACCAATTCGGAAAAAAGCTGCCTTTCGACGCTTTGTGGGCGCCCCGAGGGATTGTTTGTTCGTGCCGTGCTCCTAATGCTCTTGGTGATGATCTCCTGGGTCTCCGAAGCCCAAGCGGGATGCACCCACGCTCAGCCTGCGGGTTGGTATAGCCAGCAGAGAAGCGACTTGCCGGAAACGATGAAAGTAGCCGACAACGCCCGATGGAATGGGTTGTTCGAGGTCATTTACGAGAACGGTGCGTTTGTTTACGTCGCTGGCGCGTCGGACAATGCCTCGCGTTTCCCCAGATGCGGTCGCGACGTCGAGGAGTCGTTAGGGCAACTTGCGCTCCATTTCGAGTCCTCCCGTCCGAATGTGCCGCAAGCGTTGCAGTGGCTGGCACCTCGTCGAGTCCAACGTCCGACATCTCGCTTTCCCAGCGAACTCTCTCTCGGCCAACTGCTTGATGGCCATCTTCGATTGCCGGAGCATCCTCCGAGGTTCTGAGCAAGGCAGCGGCGGGGAGGTGTCTCTCCGCATGCAACACGACGCTGGACCGTTTCTCCATGGAGAAATAGAGTCCACAAAATGCCGTGGGGCAGGCGATCGTCGATTGGCCTCCCCCAGGAAATCCAAAGGCAGGAAAGTCCGCTGGGCGCATCTGCCGATCTTGTCGGAAACGCCGACGACGATTCCCATTCGTTTCAGCCTTGTTGCAGTGGATTCATCGCATCATGAGTACGGCAGGTCTTTCCTCGAGTGGCGGAGCCCCAGGTGATTCGAGTGTTCCACGGAAACCGCAGCGAGCCATCTCGCCGCGCGTCCGGGTACTTTTGGTCATCGTACTGACTCTGTTTTCCCTTCTTTTAGCCAATGGCCTCTACCTTTCTACGATCACCTTCTCGGAGTGGTGGACGGGGCTGACGTACCAAAACTGGTTCTACCAACTGATGTTCCTTGGGCATCTGGTGTTGGGACTTCTGCTGGTGGTTCCCGTCATCGTTTTTGGGTTCTTCCATTGGAAGGCTTCCCATCATCGACGGAATCGGCGCGCGGTGCGGATTGGCTATGCGCTGATGGCGATCGCCATCGCGGTTCTGGTGACCGGGATTCTGCTGATGCGAGTCGGGGCGTTCGAGCTGCGGCAGCAGGACTTGCGCCGGATCGTCTATTGGCTGCACTTGATTGCGCCGGCCGCCGCCATCTGGCTTTACTGGCTGCATCGATTGGTAGGTCCTCGCATCAAGTGGTATGTCGGACAAAGGATTGCGATCGCGACGATTGCCTGCGTCGGACTTCTGGTGATCGCACAGATGCAGGACCCCAGAAAATGGAATCAGACCGCTCCCAAAGAAGGGGAAAAGTACTTCCAGCCCAGCCTCGCAAGAACTGCCAGCGGCAATTTCATCCGTCCCGAAGCGTTACAGAACGACGAGTACTGCAAGAAGTGCCATGAAGGGATTTACGACGACTGGTTCCATAGCGCTCACCACTTCAGCTCATTCAATAATCCCGCCTATCTGTACGCGATTCGCGAGACGCGGAAAGTGGTCACCGAACGAGATGGATCGGTGCAGGCATCGCGCTGGTGCGCAGGGTGCCATGATCCCGTACCGTTTTTCACTGGAGCCTTTGACGCAGCCGATTACGACGACGTGAACCATCCAACCTCCCAGGCCGGCATCACCTGCTCTGTCTGCCACGCCATCACCCATGTCAACAGCCAGAGAGGCAACGCGGACTATGTGATCGACGAGCCGGTGCATTATCCATTTGTCTACAGCGACAACCCGGTTCTTCAGAAGATCAACGAAGTCCTTGTGAAATCCAAGCCCGCGTTCCATAAAGCCGAGATGCTGAAGCCGTTTCACAAAACAGAAGAATTCTGCAGCACCTGCCACAAGGTTCACCTGCCCAAGGAGGTGACGAATTACAAGGAGTTTCTCCGCGGCCAAAACCACTATGACAGCTACCTCCTGAGCGGTGTGTCGGGGCATGGAGCTAGAAGTTTCTACTATCCGCCCAAGGCTGCCGAGAACTGCAGCTCCTGTCATATGCCTTTGCAGGAATCGAACGACTTTGCCGCGAAAGCCAATGGGCCTGATGGCAAGCGAACGGTGCACGACCACTTTTTCCCGGGAGCCAATACGGCGCTTCCCTACTGGCGGGCCGACGAGAAGCTGGTGGAACGCGCGAGAAGTCTCTTGGTGGGAAGCTGCCG
Organism: Pirellulaceae bacterium; assembly: GCA_044371425.1. Classification (GTDB taxonomy): domain Bacteria; phylum Planctomycetota; class Planctomycetia; order Pirellulales; family Pirellulaceae; genus JBEISR01. Next base: position 13,507 of record JBILTR010000028.1, on the reverse strand, counting down.
CGTCGATCTGTTTGGGGTTCGCGAAGAGGGCGTCATTGAAGGCAAGTTGGTTGCTCCGCTGCGGCCCGAAGTCCCATCGCTGCTCGCAGGAAAATCATACCTGCTGGAAACCGTCATCCGAACGTTGAAGGTTGGACACCATTTCACGCAGGGGACCGTCGACTCGAATGAGGTCTGGCTGGAAGTGACTGCCACCAGCGGAGGGAAGGTGATAGGAATCAGCGGAGGCCGCGACGAATTGCAGAAGGTGGACGAGTGGTCACATTATGTCAACAATTTCGTGATCGACCGCCACGGAAATCGCATCGCGCGCCGAAACGCTCAGGACATCTTCGTCGCTCTTTACGATCACCAGATCCCTCCCGGCTCGGGCCAGACTGTGCACTACCGACTGGACGTTCCGGCATCGATCGACGCGCCGATCGAAGTCTCTGTCCGGTTGCTGTATCGGAAATTCGACAAGGGCTACCTCGATTTCATGAACCAGGCCCTCAAGCCGGGCGACCGTGGCTTTTCCGGTTCAGGACCGGCATCCGAGACGCCCAATCCGCTTCCTATCACCGTCGTGGCTGAAGACCTAGTTGTCTTCCCGATCGTCACGGCAAACGGTACCCAAGTGGCTGCAAACAAGCCGTCCAAGCCACCTGTGCCGGAGACTTGGCAACGCTGGAACGACTATGGAATCGGACTGTTTCTCGCCGGAGGATCACAGCTCAAGCAAGCTTCGGAGGCGTTCGCCGAGGTGGAAAAACTAGGCCGTTATGATGGTCCACTGAACCTAGCACGGGTGCAGCGAGCTGAGGGGGATGTGAATGCGGCCACCCAATCCTTAGCTCGTTCAGCCACCATGGATCCTCCGCCACCGCCCTGGACCTTCGCGTGGCTCAGCGGTGACCTAGCCCGCATGCAGGGCGATTTCTTCGAGGCAGAGAAGAACTATCGCAGCGTCTTGTACGATCAATCGCAACAGCGACGCGACCGCGGATTCGACTTCAGCCGCGATTACATCGTTCGCAATGAATTCGGCCTGACCTTGATGGACCTCACTGAGCTGATGGCTGCTCGAGGCAACCCCAACCGGTCGCGGGAGTATCTCGATGAGGCGAAGAAGGAGTTCGAAACTGTCCTTTCGCTCGATCCGGAAAATACCACCGCCCATGCCAACTTGGCAGATATTTACGAGCGACTGGGGGACCAGGAAAAGTCAGCGTACCACCGCGATCGGAATCTTCAGTACAAACCGGACGACAACGCCGCTGATGTCGCACGGCCGGTGGCTCGCGAAAAATACCCCGCAGCCAATTTTGCCGCTGAACAGTTGGTGATCTACTCCTTGCATCGAGCCGAAGCGCCGGGGCTTGGAGCAGCGACTGGTACGGCTTCGTCGTCGGCCGAGCCGTTACCCCCCCAAACAGATTCTTCCTCAGCAAATGCACCTGGCGCCGTAACCCAGATACAATCGGTCGATGAAAAGGGGGATGAAGCATCCTCTTCGGAACCCGCCGCTCCCGCAGCAAGCCCCTGAGCGATTGCTGTGGCTCTTGCTCATCTCCTGGACCATCGTTCGCTTCTGGTAAGACTCCATGACAAATCGAAAGAAGGATCGCATCGACGATCCGAACGACCTGCCTCAGGACGATTACGTTATCTCGGTCGCTCTACGTCGATCACTGGCTGTCATCGGAATGCTTGCAGCCGTCGCGCTGGTCGCGTGGGGAGTCTACTCCGCTGGGAAACCCAAACCGGTCGAGGTGGTGACACAGGTTCAAGCGCCCGAGATCCGCGAAGTCGAACAGTCGGTATTGCCAACCATTCCCTTGGCGGATGTCACCAGCTTGGTTGGCATCGATTTCCGTCATCATACGGGCAAGGAAGGGGAGCGACTGTTGCCCGAAACCATGGGGGGAGGTGGTGGTTTCTTTGATTTCGACAACGATGGCGACCAGGACATTCTGCTGATCAATGGTTCCGATTGGGCTTGGTCTAGCAAAGTGACATCCCCCACACCGACCATGAAGCTCTATCGCAACGACGACAAGGGAGCCAAGTTCGTCGATGTGACACAGGAAGTTGGTCTGGACCAAGTTTTTTACGGCATGGGCCCCGCATTCGGTGATTTCGACGGTGACGGGTGGGTGGATCTGTTCGTAACCGCCATTGGGGGCAACCATCTTTACCGCAATGAGCAGGGGAAGTTCGTCGACGTGACCAGTCAGTATCGAGTGGGGGGTGGCGGTGAGAACCGGTGGAGCTGCCCGGCGATGTGGTTTGATTTTGATCGCGACAATGACCTCGATCTGCTTGTGGGTGATTACGTCGTTTGGTCGCGAGACCTGGATCTGCGAAATAACTTCACCCTCACAGGAGTCGGTCGAGCGTATGGCCAGCCAACCAACTTCGGCGGAACCTTTCTGACGCTCTATCGCAACGATGGCCAGCAGTTCACCGACGTCTCGGAGTCGGCCAACCTACAGATTCGCAACGCAGCTACCCAAGTCCCCTCGGGCAAGTCACTGGCCGTTGCACCCGTCGATGTGAATCGCGATGGTTGGATGGATGTCATGGTGGCCAATGACACGGTCGCCAACTTTCTTTTGCTCAACCAGAAAGATGGCACATTTAAGGACGTAGGAGTCACCGCTGGTGTGGCTTTCGATCGGCGCGGCATCGCCACGGGCGCCATGGGCATCGACTGCGGATTTCTGCGCAACGATGACAACATGGCGATCGCCATCGGAAATTTCGCCAATGAACCTTGCAGCCTCTATGTCTCCCGAGGTGCCAAGCCGCAATTCTTCGACTCGGCTGCCCTCACTGGCTTTGGCCCACAAACCCTTCTTCGTCTGACCTTCGGTATCTTCTTTGCCGACATGGATCTGGATGGCCGTTTGGATATCGTCTGCAGCAACGGGCATTTGGAAGAAGAGATTTCGAAGGTCCAGCCGACCGAGCAGTACGAGCAGCCTCCGCAATTGTTCTGGAATGCCGGAGCGAAGGCAGCGACGGAGCTGGTGGAGTTGGGCCGGGATCAGGTTGGCGATGCATTCCTCAAACCGATGGTAGGCCGAGGTGCCTGCTATGCCGACATCGATCTGGATGGCGATCTGGATCTACTCCTGATGTCCAATGGAGGGCCGCCAAGATTGCTCCGCAACGAACAATCGCTTGGCAATCATTGGCTTCAGGTCAAGTTGGTCGGAAGATCACCCAACCGCGACGCGATCGGCGCTGAAGTGAGAGTCCAGTTGGGAGACTCTCTGCTCAGACGGCAAGTCGCCCCGACACGAAGCTACCTGTCGCAATGCGAGTTGCCCGTCACCTTTGGGCTGGGGAAAGAAACCAAGATTTCCAAAGTGGAAATCGTCTGGCCCGATGGCACGCTGCAGACGATCGAGAATCCGCAAATCGATCAGAAGCTAACGATCGAGCAGCCTGCTCCCTGACCTGATAAGCGTCGCTGATAGCGCGGATTGAGCCCGGATGGCGGGAGCGTGTAGAATACGGGTGGCGTCCTTCCTCCAAGGACGCTTCCTGCCTAGCGCCCCTTCCTTTTACGCCGGGATGTGAAATGCTCCTTTCACGTTCGATGCCTCCTGGAATTGCTTCACGGTTCTGGAAGCTGCCACAGCGATCGCTTGGCGTCTTTTTCGTGGCAACCCTTTTTCTCTGGGCGACGGCCGCATGCGCGCCAGTCCAAGCCGAGTCCCCCTCCGAGCGGCTTTATGCAGAGACCATCAAACCGCTTCTGAAACAACGCTGCTATGCCTGCCATGGAGCGCTCAAGCAGGAAGCGGGCCTCCGCCTGGACACCGCCGAATTCATCAAGTTGGGAGGGGATAGTGGTTCGGCGATCCAGTCTGGTGATGGCGCAGGCAGCCTCCTTGTGCACCGCGTTTCGGCAACGGATTCGACGCGCATGCCACCGGAACACGAAGGGGAAAAGGTGGATGCCGAGCAGTTGGAACTGCTGCGGCGATGGATTGATGAAGGGGCCGGAGCACCTGATCAGGAGGCGCCCGAACCGGATCCAGCCAAGCATTGGGCCTTCCAGCCACTTGGCCCAGCAACCATCGCCACTCCCTCGATGGCCGCTCATCCCATCGACCACTTCCTTGCCGCTTCCCAAAAGCAGCTCGATGTTGTTGCGGCTCCCTTAGCCTCTCCTCAGCTGCAATTGCGGAGGCTATGGCTGGACTTGGTTGGCGTTCCTCCTCCTGAGGAGTTAGTTAGGCAGTGGAGCGAAGAGCGTATCGACGAGAATCGCTACCTGTCGATGGTCGAACAACTCCTTGCCGACCCACGGCATGGCCAGCGGTGGGCGAGGCACTGGATGGACATCTGGCGTTACAGCGATTGGTGGGGACTAGGCGATCAACTGCGCAACAGCCAAAAACACCTCTGGCACTGGCGGGATTGGCTTGTCGAAAGCCTCAACCAAAACATGCCGTACGATGAGATGATCCGGCAGATGCTGGCTGCGGATGAAATCTATCCAGGCGATTTGAAGAAGTTAAGAGCGACAGGATTTTTGGCGAGGAACTACTTTCTTTTCAACCGCCACCAGTGGATGGACGAAACCGTAGAGCACGTCAGCAAGGGTCTGATGGGCGTGACGATGAACTGTGCGAAATGTCACGATCACAAATACGATCCATTCAGCCAAGTTGATTACTATCGGATGCGCGCGATCTTTGAACCCTATGTGGTGCGCAACGAGATGATTCCTGGCACATGGAATCTCGAGGAGAACGCTGTGCCCACGGTCTTCGATGGACTGCTGGATGCACCTACCTACCTTCTGATCCGCGGCCAGGAAACCAACCCCGATAAGAACCGTGCGATGACCCCAGGAGTCCCACAGCTCCTCGCTGGTGAACGGTTCCGGCCTGCACTGATCCCATTGCCCGTCGAGGGCGCTCAACCCGCAAGCCGCCCGGGTGTCATTGATACTTACGTGGAACAAGCCAGAAGGGAAGTGGCGACTGCCAAGGCCAGTCTTCAGGAAGCCGACCAAGCAAGAAAGAAGGCCGAGGAGCTGCTGGCTCACTGGGAGTCCACCGGGACCCCCGAAGCCCTCCAGGAGGCTTCAAAAGGAACTGAAGCACCAGAAAGAGCCTACGACTTTGCAGAGAAGACACCACTTCCCTGGAAACCTATCAGCGGAACTTGGACACCAACTGACTCCGGATGGAAGCAAACGACCGATGGGCCTCAAGGCTCCGCAATCGAGTACCAAGACCCGATCCCGGAAGCGATCGATGTGACTTTGGAGTTTTCGACGGAAGGGGGCAGCCAATGGCGCAGCGTTGGGCTATCGTTCGACGCCGTCGATCGGATGATTGGCGGTGAAACCAAACGCACCGAAGAGATCTCCATCTACATCAGCGCCTACGCAGGTGGCTCAAAAATCCAAGCGTCTTTCATGAAAGATGGGCAATGGAGTTATCCACCAGAAGCTGCCGTTTCGGTGCCGGTGGAACTGGATCGTCGCTATCGGCTTAGAATTCTTCGTCGTGGCCAAAGATTCAATGCGTTCATCGACGACCAGCTGAAGATCGCCTGGGACTGCCCACTCCCCAAAGCAACGCCTCGCCTGATGGCTACTACCTTTGATGCGATCGCGACCGTCCACAAGATTTCGCTGAAGCCACTCGATCATGCGATGCTGCTTGTCGATCCGAAGCAGGGTGCCGCTCCATCGGACAATCCAGAATCGCTGGAGGAGGCCAAGCGACTGATGGCCGACAGGAAGCTGTTTTATTCGTCGGCCGAGCTGTTGGTGGCCCGAAGGCAGGCGGAACTGGAGGCGGTGGAGCGGCGGGGTGAGGCATGGAAGCAGGCTTGGGCAAAAAGCTTGCCGGGAATGCTGGTAGAACCTGAAGGGGAGTCCGCCGAGCGTGCGAGGGAGGCTCAGCATCTGGCCAACCTCCGCAGCATGGAACATCGCTTGGCCGATACCAAATGGAAGATGGGCCGGTCTGCAGCTGCGGAAAAAGCCAAACTGGAGAACGAGCTTTCTGGGCTTGAGGATCAGTTCCAAAAAGCGAAAGCGGTGACGGAAGAGCAAAAGCGAGCGGTGGCGATTGCCCCCTTCGAAGGAGCCCGCTGGTTTCCAACCCGTTTTGCTTCCTCGACGGCGGATGATCCAGCCGTTTCCTTCCAAGCAAACAGCTCCGGCCGCCGCACCGCATTGGCCCAATGGCTCACCGATCGCTCCCACCCCCTGATCGCTCGAGTTGCCGTCAATCACCTTTGGACGCGACATTTCGGACGCCCATTGGTCGATCCTCCCTTCGACTTCGGCCGCAAAGGATCGCCACCAACTCAGGTCCAGTTGCTGGACTGGATGGCGGCTTGGTTGATCGAACACGATTGGGACATGAAAGCGTTCCATCGACTGATGGTGACCTCCGAACTGTACCGGAGGCGATCGGAAACAGACACGGTTCCGGCATCGCATCAGCGCGATCCCGAAAACCAAACATGGTGGCGAAGGATCCCTATTCGCTTGGAGTCGCAGGTGGTTCGCGATGCAGTGCTCGCCACCGCTCAGTCACTGGATGGTTCCTTCGGCGGTCCTCCTGTCCCGATGGACCAACAGAATCTGTCTCGAAGGCGAAGTCTCTATTTCTTCCACTCCAACAACGACCGCAATTCCTTCCTCTCCCAATTTGACGAAGCGCTGGTGAAGGAGTGCTACCGTCGGGAGCAAAGTGTGATCCCCCAGCAAGCGCTAGCCCTTTTCAACAGCCAGTTGGTTCTCGACCATTCGACGATTGCCGCCAAGCAATTGGTGACCCAAGCAAGCGTGCCCACAGGGTCGGTGGACAATCCCGAAGTAGAACAGCAGATCATCCTATCGGCATTCCGCAGATTTCTAGGTCGACTTCCGACGGAGGAGGAAGCCATCGCTTGTCGCGAGACGATGCGGGAATTCGGCCCGGGGGGGACTGAAGGAGTGGGTGTGAATCGCTGGGAGCACCTCTGCTGGGTGCTATACAACCATCACGAATTCGTGACCCTTCGGTGATTCGACAAGAGAACATCGTCCAGAATCGTCGCCATGAGAAGCGAGAGAAATCGAGGATGCCCATGATGACTGTGTCCCACGCCAAACAGAATGCACAATGTCGTTGCTGTTGCACAAACCGCCGCGACTGGATTCGGCGTCTGGGTGGGGGGCTGGCGCCGATCGCGCTCGCCTCCATGCTGCATCGGGATGCCATGGCATCCTCAGGAACCGAATCGGTCGCCACCGGCCCCCATTTTGCTCCGCGTGCCAAGAGCGTCATTTGGCTGTTCATGAATGGTGGCGTCAGCCACATGGAGAGCTTTGATCCCAAGCCGATGCTGACCAAGTACGCTGGGAAAACGATCGCAGAAACACCTTTTGCGGAAGCTCAAGACCCCAAGAAACTTGCGATCGAACGACTGGTGGTTCCCGACGGCAATGGCAATCAGAGAAACACGCTGTACCCACTTCAGGTCGGATTTCGCAAGCATGGCCAAAGTGGAATCGAAGTCAGCGACTGGTTCCCTCATCTGGGAAGTCAGGTCGACAAATTGGCGATTGTTCGATCGATGTGGACCACCGACAGCAATCACGGAGCACAGACACAGTTCCATTCCGGACGACATCAAAATGACGGCGACTTCCCGACTCTGGGCGCTTGGGTCCACTATGGCTTAGGAAGCCTCAATGAGAATCTGCCGCAATTCGTCTCCATGGGCTTCCGCGAATACTGGAATCGCCGCGATGGTCATTATCTGGGGCCTTCTCATGATGCCGTACCTTTGAAGATCGACCCGAACAAACCGCTGGAGTTTGGTAGCCCCGAATCCCCCTCGGGATCGGCTCAACAGAAGCTGGGGTTGGGGCTATGGCGCAAGCTGCATCAACTGGAATCTGCTGCGCTGCCAGACGATGCGGCGCTGGCTGCACGCATTCAGTCCTATGAACTCGCCTTTCGCATGCAGCAGTCGGTACCCGATGCAATCCAAATGCAGGAGGAAACACTAGAGACGCAACAGCTTTATGGCATCGATCGCCCTGAGACCAAGGAGTTCGGCACGCAGATGCTGGCGGCGCGTCGACTGGTGGAGCGAGGGGTGCGATTCATTCAGGTGCAGCATGGAGGGGGCGGTGCAGGGGCCTGGGACGCTCACGGTGGCTTGAAAGGGAATCACGCTGCCAATTCCCTCGCGGTGGACAAGCCGATCGCTGGATTGCTGATCGATCTTCAGCGACGTGGCCTCTTGGATGAGACGATTGTCGTCTTCGCAACCGAGTTTGGTCGAACACCGGGCGCTCAAGGGTCGGATGGGCGTGATCACCATATTTTCGGTTTTTCCGTCTGGCTTGCCGGGGGCGGAATCCAAGGGGGAACCGTGCATGGTGCGACCGATGAGATTGGATTTCATGCGGTCGAAAATCGCCATTATGTCACCGATATCCACGCTACCATCCTTCATCAATTAGGGCTCGATTCGCGAAAATTGGAATTGCCGGAACGGAAGCGTCTGGAAATCGACCATGGTGTTCCCATTCGGGAAATTCTTTCCTGAAAATGTCTGTTTCGCGCGGTAAGATAAAGCGTCTCGTCCCCGACGTCTTTTTCCATGCGAGCGGCTCGGTCATGCATCTTTCTTTTGGTGGTTCTGCACGACTTGGTTTCCTTGGATTTGCGATCTTTGGCCTGACGATGCCCTCGGTTGCCAAGGCGCAGATCGGACGTGCCCCTTCGACTGGGACGCATTCTTCCAGCTCCTCAGCTCTGGTCCCCGACTCGGGCGTAGCCCTCATGTCGCGGAACCCCCGCGCAGCCTGGAATAGCACGCTCGCCGGAAATCAGCTCAGCGGTGCCGCTCACCGCCAAGGTTATCTGCAGCTCCCGGGAACCAGTGTGCAGGTCGGTGTGATCGACCTCGATCGGTTGGATCAGGCAATCCTCAATTCCGTAGCCGATCCAGTGCCTGGTCGCCTGAGGCGGCCTGCACCGGTCACGGCTTCGAGCAAGGATGCCGCTGCGAATCGAGGGAAGAAATCGAGCGGTACGAGTCGGTCGACCAGCGGCGCGAAGAGCTTTCAAGACGCGCGTTCGGTTGGTCGCAACCCGTCGGCTGCACGCGACGCCGATACGGTTTCGCGGTTGGTGCGCAGGGCACAATTGCCGACGGAAGCCGAGCAGCCTTTAACGCAAGGCTTTCGTCCGTCGGGCGAACGCCCCTCCGACTACGCCTACATGGCGCTTCTGAATCATGCGAATTCTCACCATCTGGTTGACACCCCCCGGGAGTCACCTTTAGATGAAGCGGCAGAGATTCGATTCTGGCTGGAAAAGGCAAAGGAGTCTGCAGCACGCGGCCACATGGCAGCAGCGCAGGTCTTCTACGAAACGGCGTGGACGCGACTACCCGAGAGCAAGCGGGCGGCAATCGCTAAGCAGTTGGAGGCAAGTCAAAAAGAAAAGGGAGATCGACGTCCTTGATGGATTTGAGGCTTTCCCCCGCAGCGATCATCACCCGATGGTGGATCTGCGAATTCGATGGCAGGCTCACCCATCCACCGTTCGGCTTCGCTGGCTTCCTAAAGAAAAATCTCGGGCGAAGCTCTACATGCCGACTCAATCTGCGAGCTGGCGTTTCTTGAGAGACTCGCAGCCATCGAGCACTTCTTGCCGATGCCGTGCCTCAAGCATCCACTGAGGCAATCGACTTTCCAACGATCGATTCACATACCCATCTTCATTCATCGGCCTGGGACGCTGGGATCGCCCAACCCAGTCGATGAGGAAATCCAGATGTCTTCCATTCATCGCCCAAAGCACCTCCCCACAGCAGGCATGGACCAACCATAGCTGAATTCCAAGACCCCGGATTTCCGCGCCGATATCGTACGGGTGGATCGCAAGCTGGTCTCGTACCAATCCACAGTGACCGCAGGTCAATCGGTGGTACCCCGACTTGGTTTCCATCTGGGGCGGTTGGATCGAACGCACATAGGCCCGCTTCTTGCATCGCGGGCAGACCACCAACAACTCGTCGATGAAATCCGATAAGTAATGAGGGGTCATTGCAGCCCGACTCCGAGATGAACGATCAACCATTACCTGAAAATCGTTATCGGCGAAAAAAGCGGTCCAGGCCCGGTGGGCTCTATCCCCGACGGCATCCTACGTTGGGGCAGGTATCTAGAGACAGACGGGATACCAAGCGCGAACCGGGGAAAGGCAAATGGGCCAACGGGGAACGATTCTCTAGCGTTTTGCAGCTACGGGAGGTCGCGGATCCCCGTACGATTCGAGGTGCTTGAGCAGCTCTTTGACCACCTCGGGACGTTCTTCCGCCAAGTTGCTCTTCTCCAGGGGATCATCCAGGTAGTCGTATAGTTCCAACTCCACTGTCCCATCTCCAGTGTAGGGCTTCCACTCCACCAGCCGGAACTGCTGTGTCCTGATAGAGCGACCAAGGATTTCTCCTTCTTTGCCGCGTCCACGGGGATAGACATGCAGGATATGCTGCTTGGTCGGGACCCTGGAATCCGACATGTGTGTTGCCAAGGATATTCCGTCCAAAGGGCTAGATGGCAAAGGGAGATTGGCCAAGTCGCAAAGCGTAGGAAAAAGGTCAACCGATTCAGCTAGCTCATTCGATCGATGCGATGGCAGGCCCGGAGTGGAGATAAGCAGCGGAATTCTCGCTGCCTGTTCGAAATTCGAATGCTTGCACCACAAGCCATGATCCCCCAAATGCCATCCATGATCCCCCCAGAGAATGACAATGGTGTTCTGGTCCAGACCCAATCGCTTCAGCTCATCCAATACCTTTCCAATTTGCGCATCGACGTACGACGTCGCTGCATAATAACCATGCAACAGATGCTGCTGCATCGTCTCCGGCACAGGCTCCTTCTCTGAGATCCCTCGGTACTGACGCAGTTCACCAAAGCCGTGCATGGCGACCTGGGGAGCTCCCGCGGGTGCGGACTGGTAGGATGCCAGGGGAAACCTATTCGGCTCGAATAGGTCCCAGTACTTCTTGGGTGCAACAAAAGGCAGATGCGGTTTGACAAAGCCAACCGCAAGAAAAAATGGCGTCTTGGGATCTTCACTTGCACGGCGCAGTCGAACGATGGCTTGGTTGGCCACCGCGCCGTCGGCGTAAGTTTCATCGGGTACATCCGCCAGTTCGGTTGGCGGACCTTTGGGCTTTCCCTTGGGGTCCTGATTGCTGAATCTAGCTTCCTCTCGGGTCATCGGAGTCTTCGGCGGCCGATTCTCAGGGAGTGCGTATTGAACGACCTTGGCCTTCCAAGATGGAACACTCCAAGACAATTCATCATCGCGGTTGCCATGGCCGACGTGGAAAATCTTTCCAAGGCTCTCTGTTCGGTAACCCTGTTGCTTGAACCATTGAGGCATTGTGACCAGATCGGGACTGGCATCCCGGAGATGGGTCGCGAGATCATAGATGCCAAGCGTCGTTGGACGGAGTCCTGAAAGAAGTGCATTGCGTGACGGGGAGCAAACGGCTTGATTGCAATAGGCTCGCTGAAACACCACCGACCGACTGGCCAATCGATCGATATTGGGCGTATTGGCTAGCGGGTCGCCATAGCAGCCTAGCGCCGGCTTGAGATCATCCACGCAAATCAGCAGAACATTCCGCGGCTCCGTCCCCCAGGACGAAAGCGACACCTCCAAAGCCAGGAATAGGCTGAACAGAACAAAAGCGATACGATGCCCCACCATGATGGTTCCTCGATTCCCTGTACTAAGGACGCGCTTGCAGGACTACCTCAGCACTAGCAAAAGCAGCCCCAAAGCAGCTCCAGCTAGTTTGGTTGGTCGCCGATCCCAAAGCCCAACTGCTTCCAGCGCTTCTCTTCCTCTGCAAGTTGGCTCTATGGTTGTACCAGGGTTGGAGCGGGATTTCGCCCGCCGCGTTCGCAAATACCAACCTTAGGGGACTAAAAATGGTTGGTAGTGCATCTCGACAGCGCGGGAGAATTCGATCGATTTTTCGTTGATGCGATCGAGCGGAAAGCCATCAATCGCTTCAAGGAAATCATGGGAATACAGATCGGCGAACATCTTCTTCCGATCCTCGATCGGTTGCAGACCATGCAGGGACAGCGCATCCAGTCGATCGTAGGCCGCCTGCAACATTTTGCCAAAGGCCTCTTTTCGCTCCTCAAACTTCTCCAGAATTTGCCGCTCGATTTCCTTTTGAACTTGTTGCTGGTACCCTTCCGCATCGACCACCACTTCCAAACGTTCTCGGCCGAAGAACAGATCCTCTGCGATCGCCACCACACGGGGGTCGGTCGAGATGCACACGTGATCGAATTCATGCAGAAGGAGGCGAGACTTCCAGGCTCCTTGCGCCGAGAAAAACTCCGAGAGAATGATCTCATGATTCATCTCAAAGCTCAGTTTCTGGTACGCGATGGAAGCAACCAAGCGATACTGACTACCGGATGAGGCAAGCCATCGGTAGCGGAATTGAGCGCGGTGCCCTACCTCGTATTGAAATTTGGTGAGCCCTTGTTTCCGAGCCTCTTTCAGAGGGCGATCGTCAAAGCTCCATCGGACCTTACCGAGATCGATCAGTCGAAGTAGATGAGGCGGTGCCTCCTTCAGCAGCGAGAGGACGCGATCGGCGTCGGGGTCGGCTAGTACCTTGGTACCATCGCTGGCGGAATCGGTAGCCGGATTGCTGGTGGCGGTTGAGGAGTCTTGAGCATTTAACGGAAGGACCTCAAGAGAACAGTAGAATCCAAAGGCGATCGACACAGCCCACCATCGCAGCGCCGTCCCTTTGGGCTTGCTGTCGGATTTTCGTCTTGTTGTTCGCTTGCACCACACAGCGATGCCTCTCCAAAGAATTACTGCTGGTCTTCGTCGACGGCACCCAGATCGATCGATCTTCCAATCGACTGCACGAAGATTTTCCCATCCCCCATACGCCCGATTCTTGCAGCAGCGGCAATGTGGTCGATCGCCTCTTGGAGCAGGTGATCTTCTATCCAGAGCGTGATTTCGATTTTCGGGAGAAAGGTCAACGCGTATTCCCCTTGGGAGTAGCGATCCAAATAGCTCTTCTGACGCCCAAACCCCTTCACTTCTCGGACATTGATCGCCTTGAGATCCATTGGTTGGATCGCTTCCAGGACTTTTTCGGCCAGGAAAGGCCTTACGACCGCAACCACTTGTTTCATGTATTACTTCCGCTGGCAATCTAGTAACCACCATTGCCGGAACGTGGATTCTATCGATTCGACGCCCTGCGCTGCACTCCACCGCGTGGCCGCGGTGGCTACAGAAGAGATGGCAGGGCTCTCCACGTAACCACCATTGCCGGAACGTGGATTCTATCGATTCGACGCCCTGCGCTGCACTCCACCGCGTGGCCGCGGTGGCTAGTGCGCCTTTGACGGCGTCGAAACGGGAGGGTGTAAGTCCCTTCATGGGTCTGATTTGGACTCATTAATCGACAGTAACTGCGT
>JBILTR010000039.1:0-19977 GCA_044371425.1 Pirellulaceae bacterium | reverse complement strand
AAACCGGATCTTCTCCAGTCAGGAAAGCGCGTCGAACACAGCGCTGGGTGATATGGAGAATGTTGATTTGATCGGGTGGGCAGATTTCGGCTCTAGCGGTCCTTGGCATGTGTCAGGCTCCCTGGGGGAATCGAGGAATCCTTGCGCATCGCATGGGGGGATTCTAGGGGCACATCCAAAGAATGGACAAATGAGCACAATCCGAGAATCGTCCGAGACTAACTTGGAATGAAGGTAAATAAGGGAAAAAACAAGGAATCGAGTTCCCTAGCCCCATCGAAAGCTCGACTGGACAGATGGACAAAAGGTTATACCTCAGCACCGCACCCCCAACCGGGCTGGAATCCAGGAAGGTGGGTGGCACCGAATGAGGAAGGTGGGTGGCACCGAATGAGGAAGGTGGGTGGCACCGAATGAGGAAGGTGGGTGGCACCGAACGAGGAAGGTGGGTGGCACCTTTTGGAAGGATGCTTCAAAGGCATATCGTGGCCGCTGCATGGCCATCCCGGCCATACAGTCCCATGGTTGCCGCTGCCGGCGCCCCGAATGCTAGCATTCCGTGCGAATTGGGATTCACACGGTGAAGTGATGATTGTCTAGCGAGGAGGTGTTCAAGGCGCCTCAGGTCCAAAATCGCTTGGCTGTCTCGATGGCCTCGGGAATTTTTTCAGGCAACTTCCCGCCAGCCTGTGCGAGATCGGCTTTGCCTCCCCCCCCACCGCCGACAGCCTCCGCGACAGGTGCAACCCATTTGCCCGCGCTGAACCCCTGGTCCACCAGATCCTTGCTCAGCCCGCAGATGATCGTCAACTTGTCTTCTTGTCGACCAATCAATAGGACGGCGGTTGGCATCCCGGGTGTCTTGCGAATCTGGTCGATCCACTGTCGCATCAAATGAGGACTGGCTGCCCCTACTTCCGCCACCACGATTCGCTTCCCATTCCGCTCGACAGCATCCGTCAGCAGATCGTCAATGGACAGCGATCCACTAGAAGCCATTGCAGCTACCTGACTTTCCAAACTCTTTCGCTCTGAGATGAGCGCGGCAATGCGGTTGCCGACGTCATCGATGGCGACATTTAATGCTCGGGCAGTTTGCCGCAAGGCGCGACGCGGATCCACCACTCTTTCGCTGACTTCCGTGGCTCCCCCTGCGGTCACTCCCCCGCCTGCTAACTGTTTCTTCAATCCTCGGATCGTTTGCACCAGTTCGATGGTCTTTCCAGGCACATCTTCCGCAGAACATCCAAACAAGGAAGCCGTTTCGCTCAGCAGTTGAGCCACTCGCTGGCGGTACTCCGCAGCTCGCTGGCCCGTCAGTGCTGTCACTCGGCGTGTTCCTGATGAGACACTCTCTTCCGAAAGCACTTCGAACGCTTCGACCTGGGCGGTGTTTGTCAGATGCGTTCCGCCACACAACTCCTTGGAGAATTCCCCCATCGATACCATCCGGACAGGATCTGGATACTTTTCGCCGAACAACATCATCGCTCCAGCCTTTCGAGCTTCAGCCAAGGGAACCACCTGCCACTGGACAGGAGCTCCCTGTTGGATCCGCTGCTGGACGATTGCGTCAACCTTCGCCAGTTGCTCCTCCGACATCGGCTCTTGATTGCTGAAATCGAACCTGAGCAAATCTGCCTCCACCTTGCTTCCCTGCTGCTGCGCGTGTCCACCTAGAACACTTTGCAGGGCATGGTGCAGAAGATGGGTTGCCGAGTGAGCTCGGCGCAAGGCATTTCGCCTCCGATCGTCGACGCGTGCCGATACCTTTAGCCCCTCTTTCAACTCCCCGCGCACCAGATGGCCGGAGTGGACGATCAACTCCCCTGCCCTCTGCGTGTCGGTGACTTGAAATTCCATCGAATCGGTCGACAAAACGCCCGAATCCCCCACCTGTCCACCGCTTTCGGCGTAAAAGGGGGATTGATCGAGTACGACTCGGATTGGAAGATCTGATCCTTCTCTTGCCTGAACCTGTCCAATCAGTCGTTCTTGTTCGCCCACACCCGCAATGATCCCTTGCACGACGGCGGGGCATTCTGTGGTGTCGTAGCCAACGAAATCCGTCCTCAACAATGCCTCTTTTAGGGTTTCGATGGGGCCGGTCTGGAAAAGCTGCTTCTGTGCAGGTCCACTCACCTCTCCATGCTTGTCCATGGCAGCTTGGTAGCCTTCCCAATCGAAGGTCATCCCACGCTCGGCCGCCAACGTCTGAAACAGCTCGGGGGGCACTCCATAGGTCTGGTAGAGCTGAAAGGCATCCTTTCCGTCAACCATGACACGGCTGGATGCATCCAGTTCTTCGAAGACCTTATTCATGCGCACCAAACCCGCATCGATCGTGTTGAAGAAATCAGCTTCTTCTGACTGCAACACCCTCGCGACCCGGTCGACGGTCTCGCGAAGTTCGGGATAGACGGTGCCCATGGTCTGTGCAACGACCGACACCAGATGATGCAGGAATGGCTCGCGCATCCCCATCTGGTGACCATCCAGCACAGCGCGGCGCACCAACCGCTTGATCACATACCGGGCCTTCTTAGGGCCGGGATAGATATTCTCATGAATCGCGAAGGTGCATGCCCGCACATGATCAGTGATACGTCGCAACCGCCGACCATCATCCGAGTCGTACTGGTAGTGCTTTCCGCAAACCTCAGCGGCCGCCTGGACGATCGGGAAAAGAATATCGATATGAAAATTGCTGGGCACTCCCTGCATCACGCTTGCCGTTCGTTCCAGCCCCATCCCCGTATCGATGTTCTTGCTAGGCAGTGGACGAAGATTATCTGGTGGCTCACCGACTCGATTGAACTGCGTGAAGACTAGATTCCAGATCTCCACCGACTTACCTGAGTCCAACTGATAGTAGATCTCGCTGCAGGGACCGCAGACTCCATCTGGCCCCTGGCTGGGGGCGCTGGCGGGCCAGAAATTTTCATCCTCATCCATTCTGGCGATGCGACTGGTGGGCAAGCCAATCTTTTCGTTCCAGATCGATGCCGCCTCATCGTCATCTTTGTACACGGTCACCGTCAGTCGCGACGGGTCGATTCCTAGCCACTTCTTGTCGGTCAGGAACTCCCAAGCCCAGCGGATCGCTTCTTCCTTGAAGTAATCTCCAAAACTGAAATTCCCCAGCATCTCGAAAAACGTATGGTGGTAGGCGGTTCTTCCTACGTTATCGATGTCCCCGGTGCGAAGGCATTTCTGGCAAGTTGTCGCCCGCGTGTACTCCAGCTTGACCTTCCCAAGAAAGTGATCCTTGAACTGATTCATTCCTGCGGGAGTGAACAGCACCGATGGATCCCAAGTCGGCACCAAAACATCGCTCGGTTGCCGTGAATGCCCCTTGCTCTGGAAGAAGGTCAAGTACTTTTCCCGGAGTTCGTCAGTCTTCATGATGCCTTTCCGCAGGACATGTAGTTCGGACCGCTTGGTGGGCTGCAAGCCCATCATCGCAACCATTTGGAATCGATCAGTGTAGCCTGCGATGCACTGTGGATCTATTGCCCTTGCCGCTTCCAAAGCGTCGAACCGCAGGAAGTGGAATGATCCACCTACGGTTTCCCAAAAGGTTACCCCATCCAGATCTCCGGGAGCCCCCCCAATCGAAGCCGGAAATTCTCTGCCCTTATGGAAGAACCAGCGCCATTTCACCGGATCGCCAGCGCTGTAACGTCAGCCTTACCAGTTTCCCATCCCGCTCCCTGGTGATGCGATCGAATGCATCGGGATGATCGACGGGTATCTCATCAATTGCGGTCACATGACTCCCAGGTCGCACCCCGGCTCGCCAGGCCTGTGAGTCCGTTTCGACTTCCAGGACCACCAAGCCTCGACTGGTCGCTCCTCCGTCAGGATTCCGAAACCACCTTGCCAGTTCCGGCGGGACGGCCGAAGGGACTTCCACGGTCATGCCTCTCCAGGTCCTTGGAGGCCGCTGACTGAACGACCGAATGCGGGAAGGGACATACTTTTTCGCTAGAGTGACCGGGACATCGATCACCCAGGGCTGTAGTCCCAAACTTCTAGGCCTTTCAATCCGCACCAGAATCTCAGCGTCGGCGGGAAATCGGCTCAGGTCGCGCAGCAGCGACTCCCTTCCCAGTACTGGCTGACCATCGATCGCAGTGATCCAGTCCCCAGGAAGCAATCCGGACCGTTCCGCTGGCATTCCCGGGACCACATCAGCCACTTTTGCGCCGCGCCGATCCTCTTTCTGGTCTTCTGAGCGACTCTCCGACTGCAGGACTCCTAAAAAACCGTACGACGGCAACTCCCCAGTCGCCAGAGACTCCACGACTCGCTGCGCCGTCCGATCGATCGGAAGCCAGGACCTAACAGGTGCCTTCTGGGCGAGTCGAGGTAGATTTTGCAGACTGCTATCTGCAGCCAAAGCGACCAAGCGTCCTTGTCGATCAAAAAGTGGCGTCCCTTCGGTCCATGGGCGATCTGCAGGATCGCTGACCAACCTCCATCCCAATTCCGCCAAGCCTCCGGGCAGCTCATTGGGTTCGGTCGCTGCCAACCCGATCGATTCCCTTCGCACCGCCAGCTTCTTCCACTTCCAGCCTTTGCCTGCGAGCATTCGAACCGGATCATCGACTCCCCACACAAACGAATCGCCATCCGCCAGAGGTTCGCTCAAAAAGTCCCTGAGAGCGACGCTGCGGGCGGCTCCACTTCCCCTCGCTTGCGATTCCTCTTCTACTTCGACTTCCTGCTCGCTCGGCACCCAGCGCAACACCGCCAAGTTGGTGTAACCATCACCGGCCAACAACTCCACCCGCTCGGGCTCCTGCTGCCCTAGGGAGTCGGAATCCAGTCGCCAGACCCAGTAGCTAGTCTTGGCTGGATCCCCCAGAGGCTGCAGCGTCGTCACCAGCAGACGCTGCTCACCCCAAACCACCCCCAATTGCACTCGATCTGCCAACGCATGGGATAACCGATTCCATTTGCGGTCGATGAACGACTCGACCCCCTCCATCTGAAACCAAGCCATCGGAAGCCTGCTTATGGCTTGGTTTTCCACCCGAACAATCGCTACAACCGACCGCTCCAGTTGGTCATCACTCGCGAAATCTCCGTTGGCATCCCTGTCATCCGAAGGGGTCTGCGCTGCGGCGCTAGGAAGATAGCCATCGCTACTCCAAGCCAGCGCCACAGCCAAACCAATGCATCTTGCGAGCCAAGTGAGACTGCCTGCAACCACCACAGCACCTGCCTCGAAAAAGCGATCCTTCCAGTTGCCATCGCGGGTTGCCACAGCATCCCGAGCGATCTTCGATCAACTGTCGGCAGCGACCGATCCTCCCTCGCCTGTCCCTTGGTCGACCACCACAGCGACAGTCGCATCGCCAGCCAGAATCTGACTCTTGATTTCGTCTGCCACCTGTGGGTTTTCCAAGAGGAAGTTACGAGCCTTCTCCTTACCCTGCCCCAGATAGGTCTCGCCGTACTTGAACCAAGCTCCACTGCGCGTGATCACCTTCATCGCAGCACCTAGATCAAGCAAATCTCCCTCGTAGCTGATCCCACTGGTATGCATCATGTCGAACTCAGCGACGCGGAATGGCGGCGCCACCTTGTTCTTGACGATCTTGCAACGGACTCGCTGCCCAACCGTTTCCTCCCCTTCCTTGAGAGCTCCAATCCTGCGGACGTCGATCCGGCAAGATGCATAGAACTTCAAGGCTCGACCACCAGGAGTCGTCTCGGGCGATCCAAACATCACCCCGATCTTCTCTCGAATCTGGTTGATCAAGATCACCACCGATTTGCTCTTCGCAATCGCGCCAGTCAGCTTCCTCATCGATTGACTCATCAATCGAGCCTGAAGTCCCACGTGCGAATCACCGATCTCCCCCTCAAGCTCCTGCTTGGGCACGAGGGCGGCCACCGAGTCGACGATGATCACGTCGACCGCATTGCTCTTGACCAGCATCTCGCAGATCTGCATCGCCTCTTCACCGCTGCTTGGCTGACTGACCAGCAACGACTCCAATTCCACTCCTACCTTCTTCGCCCACGTCGGATCAAATGCATGCTCCGCATCGATGATCGCTGCAATCCCTCCGGCTCTCTGCGCCTCCGCAGCGACATGCAGAGCCAACGTCGTCTTGCCGCTCGATTCCGGCCCAAAAATCTCGATGATTCGCCCTCGCGGCAGGCCGATACCACCCAGCGCCACGTCCAGCGACAGCGATCCGGTGCTGATCCCTTCAATCTTCAACTGGGCCTCGCCACCCAGCGGCATGATGGAGCCTTCACCAAACTGCTTTTCGATCTGCTGTAGGGTGGTGCGGAGCGACGGTTCGCGCTTGAGCACTGCTTCCAGCGAGCTCTCTACTTCATCCTTCTCATGCTTCTTCTTGGCCATGGCTATCCTTCGCTCCTTCTTGCGACTGTCCAACCCGAACCTCTTTCGCTCCCAATCGATCGACCTTACGAAGCTTTCGTTTCGCATGCCGCCGCCCGAGGTTCTGTACGGATGAATACTACCCCGTTCATCAACTCAAGGCAAGCAACCAAGCCAAACAAATTGGTCGACCTGCAACACATTTAGCATCGCCAGCAGGACGGACACCTTCGGTCAAACGGGTAGGAAAAAAGTGATTTTTTGGGTGATTCTCCCCCAGTATTCGTTTTTGCCTAGCGACAGGGGAGTCACCTAGAAAGCGGCTGGAGGAAGTGTACGGCGGATTCGGACAGAAGGTGTTTTCCTCGCGACCATGCCTTTGCGATGGGTGCCAGATACGAATGGAAAAGTCCCTGCGAATCACGGGCGCGAAGACCGTGCCACGATTGCTTCCGGCAGGAGCCGTGGCATTGCTGCGGGAATCTTGGAAACGCGAATGCGAATCACGGGCGGGAAGACCGCGCCACGAATGCTTCCGGCAGGAGTCGTGGCATTGTTGCGGGAATCTATGAAGCGCGAAGGCGAATCACGGGGGGGAAACTCGTGCCACGATGGTTTCAGCGATCGGCCATCGGATCGAACCGCACTTCCGACAGCGAACGTTGGGCCGCTCCCCTACGGATTCGGTCCATTATTGGCGGGGGGGTTCACGCGGGGCGGCGTGTCGATCGATTCAGGGGCCACCAGCTGGGCCGGTGGTTCGGGGGTCACCATAGTGACTGGCATGGAGGCATCCAGCGGGTCGATTCCCATGGCATTCTGGAGCATTGCTAGAGCGATGTACCAGTCTTGCAGAGCATCGATCAGCAGGAGGCGATTCTCAAAGGCCTTACTTTCCAAAATATTCAAATCGATCAGATTGCTTTCCCCCTCAGCATAGCTTCGCTGTTCCAAAGCGAGATACCGCATCGCCAGTTCAAAAGCTTCGATCGCCGCATCGACACGTTGCTTGGCCACTTCCAACGCCACCCGTGCCTTCCGAAGTTCGACTTCGATCTTCTGCATCTGGAACTGACGCTTGATGGCGATCTGCTGCAGTTTGCCTCGCGTTGAGGTGATTTTTCCTCGCGCCTTGTTTCGCGGCAGGGGGACGCTGGCCATCACTCCAGCCTCCATTTCGAATTCCCCCTTGTCTCTGGAACTGGTGGCGGCTGGGCCCATATCCTGAGATCCATCAACCAGGACATCTAGCTCGGGCAATAGTTGGTTATTGGCCAATTGCAGATCAAGTCGTTGTTCTTGCGCCTGGAGATCCAGCAGGGCCAATTCGGGGCGTTGCGTCAAGGCACGAGCGACCTCTTCCATGATGTCTTCGGCAGGAAGAGCACCTGGAGCGGGAAAGGCCCAGGGCAGCCACGCATCGGCTGGAACAATCGGGATTCCTTGATCGTCTCTCAGAAAGAGCGACAGCTGGATCGCCGCCTGCTGCAATTTTCGGCGAGCATCCAGAACCTTCAATCGTCGCTCGGCCCGCAACTGCTCGTTGAAAATCGCAGCGGAAGCTTTCTCCTCCCCTTCATCGACCAACGTCTGCACCTGGTCGACTCGCATATCTGCCAAACGCAGCAGTTCTTCCTGTGCCTTAGCAACCTGCCCTGCCTGCACCCATTCCCAATAGGCTTTGGCGGCATCCATTGCGGTTTCCAGAATCTGTGCTTGCACAATCGGAGCTGCCATGCGCACCGCAAGATCGGCTTGAAAGAGCGCCACGCGCTGCGGATCGATGGCGCGTCCCTGCAGCAAAGGCTGCACCCACGAAAGACTCAGTTCCCCCGCCTCGTTCGTCTCGCGTTCCTTGTACCAAGGCTGGAACTCGCCTCGCCCAATCCGATAGCCGGACGCCA
Source organism: Pirellulaceae bacterium (assembly GCA_044371425.1). Taxonomy (GTDB): domain Bacteria; phylum Planctomycetota; class Planctomycetia; order Pirellulales; family Pirellulaceae; genus JBEISR01. Next base: position 11,709 of record JBILTR010000039.1, on the reverse strand, counting down.
GGTAGCCGCCCCACCAGGTGCGCCGAGCCAGTTGGACGCCATTTCGATAGTTCTGGTAGAAACCCAGTGGCTGAGAGAGCGACCACGACTGCAGCGTCGGATCCCACGCGCCAAGTGCCGACTGTCGCTGCCCCGAAGCGATCATGTTCTCGTAGCGAGCCTGCTGGATCATGGGAAAGCTTCGGTACACCGAAGCCATGACATCCGACAGGGTCAAAGCTGTGCTACCCAGGTCATCCCCTGGCGCGGCGATCAGTGGATCGTTTTTTTTTTCGCAGCTTCCAGGGCTGCATCCAACGCGGGGGGAGTAGGCGGCTGAACCTTGGGGCCAGTTGACTCCTGGAGGCGTGGATCCTGGAGGCGTGGATCCTGGAGTTCACGAACCGGAACTTGCTGCGCTGGCAAAGGAGTGGAAGTGGCACCGATCAGCGCGACCCAAAGAATCCCCCAAAGCCACCTTCCTTGCACCGATACGGGGGGCCGGAAGGCGGGCTTCGGTTTCTGGTTGCTTCCAGGCAGCAGCCGCTGGTAGGGGGCGAACTGAGTCAGATCCTGGGATCGCTCTACGGGCCCCCCCTCGTCGGCTACGGCGACTTGGGAAGTTTGGGTGTTTTCGGCAACTCGCCTTCCTTGGAGCTGCTCCCCTTGACGTCGTCCGGTGGTTTGTTGGAAAGCACCGGAGGGAATCCATTCAATTGACGCCATATCTCGTATCCCAGAGGCACTCGGCTCAATTTACCTTCAAGGTTTCTCAGCAAGACCCATCCAACCGCTCGTGAACCCTGTCTCAGGCGGCCTTCGGGCCAAGGCTGATCTTCTTTATCGGCCTGATAAGGTGTAACCATCATGCGAAAGTTGCCGGTTCCATCATCAGTAGGGAGAATCAGTGCGATCTTCCCCCCAAAGGTACCGACTCCAGAGGACGGCCAACCGACGAATTGAATCGCAGGAAAGCCTTCAAATTGCAATCGCACTTCGTCCCCAATTTGGAGAAGAGGGACATCATTTCCTGTGATGGTCAGTTCCACTGCCAGTTGGGTTGGAACGGGAACTACGGTGAATAGGGGTTCCCCTTCCTTGACGACATCGGCTCCCGACAGCCCGATTAGTTCTTGGAGATAGCCATCGCGAGGGCTGGTGATCTTCAGTCGCTCTCCGAATTCCCCCAGTTTCTGTTCGATCTCGGAGATCTCCTTTCGTGTGGTGGCCATCTCCGAGAGGACTTCCTGCAGTTTGGAGGAGACTTCGCGGTTTTTCACCTGCGCTTCCTGAGTTTTGGCGAGCAGGTCTTGTTCCTTGGCGGCTCGGTTCCTGAACGCTTCGATCACCTGAGCCTCACCGTTTTCGAAGTCGGCGACAGCTTTTTCGAATTCCTCTTTTTCTTTTTCGAAATCGCGAGGGGCTTTCAGGCCGGACTCCAGCAATCGGGCGGTGCGGTCAAAGTACTGTTTGGTTCTTTCGACCGTCGCATCCAGTGCTTTGACCTTTTCCTCACTTTGCGTCACCTTGGCGACGGCAGCTTCCACCGATTCCCTGGCCGATTGCACCAGCGCATCACCTGCCATCCGCTGAAGATCCACTGCCTGTTCGGCCAGTTGTTTTTTGGTGTTGGCAACTTCCAACTTGGCTAGCAGTTGGTTGCGCTGGGCTTCGAGTTGTTGCTGAGCCTCGGCCGCCAGCGGCTCCAGCTCCAAAACAAACTCCCCTTTCTTGACGAAGGTCCCTTCACGAAGTCCTTCTCGGACCTTGGCGACAACCCCTTTTGCTGTCGCTCGCTGCTGAAAAGTCCGCTCCTGGGGATCGAGTGCGATCACTCGACCGGCCCCGCGTGTCGTCTGCTGCCAAGGGACAAACAGCATTGCTAGGATGGTGAGTACGAGCAGCGCCATGGTCCAAGCGGCGATTCGCCGAAGCAGCCAGTGGCTTCGAACCAGATGGAGTTCGGGGAATTCCTCGAGCGATTCTTCGAGTCGCACGGGGCGCTGGACTTTGCCGAGCTGAATCGCCAGATCCTGAGAGCCAGATGGAGCGGCTTCCTTCAATTGCAGTCCTGTTGCAAGAGGCAACGCCGTCAAATCGGGCTTATCTTCAACGTGTTTGCTCATGGCCGTCCTCCTGGGAATCGAGGAATCCCTTTGGCTTGCCTGCTCCCACTCCCATTGCAACCCCGTCCCCTTGTTCGGTCAACCAGCCATCTTGCGTAGCGACGATCAATGTCCATGGACGATCGGGATGTGCCAGCCATTGCCAGAGACTTTTTCGGCTGCTGGCCGAGACGCGATCGAGAGCATGGTCGATCAATAGCAGCCGAGGCTGGGTGGCGATGGCGCGAGCGAGCATGAGGCGTTGGAGTTGTTCGGCGGTCAACGGATCCCCTCCCATCAGCAATCGGCTTTCTAGACCCTGTGGCATCGCAGCGATGGTTTCGTCGAGCCCCACGGCGAGAATGGCGTCTCTGAGATGCGCTAGCGTTGCACTCGAGGAGCCGACTCGCAGATTCTCCAGCAAAGAGCCTTGAAAGACCTCCGGTTGCCCCACGTAAGCGATCCCACTTGAGGTGCCGCAGCGAGCCAGTTCGCGCACCCCCCAGCGATCGACAAACAACTCTCCGTGATCAGGAGATCCACGTCCAGCCAGCCATCGCAGCAGGGCTGACGAGGACTCGATATCGCGGCCTCGCAGCACCACCCTTTGCCCCGCCGCGACATAGCCTGCCTCCCATGCCACATCGACTCCAGGACGACTGTACTCCAGGTGGCTCCACGCGGCTTCTGCTGGACCAGTCGGTAAACCGCCAGCCATTGGAGCCATCGGTGCGGGAATGTCTAGCAGGTGCCCGACTTTGTCGACTGAGACAAGCAGATCATAGAAGGTTTCGAGAGTTTTCCCCACCTTCGCAAAGGCGCTGACAATTGCTGTCACCACAAGTTCGCTGGCGACCAGTTGCCCCAGAGTCAACTGTCCGATCATCACCAAATAGCCACCCAGTCCCAGCAGCACTGTCGACGCGACGGCTTGAAGTCCGACCGAGAAAAACATCTGGCGAAGAAGCAGAATGAAATGCGACCGCCTGGCGACCAGATACTGGAGCATTGCCTGATGGGCGCGTCCCTTGGCCAGTTGCGCTGCTTCTTCTCCCTGGAAGGTAGCGGGGATCTGCGCCAGATTTTGAAGCCAGTGGCCCAATTCGTACTTCGATATCGATTCCGCTGTCGCAGTACGTACCGCTCCACGCCCAAGTAGGTAGGTGACGATCGTCAAACAAAGCACCAGGACGATATCGAATCCAAGCAGGAAGGGATGGTAAAACGCCAGGAGCGTCAAGCCGATGACGGTCGACAATACTAGGTTGATACCATCCAGCAACACCGTCGCGAACGACTTCTGGATCGTCGGGACATCGAAGAATCGATTGAGCAATTCGGGACCGTAGACTCCATTCCATGCTTCCGTGGGTGCCATGGGGATGCGTCGTACCAAGTCGCCTACAATGCGAATCATGACGCGCCGCTGCATCATTTCAATGACGGTGAATTGCAACAGCCGCATCACGCCGGCAAAGAGCAACAATACGAACAGCATTCCGGCGAGAATGAGCAGCGGCTGAAGGTAGCGACCGAAGGCGACGGTCGTCACCGTCCATTCCACGGCAAGAGGCGTTGCCAGTTGCAAAATCCCAGCCACCACTCCGAACAGAATCAGACTCAGCAAATCGCTCCGTTCCAACTTGAGGATCGAACTGAGTCGTCGTAGCGGCGAGATGCTTCCGTGAGCTCCATGGCCCCCGTGACTGTCATGGCCCCCGTGTCGGTCGTGGCTTCCGTGATGCCGTTGGTCGTGATGCCGATCCCCTGTAGCGGATTCGAGCGCAGCACGGCGCATCACCAATCCAACGCGACGAGCCTGCCGATCCCACATTCGACGCCATTGACGGATCGACCAAGTGCACGTCTTAACCTCCCCAGCCTCCAGACTCACTCCCTCCAAGCGTCCTCCAACCACTCGAAGCAAAACCCACCAGACTCCCTCATGCCAATCGCACGATCCGCTCTCTTGGCTGACCGGGACGGCCACCGGAAACTGATCGCTCGCCATCTGCCAGATCTGCTCGCCAGTCAGTTCCATCGGCGAGAAAACGACAGGGCCTTTCCATGAAAGAAACTTGGACATTGCAGGAAGATCGACCGCCAAGTCCCCCGTGGCTCTAGGGATCTGTTCCAATGCAGCTTCCAGGATCGAAGGTTCATAGTCCAGGTGGAGCTGTGGGGCGACCGATTCAATCAAACGCATCCACCAGCGCGGCAACTTCTCTCCTTGCCAAGCAGGACTCCCACCACCTGTCATCTGCTGCGCCATTGGTTCTCCCCTGCCAGGTACCGCTACTTCCGGAATCCCTACCTGCGACCTTCGCGATACGGTCTACCCCCGGGGGGCGGTTCGGTCATGAAGACATGGTGAATCGCGACCACCCCCCCATACAGTCCACTCGGGGCGTCAACAGACTTCGCGCAGCTTGCCATTTTATCTACCAAAGGTGCGAAAATAAGTTCTGTTATCTCTGCAATCGAGCTTTTTTCTCGAAAAACTTGAATGTTTAGCTCATAGGAATCATGATCAAGACTCCACAGAGAGCCAATTTCATGATACCACGACGCCGAGCCTTGCCGAAAAAACCCCTCCTCGTGGTGGGTTGGCGTGAGTGGATCGCGCTTCCAGAACTCGGAATTGGGCTCATTTCTGCCAAAATCGACAGTGGGGCGGAAACCAGTTGCCTTCACGCGATGCAGGTGACCACCTTTCGACGTGGGAAAATCGATTGGGTTCGCTTCCAACTTCCCATCTCTACGCGCAATTCGTTTGGAATTCAAAGGGAAACGCCTTTGCTAGACGTGCGACAGGTGCGATCCTCTTCCGGACATCTTTCGCTTCGACCGGTGATTCAAACAGCCATCGAAATGGGGGGTGTGCGATGGGCCATAGAGTTGACCCTGGCAAGCAGGGAATCGATGGGATTCCGAATGCTGATCGGACGCCAAGCGATCGCGAAGCACTGTTTGGTCGACTGTAGCAACTCGTTCTTGCTCCCTAGACCACCACAAGGAACCCAAGCTCCAGGCGATCGAACTCTCTTTCCCGACCTAGCGACCGGCCCCTCCCAGTGACTCAATTAGGTCGGTTGCTTGCAGGCTAGCTAGCCTTTCCGCGACCCCCGATGAACCCTAATCCGAGGTCGCTATCATTTCCATCGAAGTTGCGACCAACACGAGGAAAACTGAGATCGGTGGGTGGCACTTTTTGGAATGAAAGATAGCAAACCGAGAAAAAGGTGGGTAGAAAAAGGTGGGTGGCACCTTTTGGAATGATGCTATTTGGGATGATCGTGGCATCGACGTCTGGGCCAAGAAGCCCAAGACGGGCGGGACGCCCGTGCCACGGTGAAAGATAGCAAACCGAGGAAAAGGTGGGTGGCACTTTTTGGAATGAAAGATAGCAAACCGAGAAAAAGGTGGGTGGCACCTTTTGAAATGATGCTATTGGAAAATTGGGAAGGGCTTCTGGTCGCCAACCGGGATCGGGATGGGAAGATCTCCGGCTTCCGACAGCTCACCCAGGCAATCATCCAGCCGACACTATTGGCTCACGGCGATTCACTAATCGCCTGCTCGATTCTCCGCAGTGAGGTTTCGGCCCCCAGCAGCTCCATCGCCTCGAACAGCCCCACCCCGGAGCTCTTTCCGGTTACTGCCAATCGCAAGGCGTGGACCAGTTGCCCGAACTTGGCCCCTTGCTGCTCCAACCACTGCTTCGTGCTTGCTTCCAACGCATCGGCCTTCCATGCGCCAGCCCAGTCGATGAGGAAGCGGTGGTAGTCGGCAAGCAGTTTTTGTGCGGCCGGGTCGCTGCGATACCGCTTCTCCCACGCTTCTTCGTCGATGGAAAGTCGGTTTTCGGTCTGGAAAAATTCTTCCAGCTGCAGAACATCGCCTCCCATCTTGATCCGGTCCCCCGCCACTTCCAGCAGTCGATCGATCTTGGCGATCTGGCTAGGGCTGGCCGATGCCAAAGGGGGCATCCACCCAAGATGGCTCAGATACCCCCAAACCAACTCTCTCCTCCGCTCCAATGAGATCCGCTGCATCCATCGCGACTGGAAAGCCACTAGCTTCTGGCAATCGAAACTGGCAGGAGACTTCTGCACCCGCTCCAACGTAAACGCCTGGGTCGCTTCGTCCATGGAGAAGGATTCGGTCGAATCATCCAGCGACCAACCCAGCAGGAGCAAGTAGTTAAGGATGGCTTCCGGCAAAAACCCGATAGCGCGGTAGAAATCGACGACCACTGGGTTGAAAGTGGCTGGCGAAATCTTCCATCCCATCTTCTGAGCGATCTGCTCCCCGTGCTGATAGAGGGAGGCAAAATCTTTCTGCTTGAGGTACTTATCTAGCTTCCTCTTGCTCATTTTGGCACTCCCCCCTGGCTCCGCCACATAAGGGAGGTGAGCGTAGACGGGAAGGGGATAGCCTAACGACTGCGCGATGAAAATCTGGCGCGGTGTGTTTGGCAGATGCTCTACGGCGCGCACCACATGGGTGATTCGGAAGTCGTGGTCATCGACAACGCTGGCCAAGTGGTACAGACATGTTCCATCGGCACGCTGGACGACATGATCCTGCTCCTGGGCCCAATCGAATGCCACATCCCCACGAACCACATCGTGAAACGTGCACTGGCCTTCGCGGGGCATTTTCAGTCGGACTGCCGCAGTTCGCCCCTCCGCCTCCAACTGTCTGGCATGCGACTCATCTCTGGCCATCCATTTTCGATCGTAAAGAAAAGGTCGCCCATCTTTCTCTGCAGCTTCCCGCTGCTCCTGCAACTCTTCGGGCCGCGCGTAGTCGCGGTAGGCATGCCCCGCTTCCAGCAGTCGCTTCACTTCCGCCTGATACCTTTCCATCCGCTGCGACTGGTAGTAGGGCGCGTGAGGTCCCCCCACATCCGGTCCCTCATCCCAATTCAGTCCCAGCCATCGAAATCCTTCCAGGATCGGCTGCAAAGCTTCCTGGACATTGCGCTGCTGGTCGGTATCATCGATGCGCAAAAGGAACTGGCCACCAGCCTTTTTGGCGAGCAGATAATTGAATAGCGCTGTGCGGACTCCACCAATATGCAGATAGCCCGTGGGACTGGGGGCAAAACGCGTCCGGATCGTCATCGGCTCTCCTTGTTGTGTTGTCTGGAGCGGACCGGCTGGTTCGAGCCGCTCTTCCCAGTAAAACGTTTCCTCGCCAGGACGCAAGCCATCTAGACCAAGTCGCCAAATCGCTCAGGTTTCTAAATCGTCGATGGAACATGGCAGCAAGCCAAGCCACCGCATGAAGGAATCGTCCAATGCCACCTGCCCCGAACCCTTGGACCGTCACCGATCTGGAGTCGCTACCGGCGGTCCCCTGCCCCTGTGGAATGGCTCGCCGAGGCCTCCAAGAGTGCTCCACCTTCCCCGGTACCATCCATCGCACCACCATCACGCGGCAAGCCCAGAAGCACTGGCATCGAACGATGACCGAGACCTACTACATTCTTGAATGCAGCAGCGATGCCGCGATGGAATTAGACGACCAGATTCTTCCAGTCCGACCCGGAATGTGCATCGTCATCCCTCCGGGAGTCACCCATCGCGCCATCGGGCAGATGGAGATCCTGAACATCGTGCTTCCGAAGTTCGATCCCCAAGACGAATTTCTGGTCGATACCGCCTCCAGTGGATGACCTTGCACGAGAAGCTTTACCGGTGAAGTCGACCAAGTGACTTGGGCAACGGTATCCTTCCCTGCGGTGCGATCGAGACTGGAAGAGGACCTTTAGCTGATCCGAAAGCGATCGCAAACCCATGTCGCATGGCCTGGGCAGCGGTCGCAGGGAGTTTTTCAGCCAAGCCTATCGAAAGGAAACATGCCTCGGATGGCTCATTCAACCGGTCGGCTAGCGGGCGCCTGCCGGAGGGGGAATGTACTGATAGGAGCCACCGTTTTCTTCAGCGATCTTTTGAAGCGATGCTTCGTATTGACGAGTGTAGAAGCCCAGAGTGTGAATCGGCACTTTGACCTGCTCCCCAAGCAGTAGATCGACCACGCGATTGCTTTGGCGCAGGTGAGCCGCCACATCGACCTTGGTCTCCCCATCAAACAGCAAAAAGATCGCATCAGGAGAGAATTCAATCGCCTGATCGAGCGCATCATTGGGGGGCCGTCCGCCTCGGATCGGAACCCGCTGCACCCATCTTGCCGTCCGTTCGAGATTCTCTGGAGTCGGATAAACAGGGAGCGACTCCGGGACATCCCCCTGCAACGTCATCGCCTCGACTTCCTCACTAAAAAAGAAGATGTAGTACCGCTGATTGCTCTTTAACTGACGAATACTTCTCATCAACTCCGTCTTAGCCGCTTCAAAGGCTCCCATCCGGCGCATGCTTCCCGAGCTGTCGACGACGAAGCAAAAGGTATTGCCTTCCGCACTGGATCCAAAGAATTGAGCTCCCGAAAGTCGTTTTGCTAGCCCCGTGGTCGCACCGCCTCCCAACTGCCGACTGCTGGCAGCGATCGCCGGAACCCCCTCCCCCGCCAGCTCCGAACTCCATCCTGGCACTGAAGACAATTCGGGCGCTACCGCCAGTTCCGACGAAATCGACTCGACCGGTTCCGCATCCACCTGTAGCTGATCGACCTCTATCGGCACCGGTGCATCGAATGCAAAAGGTTCTTCGTGACTAGGTGACGCCGTCAGCCCAACACTAGGTGGCTCTGCCAACCGATAGGTCACCAGGGCCAGCAGCGGCACCAGGACAGCATGCAGCCCAAGGCTCAACCACCAGCCTGGCAGTCCTTTGGGTCGCGTCGCCTGGTCTCGATCTGCCTCCACCTTGCTCCAACCATCAGGAATGCGCCTGGTTTCCACAGGACCCTTTTGCTTGGTGGCACCGCTGGTAGGAAGTCGCTTGCTTTGGAGGGGCTGTGCTGACGCCGATCGACTCGCGCCGGCGATCGATTCCACCGCCGACCGGTCCGCCTTGGCGGGCTCCTTCTTCCCCCCAAACGCCCGACTAGCATCCTGCTTCAAGCCGCCTTGGTGATCGGCATCGATGGTGCGAGCAGGAATCGACTTGGATGGAGCGGCAGTGGACCGAAGGGGCTCGGCAGAAGAAAGCTTGGCCGCCGGTTGACTCGGCCTAGTCCGTGGCATCAAGGACCGGCGTTCCGCTGCCTGAACCATCAGCTGCCAAGGATCTTCTTGAGCTGGCGAGTCGGGAAGATGGGAGAATCCTTTGTGGCGCGAATCGGCAATTTCCCTCGAGGGAGTTTCCCTAGCCGATCTTGGTGGATGGCGCGGCTCGCAAAGATCGACAGTCGCTATCGACGCATCTGTCCGTCGAGTCGGCTCCCGGCCCCCCTGCGACTCTGTCGTCATCCGATGCCGCGCAAGCCATCGCTCCAACTCGCCGCGATCCCCCCCCTTGGCTCGCTCCAGTATCGCCTCCAGTTCGGTCGCCTCCGCCTCGTACTTGGCAGCTTCATGGCGAAGCCTCAGGGCGCGAAGAGCCAGGGTGGCCTCCTGGAAGACCCCACCCTCCAATTCAGCTTTTGGTTCGATTGGCTCCATTGCTTCCCTAATCTCCGCGACCACTAAAAAGTCACCGTCGTCCCTAGCCACCCCTTATTTTAGGGTAGTGGCGATCCCGCCACTACCGTCCCATGCAACTGGTCCTTCATTGTAGAGCTGTCCACGGAGAATCAGGCGAAGGGCGTCAAATACCAGGAGCGTTCACCACTGCATTCGCAGTCGCCCTCAAAGAAGGGGTCGCATCATTCCCAATCACCGGAAATCAGGACCGCCAAAAAGTCACCAGTATTCCCTTGGAAAAATCGTACTTTTCAGAATCGACTTCAGCAATGCAAGGTTCGAGTAGTTGCATGGATCTGTGCGTAATACCTCCAGCATCAAACGAATGGCTTGGCCTCGATTCCCTTCCTCCAAAAGCAGCCGCCACGCCCATCGGCGATATCGGTCTGGCCACTTCACGTCCGAAGGCCCCTCTGCCTGAAGGTACTCCTCCGGTACATCAGGCAAACCGATACGATTCCGAAATTGTTTTAATAGTTTTCGTCGCAAGTGATTTTGTTGAAAAGCAAAGTTGTGGTTGACACTCCGAGGATGCTGTCGATAGTGATAAAGTATCTCTGGTTGGTTGCCAAGTCGGTACCTCTCACCGATGCGAAGGAGCAGTTCCAGATCCTCAACAAAATCGAACGATGGATCATACATGCCTACGTCCGAGATGACATGGCTACGACAGAACATTGAAGCGTGTATCAAACTACTTCCATCTCCAAGCAATAACCTGGAGAATATGTCATCATGGTATACAGGAGGAGTGACACGTGTCAGATAAAGCCCATTCGGATCAATCAAGCGGGCAAATGTACCAATGCAGTCGACTCCCTCATTCTGAAGGTAATGATATTGCCGTTCGAAACGATGAGGCAAAGAAATATCGTCGCCATCCATTCTGGCGATGAATTTTCCGCGGGCCTCCTTTACCCCTCGGTTCAGTAGGCGAGAAATTCGACTGTTCGGTTGCTCGATCACCCTGACCCGCGAGTCCTTTGCCGCAATGCCATAACAAACATCTAGCGTGCGATCGACTGAGCCATCGTCCAGAATCAGTAGTTCCAGGTCACCCAGAGTTTGCTCGAGGATGCTCCTGGCTGCTAGATGGACATACCGCTCTACATTCAACACAGGCATAATCACAGATATGAGGGGATTTTGGTTTTCCATTTTGGAATTCCCCACAAAAAGTTGCTAGTGTAACTTCTCTTCTGTAAATTCATCGCTCTCCAGTTCCGTTCTCGTTCGTTCGCCGCGGTCACGAACGAGAACGGAACTGGGGCGGTCGGTCTGCTTGAAAAAGTGGGTCAGGATTGGTTTCTTTTTAGTTACCACACTGAAAGGAGACCAGACCCATGACCCACCAGGTCCAATCTAACACCACCCACGAAGCTGTCCAGTTGCTCTCCGAGCACGGCTTCGAAGCCATGGCCCAGGCCATCCAAGTGCTCATGAACGAAGCCATGAGGATCGAGCGTGCTCATTACCTCCAGGCTGATCCCTACGAGCGATCAGCAGGCCGAAGGTCCCATGCCAACGGATTCGAACCCAAAACGTTCAAAAGCCGCCTCGGTAAGCTGCAACTCCAGATCCCCCAAACCCGAGATTCTCAGTTCTATCCCTCGACCTTGGAACGTGGCGAACGCAGTGAAAGAGCCCTAAAACTGGCTCTCGCCGAAATGGTTGTCCAAGGTGTCTCGACGCGGAAAGTTGCCGCAATCACCAAGGAACTGTGCGGACTGGACGTCTCCAGCGCGCAGGTCAGTCGAGCCGCTAAGCTGCTCGACGAGGAGCTGGATGCATGGAGGAACCACAAGCTGGACCCGCGTCCAGTACCTAGTTCTCGATGCCAGATACGAAAAAGTCCGAGTCGACGGCACTGTCAGAGATTGTGCCGTGCTAGTGGCCATCGGCATTCTTCCGGATGGCCATCGAAGCGTTCTGGGGGTCAGCTGCTCATTGAGCGAAGCGGAAGTCCACTGGCGATCCTTCCTGGAAAGCCTGCTCACTCGTGGCATGAAAGGGGTTCAGTGCATCGTCAGTGAT
>JBILTR010000009.1:0-180518 GCA_044371425.1 Pirellulaceae bacterium | reverse complement strand
TCCTCTTCTTTTGAGGCACTTTCAGACCTTCCTTTCTCCACAGACGCAGAATGCGTCCTAGTCCTGCTCGCCATCCCTCGGCTTGCAACAACCGGCCGATACGGCGATACCCAAAGCGAGGACGCTTCCGCACCAACTCCAGCATTCGCTTGACCAGCGGAGCTTCGTCGGTTCGCGGCGTGACCACATAACGCTGACAACTACGCGGCTGATCCACTACACGACAAGCCCTGCGTTCGGAAATCTGAAAGGTGAAAAGGTGTCAGGTACCTTTTTCGTCGTTCCTTCGCAGCGCCCCGGTATGAAAGGTGAAAAGGTGTCAGGTACCTTTTTCGTCGTTCCTTCGCAGCGCCCCGGTATGCGTACGGCGAAGTACAGGTTGACGGGGATGGCAAGCTGCTGGCTTTCTAGTCAGCGGAGAGCCAGCCATGCCTCGATGTCGCTTCCAGCCAGATCAGTGGGCGCTGTGGATTCAGGATCATTCAGTCAGCAACCTTATTGTTGGGAAATGCTACGAGCAGTCGCTTTCTTACTCGCTCACTTCTTCCGCTGAATCGCCTTGTGCCATGATAATGAAAGCACAAAACTCACCATCGCAGGTTCGCGGTTCACGCGGCACTGGAATCGAGACCGGTTGGCCATCAAATCTCCCAGCCACAATCGGCTTTCCAAAAAAGTCCAGTACACTCATGACTGAAAAATTCTGTCCCGGTGCCAGCAGTTTGCTCAGGTCCACTTCGACCGCATCTTTTCTCCCCCAATTGAAAATGGCTAGGTTCGCTCGGCCCGGCACGTAGAGGCTTGGTCGCAGAACGATGTCTGCGGGGCGGTCCGGACGTTTTGAACCTAGAGGAATCAAGGTGTTTCCCGACTCCGTCACCTGCTTGAATCGGTTGATCGATAGCCCAGCGTCGACGACCCAGTTTCCGGTTACGACCGCATCCTCGTTGTATGGAGCGGTGTATCCAATCTCAAGTGGCACTTCGTAAAGTATGTTGTTCGAGGCGATGATCCTTCGACTTGGCTGACCTCCGCCGATTAGTACCCGTTGACGGGCCCCTTGCTTGACAGGGGCGAATGCAATGTTGCCTTCGATCCGATATCCGCTGACCTCCGCACGAGCACTTCCGTATGCTTGGATCGTGGTGGAGTAATTGCCGAACAAGACATTGTCACTGAGCGTCTTTGTGCCCGCTTCGTTTTGTGTGTAAATACCTGGGCCATGATATCGGTCAGGTCCGATGGATCCGATGCCGTAAATCAAGCAGCCGTATATCTCCGCGTCGATCGCCGGGCGCCAGAAGCCGACGCCGTTGTGCATGTTGTGAATGACCAAGTGGATGAATTTCGAGTCAGCACCACCCAAAATGTTCAATCCACCTTGCGGCAGTTCAACGGCCCCTTCCACTTGCGTCCCGGCCGCCGTCACTCGCCGATCCCAATTGGCAGTTTCCGAGACCGTGATCTCCAACTCCCACACGCGTAAGTGACGCGCGCTCGATTTCACTTCGACTTTGCCATCCAAGATGACTCGATGCCCAGGCTTGGGACGAATATGGATCGGTCGATCGGGTTCTCCCGCGAGCCCGATTGAGAAACCGGGACTATTCCAACTCCGATCAGCGTGCCGATAGGTTCCACCGCTTAAATAAACCGTGGCCCCCGGCCGAATCGGCTGAGCACCTGAAAGCGCAGACTCGATGTCCCAGGGCGAATCAATGGTTCCTGTGTGATCGGCTTTTCCATCAACCGCAACATAAAAATTCTCGCCCTTGTTTTCCCCAACGCCATCGTCAAACGCATCTGCTGAATGTGAGGGAAGAACTGGAAGGGCCGCGAGTAGAAAGACAGAAACCAAGTTGTATTTCCGCAGAATCTCGAAAAATAGACGAACCATCTACAGAGTCCCAATGGTGTTTGAAGCATGCTGTTCGGATTGTAGTTACGGAACCGTCAGATGGGCGGCCCCGTTGCGAGCCCAAGAAGCCGCCTCCATCACCCAGGCCACCGCAAGGTGACCGACAGCAATCCTACCCGCTGGCTAACCCCAGCGGGTCTTTGCGTTTCTACCCAATCAATTCAAACGGATCGCAAACTATCGGTTCGATCCGACCATCCCAACACGTGACTCACCCTTGGCCGATTTTCGGTCCAAAAGGGCTCTAAACCGGCATAAGACTCTAAATCGCGTGACTCACCCCAATGCGTCACGCGACGGTTTACTCAGCAAAAATATCGGCTTTCGCGATTTTTCCAAGTGTCGAATTTTCAGCGAAATTAGCCTATGGCAGTGACATGGAAAACCCGGCTATTCGGGTCCCGCGATCATGCAAAGGAGAAATTGTTGACCACCCATGAATGGATCGTTCCACCGCTCATGGGGCAACTTTAAGGGTGTCCATGCAGACCACTAAGGAACACTCATGAACGCTGATGGAGTAGCCTCGGCACAGCGCAGGGGCTGACCAAAAGGAGTTGCAGATCATGCCGACGAGCGATCCAATCAACATCGGGCAGCGATGTGCATGCCCGTACGCATACGGCGTAACCAGAAACGGGCAGTCGGAGTTGATGCTCAGATACTGCGAGCCCAAATCAGTCCAATCCGAAGGAAACTACTTTGGTTTCGCTTCCTCCAGCGATTTATCTTCCTCAAGTTTTGTCGCCTCACCGATGGGCTTCACGTCAAGGACAACCTTGTGACTCTTGCCTGTAAAGGCATTGTCGTGCTGAGGATAGTCGGTGGTGACGGTAGTGGCCTCATCGATCCCGACACCTGCTGTCTCATCCGCCGAAAAGACAAAGGGCTGGGTGCGTTCAATCCGGCTCTTCGCCGCCATCTTGCCGTTGACAAGGATCGAGAGCGTTCCGCCCTGTCCAATCCCGCCACCGTCATAATCGAAGTTCACTCGAACGGTGTTTTTGCCCGGCTTCAGGGCATCCGATGCGGCAACCCTGGTCTCCTCCAGAGACACGAAATTGTAAGTAAACACAGGCTTACTGTCCTTCAGATAGAAGCTCCAACCTCCGATATGGCCGCCTTGGGCAAGGAGGACGCCCTCAGCCCCGCCCTCGGGAATATCAAGATCTGCGGTAATCGAGAACGAGCGGTTCTTCATGTTGACGAACGAGTTCTCGCTCATTCCGGTTATCCCTGGCCAAAGCGTGATCGAGGTGCGATCTCCCAGCAGCTCGGGACGACCCGCCAGCGCTGCATTTTGTCGTTCATACCTTCTGTCATCCAGCGGCAACACGCGATTCTTAATCGCTTCGCTCATGAAAAGATCCTGCATCTCCTTGAGCTTCGCAGGGTTTGAAGCGGCAAGATCATTGGTCAGACTGAAGTCTTTGGTCGTGTCATAGAGCTCCCATTGATCGTCTTGAAACGAATGGCGAGGCTTAGACTCCCAAGGAACGCTGTGAACGACGCCTGCGAACCAACCATCGTGGTAGATGCCCCGGCCACCAGCGATTTCAAAGTACTGGGTCATGCGCCTGCCAGCGGCTTGGGAATCATTCAAGGCGTACAACATGCTCACGCCTTGTATCGGCTCCTGAACGACACCATGGACACTCTCGGGCTCAGGAAGGCCGGCCGCTGCAAGAATCGTGGGAGCGACATCGATCACATGGTGCCACTGCGAGCGGATCTCGTTATTGGCTTTGATTCCCTTGGGCCAGGAAACTACCATCCCGTTTCTGGTGCCGCCATAGTTGCCAGCGGTCTGTTTGCCACACATGAACGGAGCGTTGCCCGCGATCGCCCAGCCGGAAGCAAAATGCGGATACGTGCGGGGGCCTCCCCAATCCTCGTAACGCTCTAGCATCTGGGGCACGGTCTCTATCACCCCGTTGAAGAACGTCATCTCATTGCTCATCCCGTTCGCACCGCCCTCGGGGCTCGAGCCGTTGTCGCCCAACAGATAGAAAATGAGCGTGTTGTCGAACTGGCCGATCTCGCGGAGGGAGTCAAACAGTCGGCCGATCTCATGATCGGCATATTCACCGTAAGCCGAAAAGACCTCCATCTGGCGCGCAAAGAGCTTCTTTTCGTCAGCGCTCAGTTTGTCCCAATCTTTGATTCCTTCGGGTTTCGGTGCCAGCTTCGTCCCCTTGGGAACAACACCCAATTCGATCTGGCGAGCAAGAGTTTGCTCTCTCATCTTGTCCCAGCCGGCGTCGAAACGGCCCTTGTTCTTCTCGATCCACTCCTGGGTCGGATGGTGTGGGGCGTGCGTCGCGCCCGGGGCGAAATACATGAAGAACGGCTTGTCCGGCGTCAGTGACTTCTGGAACTTCATCCAGTTGATCGCCTGATCCGTCATGTCCGTCATGAAGTTGTAACCCGGTGTGCGGGGGGTCGGGATTCGGGTCATGCCATCGAACAGGGACGGCGACCACAGGTCGGTTTCGCCGCCGATGAATCCGTAGAATTTGTCAAACCCCGATCGGGTCGGCCAGCGGTCGGTTGGTCCAGAAGGGGCTCAATTCCCATGGCGCCACTTCGTGATTCTTGCCGAAGTAGGAGGTGCTGTACCCGTTGAGGCGAAGCGTCTCGGCAAGGGGCCCAACGTTTTGCGGCCGGGAACCGGTCATGCCAGGATTCGCAGTCGAAGTTTCAGCGGTGCCCCCCATGTTGTTCACGTGGTGGTTCCGTCCGGTCAAGAGCGCTGCCCGGGTCGCCGAGCAAATGGCGGTGGTGTGAAACTGATTGAAACGCAGCCCCTGGCTGGCCAGTCGGTCGGCTGCAGGCATACGCACCGGTCCGCCAAAGGGACTTGGTTGACCGAACCCCATGTCATCTATGAGCACGATGATCACGTTGGGCGCGCCATCGGGCGTTTTGACCTCGAAACGCGGCGGCGCTTTCGCGTCACGCGCGTCAAGAATCGCAGATTTTGGGTAATCGGGTTCCTTGATAGGAAGCTTTGTCCTATCAATTTCGCCGTCATCGGCAAAAGCCAGTGCATGAGCAAGAATCGTTATCGTGAGTGACAGCCCAAACGAAGAAAATAGTTTTGTTTTTTTCATCTGTGCTCTTCATTCTTTCTTTGATGCTTCATTTTCAATTCAGGCACTATGATCATCCAAGGCGCTAGACAGGAAACCAGCGTGATCGCGCGGCCTGCGCACAAAAAACTCGAAAATCTTTGGCTTTTGCGGTATTGAATGGGGCACCTATTCCAACCACGAAACACCATGCGAAAGCACTCGAGTGAACAAGATTATCTGCCATCGGATGGGGGCACACAAGCGTCGGCGAGGGCGGCGGCGGGGACGAAGACACTGGTACAAAGCTAGGTAGGTCGATCGCGCGCGCACACTGGGGGATCAGCCTAATCCCGCGGCTTGATGACATCGAGAGACTTGCCGAGGGGAATCCACACCAGGAGAGGAAGTATTTTGGCAGAGTACTCGGTGCGGTTGCTGGAGGAGCCTCGAACTTGGATGGATGGCCAGCAGTTGCTGCCGAGAAGTCCGACGGGTGAGGCGGCGCGCTGCACTCGGAATCCCTGGGCAGCGCTGAGCCGGTATGTGAAGGAGGGTCGCCTGGCGATCGACGACCAGATGGCAGACCGGTTGATGAAGCCTGTGGCGATCGAGCGGAAGAATTGGCTAATTGTGGGGAGATTGGAAGCAGGATCGCATTGGTAGAGGAAGGACCCATTGGCTCTGGGCGCTATCTCTCCTAAGAATACGATCGGTCGTTTTTCCCTTCGAGACTATACCGCCACCCTTCATGAACGGGGCTTTCTGTATTGGTGCTGAACCGACGTGTGCCTATCGCATGGCACTCATCACGGGTCGGGGGATTTTTGGCAGAAATCCGAGACAGCCGGGAAAAAACTCATTGACAGATCGGAATATTCCGATATATCTATACAAGAGAGGAGCTAAACCATGGCAAATGCCGAACCACGATGGACCGACCTGGATGCATTGGGGCAAGCGGCGGAGTGTCTCCGCGTGCTGGCGCATCCGCATCGTTTGCGGATGATTCAGATGCTTTTGTCCGGCACCTACACGGTCGGCGAATTGGCAGCAAGCTGTGGGTTACCGACAGCCATGGCATCCGAGCACCTGAGGTTAATGCAGAGGTGTGGCTTCCTCGACAGCCAGAAGGATGGCCGAAAGGTCTTCTATCGGGTCTTGGAACCCCATCTGAAGAACGTCATGAAGTGCATCGAGGAGCGTTTCGGCAGAGCCATCGCAGGATAGCCGTCCCCTTTTTTGACCAACATGTCGCCATGTTCCGATATATCTACCGTTTTTGGGCCACAATCAACTTGCAGGAGTTAAACATGAGCATCACCACCATCTCTCCTCAGAAATTGTCCGAACTCATCCACTCCGGTACTTCTGTCGAATTGATCGATGTGCGAACGCCAGTCGATTACCGCGAGGTGCATGTTAGCTCTGCCCGGAATGTCCCGCTCGATCAGTTGAATGCCTCACAGTTTGCGGCCGGTCGCAGTGGCGCAGAACCGCTCTACGTCATCTGCCGCTCGGGCGGGCGTGGCAAGCAGGCGTGCGAGAAGCTCCTCGCAGCAGGATACACCAACGTCGTAAACATCGAAGGCGGAACTCAGGCCTGGGACCAGGCGGGACTGCCAGTTGTTCGCGGAAGGAAAGCCATCTCTCTGGAGCGGCAGGTTCGCATCGCGGCGGGACTTCTGGTGCTGACGGGATCAATCTTGGGGATTTTCGTGAGCCCCTACTGGATTGCACTATCCGCATTTGTCGGAGCGGGATTGGTGTTCGCAGGAATCACAGACACATGCGGCATGGGGATGCTACTCGCCAGGATGCCCTGGAATCAGGTCCCCAATTCAACTCCGATCGGCAACGGAGCCGCTTGTGCCCCGCAGTCCACCTGTTGCCGATAAGTCGCATTGCTTTGCCGCACCCAACTCCTATCTCTCCTTCCAAAGGACTATCGTCATGCTCCTCAAATACTTCTATGACAATGCGCTAGCCCACGCATCCTACATGGTGGGCTGCCAGCGGACCGGCGAAGCGATCGTGATCGATCCGGGCCGAAACGTGGAACCTTATCTCGAAGCCGCTGCAGCGGAAGGCCTACGGATCACTGGGTCCGCCGAAACACACATTCATGCCGACTTCGTCTCTGGCTCCCGGGAGTTGGCCGATCGCGTTGGCGCGAAGCTGTACCTTTCGGATGAAGGTCCTGCCGACTGGAAGTATCAGTTCGCTAGCAAGCACAATTCGCAACTCGTCAAGAACGGCGATGTTATCCGGGTCGGCAAGGTGAAGCTGGAAGTGCTCCACACGCCGGGTCACACACCAGAGCACATCTCTTTTGTCCTCACCGACGAAGGGGGCGGAGCGAATGTTCCGATGGGCATCTTCACCGGCGACTTCGTATTCGTCGGCTCGATCGGTCGCCCCGATCTGTTGGAGACAGCAGCGGGCGTCAAGGGGAGCGCCGAGACAGGCGCACGACAGCTGTATCACTCGATGCGAAAGTTCCGCGAACTGCCGGACCATCTCCAAGTCTGGCCTGCTCACGGAGCCGGCAGCGCATGCGGTAAAGGGCTGGGCGCGATCCCGTCGAGCACCGTCGGGTATGAAAAGCTGTTCAATCCCGCCTTGCAGTTCGACAACGAACAGAAGTTTGTGGACTACATCCTCGCGGATCAACCCGAGACGCCATTCTACTTCGCCGTCATGAAGCGGGTGAACAAGGCGGGGCCAGAACTGGTCCGAGACTTGGCACCCGTGAAGTCTCCGATGCCCGACCTCCTGCCCAAAATCGCCCGGAGCGGACAGACCATCGACGTCACGCCCGCAGCGGAGTTTGCCGTAGCTCACGTTCCCGGCACGATCAACATCCCCCCAAAGATGCTCGTGCAGTGGGCAGGGTTCTTTGTGGACTACGACAAGCCATTGCACCTCATCGTGGAGCCAGCAGCGCTGCCAGATGTCCTGAAGCGATTGCGTTCCATTGGGATTGACAACGTCTGCGGTTCATTTGATGCGGGCGCGGTCCAAGCTGCGGGTCTTCGGACCGAGTCTTACCGATCAGAAACTCCGCAACAACTGAAAGAGCGGATTGCCGCAGGGGCAGTCAAGCTGCTGGATGTGCGGACGTCAACCGAATTTCAGGAGGGGCACATCGCCGGTGCCGAACACCGATTCCTGGGCAACTTACTTCGTGAAATCGAAGCGATCGACCGCTCGAAACCGGTTGTCTCGCAGTGCATGGCGGGTGGACGTTCAGCGATTGCCACCAGCATTCTGCAACGAGCAGGCTTCGACGTGACCAATATGTCCGGGGGATACAACGCCTGGCAGGCCGCTGGACTTCCGGTGAACTCATCATGGCACCACTGAGCTTGATCTTCGGAGGGATCGTTGGGCTCTCGCTGGGATTGACCGGTGGCGGAGGCGCAATCTTCGCGGTTCCGCTGCTGGTGTATGGACTCGGCGTGAACCCACGTGAAGCCGTCGCGATCTCACTGGCTGCCGTAGGAGCGACGTCTCTTGTAGGCTTCCTTTTTCGGTGGAGGCAAAAGGAAGTCGAGTTGCGGACGGGCCTGCTGTTCGCCATGGCTGGGATGGCCGGTGCCCCCATAGGAACGTCAATCGCCAGCCTAATCCCTGAAACGATCCTTCTGTTGGCATTCGCGGTACTGATGGTGATTGTGGCGAGTCGACTCTGGCAGAACACATCGCAACCGATTCTGCATCCAGCGGCTTGCCCCGTCCCGCAAGAGCAGGATGGGCCCACCTGTCAGCGTGATGCGACAGGGACATTGATTCTGACCTCGCGATGTGCCGCGCTGCTTGTGCTCGTTGGGGTATTGACGGGAATGCTGTCGGGGCTATTCGGGGTCGGTGGCGGATTCGTCATCGTGCCTGCTCTGGTGCTGTTCAGTGGCATGTCGATCCACCGTGCCGTCGGGACTTCTCTGATGGTCATCGCTCTTGTCAGTATTTCTGGAGTCGTCGCGCAAGCTTGGGCCGGTCGGGTCATCGATCCGGTCGTGACCTCACTGTTCGTCGCTGGAGGGATCGCCGGCTTGTTTGCCGGTCAGCGGATCGGTCGTCGACTGTCCGGTCGCGCGCTCCAGAAGGCGTTTGTCGTCGCCATTCTCGGGGTCGCGGTGTTTGTCATCGTAAGAAACCTTACTGCCTGAAGACTGAAGAAGGAGTCCTCGGATGTCTGAACCTATTCATCATCAGATCGTCATCATTGGCGGTGGTACAGCAGGCATTACGGTCGCCGCGCAGCTGATGCGCGGCTGGTTTCATCGCCGCGACGTCGCGATCATCGAGCCTTCGGAGAAGCACTATTATCAACCGCTGTGGACGATGGTGGGAGCTGGACTTGCGAGGAAGGAAGTCACCGAACGTCCCGAAGCGTCGGTGATCCCAAACGGCGTGACCTGGCTAAAGGATGCGGTGGCCGAGTTCATACCCGAGCAGAATTTACTCCGGACTCGGGATGGAAAGCTTGTCACCTATGACTGGTTGGTCGTTGGAGCGGGTTTGCAGATCAACTGGGACGATATCAAGGGTTTGAAGGAGTCGATCGGCAAGGGTGGAGTATGCAGCAACTACTCTTACACTACCGTCGATTCGACCTGGGAAGCCATCCGGTCGTTTCGCGGCGGCAACGCCGTGTTCACCAACCCCTCCGGGGCAGTGAAGTGCGGGGGAGCGCCGCAGAAGATTATGTATTTGGCTGATGACCGGTTCCGCGAGTCTGGCGTCCGGGAGAAGACGAAGATCACCTATGCGTCGGCACTGCCGAACATTTTCGCCGTCGAACCGTACCGAGCCACGCTGGAGAAGGTCGTGGCTCGCAAAGAGATTGACTGCCGTTTTCGTCACGAGCTGATCGAGGTCCGCTCGGAGTCTAAGACAGCAGTGTTCAAAAATCTCGATACGCAGGAGCAAATGACGCTGCCTTACGATCTACTGCATGTCACACCGCCTATGGGGCCGCCGCAGTTCATCGCCTCGAGTCCCATTGCCGACAAGGATGGTTGGGTCGATGTGGATAAGGACACCCTGCAACACCGACGGTTCTCCAACGTGTTTGCCCTAGGGGATTGCAGCAATCTCCCAACCTCAAAGACCGGCGCCGCAATCCGCAAGCAAGCACCGGTGGTTGTGAGTAATCTTCTCGCAGCCATTCTCGGGAAGCCGTTATCCGCGAAGTATGATGGCTACACATCGTGCCCGCTCGTCACGGGTATCGGCAAGCTGGTCTTGGCGGAATTCGATTACCGCAAACAACCCGCCGAGACATTTCCCGTCGATCAGTCGAAAGAACGCTGGAGTATGTGGATTCTCAAACGTTATCTTTTGCCGCTTTTTTACTGGAATGGCATGCTGAAGGGCCGTATGTGAATCGATGAGCACCTTCAATGATGTTGCATCTTCTCTATGAATCTGGGAATGCCGCCGATGGACCGCCGTGAGCACTGGGATTCGATCTACGAAACAAAAGCATTGACCGACGTTAGCTGGTTCGAGCCGGCCCCACAAGTCTCATGGGACTTGATCAGTTCTGCCTCTCCCACCCGGGATCGTATCATTGACGTGGGAGGTGGGGAGTCACGACTTGTTGATCGCCTAGTAGCCACTGGATGCAAGTCCGTAACCGTCGTCGACATTTCAGAGATCGCGCTCGAACATGCCAAAGCCCGACTGGGGAATGCCGCCGCTCAGGTCCATTGGATTGTGGGAGACATCTGCCTAATCACGCAGTTGTCGCCCTGTGATATCTGGCATGATCGGGCGGTGTTCCACTTTCTGACGGAACAGGAAGATCGTCGCAAGTACGTGGATTTAGTCACTCGCACGCTGCAAATCAGCGGCCATCTGATCATCGGGACATTTGCCGTCGATGGCCCTACGAAATGCAGTGGCCTGGAAGTATGCCAATACGATGCAGCATCTTTATCTCGCGAACTGGGGCCGAGATTCAAGCTGGTGCGACAACTGTCGCATGAACACATCACCCCAAGTGGCAAGCCCCAGAAGTTCTTCTTTGGCGTGTTTGAACTGCTGCCATTACCAGACGCCATCTCAGTGACTTCAGAAAGATCTGTGTGATCGGTGGTGGGTCGTCGGACGAACTTCATTCTCACTCTCAACGACATCGATCAAAGGAAAAACTTATGTCGCGACTCGCAAAACCGTTCCTTTTCCTGATGCTGACTGCCCTGACAATGCCATCGGCTTACCCCCAAGACAACAGCGTGAAACCGGGCATCAACGATACGTTTCGTGATCCCGACCCACAAGAGTTTATTGGCAGATTCGAGGTGGAAAGCCGCGAGATCTTCGCCCGTCGAAAAGAGATCGCGGCGGCGTGTAATCTTCAGCCGGGACAAACTGTTGCGGACATCGGAGCAGGTACCGGGCTCTTCACGCGGATGTTTGCTGAAAACGTGGGAAAGGAGGGACGGGTGATCGCCGTCGACATTGCCCAGAATTTCCTCGACCACATCCAAAAAACAACTCGCGAAGCCGGACAGCGGAATGTTGAAACGGTTCTATCCAAAGCGGATTCGACGGAACTGCCCCCCGACTCGGTCGATGTCGCGTTCATTTGCGATACCTATCACCACTTCGAGTTTCCACAGAAGACGATGGCCTCGCTACATCGTGCCCTGAAGCCGGGAGGGCGGGTCATTCTGGTCGACTTTCATCGAGTGCAAGGTACCAGCACCGACTGGGTCCTGAACCATGTGCGCGCTGGACAGGATGTCTTCGAGGCGGAGATTGTCCAAGCTGGATTTAAGAAGGTCCACGAAGAGGTGGAGATGCTCAAGGAGAACTACTTCGTCGTCTTTGAGAAACCTGCCTCTGCCGATTCGGCGACCGCACACCGCCCAGGACGCGGTCGAGGGATGGGACGCGGATTAGGCTTCGAGATGCGCACTGACCAGGGTATCTTCCACTTTCTGCTCGATCACCATAAGGAGATTCGCCGCTCGGTCAAGCGTCTCGATAACGGTGTCGAAACGCTGACGGAGTCAGACAACAAGGATGTCGCAGCCAAGATTCAAGAACATGTGGCATCGATGCACGGACGTGTCAAAGAGGGACGAGGACTTCGTTTCTGGGATGAACTTTTCGTCGCGATCTTCAAGAACTACGACCAAATCCAGATGACGGTCGAAAAGACGGAAAAGGGTGTTAAGGTCGTGGAAACGTCTGATGATCAAGCGGTGGTCCTGTTGATTCAGGCGCACGCTGATGTCGTAAGCCAGTTCGTGGCACAAGGCTTCGATGAGGCTCATAAGAACCATCCCGTACCGGCGGCTGTTTCCGCAGCTTCCAAGCTAGAGTTCCCAGTCATCTCTAAGCATGGTGGTGTGCTGCCGCGACCAAAGGCTGTCGAACAACCGCGAGCGGGAGCCAAAGTGGTCTTCGATGCCACCTCGGATGCTAAACCCGGCGATGTCAACAAAGGACTCGACCGAGTGGCCCGGCTGCTGAATCTCTATGAAGTAGCCGGACTCAAAATACAGGACGTGAGGATTACGATTGTGCTGCACGGCGATGCGACCAAGTCCGTGTTGAACGACGGAGCCTACAAGGAGCGGTTTCAGATCGAGCAGAACCCCAATCTGCCGCTCATTCGCGAGTTGCAAAAGTGCGGCGTTGAGGTCCTCGTCTGCGGCCAGGCCCTCAACTACAAAGGCTTCTCGGATGGCGAGGTTGCCGAAGAGATTCCGATTGCGGCTGCCGCTCTGACCGTAGTCATCAACAAACAAACCGACGGTTACTCTTATGTTCCCGTACAATAATCAGAGGAGACGCGACGGTATGTTATTCAGATCCGCTCTGGCGATTTGTGGGCTTTGTACGGCGTTTTTGGGTGCCGCCTGGAAGGGTCAGTCCGAGAAACCGAAAACACCGACCGCGATCCAACCCTTTCCGGAAGGTCCACTCGGCGACACCATCCGGCTGGGTTTGGATCTCGTCCAGAGCACAACGAGCCACCCGTTGACGAAACCATACGTTGGTAACTCGCTCAACTGCACCTCATGCCATTTGAACAACGGGACTCATTCACAGGCTGCCTCCTTCATCGGTGTCGCGGCGGCCTATCCTGCTTGGTCCCCACGAGAAAAAAGCGTCATCACACTCGAAGACCGCATCCTCAATTGCTTCATGCGAAGTGGCAACGGCGTTCGCCCACCTGCCGGTAGCGAAGTGTCGGTGGCAATCACCGCTTACATTACCTGGCTCTCAACCGATCAGCCCATCCGCATGAACGGCCGCCGCCCAGCCGGTCCGAATGCGATTCGTCAGCTGGCACTTGAAAGCAAACAGGCCGACCGCCAACGCGGTCAGACCCTCTACACAGCGCGATGCGCGAGTTGTCACGGGGACAATGGACATGGGGACCAAGAGAATCCGCCCCTGTGGGGTGCTCGTTCCTACAATCAGGGAGCTGGACTGGCGAACACTGTCCAACTGGCTTCCTGGCTCAAAGTCTCCATGCCGCTGAACGAAGCTGATCTCTCTGAGCAAGACGCCTTGGATGTTGCCGCCTTTGTAAACTCCAACGAGCGTCCCCAGTTTCGACTGGAAGATCACCTGCTCCCGCCTGCTCAGTCCGATCGGGAATCGAATGCAAAATAATCGCGTGCCTGCGGGCACTCTGTGGGAAACCACCGCTCCTAGTATGGCTGGCTCTTCTCGCTAGGATTCGGTCTCGAATGACGAAAACTGGATCGGTGGATCGCCGTTCGTCTCTTTGTCGACAGTGCCTAGAAACGACTCTCCGCATGGCGCCAGTAGCATGGAGCATCGGCACCTTGGAACTTTGACTCCTGCCGGACGAAATCCGACAAATGGATTCACTGCATGCAACGTTACCCAACCGATTCCAGTCCCAAATCGAAGGAACTGCAGTTAGATTTGATCCGACCTCGCTTATGAAAGAAGCAAGATAAGCGACGCTGCTGGAGGCCGTCTCCCCAACACTCGAATGCTACGAAGGAGAACGACCTCGGAGTGGTCCACTCCTTTGGACCACTCGCCAATCCGTTTCTCAGGGAACTCACTTCGCATTCTCTTGGAATAGAAGCGGCGCGAACTCTTTTAGGCTGCGGCGCCACGACTGCCATTCGTGCGCGGTCTCTGGGGACAGATAGTAGTGCGCATTGATCCCCATCGACTTCAGCTGCTCGACACTCTCCGCCGGATTGCCACCACGACGAGCCTGCCCTCCGGACACCTCTTTGCTGCCATAGCTGACGAAAACCAACGACACCTTGTCCTTAAATCCCTCCGTCGCCTCCACATCCTCCTTGCTGATCGTGGCACCGCTGAATAGACCGATGTGCGAGAACTTGTCGAGATGCTTCAGAGTGATCAGCCTAGTCTCCATGCTCCCCATCGATAGTCCAGCCATCGCTCGACTGGCTTGATCGGTCTGCGTGCGAAAATGAGTATCGATGTACGGAACCAGCTCCTCGACCAGCACCGTCTCAAACTCGCGAATGTCGAAGTTCCGAAGCCCACCCATCCGGACTTCGTTCGTCATCCCATAGGTCATCACGATCAGAAAAGGCTTGCACTTGCCTTCCGCAATCAGATTGTCCATGATCCGACCGGCATGCCCCTGAACACTCCACCCGTACTCGTTCTCCCCCCAACCATGCTGCAGATAGAGCACCGGATATCTCTTCTCCTGATCTGCGTCGTAGCCAGGCGGTGTGTAGACGAACGCGCGTCGTTCCGTGTTGGTGCTGTTCGAATGAAAAAAGACTTCACGAATCTGACCGTGGGGAACATGCTTCAATTCGTAGAACGCTCGGTCTCCAGCCGGAATCTCGATTCCGCTTCCCCAACGCAGCGCCCCAAAGTAAACCATGCTGTTGGGATCTGGAACGTTGGCTCCATCAATCACCAGCTCATAGTAATGAAAGCCCTCATCTAGAGGACGCGAGTAACCGATCCACGCGCCGTCGTCGCCTCGCACAAATTCCGTGCTGTCACGAAAGGTCGTCGACACGCTTTTAGCGTCCGGTGCCACGACGCGAAACTTGACGCGCCCCTGCGAATTGACCTGTGGGTATTCCTTGCCAGGCTGATTGGTCGATGCCGGTTTGAAGTCGTCCACGATTCCCTCTGGCGTCCCGCCATTAGGCTTCGTTTCCACGGCCGCCGATTTGGCAACCTCTTGAGAATCGCGCTGGAATACGTGCTGGGCGAAATGGTACAGATTGTTTCGCCAGTGCGTCGGATCGTGCCCATGGGAATCAACATTCCAGATATGAGGCACTCCCTGCTCCTTCAGATACCTCTGCAGTCGCTGACTGATCCGAATCAGTCCGTCTTTATTGCCGCAGGACAACCACAGCAACTTCAGTTGATCCTTCGCCTTCTGGACGTCGGGAATCAATTCCTCGGGCGACTTGGTATTGGGCGCCGAAGAAAAGCCTCCAATCCATGCAAAAGTATCCAGATTGGTCAAACCGAAATTCAGCGACTGGCCACCACCCATCGAAAGCCCGGCGATGGCCCGATGCATACGGTCCGACTGCACTGAGTACCGCGTCTCGATCGCAGGAATGACATCTTCTAGTAGGTCTTTTTCGAAGACAGCAAAGGCGGGAGCTGCTGCCATGACGTTTCCTTCCGCGCGATCATTCTTTTGCGCCCTACCGTTGGGCATGACCACAATCATCGGCACCGCTTTGCCTTGCGCGATCAGATTGTCCAGCAGCACATCGGGCGTCGCAAATCGCTGCCACTCGGTTTCATCTCCGCCGATTCCATGGAGCAGGTAGAGCACCGGGTAGCGTTTTTCTGATGAGTACCCAGGAGGTGTGTAGACATTCAGATTCCTGGTGGTACCGACCGTCTTCGATTCGTACTGGATCATCTCCAGCTTGCCTTGCGCGATCCCCTCCTTCTTGTCGATGATGCTTCCAGGCGGATCTTCAAAGACCTGCCGATCCTCAGGCCCAAGCTCGATCGGCCCACCAAAGCCTCGCGGCCCCTGTGGACCTCGCTGAGGCGCTCCACTGGCTGGTGCATCCTGACCCAATAGCTGTAACGTTGGCAGACAGCAGAATAAAGAGCAGCAGAAGACAAGTAGGATTCTCATCGAACGCACCTCAATCGGGAAACGATCTTTCCAAAGAAGCTTGCCATGGGACAGCCTCATCTTAGGAAACCGAAAATCGTTCCACAAGCGTTTCGTGCGTATACGCACGATTTTATACAGTCTTCCTGGAATCGTCTTTGCCGACTATCATCCAGTAGTTCTCTCTTTTCGGTGTTGGGCTTTTTTTCGCCATTCCAGAGCGGAGTTTTCATGGGGGATTCGATCGCGAGCGAACGCGGACTGCCACTAGCTCTCCGCGCTGCGTACATGGCGCTTCACAGGAGCACCGAAGCCGCATTTGCGGAGCATGGGGTGACGGCCGATCAATTCGTCCTCCTGCTAGCGCTCCAAGAGAACCGATCCCTGACGCAACGGGAGCTGGCCGAGCGAATTTGGTCCGATTCGAGCACCGTCCGGGCGATGTTGGTGCTGCTAGAGAAAAATGGCTACGTAAAAAGGGCCAGCCATCCGGAGGATTCCCGAGCCAAGATGGTGGAGCTTACGGCTGAGGGGAAACGCAAACTGAGAAAACTCTGGAAGGTGGGGCAGACGATTCGAGACCAGATGTACTCGAGCCTCTCGGACAAGGAATCCCTGCGGCTGATCGAATCGCTTCAAAAAGTCGCACGATCGCTAGACCGCGATCGTAAATAAGGGCCCATCCGATCATTCTGTAGATCTCATGGTTTGCAAATCGCCACTGCCATCAGAGGTTTCCCAAAGACCAGTGCAGCCCGATTCCCGTGCTACAGAGCATCCCATCGAGTGGCCAGCAAATGGTAACGCGATCGGGATACCTTGAATTCCATCACATGCGGCAGAATCCCAAAAGGACGAGAGTTTTCGCCCTCATGACTTCTTGCAACCCACTTCTCAGCTCGCGCGAAGCCGCGAAGGCACGAAGCGATGGGGAGCCCAGTCCCATCTGCGCATCCTGGTTGGGTATCTAGTCGACTTTTTCTGGGAGCGGTAACCATTCGTTGCCAATCGAATCGACAGGTTGAATGGTGCACGGAACGGGGCGTCGTGTGCTGATGATCGATCTGCCTCTTGTCGTCCTCCGCGTCTTGGAGTCTTCGCGTGAGACCAACCGACTCCCATATCCGATCGAAAGGGCCATCAGGCGGCGAAAGTTTCCCCGCCTAGTAGCCAAGTGATGTGCTTTCCCTTGGCTGGCTTGCATCACGGCCCACAAGAATCCCCGATGGACCGGAATTTCCCAATAGCCGTGAATGGGCGCGAGCCCTCCGGTATGCGTCTGCTGTCGCAAGGGAATCAGACGGCTAGCGCCTTAGCGCAAAAAATGAGTGAGTCAGAGGGTCCAGTTTTTTGGGGTCCAATGATCCCTGCCAAGTCATCGACCAAAGGGTGGCCTACGACTTTGCTCAATTGCCGTGGATGGAGGCTGGTATGGCATCCAGCTGCGCCCAGATGGCCGACCAAGCTTGCCGGTCCTCGTGAGGCCAGCGATCCAACTCCTCGCTCCGTCGCACCGTCACAAAAAACGGATTGCGAATCGTTGCCTCCCAGACCTGCATCCCATTCGATCGCCATGCTCGCAAGCCTTCCACATCCGACTCGTTGGGGCGATCGATCTGATTCAGGCTGGCAACCGCCTGCTGCATTTCCTGCAGCGCCTCCCGCTCGATCTCGATTGCCTTCTCCGGCTCCCCTTGCTGCAATGCAGCATCGGCCATCGGCAAACGTTTCGCTGCTCGCTGCGCGTGCTCCAGCACCACTCCCAGCAGACCCTCTGACGGAACAGTGGCCGAATCGACACGGTCGCTACGCCCAGAAACATCCTGACGCAGTCGATTCACTCGGTCGATTGCCTCGATGTCGCCGCACCGCTGGCAGCAATACTCCCACAGATCCAGCAGTTCCCAAAGGTCCCCGTCGCTCATCATGGACCCAGCTGAAGAGGATTGTCTGGCAGACCAGTACAACGCGAAACTCTCAGACGCCTCTTTCCACTCACCTTGGAGCATGCTGGACCGGCATTGATGCGAAAGCAACTCGAGCCGAAGCGGATCGCTCTCCATTCTTCCAGGATTCATCTCCATGATCTTCCTGGACAAGTCGTACGACTGCTGGAAGGCTTCCTGGCTTTTTGTATCCTCAAAGTCATCTGCCAGCATGTGACCATAATCATGCAGGCGGAGCATCAAATCGGCGCCATAGATCATGAAGTCAGGACTCTCTTCGACCAGACTGCGATAGGCTGCGACGCTATCCCTCGCAGCTTCGACGGCCTTTGTCGCCAAGCCCTTGCGCTGGAAGGTGACTGCCAAGTCGCCTTGGGTGCCTGCAAGATCGGCGCGGTACCGCGTCGTGCTTGGATAGAAGTCGATCAACTCCCTCCGAAGCTGTACGGCCTTCTGAAGGGAGGCTTCGCTATCGTCCAGTCGCCCGAATTCCCGTTGGTTGACGCCGAGATTGCGCAGAGCCCACGCCAGTGAGAGGCGATTGCGTTCGGAGGTATCTCCTTGGGCGATCCGTCGCTGCAGCCATTCGCAATGGTGATTCAACTGACTGAGATGCTGGTCCATATCACCATGCCGGAGGACCAATCCGACATGGGCCTGATCGTGAAGGAGAAGTTCCAAATCACTCTCCCTCAGATCGATCTTCCGGAGCCCTTCGGGAGTGGAACTTCCTTCATCCCTCCTCGCCAACTCCAACAGCTCCGCCCGATCCGCGACCGCCTGTTCAAATCGCTGCGCCATCCGCTCGACATCTCGCAACTCCGCTGCCAGCACGGCACGGATCGAGGCGACAAGGGAGCGAACCTCCAGCAGCCTTTCCTTCCACTTGACCGAATCCTCAACCCCTTCCAGCAGATTCTCAGCAAGCCTCAGAGATTCGTCAGCCTTCGACTTATCGACCGGCATCTGCAAGGTAGCTCGTAGTCGATAACATCCTGCCAGCGACAATTGAGAAAGCGCCAGCCTCCGTTGAAGGACATCGTCATCACGACGTTCCTTTAGGTCATGTTTGGCCATCTCCACCAGTTGCTGGAATCGTTCAATCGAACGATCGACCCAACGGGCACACTGGATTGGATCCCCGTATTCGAAACTCAATTTGGCAAGATCCTCAGAGGTTCTTGCCAATTGATCCAAGTACTCCCAAGACGGCTCCGTCCCCAGCGTCTCCTCCTGATGGATCTGCTCGAAAAACTGAAGCGGTTTCTCCAGCAACTCACGGCGGACCGGTGCAAGCGATTCTGTGTTGCGAAGCGTTTCATTGCTGGAGATGGCGTCGGTGTAAGACTGAAGGGCGCGCAGCGCCAGTGACTCCCTTTTTCTGGCGACCGATTCCTGGAGTTCTGCCCGCAGGCTGGCCAGTTCCTGTTCGCGTCGAAGTTGCGATTCGCGTGCCAGCATCGTCGACAACTGCTGGGATTTTTGGGCCACGTTGGCGCTGTACCTGGTTTGCTGAAACGCGATCACTCCGGAGGCCACCGCCAACATCGATCCCAGCAGAAGGGATGCAACGGTCAGCTTTCTGTTGTTATGCATCCACCGCGAGACGTGGTCCAGCCAGCTTTCGGCAACAACGCTGACGGGCTGATTAGCGAGATACCTTTCCAGGT
Organism: Pirellulaceae bacterium; assembly: GCA_044371425.1. Taxonomy (GTDB): domain Bacteria; phylum Planctomycetota; class Planctomycetia; order Pirellulales; family Pirellulaceae; genus JBEISR01. Next base: position 160,815 of record JBILTR010000009.1, on the reverse strand, counting down.
CGTTGGACAGTTCGATCGGTGTGGCGTACCTCTCGTTCGGAGTCTGGCTCATCGCCTTCAAGCAAATCGCCTCCAGAGCCTTCGGAATCGATCGGTCGATTTCTCTTGGAGTTCGTACTCGTCTGGTATCGACGGCATCGTCATTGGATTGATGACGGATCAGCTGCAATCCCAGGCTGGCTTGTGGCTCGACTTCCGGGCGTGGCACACGACCGGTAAGGACTCCATAAAGAATTACTCCTAACGCGAAGACATCCAGTCTTGGCCAATCGTCGATCGGTTCGTCGCCGAATACCTCTGGAGCTACGTAGCCTCGAGTTCCGACGCCGTGGCTGGGTTGACTGGTTGGAAAAACATCCCAGATAGGGCTGCCGATGGATTCAGCATCCGCAGCTTTTTCCTTTTCAATACCTACGTTTGATGCACTGGGCTGGTGGAAGACCTTGGCTAGTCCCCAGTCGACCACCACGGTCTCCCCAAAGGGACCTATCAAGATGTTGGCAGGCTTCAGGTCACGATGTGCAACTCCCCGACTGTGGGCATAGGCTACCGTATTGCAGACATCGATCAATCGACGGAGCAATTGTCGTCTCTGGTTGTTGCGTTCCTCAAGGCAGGGCGTCTGGTCGTGCAACTGTTCGATCGACTGCTGCAAGGTTCGCGTGTTGCCACCTTCCAACAAACGCATCGTGTAGAAGGGACGCTCCTCTGCATTTCGGCCTCGCGAATAGACAGGGAGAACGCCGGGATGCTCCAGCCTAGCGGTGATCATCGACTCCTGAAGAAACCGCTGCTGAAACTTCGCGTCGTCCGCGCTGTCCGGTTGGATTTCCTTGAGCGCAACACGCCTAGAAAAATGCTCATCCCAAGCGACCAGCACGCGGCCCATGCCCCCTTGAGCCAGAGGTTCCAGCACGCGGTATTCACTCGATGCGCCATACGGCAGATCCGACGGGACTGCCTTCTTTTCCACTTCAGACGATTGAAACTCAGCCAGCAACGCCTGCAATTCCGAGCGGACCGAGTTGCGAGACGCGGCGGGAAAGCGTGTCACCATCGCCTCGATGTCGATCGCTTCGCCTCGACGCGCTCCCTCCTCAACCGTCTCACATGCTTCGACCAGTTGCCTGTAGAACTCAGGCGAAGCCAATCCATCAACTCGAAAAGTCATTGCCTCTCAATCGCTTATTCAGATGGCTGTTCCAAATCGCCTGGATCCACTGGATCCGAGCATCGATCGTACGACGCGTTGAGCCTAAATTTCTCGCGATCTGAGCCTTGCTGGCCCCCTCAAATCGCAGCATCGCAATGGCTCGCAACCTCCCCGAAGGATCGCTTTCATCGAGCAGTTGGAGCAGGCAATGACACTCTTCGACCACCGCGACAACCGCAGAAGGCGAATCCACTGCATCGCGACTTCGATTGGAGGAAGAACGATCCACAGGTACGTAGCACGGCCCCAAGCGATAGCGCTTGCGACGCAAGATCGCCCGCCGAAAATTCCTCGCTTTGTTGAGCGATATGGTGAACAGAAGCCGCCACAACTGATCGCGATCGGTCAAGTTGGGATACCCCCCTTCCAAGATCCGGCGATGGAACTCTTGGAAAGTGCTCAGTGCCAGATCCTCTGAACCGTAGCCAGGGTCACGGATCGAACGAAGTTGGTGCCTAGCGATTCGTACCAAACGAACGCCAAAATGCTGCCACAGTAACGTAGCGGAAGCCGTCTGAGAGGACCTGGTGCGATCCACCAACCAGCGGGAAATCGAACCACTTGAGTCGTGCAAAGAGATGACTCCAGAGGTGGGTAAAGAAGAGTTGAAATCTATTTCGTGATGATAGTCGCTTCCTTTTGTAGGCTCAACGAAATTCAGCATTCCCAAAGCTGTCGATCGCGTCAGGCTTTGCATCGATGCGACTACCCCCCTCTGGCTAGGGGAAACCGCCATGCGTCTGGCGGCCTCGACCACCTTCGTTTGCTGGCCGCATGCCCGTCAAAACAGCAACCACAGAACGATGGGAGGGAGCGATCGAACACGCCAGAAACGGCGATGGCCGCAAGGTGGCAGCATGGCCGCTTTCCCTCCCCGTCGAGTTCCATCGAAAAAGGCCCCCATGCCTTTTGCCGACTGTGGCTTCGACGACGCCGTTCCCAGGAAACGCAGGGTGCCCCCAAGGGCAACGGAATCAAAAGAGGTTGGGTCACATTTCCGATAAAGAGGATCGCGCAGGAAATGCCCGTTTGGAATGGTAAAATGAGCGGGATCTGGAGATCACCCCCCTGAAAATACTTGACCCTTGCGGCTTATCGAGTTCGATGACTGCTGTGACAGTGTCTTCGTTTTGGTGCATTTCGGGACTGCTGCATTTATGGGTTTTTTGGTTGCATGGAAAATCTCTAAGCCAGCCTTTGCGTGGCTGATCCGATGCAGCACCCTGCTGGCGTTTCTCTTTGCGCTTTTTGCCGCCAGGCAAGTCCTTTATCCGCGAGTGGTGCGCGTGGTGGAGTCGGCGGAGAAGGAGTTGCATCAGCTGGACGATTTGAAAACCACTCGAGCCACCGTCCTTGAGAAGATCAGTCAGCTCAACAAGAGCATTGCCGATCTGACCGATCGCCAAAAATCGCTTGGAGAGAAAGAGAAAGAGCTGCGGCTGGCGATCGATCAGCAGGCCAATGCGGTGGTGGCAGCAGCCAATTCGGTCTACCTCAAGAAGAAGGCGGAACTGGAATCCCAACTTGCAACCATGGATCAGCAGAAGCCAGGATGGATCCTTTCCAGTGAACCGATCTGGAAGCGGATCCGACATGACGCCAGACGCAAGGCGATTCAATCCCAACTGGATGCTCTCCAAGTCGGCAAAACCACCTTATCTGGCTCCGACGCCCTCTTCCAGCAACTGGACGCCACCACCTCAGAGAAGCTGACCAAACAAGAAGAGTTGATCGCGCAGAAGAATCAGCTCAAGCAACTCGGGCACCAGTTGGAACAGACCATCCAATCGATGCAGCGGATGGAGTCATCGTTTTTCGCCGAGTTACGGACGGCATGGACTGGATTCAAGCCATGGATTTTCTATCTGCTGATCCCAATCCTTTTCGGAAATGCCATCTACTCTTCCTTGATGTTCTGGGGTGTGGCACCTGTCGCCAGCCAACAGCGACCGCTTCAGTTCGCCCGGATACCCACCACTTCCCTCAAATGCTTGGAAGCGCAAAAAACCTACGATGTCCGGTTGCTTCCAGGGGAAAGCCTCTGGACTCGCATGGCATGGCTCAGCCAGCACGGCGGTGCGAGCAAGGAGACCAGCCCCTGGTGGCAATGGAAGGCGGTGGGCATTTCATTTGCATCGGGCATGGTCCCATGCACGAAAGTCACCAATCCCACCGACCAACCGGTCCGCACCGCGCTAACCAGCACCCAAGCGGAAATCGAGATCGCGGAAATCGCTCTGGATGATCAAGCCGAAATAGTTCTCCATCCCCGCCACATTGTCGCCATTCGCGGTCCTATCCAGGCGGAGGCGCGGTGGCGTCTATTCCATCTCCATGCTTGGCTTACCGGACAGATCCGCTACCTGATTTTCCGCGGCCCTGGCAGTCTCTATGTTGCCGCGCCGCGCGGGGTGGATAGCTTTCAGGTGGAAACGCCCAATCGGCAGCGAATTAGTCAATCGTTGGTTGTCGGGTTCGATACCAAGCTTTCCTATTCGGTCGATCGCACGGAAACGTTCTGGCCCTATTACCGAGGGGTCTCCTCTCTTTTCGACGATTGCTTTGAAGGGGAGGGTACCGTACTTCGACAGCATGCCCTGGAAACGGGACACAAGTCGGTGCTGGAACGTTCCTTTGGCTTCTTTTTTTCAGCGCTCGGGAAACTGCTTGGCTTTTGAGCCTCACTCCAGGCTGCCACCTGCCACCACAGGACCGGTCATTTCTCCGGGATCGGCTGGCACTGCGTGGACATCACGATGCGCGTGCCTCCCGTGCCATCGGGAACCAGCGTCACCGTGTAGTAACAAGTCCCCCCACCCTCGCGCGTCACCGTCCATCGCTCGACCGCATTCCGCTCCCCACCCGGCGGAATCAACACTTCGATATCGACCACCCTCCGATTCCTCGCTTCCGGAAAGTTGATTCGATCTATCATGCGAACCCCAGCCGCACCATTGGTGACATCTTCGAACAGCATGTCGTCGCACATCGATTTGATCCGCACCTCCGGTGGTACCGCCACCGGAGGCTCAATCAGCATTCTCGTTTCGTCCTCATCCAGCCATCCACTCTGATCGCGATCGACTTCGCGACAGGCTACCAACCAGTCCATCAACGCTTTTCTTGTCGACTGGCGTATCGAGACATTGATCATCGCCCATTCCGCCTGATCCTTGAAACGCACCTTGGATCGACTGTAGGCATCGGCCCCATAGAGTGCGATCCAACGAGCGTCGTATTGGCGGGGCTGGTCTTTTTCCCACGCGAATGCCCTATCGATGATCTTTGATAGGGTTTGATAATGTAGAAAACGCGATTCGATCTGCATCCCAAACTGGTGATTCAGCACGGCAATCGCTTGGTGCACCGAGGGATCTTGGCACTTGAGAATATCGCTGGCTGCCCGCAATCGACCAATGATTAGCCAATACACTGCCTCGTCCGGCTCCCCCGACTCCTGCAGCTCCTTGGCGGCGACGAAGAAAACAGGCGGTGTCATGCGGCTCGCTTCCTTCAGAAACCGCTCCATCGCCTGAGTTCGCTTCACCTTGTCTCGGGACAAAAGCTGCTCGATCACCCGGTTGGATTCCGCAACATCGATCTTGGCGAATTCCCCCATCGGCTCGACGACCTCAGTCTCCCCCTGGTACCTGGACTGATAGATCACCTGGACAAAATCGCCTCGCATGAACTTCGAAGGGTGTCCTAGAGCGTCTGCAATCGATTTCTCCTGAGCCAGACCAAAAGAAGAGATGAAAAGCACCAGGATCGATTGCCACACCACGATCTTTGCTGCCATCGCATGCATGTCGCTCCCCTCTCCTCTGCATTCAGCCGCTTGCATCACCTCATCGTTTGCAGCCAACCGATCGCCGAGTATCGAGGAATCCGCGTATCCCCACGATCGCTCGGGGTGACTACCGGCAACTCCCTGGACCCCGCCATCCTCTACAATGCCTCCGGATGGGGAGAGCTGGAGGGGGTAGAAGAGCCCCCGCAGCGGAATCGGCTGGCAGAACAAGGATCGATCAGAGCACGGACTGCAAGGACGAATGGATGAGCGGCATTTTTTCACCGGGGCCAGCCGATGGCACGGTGCGCAGCGAAGACGGCAAAGTGCATTCGGTACCCAAGGGGTGGTTGCTTCTACCACCGGGAGATGCGGCGTTGACGCGCCGGGTCAAGGCGTCGGGCGACCATTGGGTCGTGCAGGAGAAGCGAGGCAGAAAGGTCTTTTCACGCGGTGTCTGGGCCCCTGCGGATGCGATCGATCGGATTCGCAAGGAGCTGGAGGCGGAACGATCGACAGAGGGGTTTGCCAAGAAAAAGGAAGCAGACGCCAGACGTCGAGAGAAGGCGCAATCGCTTTATGTGGAGGACTTTACCGAAGCGGTGGTGCAGTATTTGTCGTTTCACTCCAGGCATGCCGGTCTGGCCAGCCAACTGGCCAAAGCCGTTTCCGATCATGCGACTCCGGTGGGAAGTGGCACCGTCGCTCGCACCAAACGCATCCCTGTTGAAAAGAGAGCCGAAGCGGCGGTGATTGCGTGGATGCGGCACCAGACGACTGCCTACGACACGATGGTGATTCCTCGAGTCGCTGGAAAACGCCGCGAGGTCCGTCGCATGCTGGCTGAACGATCCAAAGAACTGCTTATTCGCTACCGCCGTGGTGAACCACCTGCCATCGACTGCCCTCTTCGGAAAGCACTCGCCAATCCCTCTGTTCAATGATCCATCATCCCCAGTTCGCTGGAACGGGTCTGGGCCCGTCCGGCCCGGATCGATCGCCTGAACGATCCAACTTCACTTTTCCAAATCTCCGCGACTAAGTGCCTGCATGAGATCCTATCTTCGGACAACAACGACACATTCTCGCAACAAGATGGAGCTACTTCCCCCGAATGCAGTCGTTTTGTTCGCTGCCCAATGGCACCCTAGTTTGGACTACAAAATCCGTCCCATCACCATAGCCCCAATCCACTTGGTAGGTTCGGCACGAAAATAATTTTTTCCTTGTAACGTAGCGGGCTCTGGATCGGCATTCCCAGCATGAGTACCGAGAAAGAAAGGGAAATCCGCGAACAGATGGCTCGCTGCTGGATGTCGGCAGAACCATCGGTCCGCGCTTTCATCGCGTCGGCGATCCGCTCCTCAGCCGATCGTGAGGACATTCTGCAGCAAGTAGCGCTGACGGTGGCTAGGCGATTCGATGACTACGACGCAACTCGCCCTTTTCTCCCCTGGGCTCTATGGCTGACCAAATCCCGCATCATCGATTTCTATCGCACCCAGCATCGCCGTCCAACCCTTTTGGACAACACTTTGCTTCAGCACCTAGCAGACCATCTGATCCATCAGCGGGATGATGGATCGAGTCGCCTGGAAGCCCTGGAGCACTGCATGGAAAAACTGCCGGATCGGTCGCGATCGCTGCTGCACATGCGTTACCACCAGGCGCTTGGGATCGAACAGATTGCCGAAGCTGTCCATTCGCCCCCCGTGTCTGTTCGCGTCACCTTGTTCCGTATCCGAGAAGCGCTGGCCGATTGCATTCAACGAAGACTCGCAAGTGAGGCGGAACGGTGATGCAGCATCCCTTGCCGGAACATCTCAAGCAGCTCATCGATCGTTGGCTGGACGAAGATCTTTCAGAGGACGAGGCGAAAGGGCTTCATGGACTTCTTGCCGAAACGCCAGGCGCGATCGGATGGATGGCCGATCGCGCCCTTTTACATCAATGGCTTGGCAAGACGATCACCGACCTGCATTCCACCAAATCCCTAACAGCACAGATCGATCCAGGCAAACGCTGGCATGTGCGTTCGCTACTAGCGGCAGCCATCGTCACGGCCTTTTGCCTTGCAGCACTGACCATCGCGATGCCGAGGAGTGCATCCGCATCAGCCAACTCTCGCGTGCAGAAGGCGCTGGAAACCTGCCAACCGCTCGCTGACAGACACTATCGGGTTCACATCGGCAACCGAAATGGATCGCGTTTGCAGATACTCCGATCGCGAAACGATCGAAACTCATCCAACCTCTGGGTGCGAGGCAACCAATTCGTTCAGCAGTTTGAGCATTCCGAGGAAAGACTTGCCTGGGGCCGCGACGCTTCAGGGACCGTCTGGTTCACCATCGACGGAGAATCGGCAGCGGTTTTTAAATCGCGAGAGGTCCCCGAATCTCTGGAAGAGCTATGTGACCTTCGCACCCTGGACCTTCCAACTCTGCTTCAAACCCTGCTGCGCGATTACGATCTGACCTACCGAAAACAAGATCGAAAAGTAGAGATGATCGATGCGACCGTGCGTCCTGAGACCCAGCGACCGAAGTATGGAAGGATCGAAATCGAGATCGACCGCGAATCTTCGATGGTACGGAGCGTATCGATGGAGCGGATTAGGGATGGACGTGTCGTCGCGATCGTTCATTTCGATTGGATCGAAACGAAACTTGCTGCAAACAACCTCTACGACCTTCAATCGTACCTGAGGTCCGATGCCCCGATCATCGACCACCGATCCCCTCGCGGCGATCGCGCAGATTTATTGAGGGAATTTCTTGGAAAGCTGAGGGGCTCCCAATGGCCTCGATGAAATTCAACGGAAAGGGCTTCGCAGTGCGCACCGCTATTCCAACGATCTTCCTGGTCACGATACTCCACTATTCGCTACCAGTCGTTTTGGCTCAAAAATCAGGAGAAGGCTCTGGCACTCCCAATCCCTCCTTGCTGCAACGCTTCGATGCCAATGGCGATGGTCAGATCGATGATGGCGAACGGCGGAAGGTTCGCGAGAAGATGAGGCAGATGCAAGATAGGCCGGGTGCGAGGACGCCATCTGGCAAACCAGAAACCATCGGCAATCGCGTCGTCACCGAGACAGAGTATCCCTCCAGCGATGGAAAGATGATCCCTTGCGTCCTATCGATGCCAGCGGGAAATGGCCCTTTTCCTGTTTTGGTAACGATCCATGGCGGTCAAGGGAATCGCGACTTCGGCTACCTCCGCACCATGGCCGCGCCAAACAATCTATCGCCGACGATTTCCGCTTTCAACGAACACCCCTGGGCCATCCTGGCGATCAGCTATCGCGCCGGAAATGGGGCTCTTTTTGGGATGGAGCAGGACGATGTTGTCGCGGGGATACGGTTCGCCAAAACGCTACCGAAAATCGATCCCCGTCGCGTCGGGGTGGTCGGAGGCAGCCACGGCGGACATCTGGCACTGGTCGCCGCCGAAGAAATGGGAGATGAATTTCTCTGCGTGGCGGTGGGCTCCCCTTGGATGACCGATCCGGTGGTCTACATGACCGGTGATCCAAACACACCGCCACTCTCCCTGGTCCCCGCCAATGCGAGGGAGGACCTGCTGCTCAATGGCAAGCGAATCTTCAATGGCATGCAACAGGGTCGCGGTATGACCAAACAGCAGGCGATGGCGTTTATCGCCGAGCATTCGATCGAGGCGAATGCGGATAAGATTGTCATCCCAACCCTGTTCGTCACCAGTCGCGGGGATGATCAGGCCCCGCACGCGCTGATCGAGCCGATGATTCGGAAGATGCAGGCGTCAAACAAGCAAGTCCAGGTCTACAGTGCCGACAAAAGCCCCCACGGTTTCTACTGGGCTCGCACTGTCAGCGCCGCTCGCGACCTTCGCGGTCAAAAGAGTCCCGAAGAAGCCGCCGAAGAACAGATAGCGCGGCAGACAATCATCCAGTTTTTCGCAAACCAGTTTGCTCGCCAGGATCTGGAAAGCGAAGCAACATCGCCCAACGCTCCCGAGGAGGATCTTCAGTCGGATGGAGAGCCCCTAACCGGACCTGATGAGCCTCCAACTGAAGAACGTCCCGACAAGAAGCTATCCCGCGATCGAGGCCAGGGTCGTGCAGACTTCCATTCGCTTGCGGGCGATGCGGATAAAATATTGCGAGCCGACTTCGCTCGTCAATTTGGGAAGTCTTCTGCCTTTGCCAGCCGACCGGAACTTGCCGATCGATTATTTGATCGGCTGGATACCGATCAGGATGGCGCACTGACGCAGTCGGAGTATGCCGGCTTCAGTGAACTAAAGAACCAGATGGGCCGCAGGGGAAAGAGCAGACAGTCCGGTGCGGCGATGCCAGATGAAAACCGCCCTGGCCGCGCAGGAGACCGAATGCTTCCCGGTGGCAAGCGATCCCCGCGTCAGTCCGAAAAGCCGACGGATCAACAATCACAAAGCCGCCGAGGAGATGCTGGAGTCATCAGGACAGACCCCGTCCGGATCACAGAGGGGCAAGTGCAGGGCGAGCAACGGGAAGGAGTAAGAATTTTTCGAGGGATTCCCTATGCATCCTCCCCAATCGGCGATAGACGATGGCATGCTCCAGGACCACCGGCGTCTTGGGAGGGCGTCCGCCAAGCGATCGATTTCGGCGCGGCGGCTCTTCAGGGCGAAGCCTTCACGCCCCGTAGCCAGCAGAGCGAGGACTGCCTCTTTCTCAATATCTGGACCCCTGTGGATGCGACAGCCCAGTCCAAACTCCCGGTACTCTTCTGGATTCACGGCGGCGCCTTTCTTCAAGGATCTGGGGCTCAGCCCCGATACGATGGCCGCGAACTGGCCAAGCGAGGAGTGGTTGTCGTGACGATCAATTATCGGCTGGGCTCACTTGGGCTCTTCGCCCATCCAGCCCTGACAGCGGAGAGCAAACCCGACGAGCCGCTTGGGAACTACTGCCTCCTGGATATGATCGCCGCCCTCCGGTGGACCAAAGAGAATATCGCTGCATTCGGTGGAGATCCGGGCAATGTCACCATCTCTGGATCGTCTGCTGGCGGAACCAGTTGCCTGTTCTTGATGGGTATCCCACAGGCTCAGGGATTGTTTCACAAAGCGATCCTCCATAGCAGCGGTGGCATCCGCAACATTCAGACTCTTACCGAAGCAGAAGCAGCGGGGATCAGACTGGCTAAATCTTTAGGAATGGACGACCCGTCGAATTTCGAGCAATTGCGGCGAGCCTCGGCGGAGCAGTTAGCGGTTGGTGTTGGGTCGATTCGAGAATTGAATCTCCCAGTCAAACCGATTATCGATGGCCGGCTGGTAACGAGTTCGCCCGAGGAATCGTTCTCGCGAGGGAAACAGGCATGGGTCCCCGTCTTGATTGGCTCGGCCAACGGAGAATCGGGAGCGAGACAGTTCGGGGATGAAGTGGCGACTGGTGGCGCCTTCGGGTTTCAGCGCAAGCTTGCGGATGAGATGGTCCGGGCCGGACAGCAGGTCTGGATGTTTCAATTGACTTTCGTCCCTCCTCAAGCCCGCTCCAGCCGCATTGCTGCAATGCATGGCGAAAGTGTTGCCTACTCCTTCGGCACCATCGGCCAATCGATCGCCGCACAGTACGGGTTTCGAAACGAACAGGCTGCTGGAAATGCGGCTCGGTTGCGCCGAGGCGGCGGAAACCGTCCGGGTGCAGGTGATCGCGAAGATGATTCCCAACCGGTGGAGGAGTCCGAGCAGGGGAGGAAAATCAGCCACGCGATGATGGGGTACTGGATCCACTTCATGCGGGATGGAGACCCCAATGGCTCTGGACTTCCAACATGGCCAAACTACGAACCCAAAGACCCTAAGACGATGGTCTTTGGCAACGAAAGCCTATCAGCGAAGTAGGTTGCCCCTCCTCGAGTAAGATGAACGAAGCTTTGAGAGGATCCAGAGATGAGTTCTGCTTTACGACGCAAGCCGCACCCCAATCCAGGGCCCTCGGGGCGGACTGTGTACATCCGAATCATTCCGTCGATTGGGAATCTCTTCGGGATGGCAATGGTTCTTGGCCTGCTACTTGCCAGTAAAGCCGAAGCGCAAGAGGAGATAGAAAAACGCTTCCAGCAACTGGATGCCAATCGCGACGGCATGGTGACAACGGACGAATTACCTCAAGCGGCTCTTTTTTGGATTTTTGATGCCGATGGCAGCGGTGATATCACTCTGGAGGAAGCAAGACAGACAGCTGGTAGGTCGCGGCTTCGAGGGCGGATGGGTGGTGACACAACTCAAATCGCACCGAAGGAAGAAGCGAAAGCTCCAGAGCCTTCCGAACCGACAGACGTCCCCGTGCGCGAGGGCCCCAGACTTTTGAGTCCTGGGGAGCATGGAATCGGCAAGTTTGTTCAGGACATCGAATTGGTCGACCTCCAGGGAGCAGCAAAAAAACTTCATGAAGTCTCTGACAGCCAGTGGACGATCATCGCCTTCACCAGCACCAGTTGCCCGATCAGTAGAAAGTACCTGCCGACACTGGTGGCACTGCATCAGGAGTTCTCATCCCACGGCGTTGGCTTTGTTCTGGTCAACTGCATCGCCACCGATTCACCAGCGCAGATGAAAGAGGCGGTGGGGCGATTCGGATCAGAGATCCAGTACCTTATCGATCGGGATTCGGCTCTGGCGACCCATCTCGGAGCGACCAGCACAACCGATGTCTTTCTGCTGGATCGATCTCACACGATTCTCTATCACGGGGCGATCGACGACCAATATGGGTTAGGCTATTCCATCGATGCACCTCGATCGACCTATCTCCGGAACGCGTTGGAAGCCACGCTGGATCATCGCACGATTCATATCTCGGCGACCCTGGCCCCCGGTTGCAGGCTGGATCACTCAAAGGCACCCCCAACCAACTCGGAGGTAACCTACCACAACCAAATCGCGAGGCTCCTTCAGCGGCACTGCATCGAATGCCATCGCGCAGGAGGCGTGGGGCCCTTCCGGCTTGATTCCTACGACGATGCGGTCGCGCATGCAGCAATGGTTCGCGAAGTAGTTGATCGTGGCGCTATGCCACCTTGGTTCGCTGCAACCGACAAGTCCCATAGCGTTTCCCCCTGGATCAACGACCGTTCGCTTTCCAGCTCCGAAAAGAAGCAGTTGCTGGATTGGGTTGACCAAGGAATGCCCGCTGGCGATCCCAGTCAATCTCCTGCCCAGAAGAGCTTCACAGATGGCTGGCTGATTGGAAAGCCGGATGCTGTATTCCAATTCGCCAAGCCATTCCCGGTGAAGGCAACCGGTACCATGCCATACCAAAATATTGTCGTGGAAACCCAGCTGGAGGAGGATCGGTGGGTCCAGGCAATCGAAGTGCAGCCTGGCAATCCGTCCGTCGTGCACCATGTGCTGGTCTTTGTCCAGAGTGCCAAAGAAGCGGAGGAAACTCTCGATGATGCAGCAGATGAAAGGGGAGGTTACTGGGGTGTGTATGTCCCCGGCAACAGCACTCTGATCTACCCGGAGGGATATGCCAAACGAATTCCAAAAGGGGCAAGGCTCCGTTTTCAGATGCACTACACACCCAACGGAACGGCCACTGAGGACCGTACGCGCATCGGGTTGGTCTTTGCCAAGAGGGAACCACAACACGAAGTACGCGTCGCAGGGATAGTGAATCGTGGATTTCGGATTCCGCCCGGCGCCGCCAATCATCCGGTGGTTGGAACGATCCGAAATCTTCCTGCCGATGTCGAGATACTCGCTTTCCTTCCCCATATGCACCTACGAGGCAAGGCAGCTCGTTACGAATTGATCTCCAACGGCCAATCCCAAACGCTCCTGGATGTCCCCCGATACGACTTCAACTGGCAGCTACTTTATCGCTTTGCGGAACCGGTCTCTGCCCGTGCGGGTGACACACTGCAGTTCACCGCATGGTATGACAACAGCAACGACAATCCGGCCAATCCCGACCCATCCAGAGAAGTCCGCTGGGGACCTCAAACCTACGAGGAAATGCATTTGGGGTATGTCGAGTATGTGGTCCCGGGTGCCAAGCCAGGCGATCCAAACCCGCTTTCGCCACGCAATCGACTACGTGGTGCCTTTCGAAATTTCTTAGGAGGATCGAATTCGGAATCGAACCGAGCGAACGCTGCCCTCTTTCGACAACTGGATACCGATAGGGATGGCGCCGTGACACGGGCCGAAGTACGTGCAAAGTATCCAGATAATGCTGCCGCATCGTCGACGCTCTTCGATCGACTAGATACCGACGGAGATGGGGAATTGAGTCGGCAGGAGCTTCAGAAATTGCCAGAGATACTTCAGTCGCCCCAGCCCTAACTGACGATTCGGTAGGATAAGCGACTGGGAGTTGAGGATTCCGATGGAACAGCGTGTCCATCGAGAGCCTCCTAGTCGACACCCTCTTTTTTTCAAATTCGCTGCCAACGTCAGGATGCAAGAAATGTTTCATTTACCGTCGATCCCGAATCTCCTGGCGGCGCGATCCCTGATGGTTTTCCTCACCTTGATCTTTTGTTTTATCCAATCGGTACCTAGACCTGCAGTCGCGGCAGACCGACCCAATATCATCCTCCTTCTGGCGGATGATCTCGGGTACGCAGAGATCGGCGTCAATGGTTGCAAAGACATACCGACGCCAAGTATCGACGCTATTGCCCACAACGGAGTCCGATTCACCGATGGCTATGCGGGCCATTGCGTCTGCGCTCCCACGAGGGCGGCCTTGATGAGCGGCATGTATCAGCATCGATTTGGTTTCGAATTCAACCCGGGCCCGGAAGCATCCGCCAACCCGGAATTCGGACTCCCTCGCAATATCCCATCGCTCCCGGAAAAACTCCAACAAGCCGGCTATGCCACCGGCATGGTCGGTAAATGGCATATCGGCTTTCAAGATGGTATGCGTCCAGACCAGCGAGGATTTGACTACCACTACGGATTCCTGGGAGGGGCTCATTCCTACCGGCCATTGGGACCAGCTGGGAATCGGATCGTACGGAATGGTCAACCAACGCAGCCGGAAAAGTATTTGACCGATCAATTTGCCGATGAGGCAGTGAATTTTATCGAGCGTAGCAAGGACAAACCGTTCTTTCTCTATCTAGCGTTCAATGCAGTGCATTCCCCGATGGATGCCAATCCCTACGAGAGTCGATTCCCAGAGCTCCAGGGCAAACGAAAGACGTTTGCGGGGATGCTAACCGCACTCGACGTGGCCATCGGTCGCGTGATGGAGAAGGTGAAGGAGCTGGGAGAAGAGGAGAACACACTGGTCTTCTTTTACAGCGACAATGGCGGGCCAACACAGCTGATTACCTCGCGAAACGATCCTCTTCGCGGCTTCAAGGGGCAACTCTTTGAGGGAGGGATCCGCGTTCCCTTCGTCATGCAGTGGAAGGGACGCATTCCTGCAGGGCAGATCTATCACCATCCGGTCATGGGCTTTGATTGCCATGCCACCGCGCTTGCAGCCGCCGGACTGCTGACGGAGGATGCGCGACAGTCCGCATCGTCAGTGGGTGCCCCCATACCCCGTACCTCCAAAGCCGGCGCTGCAGAAGATTCCAGCAGGGGGCTGGATGGTGTGAATCTGCTACCGTTTATCACTGGCCAACTAGATGGCTCACCGCATGAGAATCTTTTCTGGCGGGCTGGCGGCAGCTACGCAGTGCGCAGCGGTCATTGGAAACTTCTGCACCTGCCGCAACAGGGTGGGACAATGCTGTTTGACCTGCACGAGGATCTCAGCGAAGCGAACAATCTGGCTGCAAACCATCCCGAGAAGCTGAAGGAACTCCAGAGTGCATTTGCTTCCTGGGCCGAGGGAGCTCAACCACCAAGATGGGGACGACAGGAACAGAGGAATGCGCCCCAAGGAGGCAATCCCAACCCGCCCAACCCAAATCGCCGGCCGCGGCAGCGCATGCCGCGGGCCGAACAGTCCTTCCGCAATGCCGACAAGGATGGTGACGGCAAGCTGACTCGGGAGGAGTCGCCGCAGCCAGAAAGGTTTCAAGAAATCGACACCGACGGAAATGGCTGGGTGACATGGGACGAGTTTCGAATCGATGTCCAACGGCGAAGGAATGCGCCGCGATCCCAGGATCCCTGATTCCGCCTAAGAGCGACCCAATAGTGCAAAGAGCCGAGGAACTAACTGACCGACGGAATTCCTGAATGGGACTTTTTTTGTCGATACCCCGTCTCAATGGAGAGCCGACGCGACGACGGGAATGCGGACCGGGAGTGCAAACGAATCGTATCCGTACGGAGGGAACATGCTCACCATGACTCACCATCTCCTCAGTGGCCTGATCGGGATCATCCTTTGCAGCCAGCTCATGGCCCAAAGTCCCAAGTATGCGGAACGAGGCACCCGCAGTGTTCTCCTGGCATCCAGTGTCCAGTTGAAGGATGATTCGCGAGATAAGACACTCGATGTGCTGGTGCGCTATCCCGATGGGGAGGGCCCCTTTCCGATCGTCGTCTTCAGCCATGGAGCACTCGCCAACAAGGAGGCCTTTGGAATCGCCAGCGATCACTGGGCAAGCCACGGCTACATCGTGATCCATCCCAATCATACCGATGCACGTGGTGGCGACAGTCGGGGGCAATCCTCGCAGCGTCGCGCCGCCGGCGGAACGCTTGGTGCACTGATCGGAGGCGGCAGAATCGGTCGCGTCCAAGACATCACCAGCATCCTCGATTCGCTCGATCAACTGGAATCTCAAGTACCTGATCTGAAAGGCAAACTGAATCGAGATGCCATCGCCGTCGCTGGCCATTCCTTCGGTGCCTATGTGGCTCAGTGTCATGGTGGCGTGAAGACGATGGTCGATGACCAACTGACAAACCTTTCAGACCGGAGGGTCAAGTGCGTTGTGCCGATTTCAGCGCAGGGTGAAAGCGGGAATTTCGGTTTGACTTCGGAAAGCTGGAGCGAAGCGAAGGTCCCTGCGCTGCATATCACCGGAACGCGCGATCGATCGGCGCCCGAACGGCCTGGGGAGAGAATGGGGGATTTCCAGACGAAGATGGTTCCCTTCGAGCGGAGTCCTCCGGGAGATAAGTACCTGCTGGTCATTGAAGGAGCAAACCATGTCGCCTTCGGTGGAAGACTTCGCGGTCTTCGTGGTGGTGCTGATGCACCCGTCCTCACCAAGACGCTTAGTCTCGCTTTCCTCGATGCATTCCTTAAAAAGGATGCCGATGCAAAAGCGTGGCTCGATGGTAAAGCCTCGTCGGATTGGATCGGCAGCCAAGGCAAGCTTCAGCGGAAGTAACCGCGTCGCTACAAGAGGCGCTGCCACCATGCCTGAGTCCTCAATAAACGCGGGATTCTACGCTCGAAGTTTCGGACAGCTGGCAATATCGCTTTCGGATTTCTCTGCCGTCGCTGCAACCCAACCTATCGTCCAACGACAGTCAAACATTCCAGGGAGCCTGAGATTATGAGAGGTGATGTCACGAGATGCCTTACCGCTCTATTTTTCCCAATCGTGCTCCTCATGCCAGAATGTTCGATCGCGCCCGCCAGATCGCCCCAGCCGCCAGCAACCGATGCTGCCGAACTCCTCTGGGTCACTAACGCCGTGGAGGCGCCGCGGGTATCGTTCCATACGATGGAAAGCGAGGTTGCGAAAAGGAAAATCAGTTACCATCTCTACCGACCCAAGGTCTATCAACAGCAGCCAGCTCAGCGATTTCCGGTGGTCTACTGGCTGCACGGGTCAGGAGGTGGCTTGTCGGGGATACCCAGGGTGGCAGCGCACTTCGATGCGGCGATCGAGGCTGGAAAAACCCCGCCATGCCTCGTCGTCTTCGTGAATGGACTGCCCAACGGAATGTATGTCGACTGGAAAGATGGATCGGCACCTCTGGAGACGTTGGTGATCCGAGAGCTGCTGCCCCATATCGATGCCACCTATCGCACCGTGGCCAATCGCGATGGGAGGCTGCTGGATGGCTACAGCATGGGAGGCTATGGTGCGGCGCGACTGGGGTTCAAGTATCCCGAGCTCTTCGCCACGGTCTCGATCATGGGAGGAGGTCCGCTACAGACCAATCTCATGGACGCGCCACGCGCTGGACAGCGACGAGCCGCTGAGGTGCTGCAGCAGGTGTACGGGGGAGATCCGGACTATTTCACTCTCGTCAGCCCTCGACGGCTGGCCGAAGAGAACGCCGCCCAACTGGCGAAAGGATCTCGAATCCGATTGGTTTGCGGCGATCAAGATGAAACGTTCGCTGCCAATGAGAGCTTTCATCAGCACCTAGAAAAGCTGTCGGTCCCTCATCGCTGGCAAGTCCTTCCGGGCATCGATCACAATCCAATGAAAACGCTCGACGCCCTGGGGGATTCGAATTGGGAGTTTTATCGTTCGGCCTTCCAGGCGGGGCAGCAGACTGCCCCATCCCCTCCTAGTCGCAAGTCGGACTTGGAGATTCAACTGGAGGTGAAAGGGAAAAATCGCCGTGCGGTTGTGGTCCATGCTCCAACCGATGGCAGCAAGCGACCCGCAGTGCTGGTGCTTCACGGAGGGATGGGAAGTGCAGCGGTCATGCAGGCCAATTCCGGTTTTGACCCTGTCGCCAAAGCGAAGGGCTTTATGGTTGTTTATGCCGAAGGAACCGATTTCGGCGGTGGCCGCCATGCGTGGAATACTGGCTACCTGATGCGGCGTATGGTGCAAGGTGCCGACGATATCGCCTATTTCGATCAACTGATCGATCGGCTGATCGACCAGCATGGCGCAGACCCCAATCGCATCTACATGACCGGAGGGTCCAATGGTGGCATGATGACCTACGTCTATGCCGTCCAGCGTCCTCAAAAGCTGGCCGCCATCGCCCCGGTCGTCGCCTCGATGTTCTCCTTCGATACCAAACCCGCCACCCCACTGCCGATCCTGATCATCAACGGCGCGAAGGATGAAGAGGTGCCGATCGAGGGGGGAATGAGCCGCAATCCGATAGTTCGGCGCGGTCAGCAGGCCCCATTCAAGTCGATCGAGGAGGTGGCCAAGTTCTGGATTTCTGCGAACGCATCTCAGGCCGAGCCTTTGGTTTCCGTCGATGGCACGGTGACGACTCGGCGCTACGAAGCGACGGAAGGCGGGGCCGTAACCGAAGTGGTCGTCGATTCGGCGGGTGGGCACGGCTGGCCGGGAGCACGAGCTCGCCGCGACGGCAACCAACCCATCCGCGCGTTCTCAGGAGCCGAACGTGTTTGGGATTTTTTCGCAGATAAGACGCGTGCCGACTCTTCGAATCCAGCCCCCAAGTAGCTGATCGACCAACGGCGACCGCAGCAGCTGGTGTGTATCGCAGGTGGTGATTCGGAATCACTAAGATTTCCTACATCGCTGATCCGATCGATCGGTTTTGATGGTGCCCTGCATGCGCCCGATGTCGCGGAATCGTCTATCCTGAAAGGATTCCGACCGACCACCAACTTCCCCGAAAGCGATTTCATGTTCGATTGCTTCCGCTGGTTTTTTGCAGCGATCCTTCTGTTGCGGCTCTCCCCTCTGAACGCTCAAAACATCCAGCAGGGGGAAATGGCCGGCTACCTGCTGGTACCCAACGAAAAAGTGCCAGATTCGTATGGAGCTGGATTTTCGATGTACATCGCCGCGTGGCCACTGCTCAAGCAGTATCCAGGCCAGCGATTCCAGTCGGGATTACCGGGCACCTGGATGTTCGCGCAGCCGATTGGCGAACCGCTGGAGAAGATGTACTCGGATATCGAAGGGGGTCTGGGGTGGTGGCGCGATACCGAGTACGCCACCGAGACGCCGAAGTTCATCATGGGAGGTGTGGCTCCCAACTTCGCCGAATGGGCAAATGGTCCCGGGGCAGGGAAGGGGAGGGACTGGAAGAACCCCAGTGGCAAGTACGCCGTCGCGCAGCTGAGTCCCTGGGTGCTGTGGCCTCCGGACGGATTGAATCTCAAGCAGGGGACCCGAGGCCAGTGGTTCGGCTATGGCTACATGCCTCTTCCACTAACCGACGCAAAGGAAAAAACTAGCGGGGAGTCCGTTCCCACCGGCAATCAATGCTGGACTCTCTTTCTCAACACCGGAAACTTCAAAGGGCCGGTTACCTTCTTCACTCCCTTCTTTTGGTCGCAGCATGCCGTCAAGGATCCACGACTTGCCGGTCGACTGCTCGACAGCCGCCCCTCCAATCCGAATCGCGCCTTGCAGATGGAGACGCAGCATATTCCGTGCGCGATTGCGACCGATTCCAAGGGGGTGACCTACGCGAGGATCACGCCAACTCAGTTCCCCTGCAATGAAGAGGGAAGCTCCTCTCTGGTGCACCGCATCACCTCGTACGATCGGCAGGCGCTTTGGGATCGCGTGGAAGCGTGGTTCGCCGGCGGTGACGTAGCCACTGGTCGGGTGGATGAAGTGGGCCAAGTGCTGCATTCCTTCCCGGGCCGCGGCGGTGCGACGTGGAAGATCTATGCCGATGGAACCAAAAAAGAAGACAAGCAGCCGGTGGCATGGCCCCGTTTCGCGACTCCTTTTGCTCCCAGCCCAAACACCTTCGGTTATCGATGGAGCCCTGAAGCGACCCAGCGGGTGGAAAGTGACGCAGGAACTCTGATCGTCCTACCGGAGTTCTTCCGGCTGGGAAAGGACGATCAAGAAAAGCCTTTATGGATCCCTGTAGCTGCCGCTGAAGTGCCTCAAGAGACCGGCCTTGGCGAGTTTCGATTCCGACGCGCTCAGGAGGATCCGCCGAAAACGTATGAGACCCCCGACGATTCTGACAGCAGCTGGAGAAAACCTGGGCCCGTGGCTGGCCCCTTCACCCAGACGCTTGGTGATGGCAGCGTGGTAACCTATTCCTGGTACCGATTTGCCGACCAGCCGGCGCTCTTCCACGCCGATCTTACCGATTCGGAGCGGGAGGAGATGCAGCGGCGTGTCGAGTTGTTGCATCGCCACTGGACCCGCGATCGCGAGTACTTGGCGCCTCCCGATAGCGGACAGCTTGCAGATCTCGATCCAGCTGTGATCGTGACGCCACCGGCCGGACTGGAGGTGGGGTATGTTCCAATCGTCACGCGGCAGGAACCCAAGCCTTGACTCAGCAGGAACAGCCGGATGCATGCGGCGGTTCGAGCAAACCCGAGTCGGACTACCGCCTTTGGAAGCATCGATCTCTCGTCGCTTATGGTTTTCCATCGACCGGCGTCTCCTGCCATGACGGAAAGACCACGCCAAGTCGTTCGGCGGGGTTGCGATGGTGGAGAAGATGGTTTTCGCGGACTCTTCGTCCCCAACGAGTGATCGGTCGGTAGGGATAATGGACAGAAAAATGAACAAACTCATAGACCATGATGGCAAATAGAAATGCGATGCAGATCGACTCCGCGGTCGCCCAACCCAGAAAGACCCAGGGAAGTGGCACCAGGTTGTAAAACAAATAGGTTCCAAAAACCTCCAGCGAGTTGGGGTGGGCGTGATGATGTTTGTGTCGTCGGTAGGTAGCGGTCCACGTCCATTCGTGCATGACGCGATGCACCGCCAATTCTATGGCAGGCCATAGTAGAAAAAAGACGAGCATCGCGAGGACTTCAAGCCAATGAAACGGCTGCGGTATCGCCAGCCGACAGGCCATAGCGATCAGAAAAGGGGTGACGCTGAAAATCGTTCGTCCTGATCCATAGGCTAGGCACAGAGCTGCGAAATTACCTTTGCCACGCGCTTTGAGTTCCATCAACCATTTCCCACGTAGCAGTTTCGAGAAGTCCCCCCCTTGAGGCCGCGGTGCATTAGACAAGACAGCGGTTCACCGTCGTCGGAATTCCCAGAAAAAGATCCTTTTTGTTACGGGAGCATCCTCACAGCTTCTCCAAAGGCTGCAGTTGCTGGATTGATGCAGAAAAGGCCGAAATGGAGCTTGTCTGGGGAGCAGTCCCTACTGCAAGGGCCCGACCAATGACGGTTTGGTGAAGTCCAAACGTTATCGGAAAAAGATAGGATTCGATCGATGATCCAACCTGCATCCCGCTCAGGTTGCTTCCGATTCCGAGCGATTACGGTAGACATGCCGGCCGAAGAGTTTGAACGCGGCGGGAGTGACAACCTGGTCCATCAACGTCGCATCGATCAGACCACCGATGACGACGATCGCCAGGGGATGGAGAATCTCCTTGCCGGTCTGCCCCGTCCCGAGCGCCAGAGGGATTAACCCAAGGATCGCCGTGAGCGCCGTCATCAGCACTGGCGTCAGCCGTTCCAGCGTTCCTCGCACGATCATCTCGTCGCTGAACGACTCCCCTTCATGGCGTTGAAGGTGGATGTAGTGGGCAATCATCATGATGCCGTTGCGGCTGACGATGCCGATCAGTGTGATGAAGCCAACCCAGTGTGCGACCGAGAGAGTCGTGGCGGAGGCCCAAACTTCTGGCCACCGCCACCAAGGGGCAGCGGCGAGGGCTTCGGAGGAGGGCTGGTTCATCCAGAGCAATGCAGCGACGGAGCCGAGGGCAGCTAGGGGGATGTGAATGAGCAGAACTAAAAGCGATGCGACCCAGGAAGAAAGGCATTTCCAAAGCAGGAGGAACACGCCCAGAAGCACAGCCCAGAACAGCCAGAATAGCATCCTATTTGCCTCTTGCTGCGCTTCGAATTGCCCACCCAATTCGATTCGCATCGGCCCGGCCCCACGGCTCAGATTGCTCTCCACCTCCGCAATCGCCTCTCGAATTTGTGCCACGGTGCTTCCAAGATCACGGCCTTGGACGTTGCAACTGACGACGACACGTCGTTCCATATTCTCGTGATGGACGACGTTGGGCCCACGAGCATCGAGGACACGAGCGACCTGCGAGAGAGCGACTTTCCGACCGGAGGGAGTATCGAGAATGGTCTGCCCAATGACCTCCCGGTCACTTCTGGACGCTTCGTCGTACCAAACGACCAGATCAAAGAAGCGATCGCCATCGAGAATGGTCGACACTTTCCTGCCTCGGTAGGCGGTTTCCAGGAGCCTTGCTACCTCGCCTGGGGTCAGACCATACTCCGCTGCGGCCTGCCGATCGATCTCCAACCGAACTTGCTTGACGTTTTCCTGTGGCTCCACCTGAAGATCGACCACTCCTGGCACCTCCGCCACCTCATGCTCGATATCGTGCGCAGCGGCGATCATCTCCCGAAGATCCTCACCAAACACCTTGATGGCGATCTGGGCCCGAACACCGCTCATCACGTGATCCAGGCGATGGCTGATCGGTTGCCCCACGTTCATCGCGACATTGGGAAGATACGCAACGCGGTCTCTTACATCCTCCATCACTTGGCCGTGCGGCCTGCCCGTTGTTTGAACCCCCAAATGATGAAGCCCTGGAATAGCCCTCAGAACCGCCGCCCCCCAGCCTGGCTTTGGCGTTTGGTGTGGCACCAAACGCACTTCCAACTCCGATGCATTGACTCCTTCGGCATGCTCATCCTGTTCGGCGCGTCCCGTCCTTCTGGCGATCGATGCGATTTCGGGAACTTCCCAAAGCAGCGCCTCGGTTCGCTCTGCGATTCGCTTGCTCTCCTCCAGACTGGTTCCTGGTCGCGTCTGCACATTGACCGTCAAGGTTCCTTCCTGAAAGGTTGGCAGAAACTCCGACCCCATCGCTAGAACTAGGAATTTGGAACCGAAGGCAAGAAGGGCAGCGGCGATCAGGATTTTGCGAGGGTGCCGAAGGGACCATCGAACCACCTTTTCGTCGACCCACTTCAGCCACTGCACAAACAGTGAGTCTTTGGGACGATTCAGAAATGCCGCCGAGGGGAGCAGTACGGAAGCAAGAGCCGGGGTGACGGTCAGAGAGACGACCAGCGAAGCGAATAGGGAAACGACATAGGCGAGCGCCAGAGGTGCAAACATTCGACCTTCCAAACCGGAAAGGACGAACAGTGGCAGCACCACCAAGCAGACGATCAAGGTGGCATAGACGATCGAATTCCGCACTTCGCTGGAAGCCTCCAAGACCACCTGCGTGGATGGCTTGGGCTGACTGCTTTGGCGATTCTCTTTCAAACGGCGAAAGATGTTTTCGATATCCACAATCGCATCATCAACCAGTTCGCCGATCGCCACCGCAATCCCACCCAACGTCATCGTGTTGATCGTCAGGCCCAAGTAATCGAAAACAAGGATGGTGGTGAGCACTGAAAGGGGAATCGCGGTTAGCGTGATAAAGCTAGTTCGTAAATTCGCCAGAAAAAGCAGGAGGATGACGGCAACCCAGACCGCGCCATCTCGGATCGCTTCAACGACATTGTCGATCGCTGATTGGATGAAATCCGCCTGGCGAAACAGGTGTTTCTCAATGGTCACGTCGAGCGGCAGTTCTTTTTGCAGGGAATTGAGAGCGGCATCGATGCGGGGGGTCAATTGCAGCGTATTGGCACCGGGCTGTTTCTGGACTGCTAGGATCACCGCATCGCCGCCGATCACACCATCGGGCCCTCGCGTTCTCACCCCACCATCGCCGCGTCGAACCGGTCCTCCAAATCGGACATCGGCGACGTCCTGAATGCGCAAAGCTCTCTCTTGGCGCCAGACGACCGGGGTCTGAGCGATCTCTTCGAGAGAGACACTCTGGGCACGGATCCGAATCAGCGACTCCTCCTGCTGTCGTTCCATGACGCCACCCCCTGCAATCCCATTGGATCGCTCTGCCGCCGCCGTCAATTGCTCCAAAGTCACTCCAGCCGCCGCCAAGCGTTCGGGAGAAGTGATCACCTGATATTGACGAAGGACTCCTCCCATGACGGTCACCTGCGAAACACCGTCGACCGCCAGCAACCGGTTGCGTACCGTAAACTCGCCAAGTGTCCTCAATCGCATCGCCTGTTCCAGCCGTTCGGACTCCGAATCCGCCACTCGAACAGGTCGCAGTCCAAGGATCATCACCTCCCCCATGATGGAAGAAATCGGCGCCAAGGTGATCCGCACATCGGATGGAAGTCGATCCCTGGCTAGCTGTATCTTCTCGGAAACCATCTGGCGAGCTCGATAGATTTCCGTATCCCACTCAAACTCGACCGAGATCACCGAGAGTCCAATTCCCGAAGAAGATCGAACACGACGAACCCCGGTGGCTCCTATCAGCTGATACTCCAGCGGGCGAGTCACCAGAGCTTCGACTTCCTCGGGCGCCAGGCCTGGCGCTTCAGTCAGCAGGGTAGCTGTGGGGCGATTCAGATCGGGAAAAACATCGACGGGGATCTGCTGCAAACGAACCAGCCCTGCGACCGTGACGACCACGGCCGAAAGAAGCACCAGCCACCGATGCCGAAGAGACCAAGCGATCAAAAAATCAAGCATGGCTACTCCTAACGCACCGCCATCCAGGCGGCATTCAATTCCTCGGCTGCTGTCATTGCAATCAACTCCCCTTCCTGCAGTCCGGAGATCACTTCCGCATGACGATCATCGACCCTCCCCAATTGAACTTCCCGGCGATCGTAGGTGGCCGCATGCTTGACGAAGACAAACGACCGATTTCCGTCACGAACGATCGCGGAAATAGGAACGGCAAGCGCGGGGGAGTTGCTTTCAATCGCCAGTGCAACTTGAGCTACCTGGCGGTATCTCAAGGGAATCGGTGGATCTTCATCCAATTCAATCCAGAAATCCATTCCTCGCTGATCCGGATCGATGACGCCGCTTTGGCGCGCCACCCGGCCGGTAAGGACCATCTCCTTCAGTCCAGGAAATCGGATCCTAGCCATCTGGCCCGGCGTTAAAGTGGGCACCAGACTTTCCGGTGCGTAACTTTCAATCCACGGCCTGCCGCTTTGGTGCAACTCGCACAGTTTCTCGTCCGCCTGCAGCGCCTGCCCGATCACTCGATCCAACGACACCACCGTACCCGAGATAGGCGCGACGATCGGCAGCGTCGGCTGGATCGCTCTTGTTTGAAGGAGCGATTCGATCTTTGATGTTTCGAGACCTGCTAATTCCAATTCCCTCCGCACGCTCTCACGACGACTTGCGGACGAGGCCACCCTCGCTTCTGTCTCGATCAAGCGTCTTCGTGGGATCGCCTGCGTCGCTTCTCGCAGCCTCGCTAGCTCGCGGGCTGCCAAGTCGTTGGCTAGGTGCTCTTTTAGCAATTCCAGTTGTAGATCGAGGAACTCCATGCTGAAGACATGCGCCAGGATATCGCCTGCCTGAACGGCCTGGCCGACTCGCACATCCAGCGCAACCAGAACGCCCGTCAAACGGGCCGCCGCAGTCCCTCGTTGCGAAGATGGCAGATCGACGGTGGCCCGTAGCGAGATGACCGAATCAATCGACTGCGGTTTCACAACGCCAAGCTTCAGCCCCATAGTACGCGCCGATTCTGGCGAGATCTTGGCCGAACCAGGGAGAAAGAAGATTCCTAGCTGCTGAGCGCCTCGCGAGACAACCAAGTCTCCTGGGTAGAGTTCGGTAGACTGCACCTCAACCACCTTGGAAGACTCCGCCACCACCTCCACGCTTTTCCGCCGATACTCCGATGCCTCCTTGGCCTGACTCTCCTCGACAAGAACGAATCGGTCCGTCCCGTGATCCACCAATGCACTCGCAGGAATCGCTAAGGTCCCGCTAGCACGAGGAATGGCAATCCTCGCGCCACCCGTCATACCTGGTAGCAAACGACGACGGGGATCTGCGGGGTTGGGATGCACCACCCAGACCTCATTGAGCAGGTCGGACTCAGCAAGCGATTTTCCAACGATGGCGATCTCACCTGAAATCTTTTCTCCAGGAAACGCCGCCAGGTGCACCTCCACCCGTAGCCCTTCCTGAACGCGCATCAGGTCCTTCTCGAGGACCCCCAGTCGAATCCAGACGGTCGACAGGTCGATCAGTTCAAACAGTGGCTGCCCAGGCTCGATCACCCCTCCAATCGACCGTTCCACATGAGACAAAGTCCCAGCGATCGGAGCGGTGATGGGAAGCAGCGGAGTTGTCGCCTGCCCCCCTTCCAGAATCAGATGGAGCGTCTCGGTCGGTAACCCCAAGGCAAGCCATTTTGTCTTGGCTAGATCCAGTGCATTGCGAGCTTGCTGCACCTCCACTTCAGCAGCCAGGACGTCTCGTTCCGCCACGGCTCCCCCCGCCTCTTTCACGCTCCGGTAAAGTCGATCGGCCACATCCAAGTCATTGACGGACTTGCGCACCTCCAGGTGCAAGCGTTCAACCTCCGGACTCAATACCTCCCCCAGCAAGTCGCCTGCCTCGACTTGATCCCCGGGACGGACCCGCAGCGTGGCAACACGCCCCGGAAGGCGACTGGCTGCGAATGCTCGACCGGTCGGCGCGGAAACCACCGTCGCGCTGGCAAGCAAAGATTCGATCGAAGAGCTTTGCTGAATTGGCGCTGTTGCGATGCCGAGGGCCTCTCGCGATTTGCGACTCAACTGGATCAGTCCTCGATCCATATCGACAACGGCCCCTTTCGAGGGAAGGGGCGCATGGCCTTCATGAGCCTCCACATCGGACCATGACGAGGCAATGAAAACCAACATGCAAACCACACTTCGGCACCTCGCCACGCACCAACTGCCGTCAATAGGCCACTTCACCGCAATCTCCCTTCGTGTACCAACCCCTGAAGCAATGGCTCTTCTCAAGTCATCCTTCGCCACTTTATGCAACCCAGGCTGATGAACCACGCGCCAGCTCCTCCCTCCCATCGGTCCGCTGGCCCTCGAACAGCCCCAACTGACCGTCGGTCGCATCCCCAGGGGGCGCAAGGCCATTCCCATCCGTCCTGGTGAACCGGACGATCCACCATGAGTTTCCCAACCCCATTTGAGTGAATGCGATCGTCACTTCCGATACGATTCGGGGGGTAACAGCTTCTCAGGGTTCTCTTTGGCCATAGCGACGAATTCATCGACGCACGGTGGGCAACAGAACTCATAGGCCTTTCCGTCGATCACCCAGGAAAACTTCGAGTTGGCTTTCGTCATCGAAATCGGACAAAGCGCATCACCCGTCTGAGGCTTGGCATCATGCTGGGCCTTGATGCCGGCGAACTTGGCAGAAGCCACCTGGTTGCCATTGGCTTCAATGTCGGCCTGCGTGTATTTCCCTCCAGGTGTCAGATAGAGCTTTCTCTCCTGGTCGTCCGCTACCTTCGCTGGCATCTGATGGTCATTGGAATCCTGGTGCGCACTGGAATTTGGTACGGACTGGAACCCAAGTCGAAATCGCTCCTCCCCGATTCGGATCGATGGGATGGTGACTTCGACTTTCTTCCCCACCATCGACTCAGGGAGCTTCCCCAGGAAAAGCGACGTCTTCCCTTTTTGATCGTCGGCCTGGGGACTGGGGACCAGCTCGATCGACACTGCCTCTGGCATCCCTTCCTGCCGAACGAATCCCTTCAGTGTTTGTTCATCGACCTCCATCACCTGCGCTTCATCTCGTCCCAGGGTATAAAGACGCACAGCCCCTCCCTGCTCAAAAACCGCCTCTGCATGGTAGCTATCGCTTCCGATCGGCACGATGATGCCGCCGTGCGCGGAGGGCTTGTGAGCGTGCTCCTCCTCCGCTCCTGCGATCTCCGATTTTTTCATGGTTGACGATGCCGACTCCGCCGGCGCCTTCCTTTCCGACGCCGTCTCCTGATGCTTACACCCGATGGTCGAGCTAAGCAAGCAGAGCAGGGCGATGGCAAATGGTAGGAACTCGCGATGCCGTTTCATGGTATCCCTCCCGACGTGTGCAGACACGAAGCAAACGAAATTCGATTGAACCCAGATGAAGGAATCCGCGCTATTTCCTGCAGCATCGCGCCGCAGAAAACATCGATTGCACGAAAACCAATCCTGCTGGCTTACCCTTCAGCAAGCCAACTTGGTCGACATCAGAAGAATCCGATGAGGTTCAACAGCGCAGAGTGCAATGGAGAAGACAGAGAATGCGACCGCCCAACGGATCGTTGACCGATCGCTGCACCTGCCTGGTCGAAGAAACCGTCTGAATCCGATTCCAGCTATTCGGCATCGGAGGTAGAAAATCGGTCCACTGCCAGCGCCATCCCTCAAGAAGGGTCGTCTGCGGCCCCTCTCCTGCCGCTTTCGAAAGAGCGATCGGTGGACAATAGTAGCAAGAACAGGGACCTGGCAAGGTCTTGGTGGACGGGTCTTCATCCTGAGTGGATGTCGTATCGGATTGCTTTTTGCAACAACTGCGCGGGATCTCTTGGAAATCTGCTGCGCAAGACTTCCGACCATCGCTGAGCCAATCTTTCAGGGCACAGCAACAAAGACTCTCACCAGCCAAGGTAGAGAGAACAAACCATAGTAGAAGCAGAATGCGTCCCATGCCTCCGATTATTCTTCCCACGGGCAGGTAGGTCAACGCCGATCCTTCAAACCATTTGATCTCCCTGCTAGCCTTGGTGCGTCGCCGCAGCGGCATCCCCTGCAGAGAAATCGGAAGCTGCGAAACTCTCATCGCGTGCAATACGTGGCGGTTCTTCCACCTTGCATCCGGTGTGTTTACTAGCTCCCCCCAGTCCATTCGACAGATGCGAAAAATTGCTGGCGGCGAGGGAGTCCGCAGGGCGATCGGCTAGGAAAAATTGGGGAATGTCATTCGCCTGCGATCCGCAAGATGGCCAAAGACCCGCTTTTTGATGACGGCTAGTCGGGATTTCGCACACCGCACGCCCGGCTGGACCGACGACTTGGCCTCCCGACTTTCCGCCGTCCTTCAACCAGACGCAGATGGCTGGTTTCCAAAGGGCTGCCCCACAAGCCGATTAAGCCCCTGCCTCAGACAGATCGGCCGAACTTTCCGCAGGCACCAGTCCCAGTCGAACCGAAACACTTAGCAGGAATCTTTGGGCAGGACTCAATTGCCGAAGCTGCTCGATCACCTGTCGTGCAGTTCCGGGCCGATTGGTGATGATGCCGTCAACACCCATTCCGAGATAGTAGGACATGAGGACTGGATGGTCGATCGTCCAGACATAGACCATTTTCTCCCTCCGATGAGCGCGATCGACCAAAGCACTACTGATACTTCGCGTGTTTAACGCCAGAAAGTCGGCAGGCACTTTCGAAAGATCTCCGACGGCCACTGCGGCAAGCAGCCCCACCGTCCATTTGGGACGGGAGCGTTTCAAATCCTCCACAAAAGGCAGGTGCAGCGACATCAGAATCACCTGATCCTGCATTCCCTCCTCTTCTACGATCTGGATCACACGTTCGACCAGGCGCTGATTGTGGCCATAGTACTTCAGTTCGATATCCACTTTCGCTCGCCCCTTGCACAACCGCAGTGCTTCTTTCAGCAGGGGAGTCCTCTGGTCGCTGTAGGCGGGCGAAAAGCGTGTCCCGATGTCGATTTGGTTGAGCTGCTCCAGCTTCGCATCCCAAACCTTCATCGGATTCCCAGCAATCTTCATGTAGTCGCTGTCGTGCATGACAACCACATGGCCATCGGCGGTCTCCTGCACATCCAGCTCGACATAGTCCGCGAGATCCTCGCACGCCTTGTCGAAGGAAGCCAGCGTGTTTTCTGGACGGACGGCAGCGGCACCCCGATGCGCTAGAACAATTCCATCCTCCGTCGATCGACTTCCGGCCAAAAGCCAAAGCCCTCCGACGACGGCCACCATCCCAACGACTCCCAGGAGCCAGAGCCATCGGAGCGATAGGAGGTCGATTGGATCGGCATTTCTCTCTGGAGGGACTCCGCGAACTTTCGCAGACGTCGGGATCGATTCGGCCTGGAGCTCCTGACGGAAAAAGTGGTCCAGCCAAAGCTCCCCATGATCCTGGCGAATCTGCTTCCCATGAACGTCACTCCATCCCCAAGCTCGATAGAGCCCTGCCACCAGAAGAGCGAAACTCACCGATTGGAACAGCGAGAGAATCAAGCCCGCCACCATCCACAGAAGGAAAAAAGCCCCCAGCACAGGCACCAACCATGTCAATGTGGGTGAGATCGCACCGAGGGTCCAGTGCGCGATTCCGTAGAGCAGGGAAGTGAACAGCGACGACAGCAGAATCTGAAGGATGAACCACGCGCCCCAAAGCAAGGTCAATCCCCATCGTCGTGAACCGACAATCCGACGGCTCTCCTCCATCGCTTTGTGCGTCGACTGACCGGTGATCAACAGGACCGGAAGAGCGAGCGTCCAAGGGGCCAATCTAGGAGCGATCACCCAGATGGCAGCGGTCGCCAGTAGACTTCCACTCCCTAGGGCTAGCCAAAACTTGATCGGTCGGTCCGTCAGGTAGTAGTTGATGTCCGCGTCCCCCAGCAGCCACCAAGCCAAAGCAGCAATCGCGAAGACAAACGGCAACAGGAGCGCGAGGCTTCGCACGACGATCTGGAGACAAAGGAATAAAGTGAAACCGAATCGCTTCATTCCCCACATCACTGCCCGGACGGGCGAAACTCGGTATCCCTCGAAGGCACCGAATGCCTGAAGCATGAGGCTGGATTGCTCGATCGCCAGTATCCCGATGCCAATCGTCGCGATTCCCAAGGCACCAAGCAGCCCGATCGGACTCATCACGAAGGTGGCGATCTCCTGGTCTGTCAGTGCATCCTGCCCTGACATCTGAATCAGACGCTGCATCAACCATCCGAAGAATGGCCAAAGAAAGACGAGAGAAAGAAATCGCAGCATCAAAGCCGTCACGAAGAGGTTTCTTCGATGTCGCCACGAAGCCCTGAACAAGCCGATGACCAGCGAAAACAAAGCTCTCTCCCATGCCACTCATCCAATCGCCATTATCCTATGAGCCCCAAGAGAACCGATAGGCATTGCGTTTGCTGCACTATCCCTCTGCTTTCCATCGAGAATGGCTTAAGAGACGAGCCGTCCTCGAATGCGGAGCGTCAGCATCAATGTAACGGCCAACCTGGTCAATTCCAATCGCCCAGAAACCCCGATTCCCTCTTCTTCTGAAGGGACATCTCAAATCGTAGGGGAACTTGGTCCCCCGTTGCGTTCGAGGAGTTTTCGGGGCACCAGACTCGCGCGTACTGGCAGTGAAGAAGATCCGCAATCGCGCTGGTGAGCCGGCATTTGTACTTTAGGCGAAGCAGAGAGGATCCACGGGGGCGTTCAGACGCTCTCTATCATCCGCGTTTTCCAAAGCCAGAAAACAGCTAGACCGCTGATCGCAACCAGAAGACTCAGCAAGAGCACCCGAGTCTGTGCTGTGGCCAGCACAAAAATCCAGCCAACTGCGGCGACTAGGCTTGGTAGAGGATAAAACCACATTCGAAACGGAAGGCGAATCTCTGGACGATGGCGATGGATCCAGTCCAAAGCGACGATCTGGCCAAGGAACTGGACCACGATCCGCACACAAACCGCTGCTGCAATCACATCCCCTAGCTCGAAAAAACAGAAGAAAGAAGTCAGTGCGGCTAGAACCAAAAGGGAAATCAGTGGATACCTACCAGTCGGATGCAGATAGCCGAAAGGCTTAAAGAAATCACCGCTTCGAGCTGCGGCGAAGGGGATCCTCGAATAACCCAGGGTGATCGAGAACATGCAGGCCATCGCGGTCCAAAGGATCAGCCAAGTGAATGCTACCGCCCATGGACGCCCAAAAAGTCGCTCCATGAAGTCCGCCGCGATGTTTTTCGACTGCATCGCTTCCTGCCATGGAATGACGCCAATGATACAGAGATTCATCGTCCAGTAGATCAGAGCAATGACGATCACCGAGCTGACGATAGCACGAGGGATGGTTCGAGCCGGGTCCCTGACCTCCTCGCCAAGATGACAAATGTTGTAGTAACCAAGGTAGTCGTAAATTGCGATCAGCATGGCTGCTCCTAGCCCGGTGGCAAAACGCTGATCGAATCGAAAAGCATTTACCGGCAGAGCGAAATGTGTTGGATCCAGATGCATCAGACCTGCGATAATCACCAAAAGCACCGTCATCAGCGTGCCTGCCGTCATCCAGACGCTCAACCAGCCAATCTTTCCTATTCGCTGACATAGAAGCGCTGTCACCAAGAGCACCGCGCCCACAGCGATCCAACGGTCTCCCCCGGGATACGATTCCCAGGCAGCAGTCCAGGTCGGTGCAGCGTACTTCAGATAGTTTAAGGCGCCGATGTATCCAGAAGCCATTTCCAGAGCGCCGCTCACCAGAAACTGCCAAATGAAAAGGAAGGGGATGACACGTCCATACCGCATTGGACCGAAGACAGTTTTGAGAAAATGGTAGGTGCCACCACTTCCAGGCAGCGCCGCCCCCAATTCGCTCCAAACCAGCCCGTCGCAAAGCACCAGAACCGCCGCCAACCCCCAAGCGATCATCGCCTGGGGTCCTTCCATCGCAGCGATGAACGCTGGAATCGTAATGAAGGGACCGATGCCAACCATGTTGGCGATATTCAACGAAGTCGCCTGTAGCAATCCTAAAGATCGCTCCATATCGACCGATTGCCGCTCTCCCTTCGCCTCATCCTGCCCCATTCGCTTCTCATCCATCCGCTTGTTCAATGCTCTGGTCGCGGTCCCTTGCTTGGTTCCGCGTCGTGATTGCACCCCTCCATCGAGCCATGGATTCCGGTGAAGGAATCGTCTTCGAACCGAAATCGCCTCCAATTTCTATCACCCTTCGATCAGAAGGATTCGAACATTGTACAAGAGCCCCCTGGGAACAAGACCAGATGAGCGGCAGTACGGCTAGCCTGGAGGACTTTCCGTGGGCAAAAGTTTCCCTTACCTTTCCCTCGTCCTCTATTTTCCTGGTGAATCATCATGGGTAATCAGGATGCAACCAAGCGTCTTCGGCAGGTTTCTTGATCGCGTTTCGAACGAGGAATTCCTACCCGAATTTTCTATTGAATCGCACGGCAAGCAGGTTCGGATATAGGATCAGCTTTCCGTTGATGACGACATCGGCGCAGCACCATGGAATCAATCAATTGCTCCTCGAAACTGCGGTTGAGCGAAACAGGCGACGACAACCGCTCAAGCAATCCAAGGAGGAATGAACCAAACAGGTTGTGCGTCAGACGGCAATTCAGCAGCGAGAGAAGCTGCTCAGGACAACTTCGAATCCGAAACGAACCTAGCACAGCACAAAAATAGTCGCTTCAATCATCCCAATCTGCAGGAGCTCATCACTTCGCCGTCCCCTAGGGATCTGCGGAACCAGTCCGGTCAGCCATCCCGGAAAGAAGGCAGAAAATCGTGGCAGTCGATTTCTTTTTTGCCGAAAACTCAAAGTCCGCCAGCAACCGGGACAACGTCTCCAGCCTGTGTGAGGCCAGCGCGATTGCTTCCAGGGAGGGTAAGGGGAATGCGAAAGCTACCGCACTTGCACCCGCCCTGTCCACTGCCAGCTAAAACGCCATCGACTCATCGAAGATCGACTGCCAGCAATCACTGCCTTCCGGCCGATCTCCACTATCACTTGCCGGGGGGAAAACCGGGGCCGGAATCAGCTAGGACGACTTGACCAACGCCTAGCCCCCGGAAACCATCGCAAAAAACCAAATCTCGAAGTTGATTGCCATCATCGCCATGGCGATGTGAGCCAACAACGGAGCGATTGGGTTCTGATCTACGCCGGTCCAGCTATAACCGACCACCCAGCGACGATGCTCGAGACGACCAGCGCAACGCACAAGTTTAACGGTGGATGTGGGCCGTCTGAGTCACTGGTTCCCGGGTGGAACTCGCCAGGGAATACGGTTGGCCGCCTTTGCCGCTCGACCAAGGTTGCACCTGCTTCCCATGCTTTCGACTAACCGGATCTTGGATTCCGCAGCGATCGACTCGGCATCGGCTGCTTGCCCCCCTGTTCGAGGATGGGTACCTGCAATCCAACGACGCCACGCCAGTCATCGCTCCAAGCCGCATGGGATCATGGAAAAATGTTGGAAAACTGAGGCAAAGCTGTCGCATCGAAGGCCGAGGTGTGGGAAAAATAATGGTCTTGTCAGTCCAGACCGTCGGGACGATCAGAGTCGAACGGGAAAAGATCTCTCTTTTCGATCGAGCGTTTTTTCATGGGACAGCATCCAGAAGAACCATCGTCATCCGAGTCCTCAGATTCGAGGGATCTCGGGCGATTGCACGCCTGGATGGCCGCGCGGGATTTTCTGCTCTCGGGGCTTCCGGAACCGCTTCGGCAGCATGCAGCGGCGATCCTGCCGCATTTTCCGCCAGAGGCTCCTACCGGCGACGGCGGGTCGACATGGACCGCTGAGAGTTTATCTGCCGCCTACCGCTCGGCCGCGAACGAAGGGACCGCTCCCAAGTCGGAAGCTGACAAAGATCCCTCCACCATCGATGGCGGCGACGCCAATCTGTCGTTTGACGACGATGCCGTAGAGAAGTCGATTAGCGATCGAACGGCAGTATCCGACGAACGCAAATCGGCGTCCAAAGATATCCCGGCTACGATCGATCGTTACCAAATCCTCAGCAAGATCGCGGAAGGTGGGATGGGGATTGTCCTGCTGGGATTCGATCCCATGCTGGGCCGTCGGGTGGCGATCAAAACGCTACGCCCGGAAT
Source organism: Pirellulaceae bacterium (assembly GCA_044371425.1). Classification (GTDB taxonomy): domain Bacteria; phylum Planctomycetota; class Planctomycetia; order Pirellulales; family Pirellulaceae; genus JBEISR01. Next base: position 126,282 of record JBILTR010000009.1, on the reverse strand, counting down.
TTGGGAACTCCTCGCGGCGCAAACAGAGATTCCTGCAGGAAGCCCACCTGCACGCCCAGCTGCAACATCCTTCCGTTGTCGCGGTTCATGAGAGCGGAGAGCTACCGGACAGCAGGCCGTATTTTGTCATGAGCTACGTTGAGGGGCAGACGCTTTCCCGACTGCTTCGCAGCCGTCCAGATCCGAAGAAAGATCTCAATCGATTCATTCAGATCTTCGCCAAGATCTGCCAGGCGATCGCGTACGCCCATGACCGCCACATCGTCCACCGAGACCTGAAGCCTCAAAATGTGATGGTTGGCGATCTGGGCACCGTCCAGGTGCTCGACTGGGGGCTCGCCAAGAGGATCAATCCTTTTCCGATCAAAACCTCCCCACCCCAGCTCCCCAGTGCGCCGGACTTGGAGATCGCTGCAGACGATGCCAGAGCCGACGCGGAAGAAGACGTTTCCGAATGGCTGGTGGCTTCTTCCATGATTGGATCGACCAACAGCAACCAACTGACGCTCAATGGATCGGTCATCGGAACGGTCGCTTATTTATCGCCCGAGCAGGCAAGAGGAGACACTCTTCGCGTGGGTAAGGCAGCGGATGTTTTTTGCCTTGGTGGGATCCTCTGTGAGATACTCACGGGGCATCCACCGTACCTGGGACACGACCAGAAGGCCGTCATCCAGCAGGCTCGACGCGGGGAATTGGACGAAGCCCATGAGCGGATGAAGCAATGCGGCGCCGAGAAGTCATTGATCGATCTGACGCGGCGCTGCCTTGCATTCGATCCTTCAGCCCGTCCGCGTGATGCAGGAGAAGTCACGGAAGCGATCACCGCCTACCTGGAATCCGACCTCCGTCGGATTGAACGGGATCAGGTCCGCTTCTTCTCGCTTTCCCATGATCTGTTCTGCGTTATTGGTAAGGATGGTTATCTCCGTCGCTGCGGTCCGAAGCTTCTCCAGGTGACCGGATTGGACATGGAAGCCCTGCAGTCGATCCCCTTCCATGAGCATCTCCATCCAGAGGATCGCCAGGAGCAATGGGGCGGCCTGGTGAAGATGCAAGATGGCCAGCCCGCGCGACGATTCCGAAACCGCCTGCGGGATCCCGATGGCAGCTACCGATGGATGGAATGGGTGACTCTGGAACTCCCCGAAGAAAATGCTTCCTATGCTGTCGGGCGCGACATCCATGGCTCCTCTGCGGTCGCGGCGATGGAAGAAGATCGTCGATTCAGTCAACAACGCATCGAGGCGATGATCGAGAGCGCGCTGGATGCGGTGATCGTGATCGACCACCACGGCGATGTCATCCAGTTCAATCCTTCGGCCGAGTCCATTTTCGGCTACTCCCGCCAGGAAGTCCTCAAAAAGTCGCTCGCCGATTTCATCATCCCCGAACGATACCGCGAGGCGCATCGACGCGGGATGGCGCATTTCCTGGCGACTGGCGAAGGTCCCGTGATTGGAAAGCGACTGGAGATCGAGGCGATTCGGAAGGGGGGCGAGGAATTCCAGTGCGAACTGACCATCACGATGCAAAGGCTTCCTTCAGGCCAACCGGTTTTCACCGCTTACCTTCGAGATCTGAGCGATCGGCAGCGCGGCAAGTCCTGATTCGATGGGATCGTGGCCGCCTCTAGAGAAGAAGCTTCTTCCTCTTTTTTCAAACCGCTCCCCGTGGCCAAAAGCCCCGAATGCACCGATCATGGGTGGATCGGATTGAGTTGAAGAAAACTGCCAAAGAACCTTTTTTGACAGAAAGCCTCCGGTACCATGCGCCACCGTGCAAACCCAAGATTTCTTAGGATCCTCCTCTCCTGGATCCTGATCCCCTCGATCTTCTGCTTGCCAAAAGAAGCGCGGGCCGAAGAAGGCATGTTCCCGATGACGGAACTGGAACGGCTCGATCTGGCCTCCAAAGGTTTCCAGCTTGGACCGCGCGACCTGTTCCACCCAGATGGAATCGGTTTGGTGCAGGGGATCTGTCGCGTCAACGGCTGCACCGGCTCGTTCGTCTCCCCTGAGGGGCTGATCATCACCAATCATCACTGCGCTTTTGAGGCGATACAAAACGCCAGCAACAAGCAGCAGGACTATCTGGAAAAGGGGTTCGTGGCAGCGACGCGCCAGCAGGAAATCCCCGCTCCCGGATACACCGTTCGAATCACCGAGAGCTTCAGTGACGTCTCCCAGGCCGTCCTCGCTGCTGTAACCCCAGAGATGGGATTTGCCGATCGCACCAAGGCGATCGATCGTCGGAGAAAGGAACTGGAGCAAGCGGCCGAGAAAGCGAATCCCGGATTGCGGGCAGAAGTGGCGGAGATGTTCATCGGCAAGAGCTATTACCTGTTTCTCTACACCTACCTGAAGGACATTCGCTTGGTCTTCGCCCCCCCGGCTTCCATCGGAGCCTTCGGTGGGGAAACAGATAACTGGGAGTGGCCGCGGCACACAGGGGACTTCTCGCTGATGCGAGCCTACACGGCCCCCGACGGCAGCTCTGCTCCCTACGCCAAAGAGAATGTCCCCTATCGTCCCAAACGCGTGGTTCGCGTCGACCCGAAGGGAGTCGCCGAAGAGGACCTCGTCTTCCTTCTTGGTTATCCCGGACGAACCGTACGCCATCGAACCGCCAGCTTTCTTCAATACGAACAAGCGGTGCGTCTGCCGACGATTGTATCGCTATACAGCTGGCAGATCGCGGAGATGGAAGCAGCGGGAAAGGCAGATCGCGAGGTGGCGATTCGCCATGCCTCCCGCATCAAATCGCTGGCCAATGTCGAAAAGCGATCGCGAGGACAATTGCTGGGGATGCAGCGAAAGGGAATCCTGGCAGCCAAACAGAAAGAGGAAATGCAGCTTCGCGAGTTCATCGACGCCGATCCCCAGCGCCGCGCTCGCTACGGACAACTGCTCGATCAACTCGATCGGGTCTATCAAGAGATGACCGATGCCGCTCCTCTGGAGCTGCATTTGAAGGAACTACGATCGGCCTGCCGAGCTCTCTCGTTCGCTTTCACCATCGTCGATGCGGCTCACGAACGGTCCAAGGGGGATTTGGAGCGGGAGGCGCCTTACATGGATCGCAACTGGGATCAGACCCGCCAGCAATTGCTCCTGGACGCTCAGGACTGGCATCCCGCCACCGACCAGACGCTGCTGGCAGGGATGCTGGAACGACTCGCCGGAATCCCCGCCGCTCGCCAGATCCAAACCATCGGGGAGAAGCTCCCCGTCGATCGAGACTTCATGAAGACGGCCAAGCGACTGTTCGACTCGTCGAAACTGGGAGTCCCCGCACAGATCGAACCGCTTTTGGAGATGACCCCCCAGCAACTGGCGAAGATCCCCGATCCGCTGCTGCAGTGGATGATCGAGCTGTACCCACACTACCTAAAACTGCGCGAACGGGATAAAGAAGTGGAAGGCAAGTTGGCGCAAGGCTACGGCGAACTGATCGACGTGAAAAGACAGTTTCTCGACAGCCGGTTCATCCCCGATGCCAACGCCACGCTGCGATTGACTTTCGGGCATGTCCGTGGCTACTCCCCGTCAGATGCCATCTACAAGTCACCTATCACCACGCTGCGAGGCCTTCTGGAAAAGACGACAGGCGTCGAACCCTTCATCACCCCCGATGAGGTTCTAGCCGCTCACGAAAAAGGCCAGTTCGCCAATCTCGTCGATCCAACCACCGGCCAGGTTCCAGTCGCGATTCTTTACGACACCGATACGACGGGTGGCAATTCGGGAAGCCCTGTCTTCAATGCGAGAGGAGAATTGGTGGGGGTCAACTTCGACCGCACCTTCGAAGCCACCATCAATGACTTCGCCTGGAATCCCGATTACAGCCGCTCCATCGCCGTCGATATCCGGTTTGTCCTCTGGGTGACAGGAGTCGCCTACCCGGGCCAACATATCGTTCGAGAGATGGGGGTGGAACTGCCCTGAGCCATCGGCCTCGCGATCCATAGATCGGACCGATCGCCCTACATCCGCCACGTGTGTTCCATCACACCGTCGACCGACATCGGGTAGGCGGTGTAGAAGGGGCCGAACTGACCGTATCGGGCGCTGGCCCGATCGTATCGCATCGTGTAGACGATTTCCTTCAAGTACTGGGGATTGCGAGCCCACAGCGTCACGCCCCATTCCCAATCGTCCAGCCCCACCGATGCGGTCACCAACTGCGTCACTCGGCCAGCAAACGCCATGCCGCTCTGTGCATGCTCGCTCATCAACTCCTGACGCTCCGAGAAAGGAAGAGCGAACCAATTGGCGCCAACGTTGCGGACCTTGTTCATCGGATAAAAACAGAGCGCCGGCCAATCGGGAAACTCAGGGGCCAGTCTCTGGGCCAACATCATCGGCAGCCGCTTCTCGTACGATGCCACCTTGGCCTGAAAGGTGGCCGAATGAGCGTCTTCGCCGCTGTGGATCAATCGCTTCGCGTACTGCTCCTTGTCAGGCAGGTACTCCGAAATCTCCGACATCGAGACGAACGAATAGGTGGGCTGCAGCAACTCGCCAAATCGACACTGCATCAGCCGCTGATGGACGGCGTTGATTTTCAGCGGGTCGGGGTCCATCATCACCAGCGCAAAATCCGCCTTGTGCCCTACGACTGCTGCCCTCTGGAAACGCTGAGGTCGATCCACTTCGCTTGGATCGAGCAAACTGCGGATCTCGTGGCGGGCCGACCTACGATCCAGTTCGCTCATGCTGGCAATCCGATCGCGATTCCACCGATAGAAAAAGTGAGAGCAGTGCCAACCCTGAACGGGGACTGTCGATGGCGGCGGAATATCCATTGGACGATGCGTAGGATTCATAACGAAAAACTCCCTGGTCAGCCTGCCGATCCGGCACCCTGTTGCACACTCTTTCAAACCCAGTCACTCAAACCCAGTCACTCAAGCCCAGTCACTCCAACCTTGGGTCGCTCTGCCGATGGCATCGGTTTCGAATCGTCCCCAGCGACTCAATCGTCACCTCCACCAGATCGCCGTCGGAGAGAAATCTGGGGGGATTGCGCGCCACACCGACGCCCGAGGGTGTCCCCGTGAAGATGATGTCACCTGTCTCCAGCGTCAGCACCGAGGAGAGGTATTCGACTAGAGCGACGGGAGTGAAAACCATCTGGGAGGTGGAAGAGTCCTGCAACCGCTGATCGCCGATCCGCAGTTCGATTTTCAGATCGAGTGGATTTCGGAGGGAACTGGCCAAGGTGATCCCTGGTCCGATGGGTGCAAAGGAATCGAAACTTTTGCCGAGCAGCCATTGTCCTCCTGGCTTTCCCTTCTGCCAGTCTCTGGCCGATACATCATTGCCAACGGCATAGCCAAAGATCGACTCCGCTGCCTCCTTCGCATCGGCCCAGCGCACCTTTCTCCCGATGACCACCACCATTTCGGCTTCGTAATCGACCTGCTCACTTTGAGGCGGCAAGAGGATTGGGTCGAAGGGCCCGCTTAGCGACGTGGGCATCTTGCTGAAAATCACTGGCTCCTCACCAATCGATCGCCCGCCCTCTGCCGCGTGATCTTGGTAGTTGAGCCCCACACCGAAGATCTTGCCGGGCCGGTCGAGCGGGCACAGAAGATGCACCGGTTCCTCGACCACTCCTAAGCGCAGCGACAACCTCTGAATGCGGGGCAAAAGAGCATCCCACTGGTCGATCACCTGAATCATGCTCTTGGGAAGCGTCGGATCCGACGCGGTCAAATCCTGCACACCCACCGGCGTATGAAGCCCCCATCCCAGGGTGCCGTCCTGTCGACAGAAACGGATCAGCTGCATCTTCCCAGCGACTCCTCTGCTCAATTCATCCCATCGCCACTAGCTCCTGCCGCTCTCACTGTTCCCCAATCATGCCGGCCATCGCCCAACCTTACAAGGGGAAGCCTTGGGACAGCAAGCTATGGCGAAACCCCCTGGTGGCTATCGATGGTGAGGGGTTGCTGGGCAGATCCCAATCGACGAAGGCAAGGTCAAACGCTTTGGGCAGGGGAGCCTACCCCTTAGAACGGGACCATTAGCGCGCCGTCCTGTCGGTCGCGGCGCTCTGCGTGCTCTTTCCCGAATGAGGATCCAGCCACACCGGCTCATCTTTGCCGTCGCCATCGAAATCCCCCACCAGCAAGGCATCCCCAGCCCCCGCAGTGGAAAGGACCTGATCGGCGGCATCCAGAGATCCGTTGTGATTGGAGTCGATCAAGATCTTATCCCCTCGCAACACTGCGATTTCGTCGATGCCATCGCCATCGAAATCGCCAACCAGTCCAATATCGCCCGCCTGCCCGAACCGATACGACCGATCTTCGTTCGACGCTCGACCGTCCCCATTGGTATCCAGCAGCCACTGACCGTCCTGGTAGACGGCGATCGTATCGATTCCATCGCCATTGAAATCTCCGACCAGGGGACGGCTTCGGGGATCACCGAAGAGGAAGGTGTGATCGATCAAATCACCACGGCCCTGAGCGTCGTCCGATCGCTGAATCAAGCGAATCCTGTCGTTGGCATCTTGTGCCCGAGGGGGGAGATTCATCGGGCGGCTGGAGGGGGACTGATTCGCTTGATCGGGCAACCCCGGCTCCTGCAGCACCGCTTCGGCATCCTTGGGCCACTGAGGACCATAGATTCCCAGGTCATCGCGGCCGTCGCCATCCCAGTCCCCCACCACCGGAAGGTCCTCGCGGGATCCAAGCTGTGCCCAGAGGTCGCTGCGCCCCCAACGTCCATCACCGTCCAGGTCGATCAACCATTCCCCATCGATGAACAGGCCGATTTCGTCGACACCATCTCCATTGAAATCCCCTGCGACCTGTTTGGCTCCAGGCAAATGAAATGCAACCTTGGAAGGCTTCCTAGCAAGCGGTTCGGTCGATATGAACGACCAGCTCCCTTCCTCCAGCCCCACCACTGTCCAGCGCCCCAGATCCAACCTCGAGATCGCCCGCTCCATCCGCTCGCGCGCCACCCGCTGCTCCGGACGCTCCCCGCGAGGGAATCCGGCATCCAGAATGCTCAAGTGCCACGAGTATCCTCCGCTGAAACCTCCATGAAGCATCAAGGGGTCGGCGGGCGGAGGTCCGATCCAAGGTGGCAAAACCCGTGGCCAAGGCTCAAACAACTCCGGCTCTTCCAACACGCGCGGCCACTCCGGCAGCCTCACGGGCTGCGGCGGCGCCAGAGGCTCTTGCTCCACCCGCACCTCACTGAACCAGTGATTCTCCGAACGAGCTGCGGGACCGAGCGAAATCTGTAGTATGCCATCGCTCCCTGGATCGGTCCCTGGCTCTTTCCGCAGCAACTCCATGAGCCGGGCCTGTGCGTCACTCCAGGGCCGATCTTCTGGGTTGGTGCTGTAGGAGGCCAGCTGTCCAGGTGTATCGATTCCATCAAACCAACCCGACGGCTGCTCTTGATACAGGTGGTAGGTTCCAGCCGCCAATCCAAGGAATTGGAAGTACCCGTTGGCATCGGTGATTGCCACCACCCCTTCAGGACCATAAGCCCCCGGCAGCAATCCACCAGGATCGACAGGCCAACCATCAGCGCGCCGCAACGTGATCCTGACTCCAGCGATCGGAAGATCATCGGGAGATCGGATCCCGTCCCGCACGGGACGCAATGCTGCGGGTGGCCGTCCGTCGGGCGTTCGAAGGACCGCCCCATCCTGGAATACATAACCCGATATCATCGCCGCAGGCGATTCGCAGAAATCAAATGGGGACCATTGCTGGCCAGATTCCAAAACGATCCCACGAAACAGATCGGACTGGATGGCATCGACCGTCGCCCCTGGCGCGGGTCGCTGTCCCCCTTGAAAAAAACCGGTCGGCTGAGTTTCTTCGATTCCATAGACTCCGGGTCTCAGCCCATCGAAGCGATAGAATCCATCGGCATCGGTTCGCGTCGTCTGCACTCGACGGCCCGCCGCATCGAGCAGGGAGATCTCGACGCTGCCAATCGCCGGTTCCCCCTGGTCTCGAAGGCAATCGCCGTCGACATCGGCCCAGACCCTTCCGGCCAGGGACCCCAGACGCCATTCCCCGAAATTGTATTCGATCGCCTCCATCCCCGAGGGGAGATCGATCCCCTCGATTCGATCCCCGCCAGCAGCCAGGACTCCGACGGGACGACCACCAATCGTCCCCACTTGGTCCTTGCCATCCTGATAACCATCCGGCGTCGACTCTTCGATCTGGTAGCGACCAGGCATCAAGCGATCGAACCGATAAAAGCCGCGCGCGTCGGTCCTTGTTTCCGCCACCGCTTGTCCGCTCGCATCGCGGAGCACGACGCGCACCTGCGACAGCGGCGGATCCGCAGGATCTCGTTTCCCATCATCTCGGAGATCCTCGTAGGCATAGCCCGAAATCGACGCCGGACGCCACTCGCAAAAATCGTACCCCACCGCTCGATCGCCCGGCTCCAACCGGATATCGACGATGCGACTGGGACCGGCCAGCACCCCCGATGCGATGCCGTCGATGTTCCCCGGCCTTGCGGATCCTTCCAGCCACGGGTCGGGGGTCGTTTCCATCAGCGTGTAGACCCCCGGAACCAGACGATCAAACCGGTAGCTGCCATCCCCCTGGGAACGCGTCGTCGCGACCTCTTTGCCCGCCGCATCCAGCAAGGTGACCAGAACCCCTTCCAGCGGCGTCTTTTTGGAATCCCCCCCGGATCCAAAGCAATCGCCAGCTGGGGCCGCCAAGCAGACCGATCCTTCCAGTGAGGCGTAGAAGATTTCGGTGAAATTCAGCTCCACGGCCTCCTGGCCCCCCAGCGGCATGGAGATCTCGACCAACCGATTGGCGTCGCCAGGAACGCGCCGTCCCACCGCTCCTTGGCCTTCGATTCGCCCAGGGATTGCATCCAGCGACCTGTAGCCTTCGGGCTGTTCCTGTCGAACCTCGTAGACGCCAGGCATCAAGGGCAGGTCGGCACCAAAAAGGTATCGCCCCTGGGTATCGGTCACCGCGGTGCGATCGAGCGAAACAAGCTGACCAGCTTCCTCACGCCAAAGGCTCAGCTTCACCCCCGCCAATGCCAACTCGCCCGACTCCTGAAGTCCGTTGCGATTGTCATCGACAAACACCTTCCCAGATATCCGTATCGGCAACGGTTGCTGCGTCGCCTCCAAAAAGGCACCCGCAGACCTGTCTCGCTTCCCCTCGGCATTGTCTTTTGGCAAATCCAGCTGCGTCGCTTCCAGCGAGGTGTCGTAGCTGTTCCAAAACGTCCCATCGGCGCTGGATGGCTGAAAGTGGGGCGCTTCCCATACCGCACGTAGCTTGGCCCCCTGGAACTCCACCCCGGAGGTGATCGGGTCAACCCCTTCATTGAACTCCGCTGGAGATGCTCCTGTGGCCGCCAAATGCTGGATCTCATCCACATCGATGCTGAATACCAGCTTGTCCCCCGACTGGAAACGATGAAAGTTCAGGACCAGCTCCATGCCCCCATCCGCAACGACCGCTTCGACGCGCGCCGCCGGATCGGAAGCCTCCAGCCGCTCAATCCGAAACCCATAAGCGTGGTCGGCCCCAAGCCCCCCTTCGATCGTATCGAAGATGGCATCTCCTACCGAGAAACCGGCTGGTCCCTGATCGGTCGAAAGAATCAGTTGCTGCAGGCGTGTCCCCGCCGCTCCACCGAGAAACTGAACGTGAAAAAGATCGCCATGTGCGTCCGACCCGACATCTTCTTCGACGTAAATCAATCCAATGTCGATCGGTTCCGCATATTGCAGCAACCTCGGCTCCATCGCCTCCATCAAACACCGACGCCCCGTTCTCCGGGGTGCTTGCTGCCCATCGAAGTCGCTTCGTATCGCCATCCCCTGGAGAGATCGGGATCGATGCGATTTCCACGATCGTTTCAGTGCAGCAAGAATCTGAGAGAGGTTCATGGCGACCTCCCCTGCAGTCGTCCGGCAAGCCGATGGCCAAGATCCGCAAGCGGCCAAAAGCGGATCGTCGCATCGTAACTAGCTGAGATCAACAAGTCTTCATAGACCGCAAGAGCGGTGAGCGTCCCTTGATGCCCCTCCCATCGATCCACCTCGATCCGCTCCTGTCGATCGACCCATCGGATCGTCCCATCCTGCCCGCCGAGGGCAAGCAACCGACTGTCCGCCAGGATCATCGCGGTCCATGGGGTTGCGTCGTCGATCGGGATCTTGTGGTGATCGTGTCTCACCAGATCCAATACCTGCAGCTCACGATCTTCGGAAGCGGTGAACAGGAGGTTGCGATCGGGATCTATCGCCATGGCCCGTATCGGTCCGCGATGCAGACGGCTCCGGATGATCTCCTGGCCGCTAGGCCATTCCAAAAGCACTACCTCACCCGTTCGTCCTGCCAACGCCACCAACTTCTCCTCCGGGTGAAGGGCGATCCTCCATGGCCCCTGCGACCGATCGCTCCACCACAACCCAATCGCATCGTTGGATGAATCGATCGAGACAATCTCTCCTCGATCGTTGCTGGCAATCCACGCCAACTCTGCTTCGTCAGCCCACGGAACTGCATGCAGATCCCTCAGGGAGATCGGAAGATCCCACCGCGCCGCCGTTGACGGACCGTCCAAAGGCCGACGCCACAGCGCACCATCCCGTCCACATGCAACAATCGATCGGGTTCTTGCATCCCACCGCAAGTGGCTGATCCACTGGCGATTGGCCGCCCACGCCTCCACAATCCGCTGCCCCTTTGGATCCATCGATCGGATCCAACAATCATCCCCCGAACAGGCGATCCATGGCTGATCCGGGATGCTGAGCAATGCAGTGAGGATGGGCGGTGTTGTTTCTCCCGGTGCTGGGGGCAACTGGAAATGACCGAACCGGGGCGCGGAGATCAATCGATCCGCCAGCATCGGGGCTGCGAACGCCATCGCCGAGCGGAGGGAGGCGCACGAACCGACCCCAATGCCTCCCAGCAGGCTCATCCAAAGTCCTTCGATCCACACCCTTCGATCCATCGCCCCTCCTCTCCACGTCGCATATCGGCATCGCTTTGGAAACGAGGACTGCGATTCGCCCGAGGCCGTCACAATCGAACCGGATCACCCTGCATGCCCCCCCTGGCAACGCATATCTCCCCGAAACCGCGGAAGCCGCAAAATACGCAAGACCGGCATACGCCCTCCAATCGCTACCCCGGAACAGCCCCCCCACTGAGTCACTTTGCCCCCGAGCCGCCGACAAGTACACTAAAGGTCAAGCGGGATCCGGCGGCCGCTGGCAGGTCGATCGCCGCAACAGGATTCGCTTCTGACAACGGGATGACTGTCGATGGCTGTTCGCCCCAGGATTCTTCACCTGCGCGTGGTAGGTAACAGCGGTGGTGGTCCCGAGAAGACCATTTTCAATTCTCCCCGCTTCATCCAACCCCTCGGCATGGATGCCATGGCGGCTTATATGCACCCGCCGGATGAAACCATTCGGCAGCTGCTGGTGGATCGAGCCAAAAAGAACGCATGCCCTCTGTTTACGATCGAAGACCACGGCTTTCGCGACTGTCGGACCGTTTGGCGTGTGCTGCAGCTTTGCAGAGAACAAAAGATCGACATCCTGCAGTGCCACGATTACAAGGCCAATGCGATTGGACTTGTCGTCCGAATGTTTTGGAAATGTCATCTAGCAACCATGCTCCACGGCTGGACCAATATGTTGGGACGAGCCCCGATCTATGAGAGGATTGATCGGTTTTGCGTCCCCTGGTACGAAGCCGTCGTGTGCGTCTCAGATGACCTAGTCGAGAGATGCCACACGATCGGTGTTCCGGAACGAAGAATCCACCTGGTCTACAATGGGATCGATACGGTGGAATCGATCCGAACCATCCCCGTTTCGGAAGCGAAACGGCAACTGCTTAGACAGCTAGGTCTAGAATCTGACCCACAAGCTCATAAGATCCTCGATCCCAACGCTCTGCTGATCGGTTCAGTGGCAAGGCTTTCCGAAGAGAAAAGGTTTCCGCAGTTGGTTGAGATCTTCTCCAACGTCGCGCGCTCCATCGACCGACCGCTCCATCTTTGGATCGCGGGAGAAGGACCGGACCGCCCAGCGATCGAAGCAGCTGTTCGGGAAGCCAACCTGGGCAGCTCGGTGCGGCTGCTGGGTCTCCTTTCCCCCAACCATCTCTTCTATCAGGCGCTCGACCTTTTTGTGCTCAACAGCATCCGGGAAGGGCTCCCCAATGTCATCTTGGAAGCAATGGCCTTCGGTGCCCCTGTCGCAGCGACCAGCGTCAACGGCATACCAGCGCTCGTTCGCGATAAGCAGACAGGCTGGCTGGTCGATCCAGAGAACCCGAACGCCATGCAAATGGCGATCCTGGAGGCGATCCACGACCCAAACATGGCAACCCAGTTGGCCACCGCTGGGCGGCAGCATATCGAAAAGAACTTCTCGTTCCAAAAGAGAATGGAAAAGATGGCATCCCTCTATCGCCAGCTTTTAGCGAAAGATCGCCGCTGGCGCCATCTGGCAGACGGCTGAGCCATTTTCGGGGATGAGCCTTGCGGATCGATGGGTCCAGGAGCCCCCGGCCATTCCTAGGTTCGTCCCTGAAGGCAACTAGCACGCCATACGCCATCGCGCTCCGTTCGAATGTCCCGATCGACTAACGCAATCGACTTCCAGCGGCCGGGACGGTCTCCTTGAGGATTTGCCCGATAGCTGCGCGATCTTCATCGCTCAAATGCTGAAACGCCCGGCCGGCATCCTCTCCCGCTAGAACCTGGTCCATGCGTTTCCAGAAGTACTCCTGCATCGGCTCCGGCAACGCCCGAAACGCCTCGGAGTCGATCAGATAGCTGCAGGGATAGCGAAACAAACGGACGTGCAGGTCCAAGTCGCGAAGCGATCGCCCGAGGGTGTCCCGCTTGGCCGACTTCAGGAAATCGGCAGCGAAGTTCGATGTCCCCTCGACCGCTTCCGGTAAAGCCGCCTCCCCGCTCATCAAAACCGCTTCCAAAAGTTTCTCACCAGCACTCTGGATCCGCCGCGTCGTGCTCTCCAGCATCCTCTCCTTTGGCTCCTCAAGCAGTTCGTTCATAATGGCGTTGTAGGCCAGCGCTTGACGCGTAGTGAACTGCGCTGCGGCGATGCGATTGTGCACCAACACCTGGTGTTCCAGCAACAGCAAGGCCACCACATCACTATGCGGAGTCAGATAACGATCCGTCGCAAAAAGCCCCTCTAGCGATGCGAGGTTCCCCCCCAGCGGCTCGCGATGCGTTGGCTGCTGATCCCCTTCTTCCCAGTGGTTGCCTTGATGCTTCCAACCATTCGGCTTTCCTGTGACGTACCAGCCTCCCCATCGCTCCTCGATCGGTGTGGTGTGGTTGACGATCCGACTACCTGCCGAAAGGATCGGGTGCCCACTGGAGGCGACCAGAAGCGACCGGACCAGATGCCCCGGAACATTCTCGGTTCGCGATGAACTATGGCAAACCAAGCAGTTCTCCACCTGTCGCTGGAACCGAGGCGGCTGTTCCTCCTCCTTCTTCTGAGACAATGTGTAAAACACCGTCCCCAGCATCGGATCGACCGCGGAGATCTCCAACACATCGCCACGCTGACAAAACCCGATGTACATGTCGTCGGAAAAGTAGATCGCTCGAGGCGTCCTCGGACTGATCCTTTGAAGTTGAAGTGAGGTTTTGGAAAAGACCAACGTCTGCGACGAAGCGGGTATCTCCAACTCCCGCAAGAGCGCCGCTAGATACCCGGTGCCACCAGCATGCTCCAGCACCACCTCGCCACGATCGATCCGTTCCTGCAGGCGTTCGATCCGATTGGATGGCTGGCTGATCGAATACTCGATCGGCTCCTTCTCGAACTCCTCCTGAGCCATCGCGAGGGAGCCAAAAAGCACTGCGATAAGAAGTCCCCAGCCCCCCTTAATCCCACTCATCAAAAGACTCCTTCTGCAGGAAAGCCGCAGTCAATCCACCGCGCTGTCGCTTGACGAAGCCGACGGAAATACCTTGCCTTGGATCCTATCTTTTCAATTCTATACTTCTATATGTAGTTTTGAAAGAGAGGAAAAATGCTCGGCAGAAGAGGGCAGGGGAGGGGCAGACGGAGTAGCCTTGTGTTGCTCGTTTCTCTGATGAACCGATCGAAGTAGCCCCCCTTCGAACGCCAAAAATCTCAATCTCGCGCCTGGACTGGTGGCTGGGAAGCAACGACGAAGCGGTGGGGTTGCCTCGCGGAAACCCATGGGGATGTCACCCTCCCAGCGGAAGGGTGAATGAGGACGGGTTGATAAGGGGGCAATCGGCCTGCCCCAGCGGGACGGCGATGCCCTCAGATGATTTATCCCAGGTCCGCCGCAGGGTCGATCGATGCGGAATGGCGGGCAGGAGCCTCTGCGGCCACTTCCCTCAATACTGCCTCCGCCACCGCCTGGTCTGATTGCGGTTGACGATCCTGACCGCTGGTCCATCGATCGGCTCCCCAACCGGCCAGCAGCACTTGATCTCCGTCAACCGCGCTGCGAATCGCTAACTCGATCGCGCTCTGTCGATTGGGTACCAGATGGATAGCTGCCGGTCGCTTGCATCCGTCCAGCACTTCCCAGGTCGCTCTCTGACCTGCAAGACCAGGCCGACGCGACTGCGTCAGGTAGATTTGGGACGCACTTCGCTCCAACACGCGGCCGTAGGCAGCGCGGACCTCGGCTGTCGCGTCGTGGGGCACTTCTGCCACACAGTGGATCGGTGCCTGATGCTGCTGTGCCAACCCATGCAACGCTACCGCCAGACGGTCTGGTTGGTTGGCCAGATCGATGGTGACGGGGATCTCCTGTCCCGCCATCACGCGCTGCATCCTTCCTGGAATCCTCTGCAACCGCTCCACTCCACCGATCACTTCATGCAGTTCCAATCCGAAAGCATATCCGGTGGCGATGGCTCCCAGCAGATGACGGGCCGAATGATCTCCGATCAGCTTGCTGCTTAGCGGCATCAACTGGCAACCGGCCGACACCATCATCGACAGTTCCCCAGGCGCGCTCCTCAGTCGCCTGCCCCGCACGTCGGCATCGGCGTCCAGCCCATAACTGATCCCAGGTACCTTCGACTGCTCCATCCACTGATACGCTTTGGCGTCGTCGGTGTTGTAGAGAATGAGTCCATGGGGTTTCAGTTGCCCGCACAGCCGTTCCAACCCCTCCTGCCATAGATTGGGTGGCAAGTTAGAGGCGCCGCGCTGGCTGGGTCGCAGCGATGGAACCACCAATACATCGAAGGTGATCCCTTCACATCGTCGCTCCAATAGCATCCTTTCCGATATCTCGACCACGGCACCAGGTGCCCCGGCGCCAACAGTCGAACGCATCCAGCGGCTGAGTCGTCGAGGGGTGGGGTCAGCCACGGGACGCCGAGCCGCTCGCTGGCCATCGTGCGCACCCAGGGAGGTCGAGTAGCCAACACGTCCGCCGACACTCTTGAGCATGGAACTGAGCAGCAGGGCAAGCGTCGTCTTGCCATGCGTTCCGACCACCCCGACCGTCAGCAACTCCTCACTGGGATTGCCGGCCAAAGCATGACAGACCGTCGCGTAGGCCGTTCGAACATCCGGCACCAAGCACTGCGCTACCGGAAACGGCAACAACCGCTCCGCCAAAATCCCCTGCGCCCCGCGTCGCAAGGCCAACTGCACCTGCTCCTCGCTGAGCTCCTGCGAGTCGAGTCCCGCTACCAGCAGCGATCCCTTCCGGCATCGATGCGCGTGGCGCTGCAAATCCCCCAGCCGCAAATCGGTCGCACCGACAAACACGGCTTCGGGAAGAATCGCTCTCAGGGAATCATCACGCGAAGCATCCGATGGTCTGATCGACATGACGCCTTGGCCTCCGTGCCTGGATAAGTCGTCGCTTGATTGCAGTCTCTGTCGCCACACTCCGTGCAGCAACGGCGTTGATCAGGAAACGCATCCTGCGTCTCCAATCACGCCCCATCAAACTGTCTCCTCAGACCCCATTCTGTCAAGCCGAATGCAGTGACTCACCCCTGGATTCCCATCGATTGAATCCCACGTCTCAAGTCGGAACTTCACCAGTTTCACCAACTCTTGAATGCTATCCTTTCAACCTTTGCGGCTCGGCCATCCCGGCCACGCTGGAATACCACGCCGACCAAGGCTGGATCGAGCTAGTGGGTGCGAGGGTCGAACAACCTTCTACGACAGGAGCTTGTCGACGACTTCCCCATGGACATCGGTCAGACGGTAGTCGCGACCGGCATGATGAAAAGTCAGCTGCGTGTGGTCGAACCCCAACAGGTGGAGGATCGTCGCGTGGAAATCATGCACATGAACACGATCCACTTCCGCTCTCAAACCATGTTCGTCGGTGGCACCGTGGACGTAGCCTCCCTTCACCCCACCACCTGCCAGCCAACTGGAAAATGCCCACGGGTGATGCTCGCGCCCCAGCGCGTCGGCCGTGTTGTTGAAAGGGGTGCGACCAAATTCGGTCGTCCAGACGACCAGGGTTTCCTCCAGCATCCCGCGTGCCTTCAAGTCTTTCAGAAGGCCAGCGATCGGTCGATCGACCTGCTGCGCCAGCCGCTGGTGGTCGCGCATGTCCCCATGGGAATCCCAATTCCCTGATGACCCCGTATCGATCAGCTCGATGAACCGCACTCCCCGCTCGCTCAATCGTCTAGCCGCCAGGCATTGCCAACCAAATCCGCTCGCCTTCCCAGGTTCGATGCCATACAGATCCAGCGTCTGCTGGCTCTCTCTGGAAAAATCAAATGCCTCAGGTACCGCATGCTGCATGCCGAAGGCTGTCGCAAAAGACTGGATTCGCGACTCCAGCAATCGATCGCCGCTGCGCGCCTCGGAGTGCCACTGATCCAGCTGCCGCAGCGCCTCTAGCTCCGCTCTCTGCTGCTCCAGCGGAACTCGCGGGGCGATGTTGGCCACCGGCACCGCTCCCGGCATCACTAGCGTTCCTTGATGAGCCCCCGGCAGAAAATCGCTCGCATACACCTGCGTCCCTGCGTACGTTTGCGCCGGCGCCAGCACCACGAACGAAGGCAGATCCCTATTCTCCGTTCCCAGTCCAAAGCTGGTCCAAGCTCCGATGCTGGGCCGCGACTGATTGAACGATCCGGTGTGCATTCCCAGCGTCGCGTTGTAGTGATTGGAATGAGAGGTGTGCATCGATCGGATCACCGTTAGGTCGTCGACACACTGAGCTACTTGCGGAAAAAGGTCACTGACCTCGATCCCCGAACGACCCGATGGCCGAAACGCCCATTGCGGTCGCTTCAGGTAAATCCTCTCGTATCCCGGGCGATTCTTGATCTCCGGATGCTCCAGCTTGAGCTCCTTTCCATGATCGCGGTGCAACGAGGGTTTGGGGTCCCACGTATCCAGATGAGAAACGCCACCGGTCATGAACAGGAAGATCACCCGTTTGGCTCGCGGCGCAAAGTGGGGTGCTCGGACCGCCAGCGGATCCCCCGAATCGGCCAGCGCCTGCTGCACCAGGGCAGGAAACAATCCAGACCCCGCCAGCATCGATCGGCCGAAAAGCGAACCGGCCAACATGGATCCCCCCAGAAAGCCTCGACGGTCCGACGCTCCAGCGCAACGGCCACCTCCGCAATCCGCCAACACCCGATCGTTCGACCAAGTTGGTTTTCGATCTCCCAGGTCGCTCATCGCATCACTCCACATGCAGGAATTCATTGCCAGCCAGGACGACGCGCACCCAGGCATGCCATGCGGCCTGCTGGTCCTGCCCCTGCGACTGAACGAATCGATGCATCAACTGTGTCTCCTCGAGGCGGGGATCCCTCTGCAGGACTGTCTGCATCAACGCCTTCCATCGCTGGTCCAAATCCTCGATCGACTGCAACGACTGCGCTAGGATGGTTGCCTGCTGATGGAAGAATGGATCGTTGAGAAAAAAGAGCGCCTGCGTGGGGACGGTGGTTCTCTGCCGCTCTCCGGTGCTGGCGTTGGGATCAGCGCCATCGAAAAGCGCCAGGAACGGATGGCGTCGCTGCCTTTGGACCATTTGATAGGCGGTCCGCTTGAAGTTGTCGTAGACTGCAGCGAAGGGGGTATGCTGCGTGAAGGTCCAGTTTCCCGCAGGCGGAAAAGGATGCTGCTGGCCCGGCGCACGATCCAGATTCCCGGCGACCACCAACAGCGAATCACGAATCTGCTCGGCATCCAGACGACGTCGCTGGAACCTGCCAAACCATCGGTTCTCCGGGTCGGCGGCGACCAACCCCTGAGGCGCATCGCTGGATCGCTGATACGCATGGCTGAGCAGAATCAGTCGATGGAGCGGCTTCCAGTGGTAGCCGTTTCGCTGAAACGAATCGACCAGCCACTCCAGCAATTCCGGATGGCTGGGAAGCTGGCCGCGCGATCCGAAGTCGTTGACCGACCGAACGATCCCCTGCCCAAAATGATGCTGCCAGAGCCGATTGACCACGACGCGACTGGCCAAAGGATGGCGAATGATCCACTCGGCCAGCTCCCTCCGCCCGCTCTCCTCCTGACGATCCAGTCGATGACCACCGAACACTTCGATCCAGCGACGAGGCACTTCGTCCCCCAGCTTTTCCGGATCTCCCTGTTGATGAATCCGCGCCGCACGGATCTGGGCGTCGACCACCGAGAAGGCCACCGGCACCATCGGCTCGGGCCCCGTCTCCCGGTCGCGCTGGGCCACCGCCGCCTCCCTCTCCCGCTGATGATCTCTTCCAGCCACCAACGATTCGACCACCTGCTCTCCCTCCAGCAGATCGATGCGGCAGTCGACTCCATCCAGCCCTGGG
The DNA here is from genome assembly GCA_044371425.1 of Pirellulaceae bacterium. GTDB lineage: Bacteria > Planctomycetota > Planctomycetia > Pirellulales > Pirellulaceae > JBEISR01. Next base: position 107,455 of record JBILTR010000009.1, on the reverse strand, counting down.
GCGGGATGCGCATCGGAGACCACACCTTCGATCGAAACGACGCCATCGATAGGACTGACCCAGGCCAATCCCACCGGTCCATCCTGCGCGGGATGAAGGAACAGGCCGCGAGCCGCCAGTTTCGTCCAGACCGAAACTTCTTGTTCGGACCGGTTGACGAAAACCGATGGCGTATCGCCCCGCTTCCACCCCTCCAATGCTTCATGCTCGGGAAACTTCGGGAGATGTTGCGGCAGCAAGCCCAGCGTCGCCTCCCGCAGATCGATGAAGGCCCAGGCTGTGGCTTGACCATCGCCTATTCGCTTCGGGTTGTCACCGACCCCCGAACTCGCCAGCTCCCCGGTACTCCATCGTCGCTGCTGCCCCCCGACTTCGATGATCCGCCAGTCGACCTGAGTCGTGTCGGCACCATGATTGGATCGTTGCCCAATCTCCAGTAGCAGGACCTGCCCCTTCCGCACTGCGATCGGTGCGGCCGGCTGGCCCTGCGGATCCTGGATCTGCCAGCTTCCCGCTTCGGGAACAACACCGCTGGCGATGCTCCGGGCTTTGGCACGTGAGTCCTTCCATACGGCAAGCGACTCCTGTTGACGTTGGTCCAGGGAGGCGATCTGAGTATCCCACTGGGCGCGGGCTTCCCGCCATGGAGAACGCATCGCCTCCGCTTCCTCAGGCCTCAGCAGTGGAACAAGATCGCGAGGTGCCCCCTTCGCCTCACAGCCAGAAAAGCTAAAGCGACTGCTGTCCAGGATGCCATAAAGCGCGTAGTAATCAGCGCTGGTCAGGGGATCGTACTTGTGGTCATGGCATCGCGCACACGAAACGGTCAGTCCAAGGAATGCTTTTCCGAGGTTGTCGATCACATCCTCATACATCAGGTGCTTTTCGTTATCGATGTCATGGCCGAATCGCCTTGCAAGAGCCAAATAGCCCGTGGCGATGATCCCTTCTGAGAAATCGTCTCCTGAAGCGTCGCGACGGAGCAGATCCCCAGCCAGTTGCATCGCTACGAATTGATCGTATGGACGATCCTCACCGATCGCGCGAAAAACCCAGTTGCGATAGCGCCACATCTCGGGCAGGGGACGGTCGGTGTTCTCCCCGGCCGTATCGGCGTATCGCACCACATCCAGCCAATGCCTCCCCCATCGCTCCGCATACTCCGGACTGGCCAATAGACGATCGACCACCTTTTCCCATGCATCCGGGCTTTCATCTGCGATGAACGCCTCCACCTCCTCAGGCGTCGGCGGCAAGCCAGTCAAGTCGAATCGAATGCGCCGCATCAGCGTACGACGATCGGCCAGAGGAACTGCCTGCAGGTTGGCCTTCTGGAGGGCAGCGTCGAGAAATCGGTCGATTGGATTCCCGTCGCTGTCGATTTCAGGAGGTGGCGAAGGATGGATCGGCTGAAACGACCACCACCGCGCCGCTTCCTCAATCGACATCCCGCCCAGCTTGCTGGTTGCCTCGCGAGGATCAAACGCCCCTTCGGCAATCCAGCGGCGAAGCACTTCGATCTGCTCGGCCGCCAGACGCTTCTTGGGAGGCATGGGACTGGCCGCATCCGGATCGCTGACCACCTGGAATAGCAGCGACTGATCAGGCATTCCTGGCTCGATGATCGCCCCAGAGTCCCCTCCGCGTTGCCACCCGTCGCGGGAGTCTAGCGAAACACCTCCTTTGGCGTGGATCCCACTATGGCATTCATAGCACGATTCCATCAGCAGAGGCCGCACCTTCTTCTCAAAGAAGGCCTCGCGATCGTCGATTCCCTGGCCGAACGATACCACCGAAACGCACCACCAGGCGGCGGCAAAGAAAATCGCCAGAAGTCTAGGGCATCGAGACCATGCATCGTGGCCAGTCATCCGCCGCCCCCTTTTGGAATCGTCGAAAGGAATCCACCCCACGCCCACCCGATCGGGTCTACTGGCTCCACGAATCGGTATCCACTGTTTTAACTGGAACATCGGCTTGCGGAAAGCATCTACTTCCCGACGACCAGCCAGTCCATCGCGGATTGGCCCTGCGAACCTCGGGTATGCCGACGTCAGTGTGGTAACGCTCAGTTGATGAAAATCCGATGCCAGATCGGCGATTCCCTGAGGGGTGTAAGTACACCCTTCGGAATCCGTCTTCGAGTGCCAACGGCACGACGATGAAACAGCCAAGGGCAACGCCCTGGGAACATCCATCGAGTTGGTAGCACCGAGCGATCACACTTTGGTGGCGATCACAACATCCTGGTACCCAACGTTGCTGCACCTTCCGCACCATGACCCATACTGGATTGGCTCCACGATTTCCAATCCGTACTTCGCGTAGGATGCCCTAACCTAGGATTCAGAAAATGCGACAGCCTCTTCTGGGCTTTCCGGTCGCAGGGCCCTTCCGTTCGGGATAGAAGTCGAGAAGATGCGATGACTCCTGCCCGCCTCCATCAGCGATTCAGAAGACTCGTTTAAGAGGAAATAGGTAATAAAACACTTCCCGCAGGGAGTCATTACCCGGTGGATCTCGCGCAGGTAGTTTTCCACCCCCTCGCTGAGCATGTGAGTGAAAACCTAGGTCAGAAAGACGAAGGAAAAGGTGTTATCGGGGAAGGGGAATCTGTATTCATGTGACTGATGTTGCCCGTGCGGATTGTACATACTGTTGAACATGCCTGCATGATGAAACCTGAAATTGGGGAACTGAGCAGATATTGCCTGCGTACAGCACTCGATCGACGGCTTGACTATGTCAATGCGGTCGTACGTCGCTTGCGGGCTAAGGTACTGTGTTAGCGGGATTGCTATACGACCAACTCCGCATCCGACGTCGAGTACTCTGTCGGTTGGCTTTAGGCCGCCGACGTCCCTAAGGCATTGGAAGAGACGGCGCCCAATGGTGTGGAAGTCGCTCCTTGTGAATTGACCAGAGCCAACATTCATGAGGCGGCGCGGTGGGGTAAGCGAATCCCTTCGCCCCATAAGGGATTCGAAGGCGTCGAGGGCGGACCATATGCCTTCTTGCGTGAAGCTCAATAGAAACTGCGCTGACTTTCCCAGTTTCGGACGGTTTCGTAGCCAATCCCGAGCAACGGCAACATAATCGTGTTCTCCAGAAGTGGCGTTCAGCGGCCATCGACTGCGGTAACCGAACCAACGTCCCAAAAAAGGATGTCACCAAACACATGATCGGCGGCTTCAGTTGACCGATACGTTCGCCCTCGAATCAGCTACCTCCATGATTCAATACAAGACGCCCTGACGCCCTTGCATCGGCAACCCGTTCGATTGTATCTAATGGTGTGAGTCATTACTCGATTATTCCAGCAGCGACAACTTGAGGTTGATGTTCGACGAACTCGGAAACCTCCTCGATGGAGAGCATCCGATCGCGAACGTAGCTTTCAACCACCTCCCCACGAAGGGCAAGCTGGATCGCTCGTCGTTCAGAGTTTCACCCGATGGCCCGTGATCCGGATCCGATCGCATCCGCAAAAAGGATTCTGCGAGCGCATGCTTCCGCGCGTCATGCGTGCCAAAAGAGCCGATTCGGGGCAGAATGAACCGGCCGAATGAGAATTTCATCGATTGCAGAACGCACCAACCGAATCGCAAGAGTTACCTCTTGTCGTTCTCATTCACAAAAACCAAGTTGGCCTACCCTACCGTCCGACCGGTTTCAGGGCAATTTGCGCTGCCGCGCGAACATCTAAGTTCGGATCATCAAGCAACCGGTTCAGTTCAGCCATAGCCACCCTCCGATCAAGCGAATAACCTAAGGCCAGTACTGCTATAACACGGAGATCCTCATTGGGTTCATTCTGCACTATGTCCAAAACCTCTTTGGTCCTGAGAGCTCCGCCAGCCGAGACCAATGACAATACGCAGGTCAGCCTGACTACTGAATTTTGATTGCGGTCCTCTGAAACCTTTTCCAGGATTAGGGAGCGATTGCGTCGGCGCAATTCAGCCAGCATCGATACGATACTGAAGGAAATCTTATCGGCTTGCGCTATGGACGGCCCCTCACTCTCGTTTTCTTGATAGCCGCAAAGATCAAGAAGAATGGGGATCATCGAGGGATGGAGGTCTTGAGCCAAAATCGATGGTCGCTTATCTGGCTCCCGCATCAAAACGTCACGCAGGTTTTCTGAAAGTTCCAGTATGGAACCATTGACGTCGTTTTCGAAACGCCAATCAACGCACCTTAGCAATCGATGAACAACGACCTGCATCTGTTCACGAGACATCTTACCCAAATCAGTTGTCAGATTCTTCTTGTTCGGGTTCCACCAATCTTTAACTAGTTCTTGCACCGCCTCGCGCACCGGTGGTCCTCGATCGGCAACGTAGCGGTACGGAGATGGAATGTCTGTTCCAGTTAGGATCGTCAACGTATCTGCGTACTCATCAATGGAACCACCGTGGCTGCTTGAACTCGAATGCGCGATCATATACCGCAGCAAAAGTGGAATTGCAGCTTTCGATCTCGTCTGTCGAATCAGGAATACTGCCTCGCGGTAGCTCGACCACCTATCACTGTTGTTGGTTTCCTCCAGCAGTCTCGCAGCACGGCGAATCGGCTGGGGATCTCGTTCCGCCTTGATTAGGGTCGCAAAGTCAGCCTCTAACTCTGCTATGAGCTGGTCCGGGTTAGCATGGAGAGAGGCGCATAGAAATCCGACAAGCAGGTATGCATACATGGACGTAGTCCTGATGAAGTAGTCTCTAAGATGGATACAAAAAGAGGTGAAATACCGCCTTTCGGTTGCCTATGGCGAACTCCACCGACGAATCGTCCGTTCAGATGATCCTTGTATTCTATCCACTTGCCAACTGGGGTTTTTTGAGGCAAAGCAACTTGTTTTCCGTACAAGTTGGAGTGGATCCACGGGTTGACGGTCAAGTGTTTCCTTCCGGCCTCCCATTCGCCTGAGTAATCGGCCAGCACGGCTGCGATGAATCGGAGCAGAGGTACATCGCTTGGGAACAGCATGGCGACCTGAGCGCTCCGCTTCATCTCCCTAACTGGTCGCTCCAGTAGGTTCGCCACCCCCTACTGGCTTGCGATGCTCGGCTGGCAACTGGATGATCGTCAGACATTCCGGCACGTCCCTTTCTGACCAATCGGCGAATGATGGTGCCGCGGTCGGCGATGGCAAAGGCATGCAATTGCCTCGACGCGTCCAATTGATTAGCCCTTGCGTCTCAATACCCGAAAAACGTCTGCGTGACTGCTTAGTCTGTACTCTGGAGGAACCTTGTCCAAGGGTCGCGGAATAAACACGAGGGCAGCCAGCGATGCCAATGATGCTGGAGCCGCAAACGCAGCAAGGTGGCGATATTCTGTCGTACCGAGGAACAACAGGAAGAAGAGGAAAAAGAGGAACCCCAAGGGAGCAAGGAAGCGTCGGTCGTAGGTTGTGTTCATCGATCGCCTTTCTTGGGTACAAGAAATTTACCAATGCCGTTTTGAGGACGAACGACAAAAGGCACCTTTGCGGTGGCCAAGAGCCATAGATTCTAGGATCTGCCCGATCCGCCGCTCGGGTTGACCGCCTGGTAATGCCGCATTTCGTACGTACTACGTACTCATCTCCATATTGTCCCAATCGCACGACGGGTCCATGACCCACTCGAGAGCCTTCCGACGTTCCATGATAACATCGAGACGCACGGAACCGGTATCCTTGCCAGTCAGTTGCGAATTCCGGGTCCACCAATGCAGGCGGTAATAGAGGTCAAGCATACGGAACAAATCTTCGCGCGTACGAAGTTGCATGTTTCCAGACAGTTTCGTGCCGTCTTCGTTTCGCTGAATCGCAGGGCACAGTGACGCAAGTTCGCATCCAACGCCCTCATCAAATGGCAATTCATCGATAAGCCGACCTACCCACATGAGTGCCGACAGGGCCTCGATGTACCAGTAGAGGTTGAAGGCCAAACCACGAGCGATATCCAGAAACCTCGCACGATCCCTAAGACTTCGTCTTGCATTTCCCTCCGCAATGTTCATCGGAATCGCTGGGGCCACTTCGGGCCACTGATCACTAGCATGGCGATGAAGCCTCTCCGACGAAATAGTAGCAAATGCTTTGGCGACCAATTCGATCGAAAAGGGGATCGACATCAAGCCGATCGTGGTCGAAGAAGCGATCTGTCCTGCTTGACTCGATTCGATTACGAGCACGAGCACCGTCCGCTACGACGGACTGAGCACGAGCACGACAGGATCCATCCGATGATTTTCTAGGTTCCTCGATCTGCAAATCACCCCTGCTTTCGAAGTTCGTCACAACACCAGCGCAGCCTGAACCCAGCGACACCAAGCCTCGCTGCGGCACTACCCCACACTTCCCGATTGCCGCGCCGCATCACCTCCACACCCATGCCACCGGCTCGGGCTGCAAGCGATACCCCTCGCGCCGCTGCTCCCGGTCGACAGAATAAAAAGCAGGCTTTCCAGGAACCTCCGGAAGCCACTCCCACAGCGGCACCATGGCTGGATGCACACCAGCCCTGCCTGCTGCATAGAACGCGATCTTCTGAGTCAGGCTGGATCCTGAAACCGCTTGAAGCCTCCCACCAAAACTGGCAAATCCCACGAAGTCCACAGCCGGCCTAGTCATGGCATGAAAGCGATCTCCTCTCCAATCCGGACCTCCCTCCATCGACTCCGGCAGCAATAGCCTGGGATCATCCAGATCCAATCGATAGAGGATTTGGTTGTATTCATACTGCGGCACCGCCTGTGCCCCGCGCGAAAATGTCTGCGTATAAGTCCCCTCCAGAAAGATGCTCCTTCCCTCCCTCGCATCAAAGAGCCAATGATGCTTGGGGTTGTAGAAGCTCATGGACTGATGCGTGATCACCTTGGTGGCATACCTCCAGGGTCCGGTCATGCCGGGAGCCACCGCAATCCACAACTCCCCGAGCATCGAAGGATGACCATCGATCTGATTGGCGAAAATCAACCAACGCTTGAGATAGGGGTTCCACGCTAGCGTGCCACGGTGAGCCATCACCCGATCGCCACTGGATGCATCGATCCACTGCCAGTGTGCTTCATCGGGGAGGATCTTCCCGGATTGAAGCAAATCCTGTTCTTCCTGCACCTCCAAAGCCCGCTGTCCCTTGCGCCAGCCATAGCGCACATGCCCCATGGCATCGCGATCTAGCGTGGACGACGCCCCGGTGGCCACGTCTAAAAGGCAGGAGTACCCTTCATACTTCGTCGGATCGACAAACGACTCCAGCGTCGCCTCGACACGTATCCGCGGGAATGGGTCACAGAAATAGAGATACTCTTTTCCCCGCTCATCCCGATCCAGCCACAGATGCTTCTGAGACGACGGAAAGAGCGGAGGACGAATCTCCCACTGGCGGAAGGGAAGAAATTTTTCTTCGCCTTCGTCCCAAATAGCAAAGCCCCATCGATAAGCCTCCAGGCCGTTGCGGATCTTTTCATAGGGAGCCACCAGGACCCGATCCCCCTTTGGATCGGCCAGTACGGCTGGAGCGGTCAACCAGGTCGGCCCCTCGCCTGGCATCACGGCCACGGGCCGTGCCCGCTGGTTTTCGTCAGTAAAGTACTCCAGCGGGATCGAACTCTCCATTGGCGCATTCCAACCTTCAGGCAGCGGGGTGGTGGCACCGGTCATATGGAAACTGCCACCTATCGGATAGTCAGGGCGAAGTGTATCGCCCCAGAACCAGAACAGACGATCGCCAAACGGAACGGTCAGCACGCTGTCGCAGCCAACCACATCCCCAAGTGGTCTCGGGAGATCCCTTCGCTCACCCAGCCGATCGCTGGCGGCATAGATCCCGCCTCCGGTGATTCGATAGAGTCGCTGGGCGGGCATAGTGCGATCGATCTCGATCTTCTGGCGACCCCCTGGCTCCACTTGAAACTTCCGCCCTCGGAAGCCAAAACCATCGGCCGGAAATTGGTAGCCATCACTGGAGATCGTCAGAAAAATTTCTCGCCCCATCCACTGTCGGTTGTCGATCGCCACCCAGCCACCGCTGTCGGTCACCAAGCGAACGCGGTCGACCGATTCCAGCACCACCAGCGGCACACCACGCCCTGTCTGGCGGTCGACCACCTGGATCCCATACGGCTCGACTTCACCACCCTGCAGCTCCCTCGCAACCACCAACATCACCATGGAAACGATCCAGGCGATCGCCAGCCCGCCAAGCACCCCGACTGGCAGGCCGTTTCGATTCCCCCTAGGCTGGTTTCTCGTGTGGTGATTCGCCATGGCAGAACTCCTCGTAGGACATGAAGCCGGAACCACGCCAAGCCATCGCCATCCTTCTACGGGATGCTGCGAATCGGATGGCTCAACGATGAAACAGAACCTGGAACGAGACAAGTCGAAGCGATGCGAGTTCTTTATCTTCATGGGTGGCACAGTGTACCAGGGGGCGTCAAGCCCCAGTCGTTGGAATCCCGAGGTCTGGAGGTGATTCAACCCGCACTCGATGACGACGATTGGGACCTAGCGGTGCATCAAGCGACCGAAGCATGGAAGCAGTCTCGCCCCGATCTGCTGGTTGGCTCCTCACGCGGTGGTTCGATCGCACTCCACTTGCCAGCCCCCAACCTACCCCGTGTGCTGCTCTGTCCAGGATGGAGACGGTTTGGCGGCTTTGCGGTGCTGCCAGAGCGGTCGTTGATCCTCCATTCGCAAAAGGATGACGTGGTCCCATTCGAAGACTCGGTGGAACTCCTCCAGCGAAGCGGCCGCCCCCGAGAGCAACTCTTGGAAGTTGGATCCGACCATCGTCTGGCCGACCCGCAGTCGCTGGATACTCTCTATTGGGCATGCCAAGTCCTTCTGGAAGATCAATGGCGAGAAGTGGTCGCTGGGGATCCTCTGCAGCCAACGACCGATGCCAACGGGCTCTGCCAATCCGAAGGGGACTACATCTGCCAGCATTGCGGAGAACAGATCGTCACGGTCATCGATGTCAGCCAAGGTGGCCATCAACAGTATGTGGAAGATTGCCCCGTCTGCTGCGTTCCGAACCTCCTTCGCGTCGCCATCGATTCCGACGGCACGGTGCACGTCGAGGCGGAACTGGAGCAGGATTTGCGTTGATCGACGCGCCCTGGCAACCATGCATTCCTGTCGAAATCGAGTGGTCTATGATGAACGCCCCCGCTCTCGATCATCAATGACTCGACCTCGATCGTGCCTCGATCGAATCCATGGCATTTTCTGATCGCATTGCCAACACTCTTTCCGAAATGAATCGCCCGTCCCACCAACCACAACTCTAGGCTGCTGAAACGTCTCCACTGAACCTCGCACCATGCATGGCAAGCGACCTTGGAAGGACAAGATTTCCGCTCGACCAACACGCACCGGGAGGGACGAAGTTGTAAGGGCAACAGCTACCGATGCAAGTCTTCGAGGCAAGCTCGAGATCGATCTCATCCTCCCCTTGGGAGGTTCCTGAGGAACAAACGGGGAGGGTGACACGGTGCTCTGAATCGCTTCTTTTGAAATTGCACGTGAATCGGCGCTGGAATGTGTATCATTCCACGACGTGCTTCTCGCCTGCGATGCAATCGATGGGGAAACGGGGGTCGGAGCAAATCGAACTCAAACCGATTGGTTCGATGCTCACGCGGTGGATCCAACGGGCCACAAGTCTGTTGGAGGCTCCGGTAGAGTGCGAGTAGCGCCATGCGGAGTAGGAGTACGAAGAGATGCCAGGATAAAGAAATCGACCGAGGTCGCAGATCGTGGCACGCTGGATGGAAGCCCCCACCCGGCGACTGCGGTGATTTCGATCGATGGGGCAACCGACTGCGCAGCGGAACGGCGGGAGACTACCGTATCATCTCCAACAGGTAGAGCCCTCTATCCTTTCCAGAAAGAGACATTGATCCGATGGGAACGTTCCGCGCCATCCTCCGCCACTGGCTCCATCGCACCGTCCTCCAAGCCGGTTTTCGGTTGCAGCGGATCCCGCGATTCGAACAGCGCATCCGACTTGCGATGGAGGAGGGCAATCCATTCACCATGATCCAGGTAGGGGCCCATAACGGCGTGACCTCCGATCCCTTCCATCGGCTCCTGATCGAAATGCAGGATTGGCAGGCATTGCTGGTGGAGCCTCAGAGGGAGCCCTTTGAGGTGCTTCAGTCGATCTATGCAGGACTTCCTCGAGTCATCTGCAGGCAGATTGCCGTCGGCGCTCAAGGATCGACCCTGAAACTTTATCGGGTGGGTGGAGACACCTCAGGACTTCCCTACTGGGCAACGCAACTGGCATCGACTCGGCGTGACGTGATCGAAGCCCATCGCGACCAGATCCCGGATCTTTCGGCCAGGATCGTCTGCGACGAACTGCCGTGCGTCGATCTAGCATCGCTCTTTCGAGAGACGAAATGGCCCCGTCTGGATCTGCTGGTGACGGATGTCGAAGGAGCCGATTTCGAGGTGATCCAGCAAATCGATCAGCTACCCTCGCTGCCTAAGTTCCTCTTCTACGAAGATCGACACCTCTCCCGTGCAGAGAAAATCGAGTGCCGTCAGTTCCTCCAGGCACGGCGGTATCGAGTGGTTTGGGAACAGAGCGGCGACTGCTTCGCCGAACGCTTCGATACCCAAAGGAGCCCCTAGCTCCCTCTGACGGTAACCTTCCACTCGCTTGGATGCCCCCGTAGCCAAACCCAAGATCTCATCTCGGCCAACATCACCAACGCCCCCCATCGGATCGGCTGCATCTCCAAGCAGTCCTTTGATTGCTCTGGGATACCGAACGGGATAGCATGGGGATTTTTGACATCCTCCACGCTGCCGGTCATGCCGATGGCGTTCATTTTTTTCGATTGGGAGCACGATCCTCATGGCAACGGAAACCACACTCCACCGAAGACCGATCTTGCAGGCAGCCCTCGGCGCTGCGGCCTTTGCCGCTTGTGGAGTTCGTGCTTCGGCTGTCGCTCCTGAAGGAAAATGGATGGCTTACATCGGCACCTTCAGCTCGCCGCTCAAGGATGTCCTGCCGACTCAGGTCGACCTCCCACCTGGAAATGGAAAGGGAATCCATTGCTTCGAAGTCGATCTTCACACGGGAGCCCTAAAGGCGAGGGATGAGGTCCGGATGGGGACCAGCCCCAGTTGCCTAGCAGCCAATCGCAGCGGAACGCGTCTTTATTCGGCCAACGAAACCGATCGTGTAGGGGACGATGGCCAGGGCAGCGTCAGCGCCTTCGCGATCCAACCGAATGGTTCCTTGCAATTGCTAAACACCGTCCCCTCAGGCGGCGCGGGGCCGACCTACGTCAGCCTGCATCCCACCGAAAAATATCTGCTGGTGGCCAATTACTTCGGCGGATCGATCGCGGTCCTTCCGATTCTTGACGACGGGAAACTGGGCCCAGCCTGCGATGTCCATCAGGATGAGGGCCCCATCGGGCCGACTCGAGCCACCAACGCCCCTCCAGGTTCCTTTGCCATCAGCGGTCACGATCGCACCCATGCTCACATGATCCAGGCAGATGCTTCCGGTCGATTCGTCCTCCATGTCGACCTGGGGCTCGATCGAATCTATCTCTGGCAATTCGATCCGTCTTCCGGAAAACTGACTCCTGCAGCAACGCCGTTCTTTTCGTTTCCACCGGGGGATGGTCCTCGGCACTTCCACTTCCACCCCAATGGAAAGTGGCTCTACTCGATCCAGGAAGAAGGTTCGACCGTCAGCCTGCTCGACTACGATCCTCAAACCGGCTCCCTAGCGCACCGACAGACTCAGTCGACTCTCCCTGAAGGCTACGCCGGAAGCAATTTCTGTTCGGAGATCCTCGTCTCGCACGATGGCCGCTTTGTCTACGTCGGCAATCGTCTGCACGACAGCATCGGAATCTTTTCCGTGCAGGCCGACGGTTCTCTGAAGTGGGTCAAGGAAGAATGGACTCGCGGCGATTACCCCAGAAGTTTCACCCTAGATCCGTCGGGCCGATGGCTCTACTGCTGCAACCAGCGAGCCGACCACGTGACGATCTTCCAAGTCGACCCAACCACCGGGGACCTGATCTTTACCGGTCAATACATCCCAGTGGGCAATCCATCGATAGTTCTGATCGTGCCATTGCCATCGGTGTGAATCGTTCCATTCGACCATTCTGTTGGTCCGTGGTTCAGTTCGACGCACTGTGACACAACGTTGCCATGCCGGAACCACCGTCCGATTTGAGCGGTACATCGCGAGCCCCGTCGGGTTCTTTTGTACCAGTGGATGCACGCCGGAGGCCTTGGGCGATCTTCCGATACGATTTGGAGGATCCCGTACCGTACGGCGTCCCCCCTCCAGCGACGCGGGAAGGGCGATTACGCACAGATGCACTGAAGCGATCACTTTCCGGGAACGATCTCGAGATGGACCGGAAAATCGCCCCCTGGGTGGCTCCACCTGGCAGCGACCGAACAAAGGGCTAGACGAGCGGCGGACGAGCGGACCAAGAGAATGTTTACTGGTTGCCGCCGAAGGGATCATCCCCAGCAGGTGCAGCGCCACCTCCAAACGGATCATCGCTCGATGGCTTGGCATCTCCTCCGAAGGGATCCTCATTCGATGGCGCGGTCACCGGTGCACCGAAGGGATCATCGCCAGAGGCGGGTTTCGTCGGGGAAGTCTTAGAGGCAGGTTCTTTTGGTCCCTTCTTTTTGTCCGACTTCTCGGACGGAACGATCGGTTGGAGCAGGGTCGGTTGATCCGCCCCCATCTCCCGAACGCAGACGAGGCTGCCATTGGGTGCATGAAAATACATCCGGTCGGTCGTGCTTTGAACGGCGGCTTCCCCAAGCGGTAGGAAAATCCTCTGCGCGATCGCTCCATCGCTCAGCCGAATCTGAGCCAGTTGCCCGTTGTCGTCGCGAACGTAGGCATGCTCCTTCGTCGCGCCGACGATCGATTGAACGCCGGTGGGTCGCTGCTCCCAGACAGGCTGCCCCGTCTTGAGATCCAGCCCCCAGAGTTCCCCGGCGGAGGTGACGACCAGAGCGATCTGAGCAGCGGCTGCTGGAGCTTGCCGCACTGCTTGGCCGAGATTGTACCGCCAGCGCAGAGCGCTACCGCGAATGTTCGGTTCATCCGCATGAGGGATATTCAGGCAGACCACCGTACCGTCGTCAGAAGCAACGACGAACCCATTCTCCACGGCGACCGGCGGCTTGCTGATCGACTGGGAGCTTTCAAAGCGATTCCAAAGCTGGGGACGCAGTTCGTCCACTTTCGCCATGTAAAGGTATTTCGGGGCACAGACCCAAGAGAGAAACCGACGATCGGCAGAAAGGACCGGGGAGATCATGCCGGCCCCGCCGCTTCGCTGAACCCAAGGCAACTTGGCTGCATCTCCGGCGTTGTAGGCCATCAGATCCCCGCCCAAGCCGGCCACGTAGATCCAGTTACCGACAGGTACCGAACCGTTGGCCGGTTGCTCTTCGCAGCGACGACGATTGATCGTCGTGCCATCTTTGATGTCCAACAGATAGAGATCGGATCCATTGATCACCGACACATAGTCGTCGCTGACGCCGGCCGCAAAAGTGGGATCGAAAGCGGAACCGACATAGGAGGTCCAAAGTCGCTCCCCTGTCTCGGCATCCAGCATCTGGACCGCCCCATTGGCGGTTGTTGCAACCAAATAGGTGATCGGATAGTCGACCTCCAGTCGCTCCACCTTCCGCCCCGCTAGCTTGTACTTGGCCTCCGCTTGATCGGCCAATTTGCGAGCCCCTTCCAGGCCGATTCGAGGTATCTCCTGCGGTTCGTTCTTGAGGGCAGAAGCGTCCTTGGCGTTTCGAAGATCGAGCAGTTTCTTCTGCCAGGCATCGCGATCGACCTGGGCAGCATCGAATTTTTCGAGGATCTCATCGCCCGACCTCAGTGCGACGTACTGCAGGCGATCGGTCGAATGCGGCCAGACGACGACGGATACGGCATCACCAACCTGCCGCGTCTGCTCCAGGCGCGACTGCCACTGCAGTTTCAGCCCCGCACGCTCGAGAGCGATTTCAGAGACCTGGGCAAGGCCCCAACTAGGCGGAGCAGCGATCAGCAAAGCCGCTGCGGCCAACCAGGACCTTCTTCGAAGCCGCGAGTCAATACGCATCATCGCACCGCACTTTTCGCCTAACTGCCCAGGGAATCCCCACGCAAACAGCATGGGACCACTCGTTCGCTTGTCGGTTATTGTAATCAGCCACCATCGGCCAGGCGACGATTTTTCCTGTCGCGACGATCCTGTCGGTTGCATCGGCGAGGGTCTCTCAAGCCGACGGTTTTTCCACAGCCCCAGCATCGCACTCGTTTCGATCCAGGAGCAAAAGCCCTCGCAAAACCGCATGCGGCAGCTCGGTCGCTGGAGCCGCAATCCAGGGTGCCAGAGCCGGACCATCCCCACCGCTGATCACCACAGGCAGCTGGGAATCGCCCAAACGCTGGCGGTACTGCGCGATCACCCACTGAGCCCCCCCAATCCAGGATGCATAGACCCCCAACCGAATCGCCTCGGCCGTCTCCTTTCCGGGAATCGCTAGGTCTTGGATCGATTCCACCGGTTCAATCCGCGGTAGGGCACTGGTTCTCTCAGCGAGGATCTGGCACATCAGTGGCATCCCTGGAAGGATCGCTCCCCCCTGAAAGACTCCATCCCCATCGACGTAATCGATCGTCAGCCCGGTTCCCGATTGCACCACGATCAACGGCCCCTTCCGCCGTTCGATCCAGCAGGCATAGGCGGCGATCAACCGGTCGATCCCAAGCTTCTCCGGATAACGCACCGAAGTGGACATCGGTACGTCGCCCTTGGTCACAGTGACCAAGGGCTCGCCTGGGAAACAGGCGGTCAAGACTTGCCGCAGAGACGCCAGGGCCGTGGGCTGCACCGAACCGATCACCCAACGCCGTCCCTTTCCCTTTCGGCCACCTGGTGCATGGCGGCCAAGCCAATCTGCGAGCGACTGGGTATCCTCCGGGTCGATTCCTCGTGTGGAATCACCTGACGGGTTGGAGGAGGCCGGTTTGCTGAAGGATCGTGATGCAATTTGCCAAGCCAGCCGCAGAGGAGGCGCTGCCAACATTGGAAGCGCGTCGGCGGGGCCAGTGGCTGCTGGTTGGACATTTGACCAACCCAGCTTCAGACCGGTGTTCCCCAAATCGACAGCCACCTGCATCGCTTGTTCCCCTTAGTGGATCCCTCCAAGCCGCGTTCAGAGCTTGCAGCGATCACGATATTGTGCTGGGTGCCGGTCGGCTGGTCGGTTGCCGCTGCTGATCCAAAAGGTCGGCCAGGTGGCGCGTCAACCGGGCAAGACCTTCGCCCGTCACCGCGCTGACCAGAAAGCAGGGCCTGCCGATTGCTTCCTGGAGGGCTAAGTGGACTTGGTCGGCTCCTGGCAACTCCGCCTTGCTGACGGCAATCACCTCCGGCCGCTTGGCCAGTTCATCGCTGTACTGACACAATTCATTCCGAATCGCTCGATAGTTGACGATCGGGTCACTGCCGTCGGCCGGCATCGGTTCCACCAAATGAATCAAAATCCCGGCTCGCATGATGTGGCGCAAAAAGTCGTGCCCCAATCCGACACCCTGACTTGCCCCTTCGATCAGACCAGGAATATCAGCCAGCACAAACGATCGCTCGCGGTCCACATAGACGATGCCAAGATTGGGAAACTTGGTGGTGAAGGGATAGTCGGCGATTTCCGGACGGGCCTTGGTAAGCCGACTGAGCAAGGTGCTTTTGCCTGCGTTGGGCATCCCCACCAATCCTACGTCAGCGATCGCCTTGAGTTCCAGGATGACGCGACGCCTCTCTCCAGGAGCTCCTTCGGTCGTTTCCCGAGGAGCCTGATTGGTCGATGTCTTGAAGTGGGTGTTCCCCCAACCACCTTTCCCTCCGCGGGCGGCGACCACCTCATCCCCATCCTCCACGAGGTCGCGCAGCACCAAGCCCGATTCGCGATCGATCAGCAGCGTCCCGGGGGGAACTTCCAAAATCAAATCCTTCGCATTGCGGCCGTGGCGGTCGGACCCAGATCCCGGCGCCCCCGAATCGGCTCGCCACTGCTTCTGGTGTGCGAATGCGACCAAGGAGTTGACGCCCGATCGGGCCTTCAGGATGATGCTCCCCCCGTTGCCTCCATGCCCGCCGTCAGGCCCACCCTTGGGAACATGCTTCTCCCGACGAAAGCTCATGCAGCCATCGCCGCCGCGTCCAGCCATCAGTTCGATTTCCACTCGATCGACAAACACAGCCGCCACCCTTCTTTCGCACCTGCCGCATGATGCAGTCGCAGGTTGTTTCGAATCGCCACCCCAAGGACCCCGCCCCCGGCTCAACCACTGGCCAGCCAGCCCCGCTCTTTCGAATCATCGCAACTGCGGCGTTCGAGGGCAAAAAAAAAGATGCCCCGAAAGGCATCCTTTCAACCGAACCGTTCGTTCGGACTTTTGTCGGATTCCATCGCTCGCCCCGTCCAACGAGACGGGACCGATGGATCACTGAGCCGTCTGAGCGACGACGCTGACGCGACGGCCGTTCTGATCGAAATGCACATGGCCGTCGATCAGCGAGTAGATCGTGTAGTCATTTCCGAGGCCGACATTGCGTCCGGGATGCCACTTGGTTCCCTTCTGACGGATGATGATCGAACCAGGCTGCACCAGTTCGCCACCAAACTTCTTGACCCCCAAACGCTGCGCGTTGCTGTCGCGCCCGTTGCGCGTCGAGCCTTGACCTTTTTTGTGTGCCATCGTCTGCCACTACCTGAAAAATAGTTGTGCCAATCCCCCGCAATGAGCGGGTAAGATCCTCCGCAATCGACCCAAGAGTTTAGCGATAGATCCAGAGATAATCAAGGCGTTCTTTCAGCCCCAACTGCCTCAGCGCGTACTCCACGCGGTCCTGCTGTTCGAAGGCGGGAGCCCCCAGTCGAATCCGATCCTCTTCGCTGGCGATCCCATCCCCGGGACGCCAGAAGTTGATCTGCAGCCGCTTTTTCTCAAACTTTCGGTTTCCTTCGGCTTCGACAATTCGGTAGGCGTTGGTGAGCCCTTCCACCTGGATGGCAAAGAAATCGATCGACGGATCGATCCCAGTCCAGGTCGCCACCCCCCAGTATTCATTGTTCGCCTCCGGGGTGGTTTGCTGGATCTTGCGAATCATTTCAAAACTGTCGAGCAATGGCTTGCCTACGCGTTCACGGGCCGCGATCGGACCTTTGACCAGCGGAAGAATTTTTTCGGGAATCTCCTGCTTCTGCTGAGTGGAGATCCAGGTGAAACGCGGCACGAACAGGACCGAATCGGCGACCGTTCTCGCTGGCTCCTTGGGAATCCCAGTCCCCGCTTCCACCCGCTCCTGCTCGGGCAACAGATCGTTCCCAAGGTAGCGGACGCGATAAAGCAGATAGTGCACCAACTGGCTCTGCCGCACCCCTTCGGCATCCGGCAACTCCATCTCGATCATCCGCATCGGCTTGAAGGCGAATTCCAGGGCGAAAACGGGATGACGCAACGTCACGCCGCGGCCCTGAGCCAGCAAGGTTTCACTGGATGAGGAGAAATTCGGCTGGCCGTTCTCGAAGTCGGGCGCCTTCCACTCCAGTTCCGGATGCTTGGCGACGAACTCCAGATCGAGTGGCCCCAGCGACGTTTCCTCGGGCTGCGGGTCGGGAGGAATGACCGTCAGTACCCCTTCGGCCAGTTTGCGAGGTGCGAAACCGCCGGCGCGATCCACGCTGACAGGTACGGTTTGAGCGAGCAAGGAGGTCGTCATTCCCACAGCGGCTGCGATCGCCAGCAGACATCGAGCCGATTGCGTCCTCATCACCATCTCCCAGCGACTCCTGGCGGTTGGTTTCCGTCGCATCACGTCTTCTGTCCTAAGAGGAGAATACCTTCGTCCACCCGGCAACCTAAAATTCGATCACGAACAACCTACGTTGCCGTCGCCCGTGCTGCGGTCGTCCGGAAGCGCCCAAAGGGTTGGCAAGCCACCGCAGCAGCTAAGGGCTATCGCCCTTTTTCGCACCGAATCCACTTCCGGTAGTGTAATTGCCCCCAAGCCCCTGAATCAATGAAGTCGGCAAAATCGGCAAGGACCTCCGGATCGAATCCCGTCCCTTTCTGCCCAGCTGCGACCTATCGGTTCCGTCGGGGCATCGGCAGCCACCGGCTGCCTCAACGCAAAAATCGGCCTACAGAGGGGGAAAAACTCCAATCGCCCCGTCAGAATCTCATTGAGCGGCACAAACGGATCCGCCGCGGTCCTCCCTATTTTTTCGCCGTCGCGATCGCCAGTCCATGCCCCATCGGTCGCAGGCACTAAGATTCGCCCACTGGGGCCGTCGCATCCTACAATGACAGTGTCCCGAAAAAGGATGCAGGCAACAAGTTGTCGACAGAACATGGGTAGCGGCCGGGAGCCTGGGTCGCGGACTGCGGTTCCTCCAGCCGGGCGACTTCGATCCAGGCGACTCCGATGCAGGCGATTCAACTGAGGGAGAAATCCTATGGGATGGTTCCGAGCCGACCGGCAAGCCTGTGAAGCATTTGAGCGGCAAGGTTTCTGGCTACAGCCGGCTCTGCTCTCACCACCCGAGATCGAGTCGCTCCGCAAGTACGCCAAAGAAGATCAGCAGCTTGCCAGTCGCGCCACTAGCCGCAGCGACGCTCAAGGTGGGACCACGACGCTGGCTCTCGAGAACACCCTGGGAACCGATCCCTACAGTTCGGTGGCACGCGTGCGGCGGATTGTGGAGCCGATGGAGATGTTTTTGGGAGATGAGGTCTATCACTACCATCACAAAATGATGCTGAAGGAACCACGGGTCGGGGGAGCCTGGGAATGGCATCAAGATTACGGCTACTGGTACAACTTCGGCTGTTTGTTCCCCACGATGGCCAGTTGCTACGTTGCGATCGACCGGGCCACCAAGGAGAATGGATGTCTGCAAATCATCGATGGCTCGCATGCCATGGGGCGCATCGAACATGGCAAGGTGGGAGGACAGACGGGAGCCGATCCGGAGAGGATGGAGGCGATCCTGGCGAGGTTCCCGGTGCGCTATGTCGAGATGCAGCCGGGGGATGCACTCTTCTTCCACGGAAATCTGCTCCATCGATCCGACCAGAACACCAGCGAGCATCCCAGGTGGGCGCTGATTTCCTGCTACAACACCAAAAGCAACAATCCGTACAAACCTTCGCGTCATCCGTTCTACGAACCGCTGGAAATCCTCGAAGACGACCAGCTACTGGAAAAGCTGACCGACAGCAGCTCGCCATCGCAGGCTTGAACGCAAAACGTAGAAATTAGATCCTCGCCACCAAGAACGCTCACAATCCACAGGCCGCCAACCCAAAGAGCCCATCATGCCCGAACCATCCAACGCCGAGGAACAGGGGAAGACGCTGGCCAAGGAACTTCGGCTACCCATCGCCGTGGCTCGGCGGCGTCTGGTGCTTCGCCACTGGTTGCAACGCCTGGTCCCCTGGGGAACGGCGGGGGCCATCCTGGCGGCGGTGATTGCCTGGGCCCCTAAGGCGATTGCCATCCCGGACTGGAACCCCAACTGGTCGCTCTGGGCCATCCCCACAGGAGCCCTCTTGGGCGCGGCGATCGCGGGGATCGAAGCGTGGTGGCGAGCCCCATCGGCACTCCAGACGGCTCTCGAAATCGATCGCCGATTCGGACTGCGTGAACGGCTCAGCAGCCTCCTGCAACTGCGTCCCCAGGAGGCGGACAGCGCCGTGGGTAAGCTATTGGAATCCGACGCTAAAGATCGCGTCGATCGGATCGATGTGCGCGACCAGTTCCCGATCGAAGCCCCAAGAGCTTTGGCTGTGCCGGCTTTGCTGCTGGCAGTCGCAGGCCTCTCCTGGCTGGCCCCCAATCGATCCAGCCAAGATGGCTCTGCCACCGCGACCGCCCCCAACGCCGCGGTTGAGAAAGTCAGGCAGTCGACGCGGCCCCTGATCGAGCAGCTGAAGAAGAAGCAGCAGGAGGCGATCGACAAGGGAGATCCCGATGCGGCCGAGATCTTTAAGAAGATGGAAAAGCAACTGGAGCAACTGCGCACTGCCAGTGGTATCGACGAAAAGAAAGCTCTGGCCACCCTCAACGAACTGAACCAGCAACTTCAGGATCGCAAAAGCGAACTGGGCAGTGGCGAGCAGCTGCGCCAGCAATTGAAAGAACAGCTTGCAGCAGTCCAGGATGGCCCCGCTGAAAAACTCGCCAAAGCACTCCAGGAAGGCGATATGACCGCCGCCAGGGAGGAACTGGAGAGGCTGATGGATCAGATGAAAAACGGGGATCTGGATGAAGCGGCGCGGCAGAAGATGGCCGAGCAAATGAAGAAGATGGCCGACGCGATCAAAGAAGCCTCCCAACGCCAGAAGGAGGCGATGCAGCAACTTCAAAAGCGACTGGAACAGGCCGAACGGACGGGCGATGTCCAAAAGGCAGCACAGCTTCGCAAGCAACTGGAGAAGATGGAACAGCAGGCAGCCGCCGAGCAAGGGAAAAAGGAATCGCCAGAGGAATCACAGCAGCGCCAGCAAGAAATGAAGGAGCTCCAAAAGCAGATCTCCGAAGCGATGCAAGCCGGCGACCAAGAAAAGGCTCAGGAGTTGCAGGAGCAACTCGACTCCATGAGCGAAGAGCAGCAGATGTCACAAAGCCAGTCTGAGAAGATGCAGTCTTCGATGCAGGAACTCCAGGAGGCGCTCGAGCAAGGGGATATGCAGGCGGCGGAGAAGAGCCTGAAGGAGCTGCAGGAACAGGTGGAGCAGATGGAGTCGGAGATGGAGTCGCTGGAGGAACTCGACAGCCTCATGGACCAAGTGGCTGAAAGCAAAGGAGAGATGAAAGGATCCCAGCGCGGCAACCGCCCTGGCGATGGCGGCGGTGAGGGGGAAGGGGAAGGGGATCGCGATGAAGAGGAATCTCAGACCGATACCTTCGAGTCGCAGGTGCGAGACCGATTCCGTAAGGGAGAATCATTTCAGGGAGGGAAGATCCGCGGCGTCAATCGCAAGGGAATCACCAAGGAGGAAGTCAAGCAGGCGATTCTTGCCGAGCAGCCTGAGGAAGCCAAGTCGCTGGAATCTGCTGTGCTGCCCAAAGCGCAGCGCGACCAGACGCGCGAGTACTTCGATCGCATGCGGCAGGGAGATCGCGACGGCGATCAGTAACCTCGATCGCAACAACCCTCGCAATCGCCATCAGCCCCGCGTTGGAGGCTCGTCCTGGGATGCAATCGCGCCAATCCAGCCTCGACGTCGAAAATAAATCAAAAGGCCAATCGCCATCGCCGCCATGATCGCTAGAGCCATCGGGTAGCCCAGATACCACTTCAGCTCTGGCATATTCCAGGGTGAAACCTCTGGGTCGAAGTTCATCCCATAAACCCCAGCCACAAACGAAAGCGGAATGAAGATGCTCGACATGATCGTCAGCACCTTCATCACCTCGTTCATGTGGTTGCTGATGCTGCTGAGATAGAAATCGCGAAGGTCGCTGGTCAGCTCCCGCGAGGTATCGACTAGGTCGATCAATTGCGAGACATGGTCGTAGCAGTCTCGCAGATAGAGCCGCGTCTCTTCGCGGATCGATGGATGGTGGTCGCGAATCAGCTCGTTGACCATCTCCCGGTGGGGCCGGATCGCGCGGCGCACGTTCAGCAGGTCACCGCGCAACTGATGGATGCTCTCCATCTGCCCTGTTCGGCATCCACGCATGATCTCCTCTTCGATCAGATCCAGTCGTTCGTTCAGCCGATCCATCGCTGGAAAATAGCTGTCGACCACCGCGTCCAGCAGGGAATAAAGCAAGTAATCGGTGCCCAGCGAATTGATCGCTCCACGCCGCTGGCGGATCCGCTGTCGGACCGGATCCCAACAATCTCCAGGACGTTCCTCAAAGGTCACCAGCAGATTGTCTCGAAGGATGAAGCTGATCTGTTCGGTGCGAAACCCCTCCGTCTCGCCTTGCTCCATCATCCGCGCCACCAGATAGAGATGGTCCTCATATTCATCCAGCTTTGCCCTCTGGTGCAGATGGACGATATCCTCCAGCGCTAGCGCGTGGATTCCGACAATCCCCGCAAGCTGGCGAAGCACCTCACCGCTTCCCAGTCCCACCACCTGCACCCAGACCACTGGCCACTTGGCGATGGCAATCGGAAGAGAGTCCAGCGACATCTGCTGCAGCTCTTCATGCCCCTCCGGTCCGAAAGCGATGCCAGACCACTGCGTGGGAAGACTCTGAGGGTCGATTTGAAAATGACCGGGTGGGGCGCCAATGTTCCGCCTTCTCCCCCGGCGACGCCTGCGTGCATTCCGAACCGATTTGGAGACCATCGCCGCTCGTCCCTCCAAACTTTCACTTCCGATCCAACGCCGAGACGATCGCGTCCCCTCGTCCGTCCCCCACAGTGTAAAGAGAACCACTCCTTCCGTCGCATCCCACCGTCTCCACCGGCAATCCCGATCGGGGATCGATCCGATAGGCATGAGGGCGGATCGACCGGTGGGGACGAACCATTCGCATCGTGCTTCTCAGCGAATCTTCTAGGCCGTTTGCCCACCCGTCCACTCGATGTCCTGATCATTCCCTAGCGCTCGCTTCGGTCCCAGACTCAGCCTTTGGGCACCGATTCCACAGCCGCTTTTTATGTGAAATATGTTTCCCCAAAACCGGTGAAACTATCGATTCCATCGAGATTACCGGCAGGATTCGAAAAAAACTTACAATCGTTTTAAACCGACTCCTTGACAATCCTTCCACCTCTCGACATAACAACTTCCAACGTGGAAATACCCCTCACGTGAGGGAAAAAAAACAAAGGAGGCATCAGCATGCGGAAATTGGTTCAGTGGATGGCAGCATGGGCGATCGCTGTGGGGTCGCTAGCGATCGGATCGAATAGTCACGGCGCCGTGGTGACGCTCAATGCAACTGGTGGACTGAACACCGGCGTTTCGCCATCGGCGACTCTTTCTTTTCTGCTGCCTGCCGATGTTTTGACAATCAATAGTTTCACATTCGACTTCACCTACGAGGCGTCAGCGGCACCCGGCCCGATTCTGGGAACCGCTTCCCTCGAGTTTGCATTGCTGCAGTCCATTCCTTTCGTGGCAGGTGCGGACCTGTTTGGAATCACCGGAGTTTACGCGATTTCTCCGACTGGCCCGACCAATCAGTCGATCACGGCTTCGGTCGGTGATCCTAGTTTTGCGTTTACGTTGAGCGATTTCACCGCGACCTACAGCATGAATTCACTTTCGTCTACGGGCGTCTGGAACCTGCTCGCGGGAAACAATATCTCGATATTCGTCTACAACGGCGCGGATGGAAGCTTCACTAACGTCGTTCCGACGATCACCGCAGCAACGCTGACGCTGGACTACAACCCCACCGGTGGTGGCGTGGTGCCCGAGCCATCGACGTTGGCGATTGCCCTGGTCGGTCTGGCGGGGTGGCGTGGCCGACGGATGCTGCGACGCCGTTAGCTGGATGGCCGAATGGTCCAAAATGAGTCCGATTAGGGGGAGGGTAACCTTCCCCTTTTTCTTTGGGTGATTGCCATCCTAGCATTCATTGCGATTTGCTGCTGTCCAATTCACTTCTCTACTGGATCCAAGCAGTCTGCAGGTAGTTTTCCAAAGGATCACCAGCGGATTGTCCTAAAGAAATCCGTTCTCCCGTTCGGCAATCCCCTTTCCACCGTGCCTCGTCCACCAACGGCGCTCAGAAAGAAGTGGTCGTTGGTTTATTGAGTCTTGCCTTTTTGTCAGTGGCCTCGATGCCATCGCCACGACAGAGGCGTATTCCTCGCCAAACGACAGGAACGCGGATTGGAAGGCCGACGAAAAAACAATCGTTGCGCCGGTCGAGCCACTCCCATTCCAGTTTGCCCACAGAAATGTGGGAAAACTGGTGCAATATCTCCGGAAGAACGGACTCTCCAATAGAATCCCTACTACCCAGAAAAAAAGTTCTTTCGTTAAATTTCACCTCATTGACAATTTCCGCAACTCCGGCGATAAATGGAAATCGGGTTGAATTACCCCCTCAAGTGAGGGGAAGGAAACACAGGAGCGACAGAATGAGGCAGGTTTTGATGGGATGGGTGGCAGCTTTATCGGTTGCCGTAGGTTCGCTAGCAATAACCGGAACGAGCACAGGTGCCGTCGTCACGCTGAATGCGATTTCAGGCCTGAACGACCCCATTTTCGGGGATCAGCTACGATCAGTTGAATTCTTGTTGCCGTCGGATGTTGGAACGATCAACGGCTTCACACTGTCCTTCACCTTTGATGATGCAAGCACTGGGCCCGCTTTTGGAGCGGCATACTTGCAGGTTGTGGTTCCACAGGCGGCCCCTGGTCCTGGGGCGTCAATTTTTGGTGTCGTCGGGGTGGACAACATTGCAGCCGGCTCAAACATTACCATAACGATTGCGAAAGCGGTTGGTGATGCCAGTTCAGGCTTGACCGACCCAGAGTGGCTGGATTACACCCATAGTCCGCTGAGTGCGACAGGGCTTTGGGGTGCTTTGGCAGGCGCTAATTTCCCATTCTTCTTCCTAAACAGTGAGGTCAACGGTCCTACTTCGGTAGCCCCAAGGATTACTGCAGCCTCACTGACACTCGATTACAATTCCAACGGCGGCGGTGGCGCAGTACCCGAGCCATCGACGTTGGCGATTGCCCTGGTCGGTCTGGCGGGGTGGCGTGGCCGACGGATGCTGCGACGCAGCTGATGCCATCGGCTCCAGCAATCACTGGGAAGCGAATTGAGGGGAAGGGAAACCTTCCCCTTTTTCGTTTTTCGGACTACCGGAGGGAGAAAGCGATGCAGCAAACTTCCTCGGCTTGCGATCGGTTCCGCTCGATAAGGTCGCTGCCTAGAGTAGCGATGCAGCTTGGGACGACGAAGTTGGTGGAGATGGCGTCCATGGGTCGCCCTGTGTGCTATGATCCGTCGACGTCGCGATGCGATCATCGATCGCATGGATGAGGAGAGGAAGTGATCGGTCGATCGATTTTTTAAGGGCATCGGTGATGTTGGCCAAGCGAGTGATCCCCTGTTTGGATGTCGACCGAGGACGTGTGGTGAAGGGGACCAAGTTCCTGGAGCTCCGGGATGCCGGAGATCCGGTGGAGGTGGCGGCTCGATACGAACGGGAGGGGGCGGACGAGCTGGTGTTTTTGGATATCACCGCCAGTCACGAAGCTCGTGCGATACTCCTGGAGGTGGTGTCGAGGACGGCCGAACAGGTCTTTATGCCGCTGACGGTCGGTGGCGGGATCCGGACGCTGGAAGACATTCGGCGGCTTCTGAGCGCCGGGTGCGACAAGGTCTCCATCAACAGCGCCGCCTGCAAGGATCCGTCGTTGATCTCTGCAGCGGCCGACCGTTTTGGTAGCCAGTGCATCGTCGTGAACATCGACCCCAAGAGGATTTGGGTGGACGGCGAGGAACGCTGGGAGGTCCATATTCACGGTGGCCGTACACCAACTGGTCTGGAGGCGGTTTCTTGGGCGCGCCGAGTCGAGGAGCTTGGGGCAGGGGAGATCGTCCTGACCAGCATGGACCGCGACGGAACCAAGGATGGCTACGACATCCCAATCACGCGCGCGGTCGCCGATGCCGTTTCGATTCCCGTCGTCGCCAGCGGTGGAGCCGGGTCGGTCGACCACCTGGCCGATGCCATCCTGGAAGGGGGGGCCGATGCCGTTCTTGCCGCCAGCATTTTCCATTTCGGCCAGTGCACGATCGGCCAGGCGAAGGAAGCGATGCGGCGACGCGGCATCTGCGTGCGACTGGATTCCTGCCAAGCAAGTACCTGACCCCGCGTTCCCGCCATCGGTCTGGCAGCCCATGGAAGCCGCTCCGGGTGACCAGATTCCACCTCGCATCGCTCCAAGCCAAACTAAAGCGGCTTCTGCAAGCCGTCCGCCCTCTTGGGCTGGCCTCTGGGATTCTTGCAAGACAGGCCTCCGGGTCTGACGTATAATGCGAGGACTTTTTGGCGGGATTCCGACGATGCGATCGGTCCGGAAGACCATCGGCAGCGACTTTCGATCAGGGGGAGTGGAGTGAGCGAGCAAGAGGGGGACAATTTTGAAGACCGGCTGGCCAGTTCGTTGCTTTCCACCAAAAAGGAACTGGAGGTCGACAAGATCTTCAAGGCATCGGTGAAACTGGTAGCCAGCGACCTTCACATGAAGGTTGGCAGCCCGCCGATCGTTCGCGTCCATGGCGACCTTCGGCCTCTCAATCGACCACCGATCGAGAACGAAGAGATGGTGCGACTTCTGGTTCCGATGCTCAGCCCACGCCATCGACGCATCTTTGAAGAAGAAGGGGGCGCGGACTTCGCCTACACCGTCGATGTCGATGGGGTCAACTGGCGTTTCCGCGTCAACATGCTGAAGCAGTTGGGCCGCATCGGCATGGTGGCTCGACGCGTCAACAACTTCATCCCGAACTTCGAAGGGTTGCATCTGCCGCCCGTCATGGAAGAGCTATGCAAGTACGACCAGGGGATGGTGTTGCTTGCCGGGGTGACCGGTTCGGGCAAAAGCACCACCATCGCTTCGATGCTCAACTGGATCAACCGCAATTACCGCAAGCACATCTTGACGCTGGAGGATCCGATCGAGTTCGTCTACTCCGAAGACAAGTGCCTGATCAATCAGCGCGAGGTGGGGGTGGACGTCAAAGACTTCGAAATCGGAATGAAGCACGCGGTGCGTGAAGATCCGGACATCATCCTGGTCGGTGAAATGCGGGATCAGGAAACCTTCATGACGGCGATTCATGCCGCCGAAACGGGGCACCTAGTCTTTGGAACCATCCACGCCTCCAGCGCACCGACCACGATCGGCCGTATTCTCGACCTCTTCCCAGAAGAACTTCACGGCGCCATCCGCAATGCGATGGCGTTCAACATGAAAGGGATCGTCGCACAGAAACTGTTGCGGTCGATCAAGCCGGGGGTTGGCCGTGTGCCAACTTGCGAGATCATGACCTTCACGCCGATGATTCGCAAGCTGATCCTGGAGAGCAAAGACGAAAAGCTCGCCGATGCCATCCGCATCGGTGCCGCCGAAGGGATGCAGGATTTTACGATGAGCCTCAAGAGCCTGATCGACCAGGAACTGATCGATCGTCCAACCGCCTTCGAAGTGGCTCCCAACCCCGATCTCTTGAAGATGACGCTCAAAGGCATCAACGTCAGCCAGCCGGGGATCATCTAACGCAGCGGTTTTTCGTCCCTATTCCCGAGGCGGCGCGCCTCGTTTCTTTTCAACCAGTGAGCGAATGATCTATGGGACTTTTTGGTCGCAAGAAGAAGAAACCGGCCGAGGCGGAAACGGGCGAAGCGATATTGCCGGCGCTGGAGTTCAAGCCGAGCGCCTATCCCAAGAATGAAGCTCAAGGGGCCGTCATCGCCGCCAAACAGCTCCCTGGCTTCGCCAACCTCGTCCAGTGGCTGGCTCTTGCCCTGCAGCAGCGAGCTGACCGGATCCTCATGGACTACACCCAGCAGGCCGTTGCTGTCCGCTTTCGTGTCGATGGCCTTTGGGAAAACCAGCCCCCCACCGACCGCCCCACCGGCGATAGCGCTCTGGCAGCCCTGAAAAAGCTCTGCGGGCTCAATCCTGCCGAACGTCGGGCCAAGCAGACAGGCAAGACGGGAGTCTACTTCGAGAAGACCGACTGGATCGCCGAATGTGTCTCGCAGGGTGTCCCCACCGGAGAGCGCGTTCTGATATCGTTGGAAACGAAAAAGCCCTCCCTCAAAACCCTCGCCGAACTGGGAATGCGCGAGAAGGTGATCGAGCAGGTCAAGGGGGAGCTCAATGGCCACGGCGGGATCGTCGTCGTCAGCGGTCCTCCAGGCCAGGGACTCCCCACCACCTGGCGCGTGGTTCTGGAAGAGACCGATAAGTTCGTCCGGGACTTCATCTCTCTGGAGGACATCAAGGACCCCGATCCCGACATCATCAACGTCACCAAAGTCACCTTCGATCGCGACAACAACGAAAAGCCGGAAGCGGTTTTTGAGCGGCGATTGCTCAAACAGCCCGATGCATTCATCTTTCCAGCTCTCTACAACGACGCGGTCGTCGGCTTGATGCTCAAGCAACTCCCCGAGAATCGGCACGCCATCACCCGTTTTGTCGCAAACGATTCGGTCGACGCGCTGCTTGGAATTCTTCAGGCTCACCGAGCCCACGCCAAGGAACTCTTGAAGGCAACGCGGCTGGTGATCAACCAACGATTGCTGCGAAGACTCTGCCCCAAATGCAAACAGGGGTTCCAACCAAGTCCTCAGCTTTTGGCCAAACTGGGGCTCCCTGCCGACCGCGTCCAGAAGCTCTTCCAGCCCTTTGTCCCGCCTCCTCCGGACCAGCGAGTCGATGCTAAGGGGAACCCGATCGAAATTGAAATCTGTACCGATTGCAACGGTCGCGGATATCGCGGCCGCATGGCGCTGTTCGAGGTTCTGGAGGTCTCCGATCCGCTCCGCAAGGCGATCCTTCAGAATCCCAATGCCGACGCCGTACGCAAAGTAGCGGCCAGCCTCGGGCATCGCGGCTTTCAGCAGGAAGGGATCCTCTCCGTGGTCCTCGGGCTCACCAGCCTCCAGGAAGTCCAGCGAATCCTGCAGCCCCCCGCCAAGTGAGGGAATGAGCGAACCTCTAGCCGCCTAACGTCGTAGAACGCCAAGGCATCGCCAAAGGTTCCTCGATTCAATGCACCCACCGAGAACGGAAAGACCATGGACGCAACCACTAGCTTGGCGACCGACCCGGAAGTCGGGGTAGGGAGCCCTGATCGTCAGTTTTCAGTCATCGCCTTGCTGGCAGGAGCCATGGGGTTGTTGGGGCTGCTGGCGATTCCCTTCTACTCGATGATCCCAGTCGCTTTGATCGCCATTCTCCTGGGGACCGGCCCGCTTCTTTTTGCACGAGCCTGGAACCTCAGTACGACGTCGGTCGTCCTGGCTGCTCTAGGGGTCACCCTCGGCACGTTCGGGGCTTCTTGGGCTTCGGCGGAACAAGTCGCAACCAAGAAGCACTTCTACGGTTCGGCGGAACGCATGGCCAGACAGTATCTGGAGATGCTTCGCGAAGGGAAGACCGACGCAGCCTATCGGCTTTCCAGTAGCCAGCGGAAAGCGCTGGGTGGTCAAGAGGCTTCCACGATGTACAACACGATCGAAGCCAAGACGATCGAACGGCAGGGCTTCGAAGTCAACTCGGTGGCCGCGGAACTGCTGAAGAAGGGGACTGCGGCGCAGTGGCAATACCTAGGACCTGAGGAGATCGTCGACACGCTCAATGGCCTTAGGGTCAGCGTGGCCTTTGCCGATACATCGTTGGCCAACCCCCGCAAACTGATCGTGCACATGGGGCGGGAACCACCAATGGAAGAGGCCCCCAACGATCACCTCTGGTTTGTTGCCGGCACCGACTGGGCCAAGTGATTCTCTCCCAAACCAGCGGAGAATGCCACGTCGATGCCGCATTGCCTGATCAGCCTGGGGGCCAATCTGGGGCACCCCCGAGAGAGCCTCAAGGCGGCATGGCGCATGCTTCAGGAGTCCTTCGGTAGCGACCCCATCATCGCCAGCCATATCTACCGCACACCGCCTGTTGGAGGTCCTTCCGGGCAAGGGGAGTTCCTCAACGCCATGGTGTCGCTGCAAACGGAAGCCGAACCGTTTGCGGTTTGGCGGGTGTTGCGGACGATCGAGGAGCGACTGGGGCGACGGCGACAGCACCGCTGGGAGGCTCGCGCGATCGACCTGGACCTCATCCTTCATGGCGATCAGAGGATCTGGACCCCGCACTTCAAAATCCCCCATCCGCGCATGGCGATGCGGCGGTTCGTTCTGGCTCCTGCGGCCGAAATCGCCCCGAACCTGACCGATCCGGTGACCGGTTGGACGATCACCAAACTGCTGCAACAGGTGGAGACCTCCCCGAGAGAAATTCAGGTGATCGCCAGCGGCTTCGGCTCCCCAGACCTGGGGTCGAAACAGCCTTTTGCGAGCTGGCGGCCACTGCCTTGCGCAGGTGGGCACTCGATGATGCAGCACAGCCAACCGGCTGTCGAACAATTGCTCCATGTCGCAGCCAGCCATTTGCATCGCGAGGCATGGGAAGACGTCGCCGGCCTGCGCCGCCTGGAACTGATCTGTTTGCCTCAGAACTGGACTCCTGATGCCTGCATGAAAGCGATCGCCGGCGACCCAACCAAGCCATCCGATCTCCACCGCAGGCCAGCGAACCGTTCGATCGAGCCCGATCCGGTTCCACCACTGCTCATCGCCGCCGTCGGTTCGCCCGATCCGGAGTCGATCGCCTGGGAAGATTACTCGCTGCCCTGGGCGCGTTGGATGAGACTCAGCCCAGCCTCTTCAGGTGGCACCGCAGATCGCAATGCGATTGAAGGTCCCAGGTATCTGATGTCCCTAAGCGATCCAGCCTGGGCTAGGCATGAACTGCTATCAGCCTGGGATGCCATGGAATGCCCGATCACCGTGGACGCACCGCTGGGAAGCCCTTAGAATCGAGTTACGCCAGTGGCGAAGGATGCGAGGCCAAGCATGGGGAAGCCGAGGCGGTCGATGGAACCGGGGCATCCGGGTGCATCGAGACAGACTGTGCGTGAAGGGAGTCACGGGTGGAGATTTTTAGAGATCCGGAAATCGCTAGACGCAGGCTTCGAGAGGCCAAGCAGTCGGGCCGATCGATCGGCCTGATCCCCACCATGGGTGCACTTCATGAAGGGCACCTTTCGTTGGTGCAAGCGGCTCAGAAGGAGCGGGATTCCACCCTGGTAACCCTCTTCGTCAATCCGTCCCAATTTGGACCCAACGAAGATTTTTCCAAGTACCCCCGCACCGAAGAGGCGGATCTCCAACGACTCCAGTCGATCGGAACCGACTGGGTTCTGATCCCGACCAGCCAACAACTCTACCCCGATGGCTATTCCACCTGGATCGAACCACCGCAGGTCGCCAAGCGATGGGAAGGGGAGATCCGGCCGGGACATTTTCGTGGTGTCGCCACCGTCGTGTTGAAGCTATTTCTGATGACCCCAGCCGATCGCGCCTATTTCGGACAAAAGGATTATCAGCAGGTGCGTGTGATCGAGCAAATGGTGAAGGACCTGGACTATCCCATCGACGTGCGGGTCTGTGCAACGATCCGCGAGTTGGATGGGTTGGCGATGAGCTCCCGCAATCGCTATCTCGATCCAGACCAGCGCCGTAAAGCCCTTGCCATCTGGCGCAGCATTCTGCTGGTCCGGTCCCTCGCCTCCCAGGGCGTTGTCGACACGGCGGCGATCCAACAGCATGTGCGTGCGGTGCTTCTCGAAAATGGGCTCGATTCCATCGATTACGCGGTGCTTGCCGATGCCGTGACCTTGGAACCGCTGGAGCGGATCGATCGACCGGCGGTCTATTTGGTAGCAGGTCGACTGGGAAAAACTCGTCTGATCGACAACTGCCTCTTGTAACTGTCGAAAGGAGAGGTGGCCTGTGCGATCGACGCTGTTCTACCTTCCGCACGAATGGATGGGCATTCCCTGGACCGGTTGCGGCTGGCTTTTGGCGATCTGGACTGTCCTTGGTTTGATCGCAGGATGGCTGGCCTTTCGGCGTCATGGCATGGCGAAAGCGATTAGTGAGGGGCTGTTTGGCTGGCTGCTGGTCGCCGGCGTGATCCTATGGCTGCTGCCAAGGATGGAGACGCATTTGGAGGATGGCAGCCCTGAGGGAAGGTGGCTGGGTATTCCTGTCCGGGGGTACGGTCTGATGCTGACCACGGGGGTCCTGAGTGCTATGGCCATCTGCGGTCAGCGCTCGCGCCGCCTGGGTCTGTCTCCCGACGCCCTCTACTCGCTTGCCCTTTGGACCTGCGCGGGTGGCATCGCCGGAGCCCGTGTTTTCTATGTGGTGCAGAAGTGGTCGTTGTTGCCGGGGGAGAGCTGGGGCGAGAAGCTGTGGACGGCGATTCAATTCACCGAAGGGGGCTTGGTTGTCTATGGCGCGGTGATGGGAGGCATTCTAGCGATCTGGGCGTGGTGCCGGCAGAATCGACAGGAGGTCCTCGCCATTCTCGATCTGGTGGCGCCTGGTTTCCTGCTAGGGCTGGCCTTTGGAAGGATCGGATGTCTGCTTCACGGCTGCTGTTTCGGTGGCGTCTGCCACTCCCACTGGCTTCCTCACATCGCCTTCCCCGCTGGTTCCGAACCGTATCTTTCTCAGCTGATCGACGGGGCTCTCTTAGGGCTGCAACTGGAACCCGAGACAGATTCCGGTCCCCGTCGGATCTTGGCGGTGGAACCTGGCAGCTGGGCGGCTGCTGCGGGGGTTCGTGTAGGACAACGCGTCGAAGCTCTCGAACCCATCGTTTCCTGGCCACCCGCCGATCGCGATCCTGCGGGGCCTCGGCCCACCGGCGCCAGGCTGCGGGTCGACGGGCGTCCCTATCTGATTCCCCCGGAATCGCTCCCCCAGCGCAGCCTGCCCCTCCATCCCGCTCAGCTCTACGCCAGCCTCAATGCCCTGTTCCTGGCGGTGCTTTTGTACTTGGCGTGGCCGTTGCCGCGACGCGATGGGGTTATCCTCGCCGCCGGCCTAATTCTCTATGGAGTTCTGCGCATCCTGGAGGAAGTGATTCGGGACGATGAGCAAGGTCAGTTCGGCACTTCGCTGACGATCTCGCAGTGGGTCAGCCTCGCAGGGATCGCAGCCGGGATCGGACTGTTGGTGTGGCTCCGCAATCGACCGATCGGACGGGTTCGCGATCGCTACGCATTGCCGACCGCGCCTGGCCGGCCAGGTCAGCCGCAATCGGCCGGGGGCTGAGTCCACCTGCTGGGATCGATTTCTTGAAGCAAGCGAGCCAG
The DNA here is from genome assembly GCA_044371425.1 of Pirellulaceae bacterium. Lineage (GTDB taxonomy): Bacteria > Planctomycetota > Planctomycetia > Pirellulales > Pirellulaceae > JBEISR01. The sequence continues at coordinate 74,485 of JBILTR010000009.1, read as the reverse complement.
AATCTGCTGGCTCTTCGAGTACCCATCGTCCCAGCGGCTGGCTCTTGGTCCCGCCACGTTGAGGATCTCGATGGAATGCTCCTGGATCGACTTGGCGAGCCATTTCCAGGAGATAGGGCGATTGCACTGGATGACCCAAAAGGGCTTGCTGGCCTGAATCGCCATCCGAATCGTCTGCAGCGTTCCACCACTGGGGGCTCTCGGGCAGATCACCAGTGTCCCATCTGAATCGAGCACATTGCGTCGGGTGCGATCCAAGTAGTGTGGGCTAGCAAGCTCTTGCAGACGGTAGCGAGCTGGGATCGGGCCACCCTCAGCTAGTCGCCCCGCAGGGCACCACCCTCCATGGTCGATCCCCAGCTGGATTGCCAAGTCGAGCGCCGCTCGGTCCACTCCCGTCTGGCCCCCCGAAACGATTTTTCGAAGCGACTTCATGTTCTAGCCATCCGAAGCCAATCCAAAAGGGGTGCTCCCAGACCGGCGGGAATCCACTGGCGATCCAGCGGTGCCTCCCATCCGACTGGCTCCCCCCGCGTTGGATGTCGACAACCAAAAAAGCGGCAATGCAGCGCGATCGCCTTGGGGATGCGGCGGTCGGGTCCGGAGGAGTCGCCGGTGGGCGCGTAGAGGGTATCGCCGAGGATGGGGTGTCCATGGTGAGCCAACTGCGCGCGGAGCTGGTGCTTGCGACCGGTCTCCAGCTTTAACTCCAGCAGGGATCGATCTCCATCGGTGGCCAGCATGCGATACCCCAGGATCGCCTCCTGAGCCCCTGGGGCGTCCAGAGGAACGACTCGGCTGATCGCTGCGGCTTCATTTCGCAAGAGCCCATCCACCCAGCGCCCGGATGCGGCGCGGGGCGTCCCTTCCACCAAAGCCCAGTAGATTTTTTCCACCTGCCGATTGCGGATTTGCTCACTCAGCCGCGCCGCGGCTTTCGAGGTCCGCGCCAGTGGCACCACGCCACTGACCGGCCCATCCAAGCGACTGACCACCCCCAAGTAAACATTCCCCGGCTTCTGATAGCGTCGCTTCAAATCCTCTTTGGCCCATTCCAGCAGCGATCGTTGTCCGGGAAGAGCTCCCTGAGTGATCCAACCTTGCGGCTTGTTGACCACCAGCAGGTGGTTGTCTTCCGCGAGGATGCTGGGATAGATCATCGATGTCGCTCCCACTGGCAGGCGATGGCCTGGCACCAAGCGAGAGAACGGGGGCCGCCCGACTGAATCATGGCAGATCTCACATCCCCTTCCAGGCACTCCAGAACGATCGTCAGTCGATCGAGTGGCAACCGATTGGCGACCCGATCAGCCCATTCGATCACCGTCACCGAAGGGGTCTCCATCCATTCCTCGACTCCCAGATCCCACCACTCCTCGTCCTCCTTCAATCGATAGGCATCGACATGATAGACCGGGGGATCGGTGAGATAGCGATGGACCAGTTGGAACGTGGGGCTGGTCGCGGCCAACTTGCCTTGCGAAAGCGCTTCGACCAGCATGCGCGTCCAGGTGGTCTTCCCTGCCCCCAACGTCCCCTGCAGTCCGATCAGGCAGGGGATGGGCGCCAGCTTCGCCACCAGCTCGGCCAGCCTCCTGGAGTCCTCGAGGTTCTTCAGCATCGCATTCCACTGGCAGTCGGTCATCCCAAGTGGCTCCTGTTGTCCGGCGGATGCGAGGACTGATGATCGAAGAGGAAACACTACTTGTGGACATACCCAGTGGCGGGAAGCTGATGCAGCTTCCCATCCCGCTTGGTCCAAAGCCCCGTCCTGGCGACGAAGGTGCCAATTTCGGTCAAAGGGACACCTTCGACAGTGGCTGGTAAACTGGCGGCCACCGCTTCTGGAACCGCCAACAGCAGCTCAAAGTCCTCGCCATCCCCCAGCGCATGATCGATTGGCTGGCGCCCCGATTGCGACGCCATCTGGATTGCCGCATCGCTGATCGGAAGTCGATCCAGGTTTACCACGGCTCCCAGTCCGCTTGCGGTGCAAAGGCGCGTCAGGTCGATCCCCAGGCCATCGCTGAGATCCATGCAGGCATCGATTTTCCATTGGTCTCGCAGCGCCTTGGCGACGGCCAGGCGAGGGGTGAAATCGAGGTGTTTCCCGAGCAGGCTACCGCCGAGGGTGCCTGTCACAAGCAGTCGATCGCCCACTTTGGCTCCCGAGCGTTTCCAGCAACCTAGCTCGGGAGCGGTTCCGATCGCGGTGACATGGATCACCCAAGGGCCGTCCCAGACATTGGTATCCCCGCCCGCCAGCGCGACCCCAAACTCTTCCGCCCGCTCGCAGATCCCTTCCACCAATTCCGTCGCGATCTTCGGATCGCTGCCCCTAGGGATGCAAAGCGACAAAAACAAAGCGACGGGGTCGGCCGCCATCGCGGCAAGGTCCGATAGGTTCACCGAAGCCGCTTTGCGACCGACGCGTCGAGGCCCCGCCTGATCGATGAGGAAGTGGGTCCCTTCACAGAGCGAATCGGTGGTGACCACCCAATCGCGGCTGGAAGCGGACAGCAGGGCTGCATCATCGCCGATCCCAAGCTGGACCTGAGGCAAACGACGGCTACGCTGTGCCACCCAGGCCACAAATGACTGCTCCACCAACTGCTCTCCTGCTGCGGACTTAGGAAACCCCCATCCCCCAACCGATTCTAACCAGCCTCGGGCAACTGGTCAGGCGTCTGGCCACGATCTGGCCGGCGGTTCCCGAAAAGAATCCCCGCTGGCCAGCAATGCTCGGGGGCGATAGTCTGATCCTATGCAGGGCGTTTGGATTCCCACCTTCCTCTCCCCAATGGAGTTTCGCCATGTCCGCCACGTTGTCACCACCGCGATCCAATCCCAAAATTGGCCCCACACAGCTTTTGATCGATGGGCAGTGGGTCGACTCGGCCAGCGGGAAAACCTTCGCGACCATCAACCCCGCGACCGAAGAGGTCATCGCCCAAGTTGCCGAAGGGGATCGAGAAGATATCGATCGTGCGGTCCAGGCGGCGCGACGAGCGTTCGAGTCGGGGCCATGGAGCCGGATGGACGCTAGGGACCGCGGCCGTTTGATGTATCGACTGGCCGATCGCATCGAAGCCGAACTGGAAGAACTGGCCGCATTGGAATCGCTAGACAACGGCAAGCCGATTCGGGATTCCCGAACCGCCGATCTGCCGCTGGTGATCGACTGCCTGCGTTACTACGCCGGGTATGCCGACAAAATTCATGGCAGCACCATTCCGGTGCGCGGCAATTTCTTTACCTACACACGCAAGGAACCAGTGGGCGTGGTGGGGCAGATCATCCCCTGGAACTTCCCGATGCTGATGGTCGCCTGGAAATGGGGACCCGCATTGGCGGCCGGCTGTACGATCGTCATGAAGCCAGCAGAACAGACGCCACTGACCTGTCTGAGGATGGCCCAGCTGGCGTTGGAGGTTGGATTCCCGGCAGGGGTGATCAATGTCGTACCTGGCTTTGGCCCCACCGCCGGCGGTGCCCTGGTGGAACACCCAGGTGTCGATAAGGTGGCCTTCACCGGCGAACATCGAACAGCCCAGATCATCATGCGCAACGCCTCCCAGTCGCTCAAACGACTCACCTTCGAACTGGGTGGCAAAAGCCCCAACGTGATCCTGGCCGATGCCGATCTAGATCGCGCTGCGGATGGAACCCATTTTGGACTCTTCTTCAACCAGGGGCAGTGCTGCTGCGCTGGCAGCCGCGTCTTCGTCGAGAAGAAGATTCATGCGGAATTTGTCGATCGATTGGTCGAACGCGCCTCCAAGCGACGGTTGGGACACCCGCTCTCCGACGACACCGAACAGGGGCCGCAGGTCGATCAGGCTCAATTCGACAAAATCATCGGCTTGATCGAAAAAGGGAAAAACGAAGGGGCTCGTTGCCTGACGGGAGGCCATCGAGAAGGGAAGACAGGGTACTTCATCCAGCCGACCATCTTCGATGGAGTCGACGACAGCATGACGATCGCGCAAGAAGAAATCTTTGGTCCCGTCATGAGCGTCTTGTCCTTCGACTCTTGGGACGAACTGCTGCATCGCGCCAATCAGACCTGCTTCGGGCTAGCTGCGGCCGTCTGGACTCGCGACGTCGCCAAGGCTCATGATTTCGCCCGGCGTGTCCGAGCCGGGACGGTTTGGGTCAACTGCTACGATGTCTTTGATGCTGCCGCTCCGTTCGGCGGTTTCAAGATGAGCGGGCAGGGGAGGGAACTGGGAGAAGAAGGACTGAGGCCCTATACCGAGACGAAGACTGTGACGGTGAGCCTGGGATGAGCGGACGACGCGGCGACGAAAAATGGACCCCCAGAACTGCCGAGATCATCGCTATCGGCGATGAACTGATCACCGGTCAAAGGGTCGATACCAACACCGCATGGCTTGCCAGCCAGTTGGCGCTGTTGGGAGTCCAGCCTCTTTGGCACACCACTGTCGGCGACTCTATGGAACAAAACATCGAAGCCTTTCGGATCGCCTCCCAAAGAGCCGACTGGACGGTGGCCACCGGAGGCCTGGGGCCAACTGCTGATGACCTGACTCGCCATGCCATCGGGGAGGCTTTCGGAAGACCACTGGTGCTCTGCCAAGCTTCTTTGGAGGCGATCGAGGCGCTCTTTTCCGGACGCAAGCGACCGATGCCCGAAAGGAATCGGGTGCAGGCCTATTTCCCGCAAGGCTGCCAGGTGATTCCCAATCGACATGGCACCGCTCCTGGGATCGACCTTTGGGTTCCCGAGGGCTGCGGCCAATCCGGGCACCGAGTGATGGCCTTCCCGGGGGTTCCGGCGGAGATGAAGGCGATGTGGCATCAGATTGTACGCCCCCGCATCCTTGAGGAAACCAACCTCGCCAACCGGACGCTTTCGTTCCAGACCGTCAAGCTGTTCGGGATTGGTGAGAGCGAAGTGGAGACGTTGGTGCCCAACTTGATCGATCGCGATCGAGATCCCAAGGTGGGAATCACCGCCAGCCAGGCGACAATCACTCTGCGGATTTCGTCCCTGGGATCGGATCCGGCCCAAGCGCTCGCCTTCCAGCAGCCGACCCTTGATCTGATCCACGCCAAATTGGCCCCTTGGATCTTCGGTAGTGGGGAAATGGACTTGGAAGATGCGGTCGTTATGGAACTCGATTCACACCACCAGACAGCAGCGGTGGTGGAGGTCGGAGCCAGTCCTCGACTTGCCTACGCTCTGTGCCGCCCCAGCGGTGGCCGCGCGGTGCTAAGAAACACCCAGTGGTTCCCAGACCTCCCGTCGCTCGCCCGATCTCTTCACTTGCCGCCCCCTTCCCTCATCCCCGAAGGCACCCCAGAAGATCTAGGAACCACCCTGGTAGCGGCTGCCCAAAAAGCGAAGGAAACTCATGGTAGCGACTGGGGCATCGCCTGCGGCTACCTTCCGGAACCAAATGCAATGGAACAGTCCCCTGGAAAAACGTTCCCCTGGACCACCGCGATCGTCGGACCCGATCGCCTGCAAACGCTCGATCAGGTGCAGCTGGGCGGCCATCCCGATGTCCTCCCAGCTCGACTGATCAAGCATTCGATGCACCGATGGTGGAAGCAGTTGACGGGAAAAACCTGAGCCGAGGGGAAGTCCCTGCGGTAGGACAAAGCGATCGGCGGATCAGGACCGCAGCAAGGATCGCCAACCTGTCTCGCGGCCAAGCGGGATGCTTAGCCGCCCCATTCGCAGACACCAACCGACCATTTCGCCCAGCCATTCCCAATCGGCCACTGGCTCAATCACCCCAGTAGAGACCTTCGGGAAGTCGATTGAGATTCTGACAGCCCTCTTCGGTCACCACCACGATGTCCTCGACGCGCACCCCGCCATAGGCCTTCGCGTAGAGGCCCGGTTCGACGGTGACGCACTCGCCGACCCGCAGCTCCGGCCCACCGAGATCCAGAAGGGGTGGTTCGTGCACATCCAGCCCGATGCCGTGGCCTGTACCATGGGTGATCGTGGCGATTTCGTCCGCGGATCCAGCAGGTGGAAAACCACTCTGATACCCACAGGCCGCCAGCGCCCCCAGGGTGGCGCGATGCACCTGTTCCCCGGTGACCCCGGCGCGAATCGTTGCAATCGCGGCTTTCTTGGCGGCAACCACCGCGCGATGCATCGCTGCTACCGGATCCGGAATCTGCCCATGCACCACCGTGCGTGTGCAATCCCCGTTGTAAAGCGTCGTCTGGTTTTTGGGGTAGATGTCGACGATCACCGGTTGCCCCGTGCGGAGGGGGCCATGACCATGGTCATGGCAGTCCGCCCCGACCGGACCACCCGCCACGATCGATCCAGGGTTGGAGTACCCCGCATCCAGCAACCATCCGGTGATCAGGCGCATCATGCGTTCGCTGGTCAGTGGTGATCCATCCAGCAGCAGGTAGCCATCGCGATCGGCCTGGGCTCCGGCGATCGTGCGGCAGGCCCGTTCCATCACGCTTTCGGTCACCCCCTGAGCCTCGGCGATCCAAGCGATCTCCTGTGGATCCTTCTGACGCCGCTCCACGATCCCCCATTCGGTATCGCACCGTACAGCAATCGCTGCGCGGTGCAGCATTTCCGAGTAGATGGCTGGCAACGAACGATCGACCACCACGCGAACACATCCGGATCGCCGCACGCATTCGGCGGCAGCTTGAGCGGTTGCGGTTTCGCGATCGCCCGATAGCCCACCCGCCGGGGCGAAATCGCGAGGGCAATGCACCCGATCGACGCGCGCTTGCCGCCGTGCGCGATCCATCTCGATATCGCGCAGAATCAAAGTGGTCTCCCATGCCCCGACGCGACTGGCTCCATCCACCTCGGTCCCGTCCACTTTGGGCAAGTCCACCACTGCGACCGGATCCCCCACGGAGAAACGGATCCTCCGATAGATCCCTGCATGAATGGCTGGAATTCCCGCCATCAGCCGCGCTTCCCGCGCGGTGCCTGCCGCCTGGTTGGTCTCCATCGTTGACTCCTCTAATCGCAGATCGCATCATCCCCCAAGAACCACGCTACAGTGTAGCCAGGAGAGCCGTTGCGAGGGGACACAAGGGGTGGCGGAAGTCTGGGTGCCGAGCTTCGGGAGGCGTCTGACCTCCAGTGCCCCACGCTTGCCATGAGCACCAACACAGCATGCCATTCGAGCCTCCTACCGGGATCTGCTTGAAAACCCGACAACGCCAAGGTGGTTCGAAGCCCCTACGGCTGGTTGCCGCTGTGTTCCACTGGATCGCCAGAAGCAAGCGATCCGTGGGAGTCCATCCCGCGAATCACTAGGGAACGGTTCGCCCGAGCGAACTCCTCGCGCAGTTCCTTGAGCCTGTCTTGCACCGTCGGATCGACATACTTCGCTCTCGACAGATCGACCACCACAGGACATCGCTGCACGATCCCCATCTGACGAATTCGCCGCTGCACCGGACTCCAGTTGGAAAAGACCGCCGATTGGCCCACCTGGATCAGGCAGCTTCCATCCGGAAGCGTCTCCACCTCCACAAACTGTCGAAACAGGGAGCGTAAGGGGACACCTCGAGCGCCTTGAATCAGAGTGGTCATCAGCACTCCCAGCAGAATTCCGATCAGTAGATCGATCGAAAGGACCATCCCCATCGTGAAGACGAAGACCAGCAATTGATCTGGCCCGGATCGATACATCTTGACGAACTCGCTAGGACTGGCCAGCCGCAACCCGGTGTAGACAAGCATGGCGGCCAACGCAGGCGTAGGGATCAAATGGATCAAACTTCCCAGCGATACAACGCTGGCCAGCAGGAAGATGCCATGCCAGAAATTGGCAAAACGGGTCTTCGCTCCATTATCGATATTCGCTTTGCTTCGAACGATCTCCGAAATCATCGGCATGCCGCCAATCATCGCAGTGGCGACGTTGCCCACGCCGACCGCCAGAAGATCGCGATTCATGTTCGAACGTCTTCGATAGGGATCCAACATGTCGATCGCACGAGCACTAAGCACCGATTCCAGGCTCCCGATCAAGGCATACATAGCAACCCAGAACCAGGCGCCGGGGATCTGAAGGGCGCGGAAATCCGGGAGAGTTATCGCCCCAAGAATGTCCCTAGGCACCTGGACCAACGCCTTCTCCGTGACGGGGACCTTCAGCCCAGCGACGCTGTCGATGCGCTGATCCCCGAGACGCAGCATTAGCCCCATGGAAATCGCCAGCACCATCACCACCATCTGCACAGGGATCTTCTTCCAGAGGGAACGATTGCTGAAGGAGAACGCAGCAAGTAGAGAAAGGCTTGCTAGGCCGATGAATGCAAGGTAGAGATTGGCATGAAAAACCGAATGGGGGATCTCCCAAAGCAACTCCAGCGGTTTCTTACCCTCGGGCACCACACCCAGGAGTGAGTGGGTCTGCTTGCTGAGAATGATCACACCGATGGCCGCCATCATTCCATGGACAACCGCAGACGGAAAAAAGTCACCCAGCCCCCCCAGCCTCATCATGCCAAAGACGATTTGGGCGAATCCTGCCGCCACGCCGATCGCCAGCACAGCCCTGTAGCCTTCCTCCCTCCCGCCCAATTGGTGGCTCATGTCCTGGATTGCCCCCAACGTAATGACGATCAGTCCCGCAGCAGGCCCTTTGATCGTCAATTCGCTGTTGCTGATCCAGGGGGCCACCATCGCCCCGCCGATGGCCGTCAGCACACCAGCCATCACTGGAAACTCGGACGCCGATGCAATCCCCAGACAGAGAGGCAGCGCGATCAAAAAGACCAGCAGTCCGCTGATCAGGTCCTCTTTGAGAAAGCGACGGAATCCATAGGCATTGCCGACGGGGACAGCCTCTCTGGACGGATCCGGTTCGACGTGGTCGGCCATACAAGCCTCTTGATCCTGTTGCAGCCCAAGCCGCTACTCCAGTCCGCCGGAATCCGATCGGTTCTCACTGAGGACTATTTCGCACCGTCTAGTATCGACCACTGCCATGGAGACACCGGAAGAACAGGGAGATTAATGAAAATTCATCTGTGGAGTTGTGACTGATTGGAAAGGCATCCTTGCGATGCAACGCCTGAAAAAACAGAGGTCTTGAGAGATCCCCATCTTATTTTGGGCTATCCAGGGAAGGAGGTTCGGTGGGTGCATTCGTCGGGGTAGCTGAAACGACTCAAATTCGAGGTAGACTCATGAAACCGCGGCACATTTTATCGGCTTTCTGCTGCGCCTGGGCCTTCCAAGGTTGGAATCATGCAAACCTCGCATTTGACGGCTATTCTGATCGAAGACGACCCCGATTTAGCGAGGGCGATCCAGGCGGGATTGGGGGATGAGGGGATCGACGTTCAGTGGTTCGACCAAACCACCTCAGCGAGGTCTGCCTGCTTGCGCCCCGATACCGATGTCATCATTCTCGATCGAATGCTTCCGGGACAAAATGGGCTGGACTTTCTGATATCGCTTCGCGACCAGCGCATGACTGTCCCGGTCATCCTGCTGACGGCACTGGGGACGGTAGAAGACCGCGTTACCGGACTGCAGGCCGGAGCCGACGACTATCTCGTCAAGCCATTTTCGATGCGGGAATTGACTGCCCGTGTCCAGGCTCTATCTCGACGCAGCCAGAGGATCGAAGGCCCTTTGCTCACCTACGGGCCGCTCCGTCTGGAATTGACGACGCGGCGCGCGTTTCGTGAAGGAAAGGAGCTAGGACTATCGCCGACGGAGCTGACATTGCTGGAGCTCTTCATGAGGAGACCCGAACAGGTACTGACTCGAGGGATGCTCTGCGAACAGCTCTGGGACTCCAGCTGGGAGGGAGAAACCAACGTCATTGAAGTGCACATCAACCGGCTGAGAGGCAAAATCGACCGCCCCTTCGCACTCCCTTTAATCCATACCGTTCGGGGGAAAGGCTACACCCTAACGGAAAGCCCCGCGTCCTGATCGACGTGCCAGCTGGCAGCAGGAACGCTGCAAAAGCACGATCGCTGGCAACCTTCCGAAAGAGGATCTACATTGAGATAGCGGGAGCTACGAGCAGTGGACTTCCCAGCGAGGGGTGAGTGCACAACCTAGCCGACCGGTGGCGAGCGATCGCAGTGATTTCCGCCAGAAGCCCTTTGGAAAACGACTCTTCGACAATGGCCATTCCCAAAACTCTTCAAATTGGTATCCGCTGGATCCAGGCGAAAGCAGAGAGTTTCCGGAGCCGCACGGCAATCGCGTTGCTGCTGACGGTCCTCACCGTCGGCTTGACGGTCGGTGCTCTTTTGCGTTTAGGTGTTCGCTTTGCACTTCAGCGAAATGTCGACGTCGTTCTGCAGGAGGACTCCGAGGACTTGCTCGATCTGCTGCGGGACGCCGACCTGAAGATTTCCCATGAACTGGATGTGGAGCTTAATCGACGCGCCTACACCCACCAACTCCATCGATGGTTCCTCCGCGTGATCGATGGATCGGGGCAGAGGATCTGGGAAACCAACAGCGCCCCGAAAAAGCATCCCATTCCGCTTTTTCCAGTCAATTCGAATCCAGATCAACTTTTCGATATTCACATGTTCCGCGTTTGCCAAAGCCCACTGGGCGAATCGCCCCAAGGTGACCAGTACTTTCTGCAGATCGGATCGCGCGTCGATAACCTGGATGAAGATATCGCCGTTCTCGACCGCATGATCATCGCTACCTTGTGCGTCCTTTCGGTCCTTGGTTCGATTGGTGCTTGGTGGCTTTCCGGATTTCTCCTCGATCCGGTATCTCGCCTGACGGCAGCGACCGAAGTCATGGATGCCAACTCACCCAAAATGAGATTGCCTCTTAGAGATACAGGGGATGAGCTAGACCGACTCGCATCCACTTTCAACAGTCTTCTCGATCGGGTGGGCCACGAGATTCGTCGCCGTGAAGACTGGCTAGCGAATTCCGCGCACGAACTACGAAGTCCTTTGGCAGCAATCTCCAGCAACGTCGAAGTGGTGCTCAGCCATACCCACGATTCTCGTGATCGAGCGATGTTGGAGCGGGTGGTGGAGCAATGCAACGAACTGCGGACGTTGGTCAATAAATTGCTGCTGCTCAGCGAAGCAGATGCCGCCAGATCGCGCAACCAGAAAACCTCTCCCATCCGCCTGGACCAACTGATTCTCAAGGCGTGCGAAATCTACGAACCCCTGGCGCAGTCCCGAGGGATTCAGTTCTCTTATGATCAGCTCACCCCGGTCTGGGTGGAAGCCAATCCCTTTCATGCCCGACACTTGGTGCAGAACTTGATCGACAATGCGATCAAGTTCACGCCGGAAGGTGGACAAATACGGGTATCGAACCAGATGGAACGGGATCGAAATGTAGCCCTCTTCGAAGTTCAGGATAACGGGATCGGGATCAGTGCTTCAGACGTCAAGCGGGTGACTGAGCGATTTTTTCGCTCCGACTCGCGTCGTTCCGCCGCTCCCGGCGTTAGGGGCTCCGGGTTGGGCTTGAGCATCTGCAAATCGGTCGTCGATGGGATCGGCGGCACCATAGAAATTCAGTCGACCCTTGGATTGGGTACTTGCATTCGCGTCCATATTCCTGCCAAACCAGTCGGTGTCATCGAGAGAACCCATGCCGCAGTCCTTCAATGACGACCAACTGGATCAACTCCTTTTCGTCGCCCAGGCAGCCGCCGTCGAAGCTGGGCGGAAGATCGAGCAGATGCGAGATACGGCGAACGTGCGGGAAAAGAAAGCCCGTGATCTGGTGACCGATGCCGACATCCACGCGCAGCAGCTGATCGCGAAGCGACTCCTGGGACTGTATCCCGATTTTGGCTGGATTGGTGAAGAAGACGGTCGTCACGCCACCCCGGACCCTCACCAACCAACCTGGCTGGTCGATCCTATCGATGGAACCGCCAACTACGCCCACCGACTCCCAGGCTACGGCGTCTCCATCGCCCTTGTCCTTGGTGGCAAGACACAGGTCGCCGTCGTCCATGACCCCGTATCGCAAGAAACCTTCGCGGCCATGCAGGGCTTCCCCGCGATGAAAAATGGCATGGCGATTTCGGTGAGCGGCTGCCAGAGGATGGGAGAGGCGCTGATCGCCAGCAGCTTCCCCCCAGGGGTCGCTCGAGACTCAGCAGATGTTCAGCAGTTTCTTGAGGTGCTGTCTGCCTCCCAAAGCGTCCGTCGACTCGGTTCGGCGGCACTGAACCTCTGCCACGTCGCCTGCGGACGCTTGGATGCCTACTGGACCGCCAGTGTCCAGGCTTGGGATATCGCTGCCGGGGCGTTGATTTGCCAGCAGGCGGGAGCGGTGGTCACGGGGTCAACAGGGGGCCGCTTTTCGGTCTGGGATGCCGATCTGGCAGTGGCGGCCTCCCCGCAACTCCACTCGGAACTTCTATCCTGCCTGTCCCGATCGGCTCGATCCCCAGGAACGGATCAGACGCGCACCTGAGCCTCAGGAGTCGGTTCCCCTTCGCCCGATCGCAGTAGCGGCTCCAGTACTTCCGCCAGGAACTCCTCCACCTGCTTTTCAGCTCGCCCAGTAAAGCCGTTCGGATCGGCAAGATCCCGGATCGGGAGGGACGCAAACGCAGGGTCCCCCTCCAGTCGCTCTAGAAGGTCATTCGCCTTAGCCTCCATCTTCACCCGCTCGGCAGCCGCCTGGCTATGCACCCGAATCCGCTCATGGAGGTCCTGGCGATCCCCTCCGGCTGCCACGCCAGCCATCAAGATTGCCTCCGTGGCCATGAAAGGAAGCTCCTCCATCAAATTTCGCTCCACCGTCCGTCGATAGACAACCAGTCCCTCCACCACGTTCTGGAGCAGGATCAACGCCGCATCAATCGCTAGAAAGCCCTGGGGAAGCACCAGTCGGCGATTGGCGCTATCGTCCAGCGTCCGCTCAAACCACTGGACCGCTGCGGTCATCGCCGGACTGCTCTGAAGACTCATCGTCCACCTGGCCAAGGAACAAATCCGTTCGCTCCGCATCGGATTCCGCTTGTAGGCCATCGCGGAGGACCCAATTTGCTCCTTCTCAAAGGGCTCCTCCATCTCCTTTCGGCTTGCCAGAAGACGCAAATCGGTGGCGATCTTGTGGAGGCTTTGGGCGATTCCCGAGAGGAGATCGAGCGTTTGGGCATCGACTTTCCGAGGGTAGGTCTGCCCCGTCACCGCATAGGGGTCAGCAAAACCCATTCGCTCTGCCACCCGCCGCTCCAACTCCCTCACCTTTTCATGGTTTCCTTCAAAAAGCTGGAGAAAAGAGGCCTGCGTTCCGGTAGTCCCTTTGGCGCTTCGCGCCTTCAGCTGACCCAGGCGATGATCGAGCTCCTTTAGGTCCAGGACCAGATCGTACGCCCACAGCGTCGCCCGCTTACCGACTGTCGTCGGCTGCGCAGGCTGAAGGTGGGTCCAGGCAAGACAGGCTACCCCCTTTTGCTGGTGAGCGAATCGCCCAAGCCCTGCAAGGCAGGCCAGCAATCGCCGACGAACCATCTTCATCGCCTCGCGAATCAGAATCAGATCGGCATTGTCGGTCACGTAGCAACTGGTCGCCCCCCAGTGGATGACCGCGCGAGCCGCCGGACATTGATCGCCATAGGCATGGACGTGAGCCATGACGTCGTGACGCTTTTCGCGTTCGTAGCGAGCGGCGACGTCGAGGTTCAGCGTGTCGACAGCGCCCCGCATCTGCTTCAGGGCTTCGTCGGAGATCGGCAACCCCAACCGCTGCTCTTCCTCCGCCAGAATTACCCACAAACGCCGCCACCACCGGGTTCGATTCTCGGTGCTCCACAATGCCATCATCTCCCGCGATGCATAGCGAGTGATCAGTGGATTCTCGTAGATGCCGTCCATCGTTGCTCCCATGCTCCCCTCGCACCAACTGCACTGCGCCGCGGCGATGGCCATGCGGTTGGATCTGCAAAAACCGTGACAACACAAGCTGTTTCATCCAGTCCGACCCACCCACAGAGGCAAAATGAGCGATCGGGGACCAGCCGCAAGCGACACATTGTGGCTTTGCCGAACCAGGTCGTCCATCAGAGATCGACTGTTTCACCACCACCAGTCAGGATAAATCCTCTATATTATCCAACACGAAAAGAAGGCCTGATCGTTACCCTTCTGCCTCCAAGGGACCTGAGGGGGATTTTTCCATCCCATGCGTGTAGGGGTTCTGAAACCTGGATGCCGATGCTACCAAAGGTTCAGACCCGGCCCGAGGGGTGCTGTTTGTCTTGTCAGGAGTTTCGCTCGTGCGTTCAATGATCGCAAGGATTCTCGGTTCGCTGGTGACGCTAGTCGGCTCTCTCGCTCTCGCTCAGCAAACCACGCCTCCCGATGCAGCGGCCCTCATGCCTGCCCAAACCCAGGCTTTTCTCCGCATTTCGTCGCTGCCTCAGGTGGTGGAACGGTGGAAGGAAACCCAACTTGGGGCCCTCACCGAACTCCCTGGCATGAAGGAGTTCTGGTCCGATCAACGATCGGAGATCGAAAGCCGGCTGGCCGAAGCGGGATGGCGGATGAACCTGCATCCCCAAGACATCTACGACATTTGCTCTGGCCAAGTGGCTGTCGGTTGGATCGATCGCCAGGACACCCCCAACAAACCCTACTCGGTCGCCCTGATCGTCGATATCGAAGGCCGCGAGGAAGCGAAGAACAAGCTTCTGGAACGCGTCAACGAAGAATTGCTCCAGCGCAAGGCGGTGCGGGAAGATCGCAAAGTTGGTGAGCTGACCCTTATTCGCTACGAACTTCCCAAGCAACCTGGCGAGTCCCAGGTCATCGAGACCTTCTACGGCCAGATCAACCAACAGCTGTGGGTTGCAGATGACCTCCAGACCATCACCGAAATGCTTCGTCGCCTTCAGCAGCCCGACGGGAACGATCTGGCAGCGACCCCTGCATTCCAGAAAACCAACAGCCAGCTGGAAACCCTCCAGGGCCAGTGGGATTTCGACTATTTCGTCCGCCCCATCGGCTTGGCCAAAGTCCTCCGCACCATCTCGCGCAAACCAGTCTCCAAGCAATCCGATCTTCTGAAGGCGCTCGAGAATCAGGGCTTCGGGCACCTCGAAGCTGTGGCAGGTCGCGCGTCGATCAAACGCGATTCCTACGATCTGCTCCACGAAGCTTTCATCCTCGCGCCCCAGCCACTTCCCAAAACGGTCCAGGTCCTCGATTTCCCCAACAATACCCCTGCCGAAGTCCCTGCCTGGGTCAGCCAAACCACCGCCTCGTTCATGGCCGTCTCCTGGAATCTGAAAGATGCCTTCTGGAAAGTGGAAGGACTCGTCGATGAGGTGGCTGGGAAAGAAGGCACCTTCAGCAAGGTGATCGAACAGATCCAAAAAGATCCGCTCGGCCCCCAAGTCGACATCCGCCAAGAGCTGATGCCTTATTTGACCGATGAAATCTACGCCATGGGGGACTGCGTCGAACCCATCACCCCCGATAGCAAGAGGTCGATGATCGCCATTCGGATTCGGGAAGCCGATAAACTATCGGTCTCGGTCGATAAGGTGATGCGAGACGAACCCGATGCTGAAATGGTCGATTTCCAGGGCCACAAGCTTTGGCGCGTCGCCCGCAAGGAAGACCAGCAGCTCGATATTCTGATCGACGATGGCTTCGGCGAGTTCAACACCGGCAAGGACAAGGAGGAAGTCGAAGAGTCATCCCAAGAGGAAGAGGAGCCCTGGTTGAGCAATTGGGCGATCGCTGTCTATGGGGACTTCCTTTTCTTCTCGTCCCATGCCGAAATGATCCAGGAAGCAATCACCCAACTCGATTCCTCCCAAAAGCAAGGAACCCTAGCGTCCGAACAGGATTTCGCGCGGGCCAAGCAAGCGATCGCACAACTATCGGGTGGCAAACCCTCAGCGATGTGGCAAATCAACCGCACCGACCGATCCTTTCAGATGCAATACGAACTGTTCCGTCAAGACAAACTGCCGGAATCACGAAGCATGCTAGCGACCCTAGCCGATCGGCTCCTTCGCTCCAAAACCGAAAAGAGAGACAAGACCCAGCGAGTCAAAGGCGACCTGCTTCCCGAATACGAAGTGGTGCGGAAGTACCTTCTTCCCTCGGGGGTGGTTGTCCAAAGCGAAGATCAGGGCTGGTCGATCCGTTCGTTCCTCCTGGGGGCAGCCACTCCAGGCAACGAGGCAACCAGTCAGGTACAGTCGATTCAGCTAAGCGATCGTCAGGCAGCGGCAGCCCCAGTCGAAAGCCGGCAAGGAAGCGTCGATTCCAGCGGCACCAAACGCTGAAGAATCGCTGCGGACATTACGGAATCTCCACTTTGGCCCAGAAGGGCCGCTTCCGGTCGGCTCGCATTCTCGCGTCCTCCAAAAGCAACTGAAGATCGGGACGCACCTCTTGGGTCGTCCTCTTCCCGCGATCCAGAATGACGATCTTCTTCTCGAAATCAAAGCTCCCCGGCTCCAACCACAGCGTGTAACCGCGTGCCGGTAAGGTACCGATCGTGAAAAGATTGGTCAGCGGTTTTCTACTGGCTTCGATCTCGACCACCCGTTTGGCATCAAACGGAAGCAAAGGATGATTCATCTTCTCCGGTGGAAAGTCGCCTGTCTCCAGCCACCAGAAAAACCGGTCGCCCGGCCGCGCCGTCTTCAGTGTCAACTCCTCGGGAGCTGCAGGTCGCACGTGGCTGGCCACCTTCAGCCATTCCATGATGCGAGGCAACTCCTCCTGAAAATGATCGCGTCCCCGGCCTGTGTAGAGCGTCATCAGGAAGTCGTTTCGCGACGACTGAACATACTGGTCGAGCACGTCGCCGTTGCGTGCTAAGGGAGCAGGCACCCCGTCGATGCTTCCGGTCACATAATAGAGCGGCACGTAGCGAGAGTTTCTCGTCGCATAGTGCTGGATGAATGGATTCTTGTTGGCAGCCACCACCACGGCTCCGGCCCACAGGTCCGGATGCGCCAGCGCCAGATCCCAAGCCGCTTCGCCACCCATGTGGTGACCTGCGACAAAAACCCGGTCGGCATCGATGCTGCTCTTTCGCATCGCGTCCCTCAAACAGACCAATAGCTTGGCATGCTCCTCCTCGGTCGCCTCGTACTCAAACTGATCCTCCCGCCGCCATTGCGGTGCGACGACGATGAATCCGTGCCTGGCCGCTTCACCAATCGCCATCTTCCATTCCGTCGAGTATCTGCCCGCCCACCAGTCCAGCTCCGCCGAGGCATCTGTGAATTGCCCATGAATCGCCAGAATGCAGGGATAGGATCGATAGGGGTCATAGGCCGGCGGAAGCTGGATCAGGTAGCCAGGCGACTGCTCGTCGGAAAACAGCGGTGTCTTGACGGTCACGGCGTGACGTAGCGGATGGTCCTCCAACGATTCGGGAAGCGGATCTGATGGCAACAGCAGCGGCAGCATGGGGGCGATGTAGCGCGGTACCCCAGCCTCTAACTTCCGAATGCTCGCCAGCACGTCGGCTCGCTCCTGCTCGCTCACCCCACTCTGCAGGTACTTGGAAACCAAAGGCCGCGCTTCCAACAAACTGGAAGCCAGCCCAAGGTCCTCGATCCCTGCCCCAGCTCCCAGGACCCAACCTCCCACCGCCAAGGCCAGCCGCTGCTCTGCCGACAACGTCGCATCGTCTCGAAGACGCAGGTAATCGGCCAGTCGGTCGCGCGTCGCGGAATTCAGGTGGCTGGAGACCTCCTCAACCCATTCCCTCAAGGAAGCCTGAACCTGCGGGTCCGCCAACTGCTGGACGTCCCCAGAGATCGCCCCAATGGTCTGCCTATCCTGCTCCTCGAACGCCTGCGATTCCAGAATCCTCCGCTCAATCTTCAGCTTGGTCTCATCCGCTAGCGTCCTCGGGTCGAACCCCCGAAGCAGCGATTCCGCCAGACGCTCCTGCCCCGACTGCCGCCGCAACTGCACCTCCTCGAACAACTGATCGGCCAGTTGCTGATCTAGCAGCCCAACCTGATCCCGATGGACCTCCAATTCCGGAAGCGTCTGCATCGCCTCCAGCAACACTTCCTTGGCATCGCTGTACCGAGTCGCCTCTCTGAGCAAATTGACGACGTCCAACCACTGCTGGGGATCACGACGATCGATGTTGGTGATCAGGATCTGCTTGAGCCGATCGGAGGGGATGGACGAAAGAGCCAAACGCATGTCCCAGATGACTGCGTTGTCCGTCTGCAGGCTTTCGACGCGCACCGATTGAGCCGTCACTTCGGTGATCCCCTGCAGTATGGTCAGGGGACCACTGGGGGTGGTGACGGTATAGACCCTTCTGCCGAAATCATCGAACGGCGTGACCTGCAGCGTCCGCAGCAGTCCCGCCATGATCTTCCCCTTGGTCGCTCGGCGCGCCGCATTGGGAAGAACAATCGTCAATGGCTCACCACCCCCTACCGACTCATTGGCGATGGTGCGAGTGTGAAAGAAGGTCAATCGCAACTGATCGTCCAGCAGCGTGATCGGCTTGGCCTTCGGCTCCGCCCCAGCGACTCGCTGCGGGGAAAATGCACTCTGATCCAATCCAGATGTCTCACCCGTTCGACCAGGCCCTAGACGCATGCCATTGTTCAGAATGATGGTCGTCTGCTGCGACCAGAGAAGCCGACAAGAAAAAATGGAGCTCGATAGAATCACCGAGCCGATCAGGAACGGCACAAGTTGACGACTTGGGTTATGACTTCGCACCACCACCCCCTGCGGCTTGTCCCTGCCCGATAGCTGACCTAGATGGAGCCAGCGGATCACTCCCAGATCCTCCTGATGCATCCTCCCGTCCCAAGAAGGCAGCAGGAACCCTACATCGAGACCACCGTGCAACGAAGAGTTCAGGTAAGGCCCAATGGGCGATCAGCCACGACCGCCGAAATACTTCTTCAGCGTCTCCTGAGCTGCATCTCGGGAATTCTTGGAAGTCGGCCCCTTGTTGACCTTGGGCAATTTGCCGGGTGCCATCGGCTTGGCTCCCTTGGTCTCTTCGTCTCCCGATCCAGATTCCTCAGCGTCTTTCTTTCCAATCGAACCGGTATCGTCAAGAACTAGTTGCCGGGTTTCGAAACTGGATGGCACCGCACCGCGATCGACCTGATCCGCTTCTTCCAACCAAGAACTGATATCGATCTCCACCGAACGATTGTCGTTCGATTGCTCCACCGTCCGCTCAATCACATCCTCGACACTGCGGACTTCCGGCTTGCGGGCTCCCCCCAGCTCCATCTCCATGACCAATTCAAATTCCAGCTGCCCCACCTGGATGCGATCGCCCGATTTCAAGATTTTCGCGCGATCGGGTTGGACCGCTTTCCCGTTGACCAAGGTCCCGTTGCGACTCTTCAAGTCGATCAACAGCAACCGGCCATCCTTTTGAATCAATGCACAATGCCTGCGGCTGACCGACTCGCTCTTGGGCCGCAACTGACACGAATCGCTGCGCCCGATCAGAAACTTCTCGGTCTGAATCGGGATCTCTTTCCCCTCGTGCGCGCCAGCCAATACTTTTAATTTCACCTGCATGCTCGTCGCCCCGTCCTGTTCCAGGCTGCCCGAACGTCCCCAAATCAGGAACGATTCTCGACCCCACTCCGTCCTCTACCACCCAGGCTTACCCCCGTGCAAACCATCACGGCCTAGGCATCCCTTCCACCTTCTGAGTGCTCATCGCATCAATTCGTATCTTCATACATCCTACCCCGTTCCCGATGCAAATGGAAATGATCGCTACGCGGCCTTTGCAAAATCAAGAGCCACTGATGCGGCTTGTTCCACTGTCCAGGTCCAACCAATCCAAGCCGACTGCCTCACTCCAATCCATCGAAAGCGACTCTGCAATTGCGTCTCGAATTACCCAGGCCATCCACGCTCCCCAACCTTCCAGCAAGTTTGCTTCCGCTACCCTCGCATCGCCCCACGTCAACTCCGGTAACCCCAAAGCCGTCGACTCCGACCGCTCCACGGGCAACCTTTCAGGAAAGTCACACACCCCCTCCAAATGAGGTGCCAGCTGATCGCTCTTTGCCACCAACAGGCTGCCATGTTGAAGGACGCAGGAAGCCAGTCGTCGCTGAGCTGACCCCAGAATTTTGGATTCCCCGAGAACTAGGTCGACCGGATAGCGCCGTTCAAAGCAAAGGAAGGGATGCCCCGAGGAGGTTGGCTGGGTGCCCGTCGATTCGCCTGCTTGCCGTGCTGGCCAACCAAGCTTCCCCAACCCTCGCTCGATCGCTTCATGGACCACCGCATAAAGGCGGCTCTCCTCCCCCTTCACGCTCCTTGCTGGGTCGACCGGTATGGCCAGTGCGTAGGTCACCTCGCGATGGTGGATGATGGCACCACCCCCGGTGGGCCGACGAATTCGAGCCACCTGTTTCAGACGATCCGGGATTTCAGTTTCCTGCTGGAAATGTCCCAGCGACAGAGTCGGTTCATTCCAACCATAGACCCTCAGTGCAGCACAGGACCTCCGCCCCGCGACCATCGCCATGCGCTGGTCGCGGGCCATGTTCTCTTCACCACTTCCCCATGCGAATGGGATCAGAACGCCGTCCATCGGGTCCTCGGTTGCCGGGCTGCCAGCACGTCATCGGGTCGGCTGACTCGGGTCGAATGCGGCGCCTCATGCAGCCGCACCGCAGGTTCTTCCAGGAGCGATCGCCATGCTTCGACAAACGCGTCCAGTGTCTCCTTGCTTTCCGTCTCCGTCGGCTCCATCATCAGCGCCTCGGGAACCGTCAGCGGGAAATAGACGGTCGGTGCGTGAAACCCGAAGTCCAGCATCCGCTTGGCCAAGTCCATGGCGCTGACTCCTCGCTTCTTCTTCACTTCGCTGGCAGAGGCTACGAATTCGTGCATGCAGCGATTGCCGTGCGGCACTTGAAGCAGTTCGCTCAAACGGGCCAGCAGGTAATTCGCGTTGAGCACTGCCACTTCGCTTGCCTCGCGAAGGCCCGGCCCGCCAAGCGTCTTGATATAGCAGTAAGCGCGAACCAGGACCCCGGTGTTGCCGAAAAAGCTTCGCACCCGACCGATGCTCCACGGGCGATCGCTGTCGAGGTAATAGCTGCCGTCGCGGAATGCAACGACCGGCGCCGGGAGAAACGGCTCCAGGAAATCCCTCACGCAGATCGGCCCTGCACCGGGACCTCCGCCTCCATGGGGGCCGCTGAAGGTTTTGTGCGGATTGTAGTGCATCATGTCGGCACCAAAATCCCCTGGCCGTGCGATCCCCAAGATGGCATTCATATTGGCACCATCGAGATAAACCAACCCGCCTGCTTCATGCACCCACTGGCAAATCGTGGCAATCTGCTTTTCAAACAGCCCAAGCGTGTTGGGATTGGTGATCATCAGCACTGCCGTGTCGCTGCTGATCTTGGACTTGAGATCGTCTAGATCGGCTAGCCCATTGGGCCCGCTCTTGACGGTCACCGTATCCCATCCCGCCATCTTGGCGCTAGCGGGGTTGGTGCCGTGAGCGGAGTCGAGGGTCAGTACCTGCCGGCGTTTCTCCCCTTTCTTGCGGAACCAAGCGGCCGCCACCATCAAGGCCGTCAACTCCCCGTGGGCACCGGCTGCCGGTTGGAGACTGACACCTGGAAGCCCCGAGATCTCCGCCAGATCTTTCTGCAACTGGTACATCAATTCCAGCAGCCCCTGGACGGTCTGGTCGGGCTGCATCGGGTGCAGGTCGATCATCCCCGGCATGCTCGCCAGTCGCTCGTTCCTCTTTGGGTTGTACTTCATGGTGCACGACCCCAAAGGGTAAAAGTGCGTGTCCACCGACATGTTTAGTGTCGAGAGGTTGGTGAAGTGACGCACCACGTCCCCTTCAGCCAGTTCGGGCAAAGCCGGGGGACGGTCGGCCAGAAGACCGGGCGGCACCTGGCCCGCCCACGCCCCTTCGGGGACATCCAATGGCGGTAGCTGGACCGAAGATCGGCCAGTCTTGCTCAGTTCGGAAAGCAGTAGAGTCGATTGCACGTTACGCATCGTGTTGGCTCCTTGGATGGATGAATCAGCTGACTTGGTCGATTGCATCGACCAGCGCATCGATCTCTTGCCGGGTCCGCTTCTCGGTGACCGCCACCAAAAAACAATCGCTCCACTTGGAATCCCAATCGGCCAGCGGAATCCCTCCAAGCATCCCGCGGTCGCGCAGCTGAGCCAAAAGCGACTCCACCTGCCCCTTGCGATCCCTCACGACGCACTCCCTCCATGTGGGAGCTTCCCAAGCCAGTTCGACTCGTTGTGACTTGCGGATTCGCGACTTCAGATACTCTCCCTTTTCACCACACTGCAGCGCGGTGGCTCGAAGCCCCTGGGGGCCCTGAAGCGAAAGATAGATGGTGGCCCGGAGGGCCAGCAGCCCTTGATTGGTGCAGATGTTGCTGGTCGCTTTCTCCCGGCGAATGTGCTGTTCCCGGGTTTGCAGCGTCAGCACCCAGCAGCGATTGCCATGCCGATCTTCTGTCTGACCTGCGATCCTTCCAGGGAGCCTCCGCACCAACGCATCGCGGCAGGCGAGCATTCCTAGATACGGACCGCCGTAGGCGAGAGGATTCCCCAAGGGCTGACCTTCGGCCACCACCAAATCGGCTCCCCAGTCACCAGGCCTCTTCAGTACGCCAAGGCTGATCGGATCGACGACAGCGATCACCTGGGCCCCTGCCTTTTTCGCGGAGGCGACCAGCGGATCGACCGACTCCAGCGACCCCAGATAATTGGGCTGGGTTACCAAGACACAGGCAGTCTTGTCATCGATCGCTTGCTCCCAGCTGGCGATGTCGGTCAGCCCATCGCGCACCGGCACCACCACCAAGGTGCCATCGATCCACTGCAGATAGGTCTGGAGCGCCTGACGCGTGTGGGGATGCAACCCTTCGGAAACGACGACGCGGCGGCGTTTGGCATCCAGAGACAAGCACATCAGGGCCGCCTCCACCGCCGCAGTTGCCCCTTCATAGACACTCGCGTTGGAGACATCCATCCCGGTCAGTTCGCACACCAGCGACTCGTATTCGAACATCGCCTGCAAATTGCCCTGACTGACTTCTGCTTGATACGGTGTGTACGAGGTGTACCACTCTCCGCGAGCAGCGATCTGATCGACCGCCGCTGGAATGAAGTGATCGTACGCTCCCCCTCCCAGGAAACAGACCATCGATTCGGCCCCCTGGTTCCTGGCAGCCAGCCGCTGCATCCATCGCGTC
The DNA here is from genome assembly GCA_044371425.1 of Pirellulaceae bacterium. Lineage (GTDB taxonomy): Bacteria > Planctomycetota > Planctomycetia > Pirellulales > Pirellulaceae > JBEISR01. The sequence continues at coordinate 51,296 of JBILTR010000009.1, read as the reverse complement.
AGCTCCAACTCCCCAACACCTGGAGCGATATCCAGGGGCCGGTTCATCTGCAGCTGCTTGGGAACCTGATCGTCGATCAGTTGCTGGATCGACTCCACGCCGATCGCTTCCAGCATCGCGAGCCGATCTGCTTCGGTCGCATACAAATAGGACATGCTCAGCTCCTGTCGTTTCCTCGGGACACCCGCCAGGCGAAAGCGCCAAGCTGGTCCAGAAAAGGCCTTCTCGATTGTGAAAGAGCGTCGTGCGGGGCACAGCTTTCCTTGGTTAGGACCGCTGTTCATCGAAAGGATTCACTGCCCGCCCGCTTGGCTGAATCCCGGTTGTTCCTATCGCCTGCCTGGAGGCTCAGTGGGACTGATCGCACTGAGCTTGGTACTGGCCCGCCTCCAACAATCCATCCCACTCCTTGGGATCGCTCATCCGAACCTTTACCAACCACCCCTTCCCGTACGGATCGTCTTTTAGATGATCCAGCTGATCGGCCAGTTGGCTGTTGACTTCCACAATCTGGCCGCTGACTGGGCTGTAGATGGTGCTGACCGCCTTGACCGACTCCACCTCCCCAACTTCATCGCCTCGCTTGACCTCTCGGCCGACCGCTGGCAAAGCCAGATAAACCAAGTCCGTCAACTGGTCGACAGCGAACGACGAAATCCCTATGGCGACAACTCCGGCATTGGCCGAATCGGGGGCTTCCACCCACTCATGACTTGCCAAATACCTTAGCGCTGCTGGATCACGTGTCATCTTGTTGCACCTTCGACTGAAAAATAGAAATGGATGCCTGCTTCAATCCACTCAGGAAGCACGTTGATAAAAAGGGAGCGGCGTCCTCACCGCGGCCAGAACGGTGCCACGGATATCGACTTGGTATCTAGCAGCAGGGTTATCAGCAACCTGGGTATCGACGTAGGCCATGGCGATCGGTTTTTGCAGCGTCGGGGAAAAACTTCCGCTGGTGACTACCCCCACCGCATCGCCCGACCCATCTAGCACCGTTGCACCCTGCCTGGCTGCACGCTTCCCCTCCAGCGCCAATCCGATCCGCCTTCTTGGCACTCCCGCTGCCGCTGCAGCGACGATTGCGTCGCGACCGATCCACTGACGCCCCTCGACCTGCACCGCAAAATCCAGCCCGGCTTCGATCGGCAAGATCTCCTCGGAAAGCTCATGCCCGTAAAGCGGCATGGCCGCCTCCAGCCTCAGTGTGTCGCGAGCCCCCAGGCCAGCCACTTGGAGCGGCACATCGCGCCCTGCCAGGAGGAGATTCTCCCAGATCCGCGCCGCATCCTCTTCCCGCACGATCCACTCCAAGCCATCCTCTCCGGTGTACCCGGTCCTCGAGACGATGACCGGCTTTCCGTAATGCTCCGTTACGCACCCTCGGTAATTCCCAAGGGTCTGCACGCCCGGCGGCAACAGCGGTTTGCAGATCGCGCGCGCCATCGGCCCCTGTACGGCGATCATCGCCGTCTGCTCGGTGACATCATGGAACTGCACATCTTCAAAACCCTCCCGGTGATCGGTAATCCATCGCACCATTTTGTCGCGATTGCCGGCATTGACCACCAAAAGAAAATAGACGGTCCCGCCTGGGCTCTCCAGACAGTAGACCAACACGTCATCAAGGACCCCTCCGTCCTCGCGACACATCAAGCTGTAACGCACCTGCCCGACTTTCATATCGAGCACCCGCCGAGTCAGCAATCGGCTCAACCACTGGTCGGCTCGCGGTCCATCGAATCGAAGCCTTCCCATGTGGGAGATATCAAACAGACCAGCGCGGTTTCGCACCGCTTCATGCTCTTCCACAATCGTGGTGTACTGAATCGGCATCTGATAGCCGGCAAAAGGCGCCATCCGTCCGCCATGCGCCACATGCCAAGCATGGAGAGGCGTTATCCTGGTCCCGTCGCTCATCCCTCTCTCCTTCCCCCTGCGGGGATCGACGCACCTTCTGACAGAACACTCGGAACTGGTCGTCCTGGCGACGCATTCGAGATTGGCAGAGCGGTCGAATTCACCGCTCCAGCAGAATTCGCCAAGCGGCTCAATGCACTGCAATGAGCTTCCTGCCCGATCCAGCCAAGAGGCCATTCCGAGCCAACACGAGGGTCTTGATGGGACCAACGTTGACCGTGAGAAACCTGACCACAGGTCGGCGATTGGGCGTATGTCCAACCATTGCTGGGACGCAAAATGGGACTCCCTCCGCCCAAGGCAACGCCGGGTGCGGTCTGTGTCAACGACCCGAGCGTCATTCGACGCAGTTTCGGATCTGGTTCCAAATTGGCAAGGATCAATCATCAGATCAACGAGAAAGGATCTGGCGAACGATCAGGCTCAAGTGAGCGCCGTTTGGCCCAATCGTTCTGTGGGATTGTAGATCAATTGCAACTGTTGGCCAGCCCACCGAGGGGATCAGGAATCAAGATTTTCCCCAAAGCGTCTGGCCTTCCCTTTGCGACGATTCGGCTTGCCCCGGCCCCCCTTGGCATCGCCTCGTTTTTTTCCACCCTTGGCAGAACTGCGAGTCGAAGGGCTGGCATCCCGTGAGGGGGTGACGCCTGAGGAAAGTCGTTCCAGATACCCCCAAACCAATTGCCGCCGAATCAGGTCGACCTGATGCACCTGGACGCGAAGAGGATCCCCCAATTGGAAGCAGTTGCCGCTGCGGTACCCTTCCAGCCGCATTCCATGCCGCTCCCAGCGGTACCGATCCTGAGGCAGCCTCTGAACGGGCAGGAATCCTTCGGCCGGTATCTCGATCCCGCGAATCCAGAGCCCATCGGCCTTCACTCCGGTCACCAACCCCTCAAAACTCTCCCCAACCCGACGGCTCATGTAGTGCAGCAGCTTCACCTTGACCAACTCCCGCTCCGCTGCCTCCGCTCGCTGCTCGCGCTGGCTGCAGTGGTCGGCCAATGCCTCCAGCTGCATCCGATCCCCCCGCGCCGTGCGCTTCGCCAGTCGCTCCATCACCAACCGATGCACTGTCAGATCGGGATACCTTCGAATCGGACTAGTGAAGTGACAGTAGTGCTCTTTATTGAGCGCGTAATGGCGATCCGGCTCCACCTGGTAAACCGCTTTGGCTAGACTTTTCAGGGTGCTGTAGTGGACTGCGTATTCGATTCCCATGCCTCGCACCGACTGCAGCACGCGCTGCAGCTCAAAGCGATCGGCCAGCGATCCGCACTCGACCCCCAAATCGCGAACAAACTCCGTCATCTTCCGCAGTGCGATCGGCTTGGGTGCCCCATGGACTCGCCGAACAAACGGCACCTGGTCGCGATCCATCCAGGCAGCGATCGTCTCATTGGTGGCCAGCATGAACTCTTCGATGATCTGGTGGCTCTCGGTCTGTATCTCCAGATGCGCCCCCTTGACCTTGCCGCCACGATCCAGGTCGATCTTCACCTCCGGCAGCGAAAGCTCGATCGCACCTCCCTCCAGACGTCGCTTGCGCAACAGCATCGCCAGCCGATCCATCTGGCTCAGCATCTCATGCATCCCATCAGCGATCTTGCCCCGAAAGGAGTCGGGGGCCTTTAGGAATTGATCGACCTGTTCGTAATGAAGCCGCAATTGGTTGCGGATCACCGACCGATGCACCTCCCAGTGGACCAGAACCCCATCAGGAGTCCACTCCATCAAGACGCTGATCGCCCATCGGTTGCGATCGGGCTGGAGACTGGCGACATGATTGCTGATCACCTCGGGGATCATTGGAATCACACGGTCGGGCAGGTAGATGCTGGTGGCCCGCTCCCTCGCCTCGTCGTCCAGTGCGGTCCCTTCCTCCACGAAGGCCGACACGTCGGCGATATGAACCCATAACTCCCAGTGCCCCACTTCATTGACGCTCAGCGAAATCGCATCGTCGAAATCTCTTGCATCGATCGGATCGATCGTCAACGTCGGCAGATGGGTCAGGTCTCGACGATCTTCAGGAATCACATCCTCCCGAAAGCGATCCGAAATCTCCCGCGACTGGTCGATCACCTCGGAGGGAAACTCCCCCGGCAGACCGAACTGGAATTCTATCGCCCGCGCATCAACCATCGGGTTGCGAGCGCTGCCGAGCACCTCCAGCAGCACCGCTTCCCCTGGATGCTCCCCTTCTGGGAAACGCACCACCTCGACGATGACCTTGTCGTCGGCCGCCAGCGGTATCCCGCGCACGTCTCCCAGCTTCACCGGTTGCGCCAGTGGCACCCCATCCAACCAGACCAGCGCCTTGCCTTCCTGAACCAGATAGGTGCCGGAGAATTGACGTCGATGACGCTGGATCACCTCCAGCACCCTTGCCTCCCATTTCCCCTGCCGACCCCGGCTGATCCGCACGCGCACGCGGTCTCGATCGATCGCTCCTCCGGTCGCCGAAGGTGGGACGAAAAGATCTTCCTCTCGCTGGGAAACTCCATCCGGTCGAAAGAAACCAAATCCCGATTGGGTCGATCGAAAGATCCCCTCGGCGACCTGCTGGGGATCGCGACGATCTCTCCGCGACGAACTCTCCAGCCCATCGCTTAGATCCCTCTCCTCGACTTCTTCCACCGCTTCCGCAGGCGCTAGCGAATGCGGGCTTCGTCCCAGTGGCTCCTGGCCCTGCAACCGACTGCGAAGTAGGTCACCAGCCCCCGGAAGGGACGGTTGCTGGGATCTGGATGGCGATTCGCCGCGCGAGGACTGAGCCTGTGGCGGCTCACTGGAGAGTGGTGGCAACAGCAAATGATTGGCGGCAAATCGAAGCTTGCCCGCGCGCACCAACCGCTTAACCAACCGCCTCAATTCCCCGTACCGCGCCTCGTCTAGCCGAAGTTCCTTCAGCAAGCCGCGAGGCTTCATGGGGCGATAACCAGGCGCACCAACGAGTGCGACAATCTGCTCTTCCAAATTTTCTTGTTCCATTCCGACAAGATAACCGCTTCGGCAATCTTTGGAAATCAGCATTCTTTCCAGCCCGCCACTCCCCCTTTCACCAAAAGGCGACTCGCTGGATCGCAACTAGCCGCATAAAATGAAATGGAGCTCGATCCACAGTTTCCCACCGCAGAGAACCGCAATGGACACTGCCCCCGCCTGGAAACGCGATAACCGGCCACCACGCGTGCTGATCGTCGATGACGACTTTGAGATCATCGAGGCGGTTCGGTACGCTTTGGAGGAGCAAGGGTACGAGGTGCTGGTGGCTCGTGATGGCAACCAAGGATTGGCGATGGCCGAGCAGGTGCAGCCCGATCTGATGCTGCTGGACATGATGATGCCCAAGCGGAGTGGCTTTCTGGTGCTGGAATCTCTGCACCGCGCCTCCCTGCCGCCGATGCGGATCATCATGATGACCGCCAACGAAGGGGAACGGCACAAAGCCTACGCCGAAATGCTTGGCGTCGACGACTACCTCCGCAAACCCCTGGCGATCGACCGATTGATGGCCAGCGTTCGCCACTGGTTGGAGGAACCTTTCACCGACACCCAGGCCTCCTAGGGATTCCATCGATGATTGCATCGCCAAGATTCCTGATGGTGGTCGGCTTGCTGGGTGCCTTCGGTGTTGCCATGGGAGCCTTCGGCGCCCATGCACTGCCAGGCTACCTAGCCAGCCTTGGTCTCGAGGACGCCGTCCTCCAGAAACGACTCGATCAGTTCCGAACCGCCGTGCAGTACCACCTGATGCACACCCTCGCCTGCCTAGCCCTGGCGGCTCTGGCCACCCCCGTCACTGCCCGTCGGTTTCGCATCGCCATCGGCATCATGATCCTAGGGATGCTCTGCTTCTGCGGCTCTCTTTATGGACTAAGCATCCTGGGGCTCAAGCAACTGGTGCACCTAGCCCCCCTGGGCGGGATGCTGCTGATCGCCAGTTGGCTTGCAGTCGCATCCGCCGGTTGGCCCCCCAACCCATCGGGCGCTGGCAATGGACCACCGACCCCACCGATGAATGGAAAGTGAGCGGTTCCCGCAGATGAAGCCGGCAGCACCTCCACCGAAAGGTTTCTCTGAGTGGCTGACGGCTGGCCGTGTAGGGATCGAGGAGGATCATGCCGCCCAGCATGGCAACGCCCTCGCAGCCGTTCTCGATGGGCCCAGCGCCTCGATGGAGTCGCAGTGGCCATCCAGGGAGCTGGCCGCCTGTGGATTGCACGGAGTCCATCGCTGGTTCCTTTCGGAAACGCAAGGGGGCTACGGATGGGCACAGGAAGAGCTACTGCACGGATATCGCTGGCTGGCTGGCCACTCGCTGAAGACCGCCTTCATCCTGACGCAGCGAGTCGCCGCCGTGAAACGAATCGCGCAAGGTGCCTCCGAAGAACTGACCCAGTGGCTGCCTCACCTAGCCGATGGCAGCGTCTTGGCCACCGTCGGCATCAGTCACCTGACCACCAGCCGCCAGCATCTGGCAGGACCGGCGCTTTCCGCGAGACAGGCTAGCAACGGGCTCTGGCATCTCCATGGCTTTTGCCCCTGGGTCACCGGTGCCCACCACGCACAAATCCTAGTGGTCGGCGCCAGCGACTCATCGGGCCAGTCCCATTTTTTCGCCATCCCACTCCCTCATCCCCATATCGCGTGCCACGCCCCCGAGTCGCTGCTGGCGCTTGAGGGTAGCCACACCGGAAAGGTGGAACTGTGCGATGCGACGATTCCTGATGCCTACCGTCTGCGCCTGCCCCCTGGCAGCGACCATTCGGCAGGCAATCTCTCCACCAGCGTCCTCGCTCTGGGGCTTGCCGATCGTGCATGCCGCTATTTGCGGGAGGAGCCCAAAGAACGGCCCCATCTGGCCGACTCCACCCTCCAGTTTCAGCAGCAGATCGATCAACTGCACCAGCAGCTGGTCGACGTCGCACGGGGTAGCCCATCCGATGCCAATCCGTTGACCCTGCGAAGCAGCGCTAACGAACTGGTGCTCCGCGTCACCCAAGCCGCCTTGGTAGCCGCCAAAGGAGAAGGCTTTCTCGCTCACCATCCCGCCAACCGATGGACTCGCGAAGCGATGTTCTTTCTCATCTGGAGCTGCCCTGCCACGGTCGCTCAATCCCACCTCGATCACTGGTCCACAACGTGCGCGGACAGCTGACGCCAGAGCAGGGGAGTGATATCCGACTACCTGATACAACGCCGTAGTCCCCCATGGGACTGAGTGCGCTAAAAAATTAGCCTACAGGACTTGTTCGACGCCGGAAGGATGGTTAATATTTTAACCTTAAACCACTGTCTCCTCGACTGTGATGCCGATGCCAAGCCGCCACGAACCCCAGCTCAGTCGCCGTGAACGGCAGATTCTTGATGTCGTCTATGCCCTGGGGCAGGCCTCGGCCGCTCAGGTTGTCGCGCATCTTCCAGACGCCCCAAGTAAAACCGCTGTCCGAACTTTCCTTCGTATCCTGGAGGAAAAAGGGCACTTGGTGCACAAGGAGGATGGTCGGACCTACATCTACCGCGCCAGTCGACCTCGACAGCGAGCCGGAACGGGGGCCTTTCGCCGGGTGCTTGATGTCTTCTTCGGTGGCTCCCTGGAACAGGCGGTCGCCGCGCATCTCGGGGAATCCGCCGCTCAGCTCGATGAAGCCCAGCTCAAGCGACTCATCGATCTCATCCAACAGGCACGCAAGGCACGCAAGGAAAATGGCTCATGAATGGCTTTCCTGAGTCGGTGGCAGGGGCGCTGCCAGACCTAGCCGTCCGATCGACCGCGATGTTCGTCGTTGCGATCGGCATGTCGATCGCCTGGATCCGCGCCTCTGCGGCGCAGAGGCATCTGCTGTGGAACGCTGCACTCATCGGTTCCCTGGCTCTCCCAATCCTCTACCTCAGCACCCCCAAATGGCGCGTATGGCCAATGGGAACGGATGGAGCCATCGCAGGGCGATCGAATCCGGAATTCGTGAGAAGCGATGGCGCTGATGATCTCCCCTCCGTCGCGAAAGCCCCATCGCCGGTGCCGCTCGATGACGCACTGGATACCCCCTCCGCACGTCCCACTCGCTTTCCATCCTGGGATTTTCTCCACTCGACGTCGCTCCAGTCCATCCTGGGTGCAATGTGGCTGGCAGGAACACTGCTAGGACTGGGAAGACTTGGGCTTGGGTTCACTCGCTTGCACTCCATCGCTCGCCAAGCCGATCCAGCCCGCGGCCAAGTGGCATCGATGCTGTCGAAATTGTCTCACGCCCTGGGAATGGAACACCCTGTGAAGGGACTGGTATCACGCGATGCGGTCAGTCCCATGACATGGGGATGGCGGCACCCGATCGTTCTGCTACCTGCGGAAGCCCAATCGTGGTCGTCGGAACGACTGCGCATGGTGCTGCTGCATGAACTAGCCCACGTCCGGCGATCGGACTTCGCTTCCCAATTGGCTGGTGAGCTAGCGAGGTGCATCTACTGGTTCCATCCGCTGGCGTGGTGGAGCCTTCGTGGCCTACGGATCGAACAAGAAGCCGCCTGCGACGACTGGGTTTTGGCCTCTGGTGCGAATCCCGAGGACTACGCCGAAGAATTGCTGAAAATCACCGCGCACCTGCCTCACCGGTTCCCCGAGGCAGGGGTTGCTCTGGCCATGGGGCGCGCCCAAAGGATCGAAGCCCGCGTCCATGCGATCCTGGAACCCCACCGCAACCGCAGCCAGCCGGACTCCTGGCGACGGTTGGCGATCGCAAGTCTGTTCGCAGCTCTCGCCATCCTGACCGCCATCGTAGGACCAGCCGCCGTCGCGGACACGAATCCGACATTCACTTCCACCACCCCCAACCCTCCAGCCTCCGCCAGCGATGCGGGCAACAACAACGCGAACGACCGTCCGCAGCAGGCCCCCGAAGAGGCCAACACCCAGGCGCTCACCGCCGAGTCCCAGGAACGACTGAAAAACCTCGCATCGGGACAGGCGACGCCACCCACGCGCCAGGATACCACCTTGGTGCTCCAGGCGCTGCAATCTGCAGATCGGAACCTCCGCAGCCAAGCCTGCCTGGCGATCGAAAAACTGGCAGCGCAGAAGCTGCTTGCGCCAGCAGACCTTCCGTCGCTCTGGGAAGACCTTCTGCCCAATTTGCAAGACCAACATCAGGACACTGCGGAGTGGTCGGTGCGAGCCGTCGCTTCATTGCTGCAGCAGCAGGAGCTATTCGAAAGCCCCTTTTGGACCCAACAAGAATGGACCATGGAGCGAGAGCCGTCGGACGCCGACCGCTGGGCTGGCCGCATCCTCCAGAGCGTGTACGAAGCGAGCCTCCGGTTGCTGGACAGCAGCGACCGGGAGCGGCAGCGGCGCGGCGCGAACCTGATCCGCCATCTGGTGAAGCATCTACCGCAGTCCTCGCGGGAGAAAGCGATCCGCTCGCTGCTGGCCGTTCCACTACCGACTGACACAGAGACGAACACCAGTAGCGCGCAGGCCCGCTGCCGTAGACAGGTGACGACGTCCCTCGTCGATGCAGCAAGCGTCATCCCTACCGAATCGCTGGCAGGAGCGGTCGCGGAACGATTGATGGAGGCAACCAGCGACGTCGACGCCGTGCTGAACGACCATGTCTATCAAGGATTGGCCGCCCTAGCCTCGAAGACCCAAGGAGGACTCCGGCAGCGGATCGTCCGCGCACTACTCCTGGCCACCACCGACAGTCGATGGATCTACTCCCCCACCTCAGGCGTTTCCTCGCCTCCCAAACATCATGGTGCCGATGCGCTGACCATCGTCGCGCCCAATCTGACCGGCGATGAACTCGTACTGGCTCAGAAAGCGATACCTGCACCACCTGAAGAAAATCGAGCGTCTTACGATTCGATGTATGGGGAGGCAATCGCTGCGTTGGCGGCACGCAAGCTGGAGCTTGAAGCCGCGTCGCGGCCCCCAGTGCGAGTAGAGGAAGATCTTGCCTTTTTCGAAAAGAGATACGATAGAAAATTCACCGACGTAAAACCAAAAAACGAGTATCCCGACCCCGACCAGTTCTACTCCGCCATCGCCAAAGAACTCGGCATTTCCGAGATCGCCTGGAAAGCCGCAGCGGAGAAGTTTGGTTGGAAAAAGGAAGACGGACGAAACACCTTTGCCATGCTGAAAGGAGGCCCCACCTCGGACGGTGGAGAGGGAACTTGGGACGTCCTCTTCATCCGATCCAAGATCAACCCCCTGACGAAAAGACCGGACCCCGCATCGGTCGAACAAGTGATGGTGCAGATCGACTACGACGGCAAGGTTTCGTTCCCGAAGATACCGTAGAGAAATGGGTGAGCCGCACCCGGTCTGCCATTCGGCGCAACAGTTCCGATCGCGCATGAAACGGGTCGTCAAGTTCCAACGAACGATCTCTTATCGCTTCTTCGCGACTTCGCGCCTTCGCGTGAGACCGACCGATTCCCCAGCACGACATCGTGCTGCCGGCAGGGGCAGCAGGCAGGTTCGCCGGTTGCATCGCGACCGATGGCTCTTCGCCCAGCCTTGGCCTGGAAGGCTTTCGCGCTGCCCCATGGGTATCAAGCGCCTACCCAATCTTCTATGGGATCGGTACTCCTTGGGAATGAACCGCTCAACAAAACAGAATCTCGCCCCCAGGATCATGATCCCCGTTCCCATGCACTGTTCTGGGTTTCCACGAGTCCTCGATCCGGAACAGGAAAGCCCCCTACACACCCCTCACTTAAACCACTTTCCGTCCGGGCTGGTCGGACGGTAAAACCCAAGACACAAACCAATGAAAATCCGAGATGAAAAAACAAAATCCAGATTCTCCTGATTTTCCGTGACAAGAGAGCCCCCCTAACATCGCTTCAGGGGATCTGCTTTCAGCTCTTTTGTACAGGGGAATCGCGTCATGAATGGGTTCAGTATCCGAGTCATGCGTTGTTGGATCGTCAGTATGTCAGCAGCTTGCGTCGCACTGACTGCGGCTGCTCAAGGTGCCGTGGTTACTTCCACCAGTGCGTTAAGTTTCAGTTCGGCTCAGGTGATTCACGGTGCCAACTTCACTATGAATTTCGATCCAAACATTTTGGATTCCACCGCGATCCCCCACGTGGAGATCCTCCAACTGGGACGAGCCGCTGAAGGGCGGGATTTCTACCGATTCTCGCATACCGGGGGAACCGTTCACTTGGATGTCGATTCGGCCCCGATCACCACCAATTTCGATATATGGATTGGAATCTGGGACGCAACTGGCAATCTTGTGGGGAACCGAGATGACAACGGTGGCGACCTAGGAGACATTCCCGGTAATGCTGTCGGCGGAGTTTTCAATTCGAATCTAAGTTATTTGAATCTGGCAGCGGGTGACTACATCGTCGGTGTCGCACGGTATGGGTCGACATTTTCCAACGGCGGTGTCATTAGCGGAAGTCTCATTCCAGTCGGAGGCACCTACACCTTGATCATCTCGGCCAACGCATCCGACAACGCACCAGAACCATCGACTTTGGCCACTCTTGGCCTGATGTCCTGTGCTGCTGGCTTCAGGTCCTACCGGCGTCGCCGAGAATTGTCCCAACTGCAAGCATAAGTCCCAACGGTTCAACCTTTCCCGCTGATCGTTGCAATGGCTTCAGAGACCACGATGGGTAGCTTTCACTGGGTGTCGAGTAGGGATCACCCGACTCGGCCTCCAAGTGAGTTCACTCGATCTTAGACATCATCCAGCTCTTCCAAGTTTGAGGGTCGTCGGCAGATCGCGGCAAAGGCTCACTCGATAGCGCAAATCAGTACAAAGCGCGGCAACCTCAGCAGTGCCTATCGCTTGGGAATCAAGTTGACTTCATGAATGAGCCGCACCCGGTCTGCCATTCGGCGCAACAGTTCCGATCGCGCATGGAACCGGTCGTCAAGTTCCAACGAACGATCTCTTATCGCTTCTTCGCGACTTCGCGCCTTCGCGTGAAACCGGCCGATTCCCCAGCACGACATCGTGCTGCCGGCAGGGGCAGCAGGCAGGTTCGCCGGTTGCATCGCGACCGATGGCTCTTCGCCCAGCCTTGGCCTGGAAGGCTTTCGCGCTGCCCCATGGGTATCAAGCGCCGCGACCCTGGGTCTGGAGACTCTGCCACAATCCGATCAGCTCCTGACCGTAGTCCAACTGTCCCAACAGCCGATCGCGTTCGATACTCCATTTGCTACGGAGCAGCTGGCATAGGTCCGGCTCTAGCAATCGATCGATCTCCAGGGAGCGGCCCTGCTGAGCTGCACGTCGCAGATCTCGAAGCACTTCGCGCCAGGTCTTTCTCCGCGATGCAGCGCATTGGGCCAGGGTGTATCCTGCACTGGCCAGTCGCCACGTCCACTCCCAATGATCGCTTTCCGGCAGCCCGCCGTCGTTCAGATCTTCTTTAGTCGCTTCCTTGGTTTCTGGCGTGGTGGAAGTCTTGGCGCTTCCATCTCCCTTGACGCTCGCTTGGCTGGTCGATTCCTCTCCCTCGTCGCCTGCCGACGCCTTCGGCTTCGCCGCAACGGCGGGTAGCCCCGAAGAAGACTGCGGCACACCGTCGAGGCTCCGCAATCGCATCGCCACGGCACCTGGCCAACGAATCCCAGTGGGAAGGAGTTCCTTTCCTGCGGCGACCTCTTTCCCCAAAGCGGAAAGCCCCAGAAGGGGACGATGCTTCTGCAACTCCGTCTGCTCCAGCACCCCTGCCGAAAGCAACGACTCCAACAGACCGTTGGCTTCTGCTTGCTTCCATGCCTTCAGCAATCCAAACCCTTCCAACTTGGAAAGCCTCAGCCTTTGGATCTTGGCATTTTCCGATCCCGTGAGGAATTGCGCCACAAGGGTTTTCCCCAGTCGCCCGTGCAACCGCCCCACCGCCTGAAGGACTTTGCGCACCGATCGTGCGATCGCCGCTTCCTGCTGCGTCGTCGACGCCTCTGTTGCCGTGGCGATAGCGACCTCTCCCACGTCGGAAATTCGTCGTGCTGGCGAGGGGCCCGGATCGATGGTGAACCATCCGCTTTGATTGAGGCATCGGTCGCACGATCCGCATGGCCTGGCTTCGGGATCGCCAAAGTATCGAAGGACCGCCATCTGGCGGCAGAGTTTTCCTTGAGCGTAAGCGATCGTCTGATCCAGCTTGTCGTAGTCTGCGGCCTTGCGCGCATCGAGTGTCTGGAAGTCGATCTTCAGCTGATCGAATGGGATATCGCGCTTCCGAAAATGGATGGCGCGACCACGAAACGGCGGGACATACTCAATCGCTTCCAGTTGCGATAGCGACCGCAACACCTCCTGCAACGGATCCCGATCGATCTCCGTTCGGTTGGCCAGAGTCCCTAGAGAAAAATAGACCGATTCGTAGCGGCGATCCCCCACCATCTGCTCCAGCGCCCGCAGCACCTTGCGGCGCCGCTGACTGGTCCTCGGCAAGAGTTCCACCAGCGTGGGAAGGTCGCTGGAGATCCGCACCATCGCCTGCCCAGCTCCCGAATCCAGCCGCTCGATCACCCCCGACCTCGAGATCCACTGCAGCGCCGTCCCGATCGACTCGGCCGTCATCTCGATCTGCAGTGCATCCCGCATCTCCTGCAGCGTCATTTCGATCGGGTCTGCCTCCAGTCCCTGGATGTACTCATAGACTCGCTGCACCATTTCGCGCGGCGGATAGGCGTTTTCGATGAAGAATTCTTGGATGTATCGATCCTGCCCGGAAAAGAGCAGCACACACTGAGACGCCAGGCCATCACGTCCAGCTCGACCTGCCTCCTGATAGTACGCCTCCAGGCTTCCTGGCAGATTGTAGTGGACGACGAACCGCAGATCGGACTTATCGATTCCCATGCCAAACGCATTGGTGGCGACGATGGCGGGGTACTCCCCTCGCATGAACCGATCCTGCACGAACCTTCGCTGTTCGGGAGCCAGCCCTGCATGGTAGGCAGCCACCGGCAGCTTGACTTCCTGCCCCAGTCGTTCCACCAACTCCTCGCACCGCTTGCGCGTGGCCGCGTAGATGATCCCCGCCCCCGGTCCGCTCTTGAGAAACTCGATCAGCTGCCGATCTTTCTCGCGGTCGGAGTGGCACGGGATGACGCCGAAGTGAAGGTTCTTTCTGGCAAAACCGGTGATGAACTGCTTGGGCTGCTGGAGGCCAAGCAGCTGGACGATGTCCTGACGCACTCGCGGCGTGGCGGTGGCGGTCAGCGCCACGGTTTGCACGCCCCCCAACCATTGCCGAAAGGCACCGATGCGGGAGTAATCGGGGCGAAAATCGTGCCCCCACTCGCTGATGCAGTGCGCCTCATCGATCGCCAACAGCTGGATCGGAGTCGCTCGAAGCGCTTCCAAAAACCTAGGGTTCCTCAGTCGCTCGGGCGCCACATAGACCAGCGAGTACTTCCCCTGCGCTACCTCCTGAAGCCGCTCCGACTGCTCCCCCATCGTCAGCGTGCTGTTGATCAAGGTCGCGGAAATCGACCGTCGCTGCAAAGCATCGACCTGATCTTTCATCAGGGCGATCAAAGGAGAAACCACCACCGTCAGACCGGGCCTGACGACGGCAGGCAACTGGTAGCAGAGACTCTTCCCACCCCCAGTGGGCATGACGCAAAGACAGTCATGACCCTCGAGGATGTGGTCGATCACTTCGGCTTGGCCGGGGCGGAACTGACTGAGCCCGAATCGCGGTAGCGCCTCGGTCGCATTCCAATGAGACCCCATGGCATGCGACTCCTTCCTCGCCAACTGCAACTATTTCCGGGAACCAAGTCGCTAGGCGTCAAACCTTTGCATCCGCTTGGCCATGGTTCGATCCAGCGTACTTGTCTTTGCCAGTCGTCCAGGTGTGCGACCGGTCGATCAGTAGCTGACCTTCGTCAGATTCGGGCAAGCCGCCTTCAGCTGCTCGACCGCCTTCTTCGAGACGACGGTGTTATCCAAACGGAGTTCCCGCAGCTGCTTTAGCCCCACTAGCCCTTGGAGCGCCTCATCGGTGACCCCGGTCTTGCCCAGATGAAGAAACTCCAGCCCCTTCATCTTGGAGATATGCTCGATCGATCCATCGGTGACATCGTAGATATCGTCCAGGTTCAATCGCTTCAGTGGCAGATCGACCAGATGCGCCAGACCGGCGTCGGTGATCCGGGTATGCCAGAGATTGAGATCCTCCAGCTTCTTCAGCTGACCGATCGCCACCATCGCTTCATCGCCCGTCTTGGTCTCGCTGAGATCCAGCGTTGTCAGCTCGGGAAAGTGCTTCAGATGCTCCACCAAGCCTTTGCTGGTGATGCTGGAATCACGCAGCTTCATCTTCTGCATTCCGGAGGCTCCAGCGAGCGCCGCCAATGCCCCGTCTCCCACTTGAGTGCGGAACACATCGAGTTCCCGAAGCTTGGTCATGCCGCTGAGATTGGCAAACCCGGCGTCGGTCACCGCGCAATCCTGAAAACTGAGGGCGACCATGTTGGTCATCCCCTTGAGGCTCGCCATGCCAGCATCGGTGATCTGCTTGCCCCACAGGCTGATATTGCGCAGCTTGGTCAGCCCAGCCAGATGCGCAAGCCCTGCGTCGGTGACCAGTGGACAGTCGGAAAGGTCGATCAGCTCCAGACCTGCGGCACTGGCCAAGTGCGCCAGCCCGGCATCGGTCAGTTTGGTTCGAGGTGCACGCAGCCTTTTGAGCGTCGCGGTCCCGGCGAGGCTCTTGAGGCATTCATCGGTGATATTGCATCGATCGAGGTTGATGTCTTCCAACTTGGGCAGCTTGGCCAGGAGTGCGATACCGGCATCGGTCACCGCGCACTGCGCCATCCGAAGGTTTTTTAGCCCCGAAAGCTTCGCGATCGCCGGAACCGCTTCGTCGGTCACCGAGGGACCGGAGATCGACAGGGTGGTCAGGGAGGGGAGCTTGGCGAGCGATTCCAGTTGGGTGGTCCATCCGTCGGAGCACCGTGAGAAATCGACGGCGGAGAGCTGCCCTGATCCGTTCTTGGTCAATTCGATTCCTGGTATCGCCTGCAGGGCGGAGAGGACCTGGGCGTCATCCAGCGCTGCCGTGGCCTTGGTGTCGTCCCCCTTCGCGGCTTGGACGGTATCTCCCGAGGGGCTTGCGGGGGCTGACTTTTTCTCCGTCGCCGCCGGGGCACAGCCCCCCAGCGCCACCAGGCCCCCCAGCAGCCATCGGCCCAAAGGCTTTCGATCTCTCTTCGACTGGCTCATTGGATCTCCCATCACGATTAGAAACTTGCTTGGAGGCCGGGGCAGGGCGATCCCTTTTTCCGGCCGGCTTCCCGGCTCGACATCAAACCCCAGCCTTCGACAATGGCTCCATCAATTCCTTCACCAGACCATCGACCCGCTCCAGGACCCGGTCCGGCCCTTCGGTATCGTGCTGCGCCAGCAAACGCACCATCGCCGATCCAACGATCAGCCCATCGGCTACCGGCGCCAGCAATCGCACATGCTCGGGTCGGCTGATTCCAAAGCCGATGCAGATCGGCAGTGGCGTCTTGCCTCGAAGCCACTGCACCCGGTCGGCCAAGCCCTCGGGCAGCTCGGTCCGTTCCCCAGTGATTCCGGTGACCGATACAAAGTAAAGAAACCCTGACGAGCTTTCTGCGATCCTCAGGGCTCGGTCCTCTGGGGTCGTCGGTGTCACCAACTGGATCAGGCTGAAGTCGCGATTGCGACAAATTTTTGCCAGCGGTCCGCTTTCTTCTACCAACAGATCGGGAACGATGGCTCCCGCCACCCCCGCTTTCTGCGCCTCGTCGACAAACCGCTCCAGGCCATGTCGATACATGATGGCGTAGGAGACCATCGTCACCACGGGCATGCTGCGGTGCGGCTTGGTCGCTTCCAGCATCTCGACGACCGATCGCCACTTTAGTTGTTTTCCCAGAGCGCGCTGGTAGGAGGCCTGGATCACCGGTCCATCGGCGATGGGATCGCTGTAGGGGATCCCCAATTCGGCCATCGAACAACCGAGTTCTTCCAAGCGCTTCAAAAGCCTTGCCGTGAAGGCCAGATCAGGATCCCCAGCCGTGATGAAGGGAAGAAACCCTTTGCGGCCTTCGGCCTTCAAACGCACAAACAGCCGATCGACATCAGACATCGTTACCACCCGCCTCTTTCGCTACTTCCGCTTGCGTCAGGATGCCACCACATCTATCGATCGCCGGCATGCTTCCAACCTGCACAGTTGGTCTGCTGCACCTGGGATCGGCAGCATCTTTCACCACGTCTCGCCACGCAGGCGTGCCAATTCGAGAGCATCCTTATCACCGCGACCACTCAAACAGATCACCAGGTGCTGATCCTTCGACATGGTCCGCGCCAGTTCCACTGCTTTGGCGATCGCATGACTGGTTTCGAGCGCGGCCAGGATTCCCTCCTGCCTCGCCAGCAGGTCAAAGGCGGCCAGCGCGTCCTGATCCTCGCACGCCGTGTATTCGACGCGATGGGTATCTTTCCAATAACTGTGCTCCGGTCCGACACCCGGATAATCCAGACCGGCGCTCATCGAATGCACGTCCGAGGTCTGCCCGTCTTCATCCTGCATGACGTAGCTGAACGATCCGTGAAGCACTCCGGGGGATCCGTACGAAAGAGGCGATGCATGGTCGCCTGGCTTGCTACCGCGTCCCCCTGCTTCCACTCCAACCAATCGCACCTGCCGGTCCTCGACAAAGGGATAGAACATCCCAGCTGCATTGCTACCGCCGCCCACGCAGGCGATCACCGCATCGGGCAACCTTCCAATCGCCTCGATAGACTGCGCCTTGGTCTCGCACCCGATCACCGACTGAAAGTCGCGCACAATCATCGGGAAAGGATGCGGTCCAATCACCGAACCGATGATGTAGTGCGTCGTCTCGACGCTGGACATCCAATCGCGCATCGCTTCATTGACCGCATCGCGCAGCGTCCTCGACCCCGACTCCACCGGATGCACGGTGGCGCCCATCAGACGCATGCTGAAGACATTCGGTTTCTGCCGACGCACATCCTCCGCCCCCATGTAGACGACGCAGGGAAATCCGAAGTGGGCGCATGCCGTGGCCGTCGCCACCCCATGCTGCCCCGCCCCCGTCTCGGCGATCACTCGCGTCTTGCCCATCCTGCGTGTCAGCAGAGCCTGGCCAAGCGTGTTATTGATCTTGTGGGCACCGGTATGATTGAGATCTTCTCGTTTGAGCCAGATCTGGGCGCCACCGGCGTACTGCGTCAACCGCTTGGCCAGATAGAGCGGAGAAGGGCGGCCTACGAATCGCTTGAGCAACTCGTTCAGCTCGGCGCGAAACCCCGCATCCTGCTGCGCCTTGTGGTACTCCTCTTCCAGTTGCATCAGCGCCCGCATCAGCGTCTCGGGGACGAATCGTCCCCCGTAGGGCCCAAAGCGTCCCTGGCGATCGGGTACCTGCTTGCTGGCCGCTCCCAGCGCATCCTCGACTGTTTTCCGTCCGTCGGCAACGCTCATCGCGCGCCTCCTTTCCCCTCAGTGTCGCAGCTCATCGGCGCCGCAGTGCAGGCCGTCTGGTCTGCTAGATCTCTGCGAATCAGTTATTGTCGCCCCCATGGCATGGATGGTCAAGGACAAGCCTCTCCCAAGCACTCTCCCAGAGGCCTACCCGGTCCCCAGGGGAGATGCATAACCAGCCGGTCACGGAATCGGGGCTTCGATCGGTCGGTAGATCCGTTAAGATCTTCGCACGGGGATGCTGGTTGCCGCATCCGATCCCATCACGTTGCCCGGAGGCCCCCAGGGATGACGCATCGATCCAGAAAGGCAGTCGTCCTGCTCAGCGGTGGCCTCGACTCGGCGACCACCCTGGCCATCGCGCGAAGCGAAGGGTTTTCTTGCTACGCCATCAGCTTTCGGTACGGTCAGCGCCATGGTGTGGAGTTGACGCATGCCGCCTGGCAAGCCAGCAAGCAGGGAGTGGCCCAACACCTAGTGGTCGATATCGCTCCAGGCCTCTTGGCCGGCTCGGCGCTGACCGATCCTCTACTACCCGTTCCCAAACATTCATCGGCCGATCAGATCGGCCGGGAGATTCCCATCACCTACGTCCCGGCCCGCAACACCCTCTTTCTCAGCTACGCGCTGGGGTGGGCCGAGGTACTGGGAGCCTTCGATCTGTTTGCGGGGGTCAATGCACTGGACTACAGCGGCTATCCAGACTGCCGACCGGAGTACATCGAAGCTTTCGAGAAAATGGCCAACCTGGCTCTCAAGTCGACAACCGAGGGAGGTGGAACCCTCCGGATTCATGTCCCCTTGATCCAATGGACCAAGGGAGAAATCATCCGCCAAGGTTTGGCTCTTGGAGTCGACTACGGGAAGACCTCCAGCTGCTACGACCCGTCGCCTGAGGGATGGGCCTGCGGGCATTGCGATTCCTGCCTGCTGCGGCGAAAAGGCTTCGCGGAAAACCAGACTCCCGACCCGGCTCGATACCAGTAACCCGCCCCGTAGCCACCACTTTTGATCACTCCCCTGTCTCGCTCACCGATTGCCCGCAAACGACCAGAGCGCCATCATGCATTGGTCGCGAGAACGTTCCTCCCGACGCCGCTTATCGCCCCGACCCCCAAGGTGACCGCTCCATGTACTGCGCCGACTCCTCGATGCACCAGGAAATCGTTTCCCTGATCGCTACGCGAAAGACGCTGATCCTGGCTACCCGCAGCCCCCATGACGAGTTTCCCGAAGCAAGCTACACGCCGTTCATCGACCACCATGAACGCTTCTATATCCTGGTCAGCCAACTAGCCAAACACACGCAGCACCTTGCCGACTCCCGGCTCTGCCACGTCCTCTTCCTGGAAGATGAATCGACAGCCGTCAATGTGTTTGCCCGCAAACGAGTCAGCTTTCGATGTGTGGTGCATCGAGTCGACCGCCCCACCGACCGCGCGGAACTGCTACTCGACCAGATGCAGCAAAAATTCGGCCCCACCATCGGTCTACTCCGCGGACTGGGGGACTTCCACCTCCTGGAACTGGCACCCCGAGAAGGCCTTTTCGTCCGCGGCTTCGGCCAAGCCTTCCCGATCACCCCAACGACACCAAACGCTTGATCGCCGATCGCCATTCTAACGATCGTTAGAATGTCAAACCGTGGCGAACTTCAACTCCTGCCGCACGATCGCTCTGCCGCCCCGCCATCCGGCGGACCATACCCTCCGCCTGAATTGCCATCCACTGGCGCGCGCCACCAGCTGCCTGGCCAACCACCAACGTCACGTTGGCCTCCGATCCTCGCTCGCTTCAAAGGCGCCCCGATAGTGCCTGATCGAATCGGGATGACGACGGCCTGGATCGAGCACGATCGCGACGACGTCGAAACGAGCCGGTTGATTCCAGAGCCGGTAGCGTGTGAGGTACTCCTGGGCGCACCGAGTCAATTGCCACTGCTTGCGTTGGTCTACCGAGTCGGCAGGTCCTTCCCCAGCATCTGCCCCGCGCCAGGTTTTCACTTCGACAAAAACCAACTGTCGGTGGTCGAGCATCACTAGGTCGATTTCACCCACCCAGGAACGATAGCTTGACTCCAGGCAGCGATACCCATGCCGCTGCAAGTAACGCTTGGCAATCGCTTCCCCCCGGGCCCCCAGCGCCAACTCTCCGGGTTGGTACATTCCGATGCCAAGCCACCTCTGGGCTCCATCGATCAGCCGGTAGAGAGCCCCGCGCGCCACGCTTTGGCATCCCTCGCGCCACCTCGACAGCTCCATCCCACCAGCTCCGCGCACGAAAAAGGCTCCCGGATTCTCATCGTTGGATGAAATCCTAGGAGCCTCGGTGGATTTGGTCCAATCCCTAAGCCGATCGGTTCAGGCAGCAACCACCGCCATCGACCCCGATCGCCGCACCAATCAGACGCGACGTTCGCGAAGGCGAACCGACTTGCCGCTCCGCTGGCGAAGGAAATACAACTTGGCTCGACGCACAACGCTCTTCCTCTTGACATCGATCTTGTCGATACGAGGCGAGTGCAGCGGAAACTTCCGCTCCACCCCTTCGCCGCCGACGATCCGTCGCACGACGAACATTTCGCGAGTGCCGCTGCCACTGCGAGCGATCACGGTGCCGCTGAAAATCTGGATCCGCTCTTTGTTCCCTTCGAGGATCTTGGTGTGGACATCCACCACATCCCCCACTTCAAAGGCGTCCACATTGGCTTTCAACGACGATTGCTCGGCAAGAGCGATGATTTTCTGGCTCATGGTGTCACTTCAACGATTCACAATGGAGGCACTTTCCGCGATCGATTCCCCACGGGGGACCTTTGAATATCGTCGATTTCCCCCCTTCTGAAAAGGGCATTTTTCGCTTTTCCCATCCCACAAGGGGCGGTGGCGGAGCCCTATTTCGTACGGCTAGCAAAAAATTCGCATGGGCGGGACGCCCATGCCGCGAGAAGGTGGTGGCAGAGCCCAATTTGGCTAGGCCTGCGAAAAGTCAGCATGGGCGGGACGCCCATGCCACAAGGGGGCGCTAGCGGTCTACACCAGGAAGGTCGGAGGGGTTGGAACGCAACAGATCGGAGCGGCGCTGCGAGGTGCGTTTCAGGCTTTCCTCCTGGCGCCACTGAGCGATCTTGCCGTGATCGCCACTCAGCAACACCTCGGGAACCTCCAAGCCACGAAACGACCTTGGTCGAGTGTATTGCGGGAACTCCAGGATGCGATTGCCGCGTGAAAACGAATCCTCCCAGCTGCTCGCTTCATCCCCCAGCACGCCTGGGATCATTCGGATCGCCGCATCGACCACCACCATCGCCGCCACCTCGCCACCGTTGAGCACATAGTCGCCGATGCTTAGCTCTAGCGGCTGCAGCAAGTCGATCACTCGCTGATCAAACCCTTCGTAGCGACCACACAACAAGATCAAACGCGGTAACGCGCCGAGCCGCTCCACGCGCGGCTGATCAAGCCGCTCTCCTTGAGGAGTCAGCAAGCAGACCAATCCTGGTGTCGGCGCGAGCCCCTGAACCGCCTCCACACATCGCACCACCGGCTCCACCTGGATCAGCATCCCAGGGCCGCCACCATAAGGTCGGTCATCGACTTTATGGTGCTTGGGGTCGCACGAATAGTCTCTCAGATCGTGCACCACCAACTCCACCAACCCCGCATCGATCGCCTTCGCCAACAGGCTTTGGGTCATGTATCCCCGAAAAATCTCGGGGAAGAGGGTAACGATGTCGATCCGCATGACCAGAAACCCGGGGGAATCCAGGACAACTCATCGCAAAGAAAAACCCACCCGTCCTGTAGCGAGCACCTCGAATGAGCCTCGCAGGACGTGTGGGTTCCGCATGTCCGAAGTGAGCTTGACCAGCAAGCCGAGAGTGGCTGGCCAATCAAGGTGCGCGATCGAACTCAGGAGGGGGACGACGGCCGCTTCAGCCGCTCCACCGCCGCCTTCTGCTCCGCCAAGTGCGTTCCGTTGGTGCCGTACTTCTTGATCAAAGTCGCCACCCGCTCGCTGGGCTGCGCACCGACGCTCAACCAATAATCGATCCGCTCGCCATTGAGCACGGCACGGGCGTCAGTCTCTTTGACCATCGGATCGTAGTGCCCCAGTTCTTCGAGAACCGGTCCATCACGACGAGTCCGAACATCCAAAGCACAGACCCGATAAAAAGGACGCCCTTTGCGCCCCAATCGCTTCATCCGAATACGCACTGTCACGAGTCGACCACTCCTGGTGAATTTCAGGGAACTTATCGAGTCCCAAAGTATAGGAAATCTTTCGTGGGTGCGAAGAGGATTATTTTCCTTTTCGCTTCATTTGCCGGAGTTTTCGCTCCCGCTCCTTTTGCAGCTTCTCCCTCTCCTTGGGGGATAGCCGCTTTCCAGTGCTCTGTTTGACCTTCATATTCTCCAGGCTCATCCCTGGCATGCCGGCCATTCCCCCTTGAATCTGCTGGAGGGCCTTGAGTCGATCGGTCATTTTGCCGGTCGACATCAGTTGGAGCAGCGGTCCCATGACTTGGAACTGTTTGATCAGGTCGGAAACCTGAGCGGCCTGGACCCCGGCACCGCGAGCGATGCGGTGGCGTCGTTGAATGTCGATGATCTCAGGCTGTTGGCGTTCTCCGGGGGTCATCGAATCGATGATTCCGGAAATCCTGGCCATTTCGCCGTCCTGATCGCCTGCCTGAGCCAGGGCGTCTTTGATGGCTCCCATGCCCGGCATCAGACCGAGCATTTTCTGCATCAGCCCTGGTTTTCGCATCTTCTGGATCATGTCGCGGAAGTCTTCCAGCGAAAACTTTCCCGACTGCAACCGCTCCTCCAGTCGCTCTCGCTCCTGGTCGTCGATCAACCGGTGAGCTTCCCGGGCCACTTCCAGCATGTCGCCCATTTCCAGGATGCGGCTGGCCATCCCTTCTGGCCGAAACGGTTCCAGCGCGTCCAAGTGCTCCCCAGTCCCGATGAACTTGATCGGCACCTGGGTGACCGCTTTGACGCTCAGCAAGGCACCGCCGCGCGCGTCGCCATCCAGCTTGGTCAGAATCGCCCCATCCAGTTCCAGAGCGGCGTGAAATGCCGAAGCGCTGTTGACGGCATCCTGGCCCGTCATGCCGTCGACCACGAGGTAAATCTGATCGGGCTTGACCTGCCGATCGATCTGCTTGAGCTGCTCCATCAACTCCTGATCGATCGCCAATCGGCCTGCCGTGTCGAGGATCACCACGTTGGCGTGCTGCTGCCTCGCCTGCTCGATCCCCTCCTGGCAGACCTGAACGGGATCGGCTGCGCCGTGGGGTGCATAAACCGGCACGCCTAACTGGGCCCCCAGCACCCTCAACTGCTCGATCGCCGCTGGCCTCTGGAGGTCCGCAGCAACTAGCAGCGGCCGCAATTTTTGCTCCTGAATCAGTTTGGCCAGCTTGCCGCAGGTGGTCGTCTTGCCCGACCCTTGCAGCCCGCAAAGCATCAGGACCGTCGGCTGCCCCTTCTTGATCGGAATGCTCTGATCGACCGGCCCCAGCAAGCCAACCAGTTCCTCATAGACGATCTTGACCAGTTCTTCGGAAGGCCGAAGCGAAAGGAGGACCCGGCGGCCCACCGCCCGCTCCGTGACGCTCTTCATGAACTGCTGAACCACCGCGTAGCTGACGTCGGCCTCCAGCAACGAAGATTCGACCAGAGCCAAACCCTCTCGCATGTTCGCTTCGGTCAGCTTGCCCTTGCCCTGAAGCGTCTTGAAGGCAGACTGCAGGCCACGAGAAAGGGAATCGAACATCAACAAAACCCCCAAAAGGAAGGATTCCGCCGTTTCCTCGGACCCCGAGGGTCGGCCGCCGCCGTGGCACTCCCTGGCTCGGATCGAACCCCCGAGTGCCGGAACAAGATGAATGGCTGGTCCAGCAATCGTCCTCTCGAGCCCTCGGATCGGCAAGGGATCGAAGAAAAAAATCGAAGGAGATCGGTCGGCAGGTCGATGGTACTGCCGCCTCCACTGCATGCCAACGGTTTGGCTTGTTGCCTGGCTTTTGGGAGCGGCAGAGTCGCTTTTCCCCATGCGATCAGGCCAACAATCTGTCCGCCGAGCGATTCCGTCGGCTTTTGACTCAACGTTCTAATGCCTGCATTCCGAGTTCCCTAGCGATTCCCCCCGGAGTCGGAGGAAGGCCAAGAGAACTCCCAGTAGTTTGGAGCGATGCCCCGCCAAGGGGGCGGCATCGAAAGGCCGGAGCCGAGACACTGTCGGGGCGTCGGGAACTTTTCACCGTGGGCTCGAATCGAAAGCCTCATGCTGTCCTGGCTGGCTTTGTGGGTTCCTCACGGTGGGTGAAGCTCTCGTACAAGTCGCTGGGAGAGAGATCGACCTGGGCAATTTAGCGAAAAGAAAGCGAAGGTAACCGATTGCAAACGCTTTCCTTGGCCCCAGGGCCGGGGCATCGACGTTGCAATAGGGTGGTGCGGAATTACAATCGCGAGATTGGTGTAGTCCGCGTTTTCCATCTTCTCTAAATTCTCGGTCGATCGCCTTTTGGCACTTTTTTGACCATGAGGCAGGCGCGGTCTGTCAGGCTTGGGGCTTCATGCCTTTCGAGGCCGGGTAGAAGAAGCGCATCGGTTTCAGATTCATTCCTGTTTCTGTTCGGGTAAAACCACGATGGCGACACGTCGCAAAGCGAGCAGGTCCAAGGCGTTGCAACAGGCAAATTCCCGGCGCATGTTGCTGGAGAACCTGGAAGGGCGTCAGTTGATGGCGGTCGGCCCCCAGTTGGTCGGCGTCCAGCCCAACGAAGGGGAGCTGCTGGAAAACGGAGCGGTACTTCACGTGTCGCCGCGGGAGCTGGTCTTCCGATTCGATGATGCTTCGGCCATCGACGGACGGACGCTCTCGGGAATCCAAATCAGTCGCGCCGGGACCGACGGGATTTTTGAGCGGGCCTACTTGAGCACCGACCTGGGGACGGGGGGTGCGGTGGTAGTCGACTTTGCGGCGGCCAGCCCTGGTGCAAGCGGCAATGGAGTCGAGATCCGTTTCACTCAGGCATCGCGCAGCGACACCAGTTTGCCTCGGATCAGTGTTTCGGGGCAGCGTCTGAACATTGAAGTCAACACCGCACCTGGGCTCAAGACGACGGCTCAGGATCTGATCGACACGATCAATGCCGATGGTGTGGCCAGCAAGCTGGTGATCGCCAGTCGCCTGCGGGGCTCTCCCTTTGTCGCGATCGCCGATACGGTTCCTGCTGGTCAGGTGCTGAAGTTGACTGGCGCCAATGCGGCACGAGCGTCGACCAACATGAACGCCGGCACGGCGCTGCAGGTAGAGTTCCTTTCCCAGCAGTCAGGCCCACAGGGTCGCGGCATCCAGATCGAATTCAGCTCCCGCGACTTTGGCGCCGCATCACCGCCGGTCGTTTCGGTGACAGGCACCACAATCCGCGTGGAGATGAACAGCAATTCTCGCTTTGCATCGACGGCTCAGGAGGTGATCGACGCGGTCAACTCCAGCAGCGCCGCGTCGGCGTTGGTGCTGGCCCGATTCGTTAGTGGTTCGCCCGCAACGCGGGTCGGTGCGCTGCCGATCAATTACTCTCCGCTGGTCCTCGCTGGCGCCAACGACATCCCGATCACGCCGGCTTATGTCGGCTTTGGGGATTCGGCTCGCGAGGTGGTCTTCCGATTTGCGGAAGACCTTCCCGATGACATCTATCGGATCGACGTGCTTGGTCGCGGCCCCCTGGCGCTCAAGAATGTGCTCGGTCAAGCCTTCAACGGCGGAAACGATCAGGGCATCCAGTTCGAACTCGACCTGGGGGCGCGGATCGAAGCCGTCGTGCCGCAGCCGATCGTCCGCTTGGCCAATGGTTCGCTCGAGCAGAAGCGGAACGTGATCGAGGTTTACTTCAACGACGACGACCTCGACCCGACCGCCGCGATCAATCCCCGCTTCTACCAGCTTCGCTACACGCGCGGCTCGGTGCAGATGAACGACGACCTAGTTCTCTATCCGGCCAAGGTGGAATACAGCGCGGCACAGGATCGCGCGATCCTTACCTTCAATCGGAACTTGGACCAGTTGGTCGACAGCAACGGCAACGCGCTTCCGATCGAAGCCCTCCGTCTGCGGATTGGAATTGACGAAGAGAATCTGCCCGCTCCTTCGGATCTGACTCCTGTCGACGATCCAGGCAGCCAGTGGGATTCGGCGCTCGACATCACCGGTCAGTTCCAGCCCGTTTCCGGGCAGCCCAAAGCGATCATCATCCAGTCGGAGATCCAGAACACCACCCCGTATCTGCTCGACTTCCCAGGGGCCAACGACGAACCGGGCAATCGCGACAACCGCTACCAGAGCCACGTGTCGACGATCGACTTCGATGGCATCGAGGTGATCGAATACAACTTCCAGGGACAGCTCGGCCGGTCCGGTGGCAGCATTCAGCTCAATGCGATCACGGAAACGCAGAAGCAGCGTGTCCGGGAAATCATGTCGCTTTATGCCAACTACCTAGGCGTGCGGTTCGTCGAGACCGAAACCAACGGCATCACGATCGCCATGGGGGACATGCGAGCGGTCTTTGGTGGCACCGACAACCGACCTGGGGGAGCCACCTACGCGGCAGGTCCGTTGGTCAGCAATGGCCAGCCCGCAGTCGTTGTCGACATCCAGGACTTCAGCGGCTCCAATCAGAGCGAGTTCGGGTCAGCTCTGTTCCGAACCTTCATGCAGGGGATTGGAGTGCAGCTGGGTCTGGGTCGCGCTGAAGAACTGCCCCAGCTGACGATTCAGAGCGGCCAGCCGGTCATCAACCCGGGCATCGACACCGAGATGGTTTTTCCTGGCAATCAGGACATCGTCCATGGGCAGTTTGTCCATCGCCCCGAAAGCAAGGACATCGATCTCTATCGGTTCACCTTGCCGGAGGCAGGGGAGCTGAAGATTGAGACGTTTGCCGAGCGGCTTTCGCAGGTCAGTTTGCTGGACACCCATCTTCGCCTTTATCGGCAGAACCCCAACGGCTCGTTCACCGAGGTAGCCTCCAACGGCGACTACTACAGTGAGGACTCGCTGATTCGATTGAAGGTTGCGGCTGGGACCTATGTCCTGGGGGTCAGCGCCAAGGGGAATGAAGCCTACGATCCGACGATCGACGATTCGGGACTTGGTGGTCGCAGCGAGGGACGTTATCAGGTTCGGATCGACTTCCGTCCGCCGGAGACTTCCTATCTGTTCGACAGCACCGCAGACGGCAATGGCTCCCGAATTCAGATCGACGGAGATTCCGACGGACGCCCAGGCGGCACTTACGATTTCTGGTTTGTCCCGACCGGACCGACCAATACAGTGTTTGTCGACAAGGCATCCAAAGCGACCACCTCCAACGGGTCGCTGGCAGCCCCGTTCAAGACGATTCGCGAAGGGTTGCAGGCATCCACCTCGGGGCAGGTGGTGCGTATCGTCGGCAATGGCGGTGCGGACGGCAAGCTGGAAACAACCTCCGACAACCTCGCCTACGAACTGGGCTTCAATCGACTCAATCAAGTCCAGGCCGACGGTTCGACCTTCGATGTTCCTCGCAACGTCACGGTGATGATCGATGCCGGCGCCATCCTGAAGCTCAGCCGCGCCCGCATCGGCGTCGGCAGCACGTCGGTTTCGGTCGATCGCAGCGCTGGAGCACTGCAGGTGCTTGGCGTGCCGCGAATCATGGACACCTCTGGCAATGTGATCTACGACGTCTCGGGGGACGCCGTTCCCGGTTCGGTCTACTTCACGTCGCTCAATGACACCATTGGCCGAGGCGTCAACGCCGACCGCAATCCACCGGCTCCCGCTCGAGGAGACTGGGGTGGAATCGACTTCCGCAACGCGATCGATTCGAAAGACCAGAGTCGCAAGGATCTGGAGAAGGCGGGAATCTTTTTGAATGCCGTCGTCCACGCGAACATGAAGTACGGCGGAGGCCAGGTGGTGATCGATGGAGTCTCCCAGTCGATCACTCCGATCCACATGATCGACAGCCGTCCGACGATTGCTAACAGCCAGATCACGCTGAGCGCCGATGCGGCGATGGCAGCGACTCCCAATAGCTTCCGGGAGTCGAATTTCCAGGATCCGGTAAGCCAGTCTGCAGGCGGCTTCATCGCTGACTTCGAACGGGTGGGACCGGACATCCATGGCAATCGACTTTTGAACAATTCGGTCAACGGTCTGTTCGTCAAGCTGCGAACTGGTGCAGGCACCGCAACCGAACTGCTGACGGTTCCTGGTCGTTTCGATGATCGCGATATCGTGCACGTGGTGACCGAAAATTTGGTGATCGCCGGCACGGCTGGTGGCGCAGTTGCCGACAGCAACGCCCCACCCACTTCCGTCGTCCAACTGACCGCTCGCACCGGTGGCCAACTGGCGGCGGGTGCCTACAACTACAAGTTGGTTTACGTCGACGCGCAGGGGAACGAAAGCAGCGCCTCCGAAGCGACGCGAACGCTCACCGTCAACGCAGGTGCTTCGATCGAACTGTCCGGACTTCCGACGATTCGCGCCGACCTGCCCTTCGTCAGTCGGCGACTCTACCGAAGCGCCCTGGGCGGTGACAGCCCCTATGTGCTGGCCGCGCAGCTGAACGCCACTTCCACCACCTACACCGACAACGGATCGTTCAGTGGTTCACCACTCAACGAAGCGCCCGATCGGCTGCGTGCTCAGCTCAACGGAAGCCTTCGGATCGATCCAGGTTTGATTGTCAAGCTGCAGGGTTCGCGCATCGAAACGACGATGGGCAGCCAACTGATTGTCGAAGGTACGGAAGAGAACCCGATCGTCTTGACCAGCATTTATGACGTCCGCTATGGTGCTGGCGGGACGTTTGACACGGTCAGTCGCTCCGGATCGCGAGGCCCGCTCGCAGGGGACTGGGGTGGCATTTACGCCGGTCAGACCAGCAGCCTTTCGGTCGATCATGTCCGTCTCTCGCACGCCGGGGGAACGACGCGCATCGACGGCGGCTTTGCTGCCTTCAATGCGATTGAGCTCCATCAGGCCGACGCACGCATCGCCAATTCGAGGCTGGAAGCGAACGCCGACGGTGTGGTTGGCAATGCGACATCAACACGAGCCGGCAAGGGGACGAACTTCGGAGGCACAATCTTCGTCCGTGGATCGCAACCTGTCATTGTCGACAACCGCATCGACAGCAACGCAGGCCCCGCCATCAACATCGACGTCAATTCGCTCGACTGGCAGTTCGTCGACGACCCAGGCCGCTCCAGCGGTCCTTCGGACAAAGTCGGATCGTTCATCGACAACCAGGGCCCTCTGGTCCGGGGCAACCGCATCGACCGCAACGGCATCAATGGGATGCTGGTGCGCGGGCAGACGCTGACCACCGAAGGGATCTGGGACGATAGCGATATCGTTCACGTGCTCCGCGATGAGGTGGTGATTTCCAACGAACATGCCTATGGTGGACTCAAGCTGATCAGCAAGGGTTCAGAGAGCCTGGTCGTGAAACTCGACGGCGACTCGGCCGGCTTCACTGCCACCGGAGTGCCGCTTGATATCTCCAACCGCATCGGCGGCTCCGTGGCCGTCGTCGGTTCGGCAGGATCTCCCGTGGTCCTAACCTCCACCAACGATTGTTCGGTCGGCGCGGGCTTTACACCCGATGGGAAGCCCCAGACCGATACGCTCAACAGCGGCTTTTGCTCGGGGTCGGTTTCGGTCCCCTTCGCCGATGTGATCGTGATCATGGATGAGTCGGCATCGATGGGATTCGCGCAGCAATTTTCGATCGGCCTGATCGCCGACCTCGATGCAGCGTTGCTGTCGGCAGGCATCGGCACCTCGGGGGGGAACCGATTTGGTCTGGTCGGCTACGGGGATTTCAATCAGGTGCCTCGAGCCATCCCGGTGGGGGCCAACGGATCGCTCTTCGGAACCTCGGTGGAGTATGCTGTGGCGGCCAACACGCTGCAGTCCAGTGGTGCGATCGAAGACGGCTATCAAGCGATCGATTTTGCACTCGATAACTACAGCTACCGAGCCAACGCCGTCAAGTACGTGCTGCTGGTGACCAATGAAGATCGCGACATCGTCGACACGACTCAGTCGTATGCCGACCTAGTCACGCGGATGACGACCGCCGATATCAAGATGCAGGGGATTGTCTCGGCCGACTTCGAAGATGCGGTTGGCAATCGCGCTTTGGCGGTCGATGCGGCCAGCTTGGCCTACGCGGCAGACGGCGCTGGCGGCTTTACCACCTCCCCGGGCGGACGCGTGTTGCCAGGTTTCGACACGACGGTCACTGACTACGTCGACATGATCTGGGATCTGGGTGGACTGGCGGGTGACATTTTCCAGATTCAGTTCGGTGGCGTGGTCGCAACCAGTTTCGGCGCGGCGATGGTCTCCTCGATCGTCACTCAGGCCGGCGGCAACCCGGCCTCGCCTGGTGACTGGCGCAGCATCCAGCTGCAGACGCTTAGCAACGATCGGAACGTGGCGGTGGTGGCCGAGCGGGAGTCGGCGCGCAGCTCCCTGCCGGGAGTCAATGACATTCCGTTCAACTCCCAGTTCCTTGGCCAGTTGTCGCCGAAAGCCAACAGTGGCGATGAGAACCTGCGACTTGGGTTTGAGATCACCGGTGCGATCAACAAGCCGTCGGACGTCGACGTCTACAGCTTCCTTGCGGCCGGTGGCACCGAAGTCTGGCTCGATATCGACCGAACCCAGAATCGGCTCGATACGGTGGTGGAACTGGTCGATGCCAACGGCAATATCCTGGCCCTCAGCGACCAGTCGTACGACGAGGAGTTCTTCCCTTCGCTGTTGTTCCGATCGCCCGACATGCCGGCCAATTCGGTCCACCCGCTGCGCAAGAGCAACCCGAATCTTTACCCCATCGACTCCACGGGGGCTCCCCGCGATCTCTACAGCACCAATCCACGGGATGCCGGGATGCGGGTGATCCTGCCAGGGGCATCGTCCCAGACAACGCTCTACCACGTTCGCGTCCGCAGCAGCTCGCTACAGCTGGGCGATCCGGCCTCCAACCTGACCGATCCCAACCGAGTCGGTTCCGGCCTGACCGCAGGTCCTTACACCCTCCAGATTCGTCTGCAGGAGCAGGACGAGTTTCCTGGGTCGATGGTCCAGCACGCCGACATTCGATTCGCCACGAACGCTCTGGAATTGATCGGAGTGCCTCGCCATTCTCCGTTGGTTGGTGAGACAGCCGAATTGGATTCGGGGTCGGTCAACAACAATACTCCTGCGACCGCTCAGGAACTTGGAAACATTCTGGCGACCGATCGCCAGGCGATCAGCATCGCCGGTTCGCTCAGTTCCCCCACCGACATCGACTGGTACACCTTCACGATCGATTACCAGCTTTTGGCGACCGATCTGGCCGAGTATCTGTCGACGATTTTCGATATCGATTACGCCGACGGCATCGGGCGTCCCGATACGTCGCTTTATCTCTACAACGCCAACCAAAGCCTGATCAGCTTTGGGCTCAACAGCAACCTAGTGGATGATCGCGCCGGGCCGCTGCGAGGTTCCGACGACAGCGACCTATCTCGCGGCTCGACCGGAACTCTCGACCCATTCCTCGGTGCCGTGGAGCTACCTGCCGGCAGGTATTTCATCGCCGTGTCCCCCAGCGGTCGCGTGCCTTCGGGGCTGGAGGCGTATTTCGCACCTGGAAGCGGTGATCCACTGATGCGTCTGCAACCCGCAGAGAACGGTCAGTTGATCGTCGAGGACCATGTTGGATTCGATGGGGGATCGAGCGCCCTGCCGCCGATCGTTCCGCAGTTTGTCGATCCCAACAGCTCGCCGCTGCAGTGGACCCTGACCGACATGAATCTTTATGTCAGCCGGGACGTCGGATTCAATCTGACGGATGTCTACATCGTCAATCCGTTCACCGGGGAAATGTCCAACAATGTCGGGCGCCTGTCGACCGACGTCCGCGACATCGCTTTCCGATTCAACGGCGGTCTGCGAGCATTCGACACTCCTGTGGAAAAGCTGATCGCCGGCGACCAAGATCCGCTTTCGGACTACTTGGCGATCGACTTTGGAACAGCAGCGACGACCGATCTGGGCAGCCATGGCCTGGAGACATTCCATCCCAACCCTGCTGATGCTTCGGCGATCGACAGCAATGTCGGATTCATCGTGGAAGGTTTGACGTTTGCGGAAATCGCAGGTCAGGAAGTTGGTTTCTTCGTCGGCAATCGTGGGTTTGGCCCCAGCGCCGGTGGATACAACGACAACGTCGTCTACCAGTTCAATCTCGACTCCGGCACGGCATTCAGCGCTCCCTCGCAGGATCGCCAGGTGGTCAACAACTTCGATCAGCGGCGGCTGGGAGCCGGAACCCAGATTGTCGAACGGTTCCGGATTCGGACCGAAGCGGCAACGGGCGCCGTTTCTCGTCGGCTGGTGGTTACCGAAGCGACGGAAGTGCAGGGGGGATCGACGCGCCGCCAGATCCTCGATGGATCGCGATTCACCCTTCGCGACAGCTCCAATTTCCCGATCACCTTCGAATACAATTCGGGCCCTGAACTGCTGCTGAATGTTGATCCAGCCGGCGGGCGCTATCTGATCGATGGCGACCAGTTCACGCTGGATGGGGTCATCTACGAATTTGAGACCGGGGGCACTCTGGTCATCTCGGCCACCACGGGTCTGGGGGTCAGCGATGGTGCGACCGTGCGGATTACCGACGAAGCGATTCCAGGGGTGACCCGGACATTCGAATTCGACAAGAATGGTTCGCTTGTCAATCCTTCCCACATCTCGGTTCCGATCACCAATGCATCGACCCGGGCACAGATGGTCGATGCCCTGGTGACGGCGATCAATCAGGCAGGACTCAGCGCCAAGGCCAGCAACATTCCAGGTACCGGACGCATCTCGGTGACTGGAAAGAGCAGCTCTCAGGGACTGGCGGTTGTAGGCACCGGGATCCAGATCAGCGGGGGACTGGGAGTCACCGCTGGTGCGATCCCGATCTCCTACCAGGATACGATGAACCAAGACGCTTTCGTCGCCGCCCTCAAGAGCGCGATGCCACCGAGCGTGACGATTGGATACGACGGCGACCGCCTGAACTTCAGCGGCGCGACGGTGGGAACCTTTGGGACCTTAGTCAGCCGCGGAGTGGCCACCGATTTGGGCTCCAACGGTTCGGTCAGCGGGGGTGCGATCGCGATTGCGTTCCTGGCGGAAGACACGGCGGAGACAATCGCCATTCGGACCGCTCAGGCGATCAATCTCGCGGCGATTTCCGGGATCACCGCCAGCGCTAACGGCCGCGATGTGGTGATCAGCAACGCCTCGATCGATACCTCCCCAACCCGCGTTCCGACGCTGCCACTGAAGGCGGCCGATTTGGCTCCCGGCGGCGACGTCACCGGGATCGCGGTGATCAATGGGGTGATGTTTGCCGTCAGCGATGCCGGTGGGCTCTATCGCGTCAACAGCCCGACCTTGACCTTCGGCGTCGGCGGCGGACAGACTGGCACCTACGTCACCGGTTCCTCCGACCTCCTAGGAATCGAATTCACCGGGCTCACCGCAGGCCCGCGCAATCTAGCCAATGGGCAGTTCGCCAATCTGCTGTTTGGCACCGACCGCCAGGGCCGCATCTGGGCATTCAACACCCAGGGTGTGTTGCAACCGGTCTTCGCCAATGGAGCGACCAGCATCGCGACCGGACTGTTTGGAATCAACGGTCTTTCCTTCTCGACGCTCGATTACAACCTCTGGCATCAGTCGACCAATCGGTCGACAGATGCCGGTCACGGACTGCCTGCCACCCCTAACGGAAGCCGCCCAGGAAGCGACGGTGGGCTCAGCTGGTACTTCGGCTTTGAGGATCCGTTCAACGGTTCCCACGGAAACGCTCGCTACACTCAGGTCACCGACCCGACGATCCGCAATTCGCTGAATTTCCCAGGGGGAGCGGCTGGGGTGCTGGAGACCAAGAGCTTCAGTTTGTCGGGGGTTTCTTCCAGCGACATGCCGATGCTTTACTTCAACTACTTCCTGCGGACCGAGAATGCCAACAGCGATCTGAACGACATCGAAGTGATGCGGGATTCCTTCCGCGTCTACATCGCCGATGACGCCGGGGACTGGACGCTTCTGACGACCAACAACAGCGAACGAGGTCCAGGTCTGGCGGACGACGAGTTTGATCCACTCCTCAGTGGTTCGGACAAAACCCAGGAAGCGTTTGACAACACGGCCACCTGGCGTCAGGCACGCGTCGATCTTTCAGACTTCGCAGGTCAAAGCGATCTGCGTTTGCGCTTCGAGTTCAGCACCGCGGGTGGGTTCGGTTTCGGCCGCGAGGGGGGCCGTGGTCCAGAGATTCGCATGGTCGCTGGATCGCAACTCCGCGATGGCGACACCTTCGTGGTTGGCGGCCAAACTTTCGAAATCGAAATGGGTGGCTCCCTGGTCGTCCCATCCGGGTCAGCGATCACCAACGGCCAGTCGGTCACGATCGAAGGAACTCAGTTCGTCTTCTGGGATGGCACTGGAACCCCGCCAGCGACCGGAGTGGTGGTCAACTTCAGTCCCACCGAGTCGGCGGCGCTGATCGCCCAGAGGCTTTGGCTTGCCATCCAGACCGCCACCTATGCGCCGGAAATCATCACCGGCATCAACTTCTCAGATGAACTAGTAAGACAGAACGATTCGATCAGCACCGCGGTGATTTCTGCAGCCGATGGACGATCGATGATCATCACCGGCAGCGGGGTGATCGGCGACAATCCAACGCTAGCCGTCACCCCGGATCGCGACGTCGATCTGGTGCGGATTCAGATGCAGTCGGGCGGTCGCTTGACGGTGACTGCAACCGCAGCCCTTGCGGTGCCGAACCTCGACACCTTCCTGCGTGTCTTCGACGCGACAGGACGCCAGCTGGCAGCCAACAATGACTTCGGCGGCACCTCCGATTCCCAGATCACTTTCACCGCTCCCGCCGACGGCATCTATTACATCGGTGTCTCGGCAGCCTCCAACAACACCTACAGCCCTGTCGTTCTGGGCACTGCTGGATCAGGTGGTTCGACCGGCACCTACTCGCTGACGATCGAAGTGGAAAGGAATTTCACCGCGACCCTCGATGGCGGCGTCATCCAGCTCAACGGTGCCTATGACATTTCCGCATCGCCCGGATCGTCGATCCTGGTGGACGGAGCGGCCGGGACGACTGGTTTCCCGGTGCCGATCGATCGGGATGCGACCAGTGCAGAAGTGGCCCGGGCGGTGCAGAAGGCTCTGGCCGATTCCCTGGCCAAGGGCACACTGGCAGCCTATCCACGCCGCGGCGATTCGATCGACCTGACCGGCTCTTCGGTTTCCGACTCCGGCCCATTCGGCCTGACCAGCAACCGATCCGAAGACCTGTTCTCGGAATTCGCGATCGCCAACCCGTTCGATCGTCCTGCCCTGAGGGCGCAGAACAACGCGATCGAAGGGCTCTATCTCGACGACTTCATCATCGGGATGGCCGAGCGAGGTGAGATGGTGCTCAACGCATCGGTTGGAACCGACTTTGTCGCCAATCCTGCGGGGGTTACCGGAATTCAGGTGGGACCTTACCAACTGGAAGTCCGCAACGGAGAAAACTACGGAATTCCGACCAACGATGGCCAGATCGTCCTGGTGGATGCGTTTGGCGTCAACGAACGCTTGGCGGAAGGAGTGAACCTGCGTCTGGAGAGCGGTAGCCGGATGGCCGACGGCGCACTGATGACGATTTCCGATGGCATTCGGACCGTCACCTTCGAATTCGACAACACCGATGTCGGCAATGGCGTCACCCCTGGTCATGTCGCCATTCCGTTCCAAAGCTCGATCCTCGATCCGATCCTGGGACGACGCCCGTTTACGGCCGAGCAGATGGCGGCGGCGGTACGCGATGTGATCAACAGTCCGTTGGTCCAGTCGATGCTCGACACCACCGCCACCATGGTCAATGGCGACCTGGATGGCGCCACCAGCGACACGCTGGCCCTTTCCGGATCGCCTACCGTTCAGATTCCCTTCAGCTCCGGTGAGGTGATCGTGGTTCGGGGCAACGGCGACCGCAATCGCCATCGCGACCAAGGCCAAGTCGTCATCGACAGCACGCGCATCACCAATTCCGAAGGATTTGGGATTCGCGTCGCTGCTGGACCTCGCGATCCGGTGACGGGGGCCCCCAATCCCGGATCGGTTCGCAACACCGTGGTTCTCAACAGCGAGCGTTGGATCCCAGGTGCGGTCATCGTCAACAACGAACTGCTGTTCAACCGAGCCGGTGGTATTGAAATCGTTGGAGACACCGCGGCGGCTCCCGCAATCGCGGCGCCCGTTCCCTTCGCGCGGGTGGTCAACAACACCATCGTCGGTGGCGCCGTGGGCCTGGACGCCTCGGCCGATCCCGCTGTCATCCAGGGGATCTACTTCGAAATGGGAATCCAGTCGTTTGGCGATGTGGTTTCCAATTACAACCCACTGTTTGCCGGTGGGCCAGCCCCGATCATCGGGCTCCAGGATCCTGATGTCGCGCTGGGAGTGCCCAACTTTGTGGGGAACCTTGAACCGCTACCCAACCAAGGGGCGGTGAGCCTCGGGCGGGGAGGCCAATTGGTGATTCGCTTCACCGATAACCTTCTGGTCGCCTCAGGCGATTCCACCCCCGATCTTTACGTACGCGAAGTGGGCGTCAGCGAAGAAGCGACCGTCGAAGTCTCCTCCGATGGCATCACCTACCGAGCCGTTGGTCGGATCAGTGGCACGCAGTCGACGATCGACCTGGATGCGTTTGGTATCAGCACGGGCGAGCGATTTGAATACGTCCGCATCACCGACGATCCCAACCAAGGGGCCACGACCGGTGACAGCGTCGGTGCAGACATCGACGCCGTCGGTGCGATCAGCTCCTCGCCACGCGAACGGTACACTGCTGGTGGAGTTGGAATCAGCGTGCGCAATAGCGCCAGCCCAACGCTGCTCAACAACATCCTGGTCAACAGCACCACGGGGCTTTCGATCGATGCCTCCAGCAGCTCCACCGTCGTCGGCGGCACGACGTTCCAGCGGAACTCTGCCAACACCGGTGGCGTTGCCACCGTCGGGCAGTTCGCTTCACTGGTCGCAGACAACCGCACGCTGTTCCTGAATCCAGTTGCTGGCAACTTCTACCCCAGCCCAGGGGCGCCGATCATCGATGCGTCGATCGACTCGCTGCAGGATCGCGCCAGCCTAGTGGCTGTCAAGGAACCGCTGGGACTTCAGGTCTCGCCGATCATCGCTCCTGATCTGGACATCAACGGGTTGCCTCGCATCGACGATCCGTCGGTCGATACGCCTAACGGCCTGGGAGACAATGTTTTCAAGGATCGTGGAGCCACCGATCGATCGGACTTTGTTGGGCCGATGGCCTTCGTTCTCCGACCACTCGATAACGACACCACTGGGTTGGACCTGAATCCCGACGAAGGAATCGTCGAACTGGTGAAGACTTCCGCCAAGTTCTTCGACATCCAGTTGATCGATTCTTCGCAGCAGACCGCTCTGGCTCAGGGCACTGGCATCGACCCCAAGACGGTGACTTCGGCCGCCGTGCAGGTCTTTAAAAATAGCCAGCCTCTGGTCGATGGTCGCGACTACCGATTTGCCTACGACGCGACCAACGGCATCATTCGGCTGACCCCCATCGCCGGGATCTGGGCTAGCGATGCGGTCTACACCATCCGCTTCCTCAACAATCGCGAAAGCGGTATCCAGGTCCGTTCTCCGGACGCCTATGTCGATGGAGCCCAGGTGTCGATCGTCGATTCCACCGGCAAAATTCACGTCTTCGAATTCGACCTTGGCTACCAGGTCCAGGTCCCATTCGACAGCGAGAATCTGGTCACGATCCAGGACGGCAATCAGTTCACCCTCGATGACGGCACACGGCGTCTAGTCTTCGAGTACGATTTCGACAACCGCGTCTCAGTCGGAGCCAATCGAATCGCGATCCTGGCCACCGACAACGCTCAGGTGGTGGCTGAGAAGACTGTTTCCGCAATTCTTACCACCCCACTGCAACTGTCGGCATCTAGCCTGGGAGATGGCAAGATTCAAATTCGGGGCGCCCGAACGCTGAATCTGCTTCCCGGCACCAGTGGACTGATCGTTTCAGGTACCCCGGGAGTTCAACCTGGCTTTGGGGTCAGAATTCCTACCAACGCAGGCAAATTCGACGGCATTGCCGATGGCCAGGTCTTCACGATCACTCTTGGCAATGGCGGAACAGCCACCTTCGAATTTGATTCCAATGGTCGAGTCACCAGTGGAAACCGCGCGGTGCTATTCACCCCAACCATGTCGGTCGACGGTTTGGCTACAGCCATCGTGTCGGCGATCTCCGGTTCTGGCTTGGGCCTAAGCCCTGTGAATACCGGCGGCGGATTCGTGGCGATTGGAGGCGATGCCAACACGACGATCGACCTGCGCACCTCGGTGCTTTCGATCGTAGGGGTGCCCGGCGAACCTGCCTCCAATGGAGTGCCGGTGGACCTGTCGAGCCTCACCAGTGGCAGCGAACTGGCTGGGGTGCTGGAAGCCGCGATCGAAGCCGCCAACATCCCTGGAGTCTCGGTCACACGCTTCGGGGATCGCCTGCTGATCGAAGGTGCCAATGGGGTCGCCGGGGAAGGTGCCGCACTGGTCTCCCCGATCGCCGACCTAGCGGGCAACCCGATTCGCGCCAACCAGATCGATGGTTCGACCGAGGTGGTGATCCAACTCGGGGAAGGACTCGACTACGGCGATGCCGCCGATCCGAAGTATCCAACCAAGAACAGCAGCAACGGCCCTCGACATACGGTGGTTGCAGGATTCTCTCTGGGTGCCACCAACACCGTCGATGGGGATGCTCGCCTGATCGATGCCGACCTGGATGACGGAGTGACTTGGGCCAGCGATATCTACGTCGCCTTCAACACTCAGATCGTGGTTCAGACGACCGGTATCACCCCAACGCAGAAGGGCTTCCTGACCGCCTGGATCGACTTCGATGGCGACGGACAGTTTGAGAACAACCAGGAAAGAATCTTCCTGGGCCGCCAGCTGGTCAACGGTGTCAACAACCTGCCTGCCATCCGTATCCCGGCCAATGCGACCGCTGGAACCACCTACGCCAGATTCCGATTCGCCAGCACTCCGATTGATTCTCCAGTCGGCGCCGCTGCGGATGGGGAAGTCGAAGATTGGCAAATTACCCTCCGCGCCAATCCTTACACGAATCCCAACAACCGCCTGGACGTCAGCGGCGACGGATTCGTCTCCCCCATCGATGCCCTGCAGGTCATCAATTACCTGAACGCCTTTGGCACCACCATCCTGACAGTACCACCGACGATGACGATGCCTCCTTACCTGGACGTCAACGGCGATGGAGTCATCTCGCCACTGGATGCCTTGCAGGTAATCAACTTCCTCAATGCCGGTAGTGGCGAAGGGGAAGCGGAAGGTGAGGGTGGTAGCGACCTTTGGCTGTCGGCTGCGGCAACACCTGAGAAGAGCCAAGTGTCCGATGGCCCGACGGCTGCTTCCAGCTTCGCGACCCAGTCGGTCGCTTCAGCAGACGCCCCTCGTGCCCTCCCGAAAACCAACCACTCGGTGTCGCTGGCCGACTTCGTCACCAAGCCGCGTTCGATGGGACCAAGCTGGGGTTCGATTTTCGACGACCCAGCCGTGATCGAAACCGAAGAACTGCTCGATCTGCTAGCTTCCGATCAGTCGGACCAGAAGCTTTCCGATCGGATCGATTGGGACGGAATCGATCCAGAGTTCTGGAATTAGCGATCCGGCGAACGGAGCGATGAAGGCAATCAACCAACGGGCCGTGGCGGAACACACCACGGCCCGTTTCTTTTTGGGTCGGCAGTTGGCGCCTGCCACCGGTCCCAAAGCTAGCCTTGTATTTTTGCTAGCTCTCTTTTGTTCGGCCCAGGTTCACGTTTCTGTCTATCCAGTGCCCTCTCCCTTCGGTTTCCGAAGGAAGGAACGGAGATTTCCGTACGATCGACGGAATTTTATGTTCGTTTCCGTCATCCAAACCAAGGTCATCTCGCATGGGAAAATCTCCGCCCCCGAATGTTAAAATAGGCAAAATCGAGCGGCTATTCGGAGGAATTCGGGAAAGCGGTTCTGGAAGTGAGTTGGGGTAGGCCGATGTTGAGGAAACGAGGAGGCAGTTCCCTGGAG
Source organism: Pirellulaceae bacterium (assembly GCA_044371425.1). Taxonomy (GTDB): domain Bacteria; phylum Planctomycetota; class Planctomycetia; order Pirellulales; family Pirellulaceae; genus JBEISR01. The sequence continues at coordinate 10,610 of JBILTR010000009.1, read as the reverse complement.
GTTTTGGGGCGCTGGTTCCTCGATGGCTTTGGTTGATTTCGTTCCGTGCCAGGGACTGGGTTGTGGGAAAGGTTGACCGTTGGGAGTCGGAGCTCATGCGAGAACGAAGAATCCATCGCCGACTGAAACTGGAGGTGCTGGAGGAGCGGCGTTTGATGGCTGTGCTCCCCTATGGCGCTACGCCTCGGGATACGGGAGAGTTCATGCTAGGTCGCGTCGCCGTGACGCCGGTGTTTTTGGAGAGCATGGGCCCCACGCCCAGCCAGCCTTCGAATGACATCAGTACCGAAAACTGGTCGGCGGCTCAAATCACCGAAGTCCTCGCGAAGATTGAAACGGGTCTTTCCTGGTGGACCGATCTGCTAGCGACCAAGACCGACGTTCATTCGCTGGAGTTTGTCTACGACACCACCTACGCAGTCAATCCGGTCCCCAGCCGGTACGAAGCGATCAATCGCACATCCAATGAGTACGTTTTCTGGGTGAATGATTTCCTGGAAGGTGTGGGCTATGCTCCCGCCAATGGCATCCAGGACAACATCAAGGATTTCAATCAACGGCAGCGTGAGAAACTGGGTGCCGACTGGTCGTTCACGATCTTTGTGGTCGATTCGGACAACGATGCGATGGACGGGCAGGGAGGCACTTTCAGGACGGGTGGCTCTTTCTCGAGGGCTTTTGCCTTCGCAGGTGGCCTTTTTTATGTTTCCCCGTCGACGCGCCCTGCTTCGACTTTCGCTCATGAAGCCGGTCACATCTTCTGGGCGCGAGACGAGTATTCGGGGGGTGGGAACTATCTGCAGCGCCGTGGCTATTACAACACCCAGAATCTGAATGCGATCGATCTGAACGTACCGGGTTTTGTGCAGTCCCCTAGCATCATGACGGCTGGCAACTTGCTAGAGGATGCCTACGAACGGTTGATCAGTCCACCAAGCACGTTGGCGATGATCGGATGGCAGGACTCAGACGGCGATGGCATCTTTGATGTCATGGATGTACCGCACGCCCTGTCGGGATCAGGTCGATTCGACCCCGTGACGCAGTCGTATCATTTCCTTGGCACCGCCGCCGTCCAAACCCTTCGCAACCAAAACAGCTCGGGCTTCCAGTCTGATATCACGCTGAACCGGATCGATCGCTTGGAAATCCGCTGGGATGATGGGCCTTGGGTTCTTGGTGCTTCGCCCAATGGCTATCAGGTAGCGATCGATCAGCGTTGGGTGGCCCCGGCGGGAGCCCAGAAGATTTCCATCCGCGCGGTCGATTCACGCACGGGGGTCGCCAGCAATGTCTTCTCGGGAAGCCTTAGCGGCACACCGGAGGCGACGTGGTCTCCCGGCGTGCAAGGTTTTGTCTGGCTGGACCAAGACCGAGACGGAGTTCCGGAAGGTGAGGAATCGCCGCTGAGCGGCTGGGATGTCGAACTCCTTTCCAGCACCGGACAACCGCTGGGTTGGACCAAGACTTTGGAACCCGATCAGATGCCCACTGGGGCGATCGACAACAACGCATTCCCTGGAGTGACTCTTTCGTCGGTCGGGATCGACAGCGACGGACGAGTTGGGGTAGCGGTCGATTCGGATGCGACGACCGGCACGAAGGTTTTCAGCAACTTCTCGGTGAAGTCCAATCGGTTTGTGACCAGTTGGGGGGGAGACGGAAACCGCCTCAAAGCACAGTTTGGTAGCCGCGTCGAAGCGGTGCGAGTCGACGTGGTGGGGGAAAGCGATGGCAGCATCGCTCGAGTCGAGGCCTATCAGAATGGTGGCATCTTGGTCGCTCGAGTCGATTCCGTATCGCTCAAACCAGGTCAACAAACCACTCTGGAAATCACTCGTCCATCGAAAGAGATCGACTACCTGCTGATTCGCGGCCAGGGAGACACCACGATCAAGATCGATCGTGTCTCTTATGGGCCCCTGGTGACCGCGACCACCGACCGCTCCGGCTTCTACCAATTTGAAGGCATCCCCAGCGGTAGCTACCAAGTTCGAGTCACCTTGCCGGGAGGGGGGTTTGCCTGGAGCACCCCTTCGAGCGGGACGCAAACGGTGGTCTATCAATCGGGGCAGGTGGTCAACCAGGTCGATTTCGGAGCTGAGTTCCGAGGCAGTCCATGGATGAACGCAGTGCTCCCTTCGGACGTCGACGAATCGGGGTCGGTGACACCTCGCGATGCGCTGCTGGTGATCAATCTGCTGAACGGCTACGGTTCCATCAATCTGGCCCAAACCGATCTGACCAACCTCCCGATGGTCGATGTCAACGGAGACCAGATGCTGACGCCGCTGGACGCCTTGCTAGTAATCAACTACCTGAACTCCAACGGCTCAGGAGGGCAGGGGGAAGGGGAACTTGGAGCCCCGGGGGGCGATTCGATCGGCGTGGCGCAAGAGGATCTCATGCTTCCCGAACTACCGGTGACTGGTACGAAGCTGCCGACCGAAGCGGTTGCCGTCGATCATGTGATGGCATCCTCGTCCCCGTGGCTGCCTGAGGAACTGCCAAGTTCCCACCGACCCCACCGGACCATCTCCACCCAAGGGCAATCGCTAGCGGATGGCTCTCTGGCAGAGTACCTAGCCAGTTGGCTGGGCCGCTCCAAACGCTAAGCCCCAAAAAACACGAACCACTCCTCCAATCGATTTTTTGGGAACTTTGGTTGAGCCCCCGCCATCGAAAAAAATAGTGCGACGCCTCAGACAAAACACGATAAAACAGGAAAGATGGGAAAGATGTTCCAGGAAGGGAACTCTTGTCAAAGGTAGGGCAGTCGGAGTCCCGATGTTTTTACTGAGACGATGGACTCTTTGCTCGGCGGAAGGCCGCGGGCGAGGAGGAATGGCTGGAGGCTGGGTGGCTGAACGCAGTCGCCGCTTCGCTCGGCATGGACAATGTGGTGTTTTGGAGAGCTTTCGAGGGCTCTTATCTCTTATCCCAAGGGTGGGTTGATCGATGAGCGGACAGAACGATCGTCGCGGTCAGAAACGGGTTCGATCTTGCGATCGCGGGGAGCAGCTCCGGCAGCAGAGACGCCGTTTTGGCCAGGCGCTGCAGGTGGAGAGTCTGGAGCGACGCGAGTTGTTTGCAGCCGATTTGTCGCCCCACCAGAATCTGATTTTTGCTCCCGACGTCACTCGAGACTTTCGCGTGACCCCTCTGGACGCCCTGTACGTCGTCAATTCGCTCAATTCCGAAGGGCCGCGATCGCTGGATCCGAATTTCGATCGCAATTCGGGCCAGCCTCTGATGGACGTTAGCGGCGACATGATGCTGACGCCGATGGACGCCTTGATGGTGGTCAACGCCTTGAACCGTGGGGAAGGTTTGGGGGAAATTGTCGAGCTGAAGTATGAGATTGTGGATATGAATGGCGCCTTGTTGCCGGACCCGATTCCGGGCAACGGGGTCCCGGATTATCAGGCCTCCGTAGGCTCTCAGTTCAAGCTGCGTGTTCTTGCGAGGGACGCTCGAGCCATCGATCCGCTGGGACTCTACAATGTGGCTCACGATGTGGTGATCGCCAACCAGAACGGCATCACCAATGAGATCGTCGAGCTGGAGTGGGCCGAGGTTGACCTGCTCCGCATTTCGACTCCACCGAAAGAAACCGGTAAGGTCTGGGTCTACCAGCAGGGATCATTCTCGATTCAGTTCGGTACCGGAGCAGACGCTCGTAAGACAGCCCCCATCGAGATGCCGATCTCGGCTGCAGGGGCGCTCAACAAGACGGAACTGGCAGCTCGCATTCAGACCGCCGTGGCTAACCTTCCAGGCGTTGGCGCCAACAATGTACGCGTCGAAAACGTGGCGCGGCTGGATAGCAGCACCCAAGCCTTCACCCATTACAACATCACGTTCATCAATGACTTGGCGCGGACCAATTTTCCCGATCCCATCATGGTGGACGCGTCGGGTACGTTCGTTGAGCGAAACAGCAACATCACGTCGCCGATGAATTTCTCGATTTCCGGCTATCCCAATCCAGATCCCGCCACCACTTCTCAGGTGACTCTGGCCGCGTTCGACTTCCGGATGAAGACCCCAACCGGCGGAAACCAACCGGTTCAGTACGATCAGTTCCCTCAGGCTTTCTACGTCGGAGTCAATCCTACGACCTACAGGCTTCGAGATACCAGTGCGGGGCTGAATGGTTTAAGCCTTCCTGCTGGGGTCGATCCGTCGGCGTTCTACCGCGTCTGGGAAGCAACCTTCACCGCAGGGAAAGAGGGGACGGTCTTCTTCTCAGGGGAAGGAGCTACCACGTCGGAGATGCTGCTGATCGGCGAAAACGAAAAGGTCGATCCGTCGATCATCTCGTTCCCTCGCAACGTCATGCTCAAGGTGGTCAAGAACCTAACAGCCAACGACGACTCGTTCCCGATCTCGGGTCAGCCAGCCATCCTGGAAGATCAGGGACCAACCGTCCTTCCGGTTACGGCCAATGATACGACCGTCCTGACAGGTGTTCCCTTCTTCGTCCAATCGGTGACGCAACCTTCCGGTGGCGGGGGCACGGTTTCCTTCGCAGCCAACGGCACGAACGTTACCTTCACCCCAGCCCCGAATTTTTCCGGGGTGACCACCTTCACCTACACAATCGCCAACGCGCTTGGGGATACTAGCACCGCCACCGTGACGGTGACCGTCACTCCGGTCAACGACGCACCGACGGTGATCAGGGATACTTTCGCTACCAACGAAGATACCGCCATCAGCATTTTGGCGACTGAAATCTTCAGCCCAGGTCCAGAGGAAGGGGCGCAGACCTTCACCTCGGTGATCGCCACCCCAATCTCCGGTCAGACCTTTGGCACCGTTAGCGTCGTGGGTGGCACGATCACCTACACACCGGAAGCCAACTTCAATGGCACGGCGAGATTCCGCGTCCAGGTGACCGATAGTGGCACACCGCCTCAGACGGCTTCCACCACGGTGACGATCAACGTCGCGCCGGTCAACGACGCGCCAATTCCATTCACCGGGCCAATCACCTCAGCAGAAGATGTTCCGCTGACCTTGATTGGAACGGGAGCCGCCAACGATCTGCTCTCCAAGAGCCAACCCGGTCCAAGCAACGAGTCGAATCAGACGCTGACCTTGCTGTCGATCGATCCGACGACTGAGAGGGGTGGGACGATCACCCTTTCCAACGGGGTGTACCGATACCAACCCCCGGCCAACTACAACGGCCAGGACTTCTTCAGCTACACCATCCGCGACAACGGAACACCTCCTGCAGAAGCGACTGGCCGCGTCACGCTGAATATCACTCCCGTCAACGACGGTCCGATCGTGGTCGATGACACTGGGTCAGCGCGGTTTGTCGCTGTCGGTTTGACGGGACTGACCAGCAACTTTGACCCACTTGCCAACGACAGCCCAGGCCCGGATGCAGGGGATGAACTGGTCATAGTTGCCGTAGGAACGCCCTCCCAGGGAGGCACGGTGACGATTGCTGCCGACGGCAAGTCGATCAATTACACCCCAGCCCCTGGAGCGGTGAATCTCGAAGACACCTTCACCTACACAGTCAGGGACAAGGGAGGCTTGGAGGCCACTGGCAACATTGCGGTCTTCATCATTCCGCCCACCCTGCCGTTCGCGGTGGATGATGTTCGGACGATTGATGAGGATTCTGCAGGCGTCGACATCAATGTGATGCTCAACGATTTCATCAACACCGGTGAGTCGAAACAGATCCTGTCGTTTACCCAACCAATCCACGGTACGGTGACGCTGGACAACAAGGGAACAGCAGACACCAGCGATGACACGTTGTTCTACGTCCCTGGGGCCGATCAGACCCAGCGCGTCGTCTTCGAGTACACCATGGTCGATGGGAAAGTCGGAAGCGAGCCTTCGACGGCCAAGGTGACGGTGAACATCCGCGAGGTGAACGATGGCCCGACGGTGATCAATCACACCTACACGACGCCCGAAGATACCATCTTCACGATGCCAACCAGCAACCTGCTCAATGGCTCTAGCGCCGGTCCCAACGAAAGCGGTCAGACGCTGACCGTCATCTCAGTGCAGGCTCAGACCACGGGTGCCGGGACGATTCAGTTGATCGGTAATGAAGTCCGCTACAACCCGTCGCAGGACTTCGTCGGTTCCTTCATCTACACGTACACCGTGCAAGACAACGGAACCACCGGCGGCGCTGCAGATCCCAAGCAGGCTGTGGGAACGGTGACCATCAACGTCACGGAAGTCAACGATCCGCCGGTTGTCGGGGACGACCAGGTCAACGCGACAGAAGATACGGTAGCTCGCTATGCCATCGGCCTTTACGCTGGCTTCAACCAGCCTGGTAGCTTCGGCTTGATGGCCAACGATCGGCCAGGCCCAGAAACGGCGATTTCCGAACGAGACCAGACGATCACCTTCAAGTCCTTCTCCGCGACGACCGTTCGGGGAGGTACTGTGGTTCGGGATGGCAACGACTTGGTTTACACGCCACCAGCGAACTTCTTTGGGCAGGATTCGTTCACCTACTCGATTGAAGACAACGGCACTCCACCTCTAACCGGGTCGGGCACCGTCTTCATCACCGTCGCACCGGTCAACGATGGACCGATCGCGCAGGACATCAATCGGATCGCTTACAAGAATCTTGCCCGCGAGTTCGACGTCAATGCCGAAGTGGCCACCTTCTCGCCAGGTCCTGGCGAAACTGGCCAGGTGGTGACCCTTGCGGGTGTGACCAGCCAAACGACTGCCCAAGGCGGATCGATCACCTTCGATCCTGCCACGAAACTGCTTCGATACGTCCCACCGGCTGACTATGTCGGTCCGGACAGTTTCGAGTTCATCGTTACCGACAATGGTTCCCCAGCGCTGACCGATACGGCGACTTTCTTCATCGATGTCAAGCCATTCGTCCCCAGCGTCATCCAGGGGTTCGTCTGGACCGACGACAACTACGATGGGAAAGTTGGGGACCGGGAGACGCGGCTAGGTGGAGTCAAGGTGGTTCTGACCGGTCGAGTGGTCGGTGAATCGACCGACATCACTCCGGTCGAGGAACTGACCATGGGGGATGGATCCTATGACTTCCGCGACCTGGCGCCTGGCACCTACACGGTGCGGATCGTCTCCCCGACTCTGATCACCGACGGTGCCGATCATGCGGGACCGATGGGGGATTTGGACACTGTCGCCAACCAGTTCACCATCCAGATCGACCCACCTGGGGATGTGATCGCCTGCGACTACAACTTCGCAATGATCGGCGTGGAACCTGGATACGCCAACATCGTGGAAAATCTGGCCTCCAGCTTCTACGGCAGGTACCCCGGAATCCAGCAGAAGGGCTTCTATGCAGCAGTCGATGCTGCGGGACGCCCTCTGTGGTCGTCGATGAAGGATGGATTCGATGGGACGGTCTACAGCGAGGTAGTGATTGGGGCAAACGGGCAAGACGTCTACCTGACACGAGTCGATGCCGCTCAGAACGTCCATACCGCTCTGGTGCCGAAGAACCGAAATGTCCGAGTCACCGATGCGGCGGGCAACCGCCTAGTGCGAATTCTGGCGACTCAGGAAGATCTGACGTGGGAAACCATCAACATGGCAGCCCCCCCGATGAAGTCTCCGTACTATCTGTCGAGCGTCGATAAGGTGTTCGATCAGAATGAATGGGATGACTTCATCTGAGACGATTGAACGAATCTGCAGAGAGCAAACCGGCGACTGAAAGGTCGCCGGTTTTTTTTCGCTTGGATGCTTGGCTACCAGTCGCTCAAATAGCCACCGGTCGACCAATCGACTGGCGCCGGTGTTCTGGCCAAGCTGTAGCCCCTGTCGAGTCGGAAGCCTGCGATGAAAACCGGTCCCGCAGAGATCTTTCCTTCGACATCACGCTCCCTGTGGCTGGATGGCTTTCGCGGCTTCGCCGCACTCCTGGTCTTCGTGAATCATTTCTTCACGCTGGCTGGCGAGCGGTGGAGTCGCCAGATCCCCTCTGCGAAGCCTTGGATCGCTCCGCTAGATCGTTTGGGAGAGGGAGCCGTTGGACTATTCTTCGCCCTCAGTGGACTGCTTATCCTGGCGTCGCTGGCAAGATCGCATGGCAGCGTTTGGATGTTCTGGCGCCGTCGTCTACGTCGCATCATGCCAGTCTATTGGACGGTCCTGATGCTGTACCTGCTGGCAAGCTGGATGATCCCTTCGGCCAGCAAAATTCCCGAGGGCTCGCTTCCGGCCGCCCTCTACCTTTTGCTCAATGCCCTCCTTCTGCCAGTCATCTTTCTTCCTGCGCCGATGATTGCCGTCAGCTGGACGCTTGGCTACGAACTGCTCTTTTATCTTCTAGTTCCGCTGTGGGTCTTTTGGGTCGCAAAGAGAAGTCCGTCGTTCGAAACCAAAATCGTCGCGCTAGGCTGGATCGCGTCCTCGATTGGCTGTTGGTGCGCCATTCGAGGTGGTCCCTATCCGGTCACCCTTTTCCTAGTCGGGATGTTGGTCTACGAACAGACGCGATCGGGCTGGCGGTTGCCCGCTGGCTGGAACAGGCCCACCCTGGGCATGGTGGGATTGATCGCGTCTGGACTCCTGCCGTGGTCCAGTCCCGCCTGGATTCTGGCCAAGACGGTCCTTCAAGGCGCCTCGGCATGGCTGCTGCTCAGTGCAGGCTTAGCCGACGCAGGTCCACAGCAAACCACTCGCTGCTTCTCTTGGCTGCCGCTGGTTCAACTGGGCAGGATCAGCTACTCGTTTTACCTGATCCATGGGCTTTGCCTTCAGCTAGTCTTCTGGTGCCTGGATCGGTTCTCCGGCGCAAAGGGCGTTCCTCTTTTCGCCATCCTGCTGGCCCTACCCATGGCCTCGCTCCTATCCTGGCTGGCCGCCAGCCAGCTCCATCGGCAGATCGAGCTGCCTTGGTATCAGGGGACTCGCAGGAATCAGGAGGAAGCGAGCCGGGATTCCCAAACGGCGTAAAGATCCAGCTCTTCCCGGTCGCCGAGGACCGCGAAGAGCGATCGAATCTGTTCGCGGATCCGACGGAATGCATGGTCGGATCGATCGTTGCTGCGTTTGCTTCCCAGCACGTAGTAATGAGGCTCGGCCGTTGCGATGCTTCGGAACAGCTCCGCAACCTCCCCATGCCCCCCTCCCTCCTGTGGCTCAGACTGGCTTCCTTCCCTTGTCTTCGCCGACGACACAAACCGTGGCTCCATCACCCACAAGGATCGACAAAAGGACCAATCGAGCCCTGGGTTGGGAAGATGGAAAATCGAATCCACCTCGATCGGTTCGATCCGATCGTCTGCAAACGAAACCTCAACCATCCAACCGGCTTGGGAAGTTCCGGAAGACGGCTTTGGGGCCAGTCGTTCGATCCCCAGACAGCTCAGCATCGCCGCGCGCTGGGTATGCCGGGACCAGAGCGTCTCCAACGACCGGAACCGATCGGATCGGGCAAAATCTGGATCTTGCACCAACCATCGCAAGGTGCCCTGCTGCCGGTCAGCCGGAACTTCCAGCCATCGCCGAACCAGCTCGACAGCTTCCTCGCTCTCTCCTTGAATCAGAAGGTCTTTCTGAAGCCAGCGATCTTGCTGTTCGTAGGTGGGAAGAGCGAAGAAAACGGAGGGAGCCCCGCGATCTTCACCGGCGGCGACCGAACCGCATGGCCCCATGCCGACAGGATGGTTGGACCATCCACTGCTGTCGACCACCACATCGGCTCGCGTCACCCGCTGCCCGTGGAACTTCGACTCGGAGAGGATGCGGAACTCGTCGTTGCACCGTTCCTGAGCATCCAGACAGCCAACCGGCACGGTGCGACGCCCGACGTCGATGACTCGATGATTGAAATGGACGAAATCGACCAGAAGATCCGACTTGGCCAAGGCGATCAAATACCGCTCGGCAAACTCCCTGCGCGTCGGGACCATCGGCCAATGATCCTTGGGGATCCCTTCCCCTTGTGCCTCTAGCGCAGCCCGTCCCAGTGGGGTGGTTGCCTCCTCCCAGCAGCAAGGCATCGGCTTGTCTTCCCAGCAGGCCCAGTTCCAGCCGATCCGGCGCGCGTCGAACAGCTCGATCGAGTAGCCAAGGTAGCGGGCATAAAGAGCCACCTCCAAGCCTGTCCAGCCACCTCCGACGATCGCGATCGTCGCCGGGCTTTCCACTTCCGGGTCCCACTGCATGCTACTTGAATCCTCCATCGACAGCCGGGATCATGTTCAGGGCAAAGCACAAACCGCCCTTCGGTAGGTCGGTGCCTCATGATGTTAGCTTGCGACCTGTCGATTGGGTACCACTCAGCATCGGCAGCCACCCCCCAGCGGATGGCTCCTTCGGTCAGGGACCAGAGTCTTTTGGCCTCTCGCGAAGGCGCGAAGACGCGAAGAGAAGAAGATGCTGATAGTTCGTTTTCCATGCCTCGCAAAGAAGACCCACTCTGCACGGCTTCGCGCCTTCGCGGCTTCGCGTGAACTGAAACGCTGACAGCCAAAAGACTGACTCGCATTCACCAAGGCCAGTCCGATGAAATCGGTTGGCTCCGGATAGCTCCTTCGGTCAGGTACCAGAGTCTTTTGGCCTCTCGCGAAGGCGCGAAAACGCGAAGAGAAGAAGATGCTGATAGTTCGTTT
>JBILTR010000038.1:0-20965 GCA_044371425.1 Pirellulaceae bacterium | reverse complement strand
CCGGATAACAACTTGCTTGCCGGGTAAATCCAGAGCAACGTCATCGACGTGCCAAGAAGAATCCAGGCCAAGCAAGACGCGGTAGTGTTCGTTGAGTGTTGTCATCCCTACACGATACAAGATCACAGGAATTCAGGCGACAAGCCACTAAATTCCCCGAAGAACCCCTTTTTCCAGTCGCTTGTACCAGATGGCCAGCCCGTCGCGATCCCAGTAGAGGATCTTCAGTCGATCACGAGTGCGGTTGCGGAAGAGGAACAGATGGCCGCTCAGTGGATCTTCGGCCAAGAGATGTGCGACGATTCCCGAGAGCCCATCGAAACCTTTGCGCATGTCGGTGGGCTGAGTGCAGGCGTAGATCTTCAGATGTTGAACGAGGCCGATCATGACTGGCGGCTAGCCCCCAACTGGATGAGAACCTGGAGGACAGGCTGAAGAGTCATGGGATCGGTGGGGATGTGAAGTACCAAGCCGCCCGGCAGATCGACTGTGACTTCAGGTGTCACTCCCTGCAGCTGCAGCGGAATGAATTGCAGGGAGTTCTCGGCAAGCCGAGCATTCGCGAGATTCTTCAGCTCTTTCGGCTTGGAATGACTCGCCAGTTTCCGGCGCCAGAAGTAGAAGGAGTGGACGGGGAGTTGGTGGTTTGCGCAGAAGTCAGCGACCGAGAGGTTGCTGACTGAATGATCTTGAATCCACTGGGCCCACTGATCTGGCTGGAAGCGACATCGAGGCATGGCTGGTTCTCCGCTGACTAGAAAGCCAGCAGTATCCCATCCCCGTCAACCTGTATTTCGCCGTACGCTTACGATCAGGTGAACTGGCAAAAATCGTGCATCGATCGGTGTTGCGACTCTTTTGGTCCATCTGGCGTTCTTCTGGCCGGTGACGATCACTCCCCTGCACCCGCTAGCTGTCGCCCATGGAAGCTCATCGCACGGCGCGTTCCGAGCTGTCGGAAATCGCCAAATCGTATCGGCAGGTCGAAAGCCCTCCGGTGTGCGGCCGTGCGCACCAAGGAACCGGGGGCTATGAGACTAGGCCGTGGTCTCGGCATGGTGCCTTGGTGTCGCAGTGGAATGAGTGACCGATAGTATTGTGGGATGGACCTTTCTAGTGCGACCGATCTTTCGGCGGTGAATGGAATGGCAACGGAGGGTAGGATAGCTTCCTGATAAACGCACGGGATCTTTGTGCGATTGCCGTCAGTCCCTTGTGGTGTTTCTCTGGTTGGAACGCGACGGCTTGTTAAAGGTACTCGAAAGCCTTTTCAGCGATCGAGGCGGCAGTGTAAATTCCGGAGGCTTTGAAGCCTTTGCGATCGTGGAAAATGCCACCGTCGAAAGATGCTTGTTTGCGGCGCCAGTCATTGCCAGAAAATTTGACGTAATTGATCATAGCCGACAGCAGAAATTGCGTTGCCCAGCGCGGGTCGCGTCGAAAGAATCGTAAAAACGGAGTCAGGCGGGGTTCGCGCGCGAGGGCAATGGCTAAGTCCGAAGTGCGTCGGTAAGAGAGATAGGCGGCGAGTTGATCAGGGTGAAGATCGCCTTGGGTTTTATCGAGGTACTCGTCGAGGGTACGAAGGAAATCGACGAGGCGTTGCTGATGCGTATGCCATCGTTGGCTTCCAAGGGTGGATCCTCGACTTTGACGCCAATAGCAAAGGCTTTGATCGTCCCGGAAAAACATCGTATGCATACTTAATTGCAGAAGCATCCACCAGTCGTAGTAGACGATCGAGCGATCTGGTGGGGTATGGATTTGATCCAAGAGTCGACGACGGATGGTGAAGCAGGAAAAAGTGGCAATGTTGTTTTGCCTCAGAAGGTTCGCGAAATTTGTCGAAAGGTCGGTTGTTCGGCATCGACCGCCGCAGAAACCATTGGCGAAGGGTCATGTCTCGACCAAACCAACTATCGCTGACGATTTGGTAAGGGGAGAAGACGACGCCCGCTTCCGGGTATTTCTCGAAGATCGCCGCCTTATGTTCCAGATATCGAGAAGACCAGTAGTCGTCTTGTTCCAGGAAGGCGACATACTGTCCGCTGGCGTGGGCGAGCCCCAGTTCGTAAGTGGAGACGATGCCTCGGTTCTCGCCATTGGGGTGACGCAAGATCAGGACCTCGTTGTCCAGCGAGGCCGTCCATTCTCGAATCAGCGAGAGAGAGTCGTCGGTCGATCCATCATCGATGATAAGGAATTCGAAATCCGTCAACGACTGGCGCAGGATCGAATCGATGGCTTGCCTGAGAAAATTCTCGCCATTGTATACCGGCAAGATCACGCTAAAGAGCGGTGATCTGTTGCCGGATGAAAGCGGTTGGTTGGATCGCTGTGGCGTGTTCAAGGGCTGCCTTGCTTCATTGCGAATTGAGGTTTTCCTGTCCATCCTTGGAGGTGAGACGGTTGGAAGGATAGAGCGTTACAATCCCGTCGCTTCCAGGTACGCGTGACAACTGGAATAGGCATCGCGCTATCACCGAAAACCACTACCGCATTTTAGTTGTCGATTCTCAGAAGGCAAAGAGGTGGCGGTTGGTTGTCCATCGCTTGGAGAGTATCCTCCATTTGGTGTTCCCGTAGCGACGACAGAGTTGCTGACTGCCCGTCGGCTCACCTATCACACCAAGCATGTTTGGTGACTAGGGATATGGGTGTTTCCAGACGGATGCAGTGTAGCGATCGCTACCTGCAGCCATCCTCGGCGGTTCAGAATGATTGCTTCCATGTGGGCTCTTTGGTAGCTTCAACCCCGTGGGTATGACGAAGCGGTCGGGCGGTTTGCCCCTGGAAGTCTGCGCAAAACCGAAAGGAAGATCGTCCGACTGGTTGTCGCTATCGTGACTTATATTCTCGTTTTCAGTGGGGCGTGACGATTATGGCACCGAAGTGGAGCTGGTGGTGTGCGATGGCGATCCTGCTATGCGGGTTGACGATAGTTCTCCCGTCAATCGGTGGCGCTCAAGAAAATCCCAGTCGCTTTCAAGATCCCAAATACGACTTTTCCATCTCGATCCCTGAGCCATGGCAATCCGCTGATCCGAAGAGCTTCGGCGTCCCCGGCACACTGCGGAAAGCCTACTCCCATTCCGACAACGCCTCCATCACTCTCTTCATCCAGCTGCCCGATCAAGCGATTGCCCCACGCTGGATGGTCGATCTGAGCGCTACGGCGATGGAGAAGAATCTGAAAGCCACCGTGAAGGAGAAGGAGGTCAAATCGGTTGCGGGCAAGCAAGCGATGTGGATGGTGGTGGAAGGTGCAGGAACCGGCGGCACCATCGATGGCAAAGGTGCGATTTCCACCACGCAGCAATGGGTCGCTATCCCCCGTGAGAAAGATATCGTCGTCCTGCTGCTAACCTGCCCATCGAAAGATTTTCCGAGCAACCAGAAGACGTTCCAGGAGGCAATCGAGTCGTTGAAGGTGGGCGGGGTGCAGACGAAGGAACAGTCGGAGTCGAAGTGAGCGGCGGGGCAATTCAGGTTGCCTCCTCTTTCGTGCTCGAGCATTCCCCAGCCTGGAACGCAGACGGGAGTTTCAAGGAGAGCCAGCGGGATGTGCGATGCTTCCGATCCGTCTTCCATGGAGGATCTTCAAAACCTATTGCCGAAGTCGAAGACCGATGTTCAAGCGGTCGATCGAATCACGCAAGTGGGCTACCCCGTCGTCGCTCCCATCCTTCCCCAACTTCTGGAATGGCTACAGGATGGCAACTGGCCAATCGCAAAACGGCTTTCCCCGTGGCTTGCCAGTCTCGGTCTGACTCTCGTGCCAACTCTCGATAAGGCTCTTGCCATGGATGATCCAGCCTGGAACTACTGGCTGATCGAGATGGTCATCTCCCGAGACGAAGCCCTTTACGATCATTACCGGGAGTGGCTGATGCGGTGTGCCAGTTCCCCAACGCTCAAAGAAAAGCAGTACGAAGTCGATGAGGTTGCCTATGAGGCGTTATGCGTCCATGGTGATGGGATTGATCGCTAGCATCATTTGCTGGTGTAGCGTCAGCTACAATCTGTTGCGCATCGCGAAAGGATCGCAGGATGATTGGAAGAACGACGCTACCGCACTCTTCCGTGGCATGGCGTCTCGGCCATGCATGCGAACAGAACGTTTCTCCCTGACACCTCTCCTGTCACACCAAAGCATCTAATTGATCTTCGATTGAGCGATTTATCCACCATGCCACCAATCCATCCGATCATCTACCGAGTGATCTTCCTGGTAGCGGGGCTAGCGACCATTAGCTTGCAGCCTCCTAGCATTTGGTCAAAGCAGGCCGATTGCGATTCCACGCCGTTCGTCGCTGGGGAGGATGGCTATGCTTGCTACCGTTGTCCGACTCTTGCGGTCGCTCACGATGGCACGCTGCTTGCCTTCTGTGAAGGACGTGTGAACAGTCATAAGGACGAGGACGATATCGATGTGGTGCTGAAGCGGTCCAGCGACGGTGGACGGACGTGGGGGCCTTTGCAGGTTTTGGCCAACGACGGTCGCAATCCCTGCAAGAACGCTTGCCCGGTCGTTCTCCCGTCGGGTCGAATCGTTCTGGTATGGCTCTGGAACCAGTGGATCCCATCGGAGAAAGAACGGACGACTCGCAAAGTCTTTGTCCTCGAGTCGGACGATGCGGGTAGCCAGTGGTCAGAGCCTCGCGAGATTACTGAATCGGTCTACCAGCCAGACTGGCGTTGGTATGGAACGGGGCCATGTCATGGGATTGTCAAGCAGTTTGAACCGCATCGAGGGCGCGTCGTCATCGCAGCGCGGCATTCGGCCACTGGGCAGCCTGTGGCGGCGCATTTCATCTACTCCGATGATGGAGGCAAGCGATGGAACATCGGTGGTACCGTACCTCACCCGAAGAGCTCGGAGGCAACGGTGGTGGAGCGAAGCGATGGGGCGTTGATGATCAATTGCCGCAATCAGGAGGATAGCCAGTCGCATCGCGTGGTCGCCATCAGTTTCGATGGAGGAGAGACTTTTGCGGAGAGCTATTTGGAACGGCAGTTGGTGGAGCCGCGTGGTTGCCAGGGAAGTCTTCTGTTCCATTCGATCGACCCACAGACGGGCAAGGGGCGAATTCTCTTTTCCAACCCTTCCAATGCTTCCACGCGGTCCGATGGGACGCTGAAGTTGAGCTGTGACGATGGGAAGAGCTGGACCCTGGCCTATCGGTATGCACCGAAACCAGCGCCCTATTTCACAGGCTACTCCGACCTAGCAGCCTTGCCCGACGGCAGGATCGGAATTCTTTATGAAAGGGGTGATCTGGAGGAAGGTTCGCGCAAGGCCGATCGTTACGATGAGGTGGCTTTTACTACGGTGAAGCTGGATCAGATCCAGCAACCGCTTCCCTGATGCAGTTGATCGAAGAAGGGCTTGTCATGCAGCCGATGGAGATCCAGTTGGAGCGTCCGCGCGTCGATCGGTTGCTGGAGCCCTATCGAAAGACGATCGGGAGAGATTATGACGGGTATCGCAATCACGTGATGCGCGCCATCACGTACGCGATGCACCTGCTGGATCAGCAGCCGACTCTGGTATCGCTGGTGGAGACAGCGTTTGTCTATCACGATCTGGGGCTTTGGACCGATCGGGTTCTGGCCTACCTGGAGCCTTCCGAGGAGATTGCGCTGCGCGACAACCAGCGTTACCTGTGGAGGCTGGATGAAGAGGCTTTGCGGGGAGCGATTCACTGGCACCACAAGCTCTTCCCGTACCGTGGTCCGCATCAGGAGCTGATTGAAGCGTGTCGCAAGGCCGACTGGATCGATGCCACTAAGGGGTGGATCCGCAAAGGGATTCCCAGGAAGGAGATCTCGCGCGTCGAGGCGGCTTTTCCGAACTGTGGTTTTCACCAGAGCCTGATGCGGTTGGCGAAGGAGTATGGCGGGTCGACTTTGCTGGGTGGTCTGAAGGTCTTTCGCGGCATCGTCAAATGGTGATGTGGAGTCGCCTCCGGATCCCGCAGGCTTGCTGGATTTGGTACCAAAAAGGGGAGTTAGCAGGCCAGCGGAAAAAAGGAGAATCACCCAGCGAGAATCAACTGATTCCTACTTGGGGGTGCGAGGTGGCACCACATAGGAGAAGGAAACCTCTCCGTTGCGAGCTGCTGGTTGTTTGCCGTCCAGGTAGGTGCGCACGTAATCGATGCGGGCACCGTCGGGTGCAACGCGAACGCGGACAAAGCCAGAGCTGGATTGGAATTCACCGGCCAAATAACCATAGTCCTGAGCGTTGCGGGTATTGCCCGATCGGGCGTGACTGGGCTGCGGTACTTCCTGATAGACGATCCCGTCGAGATCTTGCTTGGCGAAGAAGTGGTCATGTCCGTGGAAGACCACCGATACACCGGCATCGACCAGTAGCTGGTGGATCGGTTTGTCCCACTGAGGACGATAGCGATCGAACTCCCACTTCCCTTCCGCGTTGTGCCCCCCCCATTCCCATTGGTTGGCCACTTCTATACCGCCGCGCTGACTTTGTACCGCTCCACCCACCAGATGATGGATGAAGACAAAACGGTACTTGGATGGTTTTGTGAGTTGACGTTTCAGCCATTGGTACTGAGTCTCCCCGAGAGTCCAGTACCAATTTCCTTCTGAGGCACCAGCGGCATCGCGCGGTGCGGCCTGGTTGCTGGGAGTGCGGCTGCCTTGTGGACCAGCTGGCCCGCCACGACCCCCTTGGCCACCACCCCCTTGGCCACCTCCTCCGCGGCGTCGCGACAGGGTGTAGCGGTAGGGGTCGAGCGTGATGAACTGGGCATCGCCCCATTGCCAAGCGTAGTAGTTCTCCGGGTGTCCGACCTCTGGCTCTACTTCTTCGTTGCCCGAATAGAACGAACCAGGGGTGGGATTGGGAAAAAGCGATTTCCGGGTGTGGGTGGCCCAGGTGATCGACTGCCTTCCCGCCGATTCCCCATCGTGATTGCCGAGGACAAAAAAGAGGGCTGCATGGTCGCAGAGCTGAGATAGGTAATAGCGCTGCGCTAGATACTGACCCTTGGATAATTCGGGCCGAATGTACTTGCCGGTCATGAAAGTATCGCCCAGTTCCAGATGGAAGTCGGGGTGATCGGCAAGCGCGTTGCGCAGCGTCTGCAGGTAGACATCGCCACTGGAGTTTTCATCGAGATGGGAGTCGGCGGTCACAGAGAAAACAAAGGAACTCCCCTCGCTCCTTTGCGTATGGAACGAAGCGATGGGCTGTTCATAGCTTTTTGCACGATCTCGATCGACAAAGAGCCACTGGTAGCGGTAGAGGGAATCGGGGAGCAAACCATCGAGTACAGCAGAGACAGGTTGGCCTGCTTCCACCTCGATCCGCTCTGTCTCCTCCCACGCGTCGCTGCCATCGAGCTGATAGCGAACTTTGCCAGAGCCACTGGCATGGTGCAGCACTCGAAGTTCAATCGATCGGTCGGTGGGGCGACCCAAGAGGATGTCGCAGGGGTGGTCGGGAATGTCGCAGGCAGGAGGTGGCTTTTCATAGCCTCCTAGACGACTTCCACCTCCAGCGCCCCGCTGGTCTCCTTCGCGCCGGCTGCGATTCTCCTGGGACCATGCCGGAAAGATTGGCAACAGGAACATCAGGAGCAGGGTCACTTGCAGGCAGAGAGCGAGCATGTGGGATGCATGAAGGCTGCGGTGATGGGAGGGCTGCATAATGGAAGTCGATCCTGGCTTAGGTTTTCCTAGAGAGCAGCGTCGAAGACGAACAAGTCGGAGGAGATGCCCCAAAGCAACCTATCGATTGCGGCGTGGTTGGCGCGGCGGTCCATCAGGTACGACATCGTTGAGCTTGGAGAAGTCGATACGTGGTTTTCCATCGGGTGGGGTGGTGATCTGATGGCGAAAGATCACGACGTTGTCCAGGGCCAGATCGTCCGACCAGATGAACTTGGCTCCTTCGAAATCGTGCTCAAAAAATGGCTGCTTGGGGCCAACTTCCTCTTCGGTGAATTCCTTCGCTTGAGGCCACTGCGAGTCGTCGAAATCGACGGCATACCAATCGTCAGGAATTGGCTGCTCCTCGATCTTTGGATTGGTGGTATCCCTGCGAAGCGGACCGCGTGAAAAACTTTTCGCTTTCCACTTGGCACTAGTCACGGTGCCATCCCCGAATTTCAGGATGAAGCCGCCGTCGCCGATGTTGGTATTGGCGTACTCCATCCCCGTTTTCGAATCGAAGTTGTCTCGCGCCATCACCGCGATCGTCATCGGATAGGTGGGTAGCAGATCGACCGAGATGACGTTGTGGGGGATGAAGGCAATGGAGTCGACGGCAGTCAGCTGGCCATTGATGTAGAGAACGAACCAGTTATCCGCATAGACGTTGGCAACCATCGTATCGCTCATCTGAGGCTTCTTCAGCTTGGTGGCGCCGTCGCTGAGCGTTGCTCTCTGTGGACCGTCCGAACGATCGAATCCACCTCCTTTTCCGTCGGGTGGCTCGGAGGTGGCCGAGAGAGCCAGGAAGCGGATGAAGATCATCATGACGAGGGATTGGGCAATCCAGATCGTTGGCGGTTTGTTCATCAGCGAACTCCCAAGGGACGAACCGACCTTGCCAATAGTGCAGTACGTCAGGTGCCGTCGCAGGGAGTTAGCCGGAGGGCCCCGATCATGACGAGAAATCTCGGAATTGGCTTAAGGAACTGGACCTCTTTTCTTGTGGCACGGGCGTCGCGCCCGTGCATGTGCTGGAGAGACCCGTAGGGTGTGTGAGCCGGGGGGAGTGCGTTGGATGATGGTGTGGTAAAACCTGCCCCGCGAACACACCTGGGGATGGTAACGGGATGAGGCTTTGGTTCTGGTGTGTTCCGCGGCGGGGTGATTTGCGCGAGGTGCCCAATGTATTCACGCCGCGTCACACACCCTACGAAGAGGCTTGGGTCCCGCCCGTGCATGTGCTGGAGAGACCCGTAGGGTGTGTGAGCCGGGGCGCAGGCGTTGGATGATGGTGTGGTAAAACCTGCCCCGCGAAGACACCTGGGGATGGTAACGGGATGAGGCTTTGGTTCTGGTGTGTTCCGCGGCGGGGTGATTTGCGCGCGGGTGCCCAATGTATTCACGCCGCGTCACACACCCTACGAAGAGGCGTGGCATTCCGCGTGGCACGGGCGTCCCGCCCGTGCTGGAGGAACTGCGCCACGTACCAGGTCGCGTTGCCGCGTGCGATAGGTGTTTGGCTGTTAGCTGTCGATGATAGTGCAGGAGCAATTGGCGGAGGCGATCCATCGCTTCCTGTCGTCTTCGATGCGGCATTCGACGAAGCCGACGCGCAGTCCTCTTTGCTGAACCTGTGCGATCGCCGTCAGTCGGGCTCCTGTCACCGGTCTCATGAAATGGACATGCAGATCGATGGTGGCAAAGTCCTGTCCTTCGTCCAGCGTTCTTCCGAAGGCGATTCCCATGGCGGCATCCGCCAGTGCGGAAACCATGCCGCCATGGACGCGGCCCATCGGATTGTGCCATCGCTCGTCGACTTCCACCCGCACCGTCGCCTGACCTGACTGGCCGGGTTCCACCTGGTAGCCGATCCACTGAGATACCGGAGCGTTGCCAAACCGATCTTCCGCCATGTGGGATTCCCTTGCCAGTTTCCAAGCTGATCACCATCTCGATCCGACACTGTACCGCGATGCCTAGTCTAGCCTGGATGGGCATCGCACTTCGAATCGCTACGATACCAGGATCGAGCGGGAAACTCTCCCGTTTGCCTTCTTCGTGTTGGCGAAGGGTCGTGGTATCCTTGCGTGGCGAGCGTGTCGGATTCGAGGTGGTTTGGGAGCGGCCATGGATTCTCAGTCGTCGGATGAACTTTCGATCGAAGCGTACGATTATGACCTACCCAAGGAGTTGATCGCTCAGCATCCCGCGCGGCATCGCACCGATGCGCGGCTGATGTGGATCGACCGGGCGAAGGGGTCGATCGAGCATTATCATGTGCGGGATCTGCCGGAGTTGATCGCCGCCGGTGACACCCTGGTGGTCAACGACACGAAAGTGGTCGCTGCACGCTTGATCGGCGTGCGGGAGTCGACTCGAGGACGCTGGGAAGGGCTATTTCTACAGCGCAACGATCAGGGGATCGGGGAGCTACTGAGCAAGACTCGGGGGACGATGGCGCCCGGCGAGCAGGTGGTGCTGCGCGATCGAGAGGGCCGTGAAGAACTGCGGCTGACGGTGGTTCAGAAGACCGAGCAGGGCAGCGTCCTGTTCCAGCCGCCCGAGGGGCTCCCCTGGGAGGAGTTGCTGGAGCGATGTGGTCGCGTTCCACTGCCTCCCTACATCCGCGATGGACTGATGGTGGATGAAGACCAGCAGCGATACCAGACGGTTTATGCGAGGCATCCCGGATCGGTGGCAGCGCCGACCGCAGGTTTGCATCTGACACCGGAGTTGATCCAGCAACTGCGGGAGAAGGGAGGCTCCCTGGCTGCCGTTACGCTGCACGTTGGCATCGGCACGTTCCGCCCCATTCAAGTCGATCGGCTCGATCAGCACGCGATGCATCACGAGTGGGGGACGATCAGCGAAGCGGTCGCTCGAAAACTGCAAATGACCCGTGATGCGGGTGGCCGCGTGATCGCTGTCGGCACGACGTCGACGCGGGTGCTGGAGTCATCGATGATCGCCAATCAGGGCCGGTGGGGAGGCTGGAGCGGCCAGACGGATTTGTTCATTCGGCCAGGATTTTCTTTTCAGGCGATCGATGGCTTGCTGACCAATTTCCACCTCCCCAAAAGTTCCCTGTTGGTCCTGGTCAGCGCGCTGGCCGGGAGGGATCTGATCCTGAGGGCGTACCGCGAGGCGATCGAAGAGAAGTATCGCTTTTTCAGCTATGGCGATTGCATGGTGATCGTATGAGCTGCTTGGTGTGGGAGGGCAGCAGATTCGCCTTGGGTACTGACTTGCCCTTTTCCATCGATATTTGGGGATCTCCAGGCCGATGTGTTAAACTAAAGCAGTCGTGTCGACTCCTTGTCGGTATTCCTCCCGGGGGATGCTGCCTACCACCTTGGCCTGCCTGCACCGTTGGGTGCTTTTCGGATCGATCATGGTGTCCATTCGTCCTGCCCAAGCCCGTTTCGGATCCCGATCACCGCGAGTGACCCGATGGGTCGCTTGCCTGTCGATCGCGATGGGCTGGATCGGTTGGATAGGGACTGAGCCGATCCCAGCGCAGCAGGCACCTTCAGGGGAGCCAGCGGAGGGGGATCGGGAGGCGCTGGCGTTTTTTGAAACCCATGTTCGGCCCATCCTGATCGATCACTGCCTGGAATGTCATTCGGAGGAAACGGAGGCCAGTGGCGGATTGCTGCTGGATCGCCGAGCTGGGTGGCAGCAGGGCGGGGATTCCGGTCCGGCGATCGTCCCTGGGGATGCTGCCGCCAGTTTGTTGATACGAGCGATTGATTATGAAGATCCGCATCTGGAGATGCCGCCTGAAGGGAAGCTGTCGGACGAGGCGATTGGCTTGCTAAAGCAGTGGATCACCCAGGGGGCTTTCGATCCCAGGGAGCAGCCAGCGGCCAAAAAGGCAACGACCGGTCTGCCGCTAGAGAGAGCAGGGGAGCACTGGGCCTATCAGCCCTTCCAACCGCATCCTGTACCGTCCGTAGACGCCTCCAGTTGGATCGATAGCTGGATCGATGCTGCGTTGGAGACGAAGCAACTGGTTCGTAGCCAGCCGGTGCCAAGGGCCGCGCTTCTGCGACGTTGGATGGTGGACCTTCATGGCCTGATTCCGACTCCTGAGGAGATCGCCGCATTCGAAAGCGATCGGAGTCCTGATGCGCAGGAACGAATGGTCGATCAGTTGCTCGCATCGCCTCGATACGGGGAAAGGATGGCGAGGCGATGGCTGGATACCGTTCGCTTCGGTGAGTCGCTGACACTGCGAGGGTTCGTCTTCCCTGATGCATGGCGGTATCGCGACTATTGCATCGAGGCGTTTCAAAACGATCTGGCGTGGGATCAATTCCTCACCGATCAGATCGCTGGGGATCTGATCGAAACGGCAGACTGGCAGAAGCAGCAGCGGGGAAGCATCGCGGCGATGTTCTGGCTGCTGGGCAATACGAATCTGGAAGAGCAAGACAAGAAGCAGCTGGATCTGGATGTGATCGACGAGCAGCTGGATGTTTTTGGCCGAGCGGTATTCGGGCAGACCCTGGGATGCGCTCGATGCCACGACCATAAATTCGATCCGATTCCCACCAGCGATTACTACGCCATGGCAGGAATCCTCTATGGGTCGCAGGTGCTGGAGCATGCGAACGTATCGAAGTGGATCGAGTCCCCGTTGGCGGTTTCCGATTCCATGCAGAAGGAGCGACAGCAGTTGGAGTCGGAGCGGGTGCGCCTGCAGGAACAGATCAAGTCGATCGATGCCAAGCTCAAGCCGCAGCAGGGATCGGTGGCGATCGATAGCCTTGCCGGGGTTGTGGTGGATGACGCGGCGGCCAAGCGGGTCGGGGACTGGAAGCCTTCGGCGTCGGTTCAGCCGTTTGTCGGTGCGGGGTATCTGCATGACGGCAACAGCAATCGCGGCAGCAAGACGATCACCTTCCAGCCACCTTCGCTGGCCCCGGGTCGTTATGAAGTCCGTCTGTCGTACACTCATGGCGACAATCGCGCGACCAATGCGATGGTGGAGGTCTTCAGCGCCGATGGACAGCAGGAGCATCGGATCGATCAAAAGAAGACGGCGCCCATCGGTGGCCTGTGGGTCTCTTTGGGGACGTATCGATTCGAGCAGGATGGTCAGGCGTATGTGATCGTTTCCAACGCAGGGGCGGATGGCCACGTCATCGCCGATGCGGTCCAGTTTTTGCTGGAGTCGGCTAGCGATGGGGGTGCCGGTCCATCGCCAGACAAGGGGATAGAGGGGGATGCGAAGCAGGTCGAGTCGTTGCAGCAGACGCGCGAACAACTCCAGAAGCAACTGAAAAAGCTCGACCAGCAACTTGCCTCCTTCCCTCGTGCCATGGTGCTCAAGCCCCGGCCTGATGCAGGGGATCTGACGGTGATGATTCGCGGCAGTGTGCATCAGCCTGGGCCCAGGGTGCCGCGAGGGTTTTTGCGGGCCGTGCGATGGCTGGATGATGAAGAGTTTGGAACCGAGAATGCCTCGATCGATCGAATCGCCTTGGCGCGGTGGGCGACCGATCCCAGGCATCCTTTGACAGCGCGGGTAGCAACCAATCGTATTTTCAGCTGGGTGATGGGGGAAGGATTGGTTCGGACGGTGGATGAATTCGGGACAACCGGCTCCCCACCGACCCACCCGGAACTGCTTGATAGCCTTACCTATCGCTGGGTGAGGGAAGGATGGTCGACCAAAAGGTTGGTCCGGGAATTGCTCCTTTCGGATGCCTATGCAAGGCGGAGCGACCTGCCGGAAGTGGACTGGCAGACGCAGAGCGATCCAGAGAATCTGTGGCTGGCGCGCGGCCCTCAAAAGAGGCTGGATGCCGAAACTTTGCGGGATAGTTTGCTGCGGATCAGCGGTCAATTGGACTTGGCGATGTTCGGCAAAAGGTTCCCTTCGCAGCTAGAAGCGGACTATGGATTTCAGAGCGATTCGTCGGCGAGAAGCATTTATCTTCCTGCCTTTCGCAATGCCCCCTCCGACTTCCTCTTGGCATTTGATTTGGCCGATCCCAGCTCGGTGGTGGGCCAAAGGTCCAGGACAGTGATCCCGCAACAGGCGCTGACGTTGCTCCATCACCCTTGGGTCATCGAGCAATCGGTGCTGACGGCCGATCGGTTGCTGAAGCAGGCATCCGAGAGCGGTCAGGTGGCGGCGCTCGCGTATCGAACGGTATTGGGGAGGGATCCCGGCGAAGAAGAGTTGGCGGTGGCGAAGCGATTTCTCGGGGAAGCCGGCCAGGTGCCTTTGGACCGTCAGCGTCTGGCATTGCTGGTGCAGAGTCTTTGGGCATCGATGGAATTTCGATTGCTGAAGTAACGATCCATGGCGGCCTAGGCGACTTGTCTGTCGCGGCACGGCAAAGGGGAGGGGCGAGAGAGGATGAGCGATCGAAGAGCTGGTGGTCTCGAGCTGAAAGTGTCGGGGGGCCGACGACAGTGGCTGCAGCAGGTGGGGTGCGGATTTGGGGCTTTGGCCGCTTCGGCTCTGGCGGCGGGAACGGCGTCTGCGTCGAACTCGTTACTCGATTCCACCACGCCGGGCAGCGAAGGGCTTCACCTGCCGGCGCGAGCCAAGCGAGTGATATTTCTCTTCATGCAGGGTGGAGTCAGCCAGGTCGATTCGTTCGATCACAAACCACTGCTGGCCAAGCATCACGGCCAGACGAAAGATTTTCGCGACGCGCGCGCTCTGGCCAATACAGGGGCCCTGGCCACTCCCCAACGGATTTTCGGATCGCCTTGGAAGTTCGCGCCGCAGGGAAGGATCGGCAAATGGTGTTCTGATCTCTTTCCCCATATCAACCAGCATGTCGATGATCTCTGCTTCCTTCATGGCATGCATACCGAAGGGGTCGCTCATGGCCCCTCGACCTTGTTCCTGCACTGTGGTGCGACGCAGCAGTGGCGGCCTTCGATGGGTGCCTGGATCCAGTATGGCCTCGGCACGGAGAATCAGAATCTACCTGGATTCGTTTCCATCACCCCCAGCATCGGCAATGGCGGTTCGCGAAACTATGGAGCCGCCTTTTTGCCATCGAGACACCAGGGGACGCCGATCCGCATCGACGCCTCGCGCGGCAAGTCGCTGGCCATTCGGCATCTTTCCAGCGACGCGCACGGACCGGAGGTCCAGCGGCAGAGGTATGACCTCATCCAGCAGCTCAATCAATTGCAGCATGCGCAGTTCCAGCACGCTTCGGATGCGGAAGCGATGATTGCATCGATGGAGACGGCTTGGCGGATGCAGCAGCCTGCGGCCGATGTGCTGAGGCTGGAGGAAGAGTCGCAGGCGACTCTGGATCTGTATGGGATCGGTAGCCCTAAAACCGATCTCTATGGTCGCAAGTGCCTCGTGGCGCGTCGTTTGGCCGAAGCCGGAGTTCGCTTTATTCAGGTCAACTACGGCGATGACTCGGCCAACCCCGCTTGGGACCAGCACTCGCAACTGGAAAAACATCAGGAGCACGCGCTAGCTACCGACCAACCTGTCGCCGGCCTGCTGGCGGATCTTAAGCAGCGAGGATTGTTAGAGGATACGTTGGTTTGGTGGGGGTCGGAGTTTGGAAGGACTCCCTACGCCGAGAAGAACGGGACCGGTCGCGATCACAACCCAGGCGGCTTCACCGTGTGGCTAGCGGGTGCGGGAGTGAAGACGGGCTATTCCTGGGGAACGACCGATGAGCTTGGGCATCTGGCGATCGACCAGAAGGTCCACATGCACGATTTGCACGCAACGATTTTGCATCTGCTGGGGATCGACCACCTGCGGTTGACCTATCACCACGCAGGGCGCGATTTTCGGTTGACCGATGTGTTTGGTGAAGTGGTCCACGAAATTCTTGCGTAATTGGCAGATGGTCCTTTGATCTGCCTGAAGTTTCTAAATCAACATTCTAAAGAACGTTAGAATGACAAGGGGAGGGAGTGGAGATGATGAGACGAATGGCGAATCAGGGGATTGTGCGTGGTCTTATTTTTGCGTTGGCGATCGGCTTGCAATGGGCATTTGGTCTGGTGGTGCAGGCCGATGCCCCCAAGGTGGTTACCGATGTAGTTTATGGGCATAAGGATGGGATGGCGCTGACCTACGACGTTTTCTATCCAGCTGAGGGAAAGGCGAACGGACGCGGCTTGTTGTTCATGGTCAGTGGTGGCTGGGTATCGATGTGGGCGCCTCCTGCGCAGACCAAACTTCTTTTCCAGCCGATGTTGGACCGTGGTTTCACAGTGATCGCTGTTCGGCATGGAAGCAGTCCCAAGTACCTGATTCCCGAGATTGTCGGGGATGTGCGCAAGGCGCTGGAGCATGTCACAGAGCATGCGGGGGACTATGGAGTCGATCCGAAGAAGCTGGGGGTTTTCGGAGCCAGCGCCGGGGGACATTTGTCTTTGATGCTGGGGACCACCACCAACGACAAATCGTCAGGGAAAGACCAGCCTCATGTGGCGGCGGTGGTATCGATTTTTCCACCGACCGATTTGCGGCCCTACTGCGAGCCATCGAATCCCCTGCGGGAACAGTTTCCGGCGCTGAAGTTTGAGGCCTCCAAGGTGGATGCGCATTGCCCGCTGCTGCAGGCCAGCAAGGAGGATGCACCGACGCTGATGGTGCATGGAGATAAGGACGAACTGGTGCCGCTGTGGCACAGTGAGAAGATGCAAAAAGCGCTCCAGGAGGTTGGGGTGGCGAACGAGTTGATCGTCATCGAAGGGGCCGCTCATGGATTCAATGCCGAAGGGAACCGCCGAATGTACCAAGCGATGGGAGACTGGTTTGAAAAGCATCTCGAGGTAGCCCCGTAGATCGATCGGTCGACGCAGCGTTAGCGGAGAGGGTGTGTGAGCCAGTGGCATGGTTCCGATAGGCCGGGGAGCGATCCATCGCGTAGGGTGTGTGAGCCGGGGCGAGGCGAGTCGTGGTTGCTGGAGAGACCCGTAGGGTGTGTGAGTCGGGGCGAGGGCGTTGGACGAGGGTGTGGTAAATCCTGCCCCGCGAACACACCGGGGGTTGGTAACGGCGAGGGGCTTTGGTTCTGGTGTGTTCCTCAGCGAGTAGTCTGGCGTGCGGTGCCGATAGTCATCAGGCCGCGTCACACACCCTACGAAGAGAGTGTCATGGGGCAACTAATCGCAACTTGCGATCGGCGATGGTGATGGTGGCAGTCGTCCCGCTATCGAAGGCCAGATAATCCTGTTCTACCCCATCCCCGAAAATGACACCTCCATTGGGCATGCGCGAGGTGACGGTCAGGGGGGACTGGGCATCGATCTTCCCCAGGACGATGGATGCCTCCGATGCACGGCTGACAAAAGGTTCGCGGACATGGAACCTCAGCCATTCGGATCGATAATCGAATCGGTACTCATCGCGAGCCTTCTGGAACGGCTTGCCGCGTCGCTCAAACTCTTCAATCACTGCAGATGCACCGGTGAGGATCGATCGCGACCATCCAGTCGATCCTGCGCCGGTCGATACGATGATGCCGCTGGAGGATTGATTTTCCTCGTTTTGCCGGTGAGCGATTCGGTAGCGGGCGGAGGCGTGGGTGGCAAAGCCGATGAAAAGATCGTTGACGGCATAAAGTGACTGGCCATTGTTGAGGGAGGCCTGCGCCATCGTTAGATCATGGGTGCTGTACTCTCCCATCACCGTGCTCTGAAGAAGAGTCTTTGCCTGGCTGACTTCATAGGGGAGCAGAATCCCATCGAATCGGGTTGGGTCTGGGTTGATTCCTACCAGTGGCTGGCCATCCAGATACTTCGCCGTGTTGACGACTAGTCCATCCTGTCCAAGCACCACCACGAGATCTTTCGGGCCAAAAAGGAAATTGGGGAGAAAGGAGCGATCGATGTGCTGGCATCGCACTTCTGGGAGCGATTGATTGAGGAGTTTCATCGAATGGTGGAAGGCATGGTGGGCATCGGCATAGTCATCGAAAGAGACACCCAGTCGCTCCAAGTAGAACCTCGCCTGCGACTCGCTGCTGTACCGTTCGATCAGCTCTTCCTGCGCGGTCTTGCGTGTGACGATGACGATCTTGTCGAAAGCAGCCTTGGGCATCGCCGAGTCTCAATTTGCCTCGAAACAGCCATTCGTACCAACGTGGCAAAACTCACTCGCTTTGCTGATTCGTCTGCAAGAGACTGGCCATCAGCTCGGTGGTGATATTCAGTTGTCCGACTTTCTCGGCATTCTGTCCAATGGATCGCATCGATTCGGCCAGAAGCAGTTTTGGATCTGCGTTTCGAAGAGCGGCTAGTTCCTGTTCCAGAGCTTTGGCCTTAGATGCGGATTCGACTTCGAGCGCCTTGCCGCGATTAGCAGCTTCCTTGAGAAGGTTTTCACCCTGAAGTTCGATTAGGGCAGATCGCCCCTTTTCCAGTGCCGAATCGGACTCGAGTTCCTTCTCGCGAATCTTTCGTTCATCTTCCACTGCACTAGCGCGGCGCGCCATGATCGCCTCATCGGCGCGACGCAGGAGTTGCTCGCGGAATTCTGCCTCCAGTGCCTTGGACATCTCCGCCGAAGGTCGCACCGCAAGAATGAACAGGCCTAGGATTTCGACCCCGAATGAGCGAAGCGAGTCGTTAGCGATCGCGCGATCGCTAACGGCCGTGCCGATGGCCTGGGATTCGCGAATACACGCCTCCAATGTGCGCGACTCCACCTCTTCATGCGTCGCGATCTGCAGCATGTTGACGATGCGCTGGCCCAGCACTCGCAGATCTTCGGTGACGTGTTGGCCGGTCTTGGGGTCGATGGCAAGATTCAGGAGCGCAGCGGCTTTCTCGGGATCAGAAATGCGGTAGGTGACCTGACCCTGGACAGAAACGGTCTGATAATCGCGGCTGATGTCATTGAAGACAAACGGCTGATCGATGCTTTGCGTCGGTACTGCAACGATCTGCGTTTGGAATGGGAAATAGAAGAACGACAACCCTGGCCCAGACTGACGTTTGACGCCACCGGTGTACTTCTGGATGTAGTGGCTGGGCTGCCCTTTGAAATAGGAGATCCCGAACATGTTTGGACCCTCAGAAGATGATCTGGCGATTCGAGTCCCTGCGCAGGTCGGTCTGTTCTTACTGACCCGATCGAACTCTAAGGTCGATCATAGTTCCCTCTAATTGGGGATTTCAAGGAAAATCGGACCCCAGCATGGAATAGAGTGTCCGGAGGGGCTGAGCGGAGGGAGTTGCCGGTCGTTGGAATGACCTATGGGATGGTTGAGCCAGAGGGTGGTAGCAGCGCGGTGCTTTGGTTCTGGTGTGTTCCGCGGAGGGGTGATGTGCGCGCGGTGCTCAATGTAATCATGCCGCGTCACACACCCTACAAAGAGGCGTAGCATTTCGCGTGGCACGAGCGTCCCGCCCGTGCGTGTACTGAGAGACTCTTGGGGGTCGGTGACGGGATTGGGCCTTGGTTCTGCGCCTTTTCCCAACTCTCTATCGTTGCAATGGGCTCTCGATCAAGCGATGCACGGCGTCGACAATCCGCTGCTCGATGTCTTCCCGAAACGGGGCAGGAAGGGACTGGTAGATGATCGCCTGTGTCCCTTCATAGCCTCCTTCCTGGAGCACTTTGCGTGTGGGGATGTAGGCATGGACTAGATTCGAATAGCCAGCCACCCACGTCGATCTGCCGGGAGCGGCCAGTTCCCTCTTGAGTCGCAGCGAGTAGTCGACCATTGGCTCCCCACCCAGAGCGATTAGTTGCAGTTGGTTGCCAAGGAGAGCGACCTGCACGGGGTAGGGATAGTCGGGAGGCTGGTCTTCCGGATGAGGCCACCGATCGAGGATCGACTGGGCATGCCGCGCTACAAACCCGTCGGGTGAGGTCGACCTTGCTTGGAGCTGATCGCGAGGAGGCAAGGGGGCAAAAGGGAGTGGAATCGTTTCGGTTCTTACTTGTAGCGTCGGTGGGAGATGGACCCCGCGCTGCTGCGTCGCCTGCTGGACAGCCCTGGCAAGCGCCTGGCCGTTGCGGCGGGCGTCGTCTAGATCGCGACGGGGTTCGGGGTTCTGGTCGCCACCACATCCCATCAGAAAAAGAGCGATTCCCTCGGGTTCCTCTTTCTCCAGAAGCTCCTGAGCGAACCCGGCGTAGTCGCCATGCAGTTGCCGAACAGGCCCCAGGGCGGTGTTATGGCAAGCGTATCCGAAAAGGGTGGCGATGGCTTGGCCATCCGGAGCTGTCACACGAAGCACAGGGACGTCATGATCGACCGACCCATCGGGATTGGGGGCCAGGAGAATGCCCTCGGGTGTCGGCAGCCGACGGTTTATCGCAAAGGCACATTCGCCGTGGAAGAATGAGACGCTAGCCGTTCCGAGCCGGTTCTTTGCCTGATCTAATACTCGGTCGATGGCATCTGAAAGTTGCTCGACATAGGCATCGGCTTTGCTGGCCCAGATCGCTTCGATACCCCAGTCGCGGACGGTTTGTGCCGAAATCATCGGTCCGCCGTGCGTATGAGAGACATTCAGCAGCAACTGGTCGGCGGGGATGCCATGTTGTTGTCTGGCCAGTTCCATGATCCGATCGCGAAGTTCCGAAGGAATCTCGATCAGCTCCAGCGTCAGCACCACCAGGCGGTGGCCTTGGGGATCTTCGAGAAAAAGGCTGCGCGCATAGAGCTCCGTCAGCACTCCTTCGGAAGGGCCAGTGCGGGCAGCGTAGCCCGCCATCCAGATCGGTTCTTTGGGAGTGATCGAAACCTTGGCGGCCCCCGCCTTCCATGCACTGGAGGAGTCCGCAGAGACCGACGTGACCCCGAGAGCAGCCAATAGCAATCCCAACCAACATCGTACGATCATTGCAACAGACATCGGTAGTTACCCACAGAGGAGACCAAGTGACATTCCTGAACGATCCAGCCTCCCTGCCGAACCATCTTCAGGATATCTCGATTGCCCATTACAGTGTCGCCGAAGGACTGGTTTGCGATGTAAGAA
The DNA here is from genome assembly GCA_044371425.1 of Pirellulaceae bacterium. Classification (GTDB taxonomy): domain Bacteria; phylum Planctomycetota; class Planctomycetia; order Pirellulales; family Pirellulaceae; genus JBEISR01. The sequence goes on along the minus strand of JBILTR010000038.1, from coordinate 337 downwards.
AAGCAGCCCATGTGCTCAACCCTCCATTCTTCGATCGGCTTACAGCAAATCGGGCGTGGACCGAATCGGGAGGAATTGTTGGACTGGCATCTCTAGGACGCAAGCATGAATACGATAAATCTATCCCCTAACCGGCCGCTCCATCATCTTCCTGACAGCGCGCTTTTTTCCGGTTCTTCGGGGAATTTAGTGGCTTGTCGCCTGAATTCTTGTGATCTTGTATCGTGTAGGGATGACAACACTCAACGAACACTACCGCGTCTTGCTTGGCCTGGATTCTTCTTGGCACGTCGATGACGTTGCTCTGGATTTACCCGGCAAGCAAGTTGTTATCCGG
>JBILTR010000008.1:0-181118 GCA_044371425.1 Pirellulaceae bacterium | reverse complement strand
GACCATGTTTCTTGGGTGTGCGATTCTTGGTCTGCTTTTCTTGCTCCCTGACTTCCTCAACCAATTGTTCCAGGTCCCCGATCTCGAAGAGCAACATTTGGTCTGGATTGACCCATTCGCGTTTCTTTCCGCGAAGCGAGCGCAGAAGTTCCAGCATCCGCCGCTCCTGCTGCTCCATCTTCTTCCGCTGATCTTCGACCGTAGCGCTGAGGGCTTTGACTTTCTGGAGATAGCCTTCAGACTTGCTGCGCTCAAGCGAACGACGAAAAAGGTACCTGACACCTTTTCTCTTTCTGACACCTTTTCTCTTTCACAAAACATCACACAGACAGTTCGAATTCTACCGCCTCCACGGGTGTGGATCGGTGCCAGACCGGGGACATACAAAACCCCAGTGTTTTGACGACTCGCGCGACTCGAAAAACGACTCGATTTTCGGTGCGCGACGCGAAATACAACGCCGCAGGCGCCATGCACCGAGTTGCATGGGCGCTACAGAAAGCCAAAGAAATTGGCCAGAAATGCGAAAAACCCTAGGGTACCCCAGGGTTTTCTTGAGCGGAGAGGACAGGAACCGAACAACCTACAAATTCCCTGGGAAAACTGGGGTTCTAAAATGAGGCGGCGCAAAATCCGACGCGCGCAGTTGCACCTGTTGGTTCTGAAATTGTATCCCGAAAAAATGAGGCTTTCCCGTGTTGCCGAACGAACAACCATAACGTAGAATGGTGACACATTGTACTAACGACGGAGAAGTCGACATGCAGAAGACTCTGACCAAACACGGAAACAGTTACGCTCTAGTCATCGACAAGCCCATTATGGACTTGTTGCGAATCACACCTGAAACCCCCTTCGAAATCATGAGCGATGGACAGTGCCTCGTCCTGACGCCCGTTCGTGATCCAAAGGAAGAAAAGAAGTTTCAGAAAGCCCTGGAAACACTCCACGGCCGATTTGGGCGCGCGATGAAGAAACTCGCCGAGTGAGGGAATCATGTTGCAACCATGGTTCTTAGACATCGATCACACGATGCGACTTCATCGCAGCTTGATCGACACTTACGGCGGGAGTGAAGGGATTCGAGATGTGGGGCTTCTGCACTCCGCGCTTGCAATGCCTCAATCCTCTTTTGGCGGTAAATTTTTGCATCGAGACTTGTTTGAGATGGCTGCAGCCTATCTCTACCATATTGTTCAAAACCATCCGTTCATCGATGGAAACAAACGTACCGGCGCCGCTGCTGCAATTATTTTTCTTTCTATGAATGACATGGAGATCATCGTTGAGGAAGAAGCCCTTGTCGATTTGGTTTTACAGGTTGCCTGCGGCGCGGTCGGCAAACAGGAAATCGCAGCGTTTATGAGAACTCACGTGCAGCCAAGCCGCTCCGCCGAGTATTCTTGATTTCTCGAAAGAGTTTCACGAGAAGCTCAAAGCTAGAGGAATGGCCACGACAACGATCGACAATCGGATCCAATTCGCCAGGCAATTCATGCACGACGCGGTCGATTGGAAGATCATCGACGAGATTCCATTCCTTAAGGTAAAGACCCAAAAGAGTTCGGTGAAGGTCAACGAGTTCGTCCCTCGCGAAGTGGTCGACAAGCTGATGAAGAAAGCCAACCCAGTTTGGCATGTGATCCTGGGGCTGAGTCGCTACGGTGGGCTTCGAACGCCTTCGGAAACGCTGTCGCTGCGTTGGGGCGACATCGATTGGGAAATGAACCGAATGAGCATTCCAGAGCCGAAGGTCGAGCATCACGAAGGTCGTGGCATTCGCAGTTGCCCGATCTTTCCCGAGCTGCGACCTATCCTCGACGAAGCCTTCGAGATATTCGGTGACAAGAGCGAGTATGTGGTCGCCGCTCCGCAGTATCGTGCGGCAGCCAACACAGCGATGGGTTGGAAGAATTCGAACCTACGGACCGAAATGACGCGACTGTTGCGACGCGCTGGTGTTTCGGGTTGGCCACGATTGTTCCACTCGATGAGGGCCAGCAGACAAACAGAACTCCAACGCGAGTTCCCACTGCACGTGGTTTGCTCCTGGCTTGGCAACTCGCCGCGCATCGCCCAGCAGAGTTACCTGCTGGTTACTGAGGATGATTTTGCCAAGGCGGCCGGCGTGGCGAAAGTGATGGTGGAGTGACCGGTTGGTGTGTGGAGGGTGCCCGGCAACTGGCATCCTTACCCGATTTATGCAGATTGGTATTGCGAGATGAGCTGGCGTACCCGATTAGCCACTCGGCGTGCCTGCCACCAGTATGACAGCCCAATGTAAACATCCGCAATTCCGAAGCACAACCATAGAATCATCAACGGACGATATCTCAAGTGATGCCCATCAGCCGGTGAGACAGTACTCCAATGCCACGCAGAAAGCAAGAATGGAAGTACAAGGCCTACTAAAAGGGAACCAAAAAGAGTATCAATGAATGCATGCACTTCAATCGTCCAAAGATCAGTGTCAGGTTCTAGTGATCCTTTTACGACCACCGGGTAAACACAATTTTCCGCAAGTAGCAATGTAAATCCAGTTGGATGGACTGCGTCGACCCGCAACTGCAGGCGGGGCCAACTACCATATGGAGGCAAGACAAAGGATGATCTGAGTATGTAGGCACACTGATTTGGCCGCAACTCAGACTTCAAGGTGAAGCGTGACCAAAGCATTGAGAATGCACTCTCCGGATTTGCTGCATAACGTCGGCGGTAACGGGGCCGCCGCCAAAGCACTTTGTTTTCAAAACTCGCGTCATCGGCAGCTCCCGTTCACCGCATTGATATGCGAATTCTGTGGACTACAGGACGGACTTTCGGAACAAATCGGTGAACGGGTAGACGCCCGCATCCTTGAGCGCCGATTCGACGTGAGGTCGGTTTCCGGCACGGCATTCTGACAATTCTTGGGCGGTAATACCCAAACACAATAGCAATCCTGCAGGGCGATCACGCACTTTGAATCGTCCGTAATCGCAAAACAGGAATGCGGCAATCGTTGAGCCCTCGGGAGCCGCAGGACCAATATCCATCGTTTCGCCAGGATTCAACACCGACTCCAACGTGTAGTGGGCAAGTTGGCAAATGATGTTCGGTCCCCATTCATCATCATCACGAGAGCAAATCATTAATTCGTAGTTGCCTTGATCGTTTGGGAGTTGGTCGTCGCAGCCGATCAATTCCGATGTTGCGGCAACTACGCCACCGAGGTGATTGCGAAAATAGACGATGTCCGCTGCCCCACCCATTTCCGCGCCGAACTGGAATGGGATAACGCCGTGCCCGACCGTGTCGGCAGATTTACCAAGGATGCTCTCCATCGCGGCAACGCGCGCGTCCCACCAGAGCGTCCATTCGTCGTCTTGATGTTCTGTGTCGGTCATGGGTTCTTTCGCATATCTTGTTTTTATACGGATCAGCCTAAACTCTGTAGACCGCACCAATGCAGCCTATCACGCAACCTAGCCTCGATCCGAACTTGAATGATATCAGGCACTTGCGAGCCGAGCAAACATTGGATGGATTGATAGACTGTTTCGGCCCAAGCATCTTATATCGAGGGACGACGCGAGCATTCCCGGATACCTCTGTTCCGGCAAGGAATTCTACTACGATTCGAACTTACCTGGTTCGAATCCTACCACCTCTACTGCAAAACCACCTGTTTTCCCGAGAAAAACGAGGGTTCTGAGGCGACTCTGGCGACTCACTGGACGACTCACCAGGGGCAAAGGCAGCGCACTAGAGTTGTGGATTTACATGGGCAGCATGTGCAAGCATGCACGTGCATGGACGTGCAGGAAAGCCAAAGCAATTGGCCAGAAATGCGAAAAACCCTGGGAAAACCAGGGTTTTGCAGCGGAGAGGACAGGAACCGAACTTTTTGTTGTTAGAGGTCGATTACCCAACATTCCGACCAACTGCCGAAATCCTAGTTTCGAAAGTTTCGGATCGCCTCGCTGTCGCTTCCGATCTCATCCGGCAACCTGCTAATGCTCAAATGCGATTCTGATGTAGCAGTATCTTTGCTTTGAGCCGCATCAATTGCATTTGCCATCGGCTTAGCTTTCGCCAATGACAACCCGAGCTGATGGAGTTCGCTGACCTCTCGAAGGCGAATGGAAATCGCAGAACTGGACATGTCCACAGTTTTGGAATCAGAAAACAATTTGTCATTCAGTCCACTACTCATCTTCTTTATATCCAAGCTGTCTGATATCGATTCGATCGATATCTCGCCCAGCGGCAAGCTTCATTTCGATCAAACCGTCTCTTGATACCGAGCAAATCGGAAGGCCATTCCAGTCAAACCATTGTCGTTGGGTCCAAGCAATCGTATCAAGGCTTTTTGGTACTAACAAGTCGAGGATTAGGTATTCAGTACCTTCTACTTTGAGAATGCGATGGACTTCAGAGTCGGGGAACGGAATTCGACCTGAGTCGTCAAGAAAACCGGCTGTCGCAGCAACTTCTTTTGCTCGGCCTAGCGACTCCGGGGCGATTAAAAAATCGATATCTTTGGTAAACCGAGGATATCCATGGACGGCGAGCGCCATTCCTCCGCATAAGGCATACTCTACTTTCGCTTCATTCAAACGTCGTACGATTTCGCGAAGTTCGGATTCCAGAGTAAGCACAGTATTTCTCTGATTGTTTCTCGGTTTCAGTGATAGCGATTGTGTTTTCTGAGCTGCGTTCGATCCTACAACTAACTCCGGTGCCCTAGTATCGCTCAGTTTCAGACACGGATCAAGCATCGATGAACAGGTGCGTTGCCGTAACGATCTCCCCTTGCGAGTTGCCGCGGCGGCAGTTGCTTGGGAAATGAACCGAATGAGCACCCCGGAGCCGAAGGTCGAGCATCACGAAGGTCGTGGCATTCGTAGCTGTCCGATCTTCCCCGAACTGCGACCTATCCTCGATGAAGCGTTCGAGATATTCGGGGACAAGAGCGAATACGTGGTCGCGGCTCCCCAGTACCGTGCAGCCGCCAACACAGCGATGGGTTGGAAGAACTCGAACCTACGCACCGAAATGACGCGACTACTGCGCCGCGCCGGAGTATCGGGTTGGCCACGATTGTTCCATTCGATGCGGGCTAGCAGACAAACAGAACTGCGGCGCGGGTTCCCGCTGCACGTGGTCTGCTCGTGGCTTGGTAACTCACCACGGATCGCTCAGCAGAGTTACCTGCTGGTCACAGAGGATGATTTTGCCAAGGCGGCCGGCGTGAAGAAGGTGATGGTGTCGCTTCCTTCGTTTTGCCCCAAACGCAGCATCCTGGCGAGCTTGGTCACGTTCCTCGCTGTTGGCTATGGGTTAAACGAAATATCGCGTTCGGCGAAATCAAGTGGCGCATGATTTCATTGCGATTCGATTCCCCGGACGTAGCCATCTGTCGCCAGACGGTGGAGGCGTTACTCGCGCCGCCGTCCACCGCTTGGCAGCGGATGGCTACGGTAAAAGAGCCAAAAGAAAAAGGGTTACTTTTTCATCCGCCTCTTGGCCACGAGCCCACCTATACCAAACAACGTACTGATGACCATCATGCTCGGCTCAGGCACTGCAGGTGGGGCGGATGAAGACAGACTTGCGACACGAAAACCTATGGTATGGTTCTCGATGGTGGGGGCGCCGGGGCTCGTAAGCGACGACGACAAGACGGTGGAGTCGTTGCCCCAGAAGCCGCCTCGGATTCCCCGCCAAAAAGAGCCGCTACTATTAGCTTGGTCTGCAGAACTCTCCTCCCATTCCAGGATGTTGCCACCTAGGCCCATCACTCCGAAAGGACTCAGGCCACCGGCTTGGTCCACATCGGCCGGGCCAGTTGGAGAGGCCTCACCAGGTTGTGTGTACACCGCCGTATTTGACGCTGTGCCGCTTATTACGGCTGTGGGCCGTATGTCACTTCCGTTTGCGAAGTTGTAGTAGGTACTGTCATTGGGGTTGAAATACGCTGCCTTGTACCACTCGTTGAAGCTGGGAAGAACATAGGTGGCTCGCTTGCTGCGATACGGATTGAGCGGATCGTAATCAAGTGTGTCAGCCGCAGTCCACAATGCGATGTTATCGTTGACGCCACCGGTGGTGAAATTATACGCCGCAAAGCCACCAGTGCTGGTGTTGAGCCAATTGACGAACCGTGCTGCTTCGTTCCAAGACACATTCGCGGCCGGTTTGTTCGCACCACGGGAGGTCGTCGTGATCTGCAGTGATTGCGAAGCGTTGAACTTCGTGATCATGTCCTCGCTGACTTCGAACTTGCCGATTCCATAGGTGTAGCCCACGGCACCAGCAGGGTTTGGATTTCCCGTAGTATCGGCGGCATTGCCGGGGTTGCCGATGGTTACAAATTCCATCTGAAACGTGTTTGCGTTGGAGCCGAAGCTGACTACCGCCGCCTGCGCCACCCACGGTGCTAAGGAAATCAACGCGGCAGCGATCATGCTTGCCGTGTGTCCAAAACTCAATCGCATGGTTAAATGCCTTTCACAAACGAGGAGCAATTCACTTACCAAAAAACCTGGATCCACCTTCTTGGAGGATCCCTCAGACGGTTTCAGTACGATAACCGTTCGATCTGCAATGAAAAGACGAGCAAAACTTACCCATAGGAAAGCTATGCTTACCTGTTGCGAGCGGTCCATGCTTTGACGGGGTGTTTTGGTTCAGCGTGAAATGGACTTCTATCTGATCGGCGTTAATCTTAAATGGGTAACTGTCACTAATTTGTTTTGAGATCTTCAAGATCCCAGCGTTTGGATTTATCGCAATCTCACCAGAATCGAAGGGAAGGAATGCGCCAAGCCGGATCGGTTGACGCACCCCTTCGATCCTGGACTTAAGTCGCTACGGTGGGCTTCGAACGCCCTCGGAAACGCTCTCGCTACGCTGGGAAGACATCGATTGGGAGATGAACCTCATGAGCATCCCCGAACCGAAGGTCGAACACCACGAAGGCCGTGGCATTCGCAGCTGCCCGATCTTCCCCGAGCTTCGACCGATCCTCGACGAAGCGTTCGAGATATTCGGCGACAAGAGCGAATATGTAGTTGCGGCTCCGCAGTATCGCGCCGCTGCCAACACGGCGATGGGCTGGAAGAACTCGAACCTTCGCACCGAATTGACGAGACTCTTGCGCCGCGCCGGAGTTTCAGGTTGGCCACGATTGTTCCATTCGATGCGTGCCAGCAGACAGACAGAACTGCAGCGTGAGTTCCCGCTGCACGTGGTCTGCTCCTGGCTTGGCAACTCTCTACGTATTGCACAGCAGAGCTATCTGCTGGTTACCGAGGATGATTTTGCCAAGGCGGCCGGCGTGGCGAAGGTGATGGCTCCTATCGAAATGAAAGTCGGAATTTGATTTTCCGAAAAGTCCGCGACTATTCGCTATGGCTGGATCGTGAACCTTGTTGAATCATATAAAAAGATGTTAGTTAATGAGGAGACGACAGTGTGCCGGACCCCTTCCAGTGTTATAAGTTCAACGGTTACAGTCTCTGTGTTAGCAGCTGACGCCAATTCCGACTATAAGTATCGGCAAACGACATCGACGCACCAATTGAATCAAGGCGAGAAACATATTCTTAGTGGTAGGCCGATTTTGAATCGAGTCATTCTCCCTTGCCGAATTTGTTTGTGCTTCGTGCGTTGGCCCCATTGGCAGCAGTGCCGTGTCGGACAGGTAAACTTCTTCATGATGCTTAGCAAAACTCTTAGCAGCGGCACTGGATAATTTCGTCAACCCTTTTAAATACAGTTTACCTATATGCTTGCTCAAGCTTTCAGCAGCGGCATCGGAGAGATCTGTCAGGCCCGAGAGGTTCAAGTCCCCTAGATGCTTACTGAGGCTCTCGGCAGCTGCATCGGAAATCTCATTCACTCTATACAATCCAAGATATGCTTTGTGTTTGCTCAATGCTTCAGCGGCTGAATCACTGATAGTTGTTATTCCCCCCAGCGAGAGACTTCCTTTATAACCGCTCAGACGCTCTGCTGTCGCGTCGGATAGATTCGTTATTCTGTCAGTAGTTTGGGTAAGCGAGCCAGCTATATTTCCAATCCAACACCCACCATGCTGACTTAGGCTTTCAGCAGCCGTTTCGGATAGGTTAGTTATCCCTCCCAGCCAAAGCTCACCCTGGTAGTAACTGAGCCTCTCTGCAGCAATATCGGACAAAGATGTCAATCCAGATAAGTCAAGACCTCTCCCATTGTGTTTACTAAGATGGTCAGCCGACAGGTTTGACAAAGCCGTTAGTCCAGAGAGATTTAGGAAGTCAACATGCCGACTCAAACTCAGAGCGGCGATATCCGAAAGTTGATTTAGTCCTAACAAGACAAGTGCTCCCTGAAGATTGCTCAAGCTTTCAGCAGCGGCATCGGAGAGATCTGTCAGGCCCGAGAGGTCCAAGTCCCCTCGATGCTTACTGAGCCTCTCGGCAGCTGCATCGGAAATAGTTGCTAGGCCTGAAAGATCTAAGATGCCCCCACGATGCCTGCTGAGGCTCTCGGCGGCGGCATCGGAAATACTTTTCAAGCTATTGAAATGCAACGATGCGTTGCAGTTCGAAAGACGCTCAGCAGCATTATCGGAGAGAGTGATTATGCTCCCAAGGTAAATTTCGTCGTCGCGTAAGTATCCGTTCTTGCTAATCGCCTCAGCAGCAGCGTCTGATAGAGTCGTGAGCAAGGGCAAGAACGGAGAATTTTTCTGATATAGCTGAGCGGCAGTAACGTTTGAACTGCCAGCAGTAACGCCAGAAAGTGCTATGGGACCAGATAAGTATAGATCACCTTCGTGCTTACAAAGGCTTTCCGCAGCAGATTCTGATAGTGTGGTAAGTCCCTTTAGGCTTAGACAGCCGCGATGCTTACTAAGGCAATCAGCGGCCTTATCTGACAATGTGGCTAGCCTGTCTAGGTAAAGATCCCCCTGAAGCTTACTTAGGTTTTCAGCAGCGGCATCCGACATATCAGAGAGGCCGTCTAAATACAGATCCCCTCGAAATTTGCTAAGGCTTTGGGCGGAATTTGCTGTAAGAAATGTTAAACCAGAGAAGTCCAGCCATTTTTCACCGGATGCAAGAGTGCCTATGTACTCGGCTGCGTCATCTTCAATGGCGGTGAATTCAGAAAAAAATATGGGCGAAACAGGATAGTCGTGCTCGCAAGCGATTGCCTTGGTCAGGATACGCTCTAGTTTCTTCTTTTCTTCAATCATCGCCCTTCCCCGAAACAACCTCGCAGCATGACAATCGTCCCAGTCACGCGCACCCTTCTTCGACGATCTTTTTCGGCGGATCGCCCCAATTCAATTAGGTTTCAATAATTGGTACTACCAATTTCGCCTTTCGTCGAGGTCTAAGCCTAACGATACCGAAAGCTCATGGAAGTTCCAACTTCTGGATCGGAGTGAAGGCTGATTCGATCCATTCTCACGATTCCCGCGTTTTAAAACACGACTCAAATAGTTCGAATCCTACCACCTCCACTGCAAAACCACCTGTTTTCCCTGGAAAAACGAGGGCTCTGAGGCGACTCTGACGACTCACTGGACGACTCACCAGGTACCAAGGCAGCGCACTAGACGACGCAGCATGTGCAAGCATGCACGTGCATGGACGTGCAGGAAAGCCAAAGCAATTGGCCAGAAATGCGAAAAACCCTGGGAAAACCAGGGTTTTGCAGCACGGGCTTCAGAAAACTAGCGGAGAGGACAGGAACCGAACAACCTACAAATTCCCTGGGAAAAACCGGGGTTCTAAAATGAGGCGGCGCAAAATCCGACGCGCGCCGCAAAACACCCCGTGCGCTGCCTGTTGTATGCGCGCGCTGCGACTCTCTCTTGGACACTAAACCGTTTGCTCGCTCATCCACACATTACAGGGTCATTTGCTCGTTAACGAGTAAACGGTTTACTCGCTCATTTACTCGCTCACATCAAATTCCCCAGGGATTTACTCGCTCATTTACTCGCTCATCACCAACCGAAGTTGATAACCACCGGTCTTGCTCGGACCGATGAACTCGATCGCACCCGTGCTGCGAAGGAAGTCGAGCTCACGCCTTGCGGTCGCTTGGCTGCATCCAAGCGATTCAGCAATCGCAGCTGTTCGAAGTCGCTTGCCACCGGCGAGCAGTTCCAAAATCCGATCGCGGCGACTTTGCCCTTCGTCCTCTACGGTCTGTGTTTTGGACTGGCTGCCGTCTTCAATGCGGATCCACTCGTTCAATCGATACCCAGGACCTCCGCTTCGAATCACATCGTCCTGATCGCAAATCAGTCCCAACTCCGCAGACAGGATTTTGCAGATACTGGTTCGGAAGTCACGGATCGCTCCCGAGACACCATTCTGGCCGGATCGCAAGCCAAGTATCTCCGCAATCTCGGGACCGCTAATACCAATCCACTTGCCATTCAAATCGCGTCGATTCAGTACTTCGAGGATTCGCCACTTCAGCTTCGATCGAGTCCGGAGCAGGATCGTTGTGCCACACAAGGTTATTCGCCCCGCTTCGAAAACAAGCTCACCCCCGTCAAATCGGCGTCGCTCAGGCAATGGCTCTTTCACCACAATCGGTGCTGGCTTGGGTGTCTCGATCGTTTTGGCCTTCGGACCGTACTCTTCGACCACTGCGAGAATCACGCTCGATAGGGGACGCGCTGCGTCCGAGAACGGCTTGGCAATGCATTCTCGAACTCCGTTCCGTTGCAACTCGCTCGAGAGATTGAAGCCGTCGGCTAAATGGGCGGTCATCATGATCACCGGTGGTGGACTCGGTGCTTTCATCCGCTGGATGTCTTTGAGCAAATTGATGCCGTACTGTTTGTCAGCTCCCCCGCGATTCGCTTTCGCGGGGATCTGCAAATCGAGCAGGACGTAATCGAAGTCCATGCTCTTCAAAAGTTGCTGGGCGTCTTGCTGATTGGTGGCCACCTCGAATTCATGGCCCAATGAAAACAAAACATCCTCGACCATTTCGACAATCGTTGGATCGTCTTCAACTACAAGTGCTTTCATCGTGAAACCCTACTGACTTTCTCGTGGCAACAGAATCGTTACCGTTGTTCCCTCATTTTCGCGACTCTCCAGTCGTAAAAGTCCTCCATGTGCCGCTACGTTGCGTGCCGCGATCGGCAGCCCGTAGCCTGTGCTTTGTCGTTTAGATTTGTTGCGACGACCTGGCGTCAACAACAGCGGAGTGCGTAACTCCTCGTCACAGATCCCTTGCCCGGTGTCCTCGATCGTGAGCGTGACCCATTTCTGGCACGTCGATGCCGCTATGCGGATCGCTCCTGGTCGCATGGTTCCCTTGGCTTGGAACGCCTCATAAGCGTTCTTGAGCATGTTGGCCAGTGTGATCACGATTTGGTGCCGCGCCAGGGGCACGACGATCGATTCTGGTACGTCCTGTTGGACCGATACGAGTTCCGGGTCGAACTTGGCTTTGCGTACGTTGTCTCGCGTCAGTTCTAGCGCCTCGGCGACCAAGACCGCCAACCGCTCGGGAAGTCGCTCCGTGGGGACCGGTCGCGTAAAGGTGACCATGTCTTCGACGGAGGATTCAAGCAATTGCAGGTCGTTGCGGACCCGGACTCCATACCGTTTGGCTTGACTCCCTGCGTCGGCGATCACTTCCTCGATCAGCGAATAGCAATTGACCTTCAAGTGGGTCATGATGCTCCGCAGATCGTGGACGATCGATGCGACCAGCATTTCGCTGTACCGTTCGGCCAGCCATCACCGCGGTGATCGATCGCCAATTACGAAAGATCCGCAGAACACGCACGCGACATGTCGATCGCCTTGGCTGTAGCGAAGACCTACCGACCGATCTACAAGATGACTACGGACTAGCCGGCGTGCATCAAGCTCGCCATGCGACCGACATCGGGGTTGCCATGAAGAAGCTCTGCCCAACGGCCAGAGCGATCTGTGAGCAGCTATCCGAAGGCCAATCCATCAACGAAATCGCTAATCGAATGGGTGTCAGCTGGCACACCGTCAATAAGCATTTGGCCACGATCCGCGAATGTTTCGCATCCGTTGGTCTGAGCGAACTAGCGACCTGATCAAAACATCCCATCAAAGCTGAGAAAGCTCTCGAAATGCTGCCGAGAGCGGCTGGACTTTACCGGGTAAGTGAGCCTCCTGTGTGCATCGGACATTGGCGACTCACACCCTTTCGAAATCATTGATAAATGACCGCAAAGGATGGTGAGATATGAGTGGTTCAAACGGGATCGATCCCATGGTAGTCGACGAAGATCAAGCGGCACAAATGCTCGGCATTTCACGCCGCATGGTCTTCGAGTTTCGCTCCAAGGGAGAACTCCAGTACGTCAAACTCGGACGTCTGATTCGCTACCGCGTATCAGACATCCAGACGTTCTTGGAGCGCAAACGAATCGAAACCATCTCTCACGCCAGTGGCCGCCCTGGGTGACCCGCAAGTCACAAACGTATCAAGCGACCAACTGAGAGGAGAGCAAATCGATGGCTTCCATTTCCACGGACAAATCAGGCAACCGGCGAATCCTGTATTTCGACGAGAATCGCAAACGCCGCGTTCTGTACATCGGCAAGATTTCAGAGCGTGAGGCAGAGGGTGTGCAGCGACGCGTTGAGAGTATGCTGGCTGCTAAGATCCTCGGTAACGCCATCGATCGAGACGACGCACGATGGTTGTCCGAGCCCCCAAGGATTCGCGAGAAACTGGAGCGATTGAATCTGATCTCTTCGGGCAAGATCGCGGTCGATCGCAAGAGCATGACGATGGAAGAGTTCTTGGACGACTACATCGAACGGCAGGGGAAATCACGCAAACCAGCCACGGTCGCGGTATGGAAACAGGTGGTGGCGAACCTCAAAGAGTTCATGCCAGCGGGGATCAAGATCAATCAGATCACCGCGGGGCATGCAAAAGAGTTTCACGAGAAGCTCAAAGCCAGAGGCATGGCCACGACGACAATCCACAAACGGATCCAATTCGCGAGGCAATTCATGCACGATGCGGTCGATTGGAAGATCATCGACGAGAACCCTTTTTCTAAGGTTCGAACGCAGCGAAGCACCGTCAAAGTCAACGAGTTTGTCCCTCGGGAAGTGGTCGACAAGCTGATGAAGAAGGCCAACCCAGTTTGGAAAGTGATCCTGGGTCTGAGTCGCTACGGTGGGCTTCGAACGCCCTCGGAAACGCTCTCACTACGATGGGAAGACATCGATTGGGAAATGAATCGAATGAGTATTCCAGAGCCAAAGGTCGAGCATCACGAAGGCCGGGGTATTCGCAGCTGCCCAATCTTCCCCGAGCTTCGACCTATCCTCGACGAAGCGTTCGAGATCTTCGGCGACAAGAGCGAGTATGTGGTCGCTGCGCCCCAGTATCGAGCGGCTGCCAACACAGCGATGGGTTGGAAGAATTCGAACCTACGGACCGAGATGACCCGCCTCTTGCGACGCGCCGGAGTCTCGGGCTGGCCACGATTGTTCCATTCGATGCGGGCCAGCCGACAAACAGAACTGCAACGCGAGTTCCCACTGCACGTGGTTTGCTCTTGGCTTGGCAACTCACCACGGATCGCACAGCAGAGCTACCTGCTGGTCACCGAAGATGATTTTGCCAAGGCGGCCGGCGTCGCGAAAGTGATGGTGGAGGGGTGAGATGCTACTCAGACGACTGGGAGACCGGAAGGAAATACTTGACCATCACCCCGTAAAACCAATCCAACTTTTACAGAAAAGAAGTTGCTTTATCGGTCGGTCGAGCCATAATGTCGAGCGTTCACTGAGAAATGAACCAAACAACTGATGGTTCTGCCCTGCTCCGTGTAGTCTAGTCGATGACAGGTTAGAGTCTTGGCATTATTGGAAGACTCACCCGGAATCACTGGTTACCGAAAGCCAACCGATGTAGGTATGATGATTTCCTAACATTCACGATCTTGTTTTGTGCGGGTATAACTTGCAGCCGTTGCATCTAAATATGAATGAGCGGACTACCGTTCGATGGGCCATCCTTGGGATCTTATATTTCGCCCAGGGACTGTCATCAGGTCTTGTCACAATTTCACTTTCAGCGGAGTTGTCCGCTCGAGGCTGGAGTACTTTTCTGATAGGTCAAATACTTGCCCTAGCAGTGCTTCCTTGGACATTGAAGCCACTTTGGGGTCCGCTCATTGACAGCGTACGCGGATCGACACTCGGGTGCCGCCGACCGTGGATTATCGGCGCTCAGGTAGGGATGGCGTTGAGCTTAGTCCTCTTGGCGAGCGTCGTGGGGTTAGATGAGCCGAGTTTCGGGAAGCTTTGCGTTGTAATCTTCGTGCACAATATTTTTTCCTCTCTGCAGGATGTTGCGACTGATGCACTTGCGGTGGATCAGCTTCCTGACCCTGAGCGTGGGCCCGCTAACGGGATCATGGCGTCAGCAAAGACATTCGGCATCGCGGTCGGTGGGGCTGGATTCAGTGCAATCGCCGCTAAGTTCGGGTTTGCGACAGCGGTACACGCGCAGGTCGGACTACTGCTGCTGATCATGATGGCTCCTGTCTTTGTCGTAGAGAGACCTGGCGATCTGCGAATCCCCTCGATTGCATGGCGTGCTCGACTGTCTGACGCGGATCTCGGCACAAGCATACCAACACCGGATCGTATTTCGTTTGACACCAATGCGTTTTTGTCATCGATGGCGTCTATACCGCGCATTCTCAATCTACTGATCTGCTTGAGCATTTTCGCGTACAAAGGATTGTTTGATGCGACGTCGTCCGTATTCGCGATCCAAGAGCTAGGCTGGACTTCAGTGGAGTTCGCCGCGATTATGGGAGGACCGGCTACAATGCTAGGCGTGGCGGGCTCGCTTTTGGGGGGCTGGCTGTGTCGTTGCATAGGCGAGGTGCGGCAGATGCTCATCGCGCTCGGCTTGGTCGGATTGTCATACATGATGCTAGCAATATCTGCCTCCGGGTGGTCGAGCAAACCGTTTGTCACGCTGTGCTTTGGGGTGCTGCTCTTCGCGGACGGATTGGTTCTCGTTTCGCTTTTCTCGCTGTCGATGCGCATGGCGGTCAAGCAATTCGCCGGCACGATATTCACGCTCTACATGGCTGCCGCCAACTTGTCACAGTCGCTAGGCTCAGTGCTGGCCGGCCCGCTCGACCATATGAGCGGAAACAGGTCGACACTATTCCTAATGTCGGGGCTCACGGTCCTTCCACCTTTTCTTTTGCTGGGGATACTCGCTTATACTCTACAAAGAAGCGGCCTATTCCTGGAGCCATTCCGGAATCACGAGAGTTAGAAATGAGTCAACACCACAATTCCGACCGGTATGTTGATGCCCCATTAGCAATCTACGATCGCGTTTGGATCCGTACACCCGCATGTGCTCGAGTTTCGATGCATGCTTTAAGGCAGCCCACCCCGGTAGGTGAGCTTTCTCGAGGGGATGTATTGCTCTGTGAAGTATTGGAGCTCGGAGAGGATGACACCATCGAAGTGGTGGACTCGGAATGGCATGCGGGAAGTCGTGAACTGGCCCCTGTGCCAGCGATGCTGAGGGCGCCCGCCTTTTCGCGTCGCCCCTTGTCAATCGGTGATTTCGTGCTCGGTGCAGTGGGTGGCCGTTACGCGACTGATTACTTCGAGGCGGTTGTGCCGACGGGGTCCGAGAATCAACTGGATTTAGTAACATTTGGCGGCGTCTTTGGTATTGTGCGATCGCAGCGGACCGGTTTAAAAGCACCGACTCGTGTGCGTCCACTGGCAGGATTCGTCGACCATGATGGCATCCCTATCAACACAGGTTCCTTCGTTATTCCGTCTCTCACCGACGAATCACCCTGCAAACCGATCATACTAGTCGCGGGAACCTCTATGGAGAGTGGCAAGACTACACTTGCCGCCGCCGCTATCCGCGCGTTGACTGTTCGGGGCCTGCGTGTCAACGCATGCAAGCTCACGGGCTGCGCCACGTTTCGCGACCCAATGACTATGTCCGTCGCTGGCGCTGTCGCGGTTTCGGATTTTGGGGCGTTCGGCCACCCGTCGACGCAGGGGCTATCTGAAGGCGAACTTCTACAGTTGTTTGAGAGAGCACGCGCCGTCCTAAGTCAGAAGACGCCAAATGATCGTGTCCCAGATGTGATCATTTTTGAATTGGCGGACGGTATAATGCAGCCCGAGACTCAGATGCTACTCCGCTCTGATGCAGTTAAACGCTCGGTTCGGGCTCTACTGTTCGCAGCGCCGGACCCGATTGGCGCATACGGTGGAACCAGCCTCCTACGACAGTGGGGGTGGACTTATGTTGTTGTCGGCGGTCGAGTAGGTAGCAGCTCTCTAAGCGTCCGTGAGCTAAGGGAACTGGTGGGAGATCAAGTGGATATCGTTGATTCGCATGACCGGACCAGTGCTGCTCCTATCTGGGACAAGCTTATTGATTTAGTAGGGTAGTGCAAATGGGAAGTCTCCCGATGACCTCTACGGTCGCAATCGTTACGTGCTCGCAGTACCCGCAACTGCCGCCCGACGATCGAGCCTACCTTCTCCCGTCTTTGCGCGACGCAGGCTTTGAAGTGGCCTTTGAAATCTGGTCAGACGAGGGTGTAGAATGGAGTCGGTACGATTGCGTGCTTATTCGTGCTTGTTGGGGTTATCATCATGCTTATCCAGCGTTTGACCGATGGTTAGATCGGCTGACGTTGGCCAATGTGCCGACGTGGAACCCGATTCCAATGATCCGTGAGAACCTAGACAAACGCTATCTCAATCGAGTAAGCGCGTGCGGTATCCCGATCGTTCCCACACTCATTTCAATCCCCGAGAGTCCCATCGATCTTCATGCAGCAGCACTGAAGTTTGGTACAACCGATTTGGTTATAAAACCCGCTATCGGCGCAAGCGGTGATGGTGTTCGTCGAATCCGGTTGCATAGCGAATGCATTCAGCCCGTGCTGCCATCAGTCCCGCATTTGGTCCAGCCATTCGTCGACTCGGTGTCCACGTATGGCGAGCTATCGATGGTTGTCATTGGTGAGTCTGCGAGTCATTGCATACAGAAGCTACCCGCAGTGGGCGACTTTAGGGTACAGCGAAGGTATGGCGGAAACTCACGCCGAATCGAGCCACCGGATGGGCTCACCGAGCTGATGCAAAGGTGTGTTGGATTTATGCAAGGTGCACTCTTTGCACGAATCGACGCAATGAACGTGAACGGCGAATGGGTGCTTAGTGAACTTGAGTTGATCGAGCCACACTTGTATTTGTGGGCTGACCCCATCGCCGGTGCTCGACTTGCGAAGAAGCTTAAAGCGCTTGCTGGGGCCAGAGGTACTACTTATGACTAGTGAAACACCGCTCCGAGATCTCATCATTCGCGGCGTCGAAGAACTCACACGCATTTTAGCGGTGGGCATGATCCATCAGTTTCTGGAACTCGCTATCCAGTGGCGCGAGAACCTTCGTAACCACTCTGTTCATCAGCTTGATGACGAGGCCGTGGCACAGATCCTAAGGAGCGAACTCGATAGCGAAACCCTGCGAGTTGCACGACAGAGAAACACGGAATTCGAAACTGCCATTGAAACTGAGTCGATCATGAAAGCGCTGCGCGAGCCAGCAGGCTCCTTGGAGTGGCGTAACTCGAAGCAAGTTGTTTTTGCCGCTGCGCGTGCTGAAGAAGTGGCGATCCGGGGGATAAAACCCTCCGGATGTCGGCGAATCTGTGTCATTGGGTCCGGAGCCTACAGCCAAACTGTTCTCTACGCTTTGGAAACACAGCTGGGTAGAGAAATAGTCGCTATTGATCGTAGCGTACGCGCTACTACTTTGGCGCTTAGCGTGCAGGAGTACCATCGCTTACCCGATTGGGTGTCGTATCGGTGTCAGGATGGTGGTGATGTTGACTACGGCGGGTATGACCTCGTCGTCATTGCGAGTCTTGTTCTTGAGAAGCAGGAAGTTCTTCGGCGTATCGTGCAGACGTGCGCCCCAAACACAATCGTGCTTTGTCGGTGTCCGGTGGGCCTTGGCCAACTATTCTATGAACAAGTGCCTCTAGAACAAATGTCATCCATGGAGCAGCTTGGGGCGATTCGGGGGTCACCAAGGAGTTTCTTCAAGACCATGTTGATGCGTCGCGTTTCAGTCTAGAGTGCCCGGACCCGTTCCACGATGGCCTCGTGGAAGCGAGCCACATTCACTGACTGGACTAGTTCGACAGTAGGTGTGCCGTTGTGGATGTGCGAATAGCCAAGACGGTCATCAAGGCAGTTCGCGACGGAAACGCCGACAGTTTTTGTCTCTGTGACAATTCCCGGATCGAGAACCGTCAGAGCCGTTAGTTGATCACATAAGGCCATACTTGGCCCATGCTGCTTTGCCATTCCCATGAAGTCCATAACGAACTTTTCCGCTCGTCCATCGGGAATACACTGCAAAGCGTCCAAGAGTTGTGCTGTACATCGTGCTTGCCTGCAAGTATCAAGGGGAACTAGGCGGAGCGGAACGCCTGAGGAGAGTACCTCATGTGCGGAATTTGCGTCAAACCAGAAATTGAAATCCGCTCGGGCGGGAGGCAACGCACCATCGCCGAAGTATCCCCCCATGACCGTAATTCGTCCGATTCGTGATCTTAGATCAGGGCGACGACTTAGCAACTGCGCGATATTCGACAGCGGCCCTAAACACACAAATTCGATGTACTCCCGTGACTGCTCAAGCAAATCCACGTAGACTGTTACAGCATGGGGGAGTCCCTCGAGCTGGCTACACTGCTGTTCGTCAATCCTCGGAGACGAGTGCTTGCCGTGAGCACCAATAAATGGGACGATCCCTCGTTCGTGTTGTCGCACTGCCCATTCGTGTCGTTCGCGCCAATACAACGCAGCCAAGCCTCTTCCAATCTTGGGATTGCGGCCATCGCATTCAAGAAGCTCCGAAATAGAGAGAAGGTGGATAGCGACCTCTTCGGACCAAGTGTTACCAGCAGCAGCCCCGACCGCTAGTACCTGAGTGTTCCGACACGCGCAAAGCAAAAGGATCGCTTGAAAATCGTCGCTTGGAAAATTCATGTCCGAATCGATAATAATCTTCATGATAAGTTCTTGTATGATTACGCGCGAAGCCTCTCCAGCAAGAGTGCCAATTCTTCTGTGCTGTCAGCCGTAACCGAGACTCTGGACGAGCACCAGATTTCCGGATGATTGGCTAATTGACGCAGATATTCCGCCGACCGGCCGCGCGGATCAAAAAACTCGGCCCCGACGCAAGAGGCCGATGCGACCTTAGGTCCGTCAAGGTTGCCAATCGCGAGCCCTGCCAGCTCCGTGAAGATCGATCGACGAGCAACCGCTGACGCCAGTCTCATAGTGGCGGAGAGCCTTGGATTCACTTCAAGAAGAAATAATTGGCCATTCGGTCGTGCGATGAACTCGATCTCGACTAGTCCTTCGCATCCTATAGCTTGGCAGAGGTCGGTCGAGACTCGGATCAATTCTTCGCTTAGGTGTGCAAGATGAGGCGGGAGCGGACAGAATCTTAGTCGCCGACTGGGGTGCGTTCGGTCACCGGACTCGCCCTTCCAGACTGGAGGAAACACAACGGATCGTCCGCCGTAACAAGCAAGGTTAACCGAAACCTCCTCTCCAAGGCAAAGAGGTTGTACAATCGAAGAGTCTCGAATGCTCGTATCGTTCTTCGGTAACGTAGGCAAGTCAGCAACTGTATGGACGAAAACGATCCCTTGGCCCTCGGTGCCCCGCCGGGGCTTAATGACGAACTTCCACTGATCACTGCCGTTTACCTGATCCAGCATTTCTTCCCATTGCAACTCCGGAATAACAAGCAGCCCCGGTACCATTTGTGCGGCATCGGCCATCAATCGCTTGTCCATCGCGAGGCGAGCCACGCTGAGGGATTGCGCGACCACTGAACCTGTGTTCCCGGAAATGAGACTTGTTTTCCATGCAGCATCGCGTTCGATGGTCGAGTGGTGACTCAGGAAAACGATCGGGCATTCCGTAGGCGTCCATGGTAGTATCCCCGGAACCGGCCCCTCCTGAACTATCCAATCAGCGCGAATCCGGTCATCGCTGAGAAACGGGGGAATCCAATTCTGCCAAGAGCCTGAGCCCAGAACAAAGTGTACATTGAACTCTGGATCGGACTCAGGCATACCGAATTGACTCACAAAACACCATTGATTCAGTCAGTGCGTATTCG
Organism: Pirellulaceae bacterium; assembly: GCA_044371425.1. Classification (GTDB taxonomy): domain Bacteria; phylum Planctomycetota; class Planctomycetia; order Pirellulales; family Pirellulaceae; genus JBEISR01. Next base: position 160,887 of record JBILTR010000008.1, on the reverse strand, counting down.
CCGTTTGCCAGAATTCGAAACCGACACGAAAGTCAGCGTAAGCACAACGATAGAGCATTTACGTTATTTCACTTTCGCTGATCGGTTCGAATCAAACAAACACAAAAGCAGGTTACTGTCGACTCCAATAGACCAAAAGAGTTATCTTGCGCACCAATTACACGATTTTCTCGGCATCTGCGGAATGACGCTGCGTTTTTTGCCTGTCAATTCCCAACAAATCGTGAACTTGACCTTTATCGTATCTTATCGCTCCGGAATGTGTCAATCACTTTGAGACAGCTGTGGTCAGTTAATTAGTGAACAATTGCCCGTTCAGGTCGTGCTGGTTTTCTGTCTTGGGGGCCAGCCCCCAACCCCCCGGGATTTTCCCGGCATCGCTCCGGTGTTCGAAGGCTTGCTGTGCTGCCGGAAGCCCGCTAACCTTTCCGTCACCTGGTGAAACAGAGGCAAGCTCTGCGGGGACGCAACTTGCTGCGGGATAGCCAGCTCGATGGTGCGTCGAAGACGAAGTGGGTTGTTTTGGATCCAGTGCTTGAGTTACATCGTCTGATTGGTTCACCGGTGGATTGATCCACACGGCTTTCGGTATCGCTTTGGGCTTCGGTCTACCCCTCAGAAGGCGTTCCGAATGCCGGTCACAGGCCGCCTCCAGCACCCTGTGTCGATCACCGAGAAGCAGCTCACCAACCTCACCGAATCCAGTGCACTCGTCAACTTCCTCCACAATGAGATGCCGGTATTCTGCATCGAATCGGCGTCGTTGGGCCTCTCAGGGACCTCAGTGGGCACATTTCGGGACCGTCTTTGTCTGTTGACATGGCTCACAACTCCTCGCGCTGCAGCTTAATTTCTGCGAAGTCAGCTGTCTAACGTCATGCTTGGCACAGAGGGGACTTCCAAATCAACCGCGCCCATGAGTACAATAACGGATTACCGAATGCACTGTCGCGTCTAATGGGCAGTGTTGCTTACGGGAGAGAGGTTTTCCATCACAGGTGTGACTCGGACGCATCCGCCTGAAATCGCAATGGTGATCCAAATGTTTAGATTTGATCAGTTTGATATTCGAGACGATCCTTTTCCGCACGTACTCACGGATAGTGCACTTCCTGAACCGCTTTTCAAATCTCTAGAAATGAGCTTCCCGGATCGTAAGATTTTTCCGGAAAGTGTGGTATGTGGCGGGCGAACAGATCTCTCCTTTGCCCAATTTGGATCTTCACCATTTGATGAGTTTGTCAAAACTTCGGATGCCTGGCTGGAACTCTTCGAGTTTGTTAAGTCACCGCAGTCCTATGACATGGTTGTCAAATTGTTTGGCGATAGAATTGTACGTCACGGTGCCCGTGTTGAAGAACTTGGACTCCCTGACTTCTCGCTGTCTATTGCGTCCGACGGCTACCATGTGCTGCCGCATCATGACCGCAGGTACCATGTCGCTCAAATCCTGCTGTTCTTTGGTGATGCTTCAATTGAGGACGGGGGAGACTTAGTGTTGTACTCCTCGCTTCCCGGGAGGAGCGTCGTGAGCAATCGACCCGACCCGTGCGAACTGGTCGCTCACACTCAAATTCGACCAAAGCGAAATTGCGCGGTATTGTGGCTCAACACTCCGAATTCCTACCATGGCACGACAGCGCTTCGCGGACAACGTCGATTTTTGTACATCGCATTCAATGTAAAAGGTGACACCGCATGGCCGCTTTCCGGTCAAGAGCAGAAGATTGATGGAGATTCTGCGTCGCCGTACCGATCAGAACATCCTTATCTCGCCGTAACTCGCCCAACTGCATCGTAACAAATGTCACGAACAGACCCGGAACGCAAAGACCTTGCCGTCGAATACTTCACAAACGAGATGTCTATATGGACGGATCGCCAAGTATTCATTTAAGGCACGAAACTCACCATCAATATCGTACAGTTCATCGAACACCAAGAAGTCACCTGGTGCTAAGATCTCGTCAGTGTGATGCAAGATCGCGTGCGTTGCGGAGTACAAGTTGATGTCAATGTACAAAATCTTCGGACTCGGAGTGTACTCGAGTATGAAGGGGCAGATGGTTTCCTCAACGAACCCTTTAACGATAGAAATACGTTGATCATCTACAACGCCAGTTTCAAAGGGCGTCAAGCCGCTGGTCGAAAACGTTCCCATAGGGAGCGAGATTCGTTTTTCTTTGAGAACTTGTCTACCGGCCCAGGAGAAATCTAGCATCCGACCTTCCCAATTCTGCGGAAGGCCTGTGAACGAATCAAAGCCATATAGCCGTGAATCTGGGTGAGACAGCACATTGGCGGCGATCTTTATTGTCTGGCCAGTCCCGACGCCAAACTCAAGATAATCGCAGGGCTCGCCCAGGTCGCGTGCCAACTCACGAATCATCGCGGCATGGTGCTCATACCTAGTCTCAGCTTGCCAAGGACCAAGGTACCGTGAAGCCGCTCCAATCGACTTGACGAAGCTCTCCCATGATTCCCATGGCCCCGAATCTGGCGACGTTCTGTGGTCCACGCACTGCTCCTATCCGCTCCGCCTGCAACTCAACTATCCGGCGAATGTTACCCTGTTATTGACAAACTTTCAAGAAATGACCATTCCGAAATAGTCAAGCGCAGGACGATTTTTCTAAGTCGCAGCAACGGAATGTGTCAATCACTTTGAGACAGCTGTGGTCAGTTAATTAGTGAACAATTGCCCGTTCAGGTCGTGCTGGTTTTCTGTCTTGGGGGCCAGCCCCCAACCCCCCGGGATTTTCCCGGCATCGCTCCGGTGTTCGAAGGCTTGCTGTGCTGCCGGAAGCCCGCTAACCTTTCCGTCACCTGGTGAAACAGAGGCAAGCTCTGCGGGGACGCAACTTGCTGCGGGATAGCCAGCTCGATGGTGCGTCGAAGACGAAGTGGGTTGTTTTGGATCCAGTGCTTGAGTTACATCGTCTGATTGGTTCACCGGTGGATTGATCCACACGGCTTTCGGTATCGCTTTGGGCTTCGGTCTACCCCTCAGAAGGCGTTCCGAATGCCGGTCACAGGCCGCCTCCAGCACCCTGTGTCGATCACCGAGAAGCAGCTCACCAACCTCACCGAATCCAGTGCACTCGTCAACTTCCTCCACAATGAGATGCCGGTATTCTGCATCGAATCGGCGTCGTTGGGCCTCTCAGGGACCTCAGTGGGCACATTTCGGGACCGTCTTTGTCTGTTGACATGGCTCACAACTCCTCGCGCTGCAGCTTAATTTCTGCGAAGTCAGCTGTCTAACGTCATGCTTGGCACAGAGGGCATAGTTCGAATCCTACCACCTCTGCTGCAAAACCACCTGTTTTCCCTGGGACAACGAGGGTTCTGAGGCGACTCTGGCGACTCACTGGACGACTCACCAGGTACCAAGGCAGCGCACTAGACGACGCAGCATGTGCAAGCATGCACGTGCATGGACGTGCAGGAAAGCCAAAGCAATTGGCCAGAAATGCGAAAAACCCTGGGAAAACCAGGGTTTTGCAGCGGAGAGGACAGGATTCGAACCTGCGGTAGGGTTTGACCCCTACGCCGATTTAGCAAACCGGTGCTTTCGACCACTCAGCCACCTCTCCGGTTACCACTCCCAGCCCCCAAATCCCCAGAAATCCCTCGCGGGACGCGGGAATCCGAATGGCGTTCGCAGTCCCTTTATTGTGCACCATCCGAGCGGCTCCTGCAAGGTCACTCGAAGGCCCCGTCGACTACTTTCCAGCCTCTCTGCCTAGATCTCCCAAGCCTGTCATCCAATCCTCCGGGTGACTCGAATCAGTCTATCCCGGGAATCGATCGCTTTCGGGCAAGCTGCAGATAGGCATCCTCATGGCGCTGCACCATCCGATCGACCGAAAACTCCCTCTCCACCCGCTCCCTCGCCGCCTGCCCCATCGATTCTCTCAGCTGGGAATCGGTCACCAGCCGCCGCAGCCGCTGCACCATCGTCCGCACATCGTCCCGATCGACTAGGTAGCCAGTCTGCTGGTCGATCACCAGATCTCGATTCCCCGGAATGTCGCTGGCCACCACCGGCACCCCTGCCGACATCGCCTCCAGGATCGCGTTCGACTGCCCTTCATACTGACTTGCATGGAGCAGCACGTCGGCATGCGGCATCAGATCCGCCACATCCGATCGCTCCCCTAACAGCCGCACGTGAGCCGCGACCTGGATCTTGTCGCGATACTCCTCCAAACTGGCTCTCTGCGGCCCCTCTCCAATCACCACCAGCATCGTTCTGGGTTCCACCAATCGCAGCAGCTCCATGCACCAAAGCGCCTCGCGATACCCCTTTTGCGGCCACAATCTTCCCACCGCGAGAATCACGCGCCAATCCGATGGAACCTGCATTCGACGAAGTGCTTCGGGTCGATCAATTCTGGAAGGCTGAGGCAATTCGACGCCGTTGGGGATGATAAGAAATCGCTCCTTAGCGATCCCGTGCCGCTGATAAAAATCAACGACGCCACTGCTGTTGGTGAAGATGGCGTCACTGCGTCGCGCCAGCCAGCGGTCGAGCGCCAGTTGCCAGCTGGCTTTCCATGGGTCGACGCTGCGTTCCCCTCCGATCACCACGGGGATTTTGGCCCATAGTGCCGCGGTGCGTCCAAAACTATTGGCCGCGAATAGCCAAGTGTGGACGAGGTCCAGCTTCTGCTTACGAAAAGCAGCCGCCAGTTTCCACCAGGCAGACGGGTCCCCTTTCCATCGCTTGCCAATCACCGTGACAGGCACACCGGCGGCTTCCAGAAACGATTGCCGGGGGCCCGATCTTGTCAGGACGAAAACATGCGGATCGAAGCGGTCGCGATCGAGCCGGGTGGCGAGCAGACAGAGTTGCTTTTCCGCTCCGCCCCGATCCAGCGTTGGAATGACCAGACCAACCCGCAGCCGGCGGCTCATCCCTTCTTCTGCAGCGCCTTGAGGACCGCCGCGCCCATATCGGCGGGTGAAGGAGCGACGACGATGCCGGCCGATTCCAGTGCCGCCACCTTTTCCGCTGCCGTTCCCTTGCCGCCGGTGATGATCGCGCCAGCGTGGCCCATGCGTTTTCCAGGAGGGGCGGTGCGTCCGGCGATGAAGGCAGCCACCGGTTTGGTGACATGCTTCTTCACATACTCCGCAGCTCGTTCTTCTGCATCCCCACCGATCTCACCGATCATCAAAATCACTTCGGTCTGATCGTCGTTCTGATATCGTTCCAGCAAGTCGATATAGGAGGTGCCGACGATCGGATCGCCACCCAGCCCGACGCAGGTCGACTGGCCAAGCCCCGCCTTGGTGGTCTGCCAGACGGCTTCGTAGGTCAGCGTCCCCGATCGGCTCATGATCCCCACCTTCCCTGGCTTGTGGATGTAGCCAGGCATGATGCCAATCTTGCATTCGCCAGGGGTGATCACCCCTGGGCAGTTGGGGCCAATCAGTACCGACTTGCTGCGACGCACGGTATCGTAAACCGATACCATATCGATCACGGGGACCCCTTCGGTGATCGCGCAGATGACTTCAATCCCCGCATCGATCGCTTCGCGGATCGCATCGGCGGTGAAGGCAGGTGGCACGAAGATCATCGATGCGTTGGCGCCCGTCTGCTGAACGGCCTCTTGAACGGTGTCGAAGACCGGGAGGCCTTCGACCGTTTCTCCTGCCTTGCCTGGGGTGACGCCCCCCACCATCTTGGTTCCATATTCCTTGCACCCCTTGGTGTGGAAGGCCCCTGCGTTCCCGGTGATTCCCTGGCAAATCACCCGTGTGTTCCGATTCACAAGAATGCTCATGACGACTTACTGCCTTTGATCGATGATTGGATTGAGTTTGGTTGTCTGCTGCAAGTCACAGGCCAAGCGAGGGCTGGGCCGGTGCGCGTGGGGTGAATCACTTGATGGAGGCAACGACTTTCTTCGCGGCATCGGTGAGGTCGTCGGCCGAGATGATCGCCAGACCGCTCTCCTTGAGCATCCGCTTCCCTTCCTCCACCTCAGTTCCCTCCAGTCGCACCACCAGGGGCACCTTGAAGCCGACCTCTTTGCTGGCTTCGATCAGAGCGGTAGCGATCGTCGTGCAGCGGGCGATCCCGCCGAAGATATTGACCAGGATCGCCTTGACGTTGGGGTCTGACAGAATGATCCGAAATGCCTCGGTGACCTGCTGGGTGTTGGCACCCCCACCGACATCAAGAAAGTTCGCAGGGGCTCCACCGTGGTACTTGATGATGTCCATCGTCGCCATCGCCAGACCGGCGCCGTTGACTAGGCAACCGATGTTTCCATCCAGCTTGACGTAGCTGAGCCCCGTGTTGCCGGCACGTACCTCGGCCGGTTCCTCTTCCGTCAGGTCGCGCAGCTCTTTCAGATCCTGATGACGAAAGAGGGCGTTATCGTCAAGCGTGACTTTGGCATCGAGAGCGATCAACTGACCATCTTCGGTGATGACCAGCGGATTGATTTCGACCATGGAGCAATCGAGATCGACGAAGAGCTTGCAGAGCTTCTTCAGGAAGCCATCGGCGGCTTTGGCGGCGCTGCCGGTGATCCCCAGCTGCTTGCAGAGCTTGCGGACCTGGTAGCTTTGCAGTCCCAGCAGCGGGTCGTAGTGCTCGCGAATGATTTTCTCTGGCGACTCCTCGGCCACCTTTTCGATCTCCACCCCACCTTCGCTGCTGGCCATGATCACTGGCTTGCAGGCCGCACGGTCGACGACGATCCCCAGATACAGCTCTCTGGCGATCTTGCATCCCTGCTCGATCAAGACCTGGTTGACCTGCTTGCCTTCTTCGCCGGTCTGCAGGGTGACTAGGTGATTCCCCAGGAGATTCTTTGCCGCCTGAGCTGCCTCGTCGGCCGACTTGACCAACTGAACGCCTCGCTGGCTAGGCACTTCCTTGATCGTCCCTTTGCCACGCCCGCCGGCATGGATTTGGGCTTTGACGACGGCCACCGGAGTCCCCATCTGGCCAAAAGCTGCTTTCGCCTCTTCGGGCGTCTTGGCCACCTGGTGGTTGAGAACTGGAACGTTCGCCTTTCGGAAGAGCGCCTTGGCTTGGTATTCGTGCAGTTTCATGAAAAATCTTCTTGGTTTGGAGGCCAACGAGCAACAACGGTGGAAGCATGCATTATTTAAGGAGGCCGTCAAACGGTCAAAGGGGGAAGGGGGGAAAGAGCCTTGGGAACACCACGGACAAGAGCGACCTCAGAACCCCAGAATTCGCGGTGTGGTACCAGGAGCTAGGTTCTCTGCGATGGCGAGCCGCATACCGGAGCGACTGCGCCCTTCGGCTCACATGTTCGGCGGTTTTTCAAGGGTGAGGAGAGGCGGGAATGGCTGGGGCATGTCCCGATCCCCCTGTCGCCGGGCTATATTCACCAGGTAAGCGATGCGACGACCGGGGAGGCAGACCTCGCGCGGCGACGCAGTTTTGGGAGACGCGAAGTTCGACAGGAACAGGGACGATGGATTGTTGGAAGTCCTGGAATGCATGGCGGGTTCGACGCAGCTCTAGCCTGCGATGCCGGATCGCTTGGGCCTTGCTTGGGATTGGCATCGGAACGGATGGGGCCCCTTTTTGCCATGGCCAGGTAGCCGATCGCGCGACACAGTCTCCGGTCGGTCCTGGGCTGCAGCGAGCCGACAAGATTCAAGCGATGGAGCGGTGGATCGAGCAGTTGGGGGACGATCGCTATACGGTGCGTCGCACGGCATCTCAGCGTCTGCTGGAAGCCGGATTTGATGCGATGGAGCCTTTGCAGCGAGCTGCCTCCGGCGCCGATCCCCAGATCGCTCAGGCGGCTCAGTACTTGCTGCTGCAATTGAAGCCGCAGTGGGCCGTCGACAGCGATCCGCCGGCGGTTCGAGAGCTGTTTCGAATGTACGGAGGCCAGCCACTGGCCAGACGTGAAGCGTTGCTTCAGCAATTGATCACCCAGCCTCAGTTCCGAACCGAAGAAGTGGGGGCTCCCGCCGTTCTCGCTCGGATCGCCAGACTGGAACCGGAAGAATCGCTCAGCCTTCTGGCAGCCCTGCTGCTGATCGAATCGCCTCCACCCTCCGCCGAAGGAAAGCAGGCGCTGGCTGAATCGATCGACACGACGCTTGCGGATTGCGATCGAGCGGCATGTCGCCTGCTACAGCTTTATCATGCGTGGCTGCGCGACGGAACGCTTTCGATCACCTCCTGGCAGGATTGGATGGCAGCGCATCCCATGGAGTCGATCGCACCGCGTACTGCTGAAGCCTTGCAGGTTCACCAGCGGCTGGCGCGCTGGTGTGGTGAACGATTGATGTCGGTGGATCGCAAACAGGATGCCGCCGAGTTCTTGCAAAAGGCGATGCCATCGATCGATGCCAAACCAGCCATCATCCTGGAATGGGCCAGATGGGCGATCGACCAACGATTGCCGGAGATGACGTTATCGCTGGCCGAACGCTTGCCGGAGGCAGCGCGGTCCGACCCGGAATTGGGCTACCTGATTGCCGAAAGCTTGGTGGCGACCGGTCGCCAGCAGGAAGGGGAGGAACGAGCCAAGCAACTGCTGGAACGCCCAGGGGCGGCAAGTGCGGCTCCCGATCTTCTCGAACGCCATGCGATCGCGACCAAGCTGTTAGAACGTCGCCGCAATGCCTGGGCATTGGCAGAGTACGAACGGATCGCCGAGCAACTGGATCCACTGATTCCTTTTCATCTGGGACCGCTTCGATCCTACAGCAGCCTGCTGATGGAATCGGAACGATGGTCGGATGGCGAGAAACTATGGGAGCCCATCGCCCAGCGGTTGCGGACCGAACCGCTCTATGCGGCTCAGATCGATCGATCCCCAGAGAAAGAGCGCGACACCAGTAGTTCACTGTCCAACCGATTCCTCGGCAATTATTGGTACTTTCGCGCCAAGGCAGCCAAGGATGCCCCAACGCGCCAGCAGGCGACGATCGAGGCATGGAAGAGTCTTCCTTATGACACCGATGTGCTGATCGAACTGGCCAAATGGTCGCGAGAAGGGGAGGGGAGAAGCGGGCAGCAGCCAACGGAGCAGGAGGTCCGTGGAGCCTTAGAGGCTGCGGCGACGAAACTTCGGAACCGTCGGCAGAAGGTGGAGCAGGATTTGCGGAACGCGGGAGAGGATCGGCGTTTCTATCTGTTGCTGGATCGCGCCGATGCATGCAATCAACTGGCATGGCTTCTGGCAAACACCGGCGGCGATCTTCAGGAAGCCCTTGCCTCGGCCAAGCAGGCGACCGCCGATCGCCCCAAGACGGCAGCCTTCGCCGATACACTTGCCGCCGTCTACTGGGCTCAGGGGAATCGCCCCGAGGCGATCTCTTGGCAGAAGAAGGCGATTGAACTGGAGCCCACGGGGATCGGTTATCGCAAGACGCTGGAGCGATACCAGAGCCAGTAGTGGAACACAGCGACCGCTCTCACGAAATCGACTCCTCGCGATCCGTGGCTGCTCGTTGCGATCACTACGGCACCTCGCCAGACTTCCTTGGGGCAGGTGTGGTCTGATTGCGACTCTGCTTTTGCGAGGAGGTTGAGATTCGCTTTTTTACCCTCCCTCAGGGAGGGTCGCTGAGGAGGAACGACCTAGCGGTGCGGGGCATTCCGTATCTGCTTGTTTGACGGAATGGCCCGCGATGGATGGAACTGAAAGAGAAGGCCCTCCCCGCTCGTTCCTCGCGACCCTCCCAAGGGGAGGGTGAGATCCATAGCCCAAGGGGAGGGTGAGATCCATCGGCTAGCCATCGGGGTCCATGCCGGGAAGCCAACCCTGGCGATCGTCCTTGAGCGGGCGAGTCGTGCGACTGGAGGGGCGCTTGGGGTTGCGTGCTGCAGTCGATGGCGATTTCATTGCGTGTTGTGTCGCTGGATCCGATGGAACTGGCGGCTGGATCGGCAGAGGGTCGCGCCGACGACGGCTGGCATGCTTGACTGCGATGGCACGCAATCCCTCCTGCGTCTGGGGATCTCGCCGCACCCGCGCGATCTGCTCCTTTGCTTCCCTTACCGCCGCCGCATGGTCGACGATGGGAAAGGGATAATCGATCCCCAATCGACAACCAAAGCGAGCCTGATCGTCGAGGCTCATTTTCGAAGGTGTCCAAAGGAACTCGTCGGGGACCTGCGCCAACTCAGGGAGATAGCGGCGAACAAATTGCCCAGTAGGATCTTGTTCCCTCCCCTGTTTCTCTGGCGAGTAGATCCGAAGCGTATTGATGCCGGTGACCCCCGACTGCATCTGGATCTGAGGGTAGTGAATCCCCGGTTCGAAGTCGAGAAAATGTTTTGCGAGGAACTGAGCTGGCCGTTGCCAGTGCAGCCACAGATCGTAGGCGGCAAACGATACCAACATGGCTCGCATCCGAAAGTTGATCCATCGATGCTGCTTGAGGTACCGCATGCAGGCATCGATCATCGGATAACCTGTCTTCCCATCGCACCAAGCCGCGAAACGCGCCTCGTCGAATGCGGACTCCCGCAGCCCATCGTATGCACGGCACATATTGCGAAACTCCAATTGCGGTTCATCCTCCAGCTTCTGCATGAAGTGACAGTGCCACGCCAGACGCGATCGAAAGCTGTTGAGCGATTTCCCCCACGAAGGATTGTCCTGGAGCGATTGCGACGGCGGATTCCATCGCAGCTGTTCCAGTTGCTGATACGCCTGACGCACCGTGATGCAGCCCCAAGCGAAATAGGGGCTCAGCCGCGAGCAGCCGTGCTGGGCGGTGATGGGGCTGGAGATCTGAGTTCGGTAGTGGAGGCCGCGACTGGAAAGGAAGGTATCGAGCAACTGATGAGCGTGGGTAGCGCCACCCGGCTGCAAGTCGTTGGCAGGCTGGCCGCTCACTTCTTCGGCAAAGGCCATTGGATCATCGCCACGCTGAAACCCTTCCGGCAGTTCGATGCGCGTGGGGGGCTGGATGAGCGGTTCAGTGACCCATCGGTTCCAGTGGCTGGCCCAGCGGTCTCGACTAGCCAGCCGCCGCACCACCCCATCCTGTCGGAATTCGACCCAGGGGACGCGATGCTCCTTGCACCACTTTGCTACCTGACGATCTCGTTGATAAGTCCACCAGGAACCTGTCTCCTCATGACTGACCAACTCCTTGAGCAGGAACTTGCTGGACAACTCTTCGAGAATCGTCTTTATCTCACCAACGCAGATCATCAGATCCCCACCCATCGCCTGTAGCCGCCCCCGGAGTTCCAGAGCCGACTGCATCGCGAAAAGGAAGTGGGAACGATCCATTTCGGGAGATCGCCACCAATCCGGTTCAATCACCCACAGTGGCAAAACCTTACCGTTGGCCGCCGCCCGAGCCAATGGAGGATGGTCCTCCAGTCGGAAATCCCGCTTGAACCAGACGATCGTGACAGCCGGTCTTTCAAGCATCAGGGGATCTGCCAGAATGAATGGTGCGATGGAGTACCAAACCGCCGCCGCTTGGATTGTTGCCGAAGGGCAAGCGGAGCTGGATCGACCGGAGGCATCGAATGGAAACCCGACGTCGGAGGGTGCCCTGGATTGTTGGCTGCGGGTTGGTTTTACTGCTTGGGATCGCATCACGCCGCATTCCTGGTTTGTTTCCCGAGCTGTTCGGCAAATACCCAGGGGATGCCCTCTGGGCATTGGCGGTCTATTGTGGCTGGGCGATCGTGATGCCCGGTGCTTCGGTGCGGCGCGTGGCTAGCTGGGCGGTGGCCAGCAGCTTCCTCGTGGAATGCTCGCAGCTCTATCACGCCCCCTGGATTGACGCAATCCGTCGGACGACGCTTGGCCACCTTGTGCTTGGCTTCACGTTTCACTCCTGGGATTTTCTGGCCTACACCGTCGGGATCGCTGTGGGCTGTCTGTTGGATCTAGTTCAATGCCACCTTAGCCGGCCAAGAAAGGAATCATGATCGACTGAAGGAATCCAGCCCTAACGAACACCAATCGATTGCAGGAGCTGCGCACTGGGAGGGGGGATCAGGTGGCAATCTCAGGGATCGAGACCATAATGGTAGGATGAGGTGTCATGCCTTCCACCTACCTGGTTTCCCACCCTTGGCCATACGAATGCGAAAGTCCATGACGCCATTGATTGCCGATCGGTCGATCCGTTTTTTTCTGAGGGCAGCGGCGTTGGGATGGTGCTTGCTGCCAGCGATCGATCTCTGTGGATTGCGGGCCGCGGAAGGTCAGCAGGACAATCCAAGTGGGCAAGCTAGTGATGGGATCAAACCGGGGCACTCGTTTCACGGGGAAGCATTCAACGAGGGGCCTCGGCAGGCGGCCAAGCTGATGCCTGGGCTATATCCAGTGCAGTTTCCTGTCAGTTCCAGCCCCCTGGCGCAGAAGTTCATCGAGCAGGGGATTTCGCAGTTCCATGGATTCTGGTTCTGGGAAGCCGAGCGATCGTTTCGTCAGGCGGCGGCGATCGATCCCCAGTGCGCGATGGCCTATGTCGGGATGGCTTGGGCGAACAATCGAAATGAGGAGCGAGCGAAGAAGTTTTTGCTGGAAGCGAATAAGTATCGAGAGAAGGCCAGCGACCGGGAGAAGCGGTATCTGGATGCGTATCGCCGGTACTACGGGCTGGATCGAGCGGAAGGGGACAAGGATGGGAGGAGCCGGGCCGATAAGGCGAGAGATCTCATCGGCGACATGGAGAAGATCGCGATCGATTTCCCTGAAGACCTGGAGGCCAAGGCGCTGCTTTGCTACCGGCTATGGGAAAGCATCCATGAGGAATTGCCGATCACCAGCCATCTGGCGATCGATGCGCTTCTAGAACAGATTTTCGCCAAGGCGCCGATGCACCCCGCGCATCACTATCGGATTCATCTCTGGGATCATTCGCGAGCCAAGTTGGCGGTTCAGTCGGCGGTGCGATGTGGACCGGCGTCCCCAGCGATCGCTCACATGTGGCACATGCCGGGCCACACCTTCTCAGAACTACGTCGTTACCATGACGCGGTCTATCAGCAGGAGGCATCGGCACGGGTCGATCACGCTTACATGATGCGACAGAGGGTGCTGCCCGATCAAATCCATAATTTCGCTCACAACAACGAATGGCTGATTCGCAACCTTTTGTTCATCGGGCGAGTCGACGATGCGATCGACCTGGCTCGCAACATGATCTCCCTTCCCAGGCATCCCAAATACAACAACGCCGATGGCGGGGGGAGCAGTGGTTTGGGGCGGGATCGGCTGCTGGAATCATTGCTTCAGTACCGGCTATGGGACCGATTGTTGCAGCTGAAGGATGCTCCTGAATTGGAAGAGACGCAGGATGATGATTGGAAGGCGGAGCGGACGGCGGCGCTGGCGATCGCTGGCATTGCTGGGGGTGATCCGGAAACAGGAGCACGCTACGCATCGCAGATCGAAAGCCGCTGCCAGGAGTTGAAAGAGGCGGTGGAGAGGCTGACGGAAGAGCCACCGGCGCCGCCAGATCGAGCGGCCACTAGCGATTGGCAGCGCCAGCAGCAGGAGCAATTCAAGAAGAGCCAGGAAGGGCGAAAAAAGCAGCTGGAAACGAAGAAGCAGGAGGCCAAGCGATGGCAGCGGGGCAAGCACGAAGTCGCTGCCCATCGCGCCGCTTCGGGACAGAAGTGGAATGAAGCGTTGGAAGCGTACGAGCAATCGGATCGCAAGAGTCAGCTGCAGAAGGCTGAGTGGTTAGCAATGGCGGGCAAACACCAAGAAGCGATCGACCTAGTGCAAAAGTCGGTCCAGGAACGCCCAGGAGAGGTTCTTCCGCTGGCCGTGGCGGTTCATGTCTACATGCTTGCGGGCAAGGAAGCGGAGGCGAAGGAGCGCTTTGAATCGCTGAGGAAACTAGCAGCTGAAGCCGACCTTGCGACCCCACTGCTGGCTCGACTCAATCCGCTTGCGATCGCCTGGGGCCATGGAGCCTCCTGGGCGACACCTTATGAAGTCCCCGAGGAACTCAAGGGCAGGACACCCCTTGAGACGTTGGGACCATTCCGCTGGTCTCCCTACCAAGCCCCCTCCTGGACTCTGCAACGATCCGATGGGCAGGTGATCGATTCTCAGGTTTTGACGGGCAAGCCAACGGTGTTGGTTTTCTACCTAGGTTTTGGTTGCCTGCACTGCGTCGAGCAGCTGAAGAAACTGGAACCCAAGCGAGAGGAATTCCAGTCGTCTGGATTGCAGATGATCGCGGTCAGCACCGAATCGCAGGAATTGCTTCAGAAGGGGATGAGCACCTACGACCAACCGCTTTCGATTCCGCTGCTGGCCGATCCGACGCATCGTGTCTTCCGCGATTTTGGCTGCTACGATGATTTCGAACAGACGCCGCTACACGGAACCTTCGTGATCGATGCTCAGGGCCGCGTGGTCTGGCAGGACATCAGCCATGAACCCTTCATGGATATCGATTTTCTCCACAAGGAAGCGGTGCGGCAACTGAAGCTGACGCGGCCCTGATATCGCTTGGCCGCAGGGGATGGAGGTGTTTTCGTCGATGGCCAAACGCCTCTCTGAAGTGAACCAAAGCTCGCCATCGTGGCTGATCCATCAGGCTCGGGTGGTCCTCCCCGATCGAATCACCGAACCCTGCGATGTGCTGATCCAAAAGGGGCGCATCGCTGCGATCGGTCTTAGGGGAAAGGAGCGATTGAAAAGTGATCCCCAGGAGATATGTCCGATCGATCTTCAGGGGGACTATCTAGCGCCGGGGATGGTCGACATCCATGTGCATGGCGGTCGCGGATCCGACTTCATGGACGGGACGCTGGACGCCTTTCGCATCGCCTGCACCGCGCATCTGCAGCATGGCACCACCACCATCGTCCCAACGTCCACCACCGCCTCTCCCGATCAGATCGATCGCTTTCTGAAGGCAGCGGGTCAGTACCGGGACGGATGGGAGCGATCCTGGGGAGCCTGGATGCCAGGCGTTCATTTGTATGGGCCTTTCTTCGCTGCGGGGAAGACGGGTTGTCACGCGCCGGAAGAGGCGCGCGCTCCGGTGGCTCGGGAGTATCTCAAGTATCTGCGAAGCGGACTAGTTTTGGTGGCGACCTCGGCGGCGGAGCTTCCGGGAGCGGTGGGATTTTACCGAGCTGCGGTGCGTGCCGGGTGCCTAGTCACCTGTGGTCATTCCAACGCCACTTGGGGAGAGATGGCTGCGGGTTGGCGTGCCGGGATGAGACATGTGGATCATTTCTGGTGCGCCATGAGCTCAATTCCGTCGCTGCGGGTACGGTGCGGAGTCCCGATGCAGGCAAGCATGGCCGAGTTCGTGCTGGCCGAACCGACGATGAGCACCGAGGTGATTGCTGATGGCTGTCACTTATCACCTGAACTGCTTCAGTTTGCGCGCCGAATGATCGGGCCGGATCGGCTGTGCTTGGTGACCGACAGCAATCGGGCGATGGATATGCCCCCTGGTCGCTATCGATTTGGAAACGCCGAGACAGGACCGTGGTTCGAAAGTGATGGCCAAGTCGGGTGGGCATCCCCCGGATCGCTGGCCTCCTCGGTGCAGGGGATGGACCACATGATGCGCGGCATGGTCCGGCAGGGGAAGGCGACACTCTTTGAAGCCTTTCGAATGGCCTCGCTGACTCCTGCAAGACGGATTGGGCTGGATGCTCAGGTAGGTAGCATCGAACCAGGAAAGAGGGCAGACCTCCTAGTGCTCGGCAAGTCCTTGAAACTGAAATCGGTCATGCTGCATGGCGAATGGGTCCACGGCACGATCGCTCGCAACGCCATGGTTCGGGCAACTCCAGCGGTTCAGAGGCAGCGTTGATTTCCATCCACTGGGGGCAGAGCATAGCAATTCTTGGGACGGACAGAGGATGATCGCGCTGGAAAGAGACTCTCCCCCGAAGTCGAAGACGCAAAAAACGGCTCCAGAGTGATTCCAGTTCCCATGCCTGTTGTCCGACGATCTGATGGTCGGACCTGTGGGTTTCATCGGTTCCGTCTCACCTTTCTGGCCTGCAGTGCTGGTCTAGAATGGAGGTAGTGGCAAGTCACCGGGGCCTCGCGCTGTGAACCGTCAGCCGAGCAGACCGCCGGTTTCGATGAGTCTTCCTGCTCGAACAACCTCTGCCAAAAACGTAGAACCAAATTCAACCATGGACGATCCGCAGAGAAAGTTGCAACGGAGGGAGATTGAGTTCGAGTCAGACGAGTGGAGGGAATGGTATCGACTCACGCCTATCGAGAGGATGCGAGAATCGATGAAACTGTGGCGATTCTATCTCGACGCAGGAGGCTCTCTTGATCCCGAACCCGATTCTCAAAGTCCTTTCGACGCTGTCATGCCACATGGTCAGGCACCTGCTTATCGGAGGTCAGGCGTGCGTATGGTACGGCGCAGCGGAGTTTAGCCGAGACTGCGATGTCGTCATCTTGGTGAACGAGGAAAAGACGTTCACTCACTGGAGCCGGAAGGTCGGAGGCTCCATCCCGTGGGCTGCTACCCCAGATCGGATTTCTGATGGGAAGCTGGGAGATGTTTCGATCAGGTCAGTATCCGGCGGCTTGGCCATCCTTGCGTGATTCGCTGGCACCCAGGTAGATGTCGCGCTGCGCGTCGTATTGGATCGCCTGATAGCCGCCGAAGTTGCCAAGGTCGTATCCCAAGGAATGTCCTCGTGCCATCAGGTCGCGGATGGTCTGGGCCGCGAATCCACTTTCCAGCGACACTCTTCCGCCATCCTCCATTCGCTCCCCTGTCGGTTCGCTGGATCCTTCGTGCACCACGCGAGGTGCATCTCCAGCTTCTTGGCAGTTCATTCCGAAGTCGATCATGTTCAGAACGATCTGCGCGTGCCCCTGTGGCTGAGTGGCTCCTCCCATCACCCCGAAACTAAGGAACGGCTTTCCGTCTTTGGTGATGAAGCCGGGGATGATCGTATGGAAGGGACGTTTCCCAGGCTGGTACGAGTTGGCTTGTCCAGGCGTTGGGTCGAAGAGTTCGCCGCGATCCTGGAGGCAGAAACCGAGTTGATCGGGGCACATCCCCGATCCGAAGCCACGATAGTTGCTTTGAATGAGGGAGACCATATTCCTATCTGGATCGGCAGTGGTCAGATAGATCGTATCCCCCTGCTTGAGAGCTGGGTTTCCAGCGTCGTATCGCAGGGCCGATCGATTGCCGATCAATCGACTCCGCTCATTCAGGTAATCCCGGTCGACCAACCCCTCGATTGGCACCTTCGAGAACTCGGGGTCCGCATAGTATCGGGCGCGATCCTCGAAGGCCAGCTTCTTCGCCTCGATGAACCAGTGCAGATGGTCGGTGCTTCCGAATCCAGCTTTGGCGATTGGAAAGCGTTCCAGCATGCCGAGGATTTGAAGAGCGGCCAGACCTTGGCTGTTGGGTGGCAACTCCCAGACTCGATAGCCACGATAATCGAGCCCTACTGGTTCTACCCATTCGCTGCGATGCTTCTTCAGATCGTCCAGCGACAAGTAGCCACCATGCTGCTTCATGAAGCGATCGATGCGCTGCGCGATCGCACCTTGGTAGAACGCATCACGACCTTCGTCAGCGATTTGCTGAAGGGTATCGGCGAGCATCGGATTGCGGAAGATGTCCCCTTTGGACGGGGCCTTGCCTCCCGGCAGAAATGTCTCGGCGAATCCAGGAAATCGCGCCAGCCCTTCGCTACGGCGCCAGTAGTAGGCGATCAGTTCTGAGACGGGAAAACCTTCGCGAGCGTAGCGGATGGCGGGGGCGAGCACCTGCGGCATTGGCAGCTTGCCAAACTTCCGGTGCAATTCGAACCATCCATCGACGCATCCGGGTACGGAGACGGGCAGAGGGCCTGTGGGGGGGATCGATTGGCGGCCTGCTTTTTCCAACTCCTCCCGCAACCGTTCGATCGTCAAACTCTCCGGAGACCGGCCGCTGGCATTGAGCCCATGGAGTTTCTGATCGGCCTGGATCCAGACGATGGCAAACAAGTCGCCACCGATGCCGTTGCCGGTAGGTTCCATCAGTCCCAGGGTCGCATTGGCAGCGATCGCCGCGTCGATCGCATTGCCACCCTGCTTCATGATGTCGAGCGCCACTTGCGTCGCCAACGGCTGACTGGTTGCGGCCATGGCGTGTTGCGCGATCACTTCCGATCGCGTGGCGAATGGCTGGCCGGTGATACGATCCTGCGCAGCAGCATCGATCGGCAAACAGCCGAACAGCATGCTGCAAAGCACCACCTTCCAGTTCCATACTCGCATGAAGTCCCCTCCGACCCTGAGAAGTGATGGCGATCGCCCCAAAGCGCGGCGTCAGGTCAGGGCTGGCTGCCGATGCAGACCAGCCGTTCGGACCGGACACCATCTTTCGTGCTGGCGACTCGGCAATAGAGCTTGCCATCGACAAACACCTGCGACGCGAACGATTCGTCACCCAGCTGATTCTTGGCGACTTCCTTATAGCCTTCGCCGGTCGCCTGAAAGACCCAGGTGGTTCCCAGTTCGTTGGTGGCCAGGATCTTATCGCCGATCAGCAAGGGGGAGGCGGAGACGGGGCCTTTGAGCCGTTCCTTCCAAAGTTCCTTCCCGGTGGCCGCTTCCCAGCAATAGGCGACGCCTTGATCGCTGAAGGCGTAGACCAGCCCTCGATCGACCAGCATCGATTGCTCGTAGCACTTCACGTTATTCTTCCAGAGGATCTGGCCCGATCCGTCGGCTTTGACCGCCACCGTCTCCGCCTTGGGAAAACCTCCACTGGCGAAGACAACGTCGCCTTCCCAGACTGCGGTGCCGCAGGTGGCCAACGTCAGGCATGGGGTAGTCCAAAGCTGCTTGCCGTTGGTTGGATCGTAGGCCGACATCGCCTCAAAGCCACTCAGCAGGAGCTGATCTTTGCCGGCGACCTGGCCGACGATGGGGGAAGACCAGACCAGCATGCGAGGCATCTCCTGGGACCAAACTTCCTTCCCGGTCTGTAGGTCGAATGCCTTCATCCAGGAGGCGCGGTCGCAATTGGCGGTGACGATCAGAGTCGATCCGTAGATGGTGGGGGACGCCGCATAGCCATACTCGTACAGCTTGGGGGAGAAGGGGCCCGCATCGACGCGCCAGAGTACTTTTCCATCCGGATCCAGCTTCACCAGATCGATCTTGTCGTGGTGGTGGAAAGGGGCATAAAAGGCGGAGCCATCCGATGCGATGGTCGAGGATGCATGGGTATTCTTTGGATGGAGTTTGGGCAGTCCGCCTTGATTGATCGGTGTCTGCCAGAGCAATTTCCCGGTGGCGCGATCGAGGCCCACGACGCTTTGCGACTGGGTCGCTTCGTCACAGGTTTCCATCACGATTCGATCCCCAGCGATGCAGGGACTGCTATGCCCTCGTCCTGGTAGCGGTTGGCTCCAAACCACCCCCTCTGTATCGCTCCATTTGGTCACCAGACCTTCGACCTGTGCGACGATCGCTTTCCCTGAAGGCCCGCGCCAAAGCCGCCAGTCTTCCGCCTGCGCGATCACCGCCACCATCGAACCAGCACTTCCCAGCAAGCACGTCGTCAACCATCGCCTCATCACCACGCCTCACTTCCTTCGCCAGGGAATCGACTCCATGTCGCTTGCACGACTGCCTTGGATCCATGCTGCTATTGTAGCCAACAGCCGGGGGCCGATGAGACGGAGCTGGTAATCGCGAAGGGAGCCATCGGCTCATTGACGAATAGCGGCCCCATGGCAGCGACAGTTTCCGTCGCGCGGAAATCCCGCCGTCAGAGGCATCGGGAAAGGCGCGGTGGAAGTCCGTTGTGCGAGTCGCCGGGCTACCTGGCTGGGATGGAACTAACCACTGGCGAGTAGGCACCTTCGGGGAGTCTAAAAGCCACCTGGGGAGGAAAACCCAGAGTAGCCATCGAATTCCGAAAGTCGTTCGGGGGCCTTATCAAGGAATCGCGTGTACTCACGTTCCCAGAGCAGATCGACTTCGCCGATCGGACCATTGCGCTGTTTGGCGATGATGATCTGAGCCTGGCCGGCGTACTGTGTGGCGGCTTCACCGCGATGATAGTACTCTTCGCGATGGACGAACATCACGACGTCCGCATCCTGTTCGATCGCTCCCGATTCCCGGAGGTGGCTGAGTCGCGGCGTGTGGTCCTTCCCTTCTTCAGCCTGTCGATTGAGCTGTGCGAGGCAGAGGACGGGGACTTGTTGTTGGCGAGCGAGGATTTTCAGTCTTCGAGCGATCTTGGCGACTTGCTCCTGCCTGGGATCTCGCTGATTCTCTGGCTCAATCAACTGCAAGTAGTCGATGACGATCAGGCCCAGATGCCCGTGCTTCTGTTTGACTTGCTGATCGATGCGTCGTGCCACGGCGGCGATTTCGCTGACCGAACGACTTGGAGAGTCGTCGACGAAGAGCGGCGCTTGAGAGATCTGCATGGCCGAGCTGACGAGTCGCTGGCGATCTTCGGAGGAAATCGTTCCATTGCGAAGTCGGCTGCCGTTGACGCGAGCGACGGAGCAGAGGAGTCGATCGGCCAGTTCGATGGCCGACATTTCCAGGCTGACAAAAAGGACCGGAGCTTTTCCCCGGAGCGTTGCATGTTCGGCGATGTTCATCGCCAGGGCTGTCTTGCCCATGCTGGGACGCGCGGCGAGGATCACCAGTTCGCCATTGTGCAGGCCGCCGGTCATTTTGTCGAAATCGGCGAAGTGGGTCATGACACCCCCTTCCAGTTTTTCCCCTCGGAGACGTGCGTCGATCCGCTTCATCGCTTCCTTGAGGACATCGGAAATGCTGGAGGTGGCGGTGGCGTTCCGTTCGTCCTGAACTTTCAGGATCTTCGCCTCAGCAGTCGCCACCAACTCACTGACTTCCGTCGTCCCTCCATACGCCTCATGGAGAATCTCGCTGGAGGTATCGATCAAGCGGCGCAGTACGGCCTTATCGACAACGATCTTGGCATAGAACGAGGCATGAGCTGCGTGGGGAACCGACCGAGCAAGATCGGCCAGCATCGCCACTCCCCCCACCTCATCCAACTGCCCTCTCTTTTTGAGCGAGTTGGCGAGGATCATCGGATCCATCGACCGCCCTTCGTCGTAGATCGATTTGATGTGGGCGAAGATCTTTTGATGGGCCGAATCGTAAAAGTCTTCTTCCCGAATTTCCAGCAACAGATCATTGACGATCCGAGGATCGATCATCATCGATCCCAGCACAGCCGCCTCGGCCTGAAGATCGTACGGAGGACTGCGATCCTGAAGCTCAGAAAAAGAAATCGGCTTCTTGACCGCGCCATCCTTGCGGAAATTCTTTACCTCCCCCGACATCACTCCTCCTGACCTTCGGCGTTCGCCGAATCCGATCACTCCATCCACATCCTTCCGCTCGCCCCATCATCGCCTCCATTGGAAGGCGAATCAGGCATCCTAGCAAGTCGATCGCCCGATGCCATGGGCACCCCAGATTTAGTGCCTCGCAGACCGCACGTACAAGATAACGATGCCGCTGGCATACCATGAAAAACCGAGCGAATCGCGGGATACCGGCCTCCGGATACGCTTCGTGACAGGGGTGGTTTTGGTCTACAATTGCTGGGGTGAAACACTCCCTTGGGACAGCTCACTTTCCAACAGGACTCCGCTCATGGTGACCACATTCCCCCGCCTGGCTATCCCATGTCTTGTAGCCAATCTGGCTGTATGGATATTCCTTTCGGTTGCAGGGGAGGGCGACCGAAGAGTGATAGCCCAAGAGCCTTCCTCGACGATCGAAACCACGGCAAAAGCCTGGTACAGCCTTTTCGATGGGAAATCGTGGCGTGGCTGGGAGGAGGATCGCAAAGAGTTTTGGAGAATCGAGAACGACGCGCTGGTAGCCGGCTCGCTGGACAAACGGTTTCCGCGCAATGAGTTTCTTTGCACGCTGGAGGAGTTCGGTGACTTCGAACTGCAGCTCAAGTATCGAATTGAGGGGACCGAAGGGTTCGTCAACGGCGGTGTCCAGTTCCGCTCGCAGCGGATCGCCGATCATCATGAGATGACGGGCTACCAAGCCGATTTGGGCGCGGGCTACGACGGATCGCTTTACGACGAAAGTCGACGCAACAAGTTTCTCGCCGTGGCCGATCCGAAGGTGTTGCAGCAGGCGCTGAAGAAGGATGACTGGAACCACTACCGGATCCGTGCCCAAGGAGACCGGATCCAGTTGTGGTTGAATGGAGTCCAAACGGTCGATTATCGCGAAACCGACCCCTCGATTCCCCGCACAGGACGGATCGCAGTCCAGATCCATGGGGATGGTGTCACCCGAGTGCAATTCCGCGATTTGCAACTGCGCAAACTGCCCACCGAACCGGTTCCCTAGATCCAACGAAACCGCATGACACTCCACTTTCGAATTCAGCGACTCCCTGGTGAAACCGCTGCAGAGTTTTTCCCGCGAAGCAGGCGCTGATGGAGTTCCCGATCGAAGTTGGCAGCGGCTGCAAGTAGATGACTCGGGGAGGCACCGACGGTGACGGCGCTCAAGATCGGGGCTCCCTCGGCGATCGTCGTGGCGGGATAGGGCAGATCGGCTAGATAGCACAGACCGGTCGCAGGACTGGCGGGAACGATCGCTACCTGAAAGCGATGATCCCAGAACCACTGCGCCGTGGGGGAGTCGACCTGCGCGGTGGACCTTGCATAATGAATCGATTTGCCCCACAACAGATCGGTAGATGGCTCCCTATCCAAAAATAGAGCGAGATCCTCACTTGGCTTTCCTGTCAGGCATCGCCAGTGGGCCTGGCTGAGATTCTGACCGCTCCATCGTTCCACTAGCTCCGTCAGCCCGGTCCATCTTGGGTTGATTTCCAAGAGAACCGGAGGCCCCTGTTCGGGAACGATCCAATCGGCCTGCCACAGCCCTAGGGCTGGCAAGTCTTCCTGAACCACTTCAGCGAAACGAATCCAACGATCGCAAACGTCCTGTCGCTGCGGTGCTGGCCCCCAACCACCACGGAAGGCATAAGGTACCGGAGCTGGGAGATGCTCCGCCCCCCAATGCTCGACACAGCCAAGAAACTGCACATGGCCAGGGCGGGTCAGGAAGAAGGTCCCAACGCTTTTTCCATCGACCCAACGCTGCAGCAGCAAGTGCCGGGAAGGAGCGAAAGACATCGCCGGTTGCCACGGCGTGACATGGAATCCGCCCGCGTGATGCAGTGATTTGATCAGCCATCGTGGATCGACGTCGCTCAAGCCATTCTCTCGGGGGCTGGGAAGCTGAGATCGCAGAGGAACGGTTTGCGGAAAGAGGCACCCGGATCTCCGCGTCCAGCGCTGCCAGGCGCGAAGGGTGCGCAGGCGGGCCATCGTCGGAAGACTGGGCGCCGCCAGGGGGATGACTTCCCTAAGCCACCGAAGCGTGCTGCGGTGATGCTCCATCCCACCTGCCAGAAACAGCCACGGCAGCGAGGAGCGGTGGGATGACGGTGGCTTGGCAGTTCGCAACAACCGCCCTGCGGGGACCAGGGAAGGGCAGGGGAGATCCCGATCGGCAAACTGATCGCATGCACCTCGCAGATCGCTCCATTGGACCAACGATTGAGCCAGGGAGCGGCAGCTGGCACCGATCGCGTAAGTGACCGGTCGATCGCCTGTAGTTCCGCGCTCCCTCATCACGTGGACTCCCCGATCGTATGGAAGTGCGACGGCCGGGGACTGGGATCTGCAGTGGCGTGCATGGGTTGATCGCCTTCCCATTGCAGAGGAATGGGACCCGAGGGACCGGTCAAGAAGGCGTCGGGTGGCTTGGAAACGTTGATGAAACCGACAGGACTAGGAACTCCATGGCGGGGACAAGAAGACGGCCGCACATTGTAGCAAGCTACCTGCGATGGCCAACGGTGTTGACCTCGATGGATTCTGCTGAAATGCCGAACAGCCCGAGTCACGATCGCTTCGCGTAGAATGAGCTTTTCAGTCAGCCTGCCATATCCGCGCACCGTGGTGCCTGGGCACTCACGAGCGATGACTTGGACAGCACCACCAGAGTAGCCTGGTGGGCCGTGGAAGGAGATCCTTCGGCGGGGGCAGGAACTACTTCAGAAAGTTGTAGGATTGTCGATGGAGATTCGGTTGGCGGACTTGCAAAGCTTGGTCGATCAGCGAGCGATTGAGGCGATGCTAGCGGCGTATGCGATCGAGCCGACGGGAAATGGGGAGCCCCTTCCTGGGTCGGTCATGGCGGCTCTGATCCCAGGGCTTCAGGAGACACCCACATCACGAGTTTTTTTGGCCTGGGACGGTACCACGCCGGTTGGCATGGGAATCTGCTTCCTCGGTTTCTCAACCTTCATGGGAAAAAAAACGCTCAACATCCACGACTTGGTGGTGATCGCCGCTCACCGAGGTCAGGGAGTCGGCGGGAAGCTGCTGGCGGCTATCGAAATGCAGGCCGGGCAGTGGGGAGTGGGGAAGATCACCCTGGAGGTACTGGAGCACAATCGTTCGGCGAGGGCACTGTATCATCGCGCCGGATTTGCTCAAGTTCAGGGGGGACCAGGGTTGGGAGGTACCCTTTTTTACCAGAAGAAAATCACCTCGCACGCATGAGAAAAGTGGTTGGGAAAGGGCCGAACTCTGACCTCTTGATCCCTGCGATGGCCCGCCCCTTCCGGGCGATTTTTTTGACAGGATGCGGAAAAGCAAGCCGAGAGACGATGGGGATTTGCCTTTCGGACGGGGGGGAGGGAAAATTCCACACAGAGATCGGGTGTCGTGGAGGTGAACCTGGCTAGCTCTCCAGGCGTAGGAATTTCATATAAGAGGCCGCCGTGCTGACTTGCTGCGAGCGTGAGGCGACCGAAAAGCGACATCGGACGATGTCTCGGATGGCCCTGAGGCGGTAAAAGTAGACGATGGATTCTTACGAAGCCAATTCGATCTCGGATGAAACTCTGCTGGGGTTTCTTCTAGGGGCGCTAGACGCACCCTCCATGTCGCAATTGGCGCAGCGGGTCGCTGAGTCGGAGGAGCTTCGGGAGCGGCTTTTGGAGCTACAGCAGAGGCTAATGCCTTTTGCCGACGCAGTCGACGATCAACCGATTCCCGAAGGATTGGCGGATCGAACGCTGGATGCGATTGCTGCAGCGTCTCCGATGGAGTCTGGAGAGCCTGTCGGCGCCAGCGATTCCGCCTCTTCCGCGCCCCTTCGCCCCCTGGCCGCGCAGGAAACCCTGTCGCGAACCGAACGCCAAGGTTGGTGGGATTTCGCAGGCATGGCACTGGGCGTCGCGATCTGCATTGGCCTGCTGCTGCCCGCGTTGATGCAATCGCGGGAGCAGGCAAGGCGGGAACAATGCAGCCGGAATTTGGCGCAGCTGGGGTTCTCCCTGTCGCAGTTTGCCAGCCTCAGTCCACAGCGTCATCTGCCTCAGATCGCCTTGCAGGGGCCGATGTCGTTCGCTGGATCCTATGCGTTGCAATTGAATGATGCCGGGATTCTGGACGATGCGGGCCAGTTGTGGTGCCCGTCTCTAGGTGGGCTCTGGTTGGTGCAGGGAAGCCTGCCCTCCGAGAGTGTGATGAAGGAGGCAACGGATCATTTCCAGAGCTACTGGCAGCAGCTTGCTGGTGGAAGCTACGCGTACAATCTGGGCTACTGGTCCGAGGGTGTTTATTCGGCACCCAGGTTGGATGGCAGGGAGAACTACGCCATCCTGGCCGACAGTCCCCTAGAGGATGAGGGGCGAGATCAGTGGCTGGTCCACGGTGGCAGAGGGATCAATATCCTTTTCGAAGACGGCCAAGTCCGCTTCGTCCCCGTTCTGCCGCAGCTAAACCTTCCGGATCACCCCTACTTCAACCGCCGTGGCGTTCGGGAAGCTGGGGTCGATTCCGACGACAGTTCGCTTGGGCCTAGCCAAAGCCCACCGATGCGGCGAGCCGGATCGTAGCATCTGCGATCGTACGATGAGGGACGCGATAGGCAGCCGGAGTCCCACTCCAAATCGACTCTCGTAGCTCACACCGACCCCATCTGCCCTAGGCAAAGAGGTCGTCCCGTCGGCTCAGAGGCACCCGCGATGCGGGTGCCTTGGCATTGCTTCCCGACCGCTGGCATGCGAGCCTGCGGGGAGCAGAAATCTCGCTGCAGGCGGACTGGTCATCGTGGTTTCTGGAATCCCCAATTAGCTCTTCCAGACCTTCCCATTCGGGTCGGGAATGCCTCGAGTCGCATTTCGGGTGTCGATCACCATGCTGGAGGCATCGACGATCAACCGGTAATCGAATGCCGAATGATCGGTGGCGATGATGCAGCAATCGAGTTGTTGGAGGTAGTCAGCTGAAAGGGGCTGAGAGGAAAGGGCGGGGACATCGAAGGAACGCATGGCGGGCAGATTGGGAATATGCGGGTCGGAGTAACTCAGCTGGGCACCGCGTTCCCCAAGCAGTTCCATCAACTTGAAGCTTGGGCTTTCCCTCGGGTCATCGATATCCTTTTTGTAGGCGACTCCGAGAATTCCGATCTTGGCTCCCCGAATTGGCTTGCCGAGCGTGTTGAGTGCTTCGGCCGTTCGGTCGACGACGAAACGCGGCATCGACGTATTGATTTCGCCGGCCAGTTCGATGAATCGCGTTGGCAGTTCATGACAACGAGCCAGCCAGGTGAGGTAGAACGGGTCGATGGGGATGCAATGGCCACCCAGCCCCGGGCCAGGATAGAATGCCTGGAAGCCGAACGGCTTGGTCTTGGCGGCATCGATCGTTTCCCAGATATCGATCCCCAGGTACAAGAAGAGCACTTTCAGTTCGTTGACCATCGCGATGTTGACGCTGCGGTAGGTGTTTTCCAAAATCTTGCATGCTTCGGCCACTTCGCATGACGAGACAGGAACAACTTGCTTCATCGCTCGCGAATAGATGGCGACGGCCTTCTCAAGACTCAGCGGATCCATCCCGCCGACGACTTTAGGGATCGTCTGCGTCGAAAAAGAGGGATTGCCTGGGTCCTCTCGTTCGGGACTGAAAGCGAGGAAGTAGTCGGTGCCGCACCGAAGCCCCGATCGATCGAGGATGGGAGCGACCACCTCACGCGTCGTACCGGGGTAAGTGGTGCTCTCCAGTACTACCAGTTGACCTGGTCGCAAGGCAGCCGCAATCGCTTCGGCTGTCGATTCGATGTAGGAAAGGTCAGGGTCTCGGGACTTGGTCAGAGGCGTTGGAACGCAAATCAAAATCGCATCCGGTTCGCTCAATCGCTTCATATCCTCGGTAGGAATGAAGCTCCCTGACTTGATCGCATCGGTCAGCCATTTTGCATCATGATGCCGAATGTAACTTTGCCCGCGGCGGAGCAGGTTGATTTTGTTTGCATCGATATCGAAGCCATAGGTTGGCACCCCCGACGTGACGAAGGTTTTCGCCAATGGCAGCCCGACATATCCCAAACCGATGATGCCTACGGAATTCACGGCACGACGCCTTGAAAACAAAGGAGTGGACGCAAGAGCTACATGGAGTCAAGTAAATCACACTCGCCCCCGCCAGCTTATGATTCGATTGCGATTTCCTCCCATGATAGTACACTTGAGGCAACTTCGTGCATGAATTTCGTTCGGCCACTTGCCGCAATAGGCCGCTCGAATCGATCGAACCGAATAGGTCGAACTTAACGACAGGAACACCAGGAACTGGCCGTCAGCTTTTGGCGTTTTTCTAGGCGGGGGAGCCCAGATGCAGGATGGCATGATTTCTGTTTCGCAGCGTGCCTCCTGGTTCCGATGGAATCGGAGGCAACTTCTGGGGCTTGGAGCTGGATACTGCCTGCCTCGGTGGCAGTCGGAGGCACCCCAAGCTGCCTGGGCAAGTGAATCCCTTGCGGATGCGGTGCGAATCTGCGTCTTTGCGAAGCCGTTTCAAAGGATGGAGATTCAGAACCTAGCGGAGCTGATTGGGAGCTGGCCAGTTGCAGGAATCGAGGCAACGGTCAGGCAGGGGGGCCAAGTAGAACCGACGGAAGCAGCCGAGAAGTTGCCACGGCTTTTGGAAGCACTGAGAGTTCGCAACCGCCACTTCCATATCCTGACCACCGACATCCATCGGGGCGACCATCCCGACGTTCCGAGGGTACTGGAAGTGGCTTCCAAGGAAGGGGTCAAGTACTTCCGGATGGCCTACTACAAGTACGATTTATCGCGACCTCTGCTCCCGCAACTAGAACAATTTGCTGGGCAGGCAAAGTCGCTAGCCGACGTCTGCAAGGTACTAGGCATCACAGCCCTTTATCAGAATCATGCTGGGGCGGGCTACGTCGGCGCTCCGGTGCTGGATCTCCTCGAAGTCTTCCGCGATCTACCGGTGCAACAAATGGCCCTGGCGCTCGATCTCCGACACACAACGGTGGAAGCCACCAGCTCCTGGGAAACCCTCTATGCACGGATGAAGGAGCGCATCGGAGCGATTTTTCTGAAGGATGCCGTGGTAGAGCGAGGGGAGGCGCGGGACGTGCCGCTAGGGCAAGGCCCTCACGTTCAGGCTTTTTTTCGAAAGGTGCTCCGAGACGGTTTGAAGGTGCCGCTATCGCTTCATATGGAGCATATCGATCACCAGCCCGATCGTCTTCTTCCAGACCGGATCGATGCGACGGTACGCGATCTGACGACGCTACAGCAATGGCTTCAGGATCGATAGCCCCATAAAAAAAAGGGATCTGGAAATTGTGTGAGTTGCGATCACTTCACTGCCGCGACTTCAAGAAATGCCGGTGGCCATAGCACCCAGTCACCCTGTATCAGGGAGGGTGGGATCCATCGCACGCCTTGTATCCGTCGCTCTTGCCCCTACGACACCATCTGCCAACTTCGGTCGGCCAGACGAATACGACCCCAAGGAATTGCCGAATGGAGCTAGGAAAAAACCTCCGGAGCTGCCGGAGGTTTTTTCGTTGGTCGATTGTTGAAACGACGATCGTTTCAACAGGTGTTACCAGGTCGCTCGATCAGTCCCACCACCAGCGGCCTTCCGCCAAGTCACTTGCAGGAGCTGACTTGCTGGCCTGCTGACCGACCGCCTCATCGATCGCTGCCTGGTCTTTCAGCAGACTCTTGGTGGCGATGGTGACCCCGCCACCGATGGGCGTCATCAGAGTCGATCCACGCCATACGGCGTTGACAGCCGACTCGACCTGAGTCGGTGCCATCTTGCCCTGAACGGGCAGCTTGCTTTCTGCGGCGAAAGCTCCCAAGCTCCAGTTGGCCTTCCCGTAGAGCTCCGACGTCTGGATGAACGCAGCAGCGATCGTCAGATCGAACAGGTTCCGCATTTCCATGTAGATCGGATTGGCCTTAGCGATCGCTTCGTACTTGACGCTGAATTCCTTGGTGAAGCCCTGGCTGGCACGATCCTGAGTCGAACCTGCAGAGGCACGGACACCGGTCTGGGAGACGAATTCGTCTTCCCCTACCAGCTTGACGCCGATGCCATCAAGTTGCAGCGCGTTGCGATCGGGGCTGACCTTGACCGCATCGTAGTTGGGAACAAAGTACCATCGCTGCATCTGATTGGCCTTCCGCGAGGACGGATTGGCACGCTCCACCCAGCTGGTGAATTGAGGCAATGGTTTGTCGAGCCCGATTCCAATCAGCTTCATACGGTAATCCGCTTCCACAAGCACTTGAGCAAAGTGGGTGCTAGCGGGGACTCCATGGACTGTCACCTTCTGATAGCCGAGATGATTCCGAAGCGCGTTGGCGATCGCAACGTCCGATTTGCCCCCTACCTGACCACCCAACTGGTTCAGGAAGGCTTGCATCCGCTGGAGCCCTTCCTGAGTGGGATCGATGGAGCAGCCGACAACGACGCCCCGCTTGGCCTCTGGACCGAAGGTGCGCAAAGCGACGATCAGGTCATCCAAACGCAGTGTGGGGGAACCGGAGCCGAAGCCAACCAGTCGGCCGGTGGCATCGACATCGACTTCCTCGGCAGGGCCTGCCAAGACGATGTCCTGGGTTTCGGGGAGGTAGAAGACGTATTCGATGCGAGTGAGTCCAGCCAATGTCATCATGTCGCGACTTGGCAGTTTGCCAGCTTCCAACCGTGCGGCAACGGCCGATTCCAGTCGATTGAGCGATACTTTGCGGAGTTGGCTTGCTGCCTGCAAAGCCTTGGGGCGACTTTGTCGTGCCGCGGCGCGCTGAGCGTAGATCAGTTGCGGATCGATCCGACTAACGCGCAGCACCCCTTCGGCGTCGACTTCCACACCAGCCACTGGCGGAACATCGTCGCCATCCCCACCTCCGTCACCGCCACCGCCACCGCCATCACCGCCGCCGCCTTGAGCAAGCAGAAGCGAGGGGATCAGCAGCGCGGTGCAGAGCGCCATCCCGACCTGGGTAAGCCAACGCAAACGGAATCGGCAATTCATGGGTCGCAGTCCTCAAATCGAGACAGTCAGGTGCGGTAGACCGCCGCTCATCGGCTGGCAAAAATAGGGCAACTGGAGAAGCGAGTCGTTCTTGTAAGGATAATCAGCAGTGCGAGGGCAGGCAACGATTTTGGGCCAATCCCCGGCCGATCCCTTTGGCTAGCAATCTCATCTATCGACGGTTTTGGACCGGGAAGTGAGGGGGAAGTGAGCGATTCAACGGAAATCTTGAGAATTCTTAAAGTTGCCTTGACCTGACCGTCTGTCGGTCGCTAATTACACCGCCTGCGAAGGGTGGAACGACCGGCCGAGACCGGACAGCGCAGGCGACTGCCTGAAACCCCCTGAAACTAGGGTCTCTTCGGGAAGGCAGTCCATGGCCAAGGAAGGCCGTCAAGCCGAGGCAGGAGGAGAGGGCTGGGCCTGTGGCGGGGCTGGAGTCCGCTGGATGGTCTTTCTCTGCTTTGCCATACTTCTTGGCGATCCTGGTGCTAGCGGCCCTCTTGCCCTGGGTCAGTATCCCATCCCTTCGATTCCGCAGTCCAATGCCCCTGTCTCCGTGCTCCCCTCTTCATCTCTGCCCCTACCCTCCACCTTTGGAGCCCCACCTGCCAGCTATGGCTCCCCGGTGACTCCGACGGCGGCAGCCCCGACGGGTGTTCCGCCGGGTGTCTATCCATCGGGGAGTGGCCCTTACCCGGCACCACCTTCCCTGGCGGCTCCGGGAGGCGTCTATCCTGGGGCATCGCCTGCGGGGATCGACCCATTTGCGACCCTGCGTCCCAATACGGCCCCTGCGTCCACATCGGCCAATTGGTACCCCACCCCCGGAACCAGCTACCCGACCAATCCTGGCATCTATCCGATGAACCAGGTACCTACGGCGACCGTGCCCACATCGGCAAATCCCTATGGTGCCGGTTGGCCGGCGACGGGCTATCCGCCGATGCCCGGCGCGACGTATGGGGCTCCAGGAACCTACGGGGCACCTGGAGGCTATTACAATCCTGGCGGCGCGATCGTACCCAACGGGATGGTGCCGGTGACCGGATCCAGTGGTTGGTACCCCAGTGGCGCGACGGCCACTTCCGCAGCACCAGCTGGATACTATCCAGGGGCCGGGTACCCAACCTACCCGACCGGTGGCTACCCTGGGGGAACGTATCCAGGAAGTTGGGCGGCAGATCCCTGGGGTGCCAGTGGTTGGGGGGTGCAGCCGACGACCACCAGCAGCTGGGGGAACTGGAACGGCACTGGCCCACTGATCGCCAATCCAACTGCCTACAGCGCATCTCGATGCTGCCTAGGACCTCGATTTCGATACACCTGGATTTCGGGAGATGACGACCCCGAATCGCTGCAACAGCACGACGGGGATGTGTCGCTAGTCCTCCACGTTCCCCAGTTCTTGGGCTGCACCCAGCCGCTCTACATCGTCCCGTCCTTCTCGATCCATCTACTGGATGGCCCCACGAAACCGACAGCCGATCTTCCGGGCCAGCTCTACAGCGCCTTTGTCGATTTGGGCTGGGAATCGGACCCCAATTTGACGGTGGGGTTTGACCTGGGACTGCGCACGGGAGTGTTCTCCGATTTCGACACGCTGGTTAGCGACAGCTACCGCATCATGGGGAAAGCGTTTGGCCGCTTGCGGCTAACACCCAACTGCACGGCTCGCGCTGGCATCTACTACATCGATCGGAATCGGTACGTGCTGATTCCAGCGGGCGGGATCCTATGGACCCCCAATCCGAATTCGCGGATCGACATTTTTTTCCCGGAACCGAAGATCGAGCACTACCTTTCGACGTGGGGAACCAACGACGTCTGGTGGTATGCGACTGGCTACTACGGCGGCGGCGCCTGGACGGTGACTCGCGCATCGGGCGAAGAGGACCGGATCGATATCAACGACTGGCGTGTGGCGGTGGGGATCGAATGGGGTCGTAACGATCAGATTCGGCGTGGGCAACGCGTGGGGTTCATCGAAGGAGGCTATGTCTTCAACCGCGAACTTCTTTTCAAAAAGCGGACCGAAGACAATACCGACCTGGAGGATGCCTTCGTCGTGCGCATCGGATTCGGCTATTGAGTGACAAGGCACCGACCGTCCTAGCAGCGGACGAGAAGGCTTGGGGCATTGCTTCCAAGCAAGGACACCACTCCGCCGGGAATCGAAAAAGAAAAACTCCCGGCTTCAGGGCGCCGGGAGTTTTCTGAGGTTCCAGACCGCGAGGGGTGAGCTTCCTGAATCCGAAGCATGATCTTGGTCGCAGGGATACCTGCCCAAGTGACGCTCGACAAAGCCAGAGCGTCAGCGCGTGGTTAGCTTCGGATGCCCAAATTGGACAGCACGTGTTCGCAGCCCGGCGTCAGCCGACGGATCTTGTCCGCCAACACCAACTTTTCGCTTTTGGAAGCCTTCTTTGCCTTACGCGAAAACACCGCCAACTTCTGTTTGCGATGTCGTCGGCGACGCAGCTCTCTCTGCCGTTCGGTACCTGCCATGATTCAAGTCCTTCTAGCGGATGTTCAAAAAAATGGGACCAAGAGTTCAAAGCAACCACGACGAACGGGATGGTCGCCCGTGGACTTCCTGATCCAGATCGCTCGATCGGGTGTCATCGCACCTATGCCCGCGGTCTGGTGGATGAAAATAGTGGTTCGCAGCCAGAAGGTCAACGGTTCCCCGGCCGCCGCCCCCCCTGGAACTCCGCTTCGACTCCCGTTGCCTCGCTGGTTTTCGAAATCGCCGAATCGCGCTGCGGTTCCTTCCCCCCCTGGCTATTCAACCGCTGACTTGGCTGGCAAAATGGCACCCCGGAAGAAATAGCAGGAGGTTTTGGCGGAAACCTCTTGGTTGCTCGAGCATCCCAGGCTTCTGGAGGTGGCACACCACCGGGAGCCGCCAGGGGCTCTGGAACCACCTTCCACGTCCAAACATTCCAGGGAAGACAGAGGGAAAGCAGCGAGGTGAACGCAGTGGAAACGGGGGATGCAGAGAAGAGCACGATGGCCGTCGTGCTTGCAGGAGGGCGGGGGACTCGCATGCAAAGCGACCTGCCGAAGGTGCTTTTTCCAGTGCATGGCCGCCCCATGATCCACTGGGTGCTCGACGCACTGGACCGCGCTGGGGTGGAACAAAAGATCGTCGTGGTCGGCTACCGCGCCGATCTGGTGCAGGAGGAACTGAGCGGTCGGGCGGGAGTTCGCTTCGCCTTGCAGGAGCAGCAATTGGGGACCGGCCATGCCGTGCAGATGGCGATTCCTTATCTGAAGGAGCATTCGGGTAGGGTGTTGGTGGTGGCCGGCGATTCGCCGATGGTCCAATCCAGCTCCCTGATGCGGCTTCTTGACCGCTTTTCCGGATCGGATGCCGCCTGTTTATTGGGGACGCTGATCAAGGAAAATCCGAAGGGTTTGGGGCGGATCCTCCGAGACGCCGAGGGGAGATTTTCGGGGATCGTCGAGGAGAAGGACGCGACCGAATCGCAGAAGGCGATTCGCGAGGTGAACATGAGCACCTACCTGTTTCGCGTCCAGCCACTTCTGGAGGCTTTGGCAGCCTTGGGGAATCAGAATGCTCAGGGAGAATACTACCTGACCGATTGCCCCTCGCTGATGATGGACCGCGGCTACATGGTGGAAGCCAGGGCGGAACTGGAGCCCTGTGAGTCGCTCAGCATCAACACCCTCGATGAACTCAAACTGGTGGAAGCGGCCATGAAGGAGATGGGCTATCCATGCGCGAGCTAAAGATTTTTAGTGGGCGAGCCAACTTGGCGCTTTCGCGCGACATCTGCCAATTCCTTCATCTGGATATCGGATCGATCTCGCTGGGTAAATTCCCGGACGGGGAGAACTTCTGCAAGATCGAAGACGACGTGCGAGGGCGCGACGTCTATCTGATCCAGCCCACATCGCCCCCTGTCAACGACAACCTGATGGAACTGTTGATCATGATCGACAGTTGCAAGAGAGCCAGTGCGGCGAGAATCACTGCAGTCATTCCCTATTTCGGTTACGCCCGACAAGATCGCAAAGATGAAGGCCGAGTGCCGATCACCGCCAAGCTGGCAGCGAATATCATCACGCGTGCCGGTGCCGATCGCGTCCTGACGATGGACCTGCACGCACCGCAGATCCAAGGGTTTTTCGATGTTCCGGTCGATCACCTCTACGCCGCTCCAGTACTCAATCAGCATTTTTTGGCGATGGGAATCGACCCCTCGGAAATCGTGGTCGTCAGCCCAGACGAAGGTAGTATCAAACGAGCCATCGGGCACTCCAAGAGAATGGGGGGCAAACTGGCGATCGTCGACAAACGTCGCGACAACGCGATGGAAACGCGACAGAAGAACATCATCGGTGGACCGATCGAAGGGAAAATCTGCCTCATGTTCGACGACATGATCAGCACCGCTGGCTCCATTTGCGGAGCCGCCACGCTGGTCCATGAGGCGGGGGCCAAACAGATCCATGTCGCTGCGACTCATGGAGTCCTCTGTGGACCCGCGATTGGGCGCCTGAGGGAAGCTCCCATCGACACCGTCGTCATCACCAATTCCATCCCGCTGACCCCAGACAAAATCATCCCCAAGATGACGGTGCTGTCGGTGGCCCCACTGCTGGCGGAAGCGATCAAGCGAATCCACCATAACAAATCGATCAGCCAGATGTTTGGAGCCGAAAGGGAGTAGTCCTCGGGGTGGCACAAGATCTCGTAGCGGCCGCCGATGAATCTTCTGTGGCGGCTGACTCTCCCAGGCACCTTTTTGCTGGACCTGCACCCTTCGCCCTGCACCTCGTCATGTCGGCTCCCGGGAATGCAGCCCAGCATTTGCGGGCAGGCCTTCGCTGCGTTCAAGCGCCAAAGAACGGCGACCGCTTGCCGATCTGCCGAAGTCAATCCTCCGCAGTATCCTCCGGAGGTCCGCTGCGGAAGACGGCGACGATATCTTCCACCGGTACAACGAACAGTTGGTTGTTCTGCTCGAGATCGACAGGAATGGCGTTCTTGGGGTGGAATAGAATTTTGTCGTACTGCCGCAGCGGCATGTCCTCGTCATGCTCCACCTGCCGACTGATCGTCACGATTCGCCCCGTGATGGTCGGAATCTCGGCGACATCCGGGAGTGCAATCCCCCCCTTGGTCTGACGCTTCGGCTCATCCTTAAGCACCAGGACGCGTGCCCCGATCGGTTCGATGTAGGACAACTCCGCCCTTTTCTTTGCCATTGTGTCCACTCTTCCCAAAACGACTCAGTTTCCACACACCCTCGGGCCCCCGGTACCAA
Source organism: Pirellulaceae bacterium (assembly GCA_044371425.1). Taxonomy (GTDB): domain Bacteria; phylum Planctomycetota; class Planctomycetia; order Pirellulales; family Pirellulaceae; genus JBEISR01. Next base: position 125,219 of record JBILTR010000008.1, on the reverse strand, counting down.
AGGACCTTCCCCAGCGGGGCCTATCTCGCAACCGGTTCCCAACCTTGATATGTTCTTTCGCCAGCAAGCCCACGCCCCTATTATGCCCGCCGTACCCCAGCTTCCAACCCCAGCGGGGCAATCCCCCCCGAAAGGGAATACGAGAAAATACCATGCGGCGTTTGTCCTGCGGGTTTTGGACTTGCGACCCTCCTGTTTTTCGTCATACTTTCCGGTTTCCCCAAACCAAATGGACTGAAACAACTCCCTCTACCCTCCTGGTGGCGGGATCGTTGGATGCTATGCATCGCGAGTTTACTTGGCTGGCTGTGGCGAGGTCGGTAGCGACCTTGGCACTGCGGGTCGATTCTTGGTGGGGGTATCAAGAAAGATGGGCGCCGTCGAGGGACGCGTCGAGCGACCGGAAGTCACGCTGGAATAGTGAACCATGATTGAAACGATTGAAGCCGATGTTCGCGACGCGGTGGGAACCCGTCAGGTGATGAAGCTGCGTGGCAAGAGGCTGGTGCCTGCGATTCTATACGGACACGGGGAGGCGAATGTCCTTCTGTCGCTCCGCGAAGAAACCGTTGCAAAATTGCTGAAGAGCGGTGCTCGGCTGGTCAATTTGACCGGCGCCATCAAGGACACTGCCTTGGTGAGAGACGTGCAGTGGGACAGCATGGGCAACGAGGTCATCCACCTCGACTTCGCTCGTGTTTCTGCCACCGAATTGGTCGACGTCACGTTGCCGGTCGTCCTGCATGGAGAGGCGATTGGTTTGTCGCAGGGTGGACAGCTGCGTTTTCAATCGCATCAGATGGCGATCCGATGTCCAGCCGGTCAATTGCCTGAGCACATTGTGGTGGATGTGTCTCAGTTGCAGGTCGGACAGGCGATTCACGCTGGCGAAGTGGAGCTGCCGGCGGGCGCCGTCACAGTGACTCCTGCCAACGAAGTGATTGTGCAGGTCGTCGTTCCTTCGGCTGCATCGGACGAGGCAGCGACCGCGACGGGTGCGGAACCGGAGTTGATCCGCAAGGAGAAGGCCGCAGCAGACGAGAAGGACAAGAAGTAGATAGCGAGGCGGTGGGACGATCACCTGCCTACACAGCGGTGCATCACTCCTCGACCGAAAGGGCTGGCACAACCTGAAGGGCTGGCACAACCTGAAGGGCTGGCATTATGGGTAGCGGCAAATCGGATGGCTCCGGCCAGTCGCTGCCCTCCCCCGGCAATTCACCGGCTGCATTTGCGGCAATTCGAGGAGAAGCTTGGGGAATCGTCGGCCTGGGGAATCCAGGAAGCAAGTATCAGGAGACAAGACACAACATCGGGTTTGCAGTAGTCGATCGGCTGTCCAAGCAGTTCGGCGCTGGAAATCCATCCAGCAAGTTCGATAGCCTTTGGCAGGCAGTTGAGATTCAAGGTCGCCGTGGTCACTTGCTGTGGCCGCAGACCTTCATGAACTGTAGCGGCCGAGCGGTCGGACAACTGGTAAAGTTTTTTAAAATCCCGGCATCCCAGATCCTCGTGATCTGCGATGATCTGGATTTGCCGTTAGGGCGAATTCGGATTCGAGCCAAGGGGTCCAGCGGGGGTCAGAAAGGACTAGCAGACATTCTGCAAGTGCTGGGCACCCAGGAGATTCCAAGGCTTCGAATAGGCATTGACCCCGTACCCTCGGGGTGGGACGCCGCCGATTACGTCCTGAGCCGTTTCAAGAAGCAGGAACAACCGGAGGTGGATCTGGCGATTCAGAGAGCGGTCGATGCAGCCGCCGACTGGGTCGGACTGGGGATCGACACCTGCATGAATCGACACAACCGCAACGATTGAACCATCGGTCGCAGCCATTACCAGGAGACGCCAAGTTGCCAGCTCACAATTACGAATGCCTGTTCATTCTGGACAGCAACCGCTATTCGCGCGATCCCAATGCCGCCGCTCAGTCGGTCAAAGAGATGATCGAGCAGATTGGTGGGGAAATCCTCGTCAGTCGGCTTTGGGCCGAGCAGCGTTTGGCCTACCCAATCGACGGCCATCAGAAGGGAACCTACTGGCTGGTTTACTTCCGTGGGGAAAGCCGCCGAGTGAACGAACTGAACCGGATCTGCCAACTGAACGAATTGGTTGTTCGCCATTTGGTCACCTCCGTCAACCCACGATTGATCGACGCTCTGGTGGCTCACGCCACCGGCCAGCAGCCGCTTCCCACACCAGATGTCGAAGCGAGAAAGGCGGTCGCGGTCGGAATCGATGAGGAGGAGGAAGAACTGGCGGATTCCTGATTGCCAACCGTCGGGACGCACCCAAAGAGTTGCCTTGTGTACACCATCCTGTTAACCTAGCCGTATACGTCACCCGTTTCGCAGGAACCAGGAGTTGCATCATGGCGAGTTTCAATCGTGTGATTCTGATGGGCAATACGACCCGCGACATCGAACTGCGGCATACCTCCACGAACAAGACTCCGGTCTGTGAAGTTGGACTGGCCGTGAACGATCGACGCAAAAATCCCTCCGGGGAATGGGTTGAGGAAACGCTATTTGTCGATATCACCTTTTTCGGGCGAAATGCAGAGATCGCCAGTCAGTACCTCCCCAAGGGGTCTCCGGTACTGGTGGAAGGGCGTTTGAAGCTGGATACCTGGGAAAAGGACGGAGAGAAGAAGAGCAAAATGCGGGTGGTTTGTGACCGCCTGCAACTGCTCGGGACTCGTGGCGGTGCAGCGGAATCACGAGCCAGAGCGGCGGCCGAAGAAGGGGAAGCGTATGGCCCCTCCGGCGGGGAGCGGGACGAGTCCGAGGCGTATCCTTCGGACAGCATTCCGTTCTGAAACGAAACGAAATGTAGAGAGATTGGTGCAAGAAGTCGCTTCGGCTAGTACCCTCCGAGCTTTTTGCCATCAAAAAAACCAAGTGCCATCCAGAACAGGGCGATCGTTATGACCAAGTCGACCACTTCGATGTTCAAGAGGCTCCCCAAAGGACCCAACGGCGGGATCGAACTGCTGTTGATTCAGTCGGTTGATCACCTCGGCAAGTCAGGTGATGTGGTGGAGGTCAAAGCTGGCTACGCGAACAATTACCTTCTTCCTGAAGGTCTTGCGATCGTTGCCACCGAGCATCACAAGAGGATGGTCGACAAGCATAAGGCGAAGCTGAAGGAGCTGGAGAAGAAGCGGCTGGCCGGCTTGGTGGCGCTGGCGGACCAGATTGGCAAGCAGTCGATCAACATCGAAGCCAACGCCAATGACGAAGGCCATCTGTACGGCAGCGTGGGTGCCCACGAGATTGTTCGTGAACTGAAGGCCAATGGCATTCAGATCTCGGATGATCAGGTGCGATTGTCCGGTCCACTGAAGGAACTGGGACGTTACACCGTCAAGATCCAGTTGCACCAGGATGTCGCTGCCGACTTGAAAGTCTGGGTGGTTCCTTCTGCCAACTCTTGATGGCTGGCGTTGGGAATCTACAACTCAATCGTCCATTGAGATCCAGATTGGATAGGAGCGCAGGACGGCGAGTCGCCCTCTGGTTTTTTCTGCTGGGGGAGCGGCTTTGCGGCGCGTAGCAGACGGCTACGATGGCTGTCGGGAATATGGGGCTGTGGCGGAATTGGCAGACGCGCTAGACTTAGGATCTAGTTCCGTAAGGAGTGCAGGTTCGATTCCTGTCAGCCCTATTCAATAGACCCAGCCGATTTGGCAGTTTCCGTTTTTTGTTGCCAAGTCGGGTCGGCACGGGTGATTCTTGGAGAACCCGCTCTAGGTTCTTCTTCCCCGGGGTTTCGTGCACCGCAGCCTGATGGTGCCACCCTCCTTGTGAACTCCATTCGGCAATTCCGTGGGTCGTATCCGTCCGACCAACCGGAGTAGGAAGGATGGAGTCGTAGGCGCGAGGGCTACGGATACGAGGCGAGCAAAGGATCTTACCCTCATTGAGCGAGGGTAGATGGGTGCGGTGGCCACCGGCATTTCTTGAAGTTGCGGCAGTGAAGCGATCGCAACCCACGCAAATCCCTGATACCGGCTATTGATTTTTCTGCATCGCTTTGCGACTTGGCGCGCACCTAAGAGCGGGAAGTGAGGAGCGACATCATTCTTCCAATTGGTGCATACTCCTTGGAGTTCACCTACACCGTCGAGACGGCGATACCAAGCAGGAACCTAATGCTTGCATTCGTTCGGTGCCACCCACCTTTTGTTTTTCGGCCTACATGGCCGAGACGGCCATGCAACCCGGGAACCCAATGCTTGCATTCGTTCGGTGCCACCCACCTTTTGTTTTTCGGCCTACATGGCCGAGACGGCCATGCAACCCGGGAACCCAATGCTTGCATTCGTTCGGTGCCACCCACCTTTTGTTTTTCGGTTTGGCGCCGGCGTTGCCCCTTCAAAAAATGTAGCTGGGGGCGATGGGGAAGTTGCTGACCTGTTGATCTGATCTTTCACAAGATGTTCGGATCTGATTCTTCGCGATGCAATCGATCTTGCCTCGCCGGGCGTGGTGTCGCTATCCTCCCGGCGAATCGGTTGGGGAGCAATCAACCTGAGAATTCACCGAACGCTCGATCACCTCCGTGCCAGGTCGTTGGTTCGAAGCGGTTTCACAAAGCAAGGAAGAAGAAACCATGAAGCGTTGGATGCTTGCGGCGACTTTGGGAGTCACCTCGCTGGGCCTCGGATGTGGACAAAGCGGCTCGACGGCCAGCAAGCCATCATCGGGAGGTCCTTCCTCTCAGGTGGCCAAGGCGCCTGAGACCAACAATGAAGCGCCGGAAGCAGCCGAAATCGTTGCTCAGTTCCTTGAAAGCGTCAAAAAGGGAGATCGCGATCGGGTGGCAGGGCTGCTGACCGACTTGGCGATTGAATCTCTGGACAAAGCTGGGATCGAAGTGGCACCTCCAGGCAGTCCGCAAGCGACCTTCGAGCTCGGGGAGACTCGCTACACGGATACCGACAAGGATGCTGCCTACGTCGAGCTTGCTTGGACGGAACCCGCAGAGCAGGGAGGGGCTCCTGTTCGTAGTGAAGCACTCTTTGCATTGAGAAAAGAACCGAAGGGATGGCGAATCGCGGGCATGGTTTTGGACAATGGACCAAACCAGCCTCCGGAGATCATCGACTTCGAAAACATCGCGGCATTGGCCCCTCCGGGCGCTTCGCCTGCCAGCGCTACCGGACCTTCAGCACCAGGTGACACGCAGGTGGCACCGGCTTCTGGCACCGCAGACCAAGTTGCCCTGCCGCAGACTCCTCCGTCGCTACAGCAACCAAGCTTTGGTGCACCCGGGCAGGTTCCGCCCGCGAATCTGCAACAGCCACCCGCTGGATTTGCCCCCGGCGCCGCCAATCAACTGGCAACTCCCCCGTCGCTCCAGCCTGGTGTGAACCGATAGTGGAGCATCAGAGATTTTCTCAGCGGATGGTCTTTCGGAGAAGTTCCCTAACTAGGCTCATCGAAAGGCCCCGCTGCTTGTTGGAAGCGAGGCAATCAAAGACCAGCTTGGTAGTATTCAGCGCGGATCGAGGTACTTGGCGATGAAGCAGATTTTGGCTGCATTGAGAAACAATCGTCGGAAGATGATCTTGGCATCGCTCGCCCTTGCATTCCCTTGCACGGCGCAGGGGCAACAGATCGGCTCGCCGGTGGAAGAGGCAGAGTCGATGCTGCAGCTGAATCTGGTCGAGCTAGAGGATCAGTTGATCAATGGACTGCGAGCGGTGACTCCGGAACAGCGAGCCTACCTTAGAACCGTCGTCAAAGCGGTCGAAGATCGCAGGATTCCACGATCGATGGTCAATGTCCTGTTCGTGTGGTCTCGGGAGCGCAACCCGAAGTATCCATTCCCCTATTTTCGGCTGGCGATCACGACGCTTGCCGATCGCCGCGGAGTGAATCTATAGAGATCGCGACTGACTCTATCGAACTTCCTGCGCTGCGTACACTCCTCCCCTGAGACGGCTGGTTGATATCGCGAAGACATCCCCGAAGCTGCTCGCGGCGCGATCCGATTCATTCAATTGCTGCGAGGCCCGCCAAAAGGGATTCTGGAGGGATCGCATCGGCCAGTGCCACTGCAGAGTCGACAGCCTTCACTTCGGTCCCCCGTTCCGTGACACCGCGGACAGGTTGTCTTCTTGTTTGTCAGACCGATTCCGTCGGTGATCAGCGTCCAGATGCCAGCAACCCCTTGGGCATAATACCACCCTCGCCCCTCGCAAGTCTGACACTGCCGGCAAATACCGCTTCCCGAGCATTGGGGGCAGGTCACCATCGATCGATCCTCCATTCCAGCGCAAGAAAAAAATTCGAATCTTCGGACGAAAAGAGTCGCTGGCGGGTCTGTCAACGAGGGTGCCGTGTGCCGCAGGCGCTGCATCTAGGTTCCCTAGCGACGTAGCTTTCTAGGCAATAGGGACCGCAGAACGAACGGCGCGTGCAGCAATTCAGATGGACGGCGGTCCCCGGACAAATGGTGTCGCGGCAGTGAAGGCACTTGGTCAATCCCCTCAACAATCCGGTAGCACTCAAGATGAATTTCGAAACGAAGTAGGTGAACGGGTCCATGGAAACTCCTGGCATGGGGATAGTTGCTTTGTGGGAGATCACTGTCGCTGTGGCCGTACTATGGACAACAACCGGCTTGATCTCTCATTCGCTATGAAAGAGGAGTCTTCCATAGCCTTACCAACGTCACTGCGATTGCCGATAGGCTACCGATAGCTCCCAACCCGCCTGGGCATTGCAGTCACTTGAGTGGGAATACGCTGTCACATGGAGTTCACCCACTGCCCGCTCGTTGTACGGTCCTTGTTCAATGAGCCAAAACGTCAACTGTCGCACATGGCATCACCTGCGGTTGCCGCTTTCTTCATCGCGGTCACTCGCTGTCATTGGACCTGACCATGCTCACGGCGGCTTCTCCATCTCCATCCGAGCAACGAGAGGAGCGTTATGGCCACTCCCGAGGCAGGCTCAGGAACCGCCCCTGTCGGTTGCGCCGTGATGACGGCTGCTAGGCCAACGCCATCACCACCCCAGTTGCCTTGAGCTCCAGCGGCAAATTCTAAAAAGTCTCCGGCCGAAAGGGTGACGACTTGGTCGAAAGAGACGGAATTGACGACGCTGGCCACGATCGCGCTGGAAAAAATCGCGGTCGTATTTTGATAGATCGTCACATCCGACGTGGCGCTAGTCGCATTTTGAAATCGCCCCGCTACACGCCAAGCTCCCGAGCTGGGTGCGGTCCACCGCACCACCGATGGCGTTAGATTTTCCGAAGGATGCATCACGAGAAGATCAGTCGTCCATTGATTGGATGGCGGCAACGGACCACCAGAAACATTTTTCGCCACATACGGGAAGTTTCCGTAAATCGTCGAAAAACTGCCTCGCCAAGTCTGAACACTTGCATCGCTGTAGGGATTGGAGAGGAAGCTGGAAGAGTTGACTCCCTGACGATAGCTCCAGACCCCATTGACGTTTTGGTAATCCGAAAGGGAAAAGTCATCCACCGCGCTGTAGACGGCCCCATAGAGCTGCGGGAGCACGGAGAGACTGAGGGTCCACGCAACCAGCGTGGACAGGAATTTCCATCGCCACAAAGTTCGCCAACGCTTGACCATGCCAACGACTCCTCATTGGGAAAACGTTTGATCGGTGAGAACAGGAACGATATTCTCAAGATCCAGATGCACTTGGTGTCTGCATCTAATACGACGGCGATCGACACCAGATTGTGGAATAGGGCCGGATGAAGGAGCCAATGGGCCGTGCGAAAGCCAACTTCAACTCCGAGTCTCAATCGAACCACCAGCGTTCTTCTGCTGGAAAAAATTCAGCGATGGGATGACCGCGAAGCGTGGGAGGAGTTCTTCTCGCGTTATCATCCGATGCTGGTGCGATGGACAGAAGCGCAGGTGCGAGACCGAGGCGATGCGGCGGAACTGGTGCAACTGATTTGGTTTGACCTGATCCGTCGCATTCAGAAGTTTTCCTATAACCCCCGACGTTCCTTCCGTGGCTGGCTATGGCGAGTCCATCGCAATCGCATGCTCGACTTCTTCAAAGTGCGGCAGCGGTACGAAAGACACCTCAAGCACTTCGCACTCCAGCAGCAGGGCGATGTTCTGCGAAACGCCGGCCACCCCACCATAGACAGTAGCTGCCACCCTTTCCCCAAATCCGATTCCCGCGTTCAGGAATTGGATCGCTTGATCGGTATCCAGGCCGAAGTGAAGCGAAGGGTCTCGGAGAAATCTTGGTCGATCTTCTGGCAGGTGGCAGTTGAGGGGCGTCCTCTGTCGGATGTCGCCCAAGACCATTCGATGAAGTATGGGTCAGCCTTCGCAGCCTACAGCCGCGTGACCAAAATGCTTCGACAAGAGGCTCTCCGTCAATGACCCCAGCCAAAGAACGGTTCGATCGACCGGACGACCGTTGCCCGAGTAGGGAGCAACTGAAGGTCCTGGTGGATAGCCTGCATGCGGCCGCTGCCCCCAGCATCTCCAGTCTCCCCATCGGCGAATCTTTACAGCCTCAATTGGAACTGCATTTGGAAAGGTGCGAATCGTGTCGAAAGTGGCTGGATGAATATGTTTCCCACCAAGCCAGTGGATGGAAAACGCTCCTACCCAAAACCATCCCAGGTTACCGCTGGATCAGAAAACTTGGCCAGGGTGGTCAAGGAAGCGTCTACCTAGCCCTGGAATTGTCGACTCAGCGAAACGTCGCTCTGAAGCTATTGCCCCGGACCGAACCGATGGTAGCTGCACGATCGGCAGGATGGCAGCAGGAGGTGATGCTGGCGGCGAGGATGGAGCACCAGAATTTGGTGCGACTTTACTCGATCCGGGAGACAGCCGACTTGGTCGTTTTGGTGTTTGAGTATGTCGCCGCTGGAACGCTGCAAGACAACCTGGAACTTCTGACCGATCCAGTAGAAACCGTCGAACTGATCCGGCAGATTGCCTGCGGAGTCCACCACATCCACCAGCAGGGAATTTTGCACCTGGACATCAAACCATCCAACGTGCTGCTCGCACCATCGATCGCCCAACCCCAGGTGCGCTGGACTCCCAAAATCTCTGACTTTGGAATCGCTAGGCCGATCGCCCACACCCCTCCGGTCGCCTGCGACTCGCTGCCCCCTGCAGGCACTCTATCCTACATGGCTCCTGAACAAGTGGTCGGTATGCCGAGCCTGTTGTCTCCTGCGACCGACGTCTTCGCTCTAGGGCGGTTGCTTCAAACCTGCCTCGCTCCACTGGCCCCCGGCGGGCAGAGGATCGAGGAGTTGCAGAGAGTGGTCGATCGCTGCTTGGAGGACGCCCCAGTAAACCGCTTCCCATCTGCCGAGGACTTGGCCAAAGCACTTCACCTCTGGCTAGAGAAAACACGCCATCTCAGCACTCTGGCATCGAACAGGATAGCTTCCCGTACGATTGTTGCAGTCCTTTCGTTGGTGCTACTAGCGATGGTGGTCCGAGTCCTCGTTCCACCTGTGGCGAAATGGCAGGATGCTTCTGTTGGTAAGAACCGTTTTCTTGAAGGAGAGCCGACGGGCCCTTCCACCTTGCACAGTTGGATCTCCGATCTGGATCTCCCTGCAGACGCATTGAGTGAGCCGATAGCGTCGCGGCTATCGGCCTCCAGCCACCACTGGACACAGATGGCACTGAACAAGCCTGCCGACCGGGAAAGCGCCGAGCTGTCGCTCCGCTTTGCCATGATGCAGCGAGCGGCAGCTGAAAGGATTTCCGGATCGCTGAACACCCAATACATCCCATTGGCCAGGCAACTGCTGCTTCATGCATTAAGCCTTGCTGAACGGGCTCAAGAGATCGATGCCGGGGATCGCGACGCGATCAGGGAACGTCTTCAAGCGAATTACCACCTCGGGGTCCTCCGATGCACCCGCGACGATCTCGTGGAGCCCCAGCAGCCTGAGTCGATACGATTGGCTCACCTAGCCGAGTCGATCCGGCTGGCAAGTTTGCTTGAAGACCCAGTCCAAGAGACATTCTGGATCTGCCGCAGCTTCGATGAATTGCGACTGAGTCGCAAGCTGGCCAGTTGGAAGGGACAGCGGGAATTGGCCGATTCGATCGAACAACTGGAATGTTCGCTGTTACCCCATCTCGAATCTGCCGACAGCACCGCTTCCACCCCCGACTTCCAGATACGAAGGAAGTGGATTCTGGATTTAAAGAAACGGCGATCACTCGACTCACCCAACTGGAACCGCCAAACGATTTCCGAAGATTTGGTGAGCTGGATCGAATCGCACGACAACTGGACAATACCCGAAGATGCCACCACGCTAACCCAGGAGAGCTTGGCCAACTTCTTTGCCGATGAAATCTTCCTAGAGCCAGCCATGTCGCTCCAGCAGATACCGTCCTTGGACGATCTTTGCAACACCCTGAATCAGACGGAACAATGGAAGAAGTTGATTGGCAAGGTCGTCCACGAGGATCTGATCCGCTACGTCGCATCGATCAGTACGCGCTGCCGCCTGGAAGGGAATTTGGATCGAGCCGAGTCGATTCAGCGACGATACCTCGCGATTTGCGATCATTGCCTCCTCCGATTCCCGGACGACCCCGAACTCCATCTGGCCCGCAGCGAAGCCTTGCTACAAGGGTGGAAAAATGCCCTTCGACGGGAGGACGACCAGACGGCGCTGACCACTTTAGACTCCTCCTTCCAAGCAGCGCAGCGGGCCCTCAATCTGGCTCCCAATCATCCACTGGCGCAGCATCAAGTCGCCGACCGCTCGAAGCGTCGAATTCGATTCCAAGTCGAGCATCCGATCCCGGAACCTACAGCAAATGCGACCGATCCCAGCGACCTCCGACCGTTCGATCAAGGCTCAATTCCAGAAGCCAACCTCTAAGCGATAGCGTATCGCGTGCCCGGTGCTGTCCGGTCGTCGTTTTCGACTTGGGAACGCCAAGCCGTCGCTAACGCCCGTACGCTTGCAAGGAATGGTATCGAAGGGAAAATAAACGACGCAGTCCTCGACTGCGTTGTGAGAACCGAAAGCCATTGAGAATGCGATGATGAAAACCACCACCTACCCAGGGGTTGATCGGGACCTGAAACCACTGCGCATCGGACCGCTGGTAGTGGATCCACCGATTCTCCAAGCACCGATGGCAGGATTTACCAATTTCGCATTTCGGCAGGTGGTACGCGAGTATGGTGGTGCCGGTCTCCAAGCGACCGAAATGGTCAATGCCAGAGGCTTTGTCTGGCTGGATGAACATGACTGCGAGCATCCGGATCGACTCTGGGGAGTACGAGACGAACCGAGGCCACTGGCAGTTCAGATCTGGGATAACGACCCGGAGACGATGGCCAAAGTGGGCAAGCGCTTGGTGGAAGAGTACCAGGTCTCGGTCGTCGACATCAACTTCGGCTGTCCCGTGAAGCAGGTGACCGAGAAAGCGCATAGCGGATCGTACCTTCTTCGCTATCCCGACCGCATGCATGCAATCATCTCCAGGCTGGTGGAGGTCTGCGCTCCGACCCCAGTGACCGCGAAAATCCGACTAGGCTGCACCCGCGACACGATGAATGCGATCGAAGTGGCACGGACCGTCGAGCGAGCGGGGGCAGCGGCGTTGACGGTTCATGGCCGAGTCGCCGCCGATTTCTTCAAGGGCTCTGCCGATTGGGATCGTATCGCGGAAATCAAACAGCACCTGCACCACATCCCACTGATCGGCAATGGCGACTTGGAAACCGCCGAACAGGTGGTGGAGGCATTCAACCGGTATCCGGTAGACGGCGTCATGATCGCTCGAGCCAGCCTGGGGCGACCTTGGCTGTTCGCGCAGGCTGCAGCCGCACTGCGAGGGGAGAAAGTTCCAGAGGAACCTAGCCTGGAGCAACAAAGGCGGTGCATGTTGCATCATTATCAACTGGTAGTCGATCGATTCGGCCCCCAGAAGGGAACGCATCTCATGCGGAAGTATGCCTGCTGCTACGCACAAGGCAAATTTGGGGCTCGCCTCTTCCGAACCCATGTCGCCCATGTCGAGACGCCAGAAGATTTCTATCGGGTGGTGGAAGAGCATTTCCCACGGGAGAAACCGCTCGCCACAGAAGGGGTGTGAGCGATAGGCGGTTGCAGGGGAGCAGGGCCTGCATCATCGATGCGATCCTCTCCCTAACCCACTCCCCCTCGGCTTCGCCCAGCGGATAGGGAACACCCGTTCCGCCCCGCAGCTCGTTCTTGTTTGCAATCACCACCTCAAGTCCCTTCGCCCCACGTGCGCGGTGAGCGGCAGTCGTGAGGGAAACTTGCTCAGCTTGAACCAAGAGAGAGAGGGGAAGTGCTAGTGCAGCACGGCGGTACGGGCGGAACGCCCGTACCACGGGGAAGGGAAGGATACCCTGAGAGCTTTTTCTCAATGAGCCAGAGTTCGGGCGTGGGCCATCGCATCCTCGGCCAGCTGGATGTACTTCCGTTCGCCCGTCCCTGCAAAGGCGCGCTGGTAGGTGATGCTGAGCGCCGAAAAATTGAAAGCGTCGTTCGGCTCCAACTCGCACGCCTTCACCGCATGCTCGATCGCTCGATCATGCACCCCTGTTTGCGTGAAAATTCTGGCCAGGGTCAGATGCGAGAGCACATGCGCAGGGTCTTCCACGAGGATTTCTTCCAGAATAGCAATCGACTCGGGATACTGCCCGGCGTCCTTTAGTTTTTCTGCTTCGTTGTATCTGGCGACTAGGTCAGCCATGGGCGAGACTCCTGAAAATCATGGGGAATGGTGAGCCAACGGATCGGTCTCCGGGGGGCGGCTCTTTCGGGCAAACCCGCTTGCTGCAAGCGTGATGCGTCGCAAGATTTTTACTCGACTGCGGATGCTTTCAAGTAGCAAAGCGAGGAAACTCGTGGAGAAAAATTTTCGCACCCCAGCCCGTTTGTCGCTCTCGCAATCACGCCAATTCCTCTCGGAACTTCTTCAGGTCCTTTTCCTTACCAACCAGCAACACCATTTGCTCGTCATTGAGTCGAAAATCGCCGTCTGGAAACATCGATAGTTTGCCTGTCAGTGCTTCCTTGACTCCAATCACCCAGACACCGTATCGCTTCCTCAGGTCGGTCTCCAGCAGGGTCTTCCCGGCGAGGCTGGCTGGCATGGCGAATTCGACAAAGCTGTACTCGTGGTCGATCGGTAGGAAATCGATGAAACTTGGCCAGGTGAGTCGATCGGCAAGTTGCTGCGCCATTTCTGTTTCGGGGAAGATGACGCGTTCGACCCCGAGGGACTTGAGCAGTTTTCCGTGCTCGGGGGTAACCCCTTTGACGATGATGTGCCTTGCCCCTAGCTCCTTCGCATGCAAGGTAGCCAGCAAGCTTCGCGTGATGTCTTCACCCAGCGAGATCACCACCCCGTCCGCCTTGTCCAGAGAGAGGGCAGCAAGCGACGCGCGGTCGGTGGCATCGCCGATGACCGCTTCAAACAATTCGTCCTGCATCGCCTCGACATGGTCGGCCGTCGCGTCGATCCCGGTGACGCGCACCCCATTGGTTTCCAATTTCTTAGCCAGTGCCGACCCGAAAGATCCCAGGCCGACAACAACAAATCGTCTCACCGTAGCCATGTAAATCACCCCACTAGAGGTTCTTGCGTCGCATACTGAACGGGCGACTCTTTGGTGTCTCGCGAAACCGCCGCGAACACCGACAGCGGTCCAACTCTTCCCAGAAACATCAACAGGATGATCACCAGTCGTCCCATCGTCCCAAGCTGGGTGGTGTAGCCAGTGGTAAGACCGACTGTCCCCAGGGCCGAAGCGACTTCGAATGCAGCATCCAGAAAGTCATGCGATTGATTGCGATGGCTTGCATGCGACTGATCGGCGATACATAGCAGCGTCAGAGCAATGGCACCGATGATTAGGAAGATGACCAAACTGGCCATCGCGCGATCGACCGAATGTTCGGGAATCGTCCTTCGAAACACCGTGACTCGCGAATGCCCCTGGAAACGCCGCCACGCCTGCGCGCAAAGGATGGCAACCGTCGACACCTTCACACCACCGGCGGTCGAGCAGGCTCCGGCACCGATCAACATCAAAAGGATTGAAAGGAAAAGCGTCGCGTTGGAGAATTCCGCAAGGTCGATCGAATTGAACCCTGCAGTGCGGCAAGAAACACTGTGGAAGATCGGGATCAGTATCTGGTTCATCCATGGCTTGCCCACCAGCACCCCATCCCACTCCATCGCTGCCACAGCTAGCGCGCCACCAACCACCAGCACCGCGGTCGTCAGCAACGTTAAACGGGTGTGCAGGTGCAGATGGTCCCAGCGTTTGGGGCCGCTGGTTCGAAAGCTGCGATAGACATCGATGATCACCGGGAAGCCGATCCCGCCCAGCATGATCAGGATCGAAAGAGTCAAATTGACCGCGAGGTCTCCCTGATAGGGTGTGATCGACTGGTCATGCAGCGCGAAACCGGCATTGCAGAAGGCGGAGATCGAATGAAAGACGGCATGATAGAGTGCGGTCACGGGGGGCAGATCCCAGACGAAGCGGGCGAAGAGGATCGCCGCACCAATCGCCTCGATCAATCCCGTCACGAAAAAGATGCGCCACAACACCCACCGCAAATCCTCGTTGGAGTTCGATCCCAGAGTCTCTGCCACCACCGCGCGTTGCCTGAGCCCCGTTCGGCCTGCTAGAGCCGTCAAGACGAAGGTGGTGATGGTCATGATGCCGATCCCACCCAGTTGGATCAGTCCCAGGATCACCAGTTGCCCGAAGAGAGTAAAATCTTGGACCGTGCTACGAACGCTAAGCCCTGTCACGCACAGCGCGCTGGTGGCGGTGAACATGGCGTCCAGCCAACTGATCGGCTCCTCCGGCTTGGCGCCACTCCAGGGACTCTTCAGCAGCAAAGTGCCCAGAAGAATGCCTCCGGCAAACCAAGCCGTGGTGACGCGAGCGGGGTAGCGGACAAGAGAACCTGCCAGCTTGGGCATCTTGAGTTTCAGCTTCCCTCAGGAAGCGACTCCGACAAGGGCGGACAGCATGCATTGGCTTTCTCTACATCGGGCCACGCTCACGGTGGCGAAAGCCTTGTCCGCATCGACGCCCCATCCAATCTTTGACGCAGCATCGACTGAAAGCCAATGTACTCTTCGCATCCTCCACCTGCAACGGCGTTCCCCTTCGCGATACTTTCACATTGGCAAACGGGGGATGAATGCCCCAAAATATGGATACAAGGGAGCGAAAATCTCCCTAAGGAGCACAGAATCCGTTGACGGACGGCGTTCGCGGTTCGGGTGGAAACGACGCAAAGCCAGTTGGAACTCAACCTAGTAGGGTGTGTGGACCGGTCGTCGAAAGAGTGACCACAGGGCGATCGGACAGGTCGAGGCGCTGCTACCGATGGTGGCACGATCCACCCGACGGCGAACCCATCACAACCGAAGGTGAATGAGCGATTGAGCACGAGCTCAAATCCTCGATGCGCAAGTCCACGGGTCGGTAGCGCCATACGAAGAACCGGACAGCGCGCGTCGTTCCGCTAAAATCTCCTACGGTTGCAAAAGGGCATGATGCCCTCCAGTAAGCCCCTTTCCAGGAATCGATTCCATGCCTCACGCCCCCTCTCTTGCTCGCGTCGCCATCCTGCTTTTCCTTCTCCCCTTCCTCCCGCATGCCGCCTCTGCCGCACCGCCCTTGAAAATATTTTTGTTGGCTGGCCAGTCGAACATGGAGGGGCATGCGCACATCAGGACGATCGAGCATCTGGCGATGCAGGAGGAAAGCCGACCGTTGCTGGAGGCGATGGTCCAGCCCGACATGACACCCAGAACTCACCCGCAGGTCTGGATCAGCTCCATCAACTCCCAAGGGATCCAAAGCGGTCCGTTGACGACTGGATACGGAGCCAACAAGGAGAAGATCGGCCCTGAGTTGACCTTTGGGTACTTCCTTCAGCAGAGGCTGGGGGAACCAATCCTGCTGATCAAAACCGCATGGGGAGGAAAAAGTCTGCATACCGACTTTCGTCCACCTGGCGCAGGGCCTTACCTATTCTCCGAGGGAGAGATGGAACGGCTGCGGCGCGAGGGGAAAGATCTGGAGGCAGTCCAGCGACAAAAGCAGGAAGCGACGGGGGTGTCGTATCGAGCCATGATGGCGCACATTCGAGCTGTGCTCGATCGAATCGACAAGGAAGTACCTTTCTATGATCCTCAGAAGGGCTATCAATTGGCCGGCGTTGCCTGGCTGCAAGGCTGGAACGATATGGTGGATGGAACGGTGTACCCGCAGAGAGGTCAGCCGGGAGGGTACGACGAGTACAGCAAGCTGCTGGCGCAGTGGATTCGTGACGTGCGGAAGGATCTGGAGGCGCCCAATCTTCCGATGGTGATTGGCGTGATGGGAGTCGGCGGACCGACCCATCTGTATGATGGCGAGCAGAAACGCTATGCCGCCATCCACCAGACCTTTCGTGACGCCATGGCAGCCCCCGCATCTCTTCCCGAGTTTCAAGGCCGTGTCATCGCATTGCGGACCGAAGCATACTGGGATCTCGAGCTATCGGGTGTGGTACAGCGCGACGCCATGCTGGTTCAGGAGTCGAAACGGATCGCCAAGGAGCAGCAGTGGGACGATAAAGCAAGACAGGCTTGGGTTGACGCGCGGCGAGGGGAGAAATTCACCGAGCGAGAGAGGGAGCTATTGCGGAAAGGGGTCTCGAACGCCGAGTTTCATTACCTTGGTTCGTCTCGAATTCTCGGCGGCATCGGCCGTGGCATGGCCGACGCCATGGGAGAACTGCTGGATCGATGAGCTGTCTGTTGGACCCGCCTCATCACCATCACTCGCATGGCGATTTGAGTCGCACATCGACTCGTTCATCGCAGCACAGATCCTTGCGAGCACACAGGTTTTCCGCCGCCTGAGCGCAGAAAAAAACCCCGTGTTGCCACGGGGTGGAGCGGAGGGCACGGGACTCGAACCCGCAACCCCTTACGGGGCACTTCATTTCCAATGAAGCCGCTAGCCATTCGCTTACCCTCCTGAGTTGAGCGGCTGCGGTGAACTAAAAAGGATAACCTCACCAGGGATCGAAACAAGTCGACTTGGGTGGAAAATCAGCCGGTCTATCGACTTTCCCGCCCCCTTCGACGGATATCGTCCCGGAAATCCGATCGACTCCATCCGAGAGGAATGACTCATGGAGCCAACCAAATACCTTGGGCGGCTCCGTTGGAACTCCTCCCAGTAGCGGAAGACCGCAAGCACTCCGGTGAGCCGTATCAGACAAAAGAACCGGACGGCTGGCGCTGTTCTGATGGAGAGATGGAGTCTGTGGCCCATGCCATGTCTCTTCAAGCGAGGCTTCAAGATACCAGCAAACGAAAAGACCCAGAGCGGCTCGGATCACCGAACCACTCTGGGCTTCAAGAAGGGCTCACTACAGTTTCGGTGGGGGACAGTTACCAGGGGCCGCGAACCGAGTAGACTCCGAACTGATCGGTATGCGATGGCCAGACGGGGGTGGCGTAGAACAATCCACCCTGACCGCTCTGAGGTGCCGATCGACCGAACTGGTGGTAGAGCGGGGTCATGGTGTTCTGGCTGACGCCCCACGAATAATTCTGCTGCATCGTGCCGTTGGGCGGCACCACCAACGCGGTCGGCTGGCCAAACTGCAGGTAATAGAATCGGCCATGCCATGGCCGCAGTTCCGCCTCCTGCCGTGCCCAGGTATCTCCGTAGGTACCTGGATGATGATCGGCCAGACGGGAGAAGAAGCGATTGGGGTACTGAGCCATCGCGTCGCTGGCGCTGGCTAGAACAAGCAGGAAGCAGAATGCCGGGAGGGCTTTTGCCAAAGTTCGCAACATGAGTCAGGTCTTTCGGATGAAGGAAAAGTCGGTTGGATCGAGTCAGCTTCCCTCCCTGGCAGCTGGCTCCCTGCGGTAGATATCGGTTCGATCAACGAGGCAGCTCGAAGAAGCGGAAGGTCCTACGCACGACCGTTTGCACCGGAGGAGCGTAGTAGTGGGCGCTGGTCCGGTTGAGGCCACGGCCCTGATCGTAGTAGGAGTGATAGGTATCTTTGTGCTGATAGAGAAATTCATGGGGCCAGAAAGGCTGGTAGGTGTTGTAGGTGTGCCCAACCCATCCTGGAACTGGACGCGGCGAAATGTAGAGACCGGCGGTAGCCTGGTTGGAGGCACCCCGAACAAAGTAGTTGTGAAACAGTGGCTGATACCCATCACCAATCGTGCCGTAGGGCGTGACCGACTGTCCAGGTCCAACCCAGCCTTGCTGAGCGGAAGCCTGAGTGGTGATACAAAGGGCGGCCAGAAGGCCAAGCCATCGCAGGCGATACGTCTTCGACAATTTGCTGCTCATTTCGTACTCCTTCACGCCAGTTCCGTTGGAGGACGACTTTCGTGTATCGCCCCAGTTAGGACTCTTTTCGGCCCCCGATCGAGTTCGATCGGATAAAAAATGGTGACTCAAGGCAGCAACTCGCAGCTCGATCGCCTCCCTTTTCGGTGCAGACGTCAGGGGCTGCAAAGTTTCACACGATGCCGAACGCTTTTCATCCCCGCTGCCGCTTGGGGCCACTTTTCTCGGCCCAACCAACCATTCTGTGGGACCAGGGCCTGCCACGGCTACACCACCTTGCCACGCTGGAATTGCTAACCAATCCAGCGGTACGGTATGCCCAGCCCGGTTGTGTTCGATGACCGATTCGAGTCGATGCAAGATTGCTCGAGGCGTTGCGCCGGGCGATCGCTTGGGACACTTTGGAAGTGCTTTTGCCACCGCGATGAGCGTTGTACGGAAAACTTCCATCCGGCAATGCTGTGGGGCCAAGGCCCCCACACACAAATTCCCAGGGGAGCCTGTTTTTCCTGCTGCGAGTCCAAGTGGCACAGGTCTGCCGGAAAGAGACAAGGAATGGTAAAATCGGGGTCGATTCTCGGGCCGACTGCAGCCTGGGGATTGTTGTTTTGCCGTGCAGGGAAGGGATGGTCCCGGATCGGGAAGGGATGGTATGGCCAAGCCGCGCGTGATGATTTTGAGGGCTCCCGGCACCAACTGCGATGGTGAAACAGCGTATGCCTTCGAGAGGGCAGGGGCCGAACCGACGGCGGTCCATATTCTGCAGTGGATCGAGCAGCCGACCATTTCTGAGAGCTTTCAGATCCTCTGCTTCCCAGGTGGATTCAGTTTTGGAGACGACATCGCAGCAGGGCGAATTCTCGCATCCAAAATCCATACCCACCTGGCCGGCGCGATTCACAAATTTCAGACCGAAGACAAATTGGTGCTCGGAATCTGCAACGGCTTTCAGATCATGATGCGTCTGGGAATCTTCTTCGACGCCCCGCCCGACAATCCCCCCGCCACGCTCTGCTGGAATCGGCAGGGGCGCTACGAAGATCGCTGGGTGCATCTGGCGGTACATCGCCAAGACAGCCCCTTCCTGCGCGGCATCGACACCATGTTCCTCCCGATCGCTCACGCCGAAGGACGCATCGTTTTTGCCAATCGCCAGGCGCAGCAGGATCTGGAGTCCCATGGTCAACTGGCGCTACGCTATGCGACCAGCGAAGGGATCACCGACCACGACAACATCCTGCCCTTTCCGGTCAACCCAAATGGCGCGGAAGGCAATGTTGCTGGACTGTGCGATCCGACAGGGAGAATTCTGGGACTGATGCCGCATCCCGAGCGGCACATTGACCCGACCCATCATCCTGCATGGACACGGTTTGATTCGCTTCCTGCGGAAGGGGATGGCATGGCGATCTTTCGCAATGCGGCGGGGTACTTCGGTTAACTCCGTCAGGTTTCGGCAGGCATCAGTGTTCCAACGAGTCGCGGTTTTGGGGTGATCAGCAAGTCATGGCAAGTCTGCAACCGACGAAGCGTTGTCTAGAGAAGAGTCGCGCTGCATTTGAAAGGGCCAAGAGCAAAATCCCCGGCGGAGTCAACTCGCCGGCAAGAGCCTTTGGTGCGGTCGGCGGACATCCGCTCTTCATCGCCTCCGCCAAGGGGCCTTACCTCTACGACATCGATGGCAATCGCTATTTGGACTACATCGTCAGCTGGGGGCCGATGATTCTTGGGCATGCTCATCCGCGCATCCTGGAAGCGATCGGTCGCGCCGCGCAGCTGGGGACTAGCTATGGTGCCCCGACGGAGCGGGAGTCGGAGCTGGTGGAATGGATGCAGCGAGCGATGCCGTCGCTGGAGCGGGTGCGACTGGTCAGCAGCGGCACCGAAGCGACGATGAGCGCGATTCGTCTGGCGCGCGGCGCTACAGGCCGTGCTGGCATCATCAAGTTCGCCGGAAACTACCATGGGCATGCCGACGCCCTGCTGGTCTCTGCCGGCTCGTCTGCCGCCACCCTGGGCGTGCCCGATTCTCCTGGCGTCACGGAAGGGGCCAGCCGCGATACGATCGTCCTGGAGTACAACGACCTGGGGCAATTGGAGCGGACGTTTGCCGAACAGGGGGAACGGATTGCGGGTGTGATCCTGGAACCAGTGGTAGGCAACATGGGACTGGTGGTACCAACGAAGCCGTTTCTTGATGGGCTGCGCCATCTGTGTACCCGCTATGGTGCCGCCCTGATCTTCGATGAGGTGATGACGGGGTTCCGAGTCGCCTTAGGGGGAGCCCAAAGTCTTTGGGGGATCGAGCCCGATATCACCACCCTGGGGAAGATTGTCGGTGGCGGGTTGCCTCTCGGGGCCTACGGCGGAAAAGCGGCATGGATGGATCAGGTGCTGCCAGCAGGAAAAGTGTTTCAAGCCGGAACGCTCAGCGGCAACCCACTGGCCACTGCTGCAGGTCTGGAAACCATCCGGATGCTGATCGAAGAGTCGCCATATGAACTGCTTGAGTCGCGAGGCCGCAGGCTGGGAGAAGGGCTGTCGCATGCCGCCGCTCATGCAGGGATCGCTCATCAATTGCAGCGGGTCGGAAGCATGATGACCCTTTTCTTCAACGACCATCCGGTGACCAACTGGACGCAAGCGGATCGATCAGACCGGAACCGATACGCCGATTTCTTCTGGGGGATGATTCACCAGGGACATTACTTCCCTTGCAGTCAGTTCGAGGCACTTTTCTTTTCGATTCAGCATGAAACGGCGATGATCGAAGAGACGATTGAAGCGGCTGGCCGGACGCTGCAGTGGATGGCTGAGGGAATCCGACTGCGTCCATGAAGCAGTCACAGATGCACTGAGATCAGGCCCTCCCCGCGCGTGCCGCGCGTCCCTCCCAGGGGGAGGGTGAAGTAAGGCTGGATGACCAAGTTGCGAATGACCTGCCCTCCCCGCGCGTCCCGCGCGACCCTCCCAGGGGGAGGGTGAAGTAGGATTGGGTCATGAAACTGGCCCCCTTGCTGCCGCAATATAGTACGTGAATACGATTTGTATTCTGTTTCTATCCAGCGAGGCGCTGTCATGGCCATTCGTCCGAATCTGTCTGCTTTCGTGGCGTTGATGCTGAGTTCCCAAGCGATCGGAGCCGATTGGGCTCAGTTCCGTGGAGGGCATCAGATGAGCCATGTGGTTGGCTCAACTGCACCGGTGTCATGGGAAAAGGGAACGGCCCCGGCATGGCGTACGGAAATCCCAGGTTCGGGGTGGTCGCAGCCGATCGTCGCTCAAGGAAAAATCTTCCTGACGACCGCCATCTCCAAGACCCCCGACAAGCCGAAGGGGATGATGGGCGGCGTGATGGACCCCAGTACGATGGGCAAGCCTGCCATGCCGAAGGATCCGATTCAGTTTGCGGTGATCTGCATCGACCCAAAGACCGGATCGATTGTCTGGCAAAAGTCGGTTGCCGAAGCGATTCCCACCACGGGCAAACATGCCTCGAATACCTACGCCACCGAAACGCCTTGCGCTTCGAGCGACACGTTGTATACGTATTTTGGAGCCATTGGACGTGTGGCGGCCATGGACTTTGAAGGGAACATCAAGTGGACGCAGGACTTTGGTCCTCAACCGACCAACAACCAGTTTGGCACGGGAGCTTCCCTAGTGCTGTTCGAAGATGCATTGGTGGTTCAGCGCTACAACGAACAGGAAGGGAAGCTGCTTTGCCTCAACACCACCGATGGATCGACTCGCTGGACTGCCGAGAGATCGCCAGGAACCTCTTGGGCAACCCCGATCGTCTGGAACAATCAAGGCCAGCAGCAGGTGGTCGCGGCGGGTCAGGGAATGGTGGTGGGCTACGACCTAAGGAGCGGGGAAGAGCAATGGCGACTGGGTGGACTCGACACATCATTTTCCTGCTCGTTGGTGGCCGATGAAAGTGGTGTCTACATCGGCACCAGCAGCCCAGGTAGCAGTGCACCGATCTGTGCGGTTCGTTCTGGCCAGAAAGGGGATCTGACCCTTCCTAAGGGATCCAAATCGAGCGACTCGGTGCTTTGGGCCAAGACCAAAAGTGGAGCCGGCATGCCATCGCCAGTGCTCGTCGACGGACTGCTCTATTACTTTGGAAACACGATCACCTGCTACGACGCCAAGACGGGGGAGGAGAAGTTCCGCAAGCGGATGCCTGGAGGCACTTTGGCGGCTGGCTGCCCGCTGGTCATCGGTGATCAGATTCTGGTGGTCAACGAGAGGGGTACCGTGGTCACGCTTCGGTCGGGCGGCGAGTACGCTGATCCGCAGGAGTCGGAGATTGCTGCAGAGGGGGAATTCTTCTGGGCGACGCCGGCTGTGGTGGGTCAGGCCCTGCTGGTGCGATCGTCAGCAGCCCTGTATTGCTTTGGAACCCCCTAGCCGGTTTGATTGGGTTCAGATTCTGACGGTGGTGTGGAGTATGACGATCTCCACACCAAATCCGATCAGGAAAGAGGATCGCTTTCCCTTCAAGGATTTGACGTTGGAGCTAAACTTTTTTCGAAGAGATACCGATCGTCGGCATGCAGCGTGGCTCGCAGGTATCCCTTGAGAGGCTCCAGGCATGGGTTGTTTTTGGGTGAGGGAAGGGGCGATGGTTCGAAGCTTCTGGATCGCTGGATTGTTGGTGTGCACGATGGCGATGGCTGGGGAAGCCCGTGAGCCGGGATGGGACTGGCGCGTGGTGACCTTTGGAGATCAGAGAGAGAAGATCCAGGGGACGCCGATCCTGGAACGGGACTATCGCCCGTTGCATTTCTATGGGAATACGGTGCGGCGGATGCACTACCGCGGCAGCCCGCTCCCTTTGCCCAAGTCGGTTGTCCCCCCGCGCACTCGAACCAGTCGCTAAAGCAATCTTCCTGGTCGATCCGACGATGGTAGACAGAAGTGGGGCACAGGCGGCCCCTGGAGCACTCCGGTGTTGTTCTGTCATTGCGTCGCGTTCCCAACAGGACCGCACAGGTCGCTAGAATTCCTTGAGCCATCCACGCGTATCGGAAGGACTGCGTCTGCCGCTAGGATTGGGCCGCCCCGAGGCGACTACGCAAAGTCGGCGGGGAGGCTCTTTCTGGGCGATCGCAAGCGGATGGAGCCAAGCGGTCACCAGCCAAGAACATCGCAGACGATCCTACTTCTTGGCTGCTGTCGGGGATCGATTGCGGTCCGCTTCCAATGGAGCGGCGTTGGCGGCTTCCGAGGCGTTCCCGAGTGATCGAAAGCACGCACCCGGGTGGCGTGCTCGCATTTTGGATCAGCGCAAGAGCGATTCGTCCTGGAAGTGGTGGCACTCAAGCCAATTCCAGTCTCTTTTGGCCAGGTCGGTTTTCCGTAGAGCATCGTAGATATTCGCGCGATGGTATCTCAGCACCGCTGCGGTCTGAACCGCCGACTGCTCGACCATCTCATAACGTCTTCGCGGCTGGGATTCCGCCAGGACAGCTTTCATACGATCGCGGTGTTGCTGGAGTGCAGAAGGAACTTCGGTGGTCGACGACGGCTCTAGCAACTTGGCGACCAAGTCGTCTTTTTCCCCGACGTAGACTCCATTTTCCCGCGCAGCTTTTTCGAACTCCTCCACAGCCCGCTCGGCCATCCCAGCTGCCTCTTCGTATTTTTGGGCCTGAAACAGGATCCAAGCCTTGGTGTCCAAAAGCGATGCATCGGGCAGGAACTTCAATGCCGTGTCGATTTCTATCAGAGCCGTTTCCAGATCGACCCCTGCCATCGCCTTCATGTAGGCGACTTGGTTGAGGAAGGTGGGAGACGATCTCGCATCGGGTGGGGTAGAGATTTGTAGAGCCTGCAGGGCTCGCAGGTAATCCTGTCCGGAAGCGAAGTAGCGACTGGCTCGCAGACCGGCCTGAGCTGCCACCGACGGGTTCCCCTGTAGTTTCAGCGTCTTCAGCAATCCAAGAGCTCGCTCGCTATCCCCTTGCTCGATCAACAGATTCATCATCAGCTCGGAGTAATCCGCCGATGTCAGGACCTCCTTGCTCCAGCTTTCCGCTTGCTCCATCGATCGACTGGCCAGATCTAGCTTCCCATCGCGAAAGTGATTCCCTGCCTCGGCAACCTTCCAGAGTCCGATTTCGTAGGGGATCCAGCGTCTGGCGATCGGAAGCACGCACGAGAGGATGACGATGGCCATCAGGAGGAAAGAACCTCGTTGCAACCGACGCATCAGGGAAACCTTATCGATCTAGTCGGGGTGAGATGTCGCATGCCAAGCGATCGGGAGGATGTGGCCCATGCCAACAGACTGCATCAGTCACTCGGGCTGGCGAGCCCGGGGGCGAATCAGCAGATGCGAGTCGGAGGGATACTTCCGGTGCCAGGCTTCGCTGAGCAGATTCATGGCGGTATGAACGCGGCTTTTGACCGTACCGACCGGAACCCCGAGAATCGTGCTGATTTCGGAATACTTTAGCGATTGGAAGAAGGCCAACTGGATCAACCGCTGCATCGGCTCTGGAAGCTCGTTCAGCACCTCCCCCAACCGCTCGGAGACCTCTTTCGATTCGACCACCTCCAGCGGAGCGGAGCCTCGATCGATCAACCAGCTTCCTTCTGCGGTCGCAGGGCCACTGTGGGCGTCGGAGATGGGAGCATCCAAACTGGGGATACGAAACTTTTTGTTTTGGCGTTGGCAGTCGATCGCCTTGTTGGTGGCGATGGCGTAAAGCCAGGGGCGAAATCGTCGCCCCGCTTCAAACTGGTCGCGACGCAGGTGGACCGCCAGGAATGTAGCTTGGAACGTATCCTCGGCCAACCCCGGATCTCCCAGGAAGCGTCGCAGGTAGACGAACAATTCCCGTTCGTAACGACGCACCAACTCCCCAAAAATCTCGCGATCCTGTTCCAGCTGGTAGGCGAGCAACAGCGATTCGTCGTCTTCTTGACGAAGATCGATCGGTTTTCGGCTGCGAGCGGTGGAAGTCATCCGCAACTCCAAAACCGCCGTCAGAGCGGTCGACCAGAGGAGGAGATCGGCAACGGGAAAAAGACTCAACCACCTTAGTGTATGCCAGGGGGAACCAAATCGACAAGGATCCCGCGATTTGCCGGGGATGGGCATCTCGTGGGTCCGCTGCAACCGTTACGACTGCTTTAAAGTGCCGAGGAGTGACGCCGAGCCACTTGGGGGGGAGCAGCTGGAGAGAGAATCGGCGGCGCGGCGTTTGATATTGGCGTAAGATGAAAGGGTTGGTGAAAAGGTTCGAATGGGGTGGTTTGGAGTGCGAAAAATGGCGTTCGGGAGCGAGACAGGGGGGCACGGCGTGGGCTCTGGAGGCAGGAATTCTGCTTCCCGCGCCGCGCCCGCAGCTTGCCTCCCTGGAACTGCTTGCCTGCGATTGGCCGCGCGATACCTGCTGCTTTTTCTTGCGGTCATCGGTCTGGATGGGGTGCAAGGCCAGCCCCCCGATCCACCGGGGACGGAGCGGATCCCTTCCAAGCTGCCCGATCTCTTCCAGAAGGGATCTTGGTGGCCCGACTCCATCTATTTACTCGATGAACAAGGGAACCCCATCTGGGTACCGACGACTGCGTATGAGGAGTTCGAGCGATTCCTTGGGGATCGGCGATCAGCGGAGAAAATGCAGGCTCCCGTGGCGATATTGGAGTCGATGGTGGGGGAGGTGGTGATTCGGGATGCTACGGCGGAGTTTCAGTGGCAACTGCGTGCCAAGACACTTGATCCCACCGGCGCCCCCGCTCGGCTAGGCATCGGTCTTGCCAACCAGCACTGGAGAACCGAATCCCCTGAGACGGCACTTCAGGGCGATGGGAGCCTTCAGATCGCAGCTCAGGGTGGCTACGACTGGTTGCTTCCCGAAAAGGGGGTGGAACGCCCCGAAATCCGCTTCACCACAGTGGCCAAGATCACGGGATCAAATCGGCAGCGATCGTTGATGATCCCCCTTCCCGATGCCCCGGTCGTGCTGAAGCTTCGGATCGCTGGGGCAGGGCAGGAGGTTCAGGTGCGCGGTTCCGGCTTCCCTACGGTGGAAGTGGAACCGACGACGGAATCGACTGCCGAAACAGTGGCAGTCCTTCGTGTATCAGGGGGACCGATCACCCTCTCCTGGCAGCCTAGCAGCTCGGATGGACAGTTGGTTGCCAGATCGGTCGAGACCATCACCCGAGTGACGCTCAATGGAGAGGGCCGGCCCTGGAGTTGTTCGACGAGGATGTTGCTGCCTCGAGGGGAGGGGTTTCAGTCGCCGCGGTGGGAGGTTCGTTTGCCACCGGGAGCCCGCTGGGTGGCCGAGCCGGGGGCCTCGATCGATCCTCTGTTATGGACGGAGGTCAAACGCGAGGCGGTGGAAGGGGAGGCACCTGGGACGACGCTGATGCTGGACGCCCGATCTGCAGAGGGAACTGGGGAGGCGATGGAGGCGACCTTGGGGTGGGAGTGGCCTGCCGAATGGGTTGCCGCTGGAGGTCGAATCTTGGAGGTGCCTTGGATCGAAGGAGTCACGCGTCACGAGGGGCGTCTGGAGGTGGAGGTGCCTAGGGATCATCGATTCGCCTGGGAACCGTCTCCCGGAGTCGCTGGCTACCAGTTGACGCGCCCCACCGAAGGCAGCCCCAAAGCACTCCATAACTTTCGATTCGTCTCCCAGCCATTTTCACTGACGACTGTCTTTGAAAAACTGGAGTCTCGTTGGCGGCCCAGACCTCTATACGGTTTGGGATTTGCCGCTGATCGCATCCAGCTAGAAGGCTTGATTGAGTTCCCCAATGCGACGGAAGGATTCAACGACCTGCAGGTGCAACTGAAAGACTGGACGCTCGAGAGCGTGGAGGTGGACGGCCGGAGACTGGAAGCCACGTTGGACGGGGAGTTCTGGCTGTGTCCCGAGAAGGAGTTGGCGTCCGCCAACGGCATCACCTCGCCGACACCATCCAATTCCCCTGGATCCCTTCGCTTCTCCGCTTACCGTCCCTGGACCCCTGACGGCATGGAGGTGCGCATCGAACTGCCCAAGATTTCGGTCCTGGCGCCTGCCTCGGGGGAGCGAATGATCGATCAAGGCGCGGGATTGCTAAGCGTTGGCCATGTGGCGGAGCTGCAGGAGGTAGGAACGCATGGCAGCGAGGGGATGCGAGCGGAATTGGCGGGGTCTTCTGGATTGGCAGATCTTTTGCCCGAACCGATGCAGGAATCGTCTCGATGGTACCGCTTCCAAGGATCGCAAGCCCCCGCAGCGTGGTCGGGACGCTGGACGGTCTTGCCAGCCCAGCAGTTGGCGAGGCGGAACATCGTCCTCCGGGTTGGCCCGCAGTCGATCGAATGCGACCAGGAAATCGCTTTGGAGATTCGCAACCGGCCACTGAATCGATTTGTCCTTCTTTTGCCTCGATTCCCCGATGACGCCCGCGGCCTTCCCATCACCGCCCCGGCGGTGCGATGGAATGGAAAAGAAATCCAAGGTGCGTTGCTGGATCGCAACAAGATCGCAGATCCTTGGAACACCGATTTCCCTGTCAATCGCTGGGATCTTTGGGATTTCCAGGTAGATGGCCCCGTTGGGCAGGCGATCTGTACCATCCGCAGCGTCCAGCCGATCGAACTGCCACTAGGTGGGCAATGGGAGGAGTGGAACTTCCAGATTCCCGGTCCGGCCCCTTCCGATGCCTTGCAGTGGCTGGGAGGTGATTTGAAGGTGGAGCAATCGGACCGAATTGAGTGCGATTTGGCCGGGTCGATGGATGCCATCGGGCCACCAGCAGACAGCTTTTCATCCCCCCTCCGAAATCAGCGGCTTTTCGAATTGCCGATGAAGGTACGGCGAGTCGAGTCGTTGGCGAGTGATGGTCCAAGGATCTGGCGATGTTGGCAGCAGACGACGGCAAGAAAAGGTCAGCAGCGCGATCGCATCGTTATGCAGTTGCAAAGCAGCTTACGAACGCTTCGGGTTCGCGTCGACCAACGAGCACCGGGGGCAGTGACCGAGTTCTTTATCGATGGGAAACCGGCGGCGGGCCAGCCACTGGCAAGCAACGATCCTTCCAGCGGCGAGACTTGGGAACTGGTGCTACCGGAGTCGACTGAGGAAGCGCCCATGCATCAGCTAGAGATCTGGAGCTGGAAGGAACCGAATTGGCAGTGGGTAAGGGACCTGCGAGGCGTTCGTTGGTCGATCGAGGGGGCCACGTGGATGGGACCTTTGATGTGGGAGGCAGTTCTGCCACGAAGAGAGACGTTGTTGTGGACCCCAGGCCGATGGAGCCCCGAGTACCAGTGGCATTGGACAAAGGAAGGCTGGAATCGCCTCAGCAATCGAACTTCCAGCGACTTGGAGTT
Organism: Pirellulaceae bacterium; assembly: GCA_044371425.1. Taxonomy (GTDB): domain Bacteria; phylum Planctomycetota; class Planctomycetia; order Pirellulales; family Pirellulaceae; genus JBEISR01. Next base: position 96,485 of record JBILTR010000008.1, on the reverse strand, counting down.
GTGGGCCAGTGGTCGAGGCGAGGGAACCATGTCTGCGATACCTTCCTCGGCGGCCGATACCGAAAGCTCAAAATACCTTTTCAGCAGCCTTGGTCCGGCTGAGCAACTGCAGATGATGGTGGTGCCCCGTTCCCTTCTCTGGGGAGCGACCGGAACGATCCTGTTGTTGGTCGCCTGGTGCTGGCGGCAGTTGGGGGTGATCTCGCGGTGGCGATTGATCCCGCTGGCTGCCCTGGCGTTGCTTGGGCTTGCAGGCGTCTCCAGCGACTGGGCTTGGCTGATGATGATGGCAGTTCCGTTGGCTCTGCTGCTCTGGGCGGTCGTCGCCATGACGGAGGCCATGTTGCGGATCGGAGACCGGCGGACCAGTGTCTTTGGCAGACGCGGCCCACCGATCGAACGATGGCCCCGACCTCAAGAAGCCCCAGCTGGATCGATACCTAGCGGCGCCCCTTCCAGCGGGTCCGTGATCACTGGCCCAGCTTCGCACGGTTCGACGCAGGAGCATCCCCAACCGCTCAGCCATTCCCTGCCGGGTGGGTCCTCATGAGTCGAATCGTAAGGAGCCGTTGCAGTTCGCTTCACCGGGGGAGTTTCCCGAACCGACTCCTGATGTGGTTCCTCGTCGCCTTCTTGGGAACCGTCGCGGTGGTGGGGCAAGCTCAGGAAGCTGCACCAGGATTTCGGCGTATCTTTGTCCCGGAAGAGCAACTCCCTAGATTGGGGCTAGATCGATTTCTTCCGATTCGCACTTCCGAGTTGTTGGCACGCTTGGAACAAGCCCCTGGGCCCGCCACTACGCCGGAGGATGCGCCGCGGTTGGTCGATGCCTTCATGACCGCTCGGCTAGTCGGCAACGATCTGGTCTCCGACTGCTCGCGATGGCGATTCGAATGGAACGATGAGGCCCCCAGGGAGTATTTGCTTCAAGGGGACATTGCCATGCAGTCGATGCCGGCCAGCTGGATCCCTGACGACGGAATCGATGCGATTGGACAGTTGACGCTGACCCCAGAGGGCACTCGTCGACTGCGGATCGATCGATCGGGCGACTATTGGTGGGGATGGAGCCTACGATCGCAACCAAGCTCCTCCTATCGCAAGGAACTATCTTTTCGACTGCGCACCCCATCTTCGCCCCGAAACCGATTGATCCTCAAGCTCCCCGCGTCCTGGACGGTCGAAAGCGATCGGGCGGTGGTGCAGCGCGTCGCGGAAGAGCGGGACCCGCTGCCAGCCCAATGGCCCAGTCAGGATCGGGATCGCCGCAGCTCCAATTCCACCTGGTGGCAGCTCGATTTCTCAGGAGTTGAGGAATTGGGACTGGTGCTTCGGCCCGGTATCTCCCAACGCGAAGTGACAACGCTCAAACGGATCGATCGCCAGCTCACCCAGTACAACTGGGGCATCGATGGATTGAAACTGACCAGTCGATGGGAAGCCGATTCGAAAACCCTATCCCCCGACGGCTGGATCCTGCGGCTGACATCCCCGCTCCAAATCCTGCGACTGACTTGGAACGATCGACCGGTGGCTTGGTCTCAACAAGGCAACACGTTGACCATCCAGAACGTCGTTCGCGAAGAATCGGTGGGGGACGAGCCGCTGGAAGCAACGGGTGTCTCCGAGCCGGGTGCGGCGATGGTCGATGATCCGTCGTCGATGGATGCAGAGGGATCCGGGAATCAGCGTTTGACGTTGGAGGCACGTTCCGCGCTTCCTGAGGAACTGTGGCAGGACCATGGCCTCTGGCCCCAGGCTGGCAGCCCCCTAGCCACGGCCCCTTGGGTGGAACTGGAAGGTGCTTTCATCGAGGAAGGGGCGAGCGTCATTCAGGGCACAAGTCCACTCGCATTTCACCATCTGAAGGTGCAGGCGCCTTGGGCATTCCGAAGCATCGAGCCGCTGGATGGCTCCTCGGCCACCAACGGCTGGATCACGGAATGGAGCGGCACGGCTCCCTCCATCCAATGGCAACTGCAGAGATTGGGCCGGTGGATGGCAGTCGACCAACTCACCTCCTTCCGGCTGCAGGAGGAATTCCCGACCGCCATTGTCACGGTGGAAGTTCAGACCGGAGCGTCGACTCGTTCGCTGCTGGATTTCACCCTTCAGGAAGGATGGACGATCCAGTCCGCGATTTCCTTGACGCCCGATGTGGTCGCCACACTCGATAACGCATCGTCCTCGGGTGCGTCCCGACGGCTGATCCTGGATGCGCCAGTCAGTGAATCGTGTCGCCTAGAACTGCAATTGGCTGGCGCCTTCATCGCCTCCGACCGGGACTATCGGACGATCCCCCTGAAGCCGCTTTTGGTTTGGAAGGAAGCTATCCAGAAGGATACATTCTGGGTCGAGAACACCGGTGCGTTCTCTCTGGTACCTTCGCCGGAGCTATTTCGGTATCGCATCTACGACGACGATCTCGCCGACTGGCAGCGCCAACGGATGCCAAGGCTGGGGGATCTTTGGATGCTCCGTCCTCCTGCTGGTTTCTCCGGACAACTGACGGTGCAGCAGGCACCACCAACGATCCTGACCCGGACCGAAACATCGGTTGCTCCCTCGCCAGAAGGAATCGCAGTGCTCTACAACTGCGAGGTGCAGAGCATGAGCGGGAGGGTACCGGAATTGGAGATTCGATGGAGTCAACCGCAGCAAGCCCAGGTCTTTTGGCGAATCGCGAAGGCACTGGAACCAACATCGCCGCCCAGACGACCTGAGGGATTCATTCAGCCTCTGGAGACCAGCGAGCAGGCGGTGCGTCTTCCGATCCAATTGTCCCCTTCGGAGACGATTCGCCTGGAAGGTTTGTGCAATCTGAAAAAAGGGACTCCCCAGGAACTCGCCGTCCTTCCGCTTCCTGTCGTCGTCGATGCCACACCGCAACGAAGTCTGCTTCGCATCGATCGGGCTGTTCCGGTGAAGTTTACCGGAGCCAGTCCCGACCTCTTGCCATTTGGAATCCACGATGCGACCGACGGTCACCCTTCGGATGTCTACCGCTACAACAGCTTCAGTCCTCCCAGCCTGCAGATCGCACCTGCCGCTGAGGAACGGAATGGAAACATGTGGATTTCGAAGCAACGGGTCGATCACCTGTGGCGACCGGAAGGACAGATGCTGCATCAGGTCGACTGGGAGCTGGAAGGAAGATTCGACACGTCCTGGACTTTCCAAGTCCCACCCTCTTGGCAGTGCATCTCCGCTCGAATCAACGGCCAGGAGTGGATCGGGAGACTCCGAAAATCTGCCGACGGCACCCTCATATGGAATCTGTCTCATCTTCCCGGAGTCGCGGGTCGGACAGGGCGCAATCGAGCGACTTTAGAGTTCGTGCATCGGGATGCGGCGGATCGCACCTTAGAAGCCTCTGGGACCGACAGATCGGAAACGCTTTTGGCCGGTTCGGTTGCAGCGGCCCGACACTTCGCCACCGAGCTTTTCCGAGGAAGTCAGCTTCCCGAAGAGGCGTTACAGACGCCCGTCGTGCCATGGCCGATCGGCCAGTCGATGGAATGGATTTGGACGGCCGATGGCTATGAGGTCATCGGAAAAACCTCGGACCGGATGAATTGGTTCGAACGAAGCCAAATGGTTCTGCCGTGGCACTGGGCTGACCCATGGCTGGTCGGAAGAGGTCCCTGGCGACTTGGACAAGTCAGCGACGCTCCAGCAGCCCTGGATTTCCCCGAGCGGTGGCGCTCGTCGGATGGGATCAATCCAGTTGGTTGGGTTGGCATGGATGCCGGGCGCCTCCAAGATTCCTCCTGGCAAAGCCATGCGATGTTGATCCCTCAGAGCGTCCTTCAGGTTGCTTGGACGGCTTGGTCGTTGCTGATTGGGGCGGTGGGATGGCGATGGATGAGTCGCTTTCGGCGACTGACTCTGGTGATGTCCCTGCTGATCGCGATCCTGTGGTTAGGTCCGGCGTCGCTAATCCCATTCGTTCAGGCAAGCCTCCTAGGCCTCTGGTTCGCCATGGCCCTGCGCAGCGTCGCCGAGATGATTCACGACAAGAGCTATTCAAGCGATCCGGAGAAGAGCACTGGGCAGGTGGTACGCACCGCAGCCATTGCCGGCGTGATTGTTCTTGCCGTCACTCCCCTTGGATCGGATTGGCTGCTTGGCCAAAGCGGCCCGGAAGGCACAACCGCCTCGCGAACTTCGAACGCGCCGCAGCGCCCGGATGAGCCCCCATCGACTAGGGGCTCCTTCGATGCCTTCGATCCCATCCCGATTCTCATTCCCATCGATTCTGCGGGAAACGTCGCAGGAAATCACTGTTATGTCCCTAAGGAATTGGTGGAACAATGGATGGCCGAGCGACTCAAGCCCTCGGGAAAGACTGATCCAGCCACCTGGATTTCCGCGCGCTATCTTTGCGAATTCGCTTCGCCGCTGGGCGCTGAGTCGAACAGTCGCGATCAATTGACCGCCACACTAGACGTCCTGGTGGAAAATCTCGAAAGGCCCGTCTCGATCCCATTTTCTCGCGAAGCCGCTCGCCTGATTCGATTCCAGTCGAACGATTACGAAGTGCCGATTGGCGATCGCGTGCGATGGGAGAATGGATCCCTTCTCTGGAAACCAGAAAGGGAAGGTAGGCACCGGATCAAGCTGGTGATGCAGCCGGTTGCTTCCAAGAAGGACGACGACACAGAATCGCTCGAGGTGCCCATCCTGCCGATTGCCACTGCGACCATTGAAGTGGTGTCCAACGACAACAATCTGACCGATCTGGATGTGGAATCGATCGGCCAGCGCAGCGAACCGGCTCTCGGCAGAATCACCGCCAGCCTGGGGCCTCTCGACCGGCTGAAAATTCAATGGCGACGACGTCCTGCATTGCAGAAACGCACCACCAACGAGTTTCGTGCCGCCTCGTGGCTGGATTTGACACAGCATCCGCCCCGCGTCCATACCCTTTTCTGGCACCCCACTCCACAATGGCCGGCAGGTGCGATGGAATGGGAGGTCTCCAGCGATTGGACACCGGTGGAGGACGAACAGTCGGCGGGGCGCATCACCGAAACCGCCAGTGGCAGCAGCATGGCCAAGAAACGCTACCGGGCGGTCTGGCCAGAAGGACCACAAGCACCTCTCGCCCCACCCGGCCAACCGGTCCTGCATACGGAGTGGATTCCTTCGAATCCTCAAGCCAATCTTCTTGCATTTCCTCTGCCGGAACTCCTCAGCGGTCGACTTGCTGACCACCGACTGGCCCTTTCGGTCGGCCCGCAGGATCCCTGGAAGATCGATGGGATCCAGTCTTGGCCCAACGTCGATCCATCGGAGTGGACTGGATCTGCTCCCTTTGCCGAAGCGAAGGGGGAACCTTTTTTTCTACGAGTGCCTCCTGGAGCCACCCCGCCATTACTGCGGTTCCAGAAATCGAATCCGAACACCGATTTGGTGATGGAATCGCGCTGGATTTTTCACCCGACAGTGCTGCAATGGCAATGCCAGATCGAAAGTCGTTCCGGTATGCCCCAATGGAGTTCCATTCCGCTGGTGATCCCGGGGAGAATCCCATTGGATGGCGTTCGCATCGCAGGGAACAGCGAACCCTTGCCAGCCGCGTGGCTGGAGTCGATCGATGCGACGCTGATCGCCATCCCAACTGCCACTCAGGCATCGCGAATTCGCCGAATCACTCTGGAAGGAAATCTTCCGATCAGAACAGATAGCACGCATCGCGTCCCCTTGGTCTTCCCCCTGGGAGATTTCGTCACCCGACACCGGGTGGAAACCTATCGATCTCACGAGGCCCATGTGCTGTGGGAAGGTGTCGATGTTTGGGATGAAGCATCTCCGATTCGTATTCCAACCAACAACGAACTGCTAGCCAAGTTGATTGTGCCGATGTGGACGCGTGAGCTATCGACGCGAGGTGGACCGGGGACATCCGGTAGCACCGTCGATCTAACCGCGCGCGTCGAATCGGTAGCTCGATTCGCCGTGGCCAGAGAATCGGTCATCACCGGGGGGCGAACGTGGATTCAATGGGATCCCGCTGCACCTTCTGGCCAGCTGCGAATCGATGGTGAGCTGCAAAGTGAAGGAGACATTCCGCCATCGCTGCTGGTGGAGATCCCGGAGGAGTTGATCGCGCCCAAGTTCGACTGCCCTTGGGTGCGTCAGAAATCGTCCCGCACCGGCCGCTCCCTTCTCCTGCTGACCCCCTTGCCGCAGGCGGACAGCATCTATCGATTCACCGGCGAACTCAGCCTACCTCCTGTCTCCAGCATCCGCTCCTCCCCGCCCGAGATACGGTGGATCGAAAGTGGTGCGCTGCAACACTACGCGATGCTCCCTGAGAAGATCGAGCAGCGGGGGGCGTTGTGGAGTGGTGAAGGTGTGCGACAACTGGCCAGCTCGGAAGCCGTCGCACTGCTCCCTCCAGGGCTTGCGCTCACCGGTGGCTTCCTGCCGTACGAAGTTGCCTCATCGGGTGGCACGCTGCAACTGCAACTTCCCGAAACTCCCGATGCCGCTCCAAGAATTCCTCTGGCGATCCATCATCTCTCCAAAACACCTTGCCAAGATCCACGAACAACCCATTGGCAGATCCGAAGCCAGTGGTTTCTGACCAGCAGCACTGCCGATGTGATGCAGATCGAGCTGCCGAGAGGATGGCAGTGTAGCCATGTCATTTCGGGCGATCGCGCGATGGGGTTTCATTCGACGAACCAACCCCAAGTGGAATCTGCCGAGCCTTCGGGCTCCAGCGCCGGCATGGTCGTCTCCATTCCTTTGCCCAATTCCTCGCTGCCGACCATGGTGCAAATGATCGCAACCTGTGAGACCGAGATTCCGGAAGGCACACTGCATGCACCCAAACCGCTGAATACCCCAGTCGACCTCGACCATTGGCAACTCGATCGATCGGCCAGTATCCTCGCCGACCGATTCGACCTTGAAGACCAGAGAGAAGAGCTACTTTCGAAGCAGATCGACGTAATCACCGAGTTGATCGAAGGGTCTGTGGCGGATCTGGTGGAACTGCCGAGGACCGAGCGATTGGCATGGTACCAAGGCTGGCGATCGATGGCGATGAAGAAAATCAATCAGCGGCGATCGGTCGGTCCCGTCGAACGCGATCCGATGGCCAATCGCCCCACCGATACACCCCTCGCCGCCGACCCGCTCTCCGAGATCTTCGCCATCGACCGCCGACTGGAATCGGCAGGACCCGCAACCGATGCAACGACGGAAACGCTAGTCGAGTCGGAGGGACTGGTCGATCCAACGATGGTTGCTGGCCATGCTCTTCCGATTCGCGCTCAAGGTGAGGTTTCGCTGCTGCAAAGATGGACGACTGATCTACGCAGCCGGCCCCAAACGATATTGGCTTGCATCGGCCTGCTCGCAGGCCTGCTCGTTCTCTGGATGCTTCATGGCTGGGTCTGGCGCCATGTGCATCGCAAGCCATGGATGGCGATGGCGCTCTGGGGCTTGGCCAGCCTGAGTCTCGGGAGCTTGGCCTGGGTCGGGGTGGTCGGGGCGGCCGTTGCTATCTTCGGCCTGCTCTTGGAACTCCTGCACACCGACCGCTCTGCAGTCGATCGACTCGGCAGCAAAGCTAGCAACCTCTTGTAAAACCTCCCGGCCCCATCTCGTGGCTGGCGAGGACGAGAGGATTGCAGGCGATTGTTCCTTACATTTTTCGGGAAACCGCTGGGCCTGAAATCTCCTCCCGACCGATACAGATTACCAGTGAAGATTGGATCCCACGTAGGCGGATACTTCGCCCGCGTTCGGTGATCTTCCACCACCCTCGCAAAGCGATGGTGTCCGGAAGATCGAGCAACTGCAAGCAAGGTTCGAACGATGAAGCGAACAGGCACCTCCAACCTTCTCCATCTTGCAGGGCTCTTGGTTCTGGCCGCGACCTGCACCGGTTGCCATCTGTGCGGATGCGAGCACGACTGGGATTATGCCGGTGTCGGCGGGAAGCATCCAAGGTCTAGCCCAACGCATGGTCGCGTCGGGTCTCCGATGAGCGATCCCGCTATGGGTTCGGCCATGGAAACCGCCTCCTGGCCGATGGAAGCCTCCATGGAAGCTCCTGCGGATCAGCAGGCTGCTCCCTGACCGATGGCTCGACAACCCAACTCGCCCCCTTCGGAGAGAAGCCTCTTGCTCCCTCCGGCCTGGAATTGAGCGAGCGAGGCTCGACCTCTTCAGGCCCCCCCGGTTGGCGACTCGCTAAACTAAGAGCGGAGTTGTCTATCCTATTCCGCTGGGTTCCGGATGCATCGACAGAAAGGGAGTTGATTCCCATGGCCAGCCCATCTCGCGCCGGACAGGATCGTTCGGACCGGAAGAGAAGTGAACTGTCGATCGGCGAGTACTTGATCCAGCGACTGGAAGACTATGGGATCACCGACGTATTCGGCATCCCTGGGGATTATGTCCTTTCGTTCTATAGCATGCTGGAGAAAAGTCCAATTCGCGTGGTGGGATGCACGCGGGAAGATTGCGCGGGCTTCGCAGCCGACGCGTACGCGAGGATCAAGGGCATGGGGGCCGTCTGCGTTACCTACTGCGTGGGCGGGCTAAGCATCTGCAACAGCGTGGCTGGAGCTTTTGCCGAAAAGTCGCCGGTCGTGGTCATCACCGGTTCACCGGGATTGAACGAACGAGTTAACAATCCGTTGCTGCACCATAAGGTCCGAGACTTTTCGACGCAGTATGAGGTCTTTGAAAAACTCTGCATCGCGGTGACGGAACTGACCGATCCGCTGACGGCGTTTCGAGAGATCGATCGAGTCCTGGATGCATGCCATCGGTTCAAACGGCCAGTCTACATCGAGATTCCTCGCGACATGGTTCATGTCGTACCTCCCATCTCCCATCCCTATCGGCAGACGACTCAGACTCCCGATCCGCAGGCGCTAGAGGAAGCGGTTCGCGAAGCCCTTCAGATGCTGTCCAACGCCAAACGGCCCATGGTGATCGCGGGGGTGGAGATCCATCGATTCGGACTTCAATCGATGGTCATGGAACTAGCGGAAAAGGGGAATCTCCCGATCGCCACGACGATCCTGGGGAAGAGCGTGATTAGCGAGTCGGACCCTAGATTCATCGGCATCTACGAAGGGGCGATGGGGAAGGAGGAGGTGACTCGCTACGTCGAAGAGAGTGACTGCGTGCTTCTGCTGGGCACCTTCATGACCGATATCAATCTAGGGATCTACACCGCAAAGCTCAACGTCAGCCAATGCGTTTACGCCACTAGCGAACAACTGCAAATTTCCCATCACCATTACCCTGCTGTACCTCTTGGACTTTTTCTGGAAAAGCTGATCGCTGGCGATCTCGTTCGCAGCCAACGGGAGATTCCACCCGAACTTCGCAGCGGCGTTCCGACCTTCCAAGTGCAACCCCATGCACCTCTCCGCATCAGTCGAATCATTCAGCGCATCAATCAATCGATCGACGGGGAAACCATCGTGATCGCCGACATCGGGGATGCTTTGTTTTCGGCCAGCGAATTGGTGATGCGTGAGCCATCCGATTTCCTCTCCCCGGCCTACTACACCTCGATGGGCTTTTCGGTCCCGGCGGCCTTGGGAGCCAGCGTGGCGAGGCCGGACGAGCGTGTGCTGGTGCTCTGCGGGGACGGCGCGTTCCAGATGACGGGGAACGAACTGGCGACCTTGGTCCGCAACCGCTACACGCCGATCGTGATCGTACTGGACAATCATGGATATGGGACCGAGCGATTTTTGCAGGATGGCCACTGGGAGTACAACGAGATCGGCAGATGGAACTACTCCAAGCTGCCGGAAGTCTATGGCGGTGGAAAAGGCTACGTGGTCGAGGACGAAGCAGCGTTCGATCAGGTTCTCACCGAATGCTGGAAAGACCGAAGCCAGCTCCACCTGATCCACGCCAAGTTGGCGGAGGGAGACGCCAGCCGTCCACTGGAGCGTCTGGCGGAGCGGCTGAAAAGACGGGTCGATCGCGGTGCCGTCGACTGATCCACCTGGCGGCTTTGGCTTTCCCATGACCTTTCGAAGGGGCTCGTTGTGGGCCACCACCGCGGCTCGATCGACTCCATCCTCTCCAGTTCCCTGGAATCGCACCGGACCAACACCTTCCGGAGACTCGGTTTTCTCACCGGTGGGCAACCGGAAATCCACATGGCCGCCGTCCCTTGAGGGTGGCTTCGATCGATTAAAATGTGGAAGATCCAGTTCACGGAGCCCAGCGAACGAGAGTCCCAGAGATGCCCCCTCTATTCCTTGTCGACGCATTTACGCAGAGCCCGTTCGGTGGCAACCCCGCCGTCGTCTGCCTTTTGGATCATGCGGCTCCCGATTCTTGGATGCAGTCGCTGGCGATGGAGATGAATCAAGCGGAAACCGCTTTTGTGTATCCTGAACAGCGATGGATGGTCCTTCGATGGTTTACGCCTCGCTGTGAAGTCGATCTGTGCGGTCATGCGACGTTGGCTGCTGCCTTCATCTTGTGGCATCAGCAGCGGGTAGCGCGCGATCAAGCGATCGTCTTGCAGTCTCGCAGCGGAGCGCTTCGGGCAACCTTGCTTGGGGATGGCAGAATTGAACTCGACTTCCCACTCGAACCGGCATCGGTGGAAGAACCTCCAGCTGGCTACGAAGATGCCCTTGGGTTGACGCGGCCCCCCATCTCCGTTCTGCGCAATCGGATGGATTGGTTGGTCCATGTCGATGGCGCTGAAGAGCTACGTCAGCTATCGCCTGATTTCCCTTCACTAGCGAGATATCCCGGACGAGGCTGGATCATCACCTCGGGAAGCGATGACCCACGTTACGACTTCCTCAGCCGCTTCTTCGGGCCGTCGGTCGGTATCGATGAAGACTCCGTCACCGGCTCGGCCCACTGTTGCCTGGTGTCGTACTGGAGTGAAATTCTCTCGAAATCGAAGTTGGTGGGCTATCAGGCATCGCGACGTGGCGGGGTGGTGACGGTGGAATCGCATGGATCCCGCGCGATTCTCAGCGGACATGCCGCACTCGTCTTCTCGGGCAATTGCCACGCCCCCTGGCGGTGATGGGGAAGCGAGCCGTCTGCTAGTTTCTCGCATTGACCGCTGCAGCATCCGATGTTCCCTCGATCGGCGATTCGACGGTCGCTCATCGCGCCCTTGCCTCATCTCCACCGTCCGTTCGCCATCGATCCAACAGCGCAAGGTACCGATCGCTCAAGTGATCCCGGTCATAATGACGCCGGACCCATGCGGAGGCATTCTGGCCCATCTGATGCGTCTGATCCGGATGCATCATCATCCACCGCACTGCCTCGACCAGTTCGTCGGCGTTCTCTGGTTCGATCACCACCCCGCCTCCAGCCATCTCAACCAGCTTCGCGGCTTCGCCTCGAACCCCCAAGATGATTGGCTTGGACATCCCGAAAGCTTCGAAGATCTTCGATGGCAAGACCGTTTCAAACAAAGGCTGGGCCTTGAGATGCACCAGGCATGCATCGCAGACCTGCAACCAATCGGGGATCTGCTCCTTGGGGACTCGACCTGTGAATCGAACGTTGGTCAATCCGCGGGCGACCGCCTGCTCTTGCAACGATGCCCGCACCGCGCCATCTCCAACAATCAAAAACTGGACGGACGACAAATCAGGATCCTCTAGGCATCGCTGGGCGGCCTTCAGCACCACATCCAGTCCGCAGGCCATGCCAATCGTCCCCAGATAGCCGCAGACGAATCGATTCGACAGGTCGTGCTGCTTGCGGATGGCTTGCGCACCTTCGGGCGTCGCGCCAGCCAGAATGTCCCAGTCGACCCCATTGGGAATGACCTCGATCTTCCACTCGGGTACCCCCCGCGCGACCAGCTGCCTTTTGTACCCTTCGCCGACGGTGACGATCCAGTCGGCTTGCTGATACATCGTTTTTTCGAGCCATCGCAGGACAGCCAAGACCGCGCGGCCTCGCAGTGCCCCGACCGCCTGAATCGACTCCGGCCAGATGTCGCGTATCTCCAGGACCAGCGGAATGGGGCGCCGCGACCAGGGTCGCAGGATTCGGAAGACCCATTTTTGAATCACCCCTGCCCAGCCGCAAAAGAACTGTGGCGAAGTGGCGATCAGAATATCGGGGCGGGGCTGGAAGGGCGCAAGCACCCAAACGCTCCAAAGGAACGAAAGGTAGTTGGCGATGCGAAGCGACGTTCCGCGATTGGCCGCCAGGAAAGTCCAGACTCGCTGGACTTCGACTCCCTGCCTCGTCTCACGCTGGGGCCACCATCGATTGCGATACCCTGAGTAGACCTTGCCGTCAGGCACATTGGGAACACAAGTGATGACTCGGACCGAGTGCCCCCTGTCGGCCCATCGCCTGGTCAGCGCATCGACACGCGTCGCAGGAGCATTTCCTTCTGGTGCATAGTAATGGGTCAGAAAGAGGATTCTCATGGTGGACCAAATCCGCTCTCTTGGTGACGGTCGTTTCGATCGGTTGCCTCCCCTGGTTGCCAATTCCAATGGGCGATGCAGGGCTTACCATCGACGGGATTCCAGCGGACAAACAGGCAGGGTCGCAGGATGCGGACTCCCATTTGCGGGCTGTAGGGCGACTGCGTCAACTCCACCTGATCGGCTCCCTCCACCACCAGCTCCGCGCGCCCCCCCGGCCCTTTGAAGACCCAACGATCGGCCAGCCTCTGGCCGATCCACCCCGGCGCCAAATGCCAATGGCTGATCGCCGTGTGCCCCATCGCATCCTCCAGCCAATCGTACACCACCAAGTGCCCGGGGGTCCAATGCCAACGCCGGCGATGAATCGCCGGAGCAAAGCCTGCATGAGACGCCTCCAGGGTCAAATGTCGGTCGCTGAACCGATAGTCTAGAACCTTCGGCTTCACCCGCCTCCCAACCCGAAAGCTCGACCATACCTCGCATGAGTTCTTTCCATCGACCGTGACGGTGTTATGGGCGGCCGTCGATCGATCCCAATCGCGCTGCGGACCGGCGACATACTGAAAGACCCCTGTGTCGGTCAGCAAGGCTTCTGATTGCCGCGACCATTCGAAAGTAAACAGATCGGCATGCGCATGACCGGGCTGATGATCTGGACCGATCGGTGCAGCATCGATCCACAGCGACTCTCCCTCCTGGGAGTGAAATCCATAATAGCCCGCATCGGGTAGAGCCCAGGCCCCGTGACACCTTCGATGGCGTACCGAATCGGGAATGCTGTAGACTCCCTGCATGCTGTCGTTGAACAATGCAGGTTGGTGGTTGGAATGCAACAGCAGAGCCGTTGCTGGCCTCATTCGCGCGACCGTCTCCTCCAGTTGCCGCCTGAGATCACCATGACATCTGGGGGCCAGCACCTCCATCAACCAAAGAACTCGAAGCTGATACATCGGGCTCCGTTCGTAATGAACACCGTCCGGCAACACCTGCTGTTGGCACTCGACGAGAAGCCACTTCTCGATCTGTCTCGCTCTGGCCTGCCAGCTAGCAGGTGGCTCCAAATAGAACATCCCTAGCTGCAGGGCTGCCAAGTTCTCCAGCAGGTGATTGGCCCCAAGGTGCCATTCCACGTGGCACTCCAGCCACCGCCACTGATCCTCGTAGCTATTCCGCAGCCGCTGCCAAAACTCCCCGTCTGCCAGAAGACTCTCCCGGTGATGCTCCAGCAACAACAGGCTCCAGTTGATCAATCGCAGGGAGAGTGGATAGGGTTGCCAGCCGACTGCCTTCGTCGAGCAGCGATGCCCTTCGATCCAATGGGAGACCGCCTGCTTGATTTTCTCCATGTCGCTGGTTGGCAACCACCAAAGCCAATCGTGGTAATGGAGATGGTATCTCCAAAGGAGAGGTGCCTCGCTGGCATCCCAGTCGACCGGCCAGCCAAGCGATCGTGTTTCCCCTTGGAAGCAAAACGTGGCGGTATCCCAGTCGATCAGGGACTTCGTCCCCTCCGGACACTGGACCGCTACCCCTGTCCGGTTGGGCACAACCGCTCGAAGGACCATCGGGCAGCCTCGCCGCAGGCTTGGCATCGACGGTTCCAGCATCGGCAACATCCGTCTCAGGCGGTGCTTGAGCAATGCCCAGCGTTGAGGCCATGGAATCGGCTGGATCGTCCTCCAGAGTTGCCCGACCCGCATCACCAGCGTTCCTGGAATGCAAAGGGGGCCAGTGGTGCGATTGGGGAATCGCCTAGCGAGCGAAGGAGAGGTGGAGCGGTCGCGCGGATTCCCCCGGTGACTTGCTGCCAACTGGGGTGCCCTGTGGAGAGTGGATCGGCGTGAGCCGTCTGGGCTGGCCCCTTCTTGCGCAGCATCTTCTCCACCTCGCTTTTCGCATGATCGCGCATTTCCAAGAAGCCCTGGTGCATGCGCTGCACGGTCGACTCCGAAAGTGGCTGATCGGCGAAAAGCACTACCTGGAACTGGTAGGTGTTGGGGAGCCGTGCTTTAGCGACCTCCTTGAGCAGACCTGGTAGGGTTTGCCGGGCGCGTTCCTGAATCGAATTGTCGCGCAGGCGATGTCGCACTTCATCGGGTTGCGGGATGTAGTGCTGCCCCAGCTCGTCCAAAAAGCAAAAGAGGACTCGGCCATGCTGTCCGTACTTGTTCTTCAGCTTCATTTCCACCCAAGGCCAACCCTGGTCTCCAGGATCCGCATCCATCAGGTCGTAGCCAGTCACCTCCCACCCCGTGTTTTCGTAGCAAACGTAGAGCCGGTGCCAGCCGGTGAATGGAAAATCGAGCGACGCGGTCAGAAGATGCCCACCGGTCATTCGATACGTCCAGGTCCGGGAATACGATCCAAAGATACTGGTTCGCTCCCTCTTTTCCTCCTGGAAACGCACCCGCTTCGCCTCCACCTTCAATTGCTCCGGCATCCCCTCCTCCCCTGGGAAAAACTTTTCATCCTGCTCGGTGATGCGCGGGGCGCGAAGGTCGTTGAGCAAGGTTTGGAAGGTGAGCCAACCGGTGGGGATTGCAGCGGCTAGCAGGCCGATTGCCAGCAAGGCGATGCCCCCCAAGGCGATCTGAGATGCGCTCCCCGCGGGGTCCCCTCGCCCCTCGGGAAGGGTGCGTGGTTTGCGGTTGAACCAAGCGATCCACTGGTTCTCCTGCAAGTCGTTTCGATCGACCGGGATGGGCGCTTCGAAAATCTGCAATAGCAAGGCGCTGAGCATCCAACCGAGGGCCGCGATTGCAAAGGTTGCAGCGCCTAAAATCGTATGCCAGATGCCATGGGTTAAATCGGTTTGGAAGTAATGCCAAGCGACTACGATCGTCGCCAATCGAAGGAAGTTGCCGAGGCCCGACCAAAGGGGAATGGTCAGCAACGACAGAAGGGTCACTTTCCCGCTGGACTGCTGCAGCAGCGAGACGCCAAGAGCGATGGCGGCCAAGCTGTACATGCTGGTGACGCCGCTGCATGCCTCCTCCACAAACAGCCTCTTGTCCTCCAACTGCAGAATGGTCCCCTGGCGGGAATACGGGATCCCCAAACCATCCATCAGCGCAGCCGTAGCCCAGGTGGAAAGCTGCTGGAGCCAAAGAATCAGTTCATTGTCGAGATTGAAGGGCAGTGGCAGCGTGATGGCCAGCAAACCAACCATCGCAAGTATGCTTCCCATCGGCGCCCGCGCACACTGAAGAAACGCCAGAAAGGCGAACCAAAGAATGGCGGAAAGATGAGCCAACCAGGGAGAGAAGTACCATGCTGCCCCCAGTCCCACCACCGCACCTGCGGAGGCAGTAGCAATCGCTACCGCTCTTCGCAATCGCGTTGGTTGCTGCGACCAGCCGATATGCGCCCAGAGAAAGTAGACGGCGGCCGACCATGCCAGCGGATAGAACTGAAGATGCTCTTGCTGCCAGAGATTCCGCCCCTCCAGAACCAACAGGGGGCTTAGGCCCAACAGCGCCAGCACGGCCAGTATCCAGGCGTTACGGTTCAGGATCTGCATCCGAAGATTCCTTTCCCAGCAAATGGGGCAATCCATCCCGCAAACTCTCAACCGCCAGAATCGACGCTGCACTGACCGCGCGCAATTGCTCCCAGGGAATCAGCTCCACCGACTCCCCTCGCAGCGCCGCACTCCAGGCGGCAATCTCGGCTCGATGACCTTTATCAGGAACTGCTTTCAAGCGTTTGGTCTTGCCTTTGGAGGTAACCTTCAACGTCCGATAGTCTTCCATGGAGATCACCATCCCGCCGCCGATCACTTCCAAAGATTCCTTGCCGATGCTCCGGTCACCTCCCGCTAGGTAGCCGATGCTGCAGACGCTGCCATCCGACAACCGAAGAAGCAGGAAGGTTTGATCGTCGGTGATGGAGCTGCTGGGGTCGGCGATCGATTCGGCATAAACGCGCACCGGTAGCGCACCGGTCAGGAAGACCGCCAGGTCGATCGCATGGCATGCCTCCCCGATCAGTCGGCCTCCTCCTTCCCCGATATCTTGGACCCAGTGACCTGCAGGGATGGTGCCAACGTTCATCCGAAAAGAAATAGTCCATGGGTGCGATCGCCCCGACATAACGCGGCGAACCTGCTGAATCATCGGGGCGTAGCGTCGATTGAAACCGACCTGCAATCTCACGGGATCTCCAGCAACTCCATGCCGCTCCACCAGCCCTTCGATCCTCCGCAATTCCTCCATGGTCAGGCAAAGCGGCTTTTCTACCAGGATCGGTTTACCTAACTCCAACGCCTTGCAGACCTGGTCGGCATGCAAATCGTGGCGTGTCACGGCAACCAGGGCGTCGACCTCAGGCGATTGGATCAACTGATCGGAATCGGTGGTGGCGAGGGAAGCTTGGCTTTCGCGAGCCGCGTTCCAGGCGGTCACCCCTCGAGCGCTAGAAACCGCCTCGATGGCGATCCCTGGTTGCGCTTGGAGCATCGGAATAAGCACCGCATTGGCGTAGTTTCCCGCCCCGAGCACCGCGAGGCGCACACGACTGCTAGGTCGCGTCGACTTGGTCGTGTTCAGGTAGATCGTTTGTTCCGGAGGCTGGGTGGCGACCTGCGGTCGAGAATACTGAAGCACCATGCCAAGATGCCGGGAGGCAGCGTCGTCCAGCAAGGAATAAGCCTCCATCGATCGATCGATCGAAAAGCGATGCGTAATCAATGGCTCGACATCCAGATCGCCCGATGCGATCAGATCGACGACAGCCTGGAGGTTGCGTTGCTCGGTCCAACGGACATGAGCCGCCGGGTAATCGCGGCCTCGCTCTTCGTAATTGGGATCGTACCGTCCTGGTCCGTAGGAGCAGGAGACGACAAACTCGGCTTCCTTGAAGTACCAAGGCCGGCGATCCAGCTCCAAGGGAACCACTCCGATCAAAACCACGCGCCCTTTCGGTCGCACCGCCTTGATCGCAAGATCAACCGGCCCTGGGGCCGATGTGCTGGCCGCGATCAGCACGGCATCAAATCCCAATCCACGCGCCCAATGCTCCAGCTCAGCGGGCTCCCACTGAGCGGCTGCATGGATGGCCCCCATCCGAATCGCAAGCTCGTTCTTCCAGTCCGCCGGATCGACACCGCAGACTCGCAGCCCTGCCGCACGGGCCAGCCCCACCGTCAACTGACCGATCAGCCCCAGGCCGATGACCAGCACCGAGCTGCCGACTTCGCAGCGGGCCAACCGAAGTCCCTGAAGCGCGATGCTTCCTAGAATGCCAAAGGCCGCATGATCGGCGGACACCTTGGCATCGACAGCAGCTACCAGATGCTTGGGGACCGAAACAACCTCTGCGTGAGGACCGTTGGAAGCGACCCTCTGCCCCGGTTTGAACTGCTCCACACCAGCTCCACAGGCCAGGACGATACCCGACGAGCTGTACCCTATTTTGTTCGGCTCTTGCAGTTTGCGCTGCACCTGCGTCCAGGTCGACTTCCAGCCTTCCTGTCGTATTTTCTCCAGCACTCGGCGCACCTGATCGGGCCGGTCCAGCGCCTTGCCCAGCAGCGACTTCTTGCCGATATCGATCGCCATTTTTTCGGTCCCCGCCGAGACGACGGAAGATTCGTTGGCAATCAAAACCTCGCCGGGAAGAACACCCGGCGCAGGGATCTCCTCCAGTGCTATCCTTCCATTCTTCCAGTTCTGCAACAATTGCTTCATCTTCGATGCCTTGTGAATGCCCTTCGCCAAGCGGAATCGGGCGGTTGGACTCCACCCGTCTAGTCTAATTGAACACAGGGAGGAATCGGACCTTGTCCCAGCAGCCAGCGGTAGCAATCGGCCATCATGACACCCAGCTTCCCCCAGGAGAATGCGCTGTCGATCCACTTTCTTCCACGCTCCCCCATCCGAAATCGCTCGGCAGATTCCAGCCCCATCGCTTGGTCCAGAGCCTGCGCCAAGGGGTCAACTCCCAATTCCACCCACCATCCACAACGCTCGGTTTCCAGTCCCTGCCAGGGGGTCCGACGGCTGGCAATCACAGGCACTCCGCTGGCCAAAGCTTCGGCGATCGTCAATCCGAAATTCTCGGTGTGGCTGGGTAAAACGTAGAGACTGGCAGTGCGGTAGAGCTCTTCCTTCTTGGCTCCATAGACTTCCGGATGCCAGACAACGCGGTCGAGGGAGGCTGCCTGCTGCCTCAGTTGGCTCACGAATTCCGCATCCCCTGGACCACAAAGGTGCAGCTGCCAAAGGGGGTGCCTACCATGGATTCGTCGCCAAGCTTCCAGCAACTCCGAGATCCCCTTGACCGGATGAATTCTCCCCAGAAACAAGAGGCGATACGGAGGATCATGAGGTTGCGCCACCGATAGCTCGGGCAGATCGACTCCATTGGGGACGATCGCGATGGGCTGGCGGAATCCGCGGCGACGTATCGACTGCGCCTCGTCCTCGCTGGTGGCATGAAACAGATCGGCCTGATGGAGCGTCCTGGCTTGCCCCAACCGCCACAGGATCGCTTTGGGCAGTCGGGAGCGCTGCCATGCCCAGTCGGCCAGGGTGCCGCGCGGCGCCACCACCAACTTGCATCGACTCGGGAGAACCAACTGCCCGCAATAGACATTGGGCATCATCCAGAGGCCGTGATTGTGCAGCACCGATGTCTGGCCGACTGCATCCACCAATCCTCGCTTCATCGCGGTGGAGACCCCCAAGCGTCGTGGCCACAGTGGATCGTCGCGGTACCAGTGAATCGGAACGCTCCATCGGTCGGACGAAGGCCGATCTCCACCCACATGCAGATGGCAGCGCCAGCCGGAAAGCTGCAACGCCTCGCAAAGCTTGGGGACCGAGTACGACGGGCCCGACGCTTCCGTGGCGATCGAAGCGATCACATGGTCGCAGCGCAGCGGGGCAGGGGAGCTCATCACAACGCCTTCCCCGCTCGACTGACGTGGCCGGTCAGCCAATGGCCCAGGACTCCCAGCATCCAATAGGCCGACCAGCGGTGCCGCAGCTGTCCGGCCCTCAGCGAAGCAGCCATTTCGCTGAGGTAGCTTCGATCCACCACCCCACCATAGCTCGCCAACGAATCCATCCCATCCAGAACGCTTGGCCGAAGCGGCCCCAGCAGCCAGTCACGGTAAGGAAGAGAGAACCCCCGCTTGGGTCGCGATGCGGCCGCCATGGTCCGAGGACCCGCGATGGACGCAAGCGCAAATTTCGTCGGCTGGCCATTTCCCCCTATCGGTTGCCCCATCGCCCATTCCCAGAGATCCTGATCGAGCAGCGGGAGGCGCAGTTCGAGGGAATGAGCCATGCTGGCCTGATCGGAAACGCGAAGGAGCGTATCGCGCATGTAATAGTCTGCTTCCATCCTGCGAATCACTGTCCCCCAGTCGGCTTGATCCCAACCGGTAGGTCGCGGCCGGTCGGCTGGCAGGCTGTGGGCATCCAGTCCTTCCACCTCCAGTCCCATCCTCTTCAGATCGGCCTGTCGAAACAGCCTTCTCTTCCATAGCACCGCATCGGCCAGCCTCTTCGGCGATTCGCTCAACGCCTCCAGTTGCCTTCGATAACTCACCAATCCACCGCGATCGCCGGCCCATCGCAGCAACTGCCCCAGCCCTCCACCGCTGAAGCTGTTTCCCCAAGCGATCGTCCGGAGCCCCACCATCCAACGAGGTAGGGAACGAAAAACTTGATAGCCTCCGAAGGCTTCATCTCCACCAAGACCACTTAGCGCCACCTTGATCCCCTCCCGATGGCATGCCCCGGAGATCAGGAAGGTATTGAGCCCATCTAAGGTGGGCTGATCGAGTGAACCGAGCCATTGGTGGAACCAGTCTATCGGTGGTTCCTCCTGCAGAAGAACCGATCGGTGTTCGATCCCTAGCGCTGCCGCCGTCTCAGCCGCCGCGCTGGCTTCATCCAACCCGCGATCACCGGGAAACCCCACCGACAGCGCCAGCAACCCCTGGCGTCTATCTCGTGCCGCCACCTCCGCCACCGCAGTGCTGTCGACTCCTGCAGAAAGGAAGATGGCAACCGGCACATCGCTCTCCAGATGCCTGGACACCGCCTGCTGCAGTCGATCTTTTCCTTCGCTGGGATTGGATTGGAATCCAGGGGGAGGATAGTCCCAATAGCGCTCGATCGGCCCCAGCTCGATCCGCTCTGCCTCTACCCTTACCTCCATCCAGCTGGCGGGGGGAAATGCCCGAAAGCCCTGCCAAACCGTCAACGGCTCAGCCACCGCTCCGTACGCAAGAAGGCTTGCCACCCCCGCGCGATCCAAAACCGCTTCCCCGGGGAACGACTGCACGAGAGCCTTCAGATCGGAAGCGGCCGCGAAGCGAGTTCCCGATAAGCGATAGTAGAGCGGCTTCATGCCGATGAAGTCGCGGGCAAGCAGCAGTTTGCCACTCCGATCGTCCCAGATCGCCAAAGCGAACATGCCGCGTGCGCGCCGCAGCACGTCGCGCCCCCACTCAAGATACCCGGCCAGCAGCACTTCGGTATCGCTGCGACCGCGAAAGACATGCCCGGCCTCCTGCAGCTGTTGCCTCAGTTCGCGGTAGTTGTAGATCTCACCATTGAAACTGATGGCAGCAGGCCCACACTCCATCGGCTGATGGCCCAGCGGCGACAGATCGATGATCGCCAGCCGACGATGCCCCAACTGCAGCTGATACGCACCCCGCTCACGCGAAAGCTGACCGGAACTATCGGGCCCACGATGGACCATCGACTGCAGCATGCTGCCGCAGGCGGCTGCCGGAGCTGCCCCTTTGCGATCGAGAATCACTGCTATCCCACACATCGTTCGGCTCTTCCCGCCGTCCACTCGAGGCCGGCTCTTCACACTCCGCCACTTGGCGTCACCGCAGGGAGCCAGGTGCGCCAACAGGGGATACCCCAGAGCGCCAGCGGATGCCGGCTACGGGTGTCGCATGCACCATTTTTTCCCAGAAAATCATCAGCGGACAGACCACCACAAAGAGCAGGAAAAACAGGTTGATGTTGCCTCCGAAGCTGCTTTCAAAGTAACGCAGCGTCTCGACGAACAGCAGGGTACACCCGGCAGCAGCAGCCGGATTGTGCTTCATACGAGGCATGGCGATGCGACAGAAGTTAGCCATCAACGCCCCATTGATCAGCATACCCAAGATCACCGCTGGCCATCCCCAGTTGAAGAAGAGAGCCCCCGCGATCCCCCCGGCGTCGGTGGAAGTGGTCGCTTTCTCTTCGTAGGATGCCAAGCCAAGGATGGCGGAGCATTTGGCGCCAGGCCGATAGATCGGCTTTTCCGGCCACAGGATTCGAGGGACCAGCGAGACGATTTCGTCGAGGAAAAACTGCCCTTCCAGCGTCCCGTAGATGATGGTTAGGCGATAAAAGCAAGCGGCGGTCGCACCGATGCAATGGCGCTGAACCAGCCCCCAAAATCCGCGTCGCGGAAACTCGTGCGTCTCGCGAAACGCCTCCGTCCCAGGGATCGCCCCTTCCAAAGCCGCCACCAAGTCCGGTAACACCGGATACGATTCGACTCGCTGAGAATCGCCACGCGAACGCCGAATCTCATTGAAAGGGAAAAAAACGAGCGCCACTCCCAGCAGTGTGACTGCCAGCGGCACCATCCTCTTGAACGTCTGGACCAAGTCGCCTCGCCCCCAATCGGCGCGCAATTGGTTGACTTTGTAAAAGACGATAGGCAAGCCGGCAATCAACACACCGCTCTTCATGTACCCACCAAGGCTCAGTGCGCAATCCACCAGGACAAACCCGTATGCGGTCCATCGGATCAGCATCTGGTAGCGTGTTTGCGTTTCACTGAAGACCAGCATCAGGTAACTGGCGGCTACGGGCAGAACAGTCGCCATCAGCTTCGGCAGGAAGCTGGTGCGCACCATGGAAACGCCGAGGATTCCCAGCACCTTGAAGAACCATCCGACAGCCAGGCAAAGAGCGATGGAAAGTACGGTGGTCCGAAACGAAAGATGTCGCTGCGGCATCATCATGCCGGCGGCTACCGACAGATTCCTGTCGACCAAGCAATAACTGGCGATCAATAGCCAGTCGGCTGCCATGAGGAGGAATTGCCCGTATAGCAGATCGGCATCTACCGGAAATCGGCCGACGCGCAGTTCGTAGAAAAAACCCGAAGCGTAAATCATCGCCAGATGAAACGCCCCCAGACCGATCCGCAGGAGTCCGGCGAGCAGGTAGGTCATGAAAGGGGTCAGCCCGGCCGGCGAAGAGCGGAATTCGCTGAAGAGCAATCCACCGTAGGCGATGACGTTCAGCACCGCGCTGGCCATCAACGTCTCCAGCCGCATCGGCTCGACCATCAACCACAGCATCGCCAGATGGTAGGCTTGAAACAGCAGAAACAGGCCCCGGCTGCGATTGGCCTGCCGGACCAACATCGGCCATGGCAGATGGATTCCTGGACTCCCTGTCATCTCTGGCCTCTCACTGCCTGAACGGATCCACCACAGGTCCCAGCGCCACCCGCTGCCACCTAGGGCGTGCTGCCGAGCCTTGCCGGTCGCAAGTCCGACCAGAAACTGCTAATGCATTCGGCGATCGAGGGTTGGCAACCCAAGCAATTTCCAAGTCCGCTCCCGGAATCGGTCAAATCCGAACTCCGATCGCCAGCGACGATGCCCTTGCTCCCCTAAAGTTTGCCGTAAGCCACCATTTTCCAAAAGCCTGCTTAACAGCAAGAACATTTTATCCGCGTCCCTAGGATCGACCAGAAACCCGGTTTCGCCATCCTGAACCACCTCGCCAGCGGCCCCCTGGTCTCCGGCAATGCAGGGAAGACCAGCGGCCATGGCGTCCAGATAAACAAGCCCGAATCCTTCCCGCTGGCTGGGCATCGCAAAGACCGCCGCTTGGCGATACTCCTCCCGCAACTGCTCGTCGGTCAACCTCCCGAGAAACCGGACCGCCTGATGCAAACCCAACCGATTGGCTTTCTCTTGAAGCCTGTCCAGGTCGTCGCCCCCCCCAACCAAACGCAGCTCGGTCCCTGGAAATCGTGCTAAGATTGCCGGCCACAGATCGATCAACTCATCGTGCCCCTTGTAGCGTTCCTGAACGTTCATTCTTCCAACCAGTAGCACCCGCAAGTGCCCGGTGGCTTGATGGGAAGGACGCACCAACAACGGTTCGCGCAGCGCCAACGGCCAAAGGTGGTTTGGGGTTCTCCGGAAGCCTGGATTCGCCTGGGAAAATCGATCGATGGTGCACTGCGAAATCGACCAGAAGTCCGAGGCTCCCTTTGCTCCCCAACGCTGATGCCCCACCAAAGGCATCCATGCATCGATTCCATAGAGGACCACATGCAGCGGAGTCTTTGGAAATGCCATCACCCTCCCCACCGAGGCAACGGCAAGATGCATCGCCAAGACCAGGTCCCAGCGTCGCAACCACGGGATCGAGCCGACCAGCCGGTTCCTCCTTCCCCCAAGCAATGCGGTTTGAACGCGAGGGTCCTCCAAGGGGATCGGCAACTGATGATCGTTCAAGGAGAGAACAAATAGTTGCTCGACCCCTGGATGCTCCAACAGACTGGCTAAGACCATGCGGTTGACCAGTTCAATTCCGCCGTGAGTCCCGGCTTGTGTCATCAGCATCGCGATGCGCATCAGGCCATCCCTCCGGCTGACGGCTTGCAGTCTTCGCGGTCGGCAGTGCCAGGCGGCTGGACGATCGGCCCCTTCTCCATTTCAGTAGAGCTCTCTCCCCATAGCCTTTGCAACCTCGTGGTACATTCGGTGGCCCAAGACCGGAGTGCCGTCGATACCAAAGCGGCAAAAAGCAGCCCCACCAACAAGCAGGTCAGCACCAGCGAGAGCAGCGGCGGCATGGAAAGCATGTCCCTCATGGCACCCACCGGCAGCCAGAGGACACCGGCTAGCACCCCCAACACCAACGACTCCTGAAAGCCGCCTCGCCATGCCGTTCTATCCCGCTGCAATGCAATCCCTAGGCAGGCCAGAGATACTGCGGCCATCGACACGGCGTGAAGCGGCGCTAGCCATGCGGAGGGCATCCCCACCAGCACTAGGCTAGCTACGGCACCACCCAGCACCGCCTGGATCCCATAGACACCAACCGCTGCGGGCCATCGTCCCTGCGAATGCAGAAGGCTCATCGAAAGATGCATGGCAGGCTGGTAGATGAACCCCAGTGCCAAAGCAGAGATCACCGGTGCAGCTGGCAGCCACCGCGAACTGAAGAACAGCTCGATCAAGTCTCGAGCCCCCAGCGAGAGTCCTACGCAGGCGGGAACCAGCAGTATTCCCAGGGAACGCACCGATCGTCGCAGCGCCCAGCTTTGCCGCTTCCAATCCCCCTCCATGCTGGCAAATGCCGGAATGAAAATCGACGCCAGCGAAGCGCTCAAAAGATAGGCGGCTTGGCCCGCCAGCCCATGCCCCCAGGCATAGATTCCCAACCAATCGGTCGATACACCAAACGACAGCATCAAGAAGAAAACCTGAGGTGAGAACTGCGTCAAGAAGGCGCTGAACATCCATCCCAGAGCACCGATCCAAAGACGGGGCCACCGCGACAGATCGGGAGCGATCCAAGGAAACGACGGGGAGAGGCGCTTGAGGGCCAACACCTTCAAGCCGACCGAGATCGGATGGCAGAGCACCAGCGAGTAGACCCCGGCCCCACAAAGCACGAACAGGATCTGAAATCCAAAGCGGCTGAACGATTGCACGCTGGAGGCCAGGTTCAGGCTGCCAAAACGCATGTGCCGGGACAACCATACCGATTCCACCAATCCCAGCGAATCGAGCGGCAGAGTCAATGCCTGCAAGATCAGCAGCAACGCCAACTTGGGTTCGCCATAGGCACTTGCAATCCAGGGTGCTGCCAGCATCATGGCCACCATGAGGACCAGCCCCTGGACAGCCGAAAGATAAAACCCCTGGATTCCATCCCGCAGCAATCCTCCTTGACCGCGTAGCAGTTGAAGGTAGATCCCGCTCACACTTTGAAACAGCTGCGCTGCCGAGTAAATCGCCAGGACGATCGATACCTGCCCAAAATCTTGAGGCATCAGATACCAGGCGGTAATCCACTGAGCCGCCAAACTCAACAGCTTGCTGACCAGAGTCAGGCCCAGGCCAACAACTGCCCCGTGCGTCACGCGGTCCCCGAGACTTCCCTTCGCCCGATGCTCAGCAACGGAATTCGCACTTCGGACCATCGCAGTGGGCCCCTCACGGAACTGTCCGGTCCTCGATTCCATCAATCGGCCTTCGGCCGCACGCGATCCGTCCCCTGGGAGAACCAAGGAGAAATCGTCCTAACCCTGGGCAAGAGATCGGGGCGAATCAGCAGAAAGTTGTTCTCGACAAAGGTCTCCAATTCGGGTCGCCAACCCTCGTATAGCTCCAACCCAAGGTAGGTTACTTTCCCGATGCGATAGCCCCACCTGTCCGCCATGTCGAAGACATCGCGCAGAAACTTGCGATCGCCAACCCATCGCCAATTGTATTCAAACTGCGCTGCCCCAACGCGCCGACTGGAGAACATCCGGTCGGCTCCGGCAAGTATCGCTGCATCATGCCCTTCGGCATCGATCTTCAGCCAATCGATCTGATCGATGTTCTGTTTCTGACAGAATTGATCCAGCGTCTCTAAACGAACGCGGTGAGGTGAGCGGTCGGTGCCGTCGGCGACCGCCACCAATGAATTGGTCCCTTCATTGGCCCCCAGCACCAGAAGCTGCCCGACACCCGACTGATGGGACAAGGCGAGCTCCTCGATCTGCGCCACCCGCCGATCGATCCATGGCCTCAAGCGTCCCTGGAGCGTCTGCACCGTCTCCGGAA
This sequence comes from Pirellulaceae bacterium, assembly GCA_044371425.1. Taxonomy (GTDB): domain Bacteria; phylum Planctomycetota; class Planctomycetia; order Pirellulales; family Pirellulaceae; genus JBEISR01. The sequence continues at coordinate 70,232 of JBILTR010000008.1, read as the reverse complement.
ATGGCTCAAATGCAATCCAACGCACCGGCCTTTCAGCTCCGTCGGGGAGAAGAAACTGCAGCAGCGCCGCTGAGTAGTCCCCGACGTTGGCCCCCACGTCCATCGCACAGATCGGAGCGGTCCGATCCAATCCTCCGAGGAACTGGCGAGCGATCATCAGTTCGCCATCGCTGTCCATCGCATTGCAGCCATCTGCGCGACCGGCATTGAGCAGGAAACGGCCCAGGCGAACCGTCGCCTGGCGTCCCAGCAGCCGGGTGATCCACCGAGCGGCTCGTTCCCGTATTCCGACCGATCGCCCCATGGACTTTCCCCAAGTATCGAGACCCTCTCTCGCCGGCCGGTGATCGCTCCCCTGACTCCCCGTGGCTCAGGCACCCGATAAGGCCGCATGCGCCCATCGAAATCCTTGGCCGATACGATAGACCGATAGCCCCGCGAGATTCATCCGATCCGCGTCGATGACACGCCTGCCATCAAAAATCAGCTTTGGGCCGACCATCAACTTGGACAGTCTCCCCGGATCAATCGAACGAAATAGATCCCATTCGGTAAGGACCGCCACGGCTTGCGCCTGATCGGCTGCGACGTATGGATCCTCCACAACCTGGACATGATCCTCCAGCCAATCCAACTCTCCCTGCCTCCCTCGTTCGCTGAGCGCCTTGCGCAGATCGTGCAGGATCGTCTGGGCATCGACCTGAGGATCGTAAATCGCCAATCTCGCCCGCTCCCCAATCAAGTCGATGCAGACATCGATCGCCGGAGTCTCTCGCGTGTCGTTGGTGTCTTTCTTGAATGCGAATCCCCAGATGGCGATCTTCTTGTCCGAAAGGGTATTGTTCATTGAACTGGCGATTTGCCTGCTGAACCGGCTCTTTTGATGCTGGTTCATCAACACCACCTGCTCCCAGTAATGTGCCACCTCCGGCAGACCAAAGTGCTCGCACAGATACACTAGGTTCAGGATATCCTTCTGGAAACAGGACCCACCAAAGCCAACCGAGGCCTTCAGAAATTTCGGGCCGATGCGAGAATCGCTGCCGATAGCGCGAGCCACTTCATCGACGTCGGCTCCCGTTGCTTCGCAGAGGGCGGAGATGGAGTTGATGGAAGAGACGCGCTGCGCCAAAAAAGCATTGGCGGTCAACTTCGACAGTTCGCTGCTCCACAGATTGGTCGTCAAGATTCTTTCGCGAGGCACCCAACGGGCATAGATATCCGCCAGCTTCTCCACCGCCGATGCTCCATCCCCTCCGATCAAGACGCGATCGGGTCGCAACAGGTCAGCGACCGCCGTCCCCTCCGCAAGAAACTCGGGGTTGCTCAAAACATCAAACGTCGCATTGTTGGCTTCGGAGGCAAGGATCTGCCGGACGGCTGCTGCGGTGCGCACCGGAACGGTCGATTTTTCGACGATGATCTTGTGTCCTTTGGAAACCCGCGCGATCTGCCTGGCGCATTTTTCAACAAACTCCAGATTCGCCGCTCGCCCAGCGCCCTGTCCAAACGCCTTGGTCGGCGTGTTGACCGAAATAAAGATGATGTCCGCCTCCGCGATCGCTGACTCCACCTGGCACGAAAAGAAAAGATTGCGATCACGAGCTTCCCGGACCACTTCGTCCAGACCAGGTTCGTAAACGGGCAGCTGGGATGAATTCCAAGCGGCAATTCGCGACTCATTCAAGTCGACGACATGGACCTGAATCTCCGGGCACTGCTTGGCGATCATCGCCATGGTGGGACCGCCAACGTAACCGGCACCGATGCAACAGATTTTCATAACAGCTATCCTACGGGTCCGGTGCATTCCAATTTCTGCCGTCGCGGACTGGATGTTTTTCCCCAGATCCCCGGCAGGAGACATATTTTCAATCGTAATCGTCGACTGCGGTTGACTCCACCCCTAAGAAAGAAGGTGCAGAGCATCGGCGATCCGCGCCAGCCTGTCAGCGATCCACGCCGCGGAACTCCGGTCAAATCAAGGGTCCCGAAGCGACCACATCGGGATGAGAGGGCTCTTCGGGGGAATGGGTACGAACAGCGACGTTCCCCTCGTTGACCAACGCTTCAATTTGAGGTGCTAGATTCTGAAGCAGCCCTCCCAGCATCCCCAGAGTCATGAGGTAACTGGAATCATCCAGAGCCCCGGAGACGTCCAGTCTGCCCACTAGACGGCCCTGGGCAATAATCGGGAAGCGGGTCACCCAACGCTGGTCGGCAGGCAGCTCGCTGGCCCTCTCCCAGTTGGCATGAAACCCCTCGTGCAGCCATGGGACATTCACATCCATGCAGACCTTGAGCAATTGCCGCTGAAGGGCCAGCTCGACCAGCGACTTCCAGATGCGATCCCAGTTGCGATGCCCCTGCAAGATCACCATCGCCTGATGCGGTGCATTGGGAGAGATCCACCCCTGCGGAAGGACCCGCTCCAGAAGATGCTTCAGCTTGTTCACCAGAAGCCGAAGCTCCACGTAACCAAACCATCGAGCAAAGATCAGACAGGAAAGAATCGCCGCCATAGCGACAACTGGGATGAAATCGTTCCCCAGCGCCACACCCAGGCAGGCTGCCATCGCCACAAGTCCGCCCATCAGCGTGACCAGCAAGATCATGGCACGGTTGCTGAACCCCACCCGCATCAGATTGTGATGGATATGCCCTCGGTCTCCGGTAAATATGCTGCGACCAGTCAGCTTTCTGCGGATGATCGCCATCGCCGAATCGAACAGCGGAAGGGAAAGGACTGCAACGGGGACCAGAACGCTAAAAGCTGTCGCTTCCTTCAGCGAGGAACGCAGGCCGATGGCTCCCAAAAGCAATCCCACCAACATGCTTCCTGAGTCTCCGAGGAAGATTTTGGCGGGCGGGAAGTTGTGGATCAAAAACCCCAGCAATGCACCAGCCAGCGAAGAACAGATCAGCGCATCGGCTGGCTTACCTGTCATCAAAGCCATCGAACCAAGAGCCGCTGCTGCGATCCAGCCCACCGTGGAGGCAAGACCATCTGCGCCATCGATCAAATTGATCGCGTTGATCGTCAGCAGGATCCAAAGGATCGAAAGCGGTACGCTCAGCAACCCCAGGTCGATGTCCCACCCCAGCACATTGACAACCGACATCTGAAAGCCGGCGGCGACCAGCAGTCCACTGATGCAGATCTGCCCAAGCAGCTTCCGGGGCCCGCTGAGAGCGTGGAAGTCATCCTGCATTCCAAGAAGAACGATCAGCAACGAACAGACCGCCAGCGCCCACATCGCCTTGGGCTGCTGCCACACTTGGTCCAGCAGATCGCCAGAAGCCCCAAGCCCCCAAAGAACGGCAAGGAGAGTCGCGATGAGTACAACGATTCCCCCTGCCACCGGAACCGGACCTCGATGCAGCTTGCGATTGGGGTCCGGGTGGTCCACCAACCCAATCCGAATCGCCAGCCGCAGAATCAGCGGTGTCGACAGCAACGCAATCGCAAAAGCGACCGGCATCGCAAGAACCTGGATTGGAAGCTCCCAAGCCAACGTGCCGCCTCCTTCTGATACTCCCAGCAGGGAGTCACTCAGGTTCCCACGCACCATGCGCCGTCCACCGACGTTGGTCTCAGAAGCGCTTTTGGGCTCAGCCCCGCCGCTCAAATCGAGCCGCGATCCGTACAGAATCGATTAGGGCCTGCCCTCCGCGTCCCCCCAAAACCTGAGTGTAAGGTAGCGGCTTTCAACCGACACCGCACCCGGTTCCTTAGGGATTTCACCAAACTTTCACTGTTGCTCTCAAAACAGCAACCTGCCGGAACGGCAGGTTGCCAAACCACGATCCAATTCTTTTCGAAGCGAACTTCGATTACCGCTGGATGATCGACTGAATTCCGAAGGTGAAGAAGCTTCCTAATCCGAAGTTCAGCACTTCTTCCTCACACTTGTACCGCAGGATCAACGTATCACCCGCCTGGACCAGGATGCGGTCGTTGGGATTGTTCAGAGCCCGTGCCAAGTCGACTTCGATGATAATCTGGCCGTCGCAGGGTGTCTTTCGGAGTACGTAGAGCATCCCAGGAGGAACCCCACCGATGCTCTGGATACCGAATCCTCCACCACCCCCACCTCCTCGGTTTGGAGATGCCACTCCCTGACCGGCTAGCGCCATCGCTCCGAAGACATCCAGGTCGTAGTCTCGCGGTAACAGAAACTCGCCACCGTTCAGCAAACCACCGGTGTAGAACACTTCCGCCTCTCGCGACTCGATGTAGACGATGTCTCCATCCCTCAGGAGGATGTCCTCCTGCCGGAAGCTGGGGACCACCCCTGGCGGCAACCGCAAGGGAATCCTCAGGATGGCAGGATCCTCGGGCAGAGGAGGTGGACAGAGGCACGGGTTGGGATTGCAGGCCATCCTCTGGTAAAAGTCTCGCACGAACTGATCGCGGCGATTGCGATCCAGTTGACTGGCGCGGAGTATCTTCACTTCGTTTCTAGCATTAACCCCAGGCAGTCCGCCACTTTCCATCAAGGCATTGAGCACGTCATTCTTACCAGCTGTCAGCTTGATCAGACTTCCGGTCGCACTCTCATCCTGGCCGCGCGTGAATCCCCCTCCCCCCCCCGCGATGACTCGACCTCCGCCTCCACCACCAACGTCTTGGCGAACCACCACCACGTCAATCGTCCGCTCGCGGATTAGCGTCACGATCGGTGACACCACTTTTCCATCCCCTTCGTTGAGAATCTTGTTCTCCAGATAGGTTCGGCGGATCAACTCCTGGACCTGCTCGACGGTCAGCCCCCGCACGTTCAGAGGCCGAATCAAGGGCAACGTGATCGTCCCATTACCGAGAACCGTCACGGGAAACCCCAGCGATGGCGGGAGTGTGCTATTGGCGTCCGGGAAGTTGACCGGAGGCAGTGGAGGCAGTTCATCCGGCTTGGTGAACGGCAGAATCCCCTCCAGGTAAATCCCGAGGATGTCCCCTTCGTCGAGCTGATACTGGCGAGGCGGCTCCTGCGCCAAACGACTGACGTCCACCGGCACCAAGTTGTTTTTGGGTGCCGCTAGAAACTGCGGCGGAACCCGATGCGCGGGAATACCAGAGATCGGGGCGGTGATGCTGGTGCAGCCCACCGAGCCGAACAGGGCCAAAGCCACTAGGACCATCCCCCTGGCTTGTCGAAAAAGCCATCTGGCCGAGCATCGATGGAGATTGTCCGAGAAAAATCTTTGCATGGCTTCCTCGCTTCCTTGCTTGGGAGCGTCCTTCGCAGTCATCGAAATGAGATGGTTTAGAAATCGTGCATCGCATCCCACTCCGTCAGGATGCATTCATCGGAACATCGCCAAACAATCGGTTACAGACCGTTGGCTCCCGGAGTCGGAAGAAGCGATTGGGGGCCAACCGGCAGACCGGGCAACGCGGCGCCTCCAGGTATCGCACCCTGCAATCCGTCCGACACCCCTTCTACCCGTTGCGTCGCGCCAGGGATTGGGGATTGCGCCGGAATCATCTCGCCATAAGTCGCCGCCCCAGGTCCGACGCTTCCCGGCGCACCAGCACCCAGTCCCCAGGCTGAAGGTGCCGCTACCGGATAAGCACCAACCTGGTTGGGTGCCATCAAACCAAACTGAGCGTATTCCTGGTGACTGCCAACGGAGGTCTGGATTTGCGTCCAGTTGCCAATCCCGTCCTCCTCCGCCGCCCGTGCACCATGAGGGAATCCTGCAAACCAAGCTGCCACCTTCCCCTGGCCTTCCGGCGACTGATACTTCCACGACCAGTACTCGCGATCGGGGAATGTCGGCGTGCATCCGTTGCCACCCGACGCCACCGATTGGTAGCCTGCAAGAAAACCCTTGCTGAAATCATGCAGATACCGCTGGTTGCAGAAATGCTGCTTCCGCTGGTGCCAAGCCTTCGTCGCCCAGGCGCGATTGCGATAAGACATCACGCAATCGTCCATGTGGTTGGTGTTCTTCAAGTAGGTGTGGGCATTCTGCACGATCGAACATCCCGTCAAAGGGATCATCGACAGACCGCAGAGCATCATGAGCCATTTCGGCCAGAATGCCGCCCTCTTGGACCCCTGTCGCCACCTGGGACGATTATCCCCCCCGGCGAGGATTGGGCTATTTGATCGATGCATCGCTCGATTCCCTCAGCATTTCCTGTCGGTCCCTGCGACCAAGCACCCCTCCTGGGCACTCCAGTTCCCTCGCCAAAGACCCTGGGAGAGTTATCGAATTCCGGCAGTTCCGAATTGAACGATTCTTTCGTCCCCAACGACTTATCTCGACAAATCAATTCCTCCGAAGTTACCCGTCCCACCGAATTTCCTTGCTAGCACCCCTTCGAACCGCCCCCTTGGGAGCCGAATCCCAGGGATTCGATCCTCACGCAAATCCCAATCCCCTGGCGACAACATGTCGCAGCGATCTTGGCTGTCGAGAAAGCCGAAGTGAGAGAAGGAGCTCCGCTGGCGATCTTTCTTCTGGCAGCAACCTCCCAGCCGCTGCGAACCAAGCACCCGCCCAACCAGGCGGCTCAAAAAAGCTTCGCGATGGAAACCCAAAGCGACGGGAGGGATTCTTCCGATACTGACAAAGGACATGGCAAACCCGCTTCCTAGGACCGCCAGCGCCAGGGCGATCCAGTTCGGACAGGCCCCGAATCCTCACCCGCCATCCAACCACACGGTTCTTGGCAATCGGACAGATTGACCATGCATTCACTTTGGCCAACCACCCCCAGAGACTGGCTCCAGTCGACCTGTGTCGTCGCCCTTCTTATCGCGGTGGCGATGCTACCCTGGGAAAATGGTTCCCTCTCTTGGACCAGCCAAATCCGCTGGCTACCGATGGGCTGGGCTATCCTCGCTGGCGGAGTATTGATTGCCGCCACATCCAAGTCGGAACGTCGACGCATTCCGACCCTATCGCTTTGCCTGCTCGCCCTGGCCGCATTCGCTTGGCTTCAATCGACCTCCATTCCTGGCTGGACCTCCGGCCCGCTGGCGGATCGATGGAGCCCAGGGGTGGCGTGGAAGCGTTGGGCCGAGGGATCCCAATCACTCCCCGGCACCTCTTGGTTTCATCCCGATATCCAGCGCCTTCTTGATTCGGTACCTCCGCTCGATAACCACCAGGATCCTTCCAGCCACTCTATCCCGTCGCTCACCGATGGCTCTCGGGAGCCGACCGGTGTGGCATGGAGCCTGTCGCCGGAGTTGACGGGTGCTGCGATGGGACTGCTTATCCTTTGCAGCCTTGGGGTCTGGATTGGATTTCAGGCTTTTCGTTTGAGCTGGCACCGGCTGGCGCTGCTGACGGTGATCGCGGCGCTAGGGGGAGTGGTCGCTTGCATGGATCTGGCCGAGCGAGTCGCATGGCGACCCAATGTGCCTGGAGTCCCCAAGGTTGCTTCCGTGGGACCGTTCCTCAACAAAAATCAAGGGGCAGAATTCCTCTTGCTGGCCCTGTGTGCCAACCTGGGCCTCTTGATCGACGCGCTGCGCCGACGCCAACGCTTCCCGCCGCTGATCAGTCCTTCCGATGACTTCTGGGATCGATGGAATGACTTCTGGGGCAATCAACTACTAGCCCTGCGCGGATTGCGTCCGATCCATTTGGCGTTGGGAATCCACGCGATGCTGCTGATGACCGGCCTAGCGAACACCCTTTCCCGTGGTGGACTGATCGCCGGGATTCTGGCCACCTTTTACGCAATCTATGGCGCCAGCCCTCGCCGAGGACTTGCTTCCGCCTTCTTTTGGGCCAGCTGCATGCTGGTGGCCGGTGGCCTCTTTCTGGGGCTCTTTGGACTCAACGATCCCGTGCTGCAGCGATTCCAGGAGATCGGTACCCAGGGAACGGAAACGGAAGCCAATCGCCCACTGATCTGGAAAGCGTCGCTCCAAGCTTGGCTCTACTTCTTCCCCACCGGAAGCGGGCTGGGGACCTTCCGCTACGCATGCCTTCCCTTCCTCCCGATGCACCTACCTGGATGGACCTGGTATGCCGAGAGCCTTTTCCTGCAGATGCTGGTCGAATTAGGATGCTGTGGGCTGCTGATTCTCCTCATCGCAGGGCTGACGATGCTCAGGATGGCTCGCTGGACCCACAGCGAACTGCGGCATAAGCGATCGGTTGCTGCAGGCATCGCTACCCTGACGACTCTTCTGGCGATCGGATTCCACAATGCAATCGATTTTCGACTGATCTCCCCTGCCGTCTCTTTCCCGATGGCCCTCCTGCTAGGATCCCACCTCCGAGGGCTTTCGGAACCGCATGCGTCAACTTCCGCCCGTCGATCCAGCCGCCATGAGTCAGTGTCCGCAACGCATGGGAACGCGATCGACAAGTACCAACGATGGTCTCTTCCTATCGGACTTGGCGCGATTGGGCTGTGGGCTTTCCTTCTGAACGCATGCCAACCGGTGCTGCAGCGACAAGCCAAGCTGGAGCGATTCGAACGCGCGTGGAATGCCCTGCAGAGTCCCACGGCGCTGCACCCCGGCATGCCCCCCGACGACCCATCCAGTGACATCATCGAAGCTGCCCAGTGGGCATCCCTGGCTTGGCCACGAGCTGAGGTCGATCTCTGGCGATGGCGCAGACGAGTCGCTGCTGAATGCCCCGCATCGATCGATCGCGATGCCTTTCGAACCGTCACCCATCCACTGGCGATCGCCTCCTTTCGACTGCATCAGGCAACCGATCCATCCCAATCGATTCCATGGCCCGCCGATTTCGGAGGACCAACCGGCAAAGATCTGATCGCTAAAAGTCACGCCAGCTTCCAGGAAGCGATCGCCAAGGACCCGATGGATGGCAGAAACCATCGCGGTGCCTTTCGAACCCTATGGGACAAACCGGGATCCACTCTGGAGCAGAGCCACCGTTTGATTCGCTGCGCGCTGCTGAACAAGAATCGAGCCAGCGATTTGGTCGAGATCGCGATGTACAGCCAGCGGCTGGGACAACATGATCTGGCAAGTTTCTGCTCGGAATTCGCTCTTCGGCAGGAACCTCGGCAGGCTCTGGTGATCGCCAAGCAAATCGCAGAAACAGCATCTGACCCAGTCGCCATCGATTGGTTCCCGCCCGATGATGCCGTCTACGAATCCCTGCTCTCCTCCCCGCTTGCCGACCCGCAGCGATTTCCAAAAACGCGTCAGACCATCGCCACGCGGTGGAAAGAGCGGATCGATAGCCAACCTCTCAACAGCCCCAAACGCTGGCAAAATTTGGCTCAATTGGCCCAGCTACTGAAAGATCCGCTGATCGAAGAGCAGGCCTACCAGGAACTGATCCGGTTGGCCCCGACCGACCCAACGCACTACCTCGCTCTGGCCCGCTCCCTCCAAGCCCAGGGGAAGACCCAACCTGCCATGGAAACGATCGTCGAAGCGATCAAAAGCTGCGGGACCAACCGACAACTTGCAGATCTCTATCAGCAACTCCGCGACGCTCGAGACAAACAGCTTTCCCCGAAATGAAACCACTTTTCACACCCCGCTGGGTCCACGGAACCAGCGGAGCGGAAGCGCGGCGACCACCAAGTGTCCTGACAAAGTTTCACCAACCGGAAAAAATTCTCCGGAAAGTCCGGCCTCTCGGGAATTCCGCTGCGCTCCCTAGATTTCTACATCCGATATTTATGAAGTTAGGGATTGTGACAGCCATTGCCATTGGTTCTCATTACAGGAGCTGATGTGCTGTAGCGGCTTTGCCACGCGCAACGATTCTGCTCGGATTGTCGATGAAATTCCGAAGCCTGCCCCATCCTAAACTTCGGGGTGGATCCGCTATCGAAGTCTGAACATGGAGACGATCGGGATGCTACAAGCCGCTGCCAACTCGATGGGGATGGGGGATTCACCGATGGCCCAGCAGGGGCAACCGGACCTCATCCAAATGCTCTGGCGTTGGAAATGGCTGACGTTGCTGGGTGCCCTCCTGGGAATAGGAGTCGGATACCTATTCTTCCTCCAGATCGCCCCGACCTACAAGGCGATGGCAACCCTGCAGATTATTTCGCCCCAGGACGACTTGCTACCGCTGCGATCCCTGGAAACGGGATTGACGACCGGTGCTGGAAATCGAGCCGACGAGATTCGTGTCATCACCAGCAGCGCGGTGCTCTCCAATGCGGTCGAGATCGGCAGGCTCAATCAAGCCAGCGCTTTGGCGGGGATGGAGAAAGAAGAAATCGTCAATTGGATCCGCGAGAATCGAAAGCTTCGCGCCAATCCAGGCACCAAGGAAATGCAGACCAGCATCATCGACATTTCTTTTGAGTGCGAAGATCCAGAATTGTCTGCCGATGTGGTTCGCGCAGTCGTCGCTGGATACGAAGCTTTCCTCGGGAAAGAATACCAGTCCCTCGGATCCGAGATCATCGATCAGGTGACCAAAGCCCGCGACGAGATGGACAAAAAGTTCACCGATGTCAACCAGCGCTACATGGAGTTCCGAAAGCAGAGCGCCCTGATCTACAACGGCGAAGAGGGAAGCGATCCCTACGCTGCCGCCCTGCTGGCGATCAACTCTCAACTGGCCGCCAATGCGATGAGAATGAATAAGATCGAGGCGGCGCTGGAGCAAGCGAGGGAAGCGAACGAGGCGCAGCGTCGCCCCGAAGAAATTCTCCTGATGCTATCCGAGCTGGTCAACGAAGGAATGCGTCGGGACAACGAGCTAGCGAATTCCCGTTTCTCGATGGAGATCCTAAGTCGAGAGCGAGCTGCTAGCGAGGCGGAGAGGATCGAAAATACATCGATTTTCCCGCTCCGCGCGGAATTGAATTCACTTCTGGGCACCGTCGGAGAAGGTCACCCTCAGGTGATCGAACTCCAAAAGCGAATCAAGGCGCTCGATGAATTGGTCGCCGATGTCCGCGAGCGGGAGAAGAGCCGTCGCGATGAATTGCTCAGCTCCCTGAGGGCTCTCGAAGTTGGCCCTAGCTCCCCCAGCGATCAACTCAAGACCGTCATCGGTGGACTCCAGGAACAGCTCGCCACCCTCGCGCGCGAAGGAGACAAATTGCGCAGCGCGGCTCAGGAACAGACCAAGATGTCGCAGGAACTGCAAAGCTCCATCGCCCAGAACAAGCTGCTGAATCTAGAACTGGAATCGACCGGTGCCTTCCGCAAACAGCTAGACGAAGCGATCGCGAAAATCGGATTGATCCCCGATTATGGCCGCAAGTCGATGAAGCGACTGGAGATCTCGTCGATCGGCGAGTACTCCGGCCCTTTCTCGCTGAGGTACCTGCTGGCTGGCGCCCTGCTGGGAGGTCTTCTCTTCTCCGCCTTGGGGTACCTGCTGGAGTCGGTCGACCGATCGTTCCGCTCGCCCGATGAGATTGCCGCCGAACTAGCGGTACCAATTCTTGGACATATCCCGCTGGGCAAAATCAGCAACAACGACCGCAAGGATGACAAGGTCGATCTCTCGGTGGTCACCCTGCACCGCAGCAAGTCCCAACTGAGCGAAGCGTTTCGTGGCGTGCGAACGGGGCTGTACTTCAACAACCGGGCCGGGGACATCAAAGTGATCCAGCTGACCAGCCCCGTTCCTGGCGATGGCAAGTCGACGATCGCTGCCAACCTGGCGGTCAGCATGGCCCAGTCAGGAAAAAAGGTCGCGCTGGTGGATGCCGACTTCCGACGCCCCAGAATCGCGAAACTTTTCGGCATCACCGATCCAAACGGTGTCGCCCCCTATCTGACCGGCTCCATTCCGCTCGAACAGGCCATCATCCCCAGTTCGGTCGAAAACCTTTCGCTGCTGCCGTCCGGTATCAAGCCGCCCAATCCGGCCGAACTGCTGACCTCCGATCGCTTCGATGAATTGCTCCAGATCCTTCGCGGATCGTACGACTACGTCATCATCGATTCCCCACCCTTGCTGGCCGTCAGCGATCCAGCCACCATCGCCGCTCGAGTCGATGGAGTCGTCTTGAATATTCGGCTGCGACGCAACCTGAAGCCGATCGCTCAGCGCGCTGTCTCCATGCTGCAGGGGGTCGACGCGCGGTTGCTTGGTGTGGTGGTCAACGGCGTTGGGGCGAATCGAGGCTATGGCGGATCGGGCTATCGATACGGTGGCTATGGCGGCAACTACGGCTATGGCTATGGCTACGGCTATGGTGGCAACTACGGATCGGGGGGCGGGGAAGGGGTGCGAGCCTACTACGAGGACGACCTCCTGCAGAAATTGGAAAATCGCAAGTCGGCCAGCTGATCGGCCAGCCGCCCCCAGCAACCGTGGCTCCACAATACCGCTCCCCGCAACGATCCCCCAGCCCGCCAAAAGCGGCTCAACCGACTTGGCACTGGGGGCAATAAAACGTGCTCCGCTGGGTCTGCACGATCCGGCGCACGGCGGTTGCACAGCGAGGGCAGGGTAACCCCTCCCGGCCATAGACTTGGTGGGCATCCTGATAACCACCACTTTCGCCGTTGACCATCAAATAGGTTCCGTCCCGCAAGGTCGATCCCCCTTGCTCGATCGCATCCAGCAGGATCGCTCGCGTGCTGATCGCGATTGCTTCCCATGCCTTCTTGCCGATTCGGTTGCAGCGGCGCTTCGGAGAGATACCGCACCGAAAGAGAATTTCGCTGGCATAGAGATTACCGACTCCGGCCAGCTTCACTTGGTCCATCAGCGCTGGCTTGATCGGCCGCTTCAATCCTCCAAAAATCGCTCGCAACCGCTCGCCGTCGATCCCCAACGCATCCGGGCCGATCGCATCAGCCCCCAATCGCTCCTTCAGCTCCCCATCGGACCAGAGAGCCAGCGTTCCTAAGCCTCGGCGATCCCAGTAGGTGATGGTGCAGTCCGATACCCCCTGGCAATCCAGTTGCCAACGTACATGCTCGAGCGTCGGGGGATCGCCTGCGAGAAGCATGCCGGCCATTTTCGGCTGGATCACCAACCACCAGTCGCCCGATAGACCGATCAGCACCCGCTTGCCCAGTCGCTCAACCCGTTCAATCCTTCGCCCCACCACACCCGACTCCACTCCCTCCCAGGATGGATCGACGCGAATGGGACGGTAGCGAGACTCGGGTTGTCTTGCGGAGCGGATGGTCAAGCCGACCGTCTGGGTGATTCCGCGACGCATCGCTTCGACTTCGGGCAGTTCAGGCATGGCGATGTCTCACGACGGGCGGGCCCCGTCCTCCTCGGGCGGATCGTTCCTCTCCACAGCGCGGCGCCCCGAATCTGCGGCATTCGCTGGGGGACTGCTGGAATCCTGATTCATCCGCCGCAGCACCTCCTGAGCCAGCTTCGATACGCTGCGGCTGGAAACCTGCTGCTTGGCCTGCTTCTTTTCCTGAAGGTCCATCCGATGCAATTCGCGCTGCAACAACTGCAGCAACGTCTGCAACATCGTGACGGCCATCGGGCCCACAAGGATGCCGATCGGCCCCAGTGTCTGCACCCCTCCTAGCACACTGAGCAGGGCTAGGAGGGGGTGGAGTTGCCGTTGGCCATGCAGTACTGCCATCTTCACCACGTTGTCGCTACTGCCGACCACCAGCGTACCCCAGGCGGCCAAAGCCAGCGCGACAGGCACCTCCTGTCGCACCAGCGCTAGAAAAAGACAAACCGGCACCCAGACCAAAGCGGGTCCCACAAACGGAACCATCGCGCAGGTCGTCGTCAGCAGAAACAGAAGCACCAAAGAAGGCATCCCGGCAGCCCAGTACCCCAAGGTCGCCAGAATGCCCTGCGTGACGGCCGATAGGAGCGTCGCGAGCACCACCGCGCGACTGGTCCGTTCAAACTCTAGCAGCAGCGCCTGCTCGTAGTCGTCCTTCAGCGGCGAGAGCCTCATCAGCGATTCCATCATCGACCGACCATCGCACAGGAAAAAGAAAAGTGTTACGGTCAGAATGGCAGTTCCTACCGCCATCCGAACCAGAAATCCGCCAGTGGTGCTGGTGAGCGCCAGCAATCGAGGCCGAATCGATTCGATCAGGGAGGAAGTCATCTGGCCCAACTGCTCCCTGGATGGATTGGCAAGCTCTTTGGCGAAGGTCGTAATCGGTCCACCTAGCAGGTGCTGCTTGAGCTCTTGCCAGCGAGTGCTCAACGCAACCCCCCGCGACTGAATCTCCAGCATGTCCACCTCGACCAGCGATTCCTTGCCGTCGGAAGTGGCCTCTAGAGTCGGTGGAAAGGGAGGCGTCAGCGATGCTAGAGCCAAGTGGAAGGCGGAAAAGCGAGCTGCGGCATCGGGCAGGTCGGCTTGCTGACCGACCATGCCCTCAATCCCCTGGAGTTCCACCCCGATGCGACGCGCCAGCCCCGCGACGATTCCAGAGGGATCCTCCAGACGGGAAAAATCGAGTTCCGGTAAGACGCGCTGGAGTTCTTCGACATCTCGCTGGATGGCCTGGATGTGCTCGCCGTAGGGCATCTCCAAAGAGAACCATCGGTTCTGACGGATTTTGGCAAGTGCCACATTCATGGAATTGGAATTCAGGTGCTTGACCGCGACCGCTCCCTGAATCGCCGCAGTACCCAGAACCAGCGCCAAAGGCAACAGCACCGTCAGAAGGATCAGAGCGGTGGTGGCCCCGGCCGCCAAATGATCGCGATCCCCCAGCTTGGACCGCACCATGCGATGGAACGGACGAAACACCACCGCAAGCACCGCAGCGAGAAAGATGGGGACCAGAAATCCCACCATCACCTTGTAAAAAAGCGCCCCAATCACCACGATGAAGGCGAGCAGGACGGCGAAGGAAACGATGCGGCTGGTCAAAGACACGGGCATTGGATCTCCAGGACAATCGACCGAACGGCGGTGCAGGTCTCGGGTCAACCACTCGATTCTACCGCAACCAGAACCATGGGCATTCAGCGGGCCAGAGGATGAAGCACCGGATTGTAGGTTGGTTGAAAATCGCGGTCGCCCTCCTCGTGATCGCGGGAATCGCCCGCACTCTCCACCAAGCCTACCAGGAACTCCAGCAGCAGCGAACGGCGCAGGCCAAACAACTGACGGCACTGCGGACGGAACTGCGGACGGAACTGGCAAAACTGGAGGCAACCGGAGGCGATCCCCAAGAGCTGCAACAGCTCCAATCACAAATCGCGTCGATCGATGGTCAGCGTCTGCGATGGGACCGGATCGACCTGCGCTGGCTGGCGCTAAGCATCTTGCTGGGATGGCTAGGACTGCTCCCGGCCGGGCTGTTCTGGCTAGAGACGCTAAGAAAATTCGGGCACCCTTTGGAAAGCCGACCCGTGCTCGCTGGCTACTTCCTGGGCCACCTGGGGAAATACGTTCCTGGCAAGGCCATGGTCTTTCTCTTGCGGATCCCACCGATCCGCGCGCGAGGCGTTTCGATCGCCACCGGGGTGGTTTCGATCTTCGTCGAGACGCTGGTCTGGATGGGTGTCGGCGCTGCATGGGGCAGCCTTTCCCTGATGCGAACTCCGGTGCCCGATTGGATGGTTTGGGGATCGATCGCCTGTGGCCTGGGGGCACTGCTCCCGACCTTGCCTCCTATCTTCCGACATCTGATAGCGATCCTCTCACGAAGTCGTGTTGGGCGCCTTCCAGAAGAGGTTTCCCATGGACTCGACTGGAGTCTGATGCTGTGGGGATGGAGCATTCTTTCGCTCGGCTGGATCCTCCTGGCCGCCAGCTTGGCCACCCTTCTGTTGGCTCTGCAAGGACCCGCCCAAACCCTGTCGATCGGCTCCCCCTCGCTTTGGGCCGCCAGTATGGCTGCTATCTCCCTTTCGATGGTGGCTGGATTCCTTTCGCTGCTCCCCGGGGGAGCCGGGGTGCGAGAGCTGGTGGTTAGCCTGATCCTGCAGCCTCTGGTAGGGCCGGTCGTAGCGCTGCTTGCCGCCCTAGGCATCCGCGTTGTCTCGCTTCTGGCCGAGCTGCTTTGGATCGGTTTCTTCCGACTCCTCCCCACCGAACAACCCTCCCAAGCTATCGAAACGCCCTCCTAAGCCACCGAAACGGCAGAACCGAAAAGGTTCGGACCGTTCCTCGATCGACCTTCCAGCTGTCAGGAACCGTACCCTGCGTTTGTTGAGTAAACTAACGGGCATCACCCCGCAGGAGGCTGTGGCCGGAGGTATGGGCCGATGACTGAACCACCCAAAGAGATTTCACTGGTGGTGCCGGTGCTCGATGAAGCCCTCTCCATCGCTCCCTTGATGGATCAGATCCACCAGGTTGCGACCGCTCAGGCTTGGGATTACCAAGTCGTCTTCGTCGATGATGGTTCGCGCGATGCCACCTGGCAGAGGATTGTCGAACAGGCGTCTGCCAACCGTCGCGTTCAAGGTCTCAGGCTGCGGCGCAATTTTGGAAAAGCCACGGCGCTAGCGGCAGGATTCCAAGTCGCCAACTCCCCGATCGTCGTGACGATCGATGGCGATCTACAGGATGATCCCGCAGAGATACCCAAGCTGCTAGCGGCGATCGCGCAAGGGAAAGACGTTGTCAGCGGTTGGAAACAGGATCGAAAAGATCCCTGGCACAAAGTCATCCCCAGCCGGTGGTTCAACGCGGCCGTAGGGATGCTGACCGGAGTGCGTCTGCACGACCACAACTGCGGACTGAAGGCCTACCGCCGCGAAGTCCTTCGCGAGATCGAACTCTATGGGGAATTGCATCGCTTTGTCCCCGTCCTGGCAGCCTCTCGCGGCTTCGTGGTCGGCGAGGTGCCGGTGCTTCATCACCCCCGCAAACATGGAAAATCGAAGTACGGTTGGTCCCGCCTCGCCAAAGGACTGCTCGATCTCCTAACCGTCTATTTTCTGACAGGTTTTCGGCAACGGCCTTTGCATCTACTAGGTGGCTTTGGCCTCGGGGCGCTGCTCCTAGGTGGATTGGTCCTGACGTTGCTGAGCGGTCTTTGGGTGATCACACGAACTGTTCCTGGCTGGACTCCCTTGCACCTCCACCAACGCGCCCTCTTCTATTTCGCCATCCTTTCGATCCTTCTGGGAGTTCAGTGGTTGTCGATCGGTATTCTTGCCGAGCTCATTGTGGCGCAAAGGCCCGACACCAAACCGCTAGCGATCGCCGAGCGGGTGGGAGGTGAGTTGGCTCCGTCCCGCCCGGAAGAGGCTTCACCGGGAGCCGAGGAGTCTTCATGAAACCACCTCGAAAATCCCATCGCATCGATCGCCTGGGAATCCTTCTAATCTGCATCGCCTGGGTGATGCAATTGGCCAGACTCTTCTCGGCACCTGGCAGGATCGAATCCGCCCCGTTCCATAGCGCCAACGACCGTTCTCGCTGGTGCACAGTCGCTTCGCTGGTGGAATCCGGAACGTACCAGATCGATGACTGGATCGCGAGGAAAGATGCAGAAGGAAAGCGCCCCTGGGCCACCATCGACATGGTCCGGCATCGGGGATGGGATGGCAAGGACCATGCATTTTCCAGCAAGCCGCCGCTGCTTGCCACGTTGATCGCTGGCGTCTATTGGCCCCTTCGTCAAATCACAGGCATCTCTCTGACCAATCATCCCCATTACATGGCAAGGCTGATACTGCTTTTCGTTCAGCTGATTCCTCTGGGCATTTTCTGGTGGATCACCTGGAAGTGGATGCAGGAACAGCTGCGCAGTCGCTGGGGCCTGACGATCGGCTTGGCATTTCTTCTTTGGGGAACCTTCCTTTCGACGTTCAGTATCTCGCTGAACAACCACCTTCCCGGTGCCATCGCCGTCGCGGGAAGCCTGATGCTTCTGGAGCGATCGATGCGCCCGAGTCAACCGCCGATCGCTCTGTGGCATGCAGCCCAGCTGGGTGCCCTGACCGCCTTCGGCGCTACCTGCGACCTGCCCGCCCTCAGTTGGTGGGCGATCACCGCCGCTTTGCTGACCTGGCACTTTGGCGGCAAGAGTCTGGCAGCCTATCTGTTCGGAGGCATCCCCATCTTGGCCGCTTTCCTGGCCACCACCTGGATGGCTCACGGCGACCTGCGTCCCCCCTATGCCCATCGTGGACTTGGCGCACGCATCGGGACGGTGGAAGCCCCACCGCTGCAGCCCGCACCCGCAGGCAGGCAAGCGACCGAGCCGCAAACGGAAGCCACGGGGAAGCCGTCGGAAAACAGAGATCTCGCCAGCAACCAACCATCGGCCCCTCCCAAGCCACCGCTCGATCCCCTTGTCCAGTCACTTCACCAGCAGGGATTCCAGCTTTCCGATCGCGCCAGCCTCCGGAGAGCCGAACGGTTGGGGCATTGGGAACTGCACGATGCCCAGACCGGCTGGCGGTTTGCGGTGGTGCCGCAGGGGGATCGATGGGACGTGCATCATTGGGATGACTGGTACGATTACCCAGGTTCCTATTGGCTTCCCGAGAACAAGCGCGGGGTCGATCGAGGCGAACCCTCCCAGTGGCTCTATCTCTGGCATACCCTGCTGGGCCATCACGGCATCTTTTCTTTGACCCCCTTCTGGTGGCTGGCCATCCCAGGTTTGTGGATCGCCATCCGCGATCGATCCAACGGCTCATCCCGTTGGCTATTTGTCGCCATCGCTCTGGTGACTTTGGTTTGCTTGATCTTCTACTGGACGCGCCCCTTGGTGGACCGCAACTACGGTGGCGTCAGCTCGGGGTTTCGCTGGGCCTTCTGGATGATTCCGCTCTGGATGCTGCCTACTTGGAAGGCGCTGCAAGCGATGTCCAGCTCTTCCATCCTTCGCGGAATCATCGCCGCCAGTTTGATGATGAGCATTTTTTCGGCCAGCTTTCCATGGAACAATCCGTGGGTCCATCCTTGGATCTATCAGTGGTGGAGCTATCTGGGGTGGATCACGCAGTGAAAACCAATCGAGTTCCTTGCTTTCGCCGCAGCCCCTGGGTGCGGATGGAAGTGCCACTGGAGGTGAAAAGGAAGCGACCATGAAACTGAAAGTTGCCTTGGTCGGTCTGGGGAGAGACTGGCAGAGCCGTTATCTGCCGGCGTTCCGGCTGCTGCAAGATCGCATGCAGGTCGTCGCTGTCTACAGCGCGGTTCGGACTCTTGCCGATTCGGCGGCTCGCGATCTTCAAGCGACCAGCCACACCGGGTTTCGAGAGATGATCGGCAGCGAATCGGTCGATGCCGTGTTCCTGCTGGAATCGGAATGGTATCAGACCGCGCCGCTTTCCGCCGCCTGCCACTTCGGGAAAGCCGTCTTCATCGGGTCGGAGTTTGAACTCACCGAAACCCAGATCGAACAAGTCCGGCAACAGATCGATGCATCCGGGATCGCCGCGATGGCGGAATTGCCCAGGCGATTCGCCCCCGCCACCCTTCGCCTCAAGGAACTGATCGCCACTCGCCTGGGTCAGCCTCAATTGCTCTTCTGCCACCGGCGACTGCCGCGCGAAAGCGACGGCGGTGCCCGCCAAGCGAAACCTTTGGAGAAACGAGCGACCAGGGAATTGCTGGAGCTGATCGACTGGTGCCGCTTCATCGTCGATCATCCAGTCGATTGGGTGCAGTCGGTCCAGCATCTGCAACAGAACGATCGCGTGTCGGCCGATGATCCGGTTTTCGACTACCAGGTGCTCAGCCTTGGCTTTGGCAATCGAGTCCCCGCCTATCCGAATACCCTGGCGCAGATCAGTTGCGGAGCCTACATGCCAGGGAGCTGGCACGAGGCAATCGCCTATCGGCCCCCGGCCGCCATCCAGGTTGGGTGCGAACGCGGCTTGGCCTTCGTCGATCTCCCCAACACGCTGGTCTGGTTCGATGAACTCGGCCGACATCAGGAAACACTCGATACCGATCTATCCGTGGGCCAGTCACTGCTCACCAGATTCCACCGCTGCGTCACCTCCCTGGTCCGATCCAACCAGTCCCTAGACGATCTGGCCACCGCAGCCCGCATTCTCCGCTTGGCCAGCGAAAGCCACCAAGCGGGCCGACGGCTTGCAATCCACAACCTCTCGTCTCCATCAGAACCCCACACTGAAACACCCCCCGAAGGAGCCGGTTTCCACCAAAACGGCTCGGACAACCTGAAAGACGAGAAAAACAATCTGGGGTAGATGGGTCAAATGGAAAAGAAGACCCGGTCGCTCTTTTTCTGCGGCTCCGGCGGGGTCGGATTGATTGAATCTCAGGCGAATTAGGAAAAATCGATCGATCTGCCCCCCTTTTTGCCTCGCCTTCGCCGCCGCCTCTCAGATTCTCGCTCAAGTGTTCCGATAGGAATGCTAGCACTTGTCGGCTGGTTGTCAGGCGCGCTCCCGTTCGTATACTCGCAACGTCTTGGAAGGCGTCATAGCTTTCCTGATCGTTGCGGTCTGCTTGATGGGATCGCCTTTCCTCATCCGACAAGTCTGCCAAGGAGGACCACGTACCGGAATCGGATTCTGTTGTTTCCTTTTCTCTAAAGGACTCCTTGATGATGGCTCGTTGGATGCTGCTGACACTTCTCTGGCTGGCTGGAGCCAAAGCCGTAAACGAACCGATGACCTATGAAGCGGCCTACGCCAAAGCCCAGCGGGAGAAAAAGCCGCTGGTGGTGCTGGTAGGTGCCGACTGGTGCGCTGCCTGCAAAACGATGAAGTCTTCGACGATCGCAAAGATGCGGGAATCGGGGGATTTCGATCAGGTCGTCTACACCTCGATCGATAAAGACGCCCAACCCGACTTGGCCCGCAAACTGATGGAAGGGAACTCTCTCCCCCAGATCGTTGTCTTCCACAAAAGCGATGACGGCTGGAAACGAATCGCTGTCTCGGGTATCCAATCAGAGAATCGGGTGCGGGAATTGATCCGCCAGGCAGCTCATGACCAGCAGCCCGATCGTGTGATTCGCTGACCATCCACCCCGGTCGTTTCGTCCCGAAGGGATCTTCTGATGCCGTTTCCGAAAGGATTCGAACACATTGTGCGGGAGCAAGAACCGCTGGCCCCCTACACATGGCTGAGAATTGGCGGATTGGCTCGATTCTTCTGCGAACCCAACACCACCGAGGAACTGCAGGCGGTGGTCCGACAGGCGACGGCCGAGAATCTTCCGATCCGCCTGCTGGGAGGCGGATCCAACCTGCTCATTCGTGAAAATGGTGTCGATGGGCTGGTCCTCTGGCTATCCGCCCCTGCCTTCTGCCATCTCCAAGTCGACGACCTCCAAGTGACGGCAGGGGGAGGCGTCAAACTGGCTCACCTGATCAGTCGCTGCGCCGCCGAAGGACTGGAAGGACTGGAACATCTGGTCGGAATTCCTGGCACGCTGGGAGGAGCCCTCCACGGAAACTCCGGAACTCTCAACGGTTCAATCGGCGACCATCTGGTGTCGGTCCGCGTGATGAACTCCCAAGGGGAAGTCACCTCACGACCAGCTCAGTCTCTAGAGTTTGCCCACCGTAAAAGCAGCCTCGATGACCTAGTCATCCTCGACGCCACCTTTCAGCTCCATCGCGGTGACGCCAAGGCGATCATGCAGCGTCTACAGACTCTATGGATCCTCAAAAAGAGCCATCAACCGCCGTTGGCCACCCCGTCGATCATCCCGTTTGTCGATCCCGCAGCGGAAAGCGTGGCCGACCTCATCCGTCGGTCGAAAATCGCCTCCCCCGTCGAAGGCAAAGTGCGGCTCAGCGATTCCCACCCCGGTTACCTCACCAGCGCGCCAGGCGCTACCAGCGATCAAGTGCTAGCACTGGTCCATCGAGTGCGGGAGGCGGTCGCCAAGAGCACTGGAGTGCAGTTGCGGTTGCACATGGAGGTCTGGTAACTTCCGGGGACCATGGATCCCTCGAAGCCCCTTGGCCCCGAAAGCCCTCCGTCCAAACGCAACCGCTCCGCGTGGCTTGCTATCGCAGCCCCCGTGGCTCTAGTGACGCTCGGTTACTGGCTCTGGAGCGTCTGGGGGGCTCGTACCCTCGATCGAACGCTCTACGCGGTGACCCTCGCCAGTCTCCGGGTCACTCCGCAACCCAACTACATTCAAACATCGGTCGTCGAAGAGGTTTTCCGAGGCAGCCAGCTCGATAAGATCTCGCTGCTCGATCGCAACGCCGCCGCTTCCATCGCCCGAGCGTTTGACATGCACCCTTGGGTCCGGCAGACGACGCGGGTCTGCAAACTCTCCAACAGCCAGATCCAAGTCGACTTGGTGTATCGGGAGCCGATCGCCATGGTGGGACTCGATCCATCGGGATCCGAAGCCCCAACCTCCCCGTCGGCCAAGGAGTCTTCGACCTGGTTCTTTCTGCCGGTCGACGATGAAGCGGTGCTGCTGCCTTCGCACAAGACGCTGCAAACCTACCGCCCCGAGGACTTTCTGCTCATCTACGCACCTGGCCTCACATCGTCGGGCACCCTGGTGGGAGAGCAGTTTCGGGACCCTCGAGTGGTGGATGCCGTTCGTCTAGCCAAACTCCTGTTTCCCTTCCGCATGGAATGGCAGATTGAGTCGATCTATGTCTATCAGCAAGACTTGGGACCTGGAGCTGGCCGCTATCTTTTGGAGATTGCCACATATCCTCAGCAAGGGCAACAGCGTCGCATCATCTGGGGACATGCACCTGGAGAAGAAATTCCTGGTGAACCGGTGGTGGCGCGGAAGCTGGAGATGTTGTCGAGCCATTTAAAGAACAGGGATACGGCTGACCCCACTCTCAATCTCAGCCAGCCCGACCCCAACTCGGGCCGCCTCCTTCCGACTGCCCACTGAGTCTCGCGGCCGCTCTCACCGATCCCCCGCATCAACTTGCGGCTCGGTCACCCCCGTCCGCTTCCTGCTGGAGTGTTGGCCCGACCAGGGAGCTTCCTACCCCCAGAGTCTGCGTCGAGGAGTCTGGCATCCCCGGAAACCGATCGGCTCGAAACAACCGCTCCCAGATCGTGGGCCGACGCAAACGAGGATCATCAACGCGCACCCGATGCTCCTTGCCTCGACGCGTTCGAACCAAAAGGACTCCACCCGGCTCAACCGCGACGACCCTCCAATACTTATCAACTAAGTAGGAATAGCTGTCCCCATGAGCCGCTGGGGTGACTTCCTGAGCCCTTGGGCCAGGAGAGCTGCTGTGCTTCTGCCGGGAGTAGACGACGCGGTCGCCCACCAAAAAATGCCTCGACATCGCCCCAAAATCCTTTTCATTTTCAGGCACACGCCCATCCCGGGCGGACGATCCCCACAAGGAGTTGCCGTATGAGTCAATCTTGATGCGTTCCCACTTTGCGGAGAAGTCCGATTTTCATGATTCCTGATGAAAATCGACAGTTTCCCCGACAGCCCAGCACTCTCCCGCTCGCCCCCTCCTCCCCCTGGCCACGCACAGAGCCCCCTCGCCTATTCTTGCCGGCCCCCTAAACCGACCGCCGTTGGGATCGCTGGCCCTGCAGAAGATGCCTGAAGCTCGGGGGGCGCACCATGGTGAATGCAAGAGGCTGTCGTCCCCGGCAATGACACGCTCTATCCGCAATGAAAATCGCGCCTCAGTACCCCCACCAACGCCGCTTATTCGTCCAACTAGCGGGATATGAGGTCGATTTGGCTTACGAAACCGGTGGAAATCCGCTATCATGAATGAGATCACCGCGGCGTCGAACTTTCTGTGCGGTGGGCAATGGGTTTGTGGCCCCGGCGAGAGACGCTGGTCAGTGGCCCGCCGATTGACCCTCCTTTCCCTCTCGACCCTGACCCCGGCACCTGGAAGGCTCAGGTCATCGGGTCGGCCCAAGGAAGTGCCCGACGTCGGAAGGAGCCGATCAGAACTCCGAATGTCCATGGACGACCACCGCGATCTGGACCCCGCGACTCGCTGCGAGGGCCTCGCCTTCCATGGCCCGCATTGTGCGAACCATTCCAACCGATCCAAGCTAGGACCACAAAAACTACTCATGTCCGACCACTGGCAAAACCTTGCAGACAAACTGAAGACCCCTTCCCCCAATCCGATCCCCAGGAAGAGCAGTGCGCCTCCTGAGAAAAGCCATGGGGACTCGCCCGGTCAAGAAGCAGCCCCCCCAACTCCCCAAGCCCCCAAGGCTCCCGCCTCAGAGGCTTCCGATCTCAAGCCAACTCCGAAGAAAAGCTCGTCTTGGGATGCCATCTCCAAGTTCTTGGGGATTGGAGGCGGTTCGTCATCGGAGAGCCCAGCGAAGGCCGACTCGGGTGGGTTTGGTTTTTGGGGAACTCCCGCCAAACCAGCCCTCCCTGTCAGCCCAGAACCGCCTCCTGCGGTGCCCCCATCGGGGCCGGCGGTCCGAATTCCGGATGAATCCGCAGGATCGGTCCAGGATTCTTTCGGGGCATCCGGCAGAAAACGACGCGGCAAACCGAGTCTCTGGGAGACCCCGGAGGAAGCCGTAGCTCCACCCCCTTCGACGGACGCCCACAGTCGCTCGCCGTCCGATGTCGAATCGACTCCTACCAGCCCACGCGGCCGCGAAACAAGACGCGACGGAGGAAGTGGCGGATCCAGCGCGACCGAAGGGCAGCGCGATGCGCGCGGATTCACCGAGCATTCGAGGTCGCGCGAGGACTCACCACCACCACGACGCGAACAGGTGCGGAATCCGGAGCCCCCACGCGAGGCGCGACGCGATGCTGCGGCCGCAGCGCCCACTTCCCGAGCCACCCCAAATTCCCCTCGCGGCGCAGAAGATTCACCTTCCGATCGACGCGGCCAGCGGCGCCCTTCGCGCCGCGCGTTGGCCAGTGGAGCTGAACCAACCAGCCCCGGTCTCTCCACCGCACCTCCCAGCCCTCCCGCCTTCTCCGACGCTTCAGCACGGACCAGCAGAGACGTCGATCCATGGGAGATTGACGATGCGCCAGAGCTTGCGGAAGCCCCATCCGCCGAGCCTGCAGATCGAGAATCCTCGGAAGAACCAGGCCCACGTCGCCGACGACGACGCGGGCGCCGCGGTGGCCGCGGCTCCCGAACCGCTGGCGAACGCGGCGGTTCGGAGCAAATCGAAGAAGCCTCCGAGGACATTCCCCAGCCCACCGCCTCCAGCGACCGGGAGCCAGCACCCCGCAGCCGTCCACCGCGATCCAGAGATGCCATGGTGGAACCCGAGCGGGTCGATTGGCAAGATGAACTAGAGCCGGCAGAGGAAGCGGTGAGCAGCGAATCTTCGCGAGCTCTCAGGAAAGTTCCTACTTGGTCCGATGCCATCGCTATCCTCGTCGAGGGGAACATGGAAAACCACCGCCGCACCCCCGCAAGCAGCGGTCGCGGCCCCCGCTCGCGGCCTCAGGATGGACCGAGATCCGAGCGTCCTCAGGATGGACCGAGATCCGAGCGTCCTCAGGATGGACCGAGATCCGAGCGTCCTCAGGATGGCGGCCGACGTCGCTCAGATTCCTCACGCTCAGATTCCCCACGCTCACAGGAACGGCCTGAGGATCGGCCTTCAAGAGCCCCGGCTCCCAGAAGCCAAGAGCCAAGAAGTGGTGCCCCTCGTGCGGATGCGTACCGCGATGAACCATCGTCCAGCCCCGACCGACCCAGGGCAGAGGACGATCGCCCATCCGAAGGGCGACGACGCTACGATCGATCGCGTCCACCGCGCAGACGTCCCCCTGGGGATCAGGCACCGCCCGCATCATCGGTCGACTGAGAGCGAAAAATGCGGTGGGAGTTGGTGCCAATTCTTTCGGTTGGTACTTGACCAATCACCGATCGCTGCGACGATGAAGGAGTTGATACCGAACACCGCCCGTCAGGGGCTCTCGCAAGGATGACGCGTGAACCTGGTCAGGACTTAACTGTAGCAGCCATAAGCGACTAAGTTCTGTGCGGGAGCCTCTGACGGGCGGTGGCGGGCAATCATCGGCATCTCTTCAAGCCGTTTCGATACTACCCAAGTCGCTCTCCTTGGGTCTCTTTCTTGGTCCATCTGGAATGATGGTGGGTAGCGATCCAGAAATCTCTCCGATCGTGGCGGAAGCGGCCTGAAAGTCCCCTATCTGTTTCGTTGGCTCATCAGAACACACTAGCCACCGCTGGTCCGCTAGAGATCATCCCCCAAGTTTCCCACAGGACCGTGGAGTGACAGGAAGCGGTTCTCAACGGACCGCCCCACCGAGTCACCATGAGGACCAGTTTTCTAGCTCGTTTTTTCTCACCGCGGCGTTCGACTCCCACCAGAGTCACACTCGCCGCCACTCAATTCGCAGGTGATCGCCCTTCCGATACACTGTGAGGGGATCGCCCGCCCAGGTTGTTCGTAAGGCACTTGCGATCTTCCGTGTTTCGCTAAGCACCACTCACGCTGGCCAATCGGAGGACTTCACGCATGCTGAGTCTCTTTGAACTGTTCAAGATCGGTATCGGCCCCAGTAGCTCCCATACCGTAGGCCCGATGATTGCTGCCGGCCGCTTTGTGCGTCGCCTCGAGTCAGAGTGTTTGATCGAGAAAATCGAGTCGGTGGAGGTCGATCTCTTCGGCTCGCTAGCGCTGACAGGAAAGGGACACGCCACCGACCAAGCGGTCCTCGGTGGACTGCTGGGATTCCATCCCGCTACGCTCGATCTGGAACAGTATCGACAAGCCCTGGAAGCAATCGAGCAAACTAAGTCGCTTCCGCTATTGGGAGGCACGAAGACGATTCCATTTGACCCAAGAAAGACGATCGTTTTCCATTTCCAAGAGGCTCTTCCCTACCATCCCAATGGAATGCGATTCACCGCGCGGACCTCCGCCGGCCAGTCGATCAGCGAAATCTACTACTCAGTGGGTGGCGGATTCGTCGTCAGCGAGCAGGAAGTCGAGCGACAGACGGGAGGTGGCGAACAGGGGCAAGCTGCGAATGCCGAACCTCAATCGGTTCCGCACCCCTTCACCTCCGCACAGGAATTGATCGCCATGTGCAAGTCGCACGGGAAGTCGATCGAGCAGTTGGTGATGGAGAATGAAAGAAGTTGGCGCAGCGTTGGGGAAATCGAGGAGGGGATCGAAGCGATTTGGCAGACGATGTCCGCATCGATCGATCGCGGATGTCGCACTGAAGGGACGCTGCCAGGGGGCCTAGGGGTGCGTCGCCGCGCTCCGGGAATCTTCCGCAATCTCCTTTCCAGCCCCGATGGCGTCGATCCCTGGCGATCGGCCGACTGGGTTTCTCTTTTTGCCTTGGCAGTCAATGAGGAGAACGCCGCCGGAGGCCGCGTCGTGACGGCACCCACCAATGGCGCTGCGGGAATCATTCCGGCCGTCCTCTCCTACGCGGTCCGATTTGAGCCCTGCCTGGATCAGGCGGGGCGAGCCGTATTCCTGCGCACGGCCGCCGCCATCGGCTTCCTCTACAAACGAAATGCATCCCTTTCAGCTGCCGAGATGGGGTGCCAGGGGGAAGTCGGGGTTGCTTGTTCGATGGCAGCGGCCGGTATGGCCGCTGTCCTGGGTGGCACTCCGATGCAAGTAGAGAATGCAGCAGAGATCGGGATGGAGCACAACCTGGGGTTGACCTGCGACCCAGTTGCCGGACTGGTGCAGATCCCCTGCATCGAACGCAACACCATGGGGGCCGTCAAAGCGATCAACGCGGCGCGCCTAGCGGTGCTCTACGGCGATGGCAGCCATCGTGTTTCTCTCGACCGCGTCATCGAAACGATGCGACAGACTGGCATCGACATGCAAAGCAAGTACAAAGAAACGTCGCTGGGCGGTTTGGCCGTCAACGTCGTCAACTGCTAATCAGGTCACCAGCGCACAAGCCCGACCGCGAACACACCACAACCATGCTGCCAAAAGCAACTCGTAGTAGGGTGTGTGAGCCGTTCTTTCCTCTTGCCTTCCAGACACGCTCATTGCAGCGACGAAGATCCTTCCAGAAATCGACAGACCACTCGACTCCACTCCTCCGGCGATTCGATTGGGCCCAAATGCCCCGTCGACGGTAGCGAGACATATTCGCCTCGCGGCAATCGCTCAGCCATTTGCTCCAGCACCTCTCCCGGTATCAGTCGATCTTCCTCCCCGGCGAGGCATAGGGTTGGGCAGGTGATGGAAGAGAGGCGATCCCACCAGTCAGCTCGTTCGGCCATCGCTTCCTGGGCCCAGCGGATCGCCGATGGGGGATTCGAGTCGATCAGATGTCGGAGCTGATCGGTCACCTGCGGCCGCTGGCTTTGCGTTGTCTTCCCCAAAAGCCGCTCCAACATCGGTTCGGTCACCTGCCTCACCCCTTTTTCTTCCAAGTCGACGGCCATCTGCAACCTAGCCTGCCTGGCTTCTGCGGAATCCCCGATCGCCTTGGTGGCGCTCAGCACTAGCTTCTCTACCCGCTTTGGATTCCACTCCCAGAATTCATGCGCGATGTATCCCCCCATGGAAACACCCACCAATGAGACCGACGAAGAGCCGATCTGTTGATCGAGCAACTGATGGAGGTCGACGGCCAGATCAACCAGGCGGTATCCCGAAGTTTCTGGCGTATTCTGTCCGAAACCACGCAGGTCAGGAGCGATCACGCGATAGCGCCGCGCCAGTGGGATCATCACATCCGCCCACATCTGCTTGTTCAACGGAAACGCATGGATGAGCAGCAGAGGGGGCCCAGATCCCGCTTCCCAGCAGTGCAATCGACGACCCCCTGCAATCTCGCAGCCGGTGACATGCCCGATCGATCGATGCATTTCCATCATGATGGTGAATCCCTGCCGATGATGCAGATCCTGAGATCGACCTCTCCGAGCCGATCGGGATCAAATCAACCTCGAAAAGAACTGGAGTCCTGGAACAACTCGAAGCTCAGGTCCCATTCGGCCAGCATCGACTGAAGCATCTCCATCGGCAAGCCGACGACATTGCTGGCGCTTCCCTCCAATAACTGCAGCCAGGGTGGGCCGTCTTGAAAACCGAATGCCCCAGACTTCCCGACCCACGCTTCTGTATCGAGATACTCTTCCAGCGTTTCGTCCTCAATCGGATCCATCTTTAGCTTGGAGACCGCCACGCGCACGCTATGCCGACCGCTGGGCCGATGCCAAATGCACAGTCCCGAATAGACGGCGTGAACTCTCCCTCGAAGCAATTGCAACATCCATCGTGCATGGGTTCGATCGGTCGGTTTACCGAGAATGTTTCCCATGCATTCGGCGATCGTATCGCATCCGATCACATAGCCCTGATCGATCTTGCCAGCGACGTTGGCCGCCTTCTGAAATCCCAACCGCGCCGCCATCTCCGGAGGTGTTTCCCGGGAACAGATCCCGCATTCGGCCCCAGCATCTGGCTCGATGACTTCAAAGACCAGGCCTGCCTCCTTCAGCAGCTCGCGTCGCCGAGGACTTTGACTGGCCAGTACCAACCGCTCCTTCGCCACCCAATCACCTCCACTCCTTTTGACCCCACGACTGCATCCGCCACGACTTATCGTAAGTCGATCTGCCAATCCCTTCCAGCGAACTCTTGCAACCACTTTCAGCTCAACCCGGCTTGCCCCAACCTCGGCTGTGCGTCTCTCAGCTTATCCGTTAAACTTTGCGTCTTTCGCCAGGAACCCCGCAATCGCCCGTTTGCAACGGCTCTGCGGACAGCCAACTCGAGCAACGCAGTGGCCAGGAGTGAAGATGGCAGACGAAAAAGAAGGTTCGATCCGACGCAAAAAAGCGGGCCGCTCGACCGCCGAGGCGATGGCAGCCAAGCAGCGCGATATCTCGGTCAGCGAGTTTTTTGCGAAAAACAAACACCTTCTCGGGTTCGACAACCCACGAAAAGCGTTGCTGACGACGGTCAAAGAAGCCGTCGATAATTCGCTGGACGCCTGCGAGGAAGCGGGCATCGTTCCGGAGGTTTGGGTGCGGATCGACCAACCGCAGCCAGGCCGATTTCGCGTCGCAGTCCAAGACAACGGCCCTGGGATCGTCAAAAAGCAGATTCCTCTGATCTTCGGAAAGCTGCTCTATGGGAGCAAATTCCATCGGTTGCGGATGAGCCGTGGACAGCAGGGGATCGGCATCAGCGCCGCCGGCATGAACGGCATGCTCACCACCGGCAAACCGATGGCGATCCTCTCCAAAATCTCCCCTCGTTCCCCACTCCATTACTTTCTCCTCCAAGTCGATACGCGGAAGAATGCTCCGGAAATCGTCAATGGCAAGGGGGAAGGGATCGATATCGCTGCCGGTGCCAAGGGACTCCAGTACATCAAGGACCATTCCATCGACTGGGTATCGCATTACCCGGCAGATGAAGGCGCCCCGGCTCGCGAACTCGAATCGGGAACCCGAGTGACGATCGAGCTGACGGCGGTCTACAAGCGAGGCCGCGGCAGTGTCGACGAGTATCTGGAACAGACGGCGATCGCCAACCCTCACGTCACGATTCACTGGCAGGATCCCGAAGGCAACGTCCGCACGATCGCTCGCAGCACCACCGAACTGCCACGCGAGGCGAAGGAAATCAAGCCACATCCTTATGGGATTGAGCTGGGCAGGCTGATCACGCTTTTAAGCGATGATCGCAAATCGACGCTCAGCAGTTTCTTGACCCAGTCGTTCAGCTGCGTCACACCCGCCGTCGCTAGGAAAATCTGTGAAGCGGCCAAGCTGAGTCCACGCAACTCCTCGTGGAAGGTAGGGCAGGGGGAGGCAGAGCGACTGTATCAGGCGATGCAGGAAACAAGAATCCGCCCGCCGTCGACCGACTGCATCGTTCCCATCGGCCAGGAACTGCTGCTGAAAGGACTCAAAGCAATCGTGCCGGGAGAGTTCCACGATTCGATCACGCGCCCCCCGACCGTCTACCGCGGCTCCCCATTCCAGATCGAAGTCGCTTTGGCCTACGGCGGAGTGCTTCAAGGGCAAAAGATTTCCAGAGACGAACTTCTGGAGCGGATCCAACAGTCCGATGCGCGAACGCTCCGCAAATTCCTCGTCGATTCCTTCGCGGGAATGAACGGAGATGCCGCAGACAAAATCCTCGAGGAAACCAAACTGCCGACTCGAGGTAGCCCGCGCAACCTAAGCGATCCTCAGCTGACGGCTCTGCATCAAGCCCTTCATGCGGTCAACACCAGCGAAGGCCAATCGATGCAGGTCTACCGCTTCGCCAACCGAGTCCCATTGCAATTCCAGCCCGGTGCCTGCGCTATCACCCAGGCTGTCCTCAACACCAACTGGCGCGCTTACGGGCTCAGCCAGTCTCGCGGCTCCCTCCCCTCCGGTCCGCTCACGCTGATCGTCCACATCGCCAGCGTCTGGGTTCCGTTTACCAGTGAATCGAAGGAGGCGGTGGCCAGCTATCCGGAAATCGAGAAGGAACTCCGATTGGCGATCCAGGCCGTAGGACGAAATCTGGCCGGCTTCCTCCGCAAGCGACAGGCGATCCAGGCCGAAGGGAATCGTCGAACCATCTTCCTACGCTACCTGCGAGAGGTCGCTGAGGCAGTCGCGACGATCAATAAGACCGATCCAGATCCCGTCTACCAGCAACTGCTCCGCGTCGCCAAACGGAAAACCTCCGTCGCCGACCTGCGACTGGATGAATTCGGCCGAGCCATCGTGGCGGCAGAGCCGATGGGGGAAGCAGATTCTGCCGATCCAGCCAAATCGGAAAGCCATCCTCCCACCAAACGAAAATCGAAGGCGCGGCCCAGTCGCGCCTCGTGATCGACGCCACCGCTAACCCCCTTCCCATCATCTGCTCCGTTCCCCAGGCCAGAGACCCATCATCATGGCTCGCAAAAAAACCAGCCCTGCCACTGAAACCTCGCCCGAAGTCCCGGTGCAGGGAAGGGATCGCGAGACTCTCGGGAAGCTGGCCAAGCTAGCCGATCGAGTCGTCGATGCCGCAGCCAAGGAGCGGGATCCGCACCTGGATGTCCCCTCTCGCAGCCTCACCAACGCGCATTACAACCGCCGCAAACGCTTCATCGAGATGGGCGATCGCACCAATCGCCGAGAGCTTTTCAATCTCAATCAGGCCCGCATCTACATGCAGACCCTGCTGGCAGGTAGTGGATGCAGTCGTTTGATCCGTCAAGGCAAGTCGACCAGCATCCGAGGTCTCTACTACCTGCTCAAACACACCATCGAAGGTACCAAAGAAGAAACATTCAACGACCAGATGGAATCGGATGCCGTGATCGAAGATCTGGAAGTGCTTGTCGGCGCCATCCGCGAAGAACTCCATCTGGCGGCGGAAAACCGTGGTGCCATGGTGGGCATGATCCAATTCAACGATTCGGGAGACGATATCGACTGCAGCCGCTTGGGATCGGGCGGATACTCCATCCCCAGCATCGTGGAACCCAATCGCATTCAGTTCAAGAAATGCCAAGCCAAATTCATTCTGCATGTCGAAAAGGGCACCGTTTGGCAACGATTCAACGAAGACAAGTTCTGGCGGAAACATCAGTGCATCCTGACGCACGGAGGGGGCCAGCCGCCTCGAGGCGTGCGTCGACTCCTCTATCGCATGCACCATGAACTCAATCTCCCGGTCTACTGCCTCTTGGATAACGACCCCTGGGGCTACTACATCTACAGCGTGCTCAAACAAGGGTCGATCAACTTGGCCTTCGAAAGCCAACGCATGGCGATCCCCGATGCAAAGTACGTCGGTCTGAGGAGTTTTGATTACGATCGCTGTGGTCTTCAGTCCAATGTGACGATCAAACTCAACGACCAGGATCGCAAGCGGGCCATTCAGATCGCGAAGTATCCTTGGTTTGCCGACAAGAAACCGTGGCAGGCCGAAATCAAGAAAATGCTCGACAACGGCTTCAAACTGGAAGTCGAATCGCTGGTCAGTAAGGATATCTCCTACGTCAGCGAAACCTACGTACCCGAACGACTAGCCGCCAAAGACTGGCTCGACTGACCGCCCCCATCGACTCTCCTCACCACTTCGCCAACCAGGAAAGCCACACCCCCCTTGATCGCGGGGAGGCTGCTTGGCTACGCCAATTCCTAGTTGCAAGTGCAGCCACTTTTGACCTATCCTCAGTACCACCAGATTCTTCTGCTTCTCCCCAATTCGATTCGGCTCAGCTGCCATGGCGATCCTCAGACCCCTTTGCCGATGCATCGCCCTGGTGCTCGCCACTCCCTGGATCTTGCTCTTTTTCATCGGTCGCCTTCTAGGCCGTCCCGATCGCGCTATCGAGAACCTCAGTCAATCGCTCGCGCTGCTTCCAGGCAATATCGGCTCCTTGGTCCGCTGCGCTTTCTATCGCGTCACTCTGGCTCACTGCCATCCAACGGCACAGATCTCCTTTGGAACGCTCATCTCCAAGACCTCCGCCCGCTTCGGAAAACATATCTACATTGGTCACTACTGCCACATTGGTTGGGTTGATATTCAGGATGACGTGCTGATCGGGCCAGGCGTTCAAATCCCAAGCGGTCCCAATACGCATGGATTTACCAGCCTCGATCGCCCCATTCGGGATCAACCCGGAAAGCTCCAACAGATCACCATCGGTCGCGACAGCTGGATCGGCGCGGGAGCGATCATCCTGGCGAATGTCTCAGAGCAATCGGTGGTGGCAGCCGGATCGGTGGTCACCAAGACATTTCCCCCTCGTTCGATCTTGGGAGGTGTCCCCGCGAAAGTGATCGGCACCCGCGATGACCAGTCCACCGCGTCCAACCAGACGCAGATACCTCCTGCCGCAGGCGAATGAACATGGCGGAGGAAAGCCCTTCGGCTTCCGTCCCCCAGCGCTTCCTTTCCCGAGGCAACTCGCCTCATCCCGCCTCGCCCCATTTGGTTTCGCTTCGGGAACTCGCCATGAAATCCCCTGCTGCATTGCTGATCGGGTGGATGCTAATCCAGTGGATCACCGACTCGATCCTGCTGGCCCAGCAGCCTTACAACATCGTTCTGATTTTGGCCGACGACTTGGGCTACAAAGACCTGGGCTGTTACGGATCGACCTTCCACCACACTCCCCATCTCGATCGGCTCGCCTCGCGTGGGACTCGCTTTCTGAACGCCTACTCCGCCAGCCCACTCTGTTCCCCCACCCGCGCTAGCATCCTCACTGGCCTTGCACCCGCCCGACTTGGCATCACCTCTCCCGCCTGCCACCTTCCGCAGGAACAGCTGGAGAAACGATTGGTCCAAGGCCAAGGGCCACGATGGATCGCAGATAGCCTCACACGACTCCCCACCCACCACATCACCCTCGCCGAACTGCTGCAAGATGCTGGCTACCAAACCGCTCACTTGGGCAAATGGCACCTCGGTCCACCACCTTACTCTCCCAGGCAACAAGGCTTTGCCATCGACCTCCCAGGAACACCCGGACCAGGCCCCGGCGGAAAGAATGGTTACTTCGCGCCCTGGGCATTCTGGAAGGAGGCAGGCCAACCGGGCGACCATATCGAAGATCGCATGGCCGAGGAAGCATGCAAGTTTCTCGAGCAGAACAAGGATCGCCCCTTCTTCCTCAATTACTGGGCGTTCAGCGTGCATTCCCCATGGATGGCGAAATCGGACCTGATCGATACAGCCCAGCAGCGCGCCGATCCGTCAGCACCCCAAAGGCATCCGGTCTACGCCGCGATGATCCAGTCGCTGGACGACGCCGTTGGAAAAATCCTCGATCAACTCGACCAACTCCAGATTCGCGACCGAACCCTGGTGGTCTTCACCAGCGATAACGGTGGCTGGACCATCCCGGCACGAGGGCTATCCCCCGAAGCACCCTATGCGAACACCCCCGTCACCAGCAACGCACCCGCTCGCTCCGGAAAAGCCAGCCTCTACGACGGCGGCACTCGCGTCCCGATGATCGTCTCCCTGCCTGGCCAGCTTCCAGAGGCAAGCCATTGCGAGGCGATCGTGCAGAGCACCGATCTGTTCCGCACGCTTCCGTCAATGGCAAGAGCCGCCATCGCGGAGGTACCACCCAGCGACGGGATCGATTTCTCTCCTGCACTCCATAGTCAACCGC
This sequence comes from Pirellulaceae bacterium, assembly GCA_044371425.1. Classification (GTDB taxonomy): domain Bacteria; phylum Planctomycetota; class Planctomycetia; order Pirellulales; family Pirellulaceae; genus JBEISR01. The sequence continues at coordinate 35,391 of JBILTR010000008.1, read as the reverse complement.
TCGATCGCGACGCCATTTTCTGCCACTTCCCCCACGGTCCTGGAGACGCCGCGATCGATGGATTCGCACCCGGATCGTGGATTCGCTCTGGTCCCTGGAAGCTCATTCGCTTCTACGGAGATGCCAACCAGCCCAAGGACCGATTGGAACTGTATCACCTGGAATCCGACCCTGGGGAACAGCGAAACCTCGCCGCGGAAGAATCCGAACGTGCCGAAAGAATGAACCAGAGACTGAGCGATTATCTGAGACGCACTGAAGCAGTTATACCGATCCCCAACCCCAACTATGGGAAATCCAAACCAGCAGATCCGGTCGATAGCTTTTTAGGCTGGAAACTCCGTGGCTGCTCCGGCAGCATTGTGCAGGGGCAACTGCAACTGACCATGCAAACCGAAACTCCCTTCCTCGGCTTTGCCCCCGGCGCTCTTTCCCCAGGTGCCAAGGTTCGTCTTTCCGGAAGCCTGCCGGAGGGGGAAGGACGAGTCGCTTGGTTGGCGATGCCACCGAACAGTCCCGTCAACGCGGCCCGCACCGAACGATCGACTCCATGGAACGTCAATCGCTCTGGCGATTCGACCCTGGAAGTCACCATTCCGATCGAAGTTGCCGGCCCTGGAATCCTTCGCTGGTACTTCCCGAAGGATTCGAAATCAGCGACCATCCGTTTCATTGAAATCGAATCGGACGGGAGAAGACGCCGCTTTGATTTCACGAAGAGTGACACTCCATAACGATGGCACCATCACGGGGACCATCGCTTCCCAGCGACAGCCCCGACGGACCAGCATCACGACATGCTCATGGTGCATCTGGGATTTGTTTGGATTGCGATCGTTTGACTGCCACGACTTGAGAAATGCCGCTGGCCTCAGCACCCAGTCACCGTCCATCAGGAAGGGTGAGATCTGTTGGCGATTCTGCTTCAGGGAGGGGAAGCCCTATTTTTCACCCTCCCTCGGGGAGGGTCGCTGAGGAGGAACGACGAAGCGGGGAGGGCGAGATCCGTTTTTTACCCTCCCTAGGAAAAGGTGAGATCCATCGCAAGCCTTGTATACCAAGGGGTGAGTCGGATCCACCGCAGGCTCTGGATCCATAGCACTTGCCCCTACGACTTCACCCCGACCTCTCAGGTCTTGCCGGACGGAAACAACCCAAGGAATTTGCGGATGGCCCCAACAGCCTTCCTGGATAACGTGATTGCAGCGCCCCAGTCTCAGGAAGGATAGAGCTTTGAAGTCCATCAGCGGAAGCAGGCCACTTTTCTGGTCCGTTCTGACGAGCACCGAACGGTGCAAGTCAGCGGATGGCGATCACGTGCTGGTAGGTTCGAATGTAAAGCACACCACCTGCGACGATCGGCGATGCAGTGATAGGCTCCCCAAGATCGTTCTGTGCCAAGATCTCAAACTGCCGCCCCAACTTGACCACCGTGCACATCCCATCCCGGGCGCAAAAGATCAGCTTGCCATCCGCCACCAGCGGACTCGATCGATGCTGCGACGTATGCGTCCGCTCAAAGTACAACTGCTCCCCGCTCTTCAAATCAAGGCACTGCAACCGCCCATCATTGTGCAGCAGATACACCAGCCCATCATGCACGGTCGGAATCGCCACATCTGGTGTCTGCGGAATGCTCCAACGTGTCGGTGCACCACCGCCGACCACCAGCCCCTGCAGCTTTTCATTGACATCCAGCGCCACGGTCGGCCCTCGCTTGGCCGTCGGGATGATCACCACTCCATCCCCTACCGCCGGCGATGCGACAAAGCGGAACGTCCCGTCATACTGGCCGGAATTCACTTCGGAGGGACCATTGAGCCCCGCGTAGCGCCATAGCTCCTTTCCGGAATCGAGGTCGTGACCTGTGGTGCAATCGGCGCCATGCACCACCAGAAATCTCTCTCCTCCTGCTGCATAGATAAAAGGGGAGGCATACGAGTGCTTGCACTCGAAATCGGCGTCGGTGACCCGATCCACTTCCCACACCGTAGCGCCTGTCTTCTTATCCAGCTTGATCACCTTCCCCGTGCGCACCCCATCGCCTCGCGTCATCGGGCCATGAATCAGCTGCAGGTACAGATGGTCACCGTCCAGGGCGGGCGTCGACGTCATGCCGAACTGAATATCGATCTTGCCAAACCGCTCATTCAGGTCGCTCTTCCAGATCTCCTTTCCATCGAGGTCCAAACAGGCGAGGATGCCGGTAGAGAAAAAGACCCACAGATGCTCCCCATCGGTGCAGGGAGAGGGCGATGCTGAGTTCCCTTCCCCCGCGCGTGCATCCTGATTGCCGCTGGCCACTTTGGTATTCCAAAGCACCTTCCCATCGGCTGCCGAAAGAGCCAGGACCACCAAATCATCGCCCTGCGCCGAGGTCACAAAGATCCGGTCCCCCCAGACCACCGGGGTCGCGCCTCCCTGGCCCGGCATTGGACTCTTCCAAACGATGTTTTTCTGGGGATCCCAGCGTGCTGGAATCGGGGCCCCTACCGAGCTGCCATCGTTGCGAGGCCCGCGCCACTGCGGCCAGTTTTCGCTCCACCCAAACGACTGGAACAATAAAACCTGCGCGGCCCCCAACAAGCCCGACCACACACCTACTGCGGAACGCCGAATCATCTGCAACTCCTGTCGAAAAACAATCGCAACCTGACTGTTTCGATTCTACTGTTTCAATGCCGCCCATGGCCTGGGCTCCCCTTTGGAGGCCAAGCCCTCTAGCCCACTCGCCTGCGAACCTGCGATCCCTGTCCCATCAAGACACCAACGAGGAAATCACCTGTCCTCGACTGATCGGGAACGGCCTCCCCTCGACGTCACGCAAAATCGTCTCAGGCTCAAATCCCATGCAATGAAAAACTGTCGCCATGTAGTCGCAGGGCCGAACCGGCTGATCCAGCGGCTCGGCGGCATCCTTGTCGGATCTCCCATGGACGATGCCACCACGGATCCCGCCACCGGCTAGCGCGATCGAGAACACATTGCCCCAATGATCGCGACCGGCCTGTGCGTTGAACCGTGGCGTATGACCAAACTCGGTCACCAAACAGACCAACGTCTGCTGCAACAACCCTCGCTCTTCCAGATCGACGATCAACGTCGAATAGACCTGGTCCAGCACCGGAACCAGCCAGCCTTTCAGGCTTTCATTGTGCTTCTCGTGCGTATCCCACCCACCGCCATTGGGCTTGGTCTTGTCGACTGGCGCCCACTGCACCTGAACCAGCGGCACCTCGGCTTCAATCAACCTTCTGGCCAGCAGCACGCTCTGCCCGAATCGATGCCTTCCGTACGCATCGCGCATGGCATCGGTCTCTCGCCGAAGATCAAACGCGTCTCTGGCTTTCCCCCCGGCCAGCAGCTCGATCGCCTGCTGCTGGTGCTTGGCCAGCGGTTGCCCCTCCGCCAACCGCTCCAGTCGATCCGCCTGCCGGTTGAATCGATCCAGCAACCCTCGCCGCTCTCCCATCCGATCCAAAGTGATCTCCGTAGGAAGCGAACCACCTGGCACTCGAAAATCCTCCAGCGACGGATCGCAGTCGATCAACCAGGGATCGTATGACCTTCCCAAAAAACCGGCATCGGTACCAGGCCAGGGATCTTGACCGTTATTGTTGGCCATCCGCATCGGTAGCGAGATCGCTGCCGGTATGCCGTGCTGGGACGTCCTCAGCGCACGGACCATCCCACCCAGACACGGTGCGTCATTGGGACGACCAGGAGGCGCGTTCTCGCGATTGAGCGGCGAGTGGGGGACTCCGGTCAGCATCTGGTAGCCACTGGTCGAGTGGGCATTGTCGCCCGTCACCATGCTGCGAATCACTGCCATGCGGTCGGTCAGCTGGGCGGTTCGTGGCATCAATTCACCGACTAGGAGTCCGGGAGTCTTCGTCTGGATCGCACCGAACTGCCCCCGAATCTCTTCGGCCGCCTCCGGTTTAGGATCGAATGTCTCATGCTGAGGCAGCCCGCCCGACATGAAAAGAACAATCACCGACTTCGCCTTGCCCAGCCCCTCTCCGCGCGCCCTCCGCTCCAACAGCCCACCCAGACTCAAGCCCCCCAGGCCAATCCCTCCCACCTGCAGCCACTTGCGACGTGAGGAAATGCTCATCAAACCGTCTCCCCTTTGCGTTGCACTCCCCATCGCCATCGACCTCGCACGTGATAAATCGCTGTAGGAATTCCTTGAGTTATAATCGGTAAGCGGCCGCACCCACAACACAATGACTGCCACGCATCCTCAGACGACCACCGAATCGTCTTGGCAAATGGCACACCGCCAATCCTCGAAGCATCCCAACCGCCCCCGAACGTTCCCCCAGGAACCACGACCTTCCCAAGCCAGACGACCATGGACTGGAAACAGCGACTTTTCGACAGCTACGTTTCAACCGGCCAGACGCAAGCCCCGCTCGATCTGGCCCTCCAGCCCAACCCCTACATCGACCATTTGATCCGCACTTATGTGCCCAGCGATCGGAACATCGCCATTCTCGATATCGCCTGCGGGCATGGGCGGCTACTGTTTCAGCTAAAGTCGAAGGGCTACCAGAACCTCGCAGGTGTCGACGTCTCCCCAGAACAAGTACGCCTGGCTCACCAACTGGGCATCCCCTTGGTGACCTGCGGCAATCTCTTCGATTACCTGAAGACGGTTCCCGACCAATCCCAAGACGTCGTTTTCTTGATCGATATCCTGGAACATCTCTCGCCCCAAGAAACGCTCGATCTCCTCGACGGTGTCCATCGGGTGCTGAAGTCCTCGGGACGGCTGATCGCGCATGTCCCCAACGGGGAAGGGTTGTTTGCGATGCGCGTCCGCTACGGAGATTTCACCCACACCCAAGCCTTCACGCAGCAATCGATCTCCCAGGTACTCAAAGCCTGCCGCTTCGATCAGATTGGTTGCCATGAAGACAAACCACTGGTGTACGGACTCAAGAGCTTCGTTCGCAGGGTGCTGTGGGACCTGCTGACGATCCCCCCTCGATTGCTGCTGGCAGCCGAATCGGGAACGTTCTCGGGGATTCTTTCCCAAAACCTCCTGGTGACAGCGATCCGCCCCTGACCGGACCGACGAGCCCAGCTATCGATCCACCTGGCCACCCGACTTCGACTCGATCTCCCTGGCTCGATCCAACTGCTCCATCGTGCGCCGCTGGGGATCGACCAATCGCTTGCCCATCATCTCCATCACCTGCTTGGAATCGATCCGCCACGGAGACCTCGCGTTCTTTCTGACCAGCGTCAGCGAGTCGACGGTGATATCTCCTCCATAGCGACAGAAGATTCGAATCTTCCCTTCGATCTTGACTCGATTCTCCTTGGCCATCGACTCCAATTGCCGTTCGTACTCCATCAACCGCTCGGTCTCTTCTTCCGGCAATACGAATCGTTTCGCTGGATTCTGTAGATCCAACTCGGCCAACTCACGCCACACCTCATCGGGCTTGGGCCCACCATCGTCCAGGTGGCCGGCTACGAGGATCTTCTTTCCATCCAAAAGGATATCGAACTGCACCACACGCCCAAGATTCGCGCGCAAGGCCATCGCTTCACCGCAGATCCAGAGCAACATCCATAGAATCGTTCGCCTGCCCCACATCGCGCACCTCTCTCTTGGTATCTCCGAGCCTCTTTGGCATGCTGACGGTCATTGTAATGCGTCCCCGGTTCGCCGTTCCATCTTCTTCCGAATCTCAATGGAGGATCAGGCTAGGGAGTTTTTTCACCCTCCCTCGGGGAGGGTGAGATCCATCGCAAGCGTTACACCCCGAGGGGAGACGCGACTTTCCTTTCTGCCTCTCCCCAGCAACAACCTAAGCCCGCTACGGGTCATCCAAAGGAAACGACTTTGGCTAGCATTCGTCGATTCCCTCGATCAACCCCGACCAGTTTCCTCAGCCCATCAACTCACCCGAGTCGATACTTCTTTGCATGGATCTTCGCAACCGGCATACGCAAGGCACATCTCCCTTATTCCGCTTCACCTTTTGGTGCTGTGGAGCTTTGCTGCTATGGGTCAGCGGATGCAGTTTTGGGCCTCGCCATCTGCTGCAGACGCGGATCCCCTACAACGATGCGATCAAAAAAACCGGTGAACAGCAACTCCTTCTGAACTTGGTCCGACTGCGGTATGTCGATACCCCCAGCAGCCTTGCGATTAGCGCCATCGCCGATCAGCAGGAAGTCGCTGCTGGTGTCGAGGCGACTCCGTTTTTCAGTAGCGCTGCGACCGGCGATGCATTCCTATTCCGAGGCAGTGTGCTTCCCCAAATCGGATGGAACCGCGCCAGCCGCCCGACGCTCAGTTACACACCGATGGATGACGAGGAATTCACGAGGCGACTCTTTACCCCGATTTCCCTCGACGGTGTCGCCTATCTGTCGCGAACCACTTGGCCTATTTCCACCGTCTTTCGACTCTATCTAGAAAACCTGAACTGGGTCTCTAACGCCGAGACCGCCAGTGGTCCGACGCCGACTGCGCCACCCGACTACCAGCAATTCCTCGACGGGGTGAGCGCGCTACAGCGTCTGCAGGACCGCCAGGTGATCACACTCTGCACACAGGAGCGGGAGGAATCGGTGCCTGCCGACCTGCTGCAGGGTCAGGTCTCTGTCAGCGACGCACTTCAGTGCGTTCGAGATTCGATTGAACTTCGCAACAGCGATCGAGGGGTCGATCTGGTTAAGCGCACCAAGCAACCTGTGATGCGGGTTGCTCCCATCGACCCAGCCGACTCCGACTGGCTCGACTTCGCCCAGGCCTTTCATCTCGACCCAGCCGCCCGAACGCTCGACCTGACCTCCGACCGCTCCGATCCTTACCAGGAAAACAAACCCCCAGAAGGGTACCGATCGCTGGATGTCGAAACCCGTTCCCTGCAGCAGGTTCTCTTCTTCGCGGCTCATGGCATCGAAGTTCCCGCTCATCACGTGGCATGCGGTCTGGCTCCTACCACGCGCAATCCTGACGGAAGTCTCTTCGACTGGAATTCAGTGCTAGCCGGTCTGTTGCACGTGTGCCATGCGTCAGGCAAGCACCCACCCGAACACGCGGCAGTCGCAGTCCATTATCGCGACCACTGGTTCTACATCGACCAGAGAGACCACCAGTCCAAGGCCACCTTCGCGCTGTTGCTGGAGGTATCGCGTTTGGAGTTGCCGGAAAGCAAGCCGTCTGGTCCTCTACTGACCCTTCCAGTAGGTCGATAGCGTCCGGCAACCTTGCGACTCGATCAGGACAGCATCTGCTCGACCACGTTACCGGCAACATCGGTCAACCGAAAATCGCGTCCTTGGAAGCGATAGGTCAGTCGTTGGTGATCCAGGCCCAGGCAGTGGAGGAAGGTCGCGTGCAGATCGTGGATGTGCACCGGGTCTTGCACGATGTTGTATCCATAATCATCGGTCTGACCGATCACCGCCCCAGCGCGCATCCCTCCTCCCGCCATCCACATCGAAAAACAGCGACCATGATGATCGCGACCGTAGTCGTCCTGCAGCGAGCCCTGACTATACACCGTTCTTCCAAACTCCCCTCCCCAGACCACCAGAGTATCTTCCAATAGCCCTCTTCGTTTCAGGTCGGCGATCAGCGCCGCTTGGGGCTGATCGATATCCTGGCATTGCTTGGGAATATTCGATGGCAGGTTTCCGTGGTTGTCCCAGCCGCGATGATACAGCTGAACAAAACGGACTCCGCGTTCGACCATGCGTCGAGCCATCAGGCAGTTGGCAGCATAAGTGCCTGGCTTCTTCGAATCGGGACCATAAAGAGCAAATGTCTCCTCCGGTTCATCCGACAAGTCGGTTAGCTCGGGTACCGATGCTTGCATCCGAAACGCCATTTCGTATTGCGAGATCCGCGCGCCGATTTCCGGATCGCCATCGAGTGCTTGCTGCTGTTGATTGAGCTTTCCCAGTTGGTCCAGCATCTGCCGGCGAAGCTTGCGATCGATCCCGGGGGGATCGTTCAGATAGAGCACCGCCTCCGCACCACTTCGGAACTTGACCCCCTGATGACTGGATGGCAAAAACCCACTTCCCCAGAGTCGATCGAGCAAACCTTGGTTGGCATCGCGTCCACTTCCATGGGAGATCATCACCACAAAGGCTGGTAGATCGTCTGCCTCGCTCCCCAGTCCATAGCTCAGCCACGCCCCAAGCGATGGGCGGCCCGGTTGCTGGGACCCAGTTTGCATGAAGGTGATTGCAGGATCGTGGTTGATCGCCTCGGTGTGCACCGATCGGACGATACACAGGTCGTCGACCATCGCCGCCGTGTGCGGCAAGAGCTCACTGAAAAAAGCCCCTTGATCCCCCGCTGGATCAAATCGAAACTTCGGTGCCACCACCGGAAAACTTTTCTGCCCAGAGGTCATCCCCGTCAATCGTTGCCCCTGTCGAATGCTGTCCGGCAACTCGCTGCCATGCAACTCCTTCAGACGTGGCTTGTAGTCCATCAGCTCCAGCTGCGATGGCCCTCCCGACTGAAACAGATAGATCACCCTTTTGGCGCGCGCCGCAAAATGGCTCGGCCTCTCCGATGCCGCCGCTCTTGCCGCACCGCTCCCCAATAACGAAGCGAGCGAAACTGTCCCCAGCATCGAATGTTTCAAAAAAGAGCGTCGATGCTCCAAGCCCGAATCAATTCCGTAGCGCATCATGTCATCTCTTGGTGATCGTTTCATCTAGATTCAAAATCGTGCTAGCCACCACCGACCATGCAGCCGTTTCGATGGCATCTGTTGCTCCATCCGATGGCGCAGATCCAACCTGCAGCAACTTGGAAGCCAGCTCCGGCTGCTGCTGAAAATGCTCCATCGCCTCTTCTAGAAGTTGCCTCATCGCGACTTGCTCGTCGGGCCGCGCCGACCTGGCCAGGCAGCGGCGAAACATCGCATCGACCCGCTGATCGACTGCTGGATGACTCTGCAAGACCGAAGAGGCAAGGACCCTGGCAGCTTCCATGTACGTTGGGTCATTCATCAGCACCAGCGACTGCAGCGGCGTATTGGTTCGCGACCTTCTGGCGGTGCAAACCTCGCGATTGGTGGCGTCGAAAGTTACCATCGACGGTGGCGGGCAGGTGCGTTTCCAAAAGGTATAAAGGCTCCTTCGATACAGCCCCTCTCCGGGATCGGCCACATACTTGCCGCGACGTTCCACGGTGACATCCTCCCACAGCCCATCTGGCTGATACGGTTTGACACTTGGCCCGCCCACCTTTCGGACCAACAGCCCACTGATCGCCAGCGCCTGATCCCGGATCATCTCGGCCGACAAGCGATGCCTGGGTCCGCGGGCAAGCAGTCGATTTTCCGGATCCGAGAGATACTCCGATTCCGAGGCTGAGGAACTCTGCCGATAGGTTTGAGAAAGGACCATCGTGCGGATCAGTTTGCGGATATCCCATCCACTGGCGATGAACTGGGAGGCGAGTTCATCCAGCAGTTCCGGATGGCTTGGATACTCGCCCGTCACCCCGAAGTCCTCGACGGTTTTCACCAGCCCAATGCCAAAAAGCTGCTCCCAGATCCGATTGACCGTGACGCGAGCCGTCAGAGGATGATCTGGGCGAACCAACCAGCGAGCCAGTTCCAGTCGCCCACTGGGCATCTCACCACCTAGACGATCAAAGACCGCCGGCACCCGCCGCTCCACCTTCTCATCTGGCTGATCGTACTGCCCCCTTTTCAACACAAAGGTCTCGCGTGGCGGATTCATCTCCCCCATCACCATCACCGCCGGAAAGGCATCCGTCAGCTTTTTCTTCTCCAATTCCAGTCGCGCTATCTCCTGCTTGGCTCGAGGGTATTCGGTATCGATCCTCTGCAGCACCTGCCGCTTCAACTCCGCTCGTCGCGGCTCGTCCAACTTCTCCCAGGGCGTCTCGATCTCATCGATCCACTGTCGGATCGGCTCACCGGCAAACCACTGCCGAACCTGATCCGGCTCCAGCTTCCCCTGAAACAACTCCAGTCGATCGATCCGCCCTCGATAGGGCAGCGACCTCTGCCGCAGGCCCAGTCGCAACGGTTGCTCGGTAGCGATCGACTCGGTCAGCGAATCATTGAGCGTATCCAGCTTGGCAGGTTCCCCGTTCAGATAGATCGCAACCCCGGACGCTTTGCCACTGCCATCGCTGGTCAGTGCGACGTGCGTCCAGGCATCGACTGGAATCGTCTGCTGCGTCGCCACCTTCAAACCATTGTCGGACCAATGATGAATCGCATGAAAAACTACTTTCCCCCCTTCCAAAAGGAGGTCATAGCCGCGGTACGAAGCGTCTTCGTCCATCTTGGAAAGAATAGCCACGCCACTCATTTGCGAAGGCTGAACCCAGACGCCGATCGAGAGCGGGCTTTTGCCGTCCCACTGGCCTACTGCGTCGAGAGCCACATGGGAAGCACCATCCAGCTCCAGTCCTTTCCCGAACCTACCCTCGGAGGCCACTGGATTGCCATGCACCTGGGCTTTGGTCGTCGTCTCCAACGAATCCCACGGGGCATCGGCAGAAACCGTCTCCAGTTCGATCGCATGCTTCTTTTGGACACCGAATCGCTCGGCAATCTCCTGAGTCGAATGGTCGGCAAGAAAATCGCGCAACGTCTGCTCGGCCACCTGCTCGCGATCCGTGGCTAGCTGGCGCTGAACAGCGAGTTCGGCGTCAAGATCGGCCAGCCTCCGCGACTGGTCGGCAGTGGGTACGCGCACAAAAGGTTCCGCACCCACGAAGCTGCTGTAGCTGGCCTGCTTCTCATCGAGATTATTGAAGTAGGCATAGAACTGAAAGTATTCTCGCTGGCTGATCGGATCGTACTTGTGATCGTGGCAGCGGGCACACTGCATCGACAAACCAAGAAACACCGTCGCGGTCGTATGGACGCGGTCGGCTACGTACTCGACTCGATACTCCTCAGCGATGATTCCACCTTCCGTGTTGTGTCCCTGATTGCGCAGGAAACCTGTGGCCACTTTTTGGTCCAGCGTCGGATTGGGCAACTGATCGCCCGCCAACTGCTCGATCACAAACTGATCGAAAGGCATGTTGCTTCGGAAAGCGCGAATCACCCAATCGCGCCAGGGCCACATGGTGCGGTCTTCGTCGTTGTTGTAGCCGTTGGTATCGGCGTATCGGGCCAGATCCAGCCAATGCGCCGCCATCCGTTCGGCATAGGCATCCGAACCGAGCAAACGGTCGACCAACCGCTCATAGGCCGACTCGCTGGGATCCGCAAGAAAACGGTCCAACTCTTCTGGTGCTGGAGGCAATCCCGTCAGATCCAGTGCCACGCGACGGGCAAGTGTCGCCGGGTCGGCCAGCGGTGAGAGGTTTTTGCCCGATGCCTTGAGTTTGGCAACCACCCATCGGTCGACCACCGAGCTGTCTGGAGGGTCCTTCGGTTGCTGAGAGGTCCTAAGCGGCTCAAAGGCCCAGTGACCGGTGTACTTGGCCCCCTGCTGGATCCAAAGGCGAAGGATCTTTTTTTGTTCCTCCGACAGAGGCCTTTTGGCATCCGGCGGCGGCATCACCTGGTCGGGGTCCGCCGTATGAATCCGCTCCACCAACCGACTGGCTTCTGGCTGCTCGGGAACAATCGCCTTTGCCTGGATAGCCGCGTCGCGCTGGTCCAGGCGCAGATCGGCTTGCCGGGCGATTGCGTCCGGACCATGGCAAGACCAGCAGTGGTTGGTCAGGATCGGCGCGACATCCTTCGCGTAGTCGACAGTCTGCGCGGATACCTTCAAGGAGATCCCAGCGACGGCAAAGAACCAGACAGCGAGCAAACCACGTGTCAACATGGTAGTCCTTGAAGGTGGGAGGGAAGGGTAGCAGATTCGAACAGCCAAAAAACCATCACGTTGGCTTGCGGACTTCCGACGCCAGATGCAGCAGACGCTGTTTTTTAGAATAGCAAAACTAAGCCGCACAGAGAATGTCGGGGAATCAGTCGCGCTGCCCAGTTCGCATGTTCAATGCAATCGCAAGGCGATAAACGCTGAACCCATGGAAAGAGCGGAGCGCTTTTAGGGCACTCCGCTCTCGAATGTCCATGCGAAAAACCGACTTCGCCTGAATTACGATCTGCGCGAAGTCTTCTGACTCAGAGCGCGTTTGGAAAGGTAGTCTACAAGCGACTCCATCCAGCCCTCTGATTCGCTGCCTTCGACCACTTCCGACTCCCCCTCTGCCCATACAGAGAGGAATCGATCCGCAAGTGTCGCGTCTGGCTTCATCTCAACGCGACTGACCCAGGCTGGACTTGGCATCCAACGCGTGCCAATCCCGGGCGATGCGGAACGCTTGGCTTCTTCCGGTGCACCAGGTAGCGATGTCCCCAAGCCCATTACGCCAAGCCCATTTCCCACAAGACCGTCATCTCCCCCTTCTCCTTCAGCACCATCTCCGCTGGCAGGAATCGTGATATTCCCGATCAGGACGGAATTCGAAACACGGCTCTGCAGGAAAGACATGTCCGCACTGGTGATGCGTCGATCCTTGTTCACATCTCGCATATCGGTAATCGGGACGATCGCCGTGCTGATGGATCCCTGAACACCGCTCAGATCGGCCGATGTCAATCGGTAGGGAGCGACACCGTTGATCTCGCCCAGTGCATGCCCCAGGTAATAGACTTGCCGGTCGATCAAGCCAGTATTGGCGGTCGCCTTGACGATCACCTGCAACCATCGGTTGGTGATGGCACCATCAGCCCATTCCAGACGAATCCGGGATGGCTGCCCCGCAGTAGCAAGAACATCGATCACCGTTGGCGCGGGAGCCGCTGCCCAGGTGCTTGGATCGACCACCCCACTGGCTCCGTTGGGCGAAACACGGAAAGTAAAATCATCGGCCAGCAATGTGTCGGCAGCCAAGCCCGCAACATCCAAGACGATGCCGTTGATACCGCGACTGTAATTGATGACATTCGCGAAGGAGGTCGTCTGCGTCGAACCAGTTGCACGAAGCAATTGCTTGCCGTTATCCAGCGCGCCGGAGACGCCACCTGTCGATTCAAAGCCCGATCCGTTGTAGAAGACCTTCGAATTGGTGATCGCCACCAGAGCGGTGATCTGGAATGCAACAGTCGAGGATCCGCCATCCTCATCGGTGCCGGTAATGGTTACCGTCTGATTGGCGATCGCTGCGTTCGGCGTGTAAGTCCAGCTCCAGGTTCCGTTGGCGTTCTTGACGACAGAGCCAACGGAGGCAGAAAGGTTGACGGTATCTGCCACCACGTCCGACCATGTCCCCGTGTTGGTCAACTCGCTTAGAACCGGACCGACCACCGACGCGGAATTGCTGGACAACTGGGGAGCTCGGTTGGTAACAGAGTAATTGAACTGGACGCTTGCAGTTCCTCCTTTGCCATCATCGGCTGTGATTGTGACCAGCGTTGAGGCAAGATCATCCAGCCCATCGATACTCCACTGCCATGTCCCATTGGCATTCCTCTGCACCGTTCCGACCGACGCAGAGAGAACGACCGTGTCCCCGGTGTCTGGATCGGACCAAGTCCCGGTGTTGGTGATCGTGGTGCCTTCAAATCCCGAGACATTGGCGGTATCGACACCGAGAATCGGTGACGCATTCGCAACCACATCGACCGGACGCGACACGATATTGCTCAGCGCATCCACAGCTCCACCGTCGTCGACGCGGAAAGAAACGGTTCGGATGCCAGCGGTCGGTGGCGAGTTGAGATTGCGGTAGCGGATCGATCGCAACGCGGACTGGTAAGCCGATACGGTATCCGTTCCAGAGAGAGTGAGGATACCTGTAGCGTCGTCGTAGATTCCAGTGATTCCTGTTGTATTGTCAAACTGCAACCGATCCTCGGCAGGAACCAATCCCGAAGAAATCGAAATCACCGCACCGACGATCGTCGCGCTGTCGACATCGCTCAAGCCGATCCCCGGATCGACCACCACCGCGGCCCCGCTTGTGGTTGCCGAACCGCTGGAGGCGGTAAGGACAGGGGCATCATTGACGTTGGTGACCGTGATAACAAAAACCTTTTCAAAAGACTGAGCCCCGTAGGCTTGACCTCCCTGGTCCGTCGACCTGACTCGAATGGTGTAGCTGGACTTCGTTTCAAAGTCGAACGATTCGGCGGTGCGCAACTGGTTGCCAACCAAATTGAATTTGGCATTGTCGGCATCGCCTTCGCCGGCCGCAAACGAGTAGGTAAATGTATTTCCTGGGTCGGGGTCGGTGCTGGTCAGCAGACCGACGGCCGTTCCTGCAGCCAGATTCTCTGCAATCGTTGCAGACGAAAGTTGGATGTCGGTCGGTGCATTGTTGAAAAGTTCGGTGTAGTACACCTCCAACTTCGGCCGAATCGTATCGGAGAGGTCATACTCCGAGGAGGCAAAGAACCAACCGTTGGTACCATTCGTCCAGGGATTGAATACCCAACCGAAGTTGCTGGTTCCGCGAACCCATGCCTGAACGTCTTCGATCGCCTCGAAGACAGTCATTCCTGCTTGGGCAAGCGGTGCTAACGAACTGTTACCTGCCTGGAAACTGACGGACGATGCCGCTTCGGTCCCATCGACGGAAACACCATCTACAAAATCGCCCCAAGTTATCGTCTCGGGCCAATCGACCCGCATGCGATGCGCTGTGCCGCCGTGCCCCACCGCGTCGCTAAGAACTGCGCCAACGGTCAGAATGGCATCATGGATCTGAGCGTTTACCGGAATCTGGCCGGCAGCATTCCCTGACAGCTGATCAAATCTCAGCAATGCCTGCCGCACCACTTCGGTGCTTCCTGTCGTAGGAAAGTCCGTGCCAATATTCAACGTATCGGCTTGACTGGTCAAATTGGAAGCGATCTGTGTGTCACTGGTACCGGTGTAGCCATTGATTCCCTGCTGGAACGTTGCCGAAGAGTAGCCAGCTGGCAGCCACTCGACCCGCAGCATCGGACGAAACTCCAGATTGCCAGTCTCCGATGCACTGAATTGCCAGCCATCGGTGGTGATTGGATCAAACAGCCATCCATAGTTCGCTTTCCCGCCGTTCACCCAGGCTCGTACATCCGGCGTTACGGCCACCGAGGCATACCCCAAACCAGATGCTCCAGAACCATCCAGAGTGTGCCAGATGGAATCGAATTGCACCTCTGCCTCGACTCCATCCACCTGAACTCCATTGACCAGATTGTTCCAGGTGCTGGTGCTGTCGCTCCATGACTGCAACATCCGGTGCATCTTGCCACCGTCTCCCGTGTTGTTCATTTGCAAAAACAGCGATGCTGATGTGATCGTGGCTCCCGCAGGAATCTGACGAAGCGTTGATCCGACGATTTCATCAAATCGCAGCATCACCTGGGAGGTATTGGTTCCTCCATCGTCAGGAAAATCGACAAGCAACCCGGAGGCATCTTGCCCTGTAGGCCATGTGGTGTTTGGATTGCTCTGAGCGATCTGGACGTCTCGAGCACCGGAGTACTCGCCAAATCCGCGATCCACCCCCTCCTGGAACTCAATCACGCGCTTGAACGCCGTCCGAATCGTCTTCTCCTTCGCCCCATCGATCGCCGACTGATTGTCGCCATCGACCAGGGTGAAGCGAATTGTCTTGAGCCCAATGTCGCTGGCAGAAACACTCTCGAAAGTGATCGCCCTGGAGACCTGCTGAATCGATAGTCGGTTGGCCAAGCTGTTGAAGGTGACCACCAGAGGCGTGCTGCCCGATCCACCGGTGAAACTTCCCACCACCACGCCATTGTAGGTCACGTCGCTGCCCGAAACCCCTACCTGCCCTGGCCCTGTACCCTCATTGCGTATCGCCAGACGATCGCTGGTTGCACCACCACTGACAACCGCTACTGTTAACTTGCCACCATCCATGTAAAGCGATCCGGCCACCACGTCCAACCGACCCTCGACCCCTACCGCTTGGCCGAAACCGACGTGGGTCGTGTTCGACTTGGTCGCCAGACGAAAATCAAGGTCCACATTCGTCACCGTCTGATCCGCAGGGTTGAAACCTGAATACTGCGCATCACTGCTGGTGATCGCACCAACCACAAGCGTGTATGTCTTGTTGCCGTCCAGAAGGTTATCGTCTACGCCCGTTAGGATCAGCGACTGCGCAACGTTCCAGTTGTCCACGGTGAAAGTCATTTCGCTGACATTGACCGTTCCCTCGGCCAGATCGCTAGAAGAAAAGGGAATCGTCACGGGAGCGGTCGGCTGCGAGGAAAGTGTCACGGAGATGATCGCCTGGCCACCTCGTTCGGTCGTCTGCCAGCCACTTGCAGGAGAAAAGGAGACTCCAATCGCATCGTTGTCCGTGTTGACTACGGAGACAGGAGGGATCGGTAGCGACTCGAAAGCCGTGTCGGCACTGCTGCTACTGAGGCGAATACTGTACCCAACCGTTCCGTCCACTAGGAAATCGTCCACGCCGGTGACGGTCACCGTCTGAGCGATGTTCCAGTTGGCGGGAGTGAACACCAGAGCGGCGGGAGACACGGAACCTTCACTGCTGTCGCTGGAAGCCGGAGTGATCGTGACGTCGCTGGTCGGGGCCACCGCCAGGACGACGGAGAAGGTCGCCGCGCCACCCGCTTCGGTGGTCACCAAACCACCGGCTGGCGTCACCACAACGCGATCCCCGGTCACCACTACGGTCACTTCGGCAGAAGAAACGCGTCCTAGACTGTCGGTGATCTGGTAGGTGAACCGATCGGTCACCGACTGGCCTGGCAAGAGACCCGTGATCGCAGCACCTCCAGTGGCCGGATCGTAACGGAACGTACCATCGGCCTGTAGCGTCACCGTAACGCCCAGGTCACTGACAGCCTGATGCGAAGTGATGCTGAAAGGATTGGGCGCCAATCGCTCCAAAGGATCCAGAAACGGCAGGAAAACGAACTGGATATCTGCTACCAGTGGATCGAAAGCCCCCGTCGCTCGACTCTTGAGCACAAACTGGCCTGATGCATTCTGAAAGTTGACCGCCTGACTTGTCGGTACATCGGTCAAAACACCATTGACCGTTGCTTGCACCGTCCCCGACGCAATCGCGACTAGAGTTCCCGATGCTGGATCTTGACCAGGGATAGTCAGGCTTAGGGCACCTGCCACATCAGCCGTCGCGGCGACACCGCCAGTGACTTGATGGAATGAACCGGCGGCGCTGTTCCAACGCCCGGCGATCAGGCCAGGGGTCGAGGCAGGAAGGTAGATAAAGCTGATTCCATCATCCTCAAACCCATTGGCTGCATCATCATTGTCATTGTTTCGAATCTGCCAGCGGTTGGTACCAGGCACCGGTCTGACGGAAACGGCGTTGTCGTCATTCTGTGCTGCCGTCGCGAAAAGGTACCCGTCGGTCAGTGCGTCAGTGACCTCAGGTACAGTCACTTCAAATAGCCCATTGGCGACTTTCACCACGTTCGATTGGCTGACACCAACCCCCGACAGCAGCTGCCCGGCGCTGTTGATGTGCCCGCCAGTCCATCCCTCTGCAAAAGGGAAAAATCCCGCCGACATCGGGCCATTGCGATCTCCGTTGCCAGTAGCGCCAATTCTCATCGCCAACCAATAGCCATTGCTGACGCTGTTGACGAGGTTTCCAAAGGTATTGATGGTGCTGTAAGGACTGCTATCGTCGGCCGGCGTTCCCAAGAGCACTCCGCGACTTTGCTCCAGCAACTGTCCGTCACGGCTCAATCGGACTTCCCCTAGGAACTGATTGGGAACGGAATCGGCCAGCGCTAGGGCATTGCGTCCGGAGGTCGTCAGAGCAACCGACCACTCGGTCGTCGCATCGGTTGTGGCAGTGGAATTGCCTAGCAGACTCGCCGCCGACACCGAGTAAGGAGTCGTGTCAGGCCAAAAATCATTGAACAAAGATGCGATCACCACAGGAGAATCTTTCGTGGTGCTCGCCGAGTCGCCGATGGCGCGGGCCGCATCGGCCTGGGATTCGATCGTACCGTTGTAACGTGGAGTGGTGATCGAAGCTCCCCTGCCGTCGGTAGCGCTCACTGTGTAGGAGAACGCTCCGAATCGATCCGCCAACGGGGTGAAGGTAAGAATCGATCCCGTGATCGATGCTGTGACAGGCGCATCCGGGACCATTGCGATCTGAAAGGAAAGCGAATCGCCCGTATCGTAATCGGCAAAAATCGTCGCTAGATCCACGGTCTGCGCGGTTCCATCCTCCACAAAACTCAAGGCAGCAATATCGCCCAGTTGATAGGGCGCATCATTTGTCCCCCGCAAACGCACCAACACCTCAGCAGACGCAGTGTCGACCCCATCGGTCGCTGCGTAGACAATCCTGTCGGTGATTTCCACTCCCGCCGCCATGGCTCGAAAGGCTGGGTAGTCGTACTGATAACGGATCGTGCCATCGGGTGCAGCAACAAGAGCGATGCCGTTTTCACTTGCCTGCCCCGTGGGACTGGCCGGGCTTCCATAACTGACCAGCGTCAGCCCCGACGTAGGAGCGATGCGATTCTCAAAAGGAATGAACTGCACCAGAAAGTCGTCGTCGACAAGATTGGTCGCCGTTCCTTCAAATTGGATCTGACGGATCAGAAAATCGGTTCCGTTGGCTGCCGGTTCGTAGGTGAAATAGCTGTTCAGCCCAGCCGTTCGATCGGTATCCCCAGACTCCAGCACCAGCACACCAGTGGTAGGTGAATGTCCGTCGACGGTCATGGTCCAGTTTCCTGGCCCGGTACGCACAATCGAGAAACCACCGGAAGATTGAATCATCGGCGTCGATTCGACCGCATCGCCCCGGACCAAACCTCCGATCAAGCCCTGCGCTCCCTTGGGAATGTAGACCAAACTAAATGGTCCACTCTCCCGCCCCGCATTGGTTGACGCATTATCACGAACCACAACACGCCACAGATTCCCACCAATCGGAACGGCTCTCGCATAATTGTCGCTGTTGCCAGAGGTGATCGAGAAAAGGTAACCGTCGCTGAAAGAATCGGTGACACCCGAGACAGCGACCTCGTAGGTACCAGTCGCGGGGTTCGTCACCGCCAAAGAGGGATGACCGACAATTGCAGATCCATTGGTGTTGTAGGAACCACCAACCCAACCCTGGGAATAGGGGAAAAGAGCGACACCAGGCTTCGCGATCAGTTCTCCATCATTAGCCGGTGCGGCAACCGAGGAAAGATAGGTCTGAGTGGTCGTGGTGGTCCCCACCATGTAATTGAGCACCACTTGATTGATCGCAGCATTACCAGCGGCGTTCGGAACGGGGTTCTCGCGAGACGTCCCCAAAACGACCCCCTCAATCGTCCTCAGACGCACCAGAGACGCATTGCCGTTGTCCAGTGCATCGGTATCTCTGGACAGATCGATGTCGGCATATCCTCCCGACCCAGGAATCGCAATCGCCCCAACGATCAGACTGCGTTGGGGAATGGTGGAACTGGGACGGTTAGGAATGACATAGGTTGCGGTATTGGCCGTCTTGTTGGCGGCGGTGTAGTCGATGTTGGCAGCGGATACGGCCTGCGTGAATGCAGGCCCCTGATCGTTCCCCAGGACATTGAGAAAGATCGCCGAATTCGTCGCATTTGAACCGCTGATCAGGCTGAAGGAGTCGTTCAATGCCTGGACAGCAAAAAGGTCTCGCCTCTCCAGCATCTCCAACCTCAGAGCCCTTTGGAGTAAGCTCCGATGATGCCGAGCCTTCCCCGCACTGCCGAAACCAGCTCGCTTGCTCTTCGTCTTGTTGTCCATGGCTTCCTCTTCCCTCGATGACGGTACGCCTGCATGCCTTCGCCTTCGCGAACAAACAGGTTGTACCGATCGCAACTGCAGATTTCGTGAAGAAGTGCCAAGTAGATTCGAAAGGTTTGGCGAGGATTTCTTCACCGAAAAAAGTGAAGCCGGTGAAAAGAGTCTGGTGGAGGCAACTGGCTTCCAATGAAAGACTGGCCTGGTCACAGCCAGTGCTTTCTGGCGATAGAGTGTGAAGCATGCGAGGCGGACCTAGGCGGTCCCATCTGATTTCCTGGAGCTATCTACTTCGCGTCGGCTCCGCCAACTTCCAACGGCTTGGGATTGACCTCCCTTCGCCGCTCCGGCATCAGGCCTTCAGAAACCTTCAGGGAGCGATGTCCTTGGGCATCTTTCGTTAAGAGGAACCCGTCGTACAACTCTCCGATCGCTGTCCGCGCCTCGAACTTCAATTGATTCCCATCGATGTGGATCACCTGGAAAAGCTGTGTATCCTCCGCCGATCTTCGCATCACCGGCTGATCCTGGAGGTTGTACATCTTGGGACCGCTCACGGAGACAACGTAGACGGTTCCGTCCTGGCCATCCATCCGATTGAGCCCCGTGGGAATATTGCCCAACGTCAAGGGGACCTCAGCACCAACCAACGCGGTCCGCCCGTAGCTGTGATCGTGTCCCTGCAGTACCAAGTCGACTCGATAGCGATCGAAGATCGGCTTCCATGCCTCTCGCAAAGAGGCATTGTCGCGATCCTTTGCGGTCGAAAAAATCGGATGATGAAAGGTGCAGATAACCCACGTCGCGTGGCTGCCGTCCAGCACCTTTTCCATCCACGCCGCTTGCTCTTTGATTTTCTCATTGCTGTTGAGGCAAAGAAAAAGGACATTTCCGTATTCAAAGTGGTAACAAGATTCCGGAAGATCCGCGATACCGTTCTCCGGCAAAGTAAAACTGGGGCGCCAGTGGTGCGACAACCTGCGCGTGCCATCAGGTTGCTTCGCCTGTTCGTGATTGCCGGCAACTGGCACACAAAACATCGACGCATGCAGGAAGCTTCCGGCTTGGAACCATTCGCCCCACTCACCATCCGATTGCGCATTGTTGATCAGATCGCCCGCGTGGATCATGAACGACGCCTTGGGTGCCTCTCGATAGGCTTCTCGCACGACTCGGGACCACATCGATAGGATATCGTTCTGTGCGTCGCCGAAGTAAAGGAAGCTGAATGATTGAGCATTGTTAGACGCCGTTCGAAACTGAAACCACTCGCTCCAATTCACGCCATCCCCAACCCGATAGCTGTAGCAGGTTCCCGGCTTGAGGTTGCGGATCTTGACGGAATGAAAATGAGCCGTATTCAGGTCCGTCAAGAGAGCTTCGCTGACGGCAGGAAGCTGGGTGCTACGGGAGCTCAGCTCAGGACCATGCGTTCCCTCCGCTATTTCAGCCCATGCTTCCCTTACTTCCGTGCTGGTGCGCCATGTCAGATTCGCGGTCGTCGTTGGATCATCGCCGATATTCAAGACGATACGATCGGGAGCAAGTCCCGGAGCATAAGCTTCAGCGGCGGCCAGTTTACGGACCGGATGCGGGTGATCACCATCATGCGCGCGCACCGCAGCCATGGAACTCGCAAACGTGAATATCAAACAAACTGTCTGCTGCCAAAGGAATCGATTTCTCATCGAAAACACTCCCAGATAGTTATCGAACACGGGGACCCGTCGGAATTTCGAAAACAACGCCACCAGAGGCCGCTAGCGGTCAGCTCCACCTTCCGAAATCGCAGGCCGTCGAGCC
Organism: Pirellulaceae bacterium; assembly: GCA_044371425.1. GTDB lineage: Bacteria > Planctomycetota > Planctomycetia > Pirellulales > Pirellulaceae > JBEISR01. Next base: position 13,845 of record JBILTR010000008.1, on the reverse strand, counting down.
TGCCGATAAAAAATAGCTCGATCCATCAGCGATGGCTCCTTACTGTTCGGAACTGGTAGATCAGGAAGGCTGACGAACTTCTCCCATTGTTCCAGCGGAACTTGCCAGGGAGGAACCCTCAGCGGCTCGGATAGCGGCACAACCCACTGCCGGCCAAGCTCCCATGGATCGATCGACATCAGATCGCACTTTGGGTCGATCAGAAGCTGAGCTTTGCGTCCATTGAGCGAACTGAGGGCCAAGACCTGAACCTTGGCGATGCGGCCAGTCGAAGCGTAGTAGTGGTCGCCAAGAAACTGCCCTAACTGCAGAATCATGTCAGGGTCTCTCGCAAAGCGACTTGCCTGTTCCAAAGTGATCCAACGCTGAAGCGAAGCAATCCACGTCGCTCCGATTTTTTCATCCGTTAGGTAATAGCGCACCCCAGTGATTTTGCCGCGAAGCATCATCCTCCACGCAAAATAATGACCTCGTTCTGTCCAGGAAGTCTCTTCTGAATAGAAAACGCTGCGCAGTGGGAACACCAGATGGAACGCGACATAGAGACCGATGATCCATTTGGCCACTGACGAAATGCCGATTCCTCTCGATCGCTCAGGCTCTTCCCCTTCCGTCGGCAAACCAAAGAAATGCCTCGGCCAGCTGGTGGGGAAGAAAAGAGTGGTCGCCGCGATCATCAACCAAGGAAAAATGTGGATTTGAAACAAAACAGCATTGGTCAGGTGGAACAGGCATGCCGCCCCGTAGGCAAGCATCCTAGTCTTTCGAACTAAAAGCATTGGGACGATCGCAAGATCAAAGACCAATCCCCCCCAGGCGATCAGAAACACTGTAGATTCCTGATTCAACATGCCACCGACAACCGGCCAATGCTGCAGCGATTGGAGCATTTGACGGACAGGCGCACCCGTCAACCAATCTGGCTCCAACTTGGCGACGCCTCCCATAAAATACGGAATGGCGATGTGAAAGCGAAGCATCGTCAGGCACCATGCGGGCACCCGCCACTGGGTACTTCCTGAAAGCACGGCACCCAAACTCCACCCGCGATCCAGCGGCATCCAGGGTAACCACCACGAGAACCATATCAGGAGGTAATAATGATTTTGATAATTGGTCCGCTCGCAGAAAAACAGGTAGGTAAATCCAATCGCAAACGTCAAGGCACTTGTGCGATAGAAGAACCCCAGAGCTATCCCGAGCGATGCGAGAAGAAGAAGGGAAAATACGCCATACATCCAGAACCCGGGGAGCGGCTTGATCCACTCCAATCCACGGTACGAAAAATGGTAATTTGGTTCGATGTAGATCGAGGTCACGCGACCACTAGTTAGATAATCCCATGCCCAGAAAGCCAGAATGAATCCATAGAGAATCCGGAACAGATACAAACCACACCCATCAACCGCACCTTCGAAGCATCGATTGATGCGGCCCATCAGTGGCTCCAATGGCCAATCGCCCCTTGCAGTTGACTTCTTGTGTTCGGCGGCCATCATGGCTCCATCGATTCCGCCTCCTCCTCCGGCGCATCATCCAGCGAAGGTCGATCAACTTCTGAATTCTTCTCCCTGAGGACCACTTCAAAAGAATTCACTCTCCCTGCAGCCACGTCGACCTCCATCACATCCACTTCGGAATTCGTCGCGCAGTCGCATTGAAACCCTGGAAAATCCTCGGGATGCGGACGGTCGACACGAACCCGGTGCCGTCCAACGACAGCGCCATCTCCATCGCCATACGTCGAGAGAACAAAAGCGCCCTCCTTGTCGGCGACTCCATAACCCGACTTGCCAACTATCGCCGACTTGCCTGTCTGCAGTGGCTCAAAGAAGACCCGCACATTCGCAACCGGTACCCCCTTGCAAAGGACTTTACCAGTCACCTTGGAGGTGGGAAACGAACCCGACCCACATCCGACGGTCAAGAAAAGCCCCCCTAGCAGCGACCATTTTTCGCAACGGCTCATCCGTGAACTCCTTTTACCAATCACCAAGAGTCAGCCCGTCGGAGATGGAGTGAATTCTGCAGTAGGTGTCGGAGGAGATGTTCTCGGAGAGGAAGTGAACCGATCCGTCGGCGAATGCAAACTGCGCCCCCCCCGCATGAAAACTAAAGGCACAGTCGTCATTGATGGCGAAGAGCATTCGTTGCGGGTTGCATTTGCAGTTGATTGGGGCGTTGGTACGCCCGTTGGTGCGAATCGATTCATCCGTACCGGGACCACCGATCCAAATAGGCCAGTCCTCGACGCGTGTGGGAGCCGTCGTGCCGTTGCCCGTGACGTAAGAGGATTCACACAACAATGCGGAGTTGCTGAGACCATCGGTGAAATCGGCAAATCGGCGCCAAGGTGCCTCCGATCGCTTATGCATCGCTCCATCATTCCCGTAGCAACTCCCACCGGCTGTTTTGTAGTCAGAGACGGCGTAACCGATCATCTGACGATTCTCGGCCCTTAACGGACCGAAATTCTGTCCGCCAGGAATCGCCCAGAATTCAGGGACAATCTTTGGAAGGGTCGACGAGGGGCAGCGGTAAGTAGCAACTTCCACTTCGCCTCCGGGAATCGGTCGACCCGAGAGGGCTTGGTTGAGCTCCAGTGCCCCTTCCGCACCCCACAGGGGGTGACCTGTGATTTGGTTGTATAGATTTTGTTGCTCAATGAACGGAAGGATGGCACTTTGCCAACCAAACCCGTCATCATCAAATCGATGCCCGTCGATCGGGCTTCCCATGATAGCGCAGGGGATCTTTTTGAAACTCGATTCGTAGTTATGAATCGCTAGGGCCATCTGTTTGAGATTGTTCGAGCATTGCATTCTCCTAGCGGCTTCGCGAGCCGATTGAACGGCAGGCAGGAGAAGCCCAACCAATAGCCCGATGATGGCGATTACCACCAGAAGCTCCACTAGAGTGAACGCGCATCGAATTCGAATTCGTCTCATGGAACGCTCCGTCAATCTTGGTGCTGAAAAAGATTACATTCCTGAATCTGACTTTGGAGATTCGAATAACTATGGATCCGCAACGACGGGCGGAGCTATCGAGGGGTCAACCTCCAATGCGATCGACTGCGTCGGATCGATGCGGACCGTGGCCTTCAGTCGAGGGCTGCGAGGATCGCCGTAGTTGTTTCCCAGTCGGTCAGCCCCTGTCGCCTTACCTTCACTGCTGAGGCTCATCTCCCCTGCAGCGACCTCCCCCGGCCAGACAACGGTCACGGCATACTCCCCCTGCTCAGCGCCATCTCCTTCCTGATAGGTTGTCAAACGAAATGAACCGTCCGAGCCACAGGTTGCGAAGGGCTTGGGAGCATTTTTCCTCCCCTCTTCGCTTGGGTGAAACACCACAAGCGCCCCCGAACATGGCTCCCCGGTTGTCGTCTTGACTGACCCTTGAACGGGATATGTCTTCGGTGCGGATGGAGCGCAACCAACCAACGTGACCAGCAGCATCACCATCGATCCAGACCATCGCACATATTCCAGCATGCTGCTTCACTCCCTGACGGTGTGACTTGCCGTCCGCAGGTTGAACTTCACAGGACAACGGTCAATCGCCGGAATTCGGCGCGACCTCCGCTGGGGTTAAACCGCCACCCTGCGCAGTGATCAGCGCGGCATAGATCTGCGGCGATATCGATTCGGAATAGAAATTCACGCTTCCATCTGCCATCGCATGATTGGCTCCGCCAGGATGGAACGCATAGGTTTCGTTGTCATTGTGGCAGTTGATCACACAGTTGCCTGGAGACGCTGTCCCTCCCTTGATCGCCCCATCCAGACCGTAATCATTCTCATGATGCCCCCACCCACCATCGCGAAGCACTGCATTGGGGATTTTCTTTCCTGCCACATAGAAGTTCGGCCGCCCTGCATCCTCGCACAGCAAGATGGTCTGGGAAGTGCCATCGATGATGGAGCTGATTTTGTTCGCCCTGGTGGCTGTCGTGCCCAACAATGGAATTCCTGGACCGATCAACTCGGGGCTCAAAGCGCTATACAACGTCGCTTGCGTCGTCCCTGCGGGATAGCCGAAAAACGTAATCGATCCCGGGTTGATACTGCTACAGGTTGCGTAGTCGGTGACCGCGAGGTTCTGGTAAGGGAAGGGTGCGCCAAAAGTGTAGGTGCCCGAAACCGTGCGATCCGAACCGCCTGGCGTCGAAGGGCAAAGGAAGGTGGCGATCTTCGTTTGCAATGCAAGCTGATTGTTTGGCGTCCCCGGTACGATTGCCGAGCTAGAGAACCAGGGGAACTTTTGGTCGTACAGGTTGAATACCTGCGTCTGCTCAATGTAAGGCAGCAGTGCCGGTGCCCACGCATGCACAATGCCGGGATAGGGAAATCCCGGCTGCCCCGATCCACCAGGAGGCAACCCCAAGTTGACGAAAAGACTTGGCGGCATCTTCTTGTAGGTGCTCTCGTGATTGAGAACCGCCAAGCCAAGTTGCTTGAGGTTGTTGGAGCACTGCATACGGCGAGCGGCTTCGCGAGCGGCTTGGACCGCTGGTAACAAGAGCCCCACAAGGACTCCAATAATCGCGATCACCACCAGCAACTCCACCAGCGTAAAGCCACCGCGAACTACCTTGCGTTCCATCGATTTTCTCTCCGTCGAATAGCTGCCGGTGAAAAAGCATGCTGCCACCCCAACGGAGAACCGTCGGTACCTCGCCCAGAGAGGTTAGCGAATGAAAGAGAAGAAAAAGGCCTTTTTTCTGTAAAGGAATCGAGAGGTTTTCCACCGGAGCTTTCGCAGAGAGTCTGAGATTCCGGTCGGCATACCCATCCCGGCGTCAACCCGCTGCAAGCCTCTCATTCCAAAGGCAACAGCTTGGGATCTGGGAAGTGCTAGCGATTCCAAGGGGATCCGATTAAGGGGCCTTGGGCGCGTGTACCAAAGGGCAGAGTGCGCCGGGGTGGGAATTCCATGAAGGTGCGAATTGGGGCTGGACGAATTTTTCGCATAACGGCTTGGCGGCCCGTGCACCCATTTCCCGAGGTCAACAATGAATTCGACTCTGCGCATCCACTGGATTAAGAAACGACTGATCACCACCTGCGGTGCCCTGCTTGCTGCTGGACTGCCACACCTAGCAACCGCACAGCAGCCGTTCGGTGATGCCGATGACACGCAACTCACCCAGCGAGTCGCGTGGGCGGATGGAGTCGACGAACCAGTCACTTTGGCCGGTCATCAGGCATCGTGCGATCGCACCCAGGGACTGGCATGCGACAGCATGGCCGGCGGTTTGGCGGGAACCTCCGGAGTTGGCAGCAGCTGCTTGGGCTACTGGTGGATGGGGGGAGAAAGCGCTCTTCGGAAAGACTACGCTGCCAACGGGATCACTCTGCAGAACAACGTCACCCAGTTCTATTACGGGGTGGCCCGAGGCGGCGTGGACGAAATGTTCAATTACGCCGGACATGGCGACTACCTGATGAATGTCGACTTCCAGAAACTGGGAGGGATGCAGGGACAGTTCCTGAAGATGCGCACCGAGCATCGGTTTGGCGAATCGCTGCGCGAAGGGACTGGGACGATTCTCCCTCCCAATCTGGCAGCCGATCTGCCAACAACCGAAACCAACCATCTTTACATCACCAATCTGACCTTCATGCAGTTCCTCTCCGAGTCGTTTGGGCTGTTTGCAGGAAAGGTCGATACGCTCGATGGCGACATGAATGCGTTTGCCAGTGGGCGAGGCATCCATCAATTCTCCAATGCCGCATTCGTCGTCACGCCTTTGGGCCTGCGGACGATTGCCTATTCGACGCTGGGGGCTGGTTTCGTCATCGTGCAGGATGGCGAACCGATTTTTACTTTCTCGGCGCTCAATGCTCGCGACACCACGCGGACCAGTGGATTCGATGAACTCTTTGCCGATGGAATCGTGCTCTGCCCCGAACTTCGCTTGCCCACCAACTTCTTCGGTCTGCCAGGGCATCAACTGTTCGGTGGAACCTGGAGCAGTCGCGACTACGCGTCGCTCGACTTCCCACCCACGGTCATTCTTCCGAACGTCCCGATCCCTCGCGCCAGCGACTCCTGGTCGCTCTACTGGAACTGCGATCAATACCTGGTCGTCGATCCCAACGACTCCAAGCGGGGCTGGGGCTACTTCGCTCGCGCTGGATTCGCAGACCCCAACACCAATCCCATCGACTGGTTTGCTAGCGCCGGCCTGGGTGGCAATAGCAACCTCTTTGGACGCGCCTACGACACCTTCGGCATCGGATACTACTACGCAGGGCTAAGCGATGATCTGTCGCCTTGGATCTCCAGTGCGCTAGGGGGATTGGGAGCAGGGCAGGGGGTGGAGCTTTTCCATAACTTCGCGGTCTCCCCAAGACTCTTCATCACCGCCGACACGCAGTATCTGGTCCCTTCAAGAGAAGCGGTGGACGATTCGGTGGTGGTCGGACTGCGCGCCAACCTGAGATTCTAAAGATCATTAGAATATCAAAACCGAACGCGACGGCAGGCATTCCTGTCCGTCGCGTTCGGTTTTGAGCCTCGTCCTGTGAAGGATCGGATGGGCATTTTGGCCTCCCGCCACATGCTTACGGCTGCTGCCCCCTACCGACTCGGCACCCTACTGGATCTGAGGTCGATCGCAGTATTTCTGTCGAGCAAATCGATTTTCTTGGCCACCCGCCAGGAGTCGTCTTTCTCGCGGCTCACCTAGCCACCGCTGGGCTTCGCGATCGCCTCGACTGAGGTCGAGGAGAAAACGGTATGCCGCTACTTGGCCCCTCGCAGGACACCCTCCTGCAGGTCCACCAGCTCGACGGTGCACCAAAGGGCAAGGAAAAACCAGAGCCAAAAGAGGGCAAAAAGCAGGGCCCTGGCGTCGTTACCGGAAATCTGACCTTTCGTTCCGGCCCGTTTCTATCTATCTCTCCAGCGGCAAGACGGACCCAATTTCGCGAGTCCTTGCGTTGGAACCAGACCCACTTCGTCTCGCACTCGTTGGACTGGGCGCGTTTCGCAAATGCACAAACGACTGCTGGACATAAGATTGGATGCAGCTTGGCTTCTGCTGCTCCTTGCGCTGCTCAGCCATCCTGCGCGGGGTCAAGATCCAGCAGCGGTTCCTTCCAATCGTCAGAGGTTGCAGGATCTGTCCGAGGGAACGCCGGTTCCAGCCCCTTCAATCCCCAGTCGATCGCCTGCCGCCGATTCCAATGGCTCTCCCACTGATCCACGATCGACTGGCGCGAAAGAGCCACCTTCAGTGGGATCGCCATCGTCGAATCCACCGGATGAAATCGCGGGGATGTTTGAGCCAACTTCTGGGTTCGGCAACTCCCTGGGAAGCGATTTGTCAGGGGAGTTTGGCTTGGATCCAATGCTCGTTGGAACCATGGGTCAAGAGCTGACGGGTACCCGTCTGTCGGAGACCGATGCGCTCAGCGTCGGATTGAATTTCAACGAGTTCCCGAAAGACTATGTCAATGGCCTGACGCTGCAGAAGGGCCGATGGGCGCTCAAGTTTGGCGGCTATGTGAAAGCCGATTTGATCCGGGATTTCCGTGCCATCGACTCGACCGACACGTTCGATCCGGCCACCATCCCGATCGGTGATCCGCAGCGCACCAATACGCGGATGCATGCACGGCAGTCGCGACTGAACATGGATGCGCGGTGGATCACCAACACCGGCAATCCGCTGCGGATCATGGTGGAAGGGGACTTTTTCGGCAGTGGCGACACCTTCCGATTGCGACATGCTTTCGGAGAGTACGAAGGTTTGATTGTCGGTCAGACTTGGACCACCTTCACCCACCGTGCAGCTCTCCCCAATACCCTCGACGTTGTCGGGGACGTCGCATCGGTCGGTCGCAGGCAGGCTCAGGTGCGATACTCGCGTCACTTCTTCGATGATCGCTGGGTGGTGGCCGCTGCCCTCGAGGATTCCAACGTAACAGTCGATCCGGCTCTGATGGCATTCGGCCAACCTCGTTCCATCGCACCCGACTTCATCAGTCGGCTGCGGTACAACGGCGATCGCGGCCAGTGGCAGATTGCCGGACTTGTCCGACGGCTTGGTTTCCAACCAACGGGTCAGGACGTCCTCTCCGATATTGGCAGTGGGTTGAATCTGACTGGTTTCTTTGACCTTGCCGAACGCTGCCGGCTTTACGGCGGGGTCCTCTGGGGGCAGGGCATCGGAAATTATCGCGACCTTCCGGATGCGGCTTTGGTCAGCCCGACGGAAGGTACCACCTTAGAAACGCTCGCCTGGTACTCCGGGGTAACGCACCAGTGGAATCCGCGATGGTCGACCAACCTGACGTACAGTTCAGGGAATGTCGACAACACACCGGGACAGCCAGCCGAGAGCATTCATCGTCTGGAGTACATCGCCGTGAACCTGATTTGGCAACCCAATCCGTTTATGTTCGCCGGGTCGGAGTTGCTGTGGGGGGAGCGGATGGATGCCGATTCTGCGAGGCAGGATGCCAGTCGCCTGATGTTCAGCTTTGGCTTCCTGTTCCCTTGAGTCCTCGCCCCTTGCACCAATGCAGCAGCCGAAAGGGAGCCAATGTCCTCATACAATGAAGAAGACGATCCGCGAGTCGCATTGGCGACGGAACGAACGGAAATGGCCAACTTCCGGACTCAACTTGCGCTCGATCGCACCACCCTTGCCTGGATCCGGACGGCTTTGACCTTCGCCACCTTTGGATTTGGATTGATCAGTTACTTTCGTTCGCTGTCGTTGGCACCAATACCTGCCGGGTCGACGTTGGGGAAAGACTACTCTCGGCTGTTGCAGGAAGCGACGATCGCCGGGCGGGTGCTCTTGATTGTCGGAATCGTTTCGATGGCGATTACGGTCCTATCACATTGGGGGGCGATCCGAAGGTTGAGAAGTGGCAAGCCACCCCACTTGCATCCCTGGCCTTTGAGCATCATCGTAGCGATGCTGGTGGCGATCATGGGGATTGGTGGACTTTGGCTTACCCGCTGAACGCCCTTCCTCCAGGCCGGACCCGCGATTCGGATATCTTTGTACGCTTCTCCCCATGAGACTTGATTGCATGGCTATCGACTTCCATCGACTTCCCGAAACCGATCCCGCCATGATCCTACGGTATCGCGATCGCCAGTTTGCTGCCGAGCTGCTGGCGGTGGCGATTCTTCATCTGGATCTGTTTACATGGTTAGGCGAAAGGGATGGTGCGGATCTACAGACGATCTGCGACCATTTTGGAATGAAAACCAGACCCGTCGATGTGATGCTGACACTGGCGGTTGCAAACGGCTACTTGCGGCGCCATGCCGATGGACGCTTCGAAGTGACACCCGTGGCGATGGAACACTTGACGGCAGGATCGCCATGGTACCTGGGCCCCTATTACGAACCGTTGCGAGGCAACAACGCCTACATGGGGTTTCTTCAGGTACTGCAGACCGATAGACCGGCCAATTGGCAAGCCAGACAAGACACCGACAACTGGCACGATGCCATGACACAGGCAGCCTTTGCCGAGTCGTTTACGGCGCTGATGCACTCGCGCGGGCTGGCGCTGGGCCAGCATCTTGCTAGATCGCTCCAGGCCGCTGGAATACTCCACGGCGGGCTGCTCCTGGATGTTGCGGGTGGATCGGGTATTTACAGCGCCTGCATCGTGTCGACCGCAGCACAGATGAGGGCGGTGGTTCTGGAGCAACCGCCCGTCGATCAGATCGCTCAGCGGGAGCTGTCACGGTTTGGCCTGGATGGCCGCTGTGAGGTGCAGACGGGCGATATGTTCCAATCCCACTGGCCTAGATGCCAAGTGCTTCTTTTGTCCAACGTGCTGCATGACTGGGATTTTCCGGAAATCCGATTGCTTCTTGAAAAAGCAAGCTCGGCACTGGAGCCTGGGGGTTGGCTGGTGGTGCATGAAGCATTCTTGGAGGAGGAAAAGGCAGGTCCGCTCCCGGTCGCCGAGTACTCCGCATTGCTCATGCACATCACGCAGGGTCGATGCTATGCGCCCGGCGAGATTCGGCGTGCGGCCGAGGGCCTTCCGCTGGCGTGGAAGGAGTTTCAGCCGACGATTGCTGACCGAGGATGGTTGGCAGCACAGCGGACCTGATCGAGGATGGGGGGAACGGGAGGTTTCTAAGGGATCGGCTGAGCCTGATTTCGCTTTTCAGGGTGGCAAGTCGATAGGATTGTTGCCCCTGGAACGCAAAGCAATTACACTCCGGGGATTGTGGTCCCGACCAGAAATCTGGCATGTTTCTCTGATTCAGCGTTTTTTCTCTGCGGTGGTTCCGATCATGATTTGGCCGATCCTTTGGCTGAGCTTTGTCGCGCTGCTTTTCCTTTTGTTCGGGCTCTCTGCGATGATGGAAAGCCGGCAGAGGAAGAAGGCGGCCGCTGCATCCAAGGGAACGGTGGCCAGCGGTGGTGAGGACGGTGACATCCCCCCCATTCCCGACTCCACCTTCGACGACGCCATCGCCTACGTCAGCTTGACCAGCGAGGAAAAGAGCTGAGGACTGGGAAGTCAGGCCCCAGATATCCGAAGACTCGGACGGCAACGCAGCCAATGTTCTTTGGCCCGACCAATCGTCGCATGGTGGATATCGACAATTTTTTCGACTTCTCTAGCGTACCCTCCTGCCATGGCGACAGCGACCGGCACCGAACGCCGCTCCAGCCATTCAAAGACCAAATGGTCGCGCATCGACAGCCCTTGCTGGGTCAGTTTGAGATTCCCAAGCCGGTCCCCCTCGTAGGGGTCTGCACCTGCTAGGTAGATGGCCAGATCGTAGGGTCCGAACGCATCGACCCTCGACAAAGCTTCTGACAGTCGCTGCAGATAGATCTCATCGGTAGTGCCGATTTCCAGATCGACATCCAAGGAACTGGGGTGCTTGCGCGCAGGGAAGTTTTTGGCGCAGTGGACCGAAAGGGTGAAGACCTCTGGAGATCCTGCTAGGATCTGCGCGGTTCCGTTGCCCTGATGCACATCGAGGTCGATCACCACACCTCGCCGAATTTTCTTTCGGCGAAGCATTTCCAGCATCGTGATCGCTGCATCATTGAATATGCAGTATCCCTCTCCGGCATCTCGCATGGCATGGTGTGTGCCCCCTGCTAGATTGACCGAGACGCCTTCCGTGAGCGCTGCATCTGCGGCCGCCAGCGTGGCACCGGAGCTGCGTCTCGACCGCTCCACCATCGCTTCAGTCCACGGGAATCCAATTCGCTTTTGCTCCGCCTCACTCAGTTCTCCCTGCAGCACCCGATCGACGTAAGCGAGATCGTGAGCCTGGGTGATTTGCTCCAGCGTCGCAGGAGGTGGAATCAGGAAGACGTCCTCAGAGAAAAAAGGGTCCGAGACCAGCCGCTCCCTAAGCAATCGATACTTCGACATGGGGAAACGATGGCCTGCCGGTAGAGGCAACTCAAAGAGATCGGTGTAGAATAGTTGCATAGTTCAATCAACCTGTCGATTCATTCCTGCAGTGACAAGTCTTGGTGGCCGAGTCGATGATGAAGATATCGCCATCGCTGACGGCTCTGTATCTGCAGGTCCTTCGTCCAGAGGGGAGACGATCCTCATGCCGAATTTTGTTCGATTCCATCTTGTTCGATGCACTTGGTTGGTTGTTGCCGTCGGTCTGGTGGCCACCATCAGCCAAGCGGTTTACGGCGATGAACGCCTGAAGGGCATCGCCTGTCGTTCCGTCCACCTGGGATACGCTCAGAAGGATCCATGCACCCAGTTTGCCAACGAAGTCGTGGTTCGAAGCTCGGCGCCCGGCACCTACTTTATGGTATGCGGTTGGGACAAGGGGTACTTTGGTATTCAGGAACTGGCGGATGGGAAAAAGCTGATCCTCTTTTCGGTGTGGGATTCCGAGCAGAACGATCCTGGTGCGGTGGAGGAGGATCGAAGAGTCCGACTGCTCTACAAGGATCCTGCCGTGCGGGTTGGGCGTTTTGGTGGGGAAGGGACAGGGGGACAGTCGTTCTTTGATTTCGATTGGCAGCTCGATACACCCTACCGATTTGCTGTGGCCGTTCGCCCGGACGGGAAGCGAAGTGAGTATTCGGGCTTTTTCTACCACCCGGATGAACAAGTGTGGCGTCATCTGATTACCTTCTCGACTGTCACCGGCGGCAATGACTCCCTGCGAGGACTCTATACGTTTGTCGAAGATTTCCGGCGCAACCGGGAATCGACCAAGCAGCGGCGGGAGGCGCTCTTCGGTCCGGCCTGGAGTCGCACTGGTGACCAGGCCTGGAAGCCGCTCCTGGATGCTCGATTCACGGCGGACGCCAACCCGGTGGAGAACATACGGGCTGAAGTAAGCGGGGAGCGACTGATGCTGGCTACCGGCGGAGATGCCGCGATTGGTCCGGTGGCTTTACGCGGCATGCTAAGCTCGGCACCCTCCGAGGCGATCCCTAAGGACCTTCCCCTTCCTACCCGCACGGATGATAAGGAGTGATTCCATGCAACGAATCGTTTTCTTCCTTTCAATTTTCGCCACCTGCCTTATCGCCAGTGCGGATTCGAGAAGCCAGGAGAATGGTTGGTCCAGTAAGTTGGAGCAGGCGGTTGAGAGAAAGAACTTTGTGGAAGCGTTGAGGATCGCTGACGAGGTCGTCGCTGCTCAGCCGAAGTCGGCCAATCTGTACGTGATGCGTGGGATGGTCCACTTCCAGGCCGGCGACATCGATCGATCGATCACCGACTTCGATCGCTCCATTGAATTGGATCCCAGATCGAAGCCTTATCTCTGGCAGCGTGGGATATCGCTCTACTACGCGGGGAAATTCAAGGAGGGTGCCGAGCAATTCGAAGTGCACCGAACTGTTAACGGCAATGACGTCGAAAACTCCGTCTGGCACTATCTATGCGTTGCCAGGGCCTCCAGCCTGGAAGAGGCTCGAAAAAAGTTGATCCCATCGGCAGGAGATCCGCGGCCACCCATGATGGAGGTCTTGGAGCTCTTCCGCGGCGAGAAGTCGGTTGAAGATGTGTTGAACGCAGCCGATCAGGTGGAGGGGGGCCCGAGAGCGAAACCACTTGCAAAATTCTATGGCAATCTCTACGTCGCTCTCCACTATGAATCTTTGGGCAAGACGGAGCTCTGCCAGAAGTATCTGGAAGAGTGTCTGAAAACTGGAACGGGAGGCTACATGGCGGATGTTGCCAACGTCCACCTCATCCGACTCAAGAAATCAACTCAAGCTCGTTAGGCAACATTGCAGGGCATACCGCCCCGCTCACTTTTTCCGCCGCAGCCCTGATTTTCCGTTTGCTCCAGTTGAATTCCTTCGGCCCACTTCAAGGAGAGCAGCCCCAGAAGTCGCCTCACATGAGCGAACCAGGGGTACTAGCGATTTGTGTACTTTCCAATCGGTGCCATCCACCTTTCCAATCGGTGCCATCCACCTTTCCAATCGGTGCCATCCACCTTTCCAATCGGTGCCATCCACCTTTCCAATCGGTGCCATCCACCGATTGGGTAAGTGGGGGCGAGGGATTGCAGCTAGCTATCGAGAGACAGCTGGGGACGGGAGTGCAGTGTATGCACCAGGCAGATCAGCTTTCGCCTCGTTTGGGGGGATTCCCCGCTTCGCATGGGAACCATTCAGCGCAGCAGTTCCCCGAGCCCATTCTGCAGAGGCATGGATGCGGCTTTCTCCAAATCCACCAGTCTTCCCTGTCAGCAAGTACAGAAGCTAGCAACTAGAACTAGCTTCCAGACAACAGACTTCTACCGCGCGCTGGCCATGATGCCAACGCCGCCCTGTACGGGACGCTGATTGACGGAGACTTTGACTGAGGCCCACCCGATCGCCGCGGAAGTAGCGGCGAA
>JBILTR010000007.1:0-183300 GCA_044371425.1 Pirellulaceae bacterium | reverse complement strand
AATGAAATGCTGCTATTTTTGTTGTCTGTGGCATGGGCCGTCCCGGCCATGCAGGCATACTGACGAAAGTCCTTGTTGCCGCCTGCAACAAATTAGCTAGCGTTCAATCGGTGGCTGGCACCAAATGAAATGGTGGATGGCACCAAATGGAATGCTGGCTTTGGATGATGGCCCGTGACGAGCCTGATGAACGCTGGCAAGGCAAGTTGGGGAGGGAGCCATGGCCGTGCCAGCCGTGGCTGAAAGTCGGCTGCTCACGATTCCCGTAACGCCGCTCGCAGAGGCCCGCTGGCCGAATAATTTCCGCAAGGAGTATTTTTTGCCCAGACTTCCAGGCTGTTAATCTGGGATGTTCTTGCTGGGGAAGGCATGCCTTGTCATGCCGCCGACCCCGTCGAACCGATTCTAGGGAGGACTCGGTCGGGAAAGGCGTTCGCCCGGCGGAACCGTTGTTGGCCCCAGCGCAAAGTGCTCTTCGCATGACCGACCTGCTACACTCACTCCCCGTTCGCTTATCCCTGATGGCTGCTATCGTCGGTGGATTGGCGGTGGGGATGGCCGATCGGTCGGCCGGGTCGGAGGGATCGCTTCGCGAAACCCCGATCGTCAAGGCGATTCAAAATGCCGAAGCTTCGGTGGTCAACATCCAGGGAAGCAAGTCGGTCAAAGGGGAAGCCGGCGACGGTGGCCGGCCTCAGTTGGTCAACGGCATGGGAACCGGGGTGATTATCGACCCCCGTGGGTACGCGGTGACCAATTTGCATGTGGTTCAGGATGTCGCCAAGATCGAGGTGACTTTAGCCGACGGCACCGAGACGACCGCGAAGCTTCTCAATTTTGATCCCTCGACCGATTTGGCCCTGATCAAAATCGATGCCAAAGATCCCTTGCCGGTGATCGACATCGGCAGCAGTCATGACTTGATGCGAGGCGAGACGGTCATCGCGATCGGCAACCCCTTCGGCTATCAGCATACGGTCACTGTCGGCATCGTTAGCGCTCTGCATCGCAATGTTCCAGTCAATGGAACTCAGGAGTACTACGACCTCATTCAGACCAATGCAGACATCAACCCAGGAAATTCAGGCGGTCCGCTGATCAACATCGATGGCGAGATGATTGGGATCAACGTCGCAGTCCGAGTGGGGGCTCAGGGAATCGGTTTTGCCATTCCAATCGATGCCGCACTGGAAGTCATCGCCGATTTGGTTGCCAGCAGCCAGCGACAGCAGGTATCGCTGGGGATGGCATTTCGAGGCGTCCGCGATTCGGAGGGTTCTTACCTGGAGGTTGCCAGCGCCTCGCTGCATGGCCAACAGCCCTCCGCCGATATCGCTTCGGGAGACCGATTGTTGGCCGTCGACAATCAGCCGATTCGATCGCGACTGGATCTGGAGTTGCGACTGCTGAATCGGCAGCAGGGCGAAGCTTTAAATTTGGAGATCGAGCGAGGTGGCCAAAAGCTGGCGAGGACTCTGTCGCTGATGGGATCACCCCTGGCTGCGGCGAGCGGCAAAATGAACCTCGACGACCTCGCCTGGGAACGGCTCGGTATTCGAGTGACCGAGTTGCGTGCCGAGGAGATCCGAATGGCCAGCGGGAGCTACAAGGGTGGGCTCAAGGTGGTAGCGGTACGAGGGAACTCACCAGCGGCGCAGCGTCAGATCCAAGTTGGCGACATCCTGGTAGGGATGATGAACTGGCAGACGCCGACGATCGACCATCTCCAGTACGTTCTTCAGTCACCTGAATTCAAGCAGGCGCCGAAGGTCAAGTTCTACCTGATGCGTGGCACGATGACCTACATCGGCGACCTTCAAAACACCGCCAAGGCGACTCGTTAGGCCCCCCCAAACGGTATCGGGCCAACCCGTTCGCTGTCTGCTCGTACCAGCTTACCCGGCGGCAGCATCATTCTCCGATGCATACCAATTGCTCTCGCCTCTCTTGACCGTCGCGATAGGCTACCCGCATGAGAATCTGTCCTCGGCAGAAGGTTGGTGTCGCGAACTGCTCCTCTCCCAGGGTGTTTTTCGCCAGCAGCTCAAAGCGCTCAGGAATCGCGCGGTAAACAAAGGTCTCCCCGGCTTCGTTGGTCGCGTAGATCCGGTCTCCCACAAGGACCGGTGAGCTGCTGATATCGCCTCCGAGGCGTCCTTTCCACATCTCCTTCCCGGTTGCCGCGTCCCAGCAGGCAGCGATACCCGCGTCCAGTGTGCCATAGAGGAAGCCGTCTCGGATCAGCAAGGAAGGGACGTAGACCCGATCGTTGGTTTCCCAAGCGATTTTGCCCGAGCCATCCGCTTCGATCGCTGCTAGGTGATTCCTCGGATAGCCTCCCGATGAGTAGACCCTCTTTCCATCGGTGACCGTTGTGGTGACGCATTCTGTGGTGGAGCCTTCAATTTTCCAAAGCGTCTCACCGGTGGATGGATGAAGGCTTTCCACTTGGTCCAGTCCAGTCAGGATCAGTTGCAGGCGACCGGCTGCCTGTAGCACGATGGGAGATGGGTAGTTCGGATTGGATGGGCGATCGCGCCGCCAAGCGATTCGGCCACTCTCGCGGTCGACCGCTACAATCGCCCCGCCACCCTTGGTGTCTGCAACAGAGTACACCAGGCGATCATGGATCGCCGGGGAGGCACCGAATCCCTGGTGCACCTGGTAGGCAGCCACTTCTTGTTGCCACAGGATCTCGCCCTGCAGATCGAGCCCCGTCAAAACGACTCGTCCTTCATTCGCAAAATTGACGAACAGTCGCTGGCCATCGCATGCCATCGATCCCGATGCCCCCGATGACTTCGCGTTTTTGCTCATGCTGCCGCTGGCATGAATCACTTTTCGCCAGAGTTCCTTGCCGTCGCTAAGATGCAGAGCCATGACGCCCTGAGCCCCGGAATCTTCTTCGCAGTAGGGAAGATAGATTGAATCACCCACGACGATGGGCGACCCGTGGCCTCGTCCCGGCAGATCGGCTCGCCACTTCACTCGTTCCGTTTCCGACCACGTCTCGGGGTAGCCAAAAGAAGTGCTGGCGGCTCCCATCCCTCCTGGGCCACGCCACCAGGGCCAGTCGTCCGCACTGATCCCGGAGGGCAACTGAGCGATGGCAGGTTGGGCCATCAGGGAGGCCAGGCAGACTGCGAATCCAAGTCCCAGAATCCCAGTCATCCCATTTCGGTGTCGCGAGCGCATCTTGATTGAACTCCTCATCCCTTCACTCGACATCGACTCTGCGTATTCATCTTGTCTCATCATAACCCCTATGGACTTCCATGGGATCGGCGGCTCATCGCTGTCGAACGGTTCGCAATCTCCCTTCCAGTTGGACTCGCCAATGGTCGGGAGGGTGCCATGCAGCTGGAGGCGCAAGGGGATTCCACCTGTTGTGAAGCGATGTGGGAAAGCGTGCCGTGCTATACTCGAATCGATCCGGATGGGGTGTCATTTTCGGACATCCTGCTAGAGCTCTTTCGATTTCACCCGCTTGCCGACAGGAGTTGCATCATGCGATGGGGCGTTCGATCGACATTCGGTTTTTTCCTTTGTGCTTCCAGCTTCGCGCAGTATCCCCTGCGTGGGCAGGAGCTACCTTCCGCCGAGTCGACCCAACCGATCGAACTCCTGCAAGTCGACTCGTACAGCGAAGGGGTGGTTTTCGGTCATCAAGGAGAGGGCTACATCTCCTGGGCCGATACCATCACACGATTTGATCTAACAGGCAAGCATGAGGTTTTTGCCAAGACGGGAGCTCCCAACGGCCACAAGATCCTCGCCGATGGGACCCACCTTGTGTGCGACGCCAGTCAGCATGCAGTGCTCCATCTTTCCGCCGACGGAAAGCCGCTGGAGCCAGCTTCGAAGGAATGCGAAGGCAAGCCGCTGCGCGGGCCTAACGACTTGACGCTGGATCCTGCAGGAGGATTCTACTTCACCGATCCTGGGGACTCGTCGCTGGACAAGCCGATCGGCACGGTTCATTATGTCGACACTGCAGGCAAGACCCATCTGGTTGCCTCGGGGCTGGCTTTTCCCAATGGCATCGTGCTGACCGCCGATGGAAAGAAGTTGTGGGTCGCCGAGAGCCAGAAGAATCGCGTCCTGGAGTATCCGGTGCTTTCACCAGGCAAAGTCGGATCGATGAAGGTGCTTGTCGATCTGCCCAAGAGCGCCAGTGGGAAATGGGAAGACAACCAGCCAGACGGGATGTGTCTGGACCAAGCGGGCAACCTCTACGTGGCTCACTATGGCATGAAGGAAGTCCAAGTCGTTGATCCCTCAGGCAAAGTGATTCGACGTTACGCCGCAGGCAATCAGCTGACCAGCAACGTGGCCTTCGGTGGTCCCAAGCGAGATCAACTGTTTGTCACTGGCGCGATCGAATTCAATGGCAAGCCAGGGGCCGTCTTTCGCCTCGATCTGAACGTCCCCGGACGTCAGGTGCTGCCGGCAAAGAAGTGATGAGGTTGTTGCGACGCGAGCCGTACGGTAGTCCCATGCTGCGTTGGCGGATCGTCGCGTCGGATTTTTGGGGATCGATCTGTTTGATCAGGAGTGTAGTTCCTTGTTGACTCGTCCATGCAGTTGCCTGTGGCTTTGGGCCATCCTCTCGGTTTTTGGCCAGTCGGAGATGGCGTTCGGAGAGGGTGCTGGCGAATGGGAAAAAATGAGGGCTCGCCGGCCCAAGGGGTACATCTGTGGCAAGGTCGATCGGCCGCCGGTGATCGATGGGGATCTGTCGGACGCGGCGTGGCAGAATGCCCCCTGGACCGACTCCTTCGAAGACATTCAGGGTCCCGATCTCCCCAAGCCTCGGCATGCGACCCGTGTCAAAATGGTCTGGGATCAGACGACTCTCTACGTCGGGGCTCGTCTGGAAGAACCTCATGTCTGGGGAACCCTCCGTCAGCACGACGCAGTGATTTTTCAAGACAACGATTTCGAACTCTTTCTCGATCCGGACGGCGATCATCACCGGTACCTGGAATTGGAGCTCAACGCGCTGGGTACCACCTGGGATCTATCGCTCGATAAACCCTACAAGGATGGAGGTGTCGCCGACAACCGATTCGAGTTTGCGGGACTGCAAAGTGCCGTCCAAGTTCTAGGGACGATCAACAACCCCTCGGATACCGATACCGCCTGGCAGGTGGAGATCGCGATCCCGATCGCGTCGATCACCATGGACGGAGTGGCGCCGAAAGCACCGCGGGATGGTCAGTTCTGGCGGATCAACTTCTCCCGGGTGCAGTGGCAGCACGAGATCGTCGATGGCGCGTATCGAAAGGTACCCAATCGCCCAGAGGACAACTGGGTCTGGTCGCCTCAAGGAATCATCGACATGCATCGCCCAGAGCGTTGGGGCTATCTGGTTTTTTCGGAAAAGGGACCAGGCGAAGTCGCCTATGTGGAGCCAGAGCAGGCGGTCGTTCGAGATCTACTGATGGAGATCTACCACCGACAGCGGACTCGCCTTTCGGAAGGCCAACCGCCAGCCAGTTCGATCGAACAACTTGGCATTCCTGCGGCGTCGATTCCTGAGAGCATGGCCGTATCCATCGCGACCTGGCCCGAAGGTTGGGAAGCGACGATGGAGCCCCGGGAGTATCGCCTGGAGTCGGATCGTTGGGCCGTCCGCAGCGATTCACGATTGTGGAATGCCAAGTCCACCGAGCTGCTGAGGGAATCGCTTCAGCGAGTTCCCGAGCGAATCGAGGAGTGGCAGCAGGCGATCGCAAGTACGCCAGTCGAACAGCGGCCCTCGATGGAGTTTTTGCTCGAGCACATGCCGCTTGGCGATCTACAGAAGCTGCCTTCGGAGTTTCTCCGCAGGAACACCCAGTTGGCGCACGAAGCTTGGACGCAGAGCCCTTGGAGGGAGCAGATCCCTAAGGAGATTTTTTTCAACGCGATCCTCCCGTATGCGAACATCAACGAGCGGCGGGATGATTGGCGGGAGCAACTGCGATCTAAGGTGCAGCCGATGATCGCCGAAGCAAAGAGCCTGTCGGAGGCTGCCGCCATGCTCAATCAGAAGGTCTTTCCGGAATTCCAGGTGCGTTACTCGACGCAGCGTCGGCGAGCCGATCAGAGCCCTCTGGAGTCGATGGAATCGGGATTGGCTTCTTGCACGGGACTATCGGTGCTGCTGATCGATGCCTGTCGCGCCCTGGCGATTCCGGCCAGGTTTGTGGGGACACCGCTATGGACCGACGGAAGCGGCAATCACTCCTGGGTCGAAGTCTGGGATGGCGACTGGAAATTCACGGGGGCCGCCGAGCCGACGGGAAGCCAGTTGAATCAGGCATGGTTTGTCGATCGCGCTTCAACCGCCATCGCGGACGATCCTCGGCATGCGATCTACGCAGTTAGCTACCGCAAGACTCCGCTGACCTTCCCGATGGTCTGGGCAGCCGAGGACCAGCAGATCTCCGCCGTCAATGTCACCTCGCGCTACCAGAAATTGGGGCAGCCACTTCCAGAAGGCTTTTTCATCGGCCGGATTTCCGTGCGCGATCCATCCGGTCGACGCGTCGCGGTCTCTGTCCGCGTCCTAGATCCGCAGGGAAACGAAGTGCAGCAAGGAAGAACTCGCGATGAATCGTTTGATACCAACGATCATTTCAGCGTCCCGCTGCGCCGCGGAGATCGGTATGAAGTGGAGTTCCTCGACGGCCAGGATCCAGAACGAGTGGCCCTGGAGGCGATTCCCGAGAGGTCGCCGTGGATTTTTGTTCGGGCGGCGGACACTCTAGGGATGCAGCCGGCAGAAGCTCGAGAAAAGGCACAGGGCGCGACGGAAGATCCTTGGGCCAGTTGGCTGGCCATCGATCGAACGATTCGCCCCACTCTGGAAGACCAGGCCTGGGCCAATCAGCCGCTTTCGCGAGACGAAGCGAAGAAGTGCGCTGATGCCTTTTGGCAGGACCACTTGCAGGCGATACGCCAGAGTCGCAAGGCCGAAATGGAGTCGCGGCGGCTGGAGATGGGGGGGCAGTCGATGCCGTTCTTTTATTCGGTCCATGGCGAGAAACCAGCCGAAGGCCGGAGCCTTTACATTTCCATGCATGGGGGAGGAGGGGCCCCTGCAGCGGTCAACGACCAACAATGGGAGAATCAGAAGCGACTCTACCAAATCGAAGAAGGTGTCTACGTAGCACCGCGAGCTCCGACCAACACCTGGGATCTCTGGCATACCAGTTCGATCGACCCTTTCTTCGATCGTTTGATCGAAAACCTGATCGCTTTCGAGGAGGTGAATCCCAACCGCGTCTATCTTCTGGGATATTCGGCTGGAGGCGATGGAGTCTATCAGTTGGCGCCTCGCATGGCCGACCGGTTGGCAGCGGCTGCCATGATGGCGGGGCATCCCAATGAGACCAGTCCGCTTGGGCTGCGCAATCTTCCCTTCACTCTGCACATGGGAGAGCGGGATAGCGCTTACAACCGCAATTCGGTCGCTGCTGAGTTTGGGAAGCAATTGGAAGCACTCCAGAAGGACGATCCCCAGGGGTATGTGCATTGGGTAAAAATCCACCCTGGGAAAGGCCACTGGATGGATCGACAGGATGCTGAAGCGCTTCCGTGGATGGCCAAACATACCCGTTCCACGCATCCTGAAAGAATCGTCTGGAAGCAGGATGATGTGCGGCGAGATCGATTCTACTGGCTGGGGGTGGATCCCGATGCGATTGGAGATCGAGCGGAGGTGAGGGCGAAGCGATCAGGACAGAAGATCGAATGGAGTGCCACTGGGGTCGAGAAAATCGTCCTGTATCTCTCCGATGACTGGATCGATCTGGATCGACCCATCGAGGTTGTCTCCCAGGGGCAGACGCTTTTCGAAGGAAAGGTCGACCGCACGGCGCGCGCTTTGGCGGAGTCACTGGCATCGCGAGGCGATCCCCACATGATGGCTTCCGCAACGTTGTCGATCCAGCTACCAGTGCCGGAAACCCCATAGGGTTCCAAGGCGGAAGGGACGTTTAGCTTCCCGTAGAATTCCGCTGAAATGGCTGTCGGGGCGAAACGAAAAAAGGCGAATCGCAGGGTTGGTGCGATTCGCCTTTTGGGATACAAGAGTTTATGGATTGATTAGCCCGGCATGACGCTCATGTCGCGTCGTCGCCAAATCGCCGTTTATGGCGGCGAAGTTGTTTTGATGCTCTGTGGTCGATTCCCCTGAAAATTGTGCACGCCATAGTTGCTTTGTTTATGACGCAGTCTAAACCGCGGCACTGATCTCGATCGGATGGCAATTTTGAGTTCCGATCCAATTGAAGTGCTACTACCAATCGGATTGAGAACTAATTCAAAGATGGAAGTCAGGAAAAAAACGACGGAGTAACCCCGTCCGAGCCCGCTTTATTATTTCTGCGTCGAACTGCAGGCAAAGCTCCCAATAACGATATGATGCAATATGTGCTGGGTTCCGGAATCGGTTCAACTGATGTGAGTTCCGCCGAGTTTTTCAAGCGAACTTCGTCGATGAGTCCGCCAAAAGCCTGGGACCAAGTTGTGCTCTGAAGATTGCCAATAGCCACCCCGGGGTTTAAACTCGGGTCTAGATTTGCCATTGGCCTAATTGTAGTAATGGTGTGGACTGTCTCAACGCCGTCGATAAAAATGCTCTGCCGCCCCGTGGCATCATTCAACATTGCCGCGACGCGATACCAGCGACCTAAATCAAGAGGTGCACTCCGAATTACAGACTGTACAGACGGATCAAAGCCCGGGGAGCCTTGGATTAGAAAATTAAGTCTGTTACTCGTGTCAATCGCAAAATAATAAGGATCGTTTCCGCCTCGATCGTCACCCCGAAAAAGAATTTGCGTGAGCCCCCAGTGGTTTGTCGCAGGAAAGCCGTCATACCGGATGGTAGCTTCTATCGTCATGCTGCCGGTCAGGGAAAATGCAGCCATGTCCTCAAAAAATACTTTCTGATTCCCGCTTGTAAACTGTAATGCAACTTGGCTCGATCCCGGAATTGCTTGGCGATAAATTGGATTTGCTAGAGGCGTTCCATTTATTCCGTTACCTGAGTAGTCCAGTACTGTACCCAAGCCAGTTGCCAAAGTGTCCGGGACCCCATGTTCGAACTTCCAATGGCCTACAGTCGCTCCGCTAACGAAAATTGATTGAAAAGCTAGAGTTATAATTGCTGTCAGGAGCATAAACGGTGTTTGATGCATCGCACATTGTCCTTTTGTAAAATACTCTAAGGAAAATTCGAGATGGGTGTTAAACGCAACTTGGAATAATGAGGTTTCTGGAGGCATTGAGGTTCGCTAAACCAATGTCGATTCAGTCCGAAAAAAGCCTTTTGCAAGAAAGTAACTGTAAAGCTGCCGGTCATTTCCGGGTGGCTCTCCGGGGGGGCTCGGTTGTGGGGTATTGGAGCCGGTTGAAGAGCGGATTTCAAGTCGGACTATGGCGACTTTTCTGAATTTGAGGTCTTCGGGCGAGGGGTGGTTTGGTTTTCTTCACTGCCAAGATTGCAGCGATACCGCTCTAGCAGCTCTTTCGGACCAGGAAATCGCTGCCGCTGGCCTCCCCACCAAGTGATCAGAAGGGCGGCTATTGTGGCGGCTAGCACCCAGAGGGCACGATCATTGGGGGGAAGCATCCCTAGGGCGATCAGGCCAACGCAGCCGATCACAGAAAGAGCCGCCAGGGGGCGGTAGGCCCAACCCAACTGCCAAGGCCCCATCTGCGTCCATCGCGTGCCGTAAGCGATCCAGCCCAGGAACGAGGGGATGACGTAGGAGATGTAGAGGAAGATCACCGACACCATAGTGATGGTGCTGTAGACCGGGGTCCAGACGGAAAAGAGAACGGCAAATGTGGCCACCAGCCAGACCGCGCGATCGGGAGTCTGCCAACGGCCGACTTGCTGCAGCCATTTCGAAGCGGGCAGGCCCCCATCGCGCGCGAACGCGAACACCATGCGCGAGGCGCTGGTGACAGTCGCTAGGCCACAAAAGAACTGGGCCATGGCGATTCCAATCAGGAACAGGCCAAGCAGCCAACTGGGCAGCACCTGCTGCAGGATCCAAAGAAGCGCATTGGGGCCCTGTCGGGCCGCCTCGGCAGTGTCGGGACAGGCGATGACGAACGAGGCGAGCATCAGCCATCCGGCGATGGCGGAGAGGACGACCGAGCGGATGATGCCGCGAGGGGTTTCGATGGCTGCCTGCTTGGTTTCCTCAGAGACATGAGCCGAGGCATCAAAGCCGGTGATCGTGTAGGCGGGCAGAAGGAATCCCATCGCGAACAAGAGCCAGCCGTTCGACTGCGACGGCCAGATATCTCCGCCCGATGGGCCGCTGTAGTTGGCGAATTCCCAAAGCTGCCAGACTCTCCAGGGCCAGCCCCACCAAAGCATCGCGGCGGTTAGCAGCGTCGCCACTAGGAAGATCCAGTAGCCACTGAAGTCGGTACAGCGGGTGGTCCAGCGGATCCCATGCGCGTTGGCGACAGCCTGCAGGCCGGTGATCGCAATCATCGCCACGATCTGGATCCATAAGGGTGGCTGCAGCGGCTCACCTGCATACCATCCGACCATGCCGACAAGGAACTGAAAGAGCCCTACATTGATTGCCGCCAGCACCGCAACCAGCCCTAGCAGGTTAAACCAAGCGGTGGCCCATCCCCATCCCTTCCCTCCCAGAACGCTGGCCCAATGGTAGAGTCCACCTGCCGTAGGATAGGCGGAAGCGACCTGTGCCATCGTTGCCGCCACCGCGCAGGAAAAAAGGGCAACCAGCGGCCAGCCAATTCCGATCGCGGCCCCACCCACCGTGCAAAAGCCTACATGGAAGGAGGTGATGCCACCGGCAAGGATGCAGATGATCGAAAACGAGATGGCGAAGTTCGAAAAGCCATTCATCCGTCTGGCCAGTTCCTGGCGATAGCCCATCGATTCCAAAAGTCGCTGGTCTTCCCCTGCGTCCATCGATGGGTCCCTTATCTGGAGGTGGATTGGCGGTGCGTCCGGATCAAGTCAATCGCGGGTTCGATCTTGGATCCAGCCGCGCGGCGGACCATGCCTCTTTGATCCGAAAGCCGCTGATTTTTTCCTGCATCATCTGACTTGCCATGGCGATGATGCGGTGGGCTGCCTGGGAGGAACTGACACCCAGCGGATGGATGTTCGAGATCAGGTTGCGATCCGCGTCGGTGTGTTGCTCCTGGGGGCGGTAGGCCATGTAGGCCGAGAGGCTCTCTGGCGACCCCAAGCCGGGTCGTTCGCCGATCAGCAACACAAAGACCTTCGCGTCGATACTCGTTCCAAAATCGTTGAGCACCCCAACGCGACAGTAGCGGACGAAAAAGAGCGGACCGATCTTCCAGCCTGCCTGCTGCGCCTCATCGATCAGTCGAGGCAACAATTCCGGGATCTGTCTGGCGACGGCCAGTGAGGAGAGGCCATCTCCAATGAGTATCTGAAGATCGAGGTTGGCAAGGCCGGTGGCGCGAACTTGCGTCAGCGATTCCTGAGACAGCTTTCTTCCCAGGTCAGGGCGTTTCAGATATTCCCCCTTGCTTCTGGCGCCTGTGGCCAACTGGACCACGGGAAATCGCTCCAGAAAATCGCTGCCCCAATCGGCGATCAGATCGCTATCGCGATGCACCGCGTCGACAGCCAGGGCGTGGTCCTCACGAAGCTGGAGGAAGGAAGCGACCGGCACCGCGCCTCCCATCGATCCCAGAGCCAGTCTCGCATGGGTAGCCAGTCGAATCGACTGGATCAGTCTTTGCTGTGGATCATCGGGCAGCATGCGATCAGTCTTTCGATCTGGCGGAGTTTATCGAGCGTTTCCCAGCCTCCTGAGGCATCGATGTGACGCTCTTCCAACCACTTCTGGAACTCCGGTGCGGGGCGGCGGTGAAAGAGCCTTCTTACGGCGACCGCATCATGGTAGCTGGTCGACTGGTAATTGAGCATGATGTCGTCGGTGCCTGGGACTCCCATGAAGTAATTGCAACCGGCAGCTGCCAGCAGCACCATCAAATTGTCGGCGCTGTTTTGGTCGGCATCGCAGTGATTGGTGTAGCAGACATCGACCCCCATCGGCAGGCCAAGCAGCTTCCCAAGAAAATGATCCTCCAATCCGGCTCGCACAATCTGTCGTTCATCGAAAAGGTATTCTGGACCGATAAATCCGACGACCGAATTGACCAGAAACGGATCAAAAAGCCTAGCCACCCCGTAGGCGCGAGCTTCCATGGTCAGTTGATCAATGCCGTGGTGGGCGTTTGCTGAAAGTGCGCTCCCCTGCCCTGTTTCGAAGTACATCACCTGGGCTCCCTCCAGACGACGGTCTCTCGATCGATGGGATTCGATCACCTGCTGCCGGCCTTCTTCGAGCAGTTGAAGGGTGATTCCGAAACTGTCGTTGGCCTTCTGGCTGCCGGCGATCGACTGGAACAGCAGGTCGATCGGACAGCCTGACTCTAAGGCCTGCAGCTGGGTGGTGATGTGAGCAAGGCAGCAATGCTGCGTCGGTATTTCGGCCTGCTGTATCAGTTGGTCTAGCAGCCGCAGGATCGCAGATACCTGAGCGACAGAATCGGTTGCCGGGTTGACTCCGATCACGGCATCGCCACAACCGTAGAGAAGTCCTTCGATCGTCGATGCCAGGATTCCCCGCAGGTCATCGCTGGGATGATTGGGCTGGATTCGAATCCCTAGCGTGCCTGGAAGTCCTTGCGTGTTTCGCATGCGAGAGACTCGAGGGATCCGGCTGGCAAGGACAATCAACTGCTGATTGGTCAGCAGTTTGGCCACCGCTGCTGCCATTTCAGGAAGAAGCCCCCATCCCCAGCGGCTCAGGTCATCTAGCGATGCGGCCAGCAACTGATCTCGCAGCTCCCCAACGGTCCACGACTGGAACTCCTGAAAGATCGTTCGGTCGTAACCTTCCATCAGGCGGCGACTGACCTCATCCAGCTGGGGGTCGATTAGTGGGGTGTTTAGAAAATCCAGTAGCGAGCATTCGGCCAACGCTCGCTTGGCGGCGATCCGCTGGCGATGACTGAGGGCCGCGATTCCGGCTAACTGGTCCCCGGCTTTCTCCTCGTTGGCCTTCGCCATTAGGTCTGCCAGCGATGGGAAGCGAAACGACTCTCCCCCTACGGTTGCCTGATAGACCATCGGTGCGGTTCCTGGTGGAGGGCGGTAGGCCGAGTGCAAAAAACGTCTGTGGGAAAATGCGTCGCGACCGGATAGGGGACGATACAATCAAGGCTTGCGTCCCAGGACGCTCCCGCCACCTGCCCTTTCCATGTCCCGCCTGTCCCTGGAACGAACGAGGAGTCTCGCTCATGAGCCATCGGCCAGCACGCGTCCGACGCAATGCCCAAGCCTTTGTGCGCGCCCTAGCGGGGTGCTTCCTGCTGGTTGCCAGTTGGATTGATTGTCGAGCCGAGGAGGGGAGGCTACAAGCTGGGATCGCACTGAAAAACATCACGCCCACGGAGTTCCCCGTCTGGGTCAACGGAGGGATCGCGGCGGTGCAGGCCGACAAAGCGACCGATCCCCTGAACGCTCGCTGCTTGGTTCTTTCCGATGGGCAACGAGAGATCGCTATCTGCGTGGTCGACAACTGCATCCTGCCCGTGGAACTGGTGGATGAGGCGAGGCGACTGGCGAGCCAGATGGCGGGGATCGCTCCCTCGCATATCCTCATCAGCGCGACACACACCCATTCGGCTGTTGCGGTCGCCGGTGCACATGGTACCCCGGTGCAGGAGGATTATGCGGCCAAGCTGCCTCTTTGGATTGCCGAAGGGATCGCACAGGCCAAGCAAGGAAAGGTCGATGCGAAGATCGGATGGGGTAGCACGATTGCGGAAAAGTACATTCACTGCCGCCGCTGGTTGATGCGTCCTGGTTCCCTGGAACCGACTCCCTTCACGGGGCGGGAAGGGGACGAGGTGGTGATGAACCCCGGGCATGACAATCCCGACAAGATCGCACCGGTAGGCCCGATCGATCGCACCATTCCGATCCTCTCCGTTCAGACGTCCGATGGGAAACCGCTGGCGATTCTCGCCAGCTTCAGCACCCATTACGCGGGAAGTCCGGCTCTTTCTGCAGACTATTTCGGCGTGGTGGCAAGGCGGCTGGCCCAGTCGCTGAGGCCCGAGGCGGTAGATCAATTCCTGGGGATCATGGCCAACGGCACCAGCGGGGATGCCAACTGCATCGACTTCAGCAAGCCTCCGGCTCCCTTCACCCATGTCGACGTGGGGGATTATGTCGCGGAGCGGATCCTCGAGGCGATTCCGAAGATCGAGCACACGGAGAGCGGGCGCATCGATGCGGTGCTGGAGACCGAAACGGTCGGAGTGCGGATGCCTCGCCCCGAGGAGGTGGAGGAAGCGAAACGCTACCAAGCGACGCATTTTCCCGACCGACTGCCAAGAACGCTCATCGAGAACTACGCGCGTGAGACGATCCTACTCTCCCAGCTACCTGATACCCGTCCTCTCCGCTGTCAGGCGATTCAGATCGGTTCGGGGGTGATTTTGGCGAACCCTTGCGAGTCGTATGGCGAGACGGGGTTGAAGCTACGGCAATCCAGCCCGTTTGCCATGACGATGAACATCGGTCTTGCCAACGGACATGCCGGTTACATTCCACCCCCAGAGCACTTTCTGCTGGGCGGCTACACCACCTGGCGTGCCAGAAGCAGTTGCTTGGAGGAGCAGGCGGAGCCGAAGATGGTGTCGCTCCTCGCGAGTCTTGCCAACCGGCTGCATCAGGATTCGGTACTGTCGGCTAACTCGTCGCCGAACCGTTCCCCAATCGCTCCTGAAGATTCCATCGCGCAGATGGAATGGGAAGCGAACCAACAGGTGGACCTGGTGGCGCACGAACCTCAAATCGCCGATCCGGTGGCTATCCAGTTCGACGACGCCGGTCGCATGTGGGCGATCGAGATGGGAGACTACCCGAATGGGCCCAAGGAGGGTCAGTCGCCGAGGGGGCGACTGGTGGTTCTGGAGGATCGCGATGGCGATGGTCGATTTGAGTCGTCGGCTGTTTTTGCTGATCGATTGCTCTTCGCCACCGGCCTTCAGCTATGGAAAGACGGGGCCTTGGTGACGATGGCCGGTTCACTGGTCTGGCTGCGCGACACGGATGGTGATGGCCGATGCGACCAGAGGGAAACCTGGATCGATGGCTTCAAGCAGGAGAATCCGCAGCTACGGGCCAATGATCCAACGCTGGGGCCAGATGGCTGGATTTACATCGCCAACGGGCTTCGCGGTGGTCGGCTGCAGCAGCCTGGTTCGGCCAGCGATCCAGTCGAGCTTCAGCAGCATGATCTGCGACTCGATCCTCGCACTCAAAGAATCCAGATGGTGACAGGACCTGCCCAGTTCGGGCTCACCTGGGACCGCTTGGGAAATCGGTACCACTGCGCCAATCGACAGCCATGCCGGGAAGCGATGGTCGAGCCACATCAGTTGGCGCTAAGCCCGCTGGCGGGACTGGTCCCTTCCGTTTTGGATGCCAGCCCCTCGGAGGCCAATTCCTCGGTGCGGCCCTTGGTCCGT
Organism: Pirellulaceae bacterium; assembly: GCA_044371425.1. Lineage (GTDB taxonomy): Bacteria > Planctomycetota > Planctomycetia > Pirellulales > Pirellulaceae > JBEISR01. Next base: position 167,733 of record JBILTR010000007.1, on the reverse strand, counting down.
GCCTGGACCACATCGAACCTGCATGCCGGCCAGTTCACGGCCGCCTGTGGCGTTCTGGTCAGCCACAGCGATCAGCTAGCGCCCGCTTGGGGGCACGTGTTGACCTGTGAGCCAACGGGAAGTTTGGTGCAGCGGCGCAGCCTGCAGAGAGCCGATGGCCGAAGCGTGGTAGCCGATACAGCTCCCCAGCGCGAGTTTCTGGCCAGTCGCGATCCATGGTTTCGCCCGGTCAATCTGACCGAGGGACCGGGAGGTGAGATCTTTGTGGTCGATATGTACCGAGCAGTGATCGAGCATCCCGATTGGGTTCCAGTGGAACAGAAGCAGCGGCCTGATGAACGATTCGGAGAGGGGCTGGGCCGAATCTACAGGATCGCTGGAAGGGACCGACCCGCCAGCGCGATCTGGTCGGCGATCAGGAAGCGCCCGATGCGGCAGTGGACCACCGAAGAACTGGTGGAGACGCTGGCCAGGCCCGAGGCATGGGCGCGCGCTACCGCGCTGCGGTTGCTGATCGAAAGGCCGGATAACCAGCAAGCGGAGACGCTTGCGACATTCCAACGGATTTTAGAATATCGAAATGAGTCGACGCTGCACATGGCTGCGCTCACTTGGCTAGCCTCCCGTGAAACCTGGGGAGATGCCATCTGGCGGCGCACTCTTCAAAGTCATGATAGGGCCCTCCAGCGGCACGCGCTACATCTGCTGGCCAATGGAATCCAGCCACGAGCCATCGACGAGTATCTCAACGAAATCGGTCCGATGCTGGACAGCAACGACCGCGATCTGCTGCGATCGGTCTGCTGGGCGATCGCTCGAAGCCCCGAGGAGAGCGATGCGATGCGGCGATTCCAGTTGGAAAAGATGCTTCCAACGCTGGCCCGCCATTCCCTCGCATGCTCCACGGATGGTCATCTTCAGATGGCCGTGGCGGCCGCTGTCAGGAATCACCCGGTCGAATGGATGCAGAATTGGGGGGACCAGTGGCGGCAGCATCTGAGTTTGGCCACCGATTCGACGCCGATATCACCCATCCTGCAGGAATCGGTACGGCACTGGATGAGAGCCGCTGCCCAGCAGAGTCCCGATGCGATGCAACGGGCAATCGATGGGTGGATTCCGCCGGAGTCCTGGGGTCGCATGACGGAGGAGACCCAACGAATGCATCTGGCGCTTTGGTCTGGTTGGCGAGATGCCGCAAAGGATCGGGACGTGGGGTCGCTGGTGGCCCTGAAGAGCTTTCTGGCGAGAACGGCCGCCAACCCGTCTGTTGGTGTTGATCTGCGAGCCGGATCGTTGATGCTGCTCCGTTCACTGGATCCATCGGAGGCAAAGAACGTCGCACTGGATCTGCTCGAGGAGCCCAGCGGCCCGCTGCTGAAAGCGGTCCTCAGCGCGGCGACACTCGACCCATCGGAAGAGACTCAGCGGCGTTTGGTTGGGGCGTTTGCCCAAGCGACGCCGGAGCTGAGGGTGGATTACTTTCAGGTGATTCGGGCCAGTCCCGAGCGGCTGGCGGTGCTGCTGGAAAAGCTGGAGTCGGGGGAGGTCAGCACCAAACTGCTGGATGCCGGCCAACGGGAGTTTCTTCTCGCGAAATCGGATCTCGCCGAGAAAGACCGTTGGATGCAAGTCCTGGGGCCTCAGGGCGACCCAGATCGACAGGCGATCATCGATCGCTATCGCCAGGCATTTGGCGGCTCATGGGATGTCGCGCAAGGTCAGCGAGTCTTCCGACAGCAATGTGCGGCCTGCCATCGGATCGATCAAATCGGGACCGCGGTGGGCCCTGATATTTCCGACTCGCGCGAGCAGTCGTTCGACAAGCTGCTGATCTCCATCCTGGACCCCAACCGCACCATCGATGGCGCCTACTACCGCTACGTCGTCGCGTTGGATTCCGGAGAGGTGCTGGAAGGGTTGTTGCAGGAAGCAACCCCGGAGGTGGTGACGATCAAGTCGCAAAATGGCACCATCCACCGGTTGATGCGAGCGGAGATCGAATCCTTTCAGTCGACCGGCAATTCGTTGATGCCGGTCGGCATCGAACAGCAGGTCAGTCCGCAGGAGATGTGGGATCTGCTGGCCTATATCAAGAATTGGCGTTATCTGCAGGAAGGCCTGCCCATCCAGGCCACACCGACTCCCGCCGCCGCGCCCTGAAGTCCCGTCCATCAGAAAGAATACGAATGCATCGCGTGAATCGAGCCGGGGAATGTCGTCCTTGCTACCGCAAAGCGGTCTTCCTCATCTGGCTGGCTTTTGTTGCTGTCTGGGCCGATCCATTCGGTCGGGGCGCATGTGCCAAGGATCCTCTTGAGGGATTGGAGGCAACTTTCGCCAAGCGGCTGGGGGAACTGACGGCGGGCCAGTGGGTCGAACTTGCCGAACGAGAGGGGGATCTGCAGCGTGGCCTAGCGCTTTTTCATGATCTCCAGTTGGCCTGTGCGCAGTGCCATGCCCTCCATCCCAATCAGCCTGTCCGCACCGGGCCAATCCTCAGTCAAGTGCTACCCAAGCACACCGATCAACGCCTAGTCGATGCGCTGCTGGAGCCATCGAAAGAGATTTTAGAGGGGTTCGAGCAATCGGTGATTCTGACCGATGCGGGCAATGTGATTGCAGGCCGGATTGTGCGGCAGACGGAGACGCATTTGGAATTCCTTGAAGGGGCAGGAGATGTCCCTTTGAGGCGTTTTGCATTGGATCAGATTGAGCGAATCGAGCGTCGTTCGGATTCACTGATGCCGGCGGGGCTGGTGCAGAAGCTGGGAAACCAGCAGCGATGGCTGGATCTACTTCGTTTGTTGATCGAACTGCGAGCCGGTGGCGACTCGGTGGCGATGCGGCTAGCGGCCGATGGCCCCAAGTCGTCCCAGATCGCTGCCTATGAAGCGCAGGTCGATCATGCGGGGATATTGCGAGACCTCGATCAAGCCGCCTTTGAACGAGGCGAAGCAATCTATCGGCGAGTTTGTTTTCAGTGCCACGGCGATCTCCAGCAAATGGGATCGCTCCCTACGTCTCTACGATTTGGGCAGGGCGATTTCAAAAACGGCAGCTCTCCCTACGCCATGTACCAGACGCTGACCCGAGGCTTTGGTCAGATGGCAGCGCAGTCCTGGATGGTTCCGCAGCAAAAATACGATGTGATCCATTACATCCGCGAAACATTTCTCAAAGACCATCGGCCTGGTCAGTATTTGAGAATCGATGAAGAGTATCTGGCGCAGTTGCCAAGCGGGACGACGCGCGGCCCAGCTCCTTCTACGGTCGAACCATGGAACGCCATGGATTATGGAAATCTGATCACCCACACCTTCGAAGTTCCTGGGCAGTCACTGAACATCGCGTACAAGGGAATGGCGATGCGTCTGGATCCTGGTCCGGGGGGAGCAGCGCGCGGCAACCACTGGATGCTCTTTTGCACCGACACCTTGAGGATGGCGGCTGGTTGGAGTCATCGCGAGGGATCGGCGCGAATGACCGATTGGCGCTCGATCCAGTTCAACGGCGAGCATCAGATTCACCCTTCGATCAGCGGACAGGTGCACTGGAGTCTCCCCAATGGACCGGGCTGGGCGAATCCACTGGCCTCCGATGGCATGGATCCCTGGGATGATCGGGCGCGGGTGGAGGGGCGGGATGGACGTCGATATGGCCCCCTCCCCAAAACCTGGGGCCAATGGCTGGGGCATTCCACCCACGAAGGGAAAACCATCCTTCATTATCGGATCGGCGACGCAACGATTGATGAATTGCCGCAGGTGGAGTTGATCGACCAGCAACCGGTTTTTGTCCGTCGACTGCGAATCGGAGCCCACCAGCAGACTCTCCATTGGAAAGTGCTTGCGCCTGCTGGAGACTCGAGTCCAACCGTGGCCCCGCTTGTTCCGCTCGGCGCTTCGGTCCGCTGGGGGCAGAGGGCCGAAGGAACTGCGGTAGAGCCACGTCAGCCCAATGGGAGGCTCGATGGCACCGGCTACTGGGAGATCGCTCAGGCCGACTGGTTGGGCCAATCGACCCCCCGCCAATGGACTTTGGTAGCTGAGTTCAAGACCGATTCCGATGGAACGATCGCTGCCTTCGCACCGATTGGTCCTCAGTGGGCTCCCGGTGGGATGACCCTCTTTGTCCGGGATGGACGTTTGGTCTTCGATATCGGCTGGGTTGGCGCCGTGGCATCGGACGCGCTAGTGGACGATGGAAAGACGCATCGCGTCGCTCTCGCCTACGATGCCTCCAGTGGACGAGTCACGATGGGAATCGATGGTCGGGTGGCGGCCGAAGGGGTGTTGCGAAGCAAGGAACCTTTGGAGCAGTCGGTCTTTCGAGTCGGATTCACATCGAGCAATTTTCCGCAGCCTAAGTCACTTTGGGGTGGCACGATCGAAGGGCTGCGACTGCGAGAGGGACTGGGGGAGGTTGCCGAGTTGACAAGAGCCCAGGGGGCCGAAGAGCAAGAGAATGCACTTGCCAGATTTCCAGGGGGCGAAGGATGGCAATGGCGCGATGCCAACGCACCCATTGAGGCGCCTATGCCGACCACCGATGCGATGGTGGTTTCCAGTGGCGATGGGGTGGCTTGGCAAACTCAGGGCGGTGCTCTGGTGCTGGCGATTGAGCCGTCTGAGGAATCGCGAGAGATCGCGATTGCGTTGGCTCCTTGGAGCGAGTCGGAAGAAGAGCTTTCCGAAGGAAGTGGCACGATCTTGGAGCGATTGGATGTCGAGCGGCTCAAGGCACCCCTTCCCTGGGATCGATGGCTGGCCGGAGGTGCTGCAGCATTTCCAGAATCGATTCAAACGGCCGTACGGGTCCAGGAAGGAGTTTCTGGTCCCCTGGCGGTCGATACGATCGAGCTGCCGGAGGCCAATCCCTGGTTGGCTTTGGTGCGGCCCACGGGGATCGATTTCTTTAAGGACGGGTCGCTGGTGGTGTCGACTTGGGATGGGGATCTTTGGCGAGTCACCGTTTCTGAAGAGTCGCGGACCGCGAGGTGGCGACGGATCGCCAGTGGGCTATTTCAGCCTCTGGGGATTCGCGTGATCGAGGGTCACATGTACGCGTTGTGCCGTGATCAACTGGTGCGGCTGGAGGATCGCAACGACGACGGTGCAGTCGATCACTATGCGACATGGAATCACGATCATCAGGTGACAGAGCATTTTCACGAGTTCGCGATGGGGCTGCAGGTGGATGCAGAGGGGAATTTTTACTATGCCAAATCAGGAAGACATGCGCTCAAGGCAGTTGTGCCGCATCATGGCACACTGCTGAAGGTCTCCAAGGATGGGCAGAAGAGCGAAATTCTGGCGACTGGTTTTCGCGCCGCCAATGGCGTCTGCCTGAATCCCGATGGGACGTTTTTCGTCACCGACCAGGAGGGGTTCTGGAATCCAAAGAACCGTATCAACTGGTTGCGACGGCCCGATCCTGCTGCACCGCTGTTCTATGGGAATCTTTGGGGATACACCGATGTCACCGATCCCTCCGACGAACTCATGGAGCCACCGTTGTGCTGGATCACCAATGCCAAGGATCGTTCGCCGGCCGAGTTGCTTTGGGTGGACAGCCCCCAGTGGGGACCGCTGGAAGGCAAGCTACTGAGCCTTTCGTATGGTTACGGAAAGGTGTTCCTGGTGCCTCATGAATCGCTAGGTGGCCAGATGCAGGGAGGCGTAGTGGAGTTGCCGATCGAGCCGCTGGCCAGTGGCCTGATGAGGGCTCGCTTTCACCCAAGCGACGGGCATTTGTATGGGTGTGGGATGTTTGCGTGGGCGGGTAATGCGACCGCGCCCGGGGGGCTCTATCGCTTTCGACCGACCGGCAAACCATGGCGACTGCCCGTGGGGCTTCAAATGCGACCTGGGGCGATCACGATGCAATTCACCGAGCCGATCGATAGCTTGGCAGCATCCGAGGGGAAGTTTTCCATCCGCGTTTGGGATTTGAAGCGATCGGAGCGATACGGTTCGGATCATCAGAACGAACGGGAACTGGAGATTCAGCGGGTAGAAGTCTTACCCGATCTTCGATCGATTCGATTGGAAGTTTCGGACCTGCGTCCCACTTGGGGGCTGGAGGTGCGATATCAGATGCCGATGGCCGATGGTCAGATGGCTATCGGCGAGCTTCATGGGACGATGCATCCCGAAAGCCCGGAGTAAAGCAGTCCAGCGATTGGATTCGATAGGCGACTGGTGTTCACCAGCAGGACATCACTGGCGAGAGCGGTGAGGTTGCCATGCTGATTCACCAATTGAGGATCGCATCGATCAGAATCGTGCCTGTTTTTTCTCCCATCGAGACCTCGGAAACGTAGCGATAGGCTGGGAAGCTGGCAAAGTCGACTTCCGTCAGAATGTAGCCGAAGGCATCGTTGGTCAGTCCCAGAAGGAACGGATGTTCGGATCCCAGCTTGCGCTTGAGGTAAAAGCCGATGTTGGGCAGCGCTTCACCCGGAATCGTTACCAAGAGAGCGGACCCCAGCTGGATGCGATTCAGCCGGGTCGGCAGCATTCGATTTTCGGTTTTGGGATAGTTGAGTGGGGAGTGCTGCACGACGGCCCAAAGGAGATCGGAATCGCAGGGAAACAGGACCTGTTTGCTTTGGGTTCGAAGGATGGGCATCGGGTCAGCGACCCCTTCCTTGCCGATCCGTATCGCTTCATCCCCTAACGCTTGGCCGATCCGCAGACACTCCTCCCATGTCCGCGCATCCTTCCATTTGGCCCGGATCGGATCGGAGGGTTGATCGAGCGATCGGTTGTCTGCGGTGATCATTCCCCCTTGCGCGCCATTGAAGAAAATCGCCATGCCCCCTTCTTTCTCCTCGATGCGATCGCACATCGGTCCGATTAGGTCGGGACTGCAGATTCCCAGTTCGCTGCCAAGCACCTCAGGATGGATCGCGTAGTTGACGAGGGTGGCGATGGTCTTGCGAGATTCTTTGCTGCGAAAGACGATGACTCCTGCGCGGCGGTCATAGAGATCGGGAGCGTAGTAGTTGTAGGCGATTTTGCCTTGGACTTCGCCCGAACTGAGGAGGATCTCCGATTCGGTTGCGGAAGCATCGGCTTCTCGAACGGCATCTGCCAATTGGTTGCAAACCCAGTCGATATGCTTGAGGTCCCCAGTGTGTCCACCTTTCCCATCGGGGAAGGCATAGAGATCCGGAGCGCTATGGGTGTGGGTGGCGCCGATCACCCAGCGATCCTTTGCGATCGCTGGGTACTGCTTGGCAGCTCGATCGATCAGAACGCCAGGAAAGCCCAGCGCATCGACACTCCCCAGTACCAGCTTCTCGTCACCCTGCTTGAGCACCAGGACCCGAATGGAGATGTCTCCAAGTTTTTTTGTCGTTGGATTGGGAGTCCCCAAACCACCGGAAACGGGCAGTAGAGGATCGGGTGTAATGGAACGCTTCGCGGTTCCGACCCGTAGCGGCTCCGCGGCATCGCCGTTCCGTTGCGGAAGCATCATGGCCAGAAATGCGATCGCCAGGAGTACCGCCTGCTGGGTAAGAAACAATCGGCACATGGAGATAGAACTCCCAAATGGTTTACTTAAAAAACGGATAGTCCGTGGTTGGCTCCCAACGCCCTGATCCAAGGCATTGCTAAAGCGACCCGAAACGAATCGCATTCTTCGGCCTCGCACCGGCGTTCCTATCGCACAGTGGATCTCACGGAGTCACAAAGGCACAGAGATACAAAAAAGTCGATTCGGCCATTCACTCTCCGTGGCTCGGCGTCTCCGTGAGAGACCAGTAGTCACGATTAGGTATTTTCACTCCATCGTGACCCACTGACACACAAAAATGTCGGGTGGAGCCAAAAAAAGACCTGCCGCAATGGGCAGGTCTTTCTTGCTTTTCTGCTGAACGCCAAATCGCGGATGATTAGCCACGTCGCGATTTGGTTGCGGGCGACTTGGTCTTGGAGACCTTCGCCGCAGGCTTCTTCTTAGCAGCAACCTTTTTGACGGTTGCCTTCGAAGCTGCCGCCTGCTCGCGAAGAGCCGCTTGAGCTGCTGCTAGGCGAGCGATGGGAACTCGGAAAGGAGAGCAGCTGACATAGTCGAGACCTGCGGTATGGCAGAACATGACCGACGATGGATCGCCGCCATGCTCACCGCAGATACCGATCTTAAGGTCAGGCCGCTTGGAACGCCCTTTTTCGACGCCGATCTTCATCAGCTGGCCAACCCCTGTGGTATCGATCGAGGCGAATGGATTCGCCTTCACGATTTCCAGTCCTTGGTAGGCGGGGAGGAACGAGTTGCTGTCGTCGCGGCTCATCCCAAGGCATGTCTGTGTCAGGTCGTTGGTGCCGAAAGAGAAGAACTCGGCTGTCTCGGCGATCTCGTCGGCCGTCAGGGCTCCACGAGGGACTTCGATCATCGTACCGACGGAGTAAGGGAATTTCTTTCCCGTTTCCTTCATGACTTCGCCGGCCACACGGTGAATGATCTCGACTTGGAGGTCGAGTTCCTTCTTGAAGCCGACCAGCGGCACCATGATTTCCGGTTTGACCTTGATACCATCCTTCAGGACAGCTGCGGCCGCCTGGAAAATGGCACGAGCTTGCATTTCGGAAATCTCGGGCCGGACGATTCCCAGTCGGCAGCCTCGGAAGCCAAGCATTGGATTGAACTCATGGAGTTCGTGCACCAGCTTGGTGACTTCTTCGACCGAGATGCGAAGCTGCTTGGCGACTTCTTCCTGGCCCTTCTTGTTGTCCGACTGGGGCAGGAATTCGTGGAGCGGTGGATCGAGCAGACGGATGCAGGCTGGGCGACCGTCGAGGGCTCGGAAGATCCCCTCGAAATCCTTCTGCTGGTAGGGGAGCAGTTTGGCCAGTGCCTTCTTGCGATCCGATTCTTCCTGGGCCAGGATCATCTGACGGACAGCGATGATCCGATCCCCTTCGAAGAACATGTGCTCGGTGCGGCAAAGTCCGATCCCTTCCGCCCCGAAGGCGATGGCATTGGCCACCTGGTCGGGCTGGTCTGCATTAGTGCGAAGTCCCAGTTTGCGGTAGCCGTCTGCCAGCTTCATGATGAAGTTGTAGTACTGGAAGACCTTGCTATCGGATGGCTTCATCTTCTTGGAGACAAGTACCTGCTTCAGCTCGCTGTCGGCGGTGGCGATCTTGCCATGGAAGACTTCACCGGTCGATCCATTGATGCTGATGGCGTCTCCTTCTCGGAGTGTGACACCCTTGCACTTGAGCGTACCCTTGTGGTAGTCGATTTCGACATCCCCGGCACCGGCGACGCAGACTTTCCCCATCTGTCGTGCGACCAGAGCGGCGTGGCTGGAGACCCCACCGCGAGCGGTGAGGATGCCATCGGCGGCGATCATGCCGCGCAGGTCCTCGGGGCTGGTTTCGATTCGGGCGAGCACGACGGGTTGCCCCTTGGCGGCTAGCTGTTCCGCCTTGGCAGCGGTGAAGACGACGGCGCCCGAAGCGGCGCCTGGTCCGGCTGGAAGTCCAACCGCCATCAGCCGTCCTTCTTTCTTCGCCTTGGCATAGGCGTCGGTGTCGAAGATCGGCTGAAGCAACTGATTGAGGGCTTCTGGGTCACCCGATCGCACGGCATGCTCCGGGGTCATCAGCTTTTCTTTGACCATGTCGTGAGCGATTTTCACGTAGGCCAGAGCGGTTCGCTTGCCGTTGCGAGTCTGAAGCATGTACAGCTTCTTCTTCTCGATGGTGAACTCGAAGTCCTGCACATCGCCAAAGTTCTTTTCCAGGATCTTGCGGACTTCGACCAATTCCTTGTAGGCCGGGCCGATGATCTTGTCGTGAGCCATGTCGGCGATCTTCAGTGGGGTGCGTACACCAGCCACCACGTCTTCACCCTGAGCGTTGACCAGATACTCGCCGTAGAAGACATTCTCGCCGGTCGCTGGGTCGCGGGTGAATGCGACGCCGGTGGCGCAGTCATCGCCCATGTTGCCGAAGACCATGCTCTGGACATTGACCGCCGTCCCCCACTCGTCTGGAATGCGGTACTTCTGTCGGTAGAGAATCGCACGTTCATTCATCCAGCTGCCGAAGACCGCAGAGATGGCACCTTCCAGCTGCTTGACCGGATCGGTGGGGAACGACTTGCCTGTTCGCTCGCGAATGAGCGCCTTGTATCGCTTGACCAACTCCTTCAGATGAGCTTCCGTCAGCTCCGTGTCTTCTTTGACTTTCACTTCCTGCTTCAGGTGGTGCATCACCTCTTCAAACGGCTCATGCTCATTCTCATGCCGCTTCTGCACCCCCATCACCACATCGCCGTACATCTGGATGAAACGGCGGTAGGAGTCCCAGGCGAAGCGGGGATTTTTGGTCGCTTCCGCCAGGCCTTCCGTGGTGCTGTCGTTGAGTCCCAGGTTGAGGATGGTATCCATCATGCCGGGCATGGAGTCGCGGGCGCCCGATCGCACCGATACCAGCAAAGGGTTGCTGACGTCGCCAAACTTCTTGCCGGTTTCCTTTTCCATCCAGGCGATGGCGCGATTCAAGTCGGTCAGAAGACCCTCGGGAAACTTTTTGCCATTCTTGTAATAATGAACGCAGACTTCGGTAGTGATCGTGAAGCCCGATGGAACTGGAAGGCCGATTTTGGTCATCGCGGCCAAGTTGGCCCCTTTGCCCCCAAGCAAGGACTTCATGTCCCCCGCGCCATCCGTTCGCGACTTGCCGAAGTAATAGATCATTTTGGAGGCCATTTGAGTTCGAGATCCTTCCGTTAAACTGGCTTACATGGAAACAACTACCGGTGGCGACGAGTTTATCGGTCAGGGGAAAAATCGTCAATTCTGCTTGGGTTTTCGACCCTTCCTCCCGTTCTGTTTTTGAAGAGACCCAGGCGACCGGAGGTGGGCGGTGACCGGAGGCAAACGACGAGGGGAGAGCCCTTGGGATGCGTGGACCAGCCGCGGGGGTGGTCTCCTGGTGGTCGGCCATGGGACTCGAAACTCCCAGGGGGTCCAGCAGCTGCTGACTCTCTCCCAGCAAATCGCAGAGATCGCCTCCCCTTGCCCGGTCGAAGGGTGCTTTCTCGAACTGGCTCAACCGACCATCGAGGAAGGGGTCCAGCGTCTGGCAAGCCGCGGAGTGAAGCGACTGGTTACCGTTCCGATCCTGCTTTTTGAGGCGGGGCATGCCAAGGCGGACATACCCCAAGGGGTGGCGCAAGCCGCCCGGGAGACCGGCGTGCAGGTGGAAGCCCAGTCACCCCCCCTGGGCTGCTCGGCCGAGGTCCTGGCCCTTTCGCACCAGAGGCTGATCGAGTCGATCGAGCGGGAGGAGGGAGAGTGCGACCGAGAAAAACTGGCGAATCTCCTGTCGGGACCCACCAGCTGCCTGGTGATGCTGGGGCGCGGGGCAAGCGACCGGAAAGCCGTCGGGGCGATGCGCCGCCTGGCGGTGTTGCGACAGCGTCGGTGCGGGATTCCCCATCTGAAAGTCGGTTTCTTTGCCGCTGCCAAACCGTCGGTGACGGAACTGTTGGGTAGCCTGCCCGCATCCAAGTACCAGCGTTTTTTTCTGCAGCCCCATCTGCTATTTCCGGGGGAGCTGATGGAGCAATTGCGGGAAAAACGGCAGGAACTTCAGGGGAATTGCCCCCAGCAACGATACTACTTGGCTGAACCTCTAGGGATTCAACTGGAAAACGGCCTCCCGAAAACCCAGTCTGGCGACTTGGTGAATGGCCTGCACCAGCTATCGGTTACAAGTCTGGCGGAAACTTTCTGTGGACTGGCGGCCGGAACGCTCCGCAAACGGCTGAATCCTTGGAAGCCATGGCGTTGGTAGGCAGACAGCCGCTGGATGGACTAACCAGAGGCGGCGAGTTGCGGGGGGCCATCCAGAGCTAAGGCGAACCATGTTGCACCTGATTGGGCGATTCCCTAGGATTGGCCGGGGATGGTTCCGTTCGGATCCCGTTGGATATGACGTTACGCGGATCGCACCCCAGCGTTCCAGCTAGGGTGAATTGAGCCCACAACACCAAAGAAAGCATCCTTCAAGATGAAACCTCGCAAGCTAATGGCTGCATCTCGATGCGCACAAGCGCGAAAGAATTCGCTTCTGGGCATCGCCCTGGGGCTTAGCTCTCTGGCGACCAGCGTCGGCCAAAGCCATGCGGAAGAGTTCCCGCGAGTCCTCGAGACCCCCAAGCCATCTTCCCAGGATCGACTGATCACCCGCACCGTCAGTCGGCTTCTGCAGAATGGCCACCTTTCCAAAGCGAAGATCGACGACGAGATATCGCGGCGAGCGTTCGATCAGTTCTTGCGTCTCCTCGATCCGATGAAGATGTATTTTCTGCAGGCGGATATCGATGAATTTGCACAGAAGCGAGAGCAGCTGGACGACATGATGCTGGGGGGGGATGTCAGCTTCGCTTATGACGTCTTCCGGCGATACAACCAGCGACTGACCGCCGCCATGCCGATGATCCACGCCTGGATCGACGCCGATCACGATTTCACCGTCGACGAAACGGTGGCGATCGATCGCGATGTGGTCAGCTATCCCAAGAGCGAAGAAGAGCAGAAGGATCGCTGGAGAAAGACGATCAAACTGAATCTGCTCGACCTAAAGTCCGACGGCAAGCAGATCGACGAAATCCGGAAACAGCTCCATAGTCGCTTCCGAGTGCAGGAGCGCAACGGATCGCAGATGGACGTGTACGAACTTCTGGAGTTCTATCTCTCGGCGTTCACCACGTCGCTGGATCCTCATACCACCTACATGGCACCACGGGCCCAAAGCAATTTCGACATTCAGCTGAAGCTGTCGCTGGATGGCATCGGTGCTTCGCTCCGTTCGGAAGATGGCTATGTGACGGTGATGTCGATCGTCCCTGGGGGGGCAGCGGAGAAAGATGGCCGATTGAAGAAGGGCGATCGCATCGTCGCTGTCGGGCAGGAAGGCAGCCCCGAGGATGTCGATGTTGTCGAGAAGAAAACGGACGACGTCGTCGATCTGATCCGAGGCCCCGCAGGGACCAAAGTCCGGTTGACTGTCGAGCCGAAGTTGGGTGGAGGCCGACAGGTCTTTGAGATCGTGCGGGCCAAGATCCAGCTGGAAGACGAAGCGGCGCGGGGCGAGGTGCTGGAGCGATTCCAGAAGGCGGATGGCAGCCCCTACAAGATCGGCTACCTCAACCTTCCCAGCTTCTATCTGGATATGGATGGCGCTAGGGAAAACAAGCCGAACTATCGCAGCACGACCCGCGATGTGCGAAACATCTTGAAGGACTTCAAGGAGAAAGGGGTCGACTCCGTAGTGCTCGACCTATCCAAAAACGGTGGTGGGTCGCTCACCGAAGCCATCAACTGCACCGGCCTTTTCATCGACCGTGGGCCAGTGGTTCAGGTGAAGGATCCCAGCGGAGCGGTCCAGCCCTATGAGGATGAAGAACGAGGGGTTGCCTGGGATGGTCCCCTGGTGGTGGTGACCTCCAAGATGAGCGCCAGCGCTAGCGAAATCTTCGCCGGTGCGATCAAGGACTACCAGCGAGGCCTGGTGGTGGGCGATCCTCAGACCCACGGAAAGGGGACGGTTCAGACCCTCCTGGATATTGGCGAAATGCTGTTCCGAGCCCCTGCTGGCAAGCCCTACGGGGCGCTCAAGCTGACCATTCAGCAGTTCTATCTCCCCAATGGACAAAGCACCCAGAGGGAAGGAGTCGCTGCCGACGTCGTCCTGCCGTCGATCACCGCCTACATGGATATCGGTGAATCGGATCTCGACTACGCGCTGCCGCCCGACGAGGTGGAGGCGCAGGAGCATCAGCATTACCAGATGGTCAACGACGCGATTCGTACGCAACTCCAGCAAAAGTCGATCGCACGCGTTGAGCAGTCGGAGGATTTCGACAAGCTGCTGAAGCGAATCGAGTTTTACAAGAAGCAGAAGGAAGAGAAGTACGTCAGTCTCAAGGAAGAAGATTTTCTGAAGCGACGCGCGGAACTGAACTCGGAAGAGGAAGAGGAAAAGCAGATCCTCGATGCGCAGACCCCTGCCGAGAAGCCTTTTGTCTCTGGGTTCTACAACGACGAAGTGCTCGAGGTGACTCGCGACTACTACGACGCGCTCCAGGCGATCAACCTGGTCAAGGCGGGCTGATCTAGCCAGTCAACTTGTCGATACAACAGTCGAATGACGGCCAGGGATTTTTTCCCTGGCCGTCTTCATTTTGCCTGGCTGTCTTCATCTTCCCGGGGCACCCGGCCCTCGCGGCGGATCAGTCCAGATAGAGGAATTCGTTGCTGTTGAGCAAAGCTCGGGCAACGGCGACCAGTCCGTGTTGTTCCGACAATTCCTGGGCCGCTTTCCATTCCGCCTCTTGCGGCAATCGCCCCAGGGTCCGCTGAAACATTCGGGAGATCGCTTCCGAGGGTGAGCCATCCGATTCCTCGATCGACCGATCGACCAGCGCCTTGGCCTGCCGTAAAAGAAAGGGGCTGTGGAGCAGGCTGAGCGACTGAAGCGGCGTGATGGAGCTGTTGCGTTTGGGCGTTACCTGTCCGGCATCCGGGCAATCGAAAGGGCCAAACGTCGACTCCAATTGCATCCTCGGCTTGGACTGGTAGATCATGCGCCGCCACGTTTCAGGACCTGGATCTTCAAGGCTTTCGTAAACCTTGACGTAGTTGGTGTTGGGCTGAAACAGATCGAACCCCGGGCCACCCCAGCGAAGGTCGAGGTTCCCAGCCGACCAGAGAATTGCATCCCGCAGCGGCTCCGCCTCCAATCGCCTTGGGGTGAAACCGACATACAGCCGGTCCATCCTCGCGTCGGCTTCGTGTCTCGCCTGCTGGCGGTAGGTGGCTGACGTCAAGATCAAGCGATGGATCGCCTGCAACGACCAGTCTCTCTCGATCAACTCGCACGCCAGCCAATCGAGCAGCTCTGGGTGAGAAGGGACGCCGGCCTGGGTACCGAAGTCACTGGGGGAGCCAACCAGACCGCGTCCGAAGTGGTGAAGCCACAGTCGGTTGACCAGGACGCGCGCCGTCAGCGGATTACCGGGGCTGGCGATCCAATGAGCCAGCTGGGTTCGTCGCTCCGCATCCCCGCTCTCGAAAGGCAACGCCCACGGCGTCCCGATCGCTTGGATTCCAGCGGGGGGAACCGATTCGCGTGGCTGCATCGGGTCGCCTCGGTGCAGCCGCGACACCGGTTCGGGTATCCCCAAGCGTCCCGCATAGGCCATCGGTCCTGTTGGAACGCCACGGGAGGCCGCGCGAGCCGCCTGCCACTTCCGCCAATCAGCCAGCCACTGGCCGCGAAGCGTTTCGGCGAGTTGGGGGGGAACCCAGTCTCGCGTGACTTGATCGTTTGCGGCCAATGGCAGCGACATGCGGGTTCGATGGCTGCTGACCAATCTCCACTCCACCGAGTCGAATCGGGCCTCCCAGCGATACGCTGTGGCCAATCGATCACGGTAGACCGGACGATCTTCCCCATCGCGGCTCCATCGAATCCATGCGATCTCTACAGGACTTGCGAAATCGAGTTGCACCCATCCCTTCCCAGCTTGGTTGGAAATCCAGGATCGGGCGTTGCCTCGGATCCCATCGGTCAAGTGCTCCAGCTTGTGAAATGCATTGCCCGGGAAGTCGCCCGAACTGGAGAGTTTCGCTTTGGGGGCGATATTCAATCCTTCGGGAGAATAGCACTCCACTTCGTCGATGCAGGGTTCGGCACCATTGGTCGCATCGATCGTCATTCTCAGGGAGGTAACTCCTGCTGCATCGATCCGCTCGATATTGCATTCCGGATCGACGGGACTCCGAAGAGCCGGCAACTGCGATGTCGTTCGCTGATCGGGTTCTCTTTCGATCACCACCATGTCCGCAGTAACGGGAGAGGGCTGGGATCCGGATCGAAGGAGGAGAACCGATCGGTCTGTGACCGAGTGAATTCCCAGATCCTTCAGACCGCTCCAGCGACTCTCAGAGGGAATCTCGATCCCCTCCGAACCGACAGTTGGGTAGCGCTGATCGACCTCCACCAGAAGCGTCTGATCGTCCGGGGTCGCTAGGTTCCCGTCGCTATCGATCCAGTAACTGGCATCTGGCGCGTGCGTCGGCCAGCCGGCTCCCCAAGAGACCCAGATCCGCAGCAGAATCGATTTGGTATCGGACGACTCTTCCTGGCCGTCGATTCCATCGTGATCTGCCAGCCGCCAAGTCGCGACATCGGTTTTTGCGGGAGCGTTCCACCAGGTGTAGGACTGGCCGAGATTGACGATGCCGTATCGAACCGGATCCTGCTGTTTTTGCCCCCAGTCTGGCCCGTCGGCATGAGCGGCCACGGCACTGCCAGGTAGCAGAGAGTTCATTTCCGAGGGGGTATCGTCGAGCAGTTTCAGGGAAGATCGCGTAGTGGTCGGGGTCCGGTCAGCGATCGACTGTTCCAATCTACGGGCGATCTTCTCGGGGGGCTCCGATGGTTCCGTAGGCTGTATCAAGCCGGCTGCGGATTCCTGTGGGAGCTGCCTCTCGCCATGCTGGACACCAGAGAGACAGGCCTTGATGGCGTAGTAGTCGCGCTGGGAGACGGGGTCGAATTTGTGATCGTGGCATCGAGCGCAGCCGATGGTGATCCCAAGAAACACACTGCCCGTCGTGCTGACCATATCATGCAGTTCATCGGCGCGCTGGTTGGCTGTCAGGACAGGATCGGGACTCTTGACGCGATCCCATGGGCCACCCACCAGGAATCCGGTCGCTGCATCCTTGCCATACTGATCTCCCGCGATCTGATCCCGCACGAATTGGTCGTAGGGCAGATCGTGACGCAACGCCTCAAGGACATAGTCGCGGTAACGGTAGGCATTCGGTCTTGGCTGATTGGTTTCAAACCCGTCGCTATCCGCAAATCGCACCACATCCAGCCAGTGACGTGCCCACCTCTCGGCGGCTCGTGGCGAAGCGAGCATCGCATCGACTTGGCGATCCAGCCATAGGCCTTCCTCGTGGCGATTGAGCTCTTCCATCGGCAGCTGTTCGAAATCGAGGGGAAGCCCAAGGACATCCGCTGACATCCGGCGGGCCAGTACCTGCAGGGATGCTTGCGGCATCGGTTGCACCCCTTCGATTTGCATGGCATCAGCGATGAAGCGATCGATCGGATGATTCGACCATTGCCAAGGGTCTACGGGCGGTACCGTAGGCCGATTCAGAGGTTTCCATGCCCAGTGCTCCTTCCCCGGAAGGAACTCCTGTTGCAGCCACTTGCGGTCGAGCGACTTTTCCCAGGGGGCGGCATCTAGCAGCCATTGACGCAGCAGTTCGACTTCAGCGCTCGAAAGCGGCTCTCCCTCCGGCGGCATGCGTAGGTCTGGGTCGGATGCGGTGATTCGCTGAATCAGCGGATGCTCGGAAGGATCCTTTAGCGGAAGCAACGGGCCAGAATCCCCACCAGATGCCAGGGAATCGCGGCGGTCCAATCGGAGGTTGCCCTGTTGTTCGTCCTCCCCGTGGCACCCGGCACAGCGGGACAGCAGCAGCCGAATCGCTTGTTGGTCGCGCGTGCCGACTGACTGGTCGGTGGCGAATGCAGGCAGGGACGCAAGGCAGAACCAAAGGCATCCCAGGAGGCCGATCGACTTCATGGCATGGCTCGATAGGTACATCAGAGGTCAGGCGGGTAGAGCGGAATTCGCTTCATTGTAGCCCAATCGCCGGGTGCAAACGGCGAATGTCCCCAGTTCCCCTGGCCCCAGGGATTTCACTGAGCGGCTCCGATTCAGGGAGTCCCTGGGGAGGTCGGGGGAGGGGCGAGCGCTTGCTGCTGCAACTGTCGAAGCAGTTGGGAGAGTCCGGGATCGTCGGGTTGGCGATCGAGGAGTGGGCGAAGCGCGTCGATGGCTTCGGTGAGTTTCTCCATCTTCTGCAAAAGCAGGACCAGGGTGGTTCGGTACTGAGCCTCTTCGGGTGCCAGGTCAACCGCGCGTTGGATTCTCTGCAAGGCTTCCTCATTGCGATCGGCCATATAAAGAGCCAGACCGCTGCGGTATTGCAGCGAAGGTTCCTTCGGGAGCAGATCGGCATCACGCAGCAAAAGAGGCAACTCCTCTTCCCGCATCTTCTTGGCCTGCTGTCGCCAAGATTCCTTCAGTTTTGCATCCTCTGGCGTCAGACGCTCTCCCGACACCGAGTCGGCCATGACGTCGTAGAGGACCGCAAGGTTCGATCGGGGGCCAGTCGCCTGGGGTTCTAAACGCAAAGCGTCGCGATAGTGCTCGATCGCCTGCTGCGGCTTGCCCATCTGCTCGGCAAGCAGTCCCAGTCCCAGGTGGGCGCCAGAGCGATCGCGGTTGGCGTGGTGGCGATCGAGCAGTTCCTGCCAGGCGCGGTCCCACTCGGGGGAACGCACCGCACGGACTTGATCGGGTCCAGCGGTCGCGATTTGTGCCGCTGCTTCGACTCGAACCGATCGGACAGGATCGGCCAAAAGAGGCTTTTCAGCTAGGGCCCGTGTTCCAGGATCGGGGATAGTACCCAGAGCGGCAGTCGCAGCGCGGCGGACCAGCGGCGAGGGATCTTTGGCCGCTTCTCGACCGAGCAGCGCAGCTTGTTTTGGGTAGAATCGAGCGAATTCCTGAAGAACGGTGGCGCGGACGATCGCCGGAGATTCCGGGCCCTGCTTGGCCATCCACTTGGGAACCAGTTGCAGCGCCTCCTCGGAACCGGTGCGAGCCGCATGCAGCGCCTCACCGAAATGCTCCGGCGTCTTTCGCTCGGTACCGTACCACTTCGCCACCGCATCTTCGCTCCACTGATCCATCTGCCGGAGCAGTTCTTTCGCTTCCTGGTCGCCTCGTGCCGCTTCAGCGACCCAGTCTCCGTATTGGCGAAGATGGGGCCGGTCGGGGCGAGTCCATCGCTTGTCCGCGAAGTGGCAGCTGCTGCATGCATTGGGGGTACCAAGCTTCAGGCTGAGATCGGGGCGAGGGATGCGGAAGGAATGATCGTGTCGGGGATCGACATCCATGTAGGTGGTCGGTGGCATATGGCACTCGACGCAACTGGCGCCCGAACTGCCAACTGGGTGGAAATGATGCGCGACGGAGTCGTATTTGGCGGCCGGATGCTGATGGCAGGAGGTACAGACCTCGTTGCCCGAGTGCTTCAGTCGGGCGGTGTGCGGGTCATGGCAATCGGTGCAGCGAATCCCCTTGTGGAACATTTTGCTCTGCAAGAAGGATCCGTGGATGTAGACCTCATCCTGCACTTGCCCGTCGGCAAAGTAGGTTCCTTCGGTCAGGAATGCTTCCAGGAAATAGTCGTCGTAGAGATCACCCGCCTTGAAACCTTCGGCGATCATTTCGCGCCGGGCGTGACAGGGTGCACAGGCCTGGATCTGGTCGAGCGAGGATTGCTTGAGCGGTGCGAGGCCCCAGCCGAACTGCCGGTCTTTTCTTGGCCACCAATGATCGACCAGCTGCAGGTGGCGGCTTGCGGGACCATGGCACGATTCACAGCTGATATCGATCTCGGAATACTGCGTCAGGTAGCTTGCCGTCTCCACATCAAAACCTTTAGTGAGATTGGTGCTGTGGCATTCGGCACACATGACATTCCATCTCTGAGCGACACCGGTCCAGTGAAGGGGATCTTCCGGATCGATCCTGTCGTGGACGTCGGGGGGATCCAGGTGGAACCACTTGGACCGATGCGTATCCCAGCTCCATCGAAGCACCTGCACCTGTCCGGCTCCCGGTCGCAGGTCGTCGGTCGACGAGGTGGCCGCCGGCAGCGTCTCCACCATGTACTGCTGAAGCGGTTCGACACCAAAGACGTAGCGCACCTCGAAGACTCCGGGCTTGCCGTCCGGCCCCTCTGTCTCAACTAGGAAACGATCTCCATCTCGGAACATCCTTGCGGCTACCCCTTGATGCTCCAATCGGATGTCGTTGAAATCGGCCAGCACCGTTTCTTTGGTCGCCAAGTCCATCGCTCGATCGTGGTGCGACCCTTCAAATCCCTTCATCTGCTCCTGATGGCAGGTGGCGCACGATTGCCGACCGACGTAACGTGGGGCTTCCGCCAGCTTGCTGCGGTCGATGCCGCCGCCACTCCACCACCAGCCCCAGAATGCCAACATCCCAAGGCCCAGGGTCGCAACGATCGCTCCGATCGTTCGCCACGGCCGGCGGGAAGGGGAAGGTTCAGTCGGACGGGATTTGTTTTCGGGCACCTGGATCGATTCCTGGTGGAGACATGGACACCAAATCGCCAGTCCTTGCGATCGGCGATCGTTCCGTAATGGTGTCCCGAACCTGTCCGATCCGCAAGGCACCTTGGGGAGCCGATTTTTCTCAGGGACAAAAAGGCCGCGCAGCCTGCGATGGGCTCCTTGCTGACTGGCTCGCAGCGGAAAGCCGCCGGTTCAACAAGGAGTGGATCCGGCCATGATGCTGGTCTGTGTGTCGAGATTCAGCCACAAAGACAAAATGCTGAGGTGCCGCAATGGCGGATTCATCCTCGCGGTTGGGTACAAGCCATCCAGTGACCTTCCATGGGCGACTCCAACCTGATGCCGCGGGGACCGACACCCACAATCATCCCAGATGGACCAAGCGAGGCGGGAGCCTCGGGTCACAAGGGCCTTCGGTCTTTCCTAAGAGATGGTGCAATCGCAGCGACCTTATCACCGAAAAAGTGACGTAAACTGAGGTTGGCGGCGTCGCCAGGAACAGGGGACGATTTTCGACCGCAGGACGCGGTAGTGACCGCGACGAAGAGTTCAACAAGTGCGATGGTCGAGTGGATCTTGGTGGTGGCGGATCGAGTTTGCGGCGTTACCTTGGTCGCGCCAGTTCCCGTGCCACTCTTCGCCGACCAATGCAACTCGATTTCATCGCCGTGGTGATGAAGGAGGATGACCGATGAGTTGGGTGATCGATACTTGGTGGTTGCGATGCTCTCTTTGCTTTTTGATCTGCTGGTGCAGCCGGCAGGCCAGTGCCGAGAAGCCCAATGTCGTGATCCTCCTGGCAGATGATCTAGGCTATGGCGATCTGCAGGCCAATGACCCCGACCGCAGCAGAATCCCAACGCCTCACATGAATCGGTTGGCCGCCGAAGGAATGCGATTTACCGATGGTCATTCCAGCAGCGCCTGCTGCTCACCATCGCGATACACGCTACTGACCGGACGCTACCACTGGAGGACGCGCCTGCAATCGGGCATCGTCGGGGTTTGGGAGCGACCACTGATTCCGGCAGATCGTTGGACGATTGCATCGCTAGCGCGTCAGCATGGGTATGCCACAGCGGCGATCGGAAAATGGCATCTGGGACACAATTGGCCGATCCAAGAGGCGCAGAAGAAGTTTTTTCAGGGATTCGGTGGTAAGCCGGGTGGCGGTGGAAAGGTTTCTGTCGAGGTGACCGACGAGCATCGCAAGGTGTGGAAGGAGGTTTTTTCCCAACCCATACCAGGGGGACCAACAGCCTGTGGGTTCGACCATTACTTCGGTACCGACGTGCCGAATTGGCCTCCCTACTGTTTCCTGGAAGATGACCGAACGGTGGGGATTCCTAGCGCTCTTTTGCCCGAATCGATGCTGGTGAAGAACCAAGCCAGCCTGCAGGGGCCTGCCCTTCCTCAGTGGCAATTGAACGAGGTGCTGCCAGCCTTGGTGGCCCGCGCGAGGCAGTTCATTCACCAGCAAGCCGCCGCCGGAAATCCCTTTCTCCTCTATCTACCGCTGACTTCCCCTCATACTCCACTGGCGGTTAACGAACCGTGGCGGGGAAAGAGTGGCTTGGGGAGCGACTATGCCGATCTGGTGATGGAGACCGACGCTGCTATCGGTGCGGTGCTGGATGCACTGAAGGAGGCGTCGGTCGACCAAAACACTCTGGTGCTTTTGACTTCGGATAACGGATGCGCATCCTACATCGGAGTTCAGGACTTGGAGTCACAAGGACATTTTCCCAGTGGTCCACTGCGGGGCTATAAATCGCAGGTCTACGAGGGGGGCCATCGCGTCCCCTTTATTGTGAAGTGGCCTGCGGTCGTGGAAGCCGGGACAGTCTGCCATCCCTTGGTCCATCAAGCCGATCTGATGGCGACGCTGGCCGATATCCTGGGGCAGCCGTTGCCGGAGGAGGTGGGCGAAGACAGCTTCAGCTTCCTACCATTGCTCAAGGGAGGCCAGAAACCGGTTCGGGAACATGCGGTCAGTACCGCCTGCGACGGCCTGCCCAGCTTTCGCTTAGGCCCCTGGAAGTACATCGCCAAATCCCCTCCCGAACTCTATCAACTGGAGGAGGACTTGAGCGAAAAAAACAACCTCGCCCAGATGCACTCCGGCCGACTGAAGGAACTTCAGGAGGCCTTCGAGACGATCATTCGCAAGGGCCGCAGCAATCCGGGTGCTCCTCAGAAAAACGATCAGAAGGTGGTACGTTATCCCAAAGCCTCCCGGGCCCCGGGAGATGGAAGCAGTCCCCGAGATGGAAAGAAATAGGTCCATCCGGCAATTCTGTGGTGCGTATCCGTCCGGCCGATCGGAATTGGCGAGATGGAGTCGTGGAGGCAAGAGCTAGGGATGCAAGGCGCGCGACGGATCTCACCCTCCATGCGGGAGTTTGACTGGTTGCTGTGGCCACAGGCATTTCTTGAGTCGCGGCAGTGAAGCGATCGCAACCCGCATAGGCCAAGAAATAGGATGGGATGCAGGGAGGGTCGAGAAGTGCCCTGGATCGCGTGGGACCGGTGTCGGGAGTTGCCGGAAACGAACCACTGAAATCGAGTTCAATCGGTTGCATCGGTTACGATGAAAGGGTTCACCTTCTCTTCCCGGGAGCCCCTGCCATGGATTGTTGGATGTCGATGGTCTGCCTGCTCTGGGCGCGACGCAGCGCACTTTTTCTCGTGTGCCTCTCGTTGGCTACTTGGCTGGATCATCCCCTGATGGGTCAGTCTCGCACCGGCGGCTCGCGGCTAGTCGGCTCCCCGGATCCGCCGCATCCGTTTCGTTTGAAGCCATGGCTGCCCGAATTGACCTTCGATGACCCGATGCAAGTGCGGTGGCAACCCGACTTGCAGCGATATCTGGTTTGCGAGCTGGGGGGCAAAATCTGGAGTTTCGACCCGACTGCCAGTCCACCCGTCAAGGAGTTGGTGGTTGATCTCAAGGAAAAGGTTCAATCGTTTGATGCGACGCGGGTGCAAGGGGTCAAAGAGGTTTATTCCTTTGCATTCGATCCTGATTTCAAAAACAATCGGTATCTGTATGTCTGCATGATTTTGGCTGCCAAGGATGGGAAGCCATTTCCTACCGGTAGTCGCATCTCCCGCTTCGCTGTCCAATCCGATCCGATTCCCAGGATCGATGCAAGCTCGGAACTGCCAATCCTCCAGTGGCAATCGGGGGGACACAATGGCTGTGACCTGGTTTTCGATGGTAGTGGCTGTTTGTTGGTTAGCACGGGAGATGCGACCGATCCTAGCCCGCCTGATGGGCTGGCCACCGGTCAAGACATCTCGGATCTCCTAGGGAGCGTTCTCAGGTTGGATGTTCGCGCTGCGACGAACGATCAGCCCTACCGGATTCCCCAGGACAATCCCTTCGTCGGCCATCCGGGTGCGCGGGGGGAAGTCTGGGCGTATGGGTTTCGCAATCCTTGGCGGATGGCGATCGATCCTTCGACAGGCCGCCTCTGGCTGGGAGACGTCGGCTGGGAGAAGTGGGAGATGGTGCAGGAAGTGGTGAGAGGGGGAAATTATGGATGGAGTGTTCGGGAGGGTGAGGAACTGTTGCGGCCCCAGTTGCCAGTGGGTCCCACACCCATTCTTCCGCCCCGAGCGGCGCTTCCTCATAGCGATGCGGCGTCGATCACCGGAGGTTTTGTCTATCGTGGCGATTCGATTCCCAGCCTCGAGGGGCAATATGTTTTCGGAGACTGGGTGACGGGCCGTCTTTGGAGTCTGCCGATCGAGCCTGGAGGAAAGCACCGAGAGATCGCTCAGGCACCCATCAAGGTCGTCGCCATCGAACCTGGTCACAAGGGCGATGTGCTGGTGGTCCATCACGGACCTGCGACTCCCCTTTTTCGACTGGTGGAGAACCCGCAGTACGAAGCCGAGTTGGCTCTTTCCCAGAGCTTTCCCAAGCTGCTGAGCCAAACGGGGCTGTATGAAGATTTGCCAACGCTGAAGCCTGAATCCTGGGTGGTCCCCTTCGAGATCAACCATCCGATGTGGCAGGATCATGCCCAGTCGATCTACCACGTGGCGCTGCCCAAAGGAGCGGCGGTGATGGCCTACAGTCAGGCGGTACCGTTGAAGCATCTGAACATGTTCGGCAGCCGACTCCACTTTCCCGTGGGAAGCGTTTTGGCCAAGACGATCGAGCGGGATGGTAGGCGTTTGGAGACGCAGGTGCTTCACTTCGATGAACGGGGATGGCGAGGTTACAGCTATGTCTGGAACGACCGTCAGGACGACGCCAGTCTGGCACCTGCCGAAGGGCTGTCGATCGGCACATCCAGGGGAGCTTGGCGGGTCGCCAGTCGCAGCGAATGTCTCCAGTGTCACAATCCGTGGTCTGAAACGACTTTGGCATTTCAGTCGAGGCAATTGCATCGACCTATCGATGCAGAGGTTTCGCAGTGGGAGCGATTGTCTGCTGCGGGGGTGATTCGGTCGATCGATCCGCAGGGAAAGGATCTTCCGCCTGAAGCCAGCGCGGAGTCGCCGCTGTCGCATTCCCAAGAGGACTCCTTGGATCATCGCGCCCGGTCCTACCTGCACGTCAATTGCGCGCACTGCCATCAGTTCGGAGGGGGCTCTGGGCTGGCCCTTTCCCTGCGCATCGTCGATCCACTGGAATCGCTCAAGGGAATCGATGTGTTGCCAGAGAAGGGTGGGTTCGGGATCACCGACGCGAAGATCATCGCGCAAGGCCGTCCCGAACAGAGCACGCTGGTCTATCGGCTTGCCTCCAGCTCCATCGGTCGGATGCCCCACCTAGGTTCTCGGGAAATCGATGGCCAAGCGGTGGCGCTGGTATCGCAGTGGATCACTCGTCTTGGACCAGTCCCTACCACTCCATTGGAAGCGCAAGAGCTTGCATCACTGACATCCCGTGCGAATGCCTTGGCTGGGGATGCCCAGCAGGACGCGCCCTCGCGCCGCTTGTCGGCCCTTCGGCTGGCGGTCGACCTTTGGGGATCGATCGATTCTCTCGAGCGGCAGGTGGACTCCGCTGGCATAGAGTCCAGCAGCGATGTAGCGATTCGCAAACTGGCGGTGGATTCGGATCCGCTGATAGCAACCCTGTTTGAAGGCTTCCTGCCCCCCGCAATGCGAATTGCGAAGGTGAGTCAGGAGACGATCTGGAGCGATCTGTCCGGCCTCCAGGCAGCCCCGGAAAGAGGGCGGTCGCTGTTCGTGGACCGGAACCGGTTGCAATGCCTTCAGTGCCACCAGTTAGGGAAGGAAGGATTCGAACTGGGACCGCGGCTCGACGGCGTCGGATCCCGACTTACGGCAAACCAGATTTTCGAAGCGTTGCATGATCCGAATCGGCAGATCTCGCCGTCCTATCAGACTCACGCTCTCCTCCACACCGATGGCTCGATCCTACAAGGACTGATCCGAAGTCGCGATGGCGACCGGATCACGTTGGCGACGGCAAAGGGGACGCTGGAGACATGGGATGCCCGTGAGCTGTCGGAAATCAAGGAGCTACCGCATTCCCTGATGCCTTCCGGATTGACCCTTCAGATGACCGGGCAGGAGGTGGCGGACTTGGTCGCCTACCTGGCGTCGCTGAAGTAGATTGCATCCGTCTTCGCCGGAAAGGCTGGGGCAATTCCATTTCGGATAGACCGGCTCCCAAGACCATCCCGGCTATCGCTCCCGTGGGCTGGGATGTTTTGACATTCTAATGATCGTTAGAATGTTCAGGCGGGGCGATCTGGTAGCGGTGGGATTCGGTTTCGGCGGGTGCTGCGTGAAGGGCCGTTCCCGGAAGAGCGATGGGTGCGTGGGTTGCTGGTGATCGCCCCGGTGGGAGGAGGCTGGAGTCGGTTGGTCTCACGCGAAGGCGCGAAGGCGCGAAGAAAGAACAGTCACAGATCGTTCGTCCGCGCAAGACGACCAGTTCCCTGTGCGATTCGCCCTGCGCGATTCGCGCTGTCGCATCGGTTGGCAATCTCAGGCTGTAGCTCACAGGAAAAGTCGACGGGATATGCACACCCAGGTACCGACAGCTTGGTCGGCGGAAACAAAAAAGGGACAGCCGGAGGGGCTGTCCCTTTTGGAGTTTTGAGCGCCGCGATGGAGAGGCTCTGCGATCAGTCTTCGGACGGCGGTTGGTACGACTGGCCTTCATCGTCGGTGGGTGCTGTGGCCCCTGGAGGGGCAGAGTTCAGCAACGGATAGTTGGTCTCCATCGCTTCGGCACCACGCGTGAGGAGGTCTTCCAGAGCTTCTTTGCGGTAGGTGACTTCCGAATCCTGGAACGATCGGAAACCGGTTCCAGCAGGGATCAGGTGACCGAGGATCACGTTCTCCTTGAGCCCCACCAGTCGGTCGACCTTGCCCGCCAGAGCCGCTTCGGTGAGCACCTTGGTGGTCTCTTGGAAGGAGGCTGCGGAGATGAAGCTGTTGCTTTGCACCGAAGCCTTGGTGATTCCCAGCAGCTGTGGGCTGGCCGAAGCCGACTTGGGTTTCTTCCCCTTGGCGGGTTTGCCACCCAGTCCTTCGATCGCGGCATTGGCTTGCTCGACCGCTTCCTTTGGCTGCACGCTGGCGACTGGGAATTGGCTGTCTCCTGGATCGGAGATCTTGAGGCACTTGGCCAGTTCGTCGTTGTGCCGCTGGAATTCGAATCGATCCATCACGAGGCCTTCCAAAAGGTTGGTGTCCCCAGACTTCTCGATCTTCACCTTGCGAAGCATGCGGGCGATGATCACTTCCACATGCTTGTCGTTGATATCGACGCGCTGGGAGCGATAGACCTGCTGGACTTCGTGTAGCAGATACTGCTGAACAGCTTCTTCGCCGCTGACGCGGAGGATATCGTGGGGCACCAGAGGACCGAAGACCAGCGCCTGACCGGCCTTGACGGTATCGCCCGAGTGGACCATGAATCGTTTGCCGAGCGGAATCAGGTGCTCCCGCACTTCTCCGCTCTCGCTTCGTACTTCAATGGCTCGCTTGCCGCGACGACGTTCCTTGACGATTTCCACCACACCATCGATTTCGGCGATGATTGCGGGGTCTTTCGGCTTGCGGGCTTCGAAGATTTCGGTGATGCGTGGGAGACCCCCGGTGATGTCGCTGACGCCGGTTGCTTCACGAGGCATTTCTGCAAGTTCGGCACCAGCCGTCACCTTCTTCCCTTCGCCGATGGTGATCACGGCTCGTTCTGGGAGGTAATAGACGTCGAGCGGTTTGCCTTCTTTGTCTTCGATGACGATCTGAGGGTGCTTATCGCCGCGGTGATCCATGATCTTTCCGCGTACGTTGCCGCTTGGATCCTTCTCCAGGCGCATCGTCTCCCCTTCGATCACATCTTCGTAGCGCACTTTACCGCTGACTTCCGCCAGAATCGGAATCTTGTGCGGGTTCCATTCGCAGAGCACCTGGCCGGGAGTGACTTCCTGGTTTTCCTGAACCAGCAGTCTCGCACCGGTGGGCACTTCGAATTTCTCGATTTCGCGGCCTCGTGCATCGACGATGGAGATCTCGCCGTTTCGGGTCAAAACGATGTCGACCCCTTCTTCCGATCGCACCACCCGCAGACGGGTGAAGCGGACCAGACCGCCCTTCTTCGACTTGATATCGCTTTCTTCGACGCTGGTACCGGCCGTCCCACCGATGTGGAACGTACGCATCGTCAACTGGGTACCCGGTTCGCCGATGCTCTGCGCTGCGATGATCCCGACGGCCATCCCTTCTTCCACCAGAGCGCCGGTGCTCATGTCCATACCGTAGCAAAGCCGGCAGACGCCCAGCGGTGCATCGCAGGTCATGGGGGAGCGGACCTGGATTTTTTCGAGTCCCAGTTCTTCGATCTTTCGAGCGGAGGCTGGGGTGATCATTTCGTTTTCTTTAACGATCACTTCCTCGGTCACCAGATTGACGATGTTCTGGCGGCTGACGCGTCCATTGATCGCATCGGCCAGACGCACTTCCACCTTTTCGCCGCGATAGATGACCCCCTTGGTGATCCCTCGGTTGGTCTTGCAATCGTGCATGGTGACGACGACGTTCTGGGCAACGTCGGCTAGCTTGCGCGTCAGGTAACCGGAGTCGGCGGTCTTGAGGGCGGTGTCGGCCAGACCTTTGCGTGCCCCGTGAGTCGAACTGAAGTACTCGAGTACCGAGAGACCTTCACGGAAGTTGGCCTTGATCGGCGATTCGATGATTTCCCCCGTTGGCTTGGCCATCAGACCACGCATGCCGGCCAGCTGTCGAATCTGTTCGATCCCCCCTCGAGCACCGGAGGATGCCATGAGGAACACCGGGTTGACGTACCAAGTGCCGCGGTGTTCGTCATGCTCCATCGCCTGAAGCATATCCTTGGTGATCAATTCGCGGGCATGGGTCCACGTATCGAGCACTTGGTTGTAACGTTCTTCTGGGGTGATGAGTCCCTTGTTGTAGTTCTTCTGGAAGTTCATCACCTTCTTCTCTGCATCGGCCAGAATCTTGTGCTTGGAATCGGGCGTGACCAGATCGTCGGTGCCGAAGGACAGACCGCTGCGGGTCGATTCCCGGAAACCGAGTTGATTCATGTCGTCCAGCAGTTTGATCGTCGCGCGACGTCCCAGCTTCTGGTAGCAGTCGCTGATCACGCGGGCCAAATCGCTTCCTTTGAGCGACAGGTTGTAAAAGTCCATCCCCTGCGGCAGGATCGAATTGAACAGGATGCGACCGTAGGTGGTTTCGACGATCGCACCTGGCAGCGCCTTGCCGTCATCGGTGCGCAGCTTCCGGTTGGCGGGCAAGCGCACCTTGATGCGGGCGTGCAGATCGATGACCTTCTGCGCGAATGCGAAGTCGGCTTCATCGGTGCTGGAAAAGACCATCCCCTGACCCTTGCGATCCGGCTTCTCCAGGGTGATGTAATTGCAACCCATCACCGTGTCCTGCGATGGGCTCATGATCGGCTTGCCGTTGGACGGTGCAAAGATGTTGTGGGTGCTCATCATCAGCGTGTGAGCCTCCACCTGCGCTTCGATCGACAGCGGCAGGTGGACAGCCATCTGATCGCCGTCGAAGTCGGCGTTGAAGCCACGGCACACCAGCGGATGGAGATGGATGGCATTGCCTTCGACCAGAATCGGTTCGAATGCCTGAATCCCCATTCGGTGCAAAGTAGGGGCACGGTTGAGCAACACTGGGTGATTCTTGATCACCTGCTCCAGAATATCCCAAACCTCTTCATCCTTCCGCTCCAGCATCTTCTTGGCCGACTTGATCGTGTCGGCATGCTTGAGTTCCTTCAGCCTCCGGATGATGAATGGCTGATAGAGTTCCAGAGCGATCTTTTTGGGGAGTCCGCATTGGTGCAAACGCAATCGAGGACCCACGACGATCACGCTGCGGGCGGAGTAATCGACTCGTTTGCCCAAAAGGTTTTCGCGGAAGCGCCCTTGCTTCCCCTTGATCATGTCGGTCAAAGACTTGAGCGGACGGTTGCTGCTTCCCAGGACGGGGCGCTTGCAACGGTTGTTGTCAAACAGGGCATCGACCGACTGCTGAAGCATTCGCTTTTCGTTGCGGATGATCACTTCAGGAGCGTTCAGGTCGACCAGCTTCCGCAGACGGTTGTTGCGGTTGATGATGCGGCGGTACAGATCATTCAGGTCGCTGGTGGCAAAGTTACCTGAGTCGAGGAGCACCAAAGGACGCAGGTCGGGAGGGATCACCGGAATCACATCCAGCACCATCCACTCGGGGCGGTTGTCGCTGTCCCGAATCGACTCGACCAGCTTCAACCGATTGATCAGGTCCTTCTTCCGTTGCTTGCTGGTGCAGGTATCCATCTCCTTGCGGAGGTCTTCGGACAGCTGCACGAGGTTCAGGTTCATCAGCAGCTTGCGAATCGCTTCGGCACCCATTTCCGCCTGGAATCGGTCGCCATAAAGCGTTCGCTTCTCGCGGTATTCTTCCTCCGTCAGCAGCTGCTGCACCTCGAGGTCCGTGTCCCCTTTGTCGATGACGACGTAGTCCTGGAAATAAATCACCTTCTCCAAGCTGGAGGTTTTCATCTCCAAAAGATTCCCCAGCCGGCTGGGCATCGCCTTGAAGAACCAGATGTGCACCACGGGCGCCGCCAGTTCAATGTGCCCCATCCGCTTGCGCCGCACGCGGCTGTGGGTGACTTTGACGCCGCAACGGTCGCAGATCATCCCCTTGTATTTCATCCCGCGGTACTTGCCGCAGGCGCACTCCCAGTCCTTTTCTGGGCCGAAAATCCTCTCGCAGAACAGACCGTCCTTTTCGGGCCGGTAGGTCCGGTAGTTGATGGTTTCCGGTTTCTTCACTTCACCGAAAGACCAGCTGCGGATGTCCTGGGGACGGGCAAGGCTGATTTTGACCGAGGTGTAGTCGTTGACGCGATCGTAGGTGGTTTCACCGTTGGCCATGGATCGTTTCCTCCCTTGGGCGGTAAGGTCCTTTGGTCTGGACTCGGGTTGGATCTGTTTGGGTTGCGTTTGTCAGTGAGGCTTCCTGCCGGCGAAGGACGGAAGCAAGTTGGGGTGCGGATACCGCATGATGCCGTTTGGCACCCGCACCCTTTGGCAGGAACTCCTTCGCAGGCAGTGCTGCTCCGCGAAGGATGGCGATCTTTAAAGCCGTCGTTTCTCCAATCGCATGTTGAGGGCCAAACCACGAATTTCGTTGGTGAGCACGTCGAAGCTGGCAGGCGTTCCCGCTTCCAGGGTGTTCTCCCCCTTGACCATCGACTCGTAAATCTTGGTCCGCCCTTCGACGTCGTCGCTCTTGACGGTCAGCAATTCCTGGAGAATGTAAGCCGCACCGTATGCTTCCAGCGCCCAGACTTCCATTTCCCCGAAACGCTGCCCACCGAAGCGAGCCTTGCCCCCCAGAGGTTGCTGGGTGATCAAGCTGTAAGGGCCAGTGCTTCTGGCATGGACCTTGTCGTCGACCAGGTGATGCAGCTTGAGCATGTAGATGTAGCCAACCGTCGTCTCCTGCTCCATCGGCTCCCCTGTTCGACCGTCGTACAGCCGGATCTTGCCGTGCGCCGGAAGGCCTGCTTCGGCCAAGCAAGCGTTGATGTCTTCTTCGGTTGCCCCTTCGAAGACCGGCGTGATCGCCTGGAATCCCAGGTGAGCCCCCGCCCATCCCAAGTGGGTCTCCAGAATCTGTCCCACATTCATGCGGCTGGGCACCCCCAGAGGATTCAAGAGGATCTGAAGAGGCGTGCCGTCGGGAAGGAATGGCATATCCTCGACCGGCAGCACCTTGGAGATCACCCCCTTGTTGCCGTGGCGACCTGCCATCTTGTCCCCGACGCTAATCACTCGCTTGGTGGCGATGTAGACCTTGACCATCTGAAGCACACCGGTCCGAAGTTCGTCACCGCGCTTCATGCTGTTGAGCTGCCGATCGCGTCGGTCGAGAGCTTCTTCCACCGGGGGCCAAAACTGCTTGTAGGCTTTCTTGACCTCGGCGTGATATCCGGTGTCGAGCCGATTGAGCTGCCGGGAAAGATTGAAGGCCTGAGCTTTCTCGGCGAGGTACTTAGCATCCTGGCCTGCCAGAATCGGTGCTCCTTCCTCGTCGAAGACCTTGCTGGCCGACACCCGCTCCATCTCCTCCACCAGCGCCGCAAAGGCCGCTGCCACTTCCTTGTTCCCCTCCGTCTCGACTCGCTTGAGCTCCTTCTCGAAGGCCTTTCGCTCTTCCTCCGAAAGGCTCATCCTTCTCGAGAATCGCTGGGTGTCGATGACGATTCCTTCGACCCCGGAACTGACTTCCAGGGAGTCGTTCTTCACATCCTCTCCGGCTCGTCCAAAGATGGCGTGAAGTAGCTTCTCTTCTGGTGTCAGTTCCGTCTTGCTTTTCGGAGACACCTTGCCGACCAGAATGTCACCGGGGCGGACATAGGTGCCGACCTGGACGATGCCGTTTTCGTCGAGGTTCCGCAATTGCTTGTCGCTGACATTGGGGATATCCCGAGTGAACTCCTCGCGGCCCAGCTTGGTCTCCCGAATCTCGACATCGAATTCCTCGATGTGGATCGATGTGTAGACGTCGTTGCGGACCAGCTCTTCGGAGATGATGATCGCATCTTCGAAGTTGTAGCCATCGAACGACATGAAGCCGACCAGCACGTTGCGGCCAAGAGCCAGTTCGCCCAGGTGCGTTGCAGCACCGTCTGCGATCACCTGCCCCTTCTCGATCTTATCTCCCAAACCAACAATCGGCTTTTGGTTCAAGCACGTCCGCTCGTTCAGCCCCTGGTACTTCTTCAGATGATAGATGTCTGGGCCGATTTCGATGCGGGTTGAATCGACAAACGTTACCTTGCCTGCGCGACGAGCTCGCACCACCATGGCGCTGTTGACCGCCACCTCGCGTTCCATCCCAGTTCCGACGATCGGAGGTTCGGCCACCAGCAAAGGCACTGCCTGCCGCTGCATGTTGCTGCCCATCAAGGCACGGTTCGCGTCGTCATGTTCCAAGAACGGAATCAAGCCAGCCGATACGCCGATCATTTGGCTGGGGGCGATGTCCATGTACTGGACCTGCGTTGGTTGGACGATTTGGAAGTCGCTTCGGTAGCGGGCGATCAAATCGGGGCCTGCCACCAAGGCTCCATTTTCCGTCTTGACGTCGGCCGGAGCGATAAAGGCGTTGGCCTCCTCGTCGGCTCGCAACCACTTCACCTCTTCGGTCACCACGCCATCCTGCACCACACGGTAAGGAGTCACCAGGAAACCGTACTCATCGACTCCCGCATAGATCGCCAGGGAGCTGATCAGGCCGATGTTGGTTCCTTCCGGGGTTTCGATCGGGCAGATTCGGCCGTAGTGCGAGATATGAACGTCGCGCACCTCAAAGCCAGCTCGCTTTCGATTGAGCCCCCCTGGTCCCAGGGCCGACAACCGCCGTTCGTGGGTCAGCTGCGAGAGTGGGTTGGTCTGGTCGACCACCTGCGACAACTCGCCCCGTCCAAAAAAGTACTCGATCGCCGCGCTGACGCTCTTCGGATTGACCAGCGACCTTGGGGTCATCTGGTCGACTTCCTTCAAACTCATCCGCTCCTGCACCGTACGACGCAGCTTCAGGAACCCCTTGCGCAGCTCCTCGCAAGCCAGTTCGTCAATCGTACGCAGACGACGGTTGCCTAGATGGTCGATATCGTCGTACTGCGCCGAATCGTCCCCTTCATTGAGAGCGATCAGGTATTTGATCGCTGCAATCAAATCCTCCGCTCGGAGTGCCATTTCGTTGTCGGGCACTTCCAGTCCCAACTTGCGATTGATCCGGAAACGGCCGACGCGACCAAGGCGATAGCGATTGGCGTCGAAGAATTTCTCGTGAAACAGTGTCCGAGCTTTTTCCAGCTGAGGAGGATTGCCGGGCCGCAGCCGCTGGTAGATCCTCAGAAGGGCCTCTTCGTGGCTGCTGGTGTTGTCTTCGGCCAGTGAGTTGAGGATGAACTGAACGCGGGGCGCATCCATCACCAGCACGCTCTTGACCCCCGAGGAGCAAATGACTTCGCCAATCTCCTTGGTGATCTTCTGCCCCGACTCGACGATGATCTCCCCAGCTCGCTCAGTGCCCGAAGGGTAGACCACATCATCGGCTGCAATCCGGCCATCGATCTTCGGGAGGCTGCGGCCGTCCGAAATCTTCTCCGCCTTGGTGGTGTAGAAAGCCTTCAGAATCTGCGTGTTGGTGCTCAGCTCGGAGCTCATCGCTCGCAGTAGCGTCACCACCGAGAACTTGCCGCTTTGGTCGATCCGGACCGAGAGGCTGTCTTTCTTGGTGACGTTGATCTCCACCCAGCTTCCTCGCTCCGGAATCACCCGGCAGCTGGGCACACTTCGCTCCGATGGCCCTTCGCTCTCCTGAACGAAATCGACCCCGGGCGATCGGTGCAACTGGCTGACCACCACGCGTTCCGCCCCGTTGATGATGAACTCGCCGCCACCCATCATCACCGGGATATCGCCCAAATAGACCTCTTCCTCCAAAGGCTGCTCGCGATTCAGTCGCAGCGTGACCTTCAGCGGCTTTCCATAGGTCAGACGCAGTTGTCGGCACTCTTCCGGGGTGTAGCGTGGCTTGCCCAGTTCGTACTTCAAGTACTCCAGCGTCACGCTCTTGTCGTAGCTTTCGATCGGGAAGATTTCCCGGAAGACCGACTCTAGCCCCTGATCTTTCCGCTTATCAGACGCAAGATCTTCCTGCAAGAAGGCCGCATAGGAAGCGGTTTGCAGAGTGGTCAGGTTCGGAATCGGGAACGGTTCCTGAGCCTTACCAAAACGACGAACGGAGTTGGGTTGCAGGCGACGCTTAGTAGGGGTAGCCATGGGCGAGGGTTGCTCCTTACCGCGACGTGGAAAACGATTGCCGGACGTTCCAGCAAACCGACCTGGACACCTCTGCCGCAGAGTATCCAAAAAGAAAATCACCCCAGGGCTTGGGGCGAAGCGCGCAAACTCGAGAGGGACAATTCATGCGGCGCGCACTACACAGGTAGAAGGGCAGAATCGAACCGGATGGACCAGTTTCGGTACCGTAGTTTAACCAGACGGAACAAACTGGCCAACCCATCCGACCATCCAAATCACCAAAAATTCCACCGCTACATCCCCACACCCCAGGTAGACCAAGCCACCCTGGGGAAGTCTTCGATGACGAGACCCCCCAGGGTGCGGTATCCCTAGGAATCAGGAGCATGCAATCGCGTGGATCTTGCTCAAAACGGGACGAACGTACTATGCGAGCTACTACTTCAGCTCGACAGTACCGCCCGCTTCGGTGATTTCCTTCTTGATCTTTTCGGCGTCTTCCTTCGAAACCCCTTCCTTGATCGTGGCAGGGGCCGATTCGACCAACTTCTTGGCTTCCATCAGCTGGGCGCCAGTCAGGTTCTTAACAACCTTGATGACTTCCATCTTCTTGTCGCCAAACGAGGTCAGAACGACCTTGAATTCGGTCTGCTCAGGAGCCGCAGCGGCAGCACCGCCGCCGTCGCCCGAGGGAGCCATCATCATGACGCCGCCGCCGGAGGCAGCTTCGATGCCATGGACTTCCTTCAGGTAGTCGCTCAGTTCCTTGGCCTGCTTGAGCGTCAAGCCAACGATCTTCTCTCCCAGATTCTTGATATCTTCCGCGAAGGCGGTCGCTGCTTCGGACATAATCCCCTCACCTCTCCGACAAAAAAGGATACTGACTTACCGCCGGCGAGTAACGAACCGGCCAACCCTGACAACCCACCAAGGCTCATCCACGCCCACCCAACCGAAAAGCCAGGGGCCGCAACTTCGCCTCGCCGTTATTTCCTCAAGAACCAGCTTCCTGGTCCTCCACCATCTTCTTGACCTGCCCTGCGATCTTCCTAGCAGGACCAACCAATTGACCCGACAATGTAGCGCCCGGGCCAAGGATCTGGCCGACCAGCAGCGAGATCTGCTCCTGGCGACTCGGCCACTTGCTGACTTCTTTCACCTGAACCGCATTCAGCGGCTCTCCATCCATCACCCCACCCTTCAACTCGAACTTGGGATACTCGGCCTTCCCATCGAATTGAACGATCGTTTTGCAAAGGGAGACGAAGTCCTCGCCGCCCCAGACGACTGCCACGCTACCGGGGGTCGAGCCGAAGGCTTTGTGGATGTTGGAATCGCGGGTGGCGCGTGCGGCCAAGCTCTGCTTGACCACCATCATCTGCAATCCCTTTTCCCTCATCGCCTTGCGGATGTTGAACGTCGACAGCGAGTCCATGCCGACTACGTTGGCGACGACCGCATCCTGAACGCCGGCCAATCGTTTCTGAATATCCCTGGTGACCAGGTTCTTGACAAACTTGCTCATGATTCTCTCTGTCTCCAGCCGCTACTTCCGACGCTTCGTCCTGCCTCTGCTAACTCGCCTTACCCAATGACTCGCACGCTTGGCGTCATCGTGGCGCAAATGGCAATCGACTTGACGTACGTGCCACGCACCGCCTGCGGCTTGAGCGACTGCACGAACTGCACGAATGTGTTGATGTTGTCGACCAGCTTGTCGGCGTCGAAGCTGAGCTTCCCGACGACGGCGTGGAGGTTGCCACCCTTATCGTTCCGGAATTCCACCTTCCCCGCTTTGTACTCTCGAACGACGCGGTCGACGTCCGCCGTCACCGTTCCGGCGCGTGGCGAAGGCATCAATCCGCGAGGACCGAGGACTTTCCCGAGCGGACCGACCATGCCCATCATGTCGGGAGTCGCGATGCAGACATCGAAGTCGGTCCAGCCTTCGCGAATCCGCTTGGCCAAATCCTCCGCTCCCACCGCATCCGCTCCCGCTGCCTCGGCCGCCTTAGCCAAGTCTCCCTTGGCGAAGACGACGACTCGCTGCACCTTACCAATCCCATGCGGCAACACCACACTGCCTCGCACCAATTGGTCCGCCTGGGCTGGATCGATCCCCAAATTCATATGGATCTCGACCGCCTGATCGAACTTTCGCGGCTTGAAGCCCTTGAGGACTTCAACCGCTTGAGCCAGCGGGAGTGGCGTCTTGCCCGGCGCCTTGGTTACCATCGCCTGCATTGCCTTGGTCGCTTTCACCATTGACTAACCCTCCACCTCAATGCCCATGCTGCGAGCCGTTCCTTCGATCATGCTTCGAGCATGCTCCAGGTCCCGGGCGTTCAGGTCGGCCATCTTCTTGTTGCAGATTTCATCGATCTGGGCACGCGTCACCTTCCCAACTTTGGTTTTGTTGGGAACCCCAGAGCCCTTCGCAATCCCAGCTGCCATTTTCAGCATGGACGCCGCCGGAGGGCTCTTGGTGATGAACTCAAAAGTGCGGTCCGAATAAACCGTCACCACAACCGGAATCGGGGTTCCTTTGAACTCCTTGGTCCGGTCGTTGAACTGAGACACAAACTGCCCGAGGTTCACCCCGTATTTTCCAAGCGACGTTCCGACGGGAGGTGCCGGCGTCGCCGATCCCCCCGGAACCTGGAATTTCGCTTGCCCAACTACTTGCTTGGCCATCTTCCCATCCTGGTCGCTCTAAAGGCGACTTGTCTAACTGCGTTGCTCCAACACTCTTTTCTCATGCAGACAATCGACCCGCCAGCATCGATCGCGTCACACCGCCTCCACCTGCCAGTGGTTGAGTTCCACTGGTGTGCTTCGGCCAAAAATACTGATGATCACGGTCACCTGACCGTTCGCTTCGTCGACTTTGTCGACTTCCCCCTCCAGGTTCTGGAAGTACCCTTCCTTCACCCGTACACGGTCTCCATGCTTGAAGGGAATCGCCGTCTTGAGGACAGGTTCATCGTCTTCGCTGGGGCGAACCAACTTCAAAATCCGCTCCACATCCGCGTCTTCCATCGGCGTTGGCTTGCCTGCCGAACCGGTGAAGTCGCCGACTCCCGGCGTTTCTCGAACGAGGAACCAAGAGTCGTCACTCAGGGCGACCTGGGCCATCAAGTAACCGGGATAAAGCTTTCGCTTGACCACCTTCCTTTTACCCGAACGAGTGAATTCCACTACGTCTTCGGTCGGGATCAGGATTTCGCCAAAATGCGATTTGATCGGAGAAAGCGCAATGCGCTTCTGGAGAGCTTCACGAATCGAGTCTTCTCGATTGAAAGCCACTTTTAGGATGTACCACCGCAGTGGAGGTGCCTCTTCGGCAGATTCCTGCGGTTTTGTTTTTTTCGCCACTTGCTGCACCCTTTGCCGGTCCTGCGATCCAGCGGTACCTAGTCGGCCCACCTGATCTCCCGGCAAGCTGTTTCGCCACACTTGCACGCCCTGCACCTGGATTTAGCATCCAAGCCAATTTGGCCGCTTTACCGAATCGCGAAACCGCCTATGAAATCCCCAAAGATGAAAAAATCGCCTGCCACAGCATGTCGTAAAAGAACAACAGCAGTGCCAGGAAGAAGATAGTGAATATAACCACCATGCTCGCCCTGACAAGCTCACTTCGGCTAGGCCAGGTCACTTTATTCAATTCTGCCTCGACCGAAATGAGAAAATCGGCAAATCGAGGCCAATTGACCATCCGGTAGCCGAACCACAAACCGGCCGCAAGAGCCAGGAAAGGGAAGCCATAGCGGAGTACATCCCCCGAAGCTCCCGCCAGCCCCCACTGCCGAAATTGGAATTCCTTGAAAAATCCCTCGTAGAGCCGCCAGGAACCCAACAGAGCGATCATCCAGATCGCCAAGCAGGTGATCTGGCGGACCAGCTTTCCCTGGGATGCCTTGTAAACTTCGGTCGCGAACAATTCGCTCCAGAAGCTACGATCCCCTACCGCTTCTTCGTTCGCCATGCTCCCAGCGCTCCAACTTCCGCGGCCTCGAATCTGGCTCAGGGATCCTCCCCCTCAGCCATCACCGGGCCGACTTCCCTTTCAACCGGGAATCGAATTCAAGCAGGGGCGGCAGGAATCGAACCCGCAACCCCCGGTTTTGGAAACCGGTGCTCTGCCAATTGAGCTACACCCCTGTTGAGGTTCCAGGTGTTTGGCACCAGGTTCCCCGAAAATGGAATTCGGGTAGCCGATTCCGACCACCCGAATCCTTATCTGTTTGGGAATCCTTGCGGATCCCCGTCTGGCATCAGTCGACGATCTTCGTTACCACGCCCGATCCGACCGTCTTACCACCTTCGCGAATTGCAAAACGAACGCCGTCATCCAAGGCGATCGGCTTCTGCAGTTCCACCGTCAACTTGACGTTGTCGCCAGGCATGCACATTTCGGCGTCGACAAGGTTGGCCGTTCCGGTCACGTCGGTGGTGCGGAAGTAGAACTGAGGACGGTATCCACTGAAGAACGGGGTGTGGCGTCCGCCTTCGTCCTTGCTCAAGCAGTAGACTTCCGCTTCGAACTTCTTGTGCGGGGTGATCGAACCTGGCTTGGCAAGCACCTGGCCGCGTTCGATGTCTTCACGCTTGACACCGCGAAGCAAGCAGCCGACGTTGTCCCCAGCATGCCCTTCCTTCATTTCCTTGCGGAACATTTCCACGCCGGTGACGATCGTCTTCTTCTTTTCTTCCTGAAGACCGATGATCTCCACTTCCTCGCCAACCTTCACCACGCCACGCTCGATACGACCGGTGGCAACTGTTCCTCGACCTTCGATCGAGAAAACGTCTTCGACCGCCATCAGGAACGGCTTGTCCTGTTCGCGGGCAGGTTGTGGAATGTAAGCATCGATCGCGTCCAGCAAGTCGCTGATGCACTTGCTCTTGACCGGATCGGCTGGGTTCTGGTACGCCGCCACCGCGCTGCCACGGATGATGGGGATCTCGTCGCCTGGGAAGTCGTACTTGCTGAGCAGTTCACGAATTTCCAGTTCGACCAGTTCCAGAAGTTCCTCGTCGTCGACCAAGTCGACTTTGTTGAGGAACACGACGATCGCGGGGACACCCACCTGGCGAGCCAGGAGGACGTGTTCCTTGGTCTGAGGCATCGGACCGTCGGCAGCGCTAACCACCAGAATCGCTCCGTCCATCTGAGCGGCACCGGTGATCATGTTCTTGATAAAGTCAGCGTGACCGGGGCAGTCGATGTGTGCGTAGTGTCGCTTTTCGGTTTCGTATTCGACGTGCGACACGGCGATCGTCACCGTCTTGGTCTCGTCGCGGACGGTACCACCCTTGGCGATGTCCGCGTAGGACTTCGCCTTGGCCATGTTCTTGGCTGCCTGGACAGCAAGAAGGGCACCGGTCGTGGTGGTCTTGCCGTGGTCGATGTGTCCAATCGTCCCGACGTTGCAGTGCGGTTTGGTCCGCTCAAATACCTCTTTGGCCATCGCTGAAAACACCTGCTAGAAGTTGACTTGTTGCCGTGAACCCAACGCCCACGATCCACCCAAAAATTCCGACCTTGCATCGTCTGTGCCTGATGCGATAGTGATGGCCTTTCGACCACCCCGCCATCGCTCAGGCTCTACGGCTCCGGCAGCCCCGTCCGACGGGGCTTGAAGAGCTGCTGATGGGACTTGAACCCATGACCTCTTCCTTACCAAGGAAGTGCTCTACCAGCTGAGCTACAGCAGCCTGCCGAGAGCGGGTGAAGGGAATCGAACCCTCGTCTTCAGCTTGGAAGGCTGTGGCTCTACCATTGAGCTACACCCGCAGTCGTAGGAATCGTCGGCGATTCCCCCAAACCGATTAGTATGCCAGTTGTCCTTCGGTTCGCCAATAGGGGCTATCCCGCTCTCTCCATGGGAAGTGTAGGATTCGAACCTACGTAGGCAAAGCCAACGGATTTACAGTCCGTCCCCTTTAACCACTCGGGCAACTTCCCTCGATCTCATCCAGCCGGCTTCCGCCACTTCCTTCCGGAAGGGACTTCCGCCCACTTCTTGCAACCACTTCCCCTGCCACGGTGCAACCCTGGGGTTGCGAAAGCAAGTTCGTGATTCTCAGAGCCAGCGAAGGGACTCGAACCCCCGACCAGCTGATTACAAATCAGCCGCTCTACCAACTGAGCTACGCTGGCAATGGAGCTACGGTGGCACGGATGCCTGTCTGGCTCATCGATCCGCCATCGTCCTGGATCGAAGGAAAACCAACAAAAAATGGCCTTCATCGCTCCAGGCTGACCGCCGCATCGACTTTCCCGCAGCCCTCCCCTGACGCAAACGCCATGGCGCCTTGACACAGGCAAAACCACGGTTTTTCTACAGGTTCCTACCGCAAGAACCCAAGAGTTTACCCGCCGCCCCAACCGCCGCAAGATGAATTTGACGACTTTTCGACGCGGTTGGTTCCGGCGGGATCATTTTCCTACTGGGAAGTCGCGAATCCCGAGCCGCGCGCCAACTACTGGGATGCGGCAGAAAACCTTCCATCTCCCATCTTTCAGAACGAGAAGTCGTCGATCTCTGTTTCCTGATAGATCGGCAGGTAGCGGTAATAGACCTGGAGGGTCATGGCGGCGATGGCGGTCACGTACAGGCGGCCACCCACCAAGTTGTCTTTTTGATTGAAAAACCAGCTGCCGCGTTGATGCCCTTCCTTCTCCTGCGTGGCAACCAGGTAGTCGCGCATTTTGGGATTCCAGGTTTCCCAGAGCGGTCCTTCGAGCTGAAAAAGCAATTGAGTGGCGTAGAAATTGGAGTAGACATCGTCCTGGTTGGGCCCTTCATTGGCCACATAGCGTGCACCCGCCAGCATCCGTGGGTCGGTCCGTGGCCAGCCGCGATAAAGCCGCATCAGCAATCCCATCGCCGTGGTGCTGACCTTGGGCCGGCGGTTGCGATATCCGTACTTGGCTCCCTCTTCGCTTGCGACCGAATCGAGATAGCGGTCAAAGACGCGAATGGAGTCGACAGGGACGGGCAACTTGGCCATGTGGCCGCTCTTGAGCGCCATGATCTGCCAACAGCCAATCGACAGATCTCCAGGCCGCTTTGGATCGTAGTCCCAACTGCCATCGCTGTGCTGGGCGTAATGAATGTATCGCAACGCTTCTCTGCAAGCGTCTCGCAGCGACTCATCCTGAGTCATCTGGTACGCTTCGCAGAGCGCCAGAGCGCAGATGCCCTGTTCGTACATGGCGAAATTGGCGAAGTCGTGAGCGAATCGACCTCCATGAGGCGTCTGCTTCATCCGTTGGATCAGAGCGTAGAGGCCGCGGCTGACGGTTTCCTTGTAGGGCCCTTCCTGATGGGTGTAGCCAGCTCCTAGAAATGTCAGCAGCGCCAGGCCAGTCGCGACCGACTGCGAATGGCTGATCTGAGCCCCATCGGCGCAGCGGCCATTGCATGCATCCCCTTGAAGATCCAGCCGCCAGGTGCCATCTCTCTCCTGATGCTCGGCCATCCAGAGCACCGCCGCCTCCACCGCCATCTCGCTGGCCACGCTTCCGCCCCGCTTGCCCGCCGCTTGGGCGCGCACGGCTGGGTGGCGGCCCTGCGTCCCCAACGACTCAAAGAGCGTTTCCTTCGCCATGCCTGCCATCGAGACCTGCTGCATGGCGCTCGATACCCCCTCGCTGGCACTCGCCGGCTCCGGGCCAATCTCTTCCGTCTGGGATCCGTTCATCGCGGATCGCTCCAGCCCATTGTTCTTCTGGCTGAATTGGGGAGCCAACTCCAGGCTCCCTCCTGCCTCCGGCTGGTCCAGCTCCTCAGGAGGCTGGATAGGTTGATCGAGCCGGAACTCTCCGCTGTCCGATTGCCCATCGACTCCCGATAGCGTCATGCGGATCGAGTCACCTGGACCTGCAGGGAGCCGAAAGTTCCAAAGCACCAGCCCCATCATCAGCAGCAGATGGAGACAGAAGCTAAGAAGAAATGCGGGACGATCCGCCTGGCTGGCCGGCGTCAGCGACGGAGGGTCGGCGTCGTTTTTTCGCTGGATGGTCTTCGGTGGTTGCACGACCCCGCCTCCCCAGCCGCCGATCGGAATCGGTCCCTCAATCTGCCCGTGGCAGGTGGCCCAGCAGGGGATTCCTCCTGCTGCGGGCCAAGACGCCTGCCTTGGCTCATCCTAAAGCCACTCGAAGGAAAATCGACCTTTTCCGCCGAAAGAATCGAGAAATTCGGTATCATCCTCCCCGAAAAGATCCGCCTCCAGCAGCACTTGGGCGCCCTGACCGGTTCACCGCGCTGCGGAATTGGCCTGCGTTGCCGTTTGGCCCCGGTGGGAAACCGGCCAAAGGCCAGCCGGTCCCATCGTTTTTTGGGGAAGGAGGTCAGCTCAAGCCGGTCAGCGATCCGTCGCCACAGAAGTCGGGATTCCCGAACGAGCTTTGCGGGAAGCCCATCGCCTCGCAGAAGCTCATCAACAGGCGGTTGTGAGGGACCTTTCCGAAGTCGTGTGCGACTCCTGTCTTCCAGCCCAAACCTCCACCGACCAGAACAAAGGGGATGTTGTCTCGCGTATGCGAATTCCCTTTCCCCAGTTCGTTCGTCCAGACGATCGTGGTGTGGTCCAGCATGCTGCCATCGGTTCCCGGTTCGGGGGTCTCTGCGAGGCGATGCGCAAGGTACGCCACCTGCTCGCAATACCAGGTGTTGATTTGGATCAGCTTCTCGTAAGCCGGTTCGTTGGTGTCGGGTTCGTGTGATAGTTCGTGATGCCCTTCATCGATCCCAAGCCATCGCATCTTGGGCTGACCCACGCTGTTGGTGATCTGGAAGGTTGCGATCCTCGCGAAGTCGGCCACAAAGCTGTTGACCAGCAGATCGATCTGCATCTTGGTGATCTGAGGAATCCGATCGTTGTGCTCATCGACATTCGGCGGCAGTTGGGGGACTGCGTGGCTGACCGACTGCGCGACCCCCGCCTGTAGCTCGGACGCCAAGTCCCGCTCCACCTCACGAATCAGTGCCAAGTGCGACTCCAGAGTCCTTCGGTCGTCGGTGCTGACCACCTGATGGATCTTCTGAACATCTTCCCGCAAGGCATCCAGGACGCTGGCCAGCATCTTCTTGTTTTTCTGTTCCCCATACAGCTTCTGGAACATCTGGTAGGGATTGTCGATCGGCGTGACAGGCTGGTTGGGGCCGGCATAGGCCAAACGAGTCCACGTGTCCGCTCGCTCAGGAACCATCACGCCAAACTCCAGCGAGCCGAATCGCGTCCGGGTGGCTTCCTGGGCCTGCAGTTGGTTTTTCAGGAACTGGTCGACGGAGATCCCCTTCGACCACCCCGCGGGGGTGTCGGAGCCTCCCTGCACGTCCCCCGGAAATAGCTCAATCCCGGTCAGCAGGCACCCGATGCCTCGCATGTGACCGTCGCCGTCTC
This sequence comes from Pirellulaceae bacterium, assembly GCA_044371425.1. GTDB lineage: Bacteria > Planctomycetota > Planctomycetia > Pirellulales > Pirellulaceae > JBEISR01. The sequence continues at coordinate 123,761 of JBILTR010000007.1, read as the reverse complement.
CCTGGATGCGGTTGCAGACCCCTTTCAAGGTGATCAGGCGATCCTGAAGGCAGGCCAGCGGTTCCAGGATCCGTTTCAGCTGGCCATGGGGGCCAGCGGCATCCGGCCAGAAGTGATCGGGGATCACTCCGTTGGGGCTAAAAACAAAAACCAGTCGCTTCTTCTTCTCGGTCGATGCGGCCCATCCCAGGCTGGTGAGGTTGCCAAGAAGCGTCAGGCCTGCAGCGCTAAGACCTGTCTGCTGGAGAAAATCGCGCCGATTTCCAAAGCGTCTCATCCGTTGGCTCCTTGCGTCCTGTTGGCGAGGCAGTCGTGGGTGGCTACCGTCACCGCGATCTCCAGCATCAGAGATCGAATGGAGTAACCAGACTGCTGAAAGTGGTGGGTTAATCGATCGAGCGTATCGGCACCGTAGGCGGCCGGCGGTTGTTTGACACTGAACAGGAAGGCGCGCGAGACAAACGCGCGGGCGCTGTCGGGGGTGGTGACAAACAGTTCCGCCAGTTGGCGGGCATCGTTGAATGCGTGAGCCATTCCTTCGCGGTCGACATACTGACCCGTGGCATCGACCGGCTTGCTGCCTTCTTCCAATCGATATCGCCCAACCGCGTCGAAATGCTCCAGTGCAAATCCTAAACCATTGATCTTGGTGTGGCAAACCTGGCAGTTTTCCGGTTGCGTCTGGAGATCCACCCGTTGCCGGGTCGTCAGCCCAGGGTGCAGGTCGGGAGGAATAGGCGAAAACGCCTCCTGAGGGGGCTGAAGGACTCGGCCGAGGACGTACCGCGTCAAGAAGACGCCGCGATGGATCGGCGAACTATGGTCGAAGTAGGCCAGTTGGCTCATCGCATACGGGTGATTGAGCACCCCGATGTGGCGGACGGGATCGGCAACGCTCTTTCGGAAGCCGGGACCAGGTTCGGCCGGTTGCCAGCTTTCTCCATAAAAGGCTGCGATCCGTTCATTGGTCCATCCAGATGGCTCCACCAACAGCCGCCGAAAATCCGACTCGGGGCTTGCCAGCACTTCGTCGATCTGAAGTCGAAGCGATTCCCGGAGATCGGCGACCAATGCAGGATCGAACCCTGGGAACAGGTTCGGGTTTTTCGCGATCTCCGCTGGGCTTTCCAGATTCATCCAGCTCTCCACCAGCAGCCGCATCTTCAAATGCGACCGAGGGTCTTCCAGGAGCCGCTGGGCCGTCTGGCGGATGCTCGATTCGTCCTTGATCTGCTCGTTGCCGATCGCCTCCAGCAGCCATCGATCGGCCGGCAGGGAATCCCGCAGCACCAGGCACAGTCGGTTAGCGGCTCGCTGCGATACCGTTCGATCTAGATCGGCATCTGGGTAGAGAAAGCGCGGGCTCTTGAGCCCCAGCAGGAGAACCCGTCGCATGGCATCGGCATCGTCGGGAGTGGAATCGATCAAGGCGTCGACCATGCGACTTTTGGTTGCCGTATCCAATGGGCCGCGCTGCGCTCGCTCTAGCACCTCCACCAAAAAGCTTCGCAGGATCTGGCGGTTCTCGTCCGGTTTGTCTTTCTGCTTCTTCCGATACTCCGGCCAAAGTTCCTCGATGGCGATCTCGGCCCACTCCAGTGCCGCTGCGGTGGTCGCTTCATCCCACGGCCTGTGCACCGCAAGACCGCGATCGTATCCGTAGCTGCGATCATCAGGCGGAAGGGAGGCTTGAAGAGCAAATGTCGCAGGCGCCCAATCGGCTCGCAGCGCCCGTTCTGGAATCGTCTCCTCTACACCCCCTGGCGGAACCCACCTCAAGGCAATCCTCGCCGGCGGCAGCTCGGTCTTCCTGGCCCGCTGAATGAAGTCGATTTTGAACGGATAGGATCGCCCTGCTGTCAGTTCCACCGTCTGACGAAACTCCGTCTTGTCCCCCGACTGCACGTGGTTGTCGATCAAGGTGCGGCCGATTTTCCCTAGATGCATGACGAACGAGCAGGTGCTGCGCACCACCAGTTCGTAACGGCCAGTGACTGGCGGTTCAATCGCCCCTTCCCAGTAGATGTAGAACGCTTCCGGCTTGATCCCTTCTGCCGGGCTGTTGCGATCGAAATCGAAATCGATCTGGGGATCGATCCGTTCCAGCTTCTTCTCTTCGTTTTTCCAACGATCCCCATTGAAGTAGATCGCTCGCACGCCGCGCTTCTCCGTCTTCCCCGGAAAGTTGACGAAAGACCCGTAGAGGTCGCTAAGCGATTGACGGAGTTGATGCTGCGTCAGGTGAGCTGCTTCTCGACGCGGGGGTCGCTTTCGCCACTGAGCTGCCTCGCTGTAGAACGCCTGGTGGATGTAGTCGGCCACAGCGATCGCTTCGTCCGCCGTGCACTTGTCGGGATCTTCCTTGGGCATCGTCTTGGCGATGTACTTGGCCAAATGCGCGGGGGAGTCATCTCCGATCAGCGGCTTAGCATACGCCCCTTCGACTCCTTGCCCCTCCTCCCCGTGGCAGGAGGCGCAGCGGTCCTGATAGATGCGGCTCCCCTCTTGGTTCGACTGGTCGGCATGAAGCCGGCTGGTTGATATCGAGGCAGCGATCCAGAAGGCAAAAGCGATCCAAAGGGACAGTGCCACGCGACGCGGCGCCACGGCTCTGTTGATGCTTCGCAATCGTATCGACGAAGAATCCATCTCGGCGTCCTCTTCGTGATGCCGCAGCCTTCGAACGGCGGCGGCTCAGGCGATTCTGAATCGGGCGGGGTGGGGAAAGGTGGGCGGGTCGGTGGCGAAAATCCTCATCCGTGGCTTCCCCTGCCGACCCCTTACATCGTATCGGCAACAAGCGTCCGTTCCAAGTCTTTTCCCCCTTTGATGCCGCTCGATCTGGCTCATGCATCACCGGAACCTCCGATGACTTGAGGTTCCCCAGCCGTTAAACTGTCGCCCATCGGACTTCCCGCTCGGCTTTTTGCCTCTGCCCCCTCCATCGAACGTGCGTGCCATGCAGTTGAATCAGCTAGACAAAATAGTTCACTACACCCCTTGGCAGCGTTTGACTGCGGTCAAGCACCTTTCTGGCCAGGAGCGGTATCTGCAAGATCATTTTCCGAATTTCCCGGTCATGCCGGGAGTGCTGATGCTGGAGGCATTGTTCCAGGCATCCGCCTGCCTGGTCCGCTTGAGCAGTGACTTTGCCAACCCACTGGTGGTGCTCAAGGAGGTCCGCAACTCCAAGTTCGCCGACTTCATGCGGCCGGGTGATACGTTGGAAATCGAAGTGGAAGTGGTGGGGAGAACCGAGACGACGGTGCAATTGAAGGGGAGTGGCAAGAAGGGGGAGACCGTCGCCGTGTCGGCTCGTTTGGTGCTGGAGATGATGCCGGTGCCAGAGCTTTCTCACCCGCAGATTGGAGGATCGACGGCGTCCCCGGCGTCCGACGGACTGGTCAAACTGGCCACGCGGGCTCAGCACCACCAGCTTTTCGGGCATATCGACACCCACTAACGGGGCGCGATGCAAACGCCAGTCGTTTCCTTTCGGATTCGGGCGGCTGAGAAAGAAAAATGTCGGCAAATGGTTCGATTCGGCAGGGGATTGAAGGACAAGTGGTCTGGTAAATCCTTGCGGAAAACGCTAAGAATGACGGCTGGAATGAGACGGGCGAATTGGCGCCCGGTGGTGGTCGCTGTCGCGGAAAGTGGCGATGCGACTTGGGGACGATCCGTTGGGGACGACCCAACCCAACGATCACAACCCGATACTTCTGTCAATTGCATTGGGGATTACAGAGAATGGCACCCACGTCGGAAGAAGTCTATTCGAAGGTTCAGTCGGTCCTGGTGGACGCTCTCGGATGCTCGGAAGAAGAAGCGACCCCGGAAGCGACGATCATTGGCGATCTGGGGGCTGAATCGATCGATTTCCTCGATATCGTCTTCCGACTGGAGAAGGCTTTCGGGATCAAGATCCCCAGGGAAGAGTTGTTTCCAGAGGACGTTCTGCAGAACGACAAGTACGTTCAGGGCGGGAAGGTGACGTCCGAAGGATTGGAGGAACTGAAGCGCCGGATTCCTTGGGCGGATCTGACCAAGTTCATCGCCAATCCGAAGGTGCAGGAATTCGGCAACCTTCTGACGGTCAAAGATCTTTGCAACTTCGTCAGCTCGAAAGTTACCGGCTGACCTCACTGCCGATCCTCCATTGGCTTTCGAAGGACTCGCGAATGGGACGAGTCCTTTTTTGTTGTGTTTGGGGGGCTCAACCCAAGCATCGATAGTCGGCTTGTCCAAAGGGATCCCACCGATGCGATGGTTCTGGATCGATCGCTTCACCTCGTTTGTCCGTGGCAGCCACGCCAGCGCCATCAAGAACGTGACGCTGGCCGAACCGGCTCTGGACGACTACATCCCCGGTTTTCCGCATTATTCTCATGCCTTGATGATTGAGGGAGCGGCGCAGACGGGCGGTTTGCTGGTTTCGGAGATGCTTCAGTTTGAGAAACGGGTGGTCCTGGCGAAAATCAGCAAGGCGGTCTTCCATCGCCTCAGCCTGCCCGGCGACCAACTGCTGATCACCACCAAACTGGAGAAGATGCAGGGGGACGGCGCCATCGTGCAGGCAACCATCGATTGCCAGGGTCAGCGGCAAGCCGACCTGGATATCTGGTTTGCGATGCTGGATGAGCGGTTCGGGGATGGCCCGATGTTCTCTCCGGAGTATCTGCTGCAGTGGCTGCGGATCCTTGGCATTTACGAAGTGGCCGTCGATGCCGAAGGCCGACGGCTGACGCCCCCAGATTCGCTTTTGGAAGCGGAAAAGCGCGCCATGCAATCGGCCGCCAAGTCCCGCTAGCCGTCTTCCAAAAACGACCCGTGTCTAGGCGGCCCAACTGCGGCTCACCCCATCGGTGCGTCGCAGGGGACGAGAAATCCTGGTAGAGTAGATGAGGAATCTTGGACAGGTGTCCAAACTGCGGTGTTCCTCAGGAAATCCGCAGCACTGATGATTGTTTGCCTGAGGGATCGGGAGTTCCGTCGATGCGGCGCAGGGTGGTTGTCACAGGTTATGGGGTGGTCAATCCCTTTGGCTGCGATGTGGAAGTGATGTGGAAGGCGCTCCTGGCCAGCCGTTCCGCAGTCGGCCCCATCACGCTCTTCGATGCGACCCACTACCCCACCAAGATTGCCGCCGAAGTCCGGAACTACCCAATCGAAGATTTTGTCTCCGATCCAGACGCTTGGCAGCGTCGAGGGAGACACGCGAGGTTTGCCATCGGTGCTGCCACCCAGGCAGTTCGCATGTCGGGCATCCTCGATGCTGGACTGGCTCCTGAACGCATCGGTGTTTATCTCGGGGCGGGAGAAGGGAACCAGGATTTCCCCAACTTCATGGCGATGCTTGCCGCCGGCGCTTCAACGCCGGAGTTCCATCTGGATGCCTTCATGCGCCGGGGGCGGGAGCTAGTGGACAGCAAGTACGAAGGGGAGCAGGAACCCAACATGCCAGCTGCGCACGTTGCCTCCACCTTCGACCTCCAAGGTCCCAACTGCAACAGCCTGACCGCCTGCGCTGCAAGCAGCCAAGCCGTTGGCGAGGCGACTGAGCTGATTCGGCAAGGCCAAGCCGATGCGATGTTGGCGGGTGGTGCCCACAGCATGATCCATCCCTTTGGAGTCACGGGCTTCAATCTCCTGACAGCCCTCTCCACCAGCAATAATCCACCCGAAAAAGCCTCGCGACCCTTCGATAAACTCCGCGATGGGTTCGTACTGGGCGAAGGGGCAGGTGTGGTGGTGCTAGAGGAACTGGAGCATGCTCGTCGGCGAGGTGCTCCCATCGTCGGTGAGGTGCTGGGATATGGGACCACTGCCGATGCCTATCGCATCACCGACATCCATCCCGAGGGCCGTGGCGCCATCGGATGCATGCGACAGGCGCTGATCGATGGCCGGTTGAATCCCAGCGACATCGGATATGTCAATGCGCATGGCACAAGCACTTCGGTCAACGATCGAGTGGAGACATTGGCTTGCAAGGAGGTTTTTGGGGAATTCGCTCGGCAAGTCCCCGTCTCCAGCACCAAGAGCATGATGGGGCACCTGATCGCTGCTGCTGGAGTCACCGAAATGATCGTCTGCCTGATGGCCCTCCGCGACCAGACTCTGCCGCCAACCATCAACCAAGAGGTTGCGGATCCCGACTGCGATCTCGATTACGTCCCCAATGTCGCTCGTCCCTCCAAGCTAAAAGTGGCGCTCAACAACAGCTTCGGGTTCGGCGGACAGAATGTCACGTTGGCCTTGGGGCGATTCAACGACTGAACCGGCAAGATGCAGCAGCCGCTGTCGGCGGGACGAGCGCCAAGCCTTATGCATCGGTTGGCCCAAGGACCAGACGCCGTTCGTTCAGCTGGAGAATCTCAAGGCTCCGTGGCGGCGCCCCCTCGAGGGTAAGTTCTAGCGTCGTCTGCGTTCCTTCCACCAACCGCCACGTCCCATGGCTGCATGAGGGTTGGTCGCCAGGGCTGGCGCTGTGCCACACCAATTGATCGCCAGCCTTTAGCTCCATCGCCACATGCGGGCGTTCCCGCCGCCCTCCTTTGCTGTCCGGTCCAGCCGTTGGCGACTGCGCTGCGGGCGACTGTTCTGCGGGCGACGCTTCCAATGGCACCGCGCGAAAAACGATCGCGCCACGTGGCTCTCCCTGCGGATCCTGCTCCCAATAGCCTTCCAGCCAACCTTTCCATTGTGGATCGATCACGATCGCTACCTCTCTCGACCTTCGGTCCGGCCGACTGGGGGTTGCATGATGGCTCGGGTGGTCACGTACCCAGCCTGGCCCGCGCCCCCTCCAGAGCGGCTCGCATGCGCGCTGCCTGACCTAGCGTGAACATGAACATGGCAGCGTCGTCGACATAGTCCATGTAATTCATGAACAAGTCCCCCAAGGGGCCATTGCTGCAGGAAATCGATGGGAACTGCGGTTTGCTGTAGTTGGGGCCAAACTGATTGGGAGTGTCGTCGACATGGTCGGTATCGCGGCACCCGGGAATGCGTTCCTCACCCCAGATGTGAGACAGATTCAGATAGTGCCCTACCTCGTGGGTAGCGGTTCGCCCACCATCGAATGGCGCCAACGCCGATCCCGTTGTCCCAAGGGCATCGAATCGCACCACCACCCCATCGGTCTCCGGCGGCCCACCAGGGAACTGAGCGTATCCAAGGACTCCACCGGCTAGGTTGCATGTCCAGAGATTGAGATAGCGAGTCGTATCCCAGGGATCGATCCCTCCGGTTGCAGACGATTTGACTGGATTGAACTGCGTCGTGAAGGCTGCCACATCGGTTTTTGTCCTGGTGATACCCGTCGTGGGTTTTCCAGTGGGATCGACATCGGCAAGCCGGAACTGGATCTGCGGGTTGCCGATCAGCGGCCGAAAGGGTTCGGGCACCAACGCCAAGTCGCTGTTGGTCGCCGAGAAATCCCGGTTCAGCACGTCGATTTGGCTAGCGATCTGCTGGTCGCTGATGTTCTCCGACGCCGTGCGATGGACGACGTGCACCACCACGGGGATCTGGATCACCCCCAATCGACTTACGACCGGACCTGTCTGAAGCCAAGTTCGTGTGTAACTTTCCAGAGCCGCCTGCTGGAATCGGAAGTCGGGATGCGATTCACAGACGCTGAAGTACGACTCCATCGTCGCGCAGGAACGCCTCCTGGGCATCCTCGCGTCCACTCCCTCGTTGCTGCATTCGAGACTCTTGGCTTTCCGTTTTCCCATTCTTTGTCAGCTCCCAAAAAAAAGGGTACTTTCACTCGCGTCGAAGCGCTCCGGCTTCGTCGCAATCAAGGGGAACTCCGCATCGTTTCGGACCATCTCCGTAGTGTCGCTTCGACGAAGTCGACCCCCTTGGCCATCTGCGAGGCGTCGATCTTCTGAGGCTGATCTTCTTCGGTATGGATCAGTTGCAGCACCTCGGGGCGTTCTTTCGATTTCCCTGCAAACATTCCCTCCAGCTGCTCGACATCCACCGGCCTGAGCAGCGAAAAGCTGGCCGCCTCGATTCCCGCTTTGCGGAACGAGAGATGATCGCTGGGGGGATAGCTGACGCCATGGTCGAAGGAGAATGGGTGATCCGCATCGACCATTTTCGCGGCTTCCACGATCGGATCGCCTTCATCTTTGGAATGCAGCCAGACTTGGTCGCCATAAGCGAAGACATCCAGATTGACGTAAAGCGTCGGTTTGGAATCCAGTTGGCGAGCAAAGGCGTCGGAACCGAGGAGACCGTTTTCCTCCAGATCGAAGTAAACAGCCCAGACGCGCACGTCCTTCAGCGGCTTGTCCTTCAGTCGCTGGCAAAGCTCCATCAGCGCCGCGCAGCCTCCGCCATTGTCGACCGCCCCCCGCCCTTTGGCGACGCGATCCATGTGGGCACCCAGGACCAGCCATTTTCGATCGTTCTGTTGCTCTTCTTCCTGGTCGGTCGCCTCCTGAACTTTGACCATGAGATTGGTCCCGGAAAGCTCCCCGGCCTGGAACGAATGGGGCTCCACCTCCCAGCCTTGCCGTTCCAGCATCGCCGACACAATCGCTCCCCGCTCCCGCTGCTCCCCGCGACTCAATTGCTCCACAGAACCCAATAGTCGTTCCGCCACCTTGTCGATCGCCGGTGCTGCCTCCTGACCCCACGCACCCGAAGCGATGAAACCGGAGGCAAGCAGCAGGGAAGCAGCCAGGGCTTTGCCCTGAAACAAAGGGCGGTGGGAGGACCCTGAGCCAAAAAAATCGACCAGGTCGCCGGGGAGGATCATGCGAGACCTTTCCAGAACGCAGTTGCGGGATAGAAGGAGGCAATCTCCAAGAGATCGCCGGTGGAAGAGAGGAGGAATGTAACGATTGTAGGGTACCCAATCGAGGTTTTCCAACGATCCACCTCGGGTTCCCCTCAAGTTCGCTTGTCGCTCCCATCGGCCGCGACTAGCCTTCCCACTGGGTCCGGTCTAGAGTGGAAGGTGTCTGGCTGGGGCCAGTCGTCCAGAAGTTTTGTCGTGTTTTGAACTGGTATCGCGAACCATGACAGCGTTTTTTCTCCGGCAACCATGGCGTGCACGCTCCCAAAATTTCGCTCGTCGACGCCTCCCGGTCGGTTCCACCGTTCGGAATCGGCTGTTGCGATGGATCGCCTGCCTCCCCCTGCCGATGACTGTTGCCAGTGTGGCTCCCCTCCAGGCGCAATGCCTGCCCGCCTACCGCGTCCAGATGCAGACCGTCTATGAACCAGTCGAAGTGACCACCTACCGGATCGTCTACGAGGATGTGGAAGAGGAACGGGAAATCGTCACCTACAAGCCGGTGGTGCAGGAACGGATCGAGAAACGGCAGCAGACGGTTCGAAAGCCAGTGATCGAGACGGCGACGGTCAACGAGACCTACACGGTGCTCAAACCGGTCTACAAGACGGAAGTCGTCGACCAAAGCTACTACAAAACGGAGTACGTCAACGAAACCTCCCAGCGGGAGGAGACCGTGGTGACCTACAAACCGGTGGTCGAAACCCAGTACCAGACTCAGAATGTCATCGTCCAGAAACCAGTGACCGAGACACAGTACCAGACGCAAAGCTACACCGTCCAAAAGCCGGTCGTCGATACCCAGTACCAAACCCAGACCTACACCGTCCAGCGCCCGGTGACCGAGACACAGTATGTGACTCAGACGGCGATCGCTTACCAACCGGTGGTCACCACGCAGCAGGCGATGGTCGACCAGGGTGGCTACGTCGCACAGCAGTATTACCAGCCAGGCGATACCCGCTACTGGCTCCGTTGGCAAAACGGTGGCTACGCAACCGATCAAGCGACTGGGCAGACCTTCTGGAACCGCCCTGGTTTCACCTGGACCCCCTACACCGCGCAAGGTCAGGTCTCCACGCAGGTCCAGTACCGCCCCAACTGGACTCCTGTAGCGATCCCTCAAACCTCCTACATGGCACAGCCGGTGCAGCAGCAGGTTCCTGTCCAGGTGCAGAAGATCGAGAGCCAACTGGTGCAGCAGCAGGTACCGGTGCAGGTCACCCGCTATGAGTCGCAGGTGGTGCAGCAGCAGGTACCGGTGCAGGTCACAAGGATGGAAAACCAAGTCATCCAGCAACAGGTTCCTGTGCAGGTGCAAAAGCTGCAGGCAGTGGAAGAGAAACGCATGGTCCCTTACGTGGTCCAAAAGCCGGTGACGCGCCTGGTGGAGAACAAGGTTCCGGTCACTCAGGTCCAGTGGATTCAGGAGCAGCACGTGCGCCCTGTCACCACGCAGCGGGAGTCGTTCAAGATGGAGACCGTGGTCGAGGAGATTCCTGTCAGGACGACGACGATGGAGCGAGTGGTGCAGAAGGTGAAGGTCCCCGTCAAAGTCGCTCGGCGTGTCGAGGTCAAAGAGACCCGCATGGTCCCGCGTCAAGTCGCCACCCGAATCCCACTCGACTACTACGATCCGTTCACCCCCATCAGCAGCGCGTCCATCCCGTCTTTGCCTTCCGTGGTCCAGCCCGCGGCCAGTCTTTCACCCCGTCCATCGGATTCGGGTTGGAAGGAGTCGGCTTCTGGGACGGCTGGCAATGGCAACGCTGGCGCTAGCAGCTCAACGAACTCAGGTGCTGGGGAGTCGAACCGGAGTTCCGCTCCCCTTCCCGAACCAAAAACCGAGTCGCCGGCGTCCGGTGCAGCGGATCCAAAAAGGCCCACCGTCGACGCGTCCCGTCCTCTGGAACTTGCCCCAAGCCCCAGTGGCGTGCAGCTTCGAGAATCGACTGCCCCCAATCCCTGACAACTCGGCCCTTCCCGAAAGTTCGGTCCATCCGAACGACTTTTGGATGCGTTGGTCCGGGATCTCCCGCGGGCTTCCAAGTTTCCGTAGGACAAAAGCGGCCCGATTCCAGCGTCACAAAGCATGCCATCTAGAGACCTGCTTTGGGCGATCCTGTAGGGTTTGCGTGGACCTCGATCGCCAAGCAACGGCGAATCCGGGCTGGACTAGGTTTTGCGATCCCTTCATGTCCGTGCGTCTCTAATAACTCGCTTCTCCAATCGCGCGCGAAGCCGCGAAGGCACGAAGCCATTCAGATCGCGACATTTCGGCGATAACCGCATGGGTATTGCATCGCTTTCTTGTAGGATCCGTGCCCTCGTTGCCAATCGAATCGACAGGTCGAAGGACGCAGGGAAACGGTCGTCGTGTGCTAACGAACGATCTGCGTCTTTTCTTTCTTCGCGTCTTCGCGTCTTCGCGTGAGAAAGACGGATTCTCTTTCCCGCTTGCAAAGGCCATCAAGAAGCAATTCGGCGCTGGCCGGCGGCAGGCCATCCAAGCTTATTTCTTTCTCTTCTTCGGATCACCGCCCCAGGCATCCCCGATGGCCTATGGAAGACGGTACTGATTTGCCGCGATGGTTTGGTGGATAACCGATTGCTTCAGTAGTTGGGAGTCGGTGGGCGATATTGCTCGGGATCGATCGTGCGAAACCACTCGATCGTTTTCTCCAGGCCCTCGCGAATTGCTACCTTCGGATTCCAGCCCAGGTGTTTTTGGGCGAGCGAGATATCGGGGCGTCGGCGGGTGGGGTCATCGGCTGGCAGCGGTCGGTAGACGATCTTGGATCGGCTACCGGTCAGTTCGACGATCATCCGTGCTAGTTGATCGATCGTGTATTCTTCCGGATTCCCCAGGTTGATCGGGAAGGTGAGGTCATCCGAGGCATCCATCAGGCGGATGAATCCGTCGATCAGATCATCGCGGTAGCAGAAGGACCGGGTCTGCGATCCATCGCCGTAGATGGTGATGTCGGTGTGGCTGAGCGCCTGTCGGATGAAATTGGAGACAACGCGCCCATCGAAAGGGTGGACGCGAGGCCCATAGGTGTTGAAGATCCGACAGATCCGAATGCGCAACTTGTTGACTCGGTGGTAATCGGTGAAGAGCGTCTCTGCAGCGCGTTTCCCTTCGTCGTAGCAGGCCCGCACCCCTACTGGATTGACGCTGCCACGGTAGCTTTCTTTTTGCGGATGGACTTCTGGATCACCGTACACTTCACTGGTGGACGCCTGAAAGATCTTGGCGTTGCATCGCTTGGCCATCCCCAGCAGATTGATCGATCCGATGACGCTGGTCTTCATCGTCTTGATGGGGTTGTACTGATAATGGCCCGGTGCTGCGGGGCAGGCCAAGTTGTAGATTTCGTCCACCTCCAGCCAGATCGGATGGATGATGTCGTGCCGAATCAGTTCAAAATTAGGCCGCTCTAGAAGGTGAGCGACATTGGCCTTTTGGCTTGTAAAGAAGTTGTCGACGCAGATGACATCGTGCCCCTGGTCGACCAGTCGTTCGCAGAGGTGGGATCCAAGGAAGCCAGCGCCGCCCGTCACTAGAATCCGCTTGATCCGTTTCATCGGTGACTCCTGGATGATTCCGTTTGGTAACAATCTGCTCGACGTGATCTGGAGATCGGAAGTCTACTGGGGACGCTGCAGGGTGAACAGGTCGGTGCTTCGAGCCCACCAGTCGCCGCCAAGTCGAGCGATCGAGTCGATTTTTTGGGGGTCTGGCATGCCTGCGGGATCGAGCATTCGGTCGTCGATGTAGATGGAGACGATTTCGGCGATGATTAGATTGGCCGAAATCGGGCCATTGCCAACGGGAATCACCTGGCGGACTTTGCATTCCATCGCAAAAGCAGTGTCAGCCAAACGAGGTGGGCCAACATGGCTTGAGGGATGCGTTGCCAACCCCAGCAGTTCCACTTCGCTTTCCTCTGGCGGTAGCGACGCACTGCTCTGATTGATCCGCTCGGCATCGCGCCAGCAAGATGCATTGATCACCAGTTCGCCGGTCGCCTCCACATTGACTAGCGTATCTTTCTTGCGACCGTCCCGCGTGAGTGTCGGGGAGATGACGGCCACCGGCGGATTGGCTCCGAAAACGTTGTAAAAACTGAATGGTGCCAGATTGACGATTCCACGGGGCGAGATCGTCGTCACCCAAGCGATGGGCCGAGGGGTCACCAGGCCGACCAGCATTTGATAGACCCGCACCACCGATTCGGATGCTACATCGATCTGCATCGTCACTCCATCCAGGAATAGGGATACTGGGGCTGGTCGAAACCGATGGCCCCCTGCGCTACCAGAAGAGGTCGGAACGTATCGACCATCACCGCCAGTTCGTCGGTCCATTTTATCTTGCGGCTGGCCACAATCGTCCCGGGGTGCGGGCCATGGGGAATGCCGTGGGGATGCAGCGTGAAGGATCCGAGAGCGACTCCCTTGCGACTTCCAAACTGTCCCCTCGCGTAATAAAGCACTTCGTCCGATTCGACATTGCTATGCGCGTAGGGGACTTTGACTGCGCGAGGATCGGTATCTAGCATCCGCGGCGCGAAGGTGCAGACCACAAAGCCGGATCCTTGAAACGTCTGATGGATCGGAGGTGGCTGATGAATTCGGCCGGTGATCGGTTCAAAGTCATCTGCATTGAATGCGAAGGGATAGACCATCCCGTCCCATCCGACGACGTCAAAGGGATGGTGAGCCAGATGGTATCTGGTCCAATTCCTCCCGTCCCGTATCAAGACCGGCACATCCCCTTCCTGATCGATCGTCACCAGCCGCTCTGGTCCCCGGATATCTCGTTCGCTCATCGGTGCTCCCAGGCGGAATTGTCCGTCGGGATTCAGGTACCGGGAGGGAAAGCGGATGCTGCCGTGGGCTTCGGCAAGCAGCAGGTCGGCGACTTGGATATCGTCGAAATCGATTCGGTAGGTAGTGCACTTGGGCACCACCAGGTAGTCCATCGGACGGAATTCAATCGTCCCCAGCATCGTTTGCAGCCTGCCGCTACCCGCATGCACAAACCACAGTTCATCGTCCTGCGCATTTCGATAGAGTTCCTGTTGCGGTTGGGCGGGGCGGCAGCGGGCGATCGAGACATCGGCATTAAAAAACATCGGAACACGGCCATGAATCACATCCCCCTGACGCGCCAGCTCGGCGGTCTTCAAGTGGACGTGCCTGAGCGGCAGTGACGCTGCCTGGAGGGGGCTCGATGGTTCCAGCGACTCGATCGAACGAACCCGCGTCGGGGGCCGAAGATGGTATGCGATGCTGTAGGCTCGCGAAAATCCCTCCGTCGAAATCACTTCCTCATAGTAGATCGATTCCTTCAAAAAGCCCGGGTCGGCAGGCAGTTCTATATGCCGCTTGGGAGGCAATAGGCCTCGCTGCAGATACTGTGGCATCGAACTAGCTCCTCGATCTCAAGTGGCCGCCCGGACGACTTGGTTCCGCAGTCGCCCCAGCCGCTCAATCTCCAATGTCACCACATCCCCTGGCTTTAGCCATCCCCCGACCGCTTCCGGAGTCAGCTCCAGGATGCAACCGCCACCGACGGTACCCGAACCGATGACATCTCCCGGCATCAGGCGGCTGTCGCGACTGGCATGGGCGAGAATTTGAGGCCACGTCCAATACATCGTTGCCGCATTGCCGCGAGATATCGTCGCGCCGTTGACGGAAGCTTCCATGGCAAGCTCCAACCGGCCATCTCGGTATCGATCGCGCAGTTCGGAAAAGGGGACTACATAAGGCCCTAGCGCGTTGGCGAAGTCCTTCCCCTTGGCTGGTCCCAGACCGATCGCCATCTCCTGCCTCTGGAGATCCCGAGCGGACCAGTCGTTATAGATTGTGAATCCCAGCAGGCAGTCCATCGCTCGATCGTCCGCCGGGAGATTGGCCGCTTCCTTGCCGACCACGGCGGCGATCTCCAGCTCGAAATCAAGCTCCTGCGTCCCCTTGGGTGGGATCACCAAGTCGCCATCCCCGATCACGGTGTGGGGATTGGAGAAATAGAACGCGGGAATCTCATACCACTGAGGGACCATCGCCAGGCCCCTCTGCCGACGACACGTCACCACATGCTGCTCAAATGCATAAAAGTCCCGAATCGTCCGTACCGGGGGAAGGGGGATCGCCATCACAGCGTCCCCCGGGTCGCCTGCTCTCGCTCGATCGCTTCAAACAGCGCCTTGAAATTCCCCTTGCCAAAACTCTTCGATCCCTCGCGCTGGATGATCTCGAAGAAAAGTGTCGGTCGATCCTGGACCGGCTTGGTGAAGATCTGAAGCATGTACCCTTCGTCGTCTCGATCGACCAGGATTCCCAGCTCCGCAAGTTCCTCGATATCTTCCTTGATAGAACCGACTCGCTGGTGGAGCGAATCGTAGTAGCTGCGAGGCACGCGAAGGAAAGAGACGTCGTTATCGCGCAGAGCCCGGACGGTCTTGATGATATCGTTGGTCGCCATGGCGATATGCTGCACACCGGCTCCCCCATAGAAGTCGATGTACTCTTCGATCTGGCTGCGGCGACGTCCCTGAGCCGGTTCGTTGATCGGGAATTTGATCCTGCCTTTGCCCCCCTGCACCACCTTGCTCATCAGAGCCGAATACTCGGTCGAGATATCGCGGTCATCGAACGATACCAGCTGTTCGAAACCAAGCACCCTTCGATAAAAATCGACCCACTCGTTCATCTTTCCTTCTTCGACGTTGCCGACGATATGATCGATCGCCAGCAAGCCCACCGGGTGATAGGTCGAGGGGCTGTAGCGTCCCGGGTCGATCGGGTCGTAACCGGGCGCGAAGACACCGCGGTATCGGTCTCGATTGACGAACGTATGGGTTGTGTCGCCGTACGCGCGGATGGTGGCGTATTCATAAACGCCATGCGCATCCTCGACCGCGCGCGGTCCAATCACACCAACCGCCCCCCGCTCGACCGCCAAGTTGTACGAAAGCCGGACATCATCCACCGCCAGCGCGATGTCAGCCACTCCGTCCCCATGCTGGATCAGTCGCCCCGCATCAGGATGCGTCGCCCGAAGAGGGCTCTGAAGCACAAAGGTGATGCCCCCCTGCTTCAGCACATACCCCGCTTCGTTCTTGACCCGTGTCTCCAGCCCAGCATAGGCAATGACGTCAAAGCCATAGGCGTTGCGATAGAAGTACGCCGATTGGCGAGCGTTCCCGACAAAGAAACGGACGTGATCGATCTTCCGCAAAGGAATTTCCGGGACAGTCCCCATCGCGCAACCTCCACATGGCATCGAGTCTATTAACTCTGCTTATTGTATCGCTTCAGCCCACTGGCGAAAGAATGCTAGGCACTCAGGATTGGCTAGAGCGCCACTGTTGCCGGTGGGGCGGCCCGACAAGGCATTTCGCGCGGCGATCTCCGACAGCTTGCCATTGAGCGTTCTGGGAAGATCGGGCGCTGCCACCAGGTGCTTGGGGACGTGGCGAGGTGAACAATGCTGGCGAATCTGCTTTCGGATGCGATCGGCCAGTTCCGCATCGAGGCTTCTTCCATCGGCCAAGCGGACAAACAGCACAATCTGCTCGTCTCCGTCCCGCCTGAGCGCCGTAGCCAATCCCTCCAGAATCTCGGGAATCCCCTGCAGCTGTTGATAGATCTCGGCGGTGCCGATGCGCACTCCGCCGGGATTCAGGACAGCATCCGAGCGACCGAAGATTTCAAAACCTCCGGAAGGATGCTGCTGGCACCAGTCCCCATGGCTCCAGACCCCCGCAAACTTCTGATAGTACGCGGCATCGTACTTGGTATCGGACGGATCATTCCAGAATCCAACAGGCATGCTGGGAAATGGCGTGGCCGCGACCAGCTCGCCAGGTTCCCCGATCACACGGCGGCCCGTTTCGTCGAACACCTGTACATCCATCCCCAAGCCAGCACATTGGATCTCTCCGGCGCGGACTGGCAGCGTAGGATTCCCGAGTACGAAGCAAGAGACGATATCGGTACCCCCGGAGATCGACGCTAGGTGCATGTGGGGGTGGACGCAGCGATAAAGCCATCGGTACTGATCGGCCAGCAGGGGGGAACCGGTGGAAAGGAGGCATCGCAGCGACTTCAGATCATGATGATCGCACGGGTGGTATTCCTGCTGCTGCAAGGCTGCAAAGTATCGAGCGCTGGCTCCCATGTGCGTCACGCCTGCCTGTTCGACCACACGCCATAGCACCCCCGCATCGGGCGCTAGTGGTGAGCCATCGTAGAGGACGATGGTCGCTCGAGCCGCCAAGGCGGAGACCAACCAGTTCCACATCATCCAGCCGGTCGTAGTGTAATAGAGCATGCAGTCGCCTGGTCGAAGATCGCAGTGCAGTCGATGTTCCTTCAGGTGCTGAAGGAGAGTTCCCCCGGCCCCATGGACGATGCACTTGGGGGCGCCGGTAGTCCCCGAGGAATAGAGAATCGCCAGAGGATGCTGAAAAGAGCCTCGAAGAAACGGCTCCTCAAAGCGATCTCCATGAAGGACATCGTCCCAGCGGGTCTGCCGTGGCTGGCCAGCGATTGGATCGCCAGGTCGACCCACCACCACCCAGTCGCGCAGGGTCGGCAGCTTGCCTACCAACCGCTCCATCCGTTCCGTCAACTCCAATCGCTTTCCGTTGTACTGCACCTCGGAAGTGCTGATCAGCACGACGGGGTCGATCTGCGCGAATCGATCGGCTAGCGCACCGTCTCCGAAGTCGGGAGAGCAGCAGGACCAGACCGCGCCGATGGCCGATGCGGCCAGCATGCAGACGACCGCCTCGATCCGATTGGGAAGGACCGCGACCACGCGGTCCCCCGCCTGGACGCCTCTGGCCAGGAGAAAAGCTGCAACCCGCCGCACCTGGTCGGCCAGTTCGCCGCGCGTTCGCGTGCCACACTCCCCCCGCTCGTCAAAGGCGCGCACCGCCACTTGGTCGACGAACTCCCGGTCGTGCAGAAGCGATTCCTTCAGCAGATTCTCCGCATAACTGAGGCTGGCCTCAGGGAAGAACTGCCATCGCCGAAAAAGATCGGATGAGCGGCAATCGACCCCACCTGGATCACCCACCACTTGGCTATCGTCCCAGATCTCGCGCCAAAATCGCCCCGGTTCGGCTACACTCCAGCGATGCAGCGCCGCATACCGGTCCCCTGGAGAACTTGCCGGATCGCTTGCCGATCTAGGGATGTTCGGGCGAAGCGCGAATGCAGTGATCTGTGCCTTGGCGATGGAATCTGGGGAAGGGCTCCAAAGGATTTCCGCCGAAGAGTCCGCCATGGTCTGCAAGCTCCTGCCTCAACGTACGATGCAATTCGATGAACGACGCTCACTGGGTACCCTAGGCTTGCTGGGTACCCTAGGGTTTGCGGCGATCCACTTTTCCTAGGAGGGTGTGGGAACGGCGACGAAGTGGAACGACGGAGACCGAAGCTGCTTCATGGTTTGGCACCCCTCGTCGCACCCCTGGTCATCCGACTGCCATTTTCGATCGGCGGCAAGCCCGCTATCGGGGAAAACCGATTCACCCCCACAATCAATCTACGGCCTTTCCTGGAGTCGGCCCCAGTGCCCGGCGCCACTGCTTGCGGTTCCTCGCCTAAAATCACGCAAGCGGTGGCGGGTACGATGGTCAGGAGGTGGATCGCGATGAATCAATGGAGCGGGAATGTCTATCGTGGCCTACGGCGCGGAACATGGCTTCAGGCGCTGCTGGGCCGTGAACCATTCTATTGGGTGAACCAACGGGCGGGAGTTCGTGAGTTCGGGTCGAAGTACGGTCGCTGGGGAATTGACACTTCGCTTTTGAATTCCCAGACAAGGATCGCATCCTTTGGGCTGGGTGAGGATATCAGTTTCGAGCGAGCGATACTGGATGCATTCGGCTGTCGGATCGTTGGCTTCGATCCTACACCCAAGTCGATTCAGTATGTGCGCGATCACCTGACCCACCCGCACTTTGTGCATCATCCTGTGGCGTTGGCCAGCCACCGTGGAACGATCCAATTCGCACTGCCCCCTTCTGATGCAGCAGATCAGACCAGTGCATCGGCCGTCGCTAACTACCTGGCCGCCGGGGCTTCAAAGACGATGGAAGTACCTTGCGTCGACCTGCGAGGGGCATTGGAGCTGGCGGGGCTGGATGCAGTCGATGTGATCAAAATGGATATCGAGGGGACGGAGTATGAGGTGCTTCTTCAAGCCGTGAAGGATCGATCTCTGGAGGGCGTCCAGCAACTGCTTGTCGAGTTCCACCACTTTCTTCCTGGGCTGAACGCCGGAAGAACTCGGCTTGCTATTGCCGAACTAGAGAAGGCGGGTTTTGAGATCGCTTGGATCGGGCGAACCAACCACGAATACCTATTCTTGAAGCGATAAGCCTTCGGCTTGGTTTCGGCTGCGGCAAGCCAAGTCCCTGCACGGTGATCGATGAGCTGCGGCAGCCGTCACGGTTGCTTGCGAAATCGGATGAGGACCAAAGACGAATCCCCCTGTGCCTGAAAATCTTCGGGGCGTCCTTTGTCGGAACTGGCGTTGCGGAGGCAAACTTCCAGCAATTCGTCGCGGAATCGAAAGATTCCAACGACCTTCTTCTTCTCTTCAGGCGGCTGGAAATCGAGTCGCATCGGATCTTGCTGAAGATCGATCTGGTAGGTGCAGGCGACTTCCCGTTCGTCCTGGAAGTTGCCTCGCACAAGCAGTTTCCCCTCCTCGAAGGTGAACCGCATCCTGGCGATCGCTTCCTGGGGGGCAGGCATTCCACCTCGCTCCATGGCAACCGCCTGCCAGACTCCCAGCAGGGACCTCTTGGGGTCGCTGGCGGAGCCAGAAGCACCGCAGAGCATCAGCCCAATCCAGGCAAACCAGATCGATGCGATTCGAGCTTTCTTCATCGGGCAGGCGCCTTAGGAGAGGAGGGGTTGCCACGGCCTGTAAGCCGGTGGATCGACTTGTTGATCTTGCCGAGGTCGGCGAACAAAAACAAGGCGACCCGCTTGGCAAAATCCGAACTGCGGACAGTTCGCTGAAGAGGTTGCCAAACGGGTCGCCTATCGATCGGTTGAATTGCCGTAGGGGACGGCGAATCAGACGAAGTTCTTCTTGTTGGTTCCGGGGACCGCGATCTGGTACTTGCCAGGGGAAACTGGCTGGACGGGAGCCGGTGCATCAAACGACTTGATCGAATCGAAGTCTGCAAGAGCGACCTGGCTGTTGAGGCACTCGTCCCAAGTCAGCTTGGCACCCGAATAAGTCGCCAGACGGCCCATGATGGAAGTCAGCGTGCTGTAGGCACCGTAATCCCCTTCATTAGGCCGCTCGCCCCTCCGAATCGCCGCAAACAGATCGTGGTGCTCTTGCGCCCAGCCGTCCTCATTCTTGGGAGCCTGCCACGCCATTTTGCCGCTCTTGTCGTAGATCTTGCCGCCGGAGATGTCGGCCCAGCCATTGGAGCCATGGGCGAACTCTTCCACCGAGCTCCAGCAGCCCTCGATGTGTCGGCATTGCGAGAGCAATTTCGTACCGTTGGGGTAGGTGAATTCGACGAAGTGATGGTCGAAGATTTCGCCGGTATCGGGGCCCGTTCGAACCTGTCGACCGCCCTGCCCCTGAGCTTCCACTGGGTACGACTGCATCAGCCAGTTGATCACATCCAGGTTGTGGATGTGCTGCTCGACGATGTGGTCGCCTGACAGCCAGTTGAAGTAGTACCAGTTATTCATCTGATACTCGGTCTCCGACTGCTTTTCATCGCGGTTGCGAATCCAGACGCCGCCACCATTCCAGTAAGCGCGAGCCAGGATGATGTCGCCGATCGCACCTTCCTGAAGCTTCTTGATCGTCTCCTTGTACCCCGACTCGTGATGCCGCTGCAGGCCCACGGCAACCGCCAAGTTCTTCTCCTTGGCGATCTTGTTGGCTGCCAGCACGCGACGCACCCCAGGGGCATCGGTCGCCACCGGCTTTTCCATGAAAACATGCTTGCCTGCATTGACTGCGGCTTCAAAATGCATCGGTCGGAAGCCAGGAGGGGTGCATAGGAGGACCATGTCGACACCCGAGTCGATGACCTGCTTGTACCCTTCGATCCCGACAAACCGTCGTTCTTCCGGCACATCGACGCGATCATTGTGCTTCCCCTTGATCGCGCGATAGCTGGCCTGCAGTCGGTTCTGGAAGACGTCGGTCATCGCCGTCAGCTTGACCGGGCCCTCGGTATCGAGCGCCTGAATGGCAGCACCAGTGCCTCGGCCACCACAGCCGATCAATCCGATCTTGATTTCATCGGAACCACCTGCGAAGGCGGCTCGCTGCACCGGCAATGCCTGGGAGGCCACCGTGGCGCCTGCGGCCATCAACAGGGAGGAATCTTTCAAAAAGGCTCGACGGGAAGGGGCGGCGCCGCTGGCATCCAATCGCTTCTTGGACATCTCAGTTCTATCCTTGATGGGGGTCGGGAAACGTCGGCTATCGACTACCGATTCAAACGATCAAAAACACTCCGGACCCACTCCACGCGACGGGGTTGCCGCGTTAAGAGAGAAGATAAAGAACTGGTTCCACCGAAGTGGGCCCGGAAGTGCTTGAAGGAAAGTCTATCGAGCGACAAAACGGTGCGGAAAGATCGATTTCTCCCACACCCTTTTTTCGCTCGTCCAAGGGAGATAATTCTCCCCTAGCCACCTTTTAGTGTAGCTCTTGGTAGCACTCATTGCAATCTCCCAATCCAGATGCCAGTCCGCATACGGCTCGACAATCGGTGGCTTTTTTGGCGATACTGTCGGGACCAACGGGTTTCCCCCCAGTTCCCTCGGGCTACCCTGCGCGTTCCCATGAGATGGCTTTGGCCGTCTTGCGAGGACCAGACTTTTGTATTCAATCCGCGACGAAGGAAGGCGAATTCATGATCCAACGCGATGGTGGCACTCCAACCCTCCCCACTTCGGCGACACGTTGGGAGGCGATGGCTGACCAGGTTCTCTCTGGCGTGGACCTGACGACCGAGCAGGCGCTGGAAATCCTCCGATCGCCAGACGATCAATGGTTGGGAATCGTCCAAGCTGCCTATCGCGTGCGGCTGCAGCACTTCGGCAAGTCGGTTCAGCTGTATTTCCTGATGAATGCCAAAAGTGGCCTGTGTCCTGAGGATTGCCACTACTGCAGCCAGTCGAAAATCTCCTCCGCACCGATCCCCAAGTACACGATGCTCAAACGGGAAGATCTTCTGGCCGGGGCCCAGCTGGCCGCCCAGCGACGATCGAAAACCTACTGCATCGTGATCAGTGGACGGGCCCCGAACGAGCGGGAAATGAAGGCGGTCGAGACGATTGTGCCGGAGATCAAAGAGAAGTTTGGACTGCAGATCTGCGCTTGCCTGGGACTACTCACCACCGAACAGGCTCAGCGCCTCAAGGATGCCGGCGTCGACAAGGTCAATCACAACCTCAACACGGGCGAGGGGCATTACGAGAAAATATGCACCACCCATACCTACCAGGACCGCCTGGATACGCTCCGCAATGTCCGGCAGGCGGGGCTACAGCTATGCAGTGGCGGCATCCTCGGGATGGGAGAGCGCCCCGAGGACATGGTCTCGATGGCGATGGAACTGCGATCGCTGAAGGTGGAATCGATCCCACTGAATTTTCTCCATGCGATCGACGGAACGCCTCTGGAGCAAAAAGAATACCTATCCCCTCGCGATTGCCTTCGCGCCTTGTCGATGTTCCGAATGGTCAATCCGGCCAGCGAACTTCGGATCGCGGGAGGGAGGGAACGGCATCTTCGCGCCCTGCAGCCCTTTGGACTTCTGGTCGCCAACAGCATCTTCGTGGGAGACTATCTGACCACCAAGGGACAGGCCGCAGATGAGGACTATCAGATGATTCGCGACATGGGGCTGGAGATCACCGAAGAAGCTATGGCGGGCTGAAGGTGCTAGAAGCGACCGCCGCTTCCGACGAAAAAACCGAGCTCTCCTGCGTGAAGAGCTCGGTCTCCGTGGGATGAGTCCTAACGCTCACGACGATCTACCGCTCAAGTCGTTTCCTCGCTCGAATCAGGCTGCGGCTTGCCCTTGCGCCGCGCAACCCCTTCGCGATGGGACCACAGCTTGCCATACCGCTGCGACAACGAATGGCTCAGACGCTCCGACACGCGTTTGACCAGGGGGCCGATACGTGCATCGCGATCCTGGATCACCAGCGTCCCATGCCGCTGCATCTGAACCACTAAGCGGCATTCCTTATCGTCGCCGCCGCGACTAGGGCCATTGGCATCGACCAACTGCACCTTCATCTGCGCAATCTGAGGAGCAAAGCGGCCAAGAGCCTCCGTCAGCCGGGAGAGGATCCAGTTTCTGGAGCGTGGCCCCAGAGTCAAACCGCGTGCGTGCAAGACTACCTTCATCGAGCGCCTCGCTTTCCTTTCATTCGACTCCCAACGGGTGTCGCCGACACGGACGGCGAATGCAGACCCGCCGGTCTTTAGGAATCCTAGGCGCTCCATACGGCGGGAGAAGGTGCGATAAAAAAATCGCTCCACAAATCGGAGTCCTATCCGCTGGTATGCCCCCCCGAAAGGTTGCACTCTGCCGTCGCGAGGCTATTTTCCAAATCGGTAGAGGTGCTGATCGGTGCGCAAGAACATCGCACCAGCGAGAAAGGCGGGGGTTGCCAGGGTGCGGCCAGGGAGTTCGTTCTTCCCTAGGGTTTCAAAACTCTTTCCAGGACGAATCCAGGTAGCGACCCCGTCCTCGTCCAGGAGGAGAATCTTTCCATCGACGAAGATGGGGGAGGACGAAAAGTTTCCGCCGATCCGTTCCATCCAGTGCTTCTCCCCGGTTCCCGCATCGACACAGCTTGCGATTCCAGTATCCGAAACGAAATACAACTCGTCGCCGATCAAAAGCGGCGTAGGAGTGCTCGGGGCGCCTCGCTTCAATCGCCAGACGATATGGGAGTCGGTGACATCTCCAGAACCTCCCAGCCGCGCAGCAATCAGCTCGGGGTTGTCGTAGTCGTGGTTGTAGATGACCAAGTCTCGATAGATCAACGGCTGCGGGACCACCGACCAGCCATCGGCGCGGATCCGCCAGAGTTCCTTGCCATCGGCTAGGTCGTAGGCGGCGAAGTGATTGGGGCCGGGAGCCATCACCTGCCATCGACCATCGACCTGGAACACGTTGGGGGTCACAAAGGAGTGGCTGATGCGAGCCTCCACCGATCGCGGAGTCTTCCATAGCACCTTCCCGCTGCTCGCATCGACCGCCGCGACGAACGGACTGGCGCTGCCATCGCAGACCACCACCAGCTTGCCATCCACCAGCATCGGTGATCCGCCACTTCCGTGGACCGGCGGGTAGTCTAGTTCCTGGCAGATCCAGTCGATCTCGCCATCCTGACGATCGAGCCTAGCCATCCCCAGCGGTCCAAAGTGGACATAGATTTTTCCATCAGCAAGGATCGGCGTTGGACTGGCATGGCTGTTCTTGGCGTGGATCGGCGGGGCCTTGGGGATCTCCCGCACCTGACGGTCCCAAATCATCGCACCGGTCGACTGATCCATCGCCAGCACACGCAAAGAAAGCCCCTCTCCTTGGGCAACAGCGGTGGTCAGGTAGACGCGTCCGTCCGCCAGCACCGGCGACGACCACCCAAGGCCGGGCACTTCGACTTTCCAAACCACTTGCTGTGTGTCTGACCACTGCGACGGGATTTCCAGATCGCCCGCATGCCCATTCGACTGGGGGCCACGAAACTGAGGCCAGGGGCCATCGAGAAAAAGAAGCAACGAGCAGGCGATCCAAAGCGATAGGGGCATCATCACGATCACTCAACCAGGGCAAGGAGGGGGGCTCCATCGCACCGATTGGGAGCGGCTGCGATGAGGGAAGGAACATGCGGAGTGTCCATCGGCCTCAAGAGGCAGAAATTGGACGCGAGGTCAAGGATAGCAAGCTGCCGAGAGGGGTGTCAAATAGACGCTCTACGGTGCCGTGCCGTCGATCGACAGCTAGGGATCCCCACGTCGGTGCGTTGATCGTTCCATTGGCAAAACGCACCACTCGCCGACTTTCGTGCTTCCGATTGCTCGTCAGGGCTCCCAGATGGGCTCGTCCCCACCCACTCCGCTTCTCGGCGCTCTTGGAATCGCACTCGATTCCATCCTCGGACACTCGGTCGATTCGTGGAATCCATCGGACGTAGGCGGTCGACAGTCGATCATGGTCGAAAGTTGGTTCTGCCATCACGATCCTTTGGAATAGGAGTGCGAGTCCCGTTGCACGGAGTGCGAGTACGACTGGCCTGACGAAATCTTCTTTGTCGGCGGAGCGGTTGAAGCCCTGAGGGACGCGCTGGAATTCGGCGGCGCGGCGCAGGCGCCTTGGAGCGTCCGAGTGGGGGTCAGGGAGAGAGCTGCTTGGCTTCCCAGAGGCTTGGGTCATCCGAAAGGACCGCCTCCCATCGGTCGATCCGACGCATCCATCGGATCGCTGGCTGGTCGACCCAAAGCTGATGGGGAAGCAGTCGGCCTGCCACCGGCCGCCATTGGTCGTATCGAACGCGATACTCATAATCTCCAAAGGCCGTCGGGATGCGACAGAGTCGCTGCAACAATCGCCCCGAAGAGGAAGCACCCTCCACCCACAATGTTTCCTTCCAGCGGCCAGCCAGAAGGCCAGTCATCGCATTGGCCTCGGTCCCCCCTTTGATGAACCATCCTTCATCGACCTCCCATGTCCAGCCATTTTCTAGTGAGCCATGCTCTGCGCTGCCGGTCCAGATCGTCGCCTCGCGCTGAATCTGGTCGGCCTCATCCTGCCGCAGTGCCAACGGCTGGGCCCCGACTAGCTTCCAAGCCCGCTGCCCATTCCATCCTTCGGAAACCATCGTCTTTCCATAGCGGGTCTCCAGTCGCATCCGTCCATCAGGATGCAACCAAAGCGTCTCGGGCAGCTCCTGGCCGCTGGGTTCGACGCGGACCCCTTCCAGCTTCACCGGATGCGCCAGTTGCGTTCGTTCGGACTGGCGGATTCGATCAAGCAGCTGCCGGGAAGTCTCTCTCCCTTCACCAGGAATCCCCTTCCATGGCTCCTCCATCTCCGATGGTGCATGGGAGCCAATCAGAGCATGCAGCGAAGAGGAGGGGATCTTCTGCCCGCGATGGCAGGTGAAGCAGCTGACCAGCTTTGGGTTCTCGAAGTGCCGATCATTGAGTTCCAGTGTCATGCGGAACATCCTTCGCCCCTCCTCCTTCATCGGATTGGCTTCGCTGGCGAATCGATTCCCCTCATGGCAGTAGCTGCACTGGACCCCGAGGGCTTGCGAGGCGATGTTCATGATCTTGCCGATCTGATCGGCTGGCAGTGCGCCGAGGACTTCCAGGTTTTCGAAGCGGTCCGAAGCAGACTCCTCGGAAGGGATTTGCGCGACCAATCTGGGGCTCACCATCGCCACCGCCATCGAAATCACGAGGGGAGGCCACCACGCTACGGTAGGGCGAATCGCTAGAAATTGGACGGCATCGTTCATTTGCGGGCTCCCTGCGCTGGGCATCTTCGCGAACCATCGTAACGGCAACCGAGCTTCCCTGCACTGCGTGGGAGGAGCCGGTTGCAATGCGTGGCGGAATGCTCTACCCTCCCATCCATCGGTGCTCATGTGCGAACCGCTGTTTCTCGCGCCACTGGTTCTCGCACCGTGCCATTGGAGTCTCGAATCCCTTCCGGAGGCTGGCATGTCTTTCCCGGCTGGATTGCATCGACGATCGATGATCGTCACCCCTCTTCTTCTGCTGTTGCTCTTTCTACTTCCTGTGGCGAAGTCCAACGCTCAATCGTCATCTGGCTGGACTGCAGGGACCGCTGTTCGCGATGTGACTCCCGAAAAGCCGGTGCCGATGTGGGGTTATGGATCTCGCCATGCCCAGCTATCGGAAGGGACGCTGGATCCCCTCCAGGCGACCGCCATGGTGATCGCCATCGAAGGCAGGAAACTGGCGATCGTTGGGCTGGATCTCGGTCGATCCCCTTCCGAAGCTTCTCTGGGGAGGATTCGGGAGGCGATTGCGTCGCGCGCGGGGATCGAGCATTCGATTATCGCCGGATCGCATACGCATCATGGTCCCGTGGTGGAACTCAGCGACCGCGCCGGAAGGGGAAAGGGGAGATTCGATGATGCAATCGCCTACGTTGCGATGATGGAAGAACGGATTGTTGATGCGATTCTCGAAGCGGACGCCAATCGCGTCGAGGCATCGCTGCAGTATGGATCGACCGAGCTGACTGGTTATAACCGCAATCGACATTCGAAGATCCCCCCCATACCGCTCGATCGATCTCTTCAGGTGCTACGGTTTCAAGATGTCGCCAACGGCAAAACCATCGGCACCCTCGTCAATTTCGCCGCTCATCCGACAAGCATCCCCGAAGACCGACGCCTTTTCTCCAGCGACTTTGTCGGGGCGATGCGGTCGGAGGTCGAGGCGGCGCTTGGGGGCCAGGCGATCTTTTTGCAAGGCGCCTCGGGAGACTGCTCCACCGATCGTTCGGGACACGGCGATCACGCCGCCTTCGGAAGAGCCTTGGGAAGGCAGGTTGTCCAGTTGGCAGGAACCCTTACCCCCAGTCAGCCTCGCCGTCCCAGCCTAGAAGTGCGCGAAGAACGTTTTCAGTTCGCATCGCGCACTAACTTCAAGAATCCGGTCGTCATCGGCGCTTACTCCATCGCTTTCTTTCCCGAATTGGTGGCGACCTTTGTCGACGAGTACGAAGAGGGAATTCGGCCCCGCCTGACGGTCGCCCTCATCAATCAAGAGATCGCTCTGGTCGCTGGATCTGGAGAATTCTTCTGCCAGCATGCCATCCACCTGCGCGAGCGGGCTCGGGTGAAGCAACTGATCTTCTGCGGCTATGCCAATGGCTACCACCAGTACTTCCCGACCATTGAGGCGGCTGCGGAGGGAGGCTATGGCGCAGACACCACCGTGGCACCCGCTGAAGTGGGAGCTGGTGAAGCCATGATGAACACCGCGCTACGATGGTTGTACCAGATGCGAAGAAAACTCTAGTCCCATCTCGCTCGATCGCATCGAAGCCGGCTCGGGGCAGGCGAAGACCCGATCGCCGCCGATCAGCGGCGTGGCACCAGTCCCTTCAGCGTCACATCGCTGGTGCCAACCCCTCCACGCTTCTTTGGATCCATCACTTCCTGCGGCACATCCTGCCGCGAGAAGAACTCGACATCGGGCTTTTGCCATTGGTCTGCTTCGCTTTGCAGACTCTTTCCCTCTTCGAGTCGAACGATGGGGGGGACCCCGTTGCTACTGGCGCTCTGCCAGACGACTTCTTGACCTCGACTGAGCACCATCGAAGAGACGATTGGGGAGACGGTGACTGATACCACCTGGCGCGTCATCATGTTCTGGTACTCGGTGGTCTGCGCTGGCATCGTCTTGATTTCACCCGCCAGGAGGAATTCGGCGTTGTTGCTTTCGACCCACTGGTTGTCCACCACCTGCTTTCGCAGCTTTTCCAGCACCGTCGACGCCTGGTCCCCGTTGGCCTGAACCCGCACTTTTGTCCCCGGTCCGGCCAGCATGTAGTCCTTCCTCTGAATCTTGGTGACCGCCTCCAGCACCGACGGCTCGGGGATCTTCACCGCGCCCACCACGTACCCCTCCTGGACTCCTTCCAGTGCTGCGGCGTAACAGAGATGGCCATCGATCAGCGACCTGGCTCGACCACTTCGGCTCTCCGCGCGGTAGACGTTGATATCGAAGGAATAGCTCCAGGCAGGCAGTCCCTTTTCGAGGCTGAAGAGAACAAAGTCGCGCTGTCCGGTTGAAACGGCGAGAAGATCATCGTTGACCCAATCGATCTTGGTGGCAAAGGGAGTCCCCACCGTGGAGGCATCCACTTCCCGGATGGGTTCCTTCCCAGTCAGATCGACAATCAAGAGATGCGTGTTGGCGAGGATCGCCAGTTTGCGACCATCTTGATGCAGTGCCAGGCCGGAGCAGGATGTTGTCAGTTCGACAGATCCCAGCACTTCCCCTCGGTTGGGATCGAGGATCCGCACCCGCTTGTCCTCTGGCAGGAACAAGTACTTGCCTCCTGGAGACAGGAGAGGTTCCGGAGCGAAGAACGACTCTTGAGCTGTCGACCAGGCAATCTTTTTGTTCTGGATATCCCATCCGATCATCCGGTGATCGCTGTCGCGCTGCAGCACCAGGTCACCGGTGGCGAAGCGAGCCCATGGGGGGGCGTTGCCGAGGTGCTTTCCTTCCCCCAGCCTTGCCTTCCAGCTGATCACCCCCGTCGGTTCGGTCGAATTGGGCTGGACCGACCAGATGGTCAGCAGGGGATCGCTGCGGAAGGCACCCTCTCCCACGGTGGTGAATGTCAGCAGCTGCTTGGATCCAGGGTGGTAGTCGACCAGTGTCAGACCGCTGGGAAACGAATGCATCGACTTGAACTGGGATTTGGCCAAGGATGCCCAGTAGATGCGCGTCGGCGCTTCCGCCTGATTGCCGCGCATATCCTCCAGCCCGACCAGCATCCAGCCATCAGGGCCTCCTAGGGGAATCACGCTGCCCAGGTTATCGAAGAAGTTGGCTTGCGGTATCCCAACCCCTGCCTGCTGCATCTTCAGGCTGCTGCGAAGCGGGTCTGGATCGAGCTGAAATCCGGAGGACTGCGCCAACTTGCCAGCGGGGATTGAGACAGGTCCTAGTGGCTTATCTCCGAACGCGTTGTAGGTCAGATCGAAGGGCTCGATTTTCGGCGCCAAAGCGATCGGGCTTCCGCCTCCAGCTTCGGAGCGAATTTTTTTCAGGAACTTCTGGTCGCTCTCGCTCAGTTTGGCGATCGGCACCTCGATCTCCTGGCCATCGGTCTTCCGCAACTGGACTTTGTCGGGAAGCACGCCAAGTAGAGCGGCTTTGATCTTGAAGCTGCCGGAAGCATCCGACCAGGTGCGTCCGCGCCAGATCGCCCCCGATTCATATTTCGCTCGGACCGCCTCCGGTTTGAAGACCTCGATCTTGACCGTATTGGCAAACTGGAACTCGGCCTGCACCAATCCCTGCTTGTTGACATCCAGCACCTTGGCGGGGCGCCATTCATTGAGGAAGAAGACCTCGATTTCCTCCCCTTCCTTGTAGTCGGCCCCCAGCGCAGCCAGGCCCATCCAAAGAACCAGCAGAAGCCAAACCGATAGCCGCTTAAGAGTGGGAAGCAACATGATTCGACTGCCGAAGAAAAGAAGACAAGAAGAGAAGTTCGACTGGCACCAAACCTCCCCATTGTGACACCTAACGAACGGATGTGCCACCGGTCCATCAGGTCCATCAGGTCCATCAGGCCAGGATGGGTTGAATCACTTTGCCGAAGACATCGGTCAGACGGTAGTCGCGGCCGGCGTGCCGGTAGGTCAACCGGGTGTGATCGAAACCCATCAGATGCAGGAGGGTGGCATGAAGGTCGTGGATATGCACCTTGTTTTCGACCGCTTTGAAGCCAAAGGGATCGGTGGCACCATAGGCCATCCCACCCCGTACTCCGCCTCCAGCCATCCAGACGGTGAATCCCCAAGGGTTGTGGTCCCGACCGTCAGATCCCTCGGTCGTCGGGGTTCTACCGAACTCGCCCCCCCACAACACCAGCGTCTCTTCCAGCATGCCTCGTCGCTTCAGGTCCGACAGCAGGGCCGCCACTGGGCGGTCGATATCGAGGCAGAGCTTTCGGGTGGCTTCGGTGTGACCAGCATGGGTATCCCAGGGCTGGCCATTTCCGTAATAGACCTGAATGAACCGCACCCCTCGCTCGGCTAGCCTTCTGGCCAGGAGGCAACCGTTGGAAAAGTCGCTTTTCCCATATTCCTCCCGCACCGATTCCGGTTCCTTCTGGATATCGAATGCATCGCTCGCCTCCATCTGCATGCGGTAGGCTGTCTCCATCGACTGGATGCGAGCCAGCAGGTCGGGGTGGAGGCCAAGCGTCTGGGCGTGGCGTTGGTTGAGTTGCTGGAGCAGATCGAGCTGCTGGCGCTGCGATTTGGGAAGCGGTTGCGATGGATCGGACGAGAGGAAGGGGATCATCTTCCTGGGGTCCAGTTGGGAGTGATTGACGTAGGTTCCCTGATGCTCTGCTGGCAGGAACGCGCTGCTCCACAATTCGGCAAACCGCACGGGGCGGCCGGGGCAGCAGGCGACGAAGCTGGGGAGATTCTCATTCTCGCTCCCCAGTCCATAGGACAGCCAAGCGCCCAGCGTTGGGCGGTTGGGGGTGATCGTCCCGTTGTTCATCATGAAGAGCGCAGGACCGTGATTTGGGTTGTCGGTGTGCATCGAACGAATCACGCACAGTTCATCGGCCAGACGCGCGGTCCGCGGAAGAAGCTCGCTGACCGAAAGCCCGCTTTCCCCATGCTGCGAGAATCGGAAAGGGACGGCCATCAAATTGCCGGTTGGCCTCTCGGTGCGCAAGTCGGCCCCCGGAGGTTTTTGGCCAGCGAAACGATTCAGGTCGGGCTTGGGGTCAAAAAGGTCGCACTGAAAGGGACCACCATTCATGAACAGATGGATGATCCGTTTGGCGCGTGGTGCAAAATGAGGGCCCGTCGCAGCGTGTAGATCGAGTCCTTGCGCGACGGCAAGGGCGCCCAGTGAGCTACTTGCTTGCTGAAGCCAGTGGCGCCGATGGATTGCTGCCATGACAGTGGTTCCTGTTATTCCAGATAGGCCAGTTCGTTGCTGCCCAGCAGGGCGTGCGCCCACTGGTGCCAAACTTGCGGCTGGTCGGAATCGAGAAATTGCTCCGCCAGCTCCATTTCCGCCGCTTCGGGATCCCGGCCAAACACCCATCGGTAGGCTTGCACAATCCGCGTTTTTCGGTCGGGCCCTGCCTGCCGATCTAGCCGCTCGCAAAGTGCTGCTGCCTGCTGCCTGAGAAACGGTCCGTTGAGAACAAACAGTTGCTGCAGGGGCGTTGTTGTCGCAACGCGCGTGGCGCTGTGAGTCAGTGGATCCGGGAAGTCATACAGCCGAAGCAAATCATTCAATTCCCGTCGCTTGATCACCCCATAAAGGGTTCGCCTGGCGTTCGCGACGTCGCTTAAATCCTGAGGGGCACCTCCCATCGTCCAGTCGATGGAACCAGTCGCCTGCAACACGCTGTCTCGCCAGGACTCCACTTCCAGGCGACGCAGCGGATACGATGCAAATAGCTCCGGTCGACTTCGCTCCTCCTCCTCCATCGCAACCCGCTGGCGATAGGTAGACGAGAGGACCAGTTCTCTTAGCAGCCATTTGATCGACCATTGATGAGCGATCCACTGGGAGGCGAGGTGATCGAGCAGTTCTGGGTGGCTTGGAGGGGTCCCCTGTTTCCCGAAGTCGCTGGGAGTCGCCACGATGCCGCGGCCAAACAGCTGCGCGAAGATGCGATTGACCATGACCCGAGCCACCAGGGGACGGGCGTCCTGGAAAAGCGATTCAGCCAGCTGCCTCCGGCCGCTCCCCTGGGTCCCAAAGGAGTCGACGCGGCTCGATAAAACCGACACAAAACGGGGCTCGATCGCCTTACCAAGCCGATTCGGGTTGCCGCGTATCTCCACCGACATGGGTGCCATCTGTGGCGAGTACTCGATGCGGCTGCCATGCGTTCCCACCGCCTCCAGCACCTGCAGCCGGGCATCGATAGCCCCCGGCGCACTCGGTAGCTCTAGGCCAGGGGTCCGCTTGGCCGCCTCGATCTGCTCCTTCAATCCATCCAGTTCCTTCTGCAGGTTCGATAGTTTCTCCTTCTCCTCGGCCGTCAACGCTCCCTCCGACTCCTTCTTTCGCAGCGGTTCCATCGCGCTGATCGATTGCTGAACCTTCGGTTCCCACTGCTTCAGCTTGGACTTGGCTTCCAGGACTGCAAGGGAATCGATCTGATGATCGAGCACCCGATTGATGATGCGGGTGTTGGCAAACACGGCAGCCAACGCGTAATAATCTTCCGTCGTGATGGGGTCAAACTTGTGATCGTGGCATCTGGCGCACGCCATGTTGATACCGAGAAAGGTACTGGAGAAGGTGTGCACGCGTTCTTCGTATTCGTCGGAAACGATCATCTTGATGATTTCGACCGGCAGCTGGAGTTCCTTCCAGTACGAGGGACTGATGCCGATCATGCCAAGGGCAGCGAGATCCTCCGGCTTCGCATCTTGGATCTGGTCTGCCGCCAATTGGTAGGAGGCAAATTGGGGATAGGGCAGATCGCTATTGATCGCATCGACGACCCAATCCCGATACCGATGCGCATCGTGGATTTCGGCCCACTCTTCCATCACGTCGCTGTATCGGACCAGTTCCAGCCAAGCTCGCCCCCACTTTTCCCCCAACCTGGGACTAGCCAGCCACGCGTCGACCTGCCGTTCATAGGCGTCCGGCCGCGAATCGCCGACGAAGGCTTCGATCTGGTCATACGTCGCAGCCACCCCAAGCAGATCGATCGAAGCACGCCGCATCCATGCCCGTCGACTGGATGACTCCACCGGCGCCTTCCGTTGCGACTCCAGCGTTGCAGCAATCCAAGAGTCGGCAGGAACGCTTGGCCATGAAGCCCACGGTCGATGCGATGACACGGGGGATGGTCGATCCCAGAGAGGCTGAAACGCCCAGTGATTCCTCCCTTGCTCCAGATCGATGCCGCCCGCGGGAATCGCCTTTCGGGAAATCTCCGGCATCGGCAGTCCACGGGCAATCCATTCCTCCAGGAGAGCAATCTGATGATCGGGCAACTTCCCTGCCGGCGGCATCTCCAGGTCGCCAAGTCGATACTGCACCACCTGCAGCAATAGACTGTCGCTAGGCGATTTCTGGTCGACCGCGGGGCCATTGTCCCCGCCAGCAAGGATGCCGTCGCGATCGTCCAGGCGGAACCCGCCTTGAAGCGGGTTCGAATCGGCCGCATGGCACTCCCAGCAATGCTCCGCCAACAAAGGGCGGATCTTGCGTTCAAAGAATTCGATTCCCTCCCGTTCCGTCGCCGTCTCCTGGCCCTGGCATTGAACCGCCAAAGCCGCACCAAGAACAGCGAAGCAGAAAGCAGGAATCGCCATGCGTCGATACCCAGGGAACATGCTTGCTGTTGCCTTTGAGATGGGGATGGCAGGAGCCTTCAGGTGGGCGGGGCGAATCGGGTGCGGTTCCCGTTTCGGACGTTCGGCGCATCCCATTCACGCTACCAAAGCAGGTAGTAGGCCGCAAGCGATTCGTCTGGTTTGGTTGCTTTTTGGATCCTGCAACTGTTCAATAAAACGCTTGAGGAGTGAGGGAAAATCTGAAGAGATCTTTGGGACGGGGTTCGCCAAACGACAAGGTGCAACCCCATCCCTCATTCCTGGCCCGCAAGAGGGTCCTCACGGCGAACGACTCAAGCAGGGAGAAAGCACGTTGATCAAGCCCGACATCCTGCGTCGGATTGTCGACCATTGCCAGCGGATCGAAGAAGCCTACCTATCTGGCAAGACGGTCGATCTGGATTTGCTGGCCCGCGAGTTTCAGGGGGCCGATCGCGACTTCGCGAAGTCGCAATTTGATCAGGTTCTAGAAAGGCTGCGTCGAAACTTCCCCCATGGCTCCCCCGGCCCGCATGAGGGAGCACGTCCGAGGTTTGAGAAATCCGAGTTGCTGACGCAGGGTGGGATGGGACAGCTTTGGATCGCCGTCGATCTGGAGTTCAATCGCAAAGTGGCGCTCAAGGAGATCGTCCCATCGAGCGCCGATAATGAGGCCTATCGTCAGCGGTTCTTGTCCGAAGCGGAGATCACAGGGAGGCTGGAGCACCCTGGGATCGTGCCCGTCTACAGTCTGGGCCACCACGCCGATGGCCGTCCCTACTACGCCATGCGATTGATCGCAGGGGAGGATACAGGAACGCTTCAGGCTGCAATTGAACGGCTGCACCAGGAGAGGGAGCTTTCCAGGGAGCAGTTCGAGCAGGGGACGCGGGATCTTCTGGGACGCGTGGTGACCGTCTGCGAGACGATTGCCTATGCCCATGGACGCGGAGTGCTTCATCGAGATTTGAAGCCCGCCAACATTTTGCTTGGCCCCTACGGCGAAACGCTAGTGGTCGACTGGGGGTTGGCTCGTACCTTCGCTCCCGACTCCAACGAATTGGTGAGCGATTCGGATCCGAATCGCAACTCGTCCGCCGCCGGAAGCCAGTTCCCTCACTCGGTGACCGGCACCATTCTGGGGACCCCAGGATTTGCGGCCCCG
The DNA here is from genome assembly GCA_044371425.1 of Pirellulaceae bacterium. Classification (GTDB taxonomy): domain Bacteria; phylum Planctomycetota; class Planctomycetia; order Pirellulales; family Pirellulaceae; genus JBEISR01. The sequence continues at coordinate 88,647 of JBILTR010000007.1, read as the reverse complement.
GAGCAAATGGGCCACATCGAATCGAGCCCCGATCAGACCACCATGGTGACTCGCGATCTGATGAGCATGCGGAGGGGGGGGCCATGGAGTGACATTTATTCGCTGGGTGCCATCCTCTATCACATTCTCACCGGTCAAAGTCCGCTTCGAGCCGCTTCGTCGGGAGGTTCCTCACTTCAAGACCCCGACTCCCGCATCATCGACGCGCCAAGGCCTCGAGCGATGCGATCCGATATTCCCAAAGCGCTGGAAGCGATCTGCTTGAAAGCGATGGAGCGAGATCCGAGGCGACGGTACCCAGATGCGCTGACCTTGTCTTTGGAGCTAAAGCGGTATCTTGCTGGCGATCCGGTCGACGCTTGGGTGGAACCGCTCCCGCTGCGCGTGTCGCGATGGTTCGATAAGCATCGGACCATCTCGGCAACGACCACCTTTGCCATGGTGCTGACCATTCCACTGCTCGCGTTCGTCTCGATGACTCAAAGTCGCCTTCGCTCGCAATATCAAACAGCCAGCGACGATCTAAAAATGTTGGTTGCTCAGAAGGAGCTTGCCGAAGGCCAGTTGCGTCAGCAATACCTCAGGGCAGTCGAACGGGAAGATGTTGCGATCCAGGCGATTCAGTCTTTCCGAGACAGGGTCATTCATGCCGATGAATTCAATGCAACGCCCGAAACGATGGAAGCGAAACGGAAGCTTCTGGAAAGCCCGATCGAGTTTTTCAAGTCGTTCCGCGAGATGCTGGAAGCAGAGGGAAGCTCCAGCGATCACTCCCGACTCCGTTTGGCCATGGCGAACCTCGAGTCGGGGAAGCTGGCGCAGGAGAAGTCCAGCTTGGAAGATGCGATCGAATACTACAAAGAAGCGATCAAACTGCTCGATTCGCTGACAGATGTCGCACGCCTGGGAGGCAAGGACGTGGCGAACCTGAAGCTGGATCACGACCTCTACCGCGCCCGGGCGCATCGATTCATCCATCAAGCCCAGTTGCAGCGAGGCGATTTCAAGGAGGCAGAGATCGAGCTGCGAAAAGCGACGCCATTCATCGAACCGCTCAAGCAAGCTGAGTCCGAACGTTCGGATGTGCAGCTGGAACTCACGGAGCTCAATCTGCTGGTGGCGATCCGCGAGCAAGCCAGTGGCGATACCGACTACTCGGCTTCCCTGCTAGCGGAAGTGCGAGAGCAGTTGAAAGATCTGCAGAATAAGGGCGAAAACCCCGAAGTACTTCGCCAGTTGATCAAGCTCCGCAATGCGCAGGTCCAGCACCTGCGCGCCGATGGCCAAGTCGCTGCCGCTGGCCACGAACTGCGTGGCTTGATCGATTTTCTGGAGGACGCCGTCGATCCGAAATCGCTTGCCGATCCCGCGCTGGCGCAGGAGCTAGCAAAAGCCTATGCCTCCGAGAGCATGCTGCAATCGATAGCAAAGGACTCGAACCAAGCAATCGCTTCAATGAATCGATCGGTTGGCCTCTATCGCCAGCTGGTAGCCAAGAATCCCGGCAGTCAGGAATACCAGGCGGAACACTCCAACACCCTGGCTCGCCTTGCCGAACTGCTTGATAGTGGAGATGTCAAACGATCGATCGAACTACTGGAAGAAGCGATTTCGATCAACCGAAACCTCCGGGCAGTCGATCCGAATTCGGTGATGAACGAAACCGCGTTGATGAAACACATCCATCGACTCGGTCATCAACTGCAGCGCGAACAGCGTGACGAGGAAGCCCATGAGGTTTTTGAAGAGGCGTTTCCGATTGCCACCAAGCTGCTCAATCAACTCCGCGATTCCTCGGGGTTGCTGCGGGAGCAACTGGAGATCGGTGAGCATCTGGTGCAGTACGAACTGTTCAAGTACCAGTTAGAGCCGGCCAGGCAGCGTCTGTTGCAATTGATCGAGGGACGAGAGCGTCTGTCCGATTTGCCGCAAGCCGTGCTCGCCGATCGACTCGCTCACAAACAGGATCTCAAGCAGTTGATTCTGATCGACGAACGACTGGGGAATGATCAGGTAGAGCGATGGCGGACGAAGTTCCGCGAATTGGCGGAAAGACGGTTGGATGCCAAGGAGAGTTACGCCAAGCTGAAGAAGGTCGGAGAAGGAATCGTCCCCGAAAACCCAACGGAACTGGCGATCCTGGCGAATACCGCCGCGGACCTTCAGGATTTTTCGTTGGCGCTAAGTCTCTACCGAAAACTCTATGAACTATCGCCCGATATCCTGGATCAACCGGAGTCTCCCCTTTTGATGAATGGGGTCGTCTCAGCAATCCGCACCGCCGACGTGGATCCAGAACGGACCGAGGAGAGTCGGCGGTTGGCGATGGTGTGGACGCGCCAGTTCGCAAAGGGAATTCGAAAGCTCCAATCGACTTCGCCCATGCCCGCCAAACGACAGCTAGATCTCTGGCGATCGGCACCGGAGTTAGCGGTCGTCGTCCGCCCGGAGGAGCTGGCAAAGCTGCCCGCCGAGGACCAGGCGGAATGGAATGGCATCTGGGAAATGGTTTCAACAAAGAGCGCTGATTGACCAACGGCTTCCAAGAAGCTACGGGGCAACGCCAAGGCGTTCTTCCACGGGGCGGATTGGAAGGCACCGATCGACCAGGGTGGTCGGACCAAGGCGACAGCCGCCGGTGAAGAAAATGGCTGCTGGAGCGGTACCACCTAGGCGCATCGGCACGCCAGACGCTCGGCGCGATCAATCCGATTTCCCAAGACCAAAGGCCATCGCTGCGGTTTGAAACTCCTGACGGATTTGAGAGCCATCGGCGTTGGGGAAATTGGTCCGCTGGGTCATCAGGATCATCGCCTGTCCGGCAACCGGATCGATCCAGGCCTGCGTCCCATAGGCACCTCCGTGACCAAAGCTGCCTGCGTGCAGCATCTGGGTCACCCCCTGCGGATTCTGAACCACGCAGCAGCCGATCCCCCATGCATTTCCAGGGGTGAAGCCGACCGCAAGCTCCCCAGTCACCGGTCTTTGAAACTCTTCGACTGCGCTGTCGGATAGGATTCTTACCTCGCCAAGCCGGCCCTTGCCCAGCAGCATCTGGCAGAAGAGGGCGTAGTCGTTTGCGGTGGAAAAAAGTCCGCCATTGGCAGCGGGAAAACGATCGCGATCCGTTGGCGCACGGCCAGCCAAAAGGAAAATCGGTTGCTCGACGAACTCCCCAGATTCTTCCCTTCGATACGACTTGGCCAAGCGCCGATCCTGGGATTCGGTCAGGTAAAAGCCGGTGTCCCGCATCCCCAGCGGCAGGAAGATCGATTGCTCCAGATACCGATCGTAAGAAAGCCCGGAAACCACCTCCACGACGCGCGCGGCGGTATTGATGCTGGTCTGGCTGTATTGCCACCGGCTGCCGGGTTGAAACAGCAGCGGCAACTTGCGGTATCGCGACACTGCTTCAGCAAGTGTCTTCGACGTATAGGTCTGGTCAGGAGGCAATTCGGACATGCCACTGGTGTGGGAGATCAACTGCCGCAGCGTCACCGGATACCGCTTCCCATCCGCAGTCGAAAGATCGGCCAATTCCGGTAGGTACTTCGCGACCGGATCATCCAGATCGATCTTGCCCTGATCCTGAAGTTGCAGCAAAGCGACTCCAGCGACCGGTTTGGACATCGATGCAATCCAGAAAATCTGGTCGGTCTTCAACTCCGCTTGCGGCTCGATCGATCCTTTTCCGAAGGCTTTCAGGTAGCGCACGCCCTCCCTTTGGACGACGCAACCGATCACGCCAACGACCTCCTTTCGCTCCACAGCCCTCTGCAGCGTCTGGTCGATTGCCGAGATATTCCCGGCGGACGGCGCGGTCCCCTCCTGAGCTGCGGCTCGGGGCAACGCATCGGGCCTCCAGGGAAGCGATGCGAAGAAGAAAACCAAAATCCAGCGACATCGAAGAAGAACCTGGCGAGAATCCAGCACGGGGTGGCTCTTTCATGAAAAAACAAAAAAACCGGCGACTTGCTCAGTCGCCGGTTTTCTCAGATTCCGTCGGTCCATTCAACTGGACGTCGGTTACTTCTTGCGATTGAACTTCAGCCCAGCCTCGGCAGGAGCTCCAGGTGGAATGAATGTCCACTGGTCTGCGCCACCGGAAACCACACTGCCTGCCATCGATCCTTTATCGGGCGTGTCCAGCGAGATTGCATCGCCAGCAGCCACCAGGTCCCCCTTCAGCTCGGCGACCACCTTGTCGGCTTCTGTCGCTTTCCAGGTGAACTTCGAGTCTTCGGTAATCGAAAGCTCGATGCTGGACTTGCCGGCTGTCGCTACCCAGGTCCCGACTAGATCCGTCTCAGGCTCTGGCTTGCCGTCGTCTTCGGCGGGCTTCGCATTGGCTTCCGCAGCCACTGGCTCGGCACTCCGTGCCTGGGTCGCCGAATCGGCCTTCGCTTCCGGTGGGCTGAGGGCATCGAGCATGCGTTTGGCTGTCACGTCCTGCGGCTGGTTGGCCACGACAACCTTCAACGCATTGATCGCCGAATCCTTGCTGCCGATCACCAAGTAGTGATAGGCGAGCACGAAATGAGCGGCGGGGTCCTTGGGGTTGGCCTTGCAGTGCGCCTCCAACTTCCGAAGCTGGTTGGTGTAGTCGTCCACGTTGCCATAGAGACCGCTGAGCGTCGTCCAGTCCATGCCAGGGGCCGAAGCGAGCAGCGAGTTCAGCGCTGCGGCTGCCTGCCCGTAATCGCCGACAGCAAAAAGGTTCAGAGCCCGAACTTCGTGGATGACCGGATCGCCCGGCATATCCTTCAAGGCGCTGGTGAAGCTACCTAGCGAATCGGGGTACCTACCCGTCTTGAAGAGTGCCAGTCCATCGTCGAACTTCTGGAACGCCGGATTGGTCTCCTGCGTCTGCGTTGCCGTCGATGCACCGCCGGTGGCTGAAGAACCCGCTTGGCTTCCCTGCGAGGTGTTCTCGGTGGTGACGTAGTTGTTGACGATCACCGGTTGAGAGTAATCGTAGGGGGCCACCTGAGCGGTGGGGACCGCCACGGTGGTCGCCGGGACGGTGTAGTACGGATTGACATACGTCGCACCGTAGCCGTATCCGACGCCTCCCGTGAAGAACGAATTCAATCCCCATCCCACCGCGCCGTAGACCACGGGCGCATACCAACTGCTATTCCAATACCCGTTCCAACACCCGTTGTACCAGCCATGGTAGTGCTGATTGACGCAGTTGTTGTGCCACGAATCATGCCAGGAATTATTCCAGTTGTTGTTCCAACCCCAGTTGTTGTACCCGTTATCGAAGCCATAACCGGGTCGATTGTAAGGTCGGTCCCAAGCCGGGCGGTTCCACTGGTTGATGTTGATGTTGTTGAAGTTGTTGTTGGTGTTGTTGATGATATTGTTGTTGTTGCCAATACCACCTGGGCGATTGCCGCCGTTCCAACCATTTCCTCCCCAACCACCGGGCCGGTTCCCGTTCCAATCAGGGCGGTTGCCACCGATTCCGGGTCGATTGACCGTTCCAGGAAGCGTCGTCGGTCGATTTCCATTCCAGTCAGGACGATTGCCGCCGATACCAGGCCGGTTGCCGTTCCAGTTGGGGCGGTTGCCACCGATTCCCGGAAGATCGTTGACCCCTGGTCGCGAGAGATCGGGGCGATTGCCCCCACCACCGATCCCAGGACGGTTGCCGCCCCCCTGGCCTGGACGATTCAAATCACCCGGCAGCGTGGTGGGCCGATTTCCACCACCTGGTACCGGTCGCTCGAACCCAGGAGCCGGTTTGGTGAGGTTTCCAATCGTAGGGCGATCGCCGATCCCAGGCCGATTGCCCTGGCCAGGACGATTTCCGCCGTTGGGTAAGTTGCTTCCGCCATTGGGCAGATTGTTTCCGCCGTTAGGCAGGTTGCCGCCGCCAGGTCCTGGTGGACGAATCCCACCGCCTGCGCCCGGACGGTTGCCTCCGCCGATCCCCCCGCCGAGGTCACCAGGAGCGGGGCGAGTCGTGGGACGGACGGAACCTGGTTGCAGCGATGGACGCTGGGAGTTCCCCAGATTCGGACGCGTCGCACCAGGGGCAGGACGATTCTGTGGTAACTGGGGCGCTGGACGCGTGGTGGGATTCCCACCGATGCCCCCCTGCGGAGGCCGGCTCAGCGAGTTCCCTCCCAGGTTCGGGATTCCCCCAGGGGCAGGGCGAGTCGATGGGTTGCCGCCCAGACCTGGGATTCCCCCTGGCGCTGGTCGAGTCATCGGGTTTCCGCCCAAACTAGGCATCCCGCCGGGTGCCGGACGAGTGCTGGCACCACCCGGCAGTCGGTTGCTACCCCCGATATTGCCCGGCAACGTGCTCGGCCGTCCCCCTGCGCCGCCGGGAGCCGGTCGGGCCATGGGAGATCCCATGCCACCACCTGGCATCGAAGGTCTCGCTGCGTTGCCAAACGAAGGCCGGCTTTGTGGCATCTGCACCGGAGGGCGCATGTTGCCCCCCGACGGACGGCTCATCTGAGGCGCTGGGCGAGCCATACCACCCCCCATGGGATGCGCTCCACCACCCCCTACACGACCCATCGAAGGTCGAGCTCCTCCACCGCCGCCACCTGGTCGACCCCGTCCCTGCGCCAGCAGGTCGTCGGGAGTCGCCACCAAAAGACCCAGCGCCAGGGCCATGCTACTCCAGGCAAATCCTAACCATTTCATGAAGTGTCACTCCAGTGTGTTTTCCGTTCGAGTCGAAGTGTCGCGCGGGAAAAGCTGCGACCACTCAATTGCCCGCCGCTGCAGGAGCTGGCGGCTTCTTGGCGACGATGTACTCAAAATCAGGTTCCATCACGTCTCCCACCATCCGGTCTGAGCCTTTGACGATGTACCTGCCGTTGTCCGTCGGAATCATCGTGAGGGTGGCTCGCGCCTCCAGCCCATCGGGCCCCGTGGCAGCCGAATGAAGCACCCAGCCTTCGTCGGTCGGCGTCCAAAGACTCTGACCGAATCCCCCATCGGATTCGAAATTCCAAGAGCGAAGCTGACCTTCATTGGCGTCCCAGCCAATCCGCTGCGTTGTCTTGCGGATCACCTGGCCATCCTGTTTGATGAGGATATCTCCAAGCAAAAAGTTCCCGTCTTCGGACCACTTGTAGCTGAATTCCACTTTGCCATCGTCCCCTTCGTTGACCCAGTCACCGACTAGCCAGGAAAGCGCTTCCAACGCTTCCCGTGGTGCCAACGGCTGTGGCTCGGCATAGTCCCGAAGCGACGCTAGCTGGTAACCCTTTTCGGTTTTGTCCCAGATCGCCTGGTAGCGCATCACCGCCACCGACGATTCATCTTTCGTTGCGATGACGCGAGTCCCCTCAGAAATCGTGACTTCACCCAATTCGCGGACCGAGTCGATTTCGACGCCCGTCTTCGCCTGGGGATAGGCCTTGAAGAACTCGGTCAGCACCCCCTTGAGCCCTTCACCGGTGTGGACGACGCCGTTTTCGTCGATAAGTTCTCCCTTCGGAGTGAACATGTCGACCACCTTCTCGGCACTCCCTTCGTTGAATGCCGCCACCAGCTTCTCGGTCGCTGCGACAATCTCCTTTTCCAACGCCGTCAGTTCGCGCACCGCAGGCTGTTCCTCTACTGCTGCAGGAGCCGCAGTGCCGGTCGCCGGCGCCTGGCCCGCAGTGGCCGGTGGGATCGTCTGAGGCGGGGCTTGCTGAGCCACCACCGAGCTACCGCAGAGCCCAAGGACCAGAGAACCAACCAAAAAAGAACGATTCCATGACTTCCAATTCATTCAACTACCCTCGACCGTTTGAAGTTGGCGACCCACCGCGGGCGCATGAGGCGCTGCCCTGCAAGCTCTCAATCAGCCAATGAGAGAGCAACGACTGGGACCGCTAGGATAAGTTCAGTGAGCAAGTGGCATCCCGAGTTAACGCAGCCATGCTCCTTGCACGTTCATCCCCATCATCATAGGCGCCTCATCGCTTTCCCTGCTAGGGACCGTGATTGGCTCGCCCCTTTTTCCAGCCGCCTACCGTCCGCCCCCAGGAACCGATTCGGCTGTTGGTTCGGACGCGAAATCGATCCTCAGCAGGGAAAATAGTGGCGAAGTTCCCTATCCCACTCATTTCTCCTGCTTGAGCTCCATCAACTGCCACCCCCACCGATGGAGGTTCCGGGCATCCAGTTCGCGGGTGTCGGAGCTTCTGGAGCCCAGCTGAACGACAATAAGTCGCCTTTCTCCCTGGTGGCTGCTGGATACCAGACAGGCTCCCGCTGCTTCGGTGGTCCCGGTCTTGATGCCGTCGTACCCCTGAGTGTCGAGCAGCGGATTGGTGTTTTTCCAAAGAATTTCGCGATGCGATCCATCGGGCCGATCGATTCTCGCGACGTGCTGACGTTTGGCTACCAGGTCGCGGAGCGATGGCACGTTCATGAAATGACCCGCCAGCCGGGCTAGGTCGATGGCGGACGTTCGGTGTTCTGCAGCGGGAAGGCCGTGGGGATTGTTGAACGAGGTCCCTTTCAATTCCAACCTGGCAGCTTCTCGGTTCATCGCGTCGACAAAAGCGGCCACAAGCTGCTTGGAATCGGCGAGATTTTTTTCCTTGCCCTTTGGTGCATCGCCGTCCGTCGCATCGCGATCGATGCTCGCCCACCATTCGGCCAAAGCGATCGCCATGTCGTTTCCGGAGGGGAGCATCAACCCATGGAGAGCATCCTCTAGCGATACCGATTCTCCAGCTTCCACCAGGGAACTCGATCCCTCTGTTGCATCCGCTTCGCTGGAGAAACCGACGCGTCGATCGATCAGATCGGCTCTCCTCGCGACTTCTTGATGGACCAACCAAGCGGTCATGATTTTGGTGGTGCTGGCCATCGGCAGCGGCAGGTCTTGCTGATGGCCGGCGAGGACTTGGTCGGACTGAGGGTCGTAGAGGACCCAGGCCTTCGCGGACACTTGGGGCCCGCTGCCCTGCAGATCGCTCGGACGCCGCTCCCGCTCGACTCGCAATAGCTCCTCTCGGGAAGGAATGGGCTGGGCTTCCCAGCGAATCGCCCCAAGGCTCGCCCAAGTCCTCGCTTCGACGATGCCGGTCTCTTCCAGCTGCTGCTGCCTTTGAAAGTCCTTGACCGCAGCCTGCGTGGCGGGGCCAAACTCGCCATCTTCGGTCAGTCGATCTTTCTCCGGACGATTCTGGTTCAGTGTTCGCTGCAGCGCCAGTACCCTTCGCCCGTTGGACCCAATCTGCAGCGGTGCTTGGTCGGCGACTGCTGCATCGGTCTTTTGGGTGGCGAACTGGTCGAAGAGCAACTTTCCAATTTTCCCCATCAGGATTTCCGCAGCATTGCGGTCACCCCACGATCCGTCTTCGTTTCCGGCTGTCAGGATCACGACCACCAGAGTGCGTTCCCCCAAGGGAAGCAATGCGGCGTCGGTTCTTACTTCCGTGACGGCGCCGGTCTTGTGTGGCGCCTGGAGCGACTTGGGGAGTTCTCGCAGGATCTTCGTATCGTCGTCACAGGCGGCCAAGTGACCTAGCATCGCTTCGGAAGCATCAGCAGAAAAAAGTTCTTTGCGATGGATTTTGGAAAGCAACTGCGCCATCTGCCTCGCCGTGGTGCGTCCCAGTCCATACCGCTGGCTGGCCTCCGGTTCCACCGAGGTGTCGCGACGAAACACCTTCGAGTGGACATGGGTCTGATCGAATCCCAGGGAGTCCATGGTGCGGTTGACCGAGTCGATTCCTAGGCGGTCTAGAAGCAGGTTGGTGGCGGTGTTATCAGACCAAGCGATCATCAGTCGAGCCACCGTCGCCAGAGGCAACCGTGTCCCTGGCGTGAAATGCTCCGTCAGGATACCCGAACCTGGCACCGCATCTTCTTTGCGCAATTCCAGCAGCTCGTCCGACGAAATCAGCTTCTGGTCGATCTGCCGATAGAGTTCCGCCAGCACGGCAACTTTGATCAGGCTAGCTGTTGGCATCGCTTGGTCGCTTGCGATCTCCAGCAGCGGGGGTGGATCGGTGTCGGTGGAGGCGTCGGCCCAGTCGACGTAGATCGCGACCTCGCCCCGATGCTCCTTGACCCATCGCTCAATCTCTCCCTTCCATGCATCCTGCGCATAGGTCGGGATAGCCAAGGCAACAAGCATGCCGAGAGCCACGCCGACGGGGATGCCGCGTTGAAGCCGCTGACTGTCAAAGAATCGCACCCAAGCCCTACCCTTTCGTCGGCTCTCGCTCACCATGGAAGGCACCTTTCAGCCTATGCAATGCACCTCGGTTTCCTGCTTCCAGGAACTCAGCATGATGGACTGCCAGCCAACATGCAAACCGGCTTATCGGCTGCGCCACCGATCGAGAAGGACCGCACCTAAAATGACGTAACCCAGCACCACCTTTTGAAGGAAGGGGTCGACGCCAAGCAGGTTCATGCCGTTCTGGATCACGGCGATCACCAGGGCACCGATCAAGGTCCCTAGGATTTTTCCCCTTCCGCCGCTCAGCGACGCCCCGCCCACCACCACCGCGGCGATCACCAGCAGTTCATACATCGCCCCGTAGGTCGCCGCGCCACTTTGCAGCTGACTGCTCAGCAGAACACCTCCCAGCCCTGCCATCGCCCCGCAGAGGGTGTAAGCGATCAGCACCACCCGCCGCACCCCAATGCCGCTCATCCTTGCCGCTTCCGCATTGCCCCCCACCGCGTAGAGGGCTCGTCCAAAGGTCGTCTTCCCCAAGATCCAGTGGAACGCGATGTAAAAGCCGATCATCAGCCAAACGGCGACTGGCACGCCGATCCATCGTCCCTGCCCCAGCATGCGAAAGGAGGCGGGTAGCTGGTCGATCGATTGCCCTTTGGAGAGCATGAAGGCGTGACCGCTGGCGATCAGCATGGTGGCCAAAGTCGCGATGAAAGGCGGGACGCGCAGGAAGGTGACCCAGACGCCATTGAGCCATCCATGCAGGGCGCAAAGGAGGATGGCCAGGCAACTCCAACCGACGACCGCCTCCCATGTGGCATCGACGCCACCAGAGAATTTGGCGATCCCCTGGCAGGCCACCACGGCGGAAAGTGCAATCAGGCTTCCCACGGAAAGGTCGATCCCGCCGGTCAGGATCACCAACGTCATTCCGATCGCCACCATCGCGATGACGGTGATCTGATTGGCGACGTTGATGAGATTCTCACGCTTCAGAAAACTCGATCCCGACACCTCCTTGGGGACCGCCACCTGGACTCCCTCCCAACCAGGAAGACGCTCCGCCAACTCGGACACGATCGTCCAGCCTCCGGCCTGGGAGCTGCACAGCAGCAATGGCGTCGGTGCGCCGGTGGGGTGCTCCTGAGCGGCTCGCCGAAAATCCGGAGGTCCCCCCTGCACCGTCTTGGTCACACGACCATCAGGGATCGCACTGCTCAAACGATCGATCAATCGCTGGTCTTCTTCACTGGTGCTGCCCACCAGCCAGATTGGTTGATCGGTTCGCTTGGCCACCGCCAGCAGTTGCTCCACGGCACCTTCCAGCCCCGGTGGTTGGTTCTGCCAAGTCAGTCCACTGACAGTCGCGATCATCCCGGCCAGGACGAAGGCCATGCCATAATCCGCAAGCAAAGATCTCCACCAAGAGGACACCCTGGCGCGATGACTGTTTTTGCTACTGCTCTGCATTTCAGCCATCTCTAACGCCCCTGTCTGCTCCTACGGCCGCCGACAAAAGATCGCTGGCACTGGTCGTTCGCGGATCGAGAATCTCCGAAACGATCCTGCCTCGATGCATCACCACAATCCGATCGCTCATGCCAATCAGCTCCTCGAAATCCGAGCTGATCCAAAGGATGGCACAGCGATTTTGAGCCAACCGAACAATCCAGCGATAGACATCGACGCGGGCACCCACATCGACGCCTCGCGTCGGTTCATCCAGAATGAGCACCCTGGGATCGCGCTGGATCCACTTTCCCAGCACCAGTTTCTGCTGGTTCCCGCCACTCAGCAATTTGGCAGGGAGGCGGGGTGCCGACGGCTTCCATCCCAGTGCGTTCTGCTGCTGGTCATAGGCCTGACGTTCTTCCGATCGTCGCATCCAACCGCCGAGAGAAAAGGAAGAGAGGTTGGGAAGCGAAAAGTTGTCGATCAGCCCATGGTCGACAATCAGCCCTTGCTTCTTTCGGTCTTCCGGCAGAAAGCCGATCCCAAGCCGCATGGCATCCTGAGGTCCACGAAGCGAGATGGGCCGCCCATCCAGTTCGATGCTTCCGGTCTGGTACCGGTCCAGTCCAAACAGCAATCTAGCCAGTTCCGTGCGGCCAGCACCCACCAGCCCTGCAACGCCCAGGATTTCCCCTTCGTGCAGCTCCAGCGATACACCCTGGACGCGGTTGCCAAGCCCCAGCTGCTTACATCGCAGCACCACGTTCCCGATCGCTGCCGGCTCCTTGGGATACTCCGACTCCAACGGCCGGCCCACCATGGCTTCGATCAGCGGTTTCCTTTGCCACCCCGAGACGGGGCCTTGGGCAACCGTCCTTCCATCGCGAAGCACGACGATTCGGTCGGCGATCTGAAACACTTCCTCCAGCCGATGGCTGACGTAAAGAATCGCCAAACCTTCCGCGCGGAGCGTGCTGAGGAAGTCGAGCAACCGATGGCTTTCGCGTGGCGTCAGCGCTGCCGTCGGTTCGTCCAGCACCAACACACGCACCTGCCGCAACAAGCACTTGGCCACTTCCACCATCTGCTGTTCAGCCACCGAAAGCCGGCCGCATGCAGTATCCAGGTCGATCGAGATCCCCAATCGCTGAAAGATTTCTTGCGCTGCATGAGCCTCCTGCCGCCGAGAAATGATCCCCAGTGGGTGGCGGTGACCCAGGAAGAGGTTGTCGAGCACGCTCAGCTGGGGAACGAGAAAAAACTCTTGGTGGATCACCCCGATTCCGGCTCGAAGCGCAGTAGCTGGATCGGCTAGTCGAGCCGGTTGCCCATCCATCCAGATTGCTCCGCCATCTGCCTGCATCGCACCTGCAAGCAGTCGAATCAGGGTGCTCTTGCCGGCGCCGTTGGCCCCCATCAGGGCAACGACCTCTCCCGCGTGCAACTCCAGCGAAACTTCTTCCAGCGCCTGGACCCCAGGAAACGCCTTGCTGATCTGGATGACTTGCAAGCAAGGTGCGTTCAACCGAAATCCTTTCGTCGTCCCACTGTCCAGCCTTTTCAGCGACTAGACTGCGATGAGCCAGAAAAAAAGGACCATCCGAGACCTGTGTGGGTTACGATCGCTTCACTTCCGCGACTCTGGAAATGCCGGTGGCCACAGCCCCCAGTCACCCTCCCAAGGGGATTTGAGATCCATCACACGCATGGTATCGGTCGCCCTTGCTCCCACGACTCCATCCCACCCACTCCGATCGGCCGGACGGATACGACCCACGGAATTGCCGGATGGACGAAAAAAAAGGACATGGAAACACCCGTGGTCTCCATGTCCCCAAATGGATCGAAGGCGATCGGCCCAAGGGCCAGCCCGCGCTTACTTCTGTTCCTCGCCAGGTGCTCCAGCCCCCTTCACATCGGTGGGCATCCCCAGGTTGCCGATGTTGGTGGGATCGCTGGTGTCCTTGAATCCTTCTCGCTTGGTGGGATCTTCCTTCACCGGCCCACAGCCGACGATCGAAGGAATTGCCATCAAGCAGAACAGTAGTGCCAACGCTTTCGTAATTCGCATCCTCAATCTACCTTTCGCTTGCCATTAGTTCTCGTCGATGCCCTTGCCCGCCACCGGGTTCTTGCTGTCCGCGACGCCGTTGATGATCATCCACACCACTGGGTCGATGTTGGCGGCAATCGTCGAAACCGAACCGTCCCCACGAGCGACGTTGATGGCACCGGAGTGCATCGAGCTGGCGCCGGGCCATTCGTTGTTTGGACCCCAAGCGGTCAGGTAGGTCGGGCTGAAGGCATGCGGTCCGGCGCGGAACCAAGAGCAACCACCTGGGCGATTGCTTCCATCAGGGAAGCGATACCATCCCAGTTCGGCGCCCTCACCGCAAACCGGCGAGAACACAAACGCCGATCGGAAAACTGCCTCGCCACCACGCAAACGTCGCTTGCCGGTGTTCGATCCCGGTGGGCGGTCCCAAAGACCCTTGCCCCACTTGAATCCATACGAGTCGCTTTCGGCGACGACGATCGTGTTGGAAGTACCGTCGGTGATGTCCGCCATCGTCATGTCGCGGCCGATGGTGAAGAGCCCCGAAAAGTCGGCGGTGTCGCCGACATCATTCAGGTAGGGAGGATTCCACCAGTTACCCAGCCACGCTTCGCGCCACCAGTGATAGCCTTCCGATCCGGCGTAGTTAGTCACCGAGATCCCATGGGTCTCGCTGGCCTTCTTGTAACCGGCATCCGATGGGCAGAGGAACGAGGGAACGCGGTGCGAAACAACCGGCTGTCCCCACACGCGAATGCTCTTGTCGGTCGCGTCGTAAATCGTCGTCTGTTCGATGTACGGCAGGATCGCGAAGCACCAAGTGTAGTGGTAAGGCAATTGAGGATTGGGCGTTCCGCCCACCCCAAGAACACCACTCTGAGGGAACGCACGCATGGCCGAATGGTAGTTTTGCAGCGCCAGACCAATCTGCTTCAGATTGTTGGTGCAGCTCATACGACGAGCGGCTTCACGAGCGGCCTGAACCGCTGGAAGCAACAAGCCGACCAGAACTCCGATGATGGCGATCACCACCAGGAGTTCTACCAGCGTAAATCCCAACCGGGACTTACCAGGACAACGTTTCATCGGAACCTCCATACGAATAGAAAAATGACGGCTGGGAAAGCCTCAGTAGAACGCCGAGATCATCAAGACAAGTCGACCGTCAACCGCTCCATGCGATCCGCCGAATCCGACCGGCAATGATCGATGGACGCCTCAGGATGGCTAGCGTCTGACCATCCTCTCTAACACCACCTACCGTGAAGTGTACCGGATGATTATGAAGGATCAAGATAAATAAAGGGAATCTATCTTCCATTAGGCCCGCTTCTATGCTGGTTTTGATAACTCAGGAAGTGGCGATTTCTCATTTTTCTTACCTACTTGGCTGCCTCCCCAGCCCCAGCCCTGGGGTTTATCACCAGCCCGCAAGGGTTGTCTAGCCGCTCCCACCAGGCGTTGCAGCACAATCGCCACTTCGCCTGGACAATCCGTTCTCAGTCTGAATCGCTGAGGATTTTCGGCTTTCCCAGAGCCGAAATCCCCCTGGGATCGAGCGAGTTGCACCAGCGTCCCGTCGGCTCTCCCACTTGCAAAGGGACCTGAGGGATCGCACCGTTCCTCAAGCTTGGTTGAACCTAGACCTCATCCTCCCCCTGGCAGGGTCCTACATAGACTTCACCTGCTCTGAAGCAGGGTCGCAAAAACACTTCACCCTCCCCCTGGGAGGGTCGCGAGGAACGAGCGGGGAGGGGCTTGTCGTCCCGCTAAAAATCTTCCCCGTCTGGCAGCCAAGTGACAAGTTTTTCCATGACTGCCTTGGATCACCGCCCACACAAATCCTAGATGGAACTGTTCTTAGGGGGACCTCAAAGGGCGGAATCGCAATAGGCGCACTTGCCACTGCCCCTGCCGCGACGCATCGGTCGGGTGGATTTGCAGAGCGATTTGCAGCGGACCCACCAAGGCACTGGATTGGAGGTCGGCGGCAGGAATACCGTTGATCCAGGTTTGAATTCGTTCCTGCTCCCATCGCACCCGCAATTCGTTCCACTGACTGGCCTGGAAAGCCCCTCTGGCCGCGGGGTTCTTCTCCAATGTTTGCAGCCAACTTCGGTTGGTCATGTCATAGAGGGCCCCTGTCCATTGCCGTTGGCTGCCATCGCATTCGACCTGAATTCCATTCCACGGTTCCGCTTGGGAGCTTTCGGCTGGTTTCCCGATGAGGATACCGGCATTCAGGTTGTTGCCATCCAAGCGGAATTCCAGCACCAGCTCCCCGTCACCAACGATTGCTGGGTGGACCAGAATCGCATCCTCCCGCCCCCCCGTCCAGTTCCCGATCAACACCGGGGGCCGGGCTACGAAAGAGTCGCTCTGGCCTATGGAGCGCCAATGAGCTACGGACTGCCCATCCCATAACTCTCGCCACACCTCGGGAGGCCCTTGGGGATCGGGTGCCTCTACGAATCGCTCCTGCGCGAAGGCGGTCTGGAGGATGGCAGACAAAGAAAAGAGAACCCCAAAGAGGACGCGGGTTCCATGCTTCCAGTCAGCCCCCAGCAGGCGACAGAAGGTGCCGGCAAACCACCGCCGCTCAGGGCGCACCGGCCACCAACCAATGACTCGCCAGAGCAAAGCAAACCAGCATGCAGATCCAGACGACGTCCAGAAAATGCCAGTACGCCGCGCAGAACTGAACTCCATAGTGTCGCTCATGATCGTACCACTTCAGCAACGAACCGACGAAGACCCAAGCCAGCGCGATGATCCCGCCCAGGACGTGGAGTGCATGGATCAGCACCAGCAAATAGGTCATGGCAAATGCGGAGAGGGCTGGGGAAGCGGATCGCTGATGCTGGGTCAGCAATTGCTGCATCGATGGCCATTGCACCACCAGGAAGACGATCGAAAAAAGGAAAGCCGCCCCGGTCAGCCAAGTCAATCGTCGGTATTGATCGACTTTTGCAACCTGCGAGGCCCAGTGCAGCAGCCCAGAGACGAACAACAGCGCCAAAGTGCTCCACCAGAATCCTGATGGGATATGAAGCGGCTCCCGCATCGCCTCCCGCTGCTCGGGCGTTCGCAAAGCGACGTAAACGGCATAGAGAATCAGCGTCGAGAGAAAGAACATCGCCAGGGAACCCAGCCATAGCCAAGCTCCCTGCCGAAGTCGTCGATCGACCGGCAGCAAGGGGATCGAAGCCTTTGGAGTCGCTGGTGGTAGCGGTATCTGGCCGACTTCATCCATCCTTCTGGTCCCTCTGTTCCTTCGCCAGTCGCGGCCCGCGCCCTCTGGAAACAATCGATCCGACCGGCTGATGCCAACCCAGGGAGCCTTTCGGCCACTTCCTGAGAACGAGGGGAAGATCCGACAGACGCCACTGGGCAACGACGAATCCCACCGCGATCCGGAACTGGTCCATCGCCATCTGGTATCCCAGATGTGGAGCCCTTCAGCGGCCCAGCCTGCCGTTCCCGGCAGGCCATATCGCCTTGGTGCCACCTCATCGCCATCTCCAGAGGACCGCAGACGGCAGGGGTTGGATCACCAGATCCTGACCCTTTTTTCCGGTGCGATGTACATCGGATCTCCCGGCTGGATGGCAAACGCTTCGTAGAATTTGTCCATGTTCGACAGGATGCCGTTGCAGCGATACTGGCTGGGGGAATGGGGATCGGTCAGCAGGCGTTTGCGCAATTCCGTTTCCCGGTATTTGCGTCTCCAAACCTGAGCCCATCCGGCGAAGAAGCGCTGGTCCCCGGTCATGCCATCGATCATGGGGGCCGGTTTGCCACCGAGGGAAAGCTGATAGGCATCGTAAGCGACGGCCATCCCGCCCAGATCCCCGATGTTTTCCCCGAGGGTGAACTTGCCGTTGACGGCCATATCCGGGAATGGCTTGTACTCCGAGTACTGCGTCACCAGCTGCTCGCTTCGGCGTTCAAACTCCTCGCGGTCCTTTTCGGTCCACCAGTTCCTGAGGTTCCCGTCGCCATCGAACTGACTGCCGCTATCATCGAAGCCGTGGCTGATCTCGTGCCCGATGACGGCACCGATGCCACCATAGTTGACCGCGTCGTCTGCCTGGAGATTGAAGAAAGGTGGCTGAAGAATCGCAGCCGGAAAGACGATTTCATTCATCAGGGGATTGTAGTAGGCATTGACGATCT
The DNA here is from genome assembly GCA_044371425.1 of Pirellulaceae bacterium. Classification (GTDB taxonomy): domain Bacteria; phylum Planctomycetota; class Planctomycetia; order Pirellulales; family Pirellulaceae; genus JBEISR01. The sequence goes on along the minus strand of JBILTR010000007.1, from coordinate 70,801 downwards.
GAGGTGGCATGAACCACTCGGTCCGATCGATCGGCTTGCCCAATTTCGCGAGTTCGTAGTGGTGTTCGAACTGTGCGATCTTGTCGAGATTGCCGACCAGATCATCCGGCTTGAGTTGCACCGAGCTATAGTCTTTCCAACGATCGGGATAGCCGATCTTGGTGGTGAATTTCGAGAGCTTCTCTAGCGCCTGCTGTTTGGTTCCATTTCCCATCCATGCCAAGTTTTGGATCCGCTTGGCGAAAGCGGTCTTCAGGTTGGCGACCAATTGTTCCATGCGCGTCTTTGCCTCCTTGGAGAAGGAAGCTTCGACGTACATTTGGCCGACCGGCATGCCAAGCCTTCCGTTGCACATCTCCACGCCGCGTCGCCACAGCGGCTTTTGTTCCGTAACACCGCTCAAGGCAGTCTCGTGGAATGCGAAGTGGCGATCGACCATCGCTTGATCGAGCGCTGGGGCGTAGTGATCGATCAGCGAGAAAAGCAGGAAGTCGTTGAGCGACTCCAGCGATGCCTCCTCGAAAATCTGATTGGCTGCTTCGAAGAAGGAAGGCTGTCCGACGATCAGCGAACCATCTGCCTGGTAATCCATCCCTCGGCTGTAGGCATCCCAGTCGAAATGGCTCAGCAACTGCTTCACTTGATCGACTGGCATTTTGTTGTAATTCTTGACTGGATCGCGCAGCAGCACCTTTTCCCACTGAGCTTTCGCAAAACGGGTTTCCAGGTCGATGACATGGCCTGCCGCTTTGGCTGGATCAGGATGCCCTGCCGATTGGAACATCGTCTCCGCGTATTTCTGGAGTGCGGCGCGGGCTTCGGCGTAACGTCCCTCGTCTTTGAGGTAATAGTCGCGATCGGGAAGCGTGGTGCCCGACTGCCCCATGTAGACGGCGTACTGATCCGACTTCCTCGCATCCGGTTCGACTCCCATGCCGAAGAATCCCCCGATGCCGACTCGACTCAGCTCACCAGCCATCTCAGCCCACTGGGACTTCGATTCGATCGCGCGAACCTTTCGTATCAGCTCGGCGATCGGTTGGAGCCCTTTCTGGTTGCGCCCCTCGAGATCGACATAGGAACGGTAGAGCGAACCGACCTGCGCGGCGGGACCGGTAGCGGATGGATTGCCAGCCGCTTCTTCGATCAGCTTGCGAATCAGAGCCTTGTTGGCATCATCCAGCACCGAGAACGATCCGTAGTTCGACTGGTCCTCAGGGATCTTGGTGGTCTCCAGCCAACCGTCGTTCATGTACTTGTAGAAGTCATCGCCTGGCTGGATCTGCCGGCTGCGGTATTGCTGTTCGATCCCAGAGGCAACGCTTTTGGGTGCCTCCTGGGCGACACAGGGCGATGCCAACATCGCGACCAACATCGCAACGGCGGCTCGCCGCATGCGATGCGCCGTTCGCTTCCGAAGGGGACCGGAAGAATCGGTCCCGCCCAAATCGTATCGGATGGAATCACGCATCGACAAGCTCCTGCAGTGCTCTAGGTTCGATTGACATGGTCGCCAGGGGCAAAGGGCCGCTGGCCTCTCACGGGCTCCACCTTCCCGCTGCATGCGATTTTCCGCAGCGGATGGACGAGCCGCTTTCGGGGTGGGGTCAGGGGACCGCCCTGCTAACCCGATGGACCTGCTCTTCCATTTGCAACGTACAGTAGCGGCGCGGCGAAGGATCGACAACCAGCGATCGAGCCGGCAGAGGTGGGGGATGGGGTTCCCGCTGGTTTTTTCCGCAGTTCGCCAGTTGGAGCGGCTGAAAAGCGGCTCCCTTTCGATCGTTGTCGTCGCCGGCCCATTGCGCCGCAGGTGACGGGAAAGGACCGACAGAACAGGGGTCAATCGGTCGCCGCGTTGTTTTCGGGAGGCATCAGCCGCCGCCGTTCCTGGGGGTACTTGCGAAACCATGCAGCCACCAGCGCCAATTGCTCCGATTGCTCGCCGCTGGAGAGCCGCGCCGATTGGGTCGGAAGACTCCATCGCTCGCGCAGCCTCTCGGCCAGTTGCCGCATCCCGGAGCGGGATTTGGGGAGTCGGTGAGCGGCGATGACCTGGCCCCGGTCGATCTGGTAGGCGATCGGCTGTTGGTCGTGGCCGGGAAGTGCATAGAGGCCGTGGTAGAGCCTTCTTGCAGCATGCTGGCGCACGATCCGCTCGCGCAGCCACTGCAGCCTGCGCCAATCCTCTCGAAGTCGCATCGCATCCTCGAACAGCAACCGCTGGGATGCGGCCACCATCTTCTCCTGCAGTTGCTCGATCACCTCCTCCCCGTTCCCATCCAGGAACTGGATGCAGGCATCGACCTGCCTCTGGTAGGCTTGCCTTGTGCAGCCCTGCACGCAGGGAGCCAGGCAGGTGCCGATTTCCCTTCGCAGGCATCCTGCACGGGCCTGCTCAAAGAGCACCAGTTGCCCGGAGAAATCGATCGGCGTCTTCTGGTTGCAATCGCGAAGCCGAAAACTTCGCTGCAGCACTTCGGCCACCCGTCTCAAGCGTGAAGCGCCCCAGAATGGGCCGGCCCAGTGAATCGCCTGCGCATCGGGTTGGCGGCTGACATAGAGGGTCGCGGCGGGACCGCGTCCCAGGCACAGGAACATCGGGCGCTGCCGTTTGGGCATCCCCTGCACGTTCCACCGCGGCTCGAATCTCCGGATCAGGTCCTGCTCGCGCAGCAGCGCCGCGAACTCGCTCGGCTGCGGCTCAATCACAATCTCTACCGCATTGCGTCGAATCTTCCCCGCCTTCTCCTCTTCATTGCCCGGCAGAAAATAGCTCAGAAGGCGCGACCGCACGCGTTTTGATTTCCCGACGTAAATCAGCCTCCCGGCGACATCCAGCATGCCGTAGACCGCCGGACGCTGCGGCGCTTCGGACCGGACCCATTTCCGAAGAGTTTCCGTCGCATCCCCACGACCGCGCCAAAGTGGGGGCTGGGGATAAGGAAGCCAGCGATCGGGCCCGAATCCCTCAAAGGGACCCTCGTTGGTCGCCGGAAAGGTGGATGTGCCTTCGGCCGGCAGTTCTTCTCCCAGCAGCGTTGGTTCCATCGAACGCTTCCTTCGCCTTCCCTGACCTGCCCTCAGACTTCTCGACTCCATCGATCGCGCAAGCTACCAGATCCTGGTTGGTCGATCAATCTCGCCAGCTGGGGAGGTGACCTATCCACGGCATGGGGTGAAATGCTACGATTTTTCACGGCTTTTCCGATTCCTCATGCGTTCATTCCCTGCAAGCGGCCAGGCGGTCCCGCTACCAGGCGATCGGCCTTTGCGGTCGGATCAGCAGGGCAGCGGTGCCCGATGTGTCCCCGCAAGCCGATCCCATTGGCCTCGTGATCCTCGGCACCTCCCTGGATCTTGTCTTGATCTTCTGGTCCGCAATGGAAAGGGTTCTGATTGATGTCCCCGCTGCTGCTTGCGATCGGCCTGTATATGGCGGCCACTGTCGCCATCGGCTTGTATGCTTCCCGCCGCGTCCACGGCGCGAAGGACTTCATGGTGGCAGGCCGCTCCCTTCCCTTCTACATGAACTTCGCCTGCGTCTTTGCAACCTGGTTTGGCGCAGAAACACTGCTGTCGATCTCGGCGACCTTTGCGCGCGACGGACTGTCGGGGATTTCGGGGGACCCTTTCGGTGCCGCATTCTGCCTAGCGATGGTGGGGCTCTTTTTCGCCCGCAGCTTCTATCGCATGAACCTGCTGACCATCGGAGACTTCTATCACAAGCGCTACGGCAAGGTGGTGGAAGTCATCACGTCCCTAGCGATCACACTGTCCTACCTCGGTTGGACCAGCGCTCAGATGACCGCCCTGGGATTGGTGCTCTATGTGCTGGGGGGGGGAGCGTTCACCCTCAACCAGGCGATCCTCATCGGTTCGGTCGTCGTCTCGATCTACACCCTCTTTGGCGGCATGTGGTCGGTGGCGCTGACCGACCTAGTCCAGACGGCTGCGATCGTCATCGGACTGCTGTTGGTCGCCTATTTCCTTGCTGGTCAGGCGGGTGGCGCCGGCAAGGTGCTACAGCACGCCTCCGAGGCGGGGAAGTTCCGCTTCTTTCCGGAAGGAGATGCTAAGGTGTGGTGGGCCTGGGTCGCCGCGTTCATCACGTTCGGGTTGGGATCGATTCCCCAGCAGGACGTCTTTCAGCGGGTCACCAGCGCCAAGGATGAAAAGACGGCAGTGGCCGGAACACTTACGGGAGGCTTCTTCTATTTTCTCTTCGCCTTCATCCCGATGTTCATCGCCTACGCAGCGGTGGTGATCGATCCCGCCTACAACGACCTATTCGCCAGCGAGGATTCACGCGAAATCCAACGCATCCTCCCCGATCTGATTCTCAAGCGGACTCCCTTGTGGACCCAGGTGCTATTCTTCGGCGCGCTGCTGTCGGCGATTCTTTCCACCGCCAGCGGAACCCTTTTGGCCCCCTCCAGCCTCTTCACCGAGAACGTCATCCAGCCATTCATCAAGCACCTGGACGACAAGCATCTGCTGTGGGCCTTGCGCTCGGTCCTGATCCTTTTCTCGATCGCCGCCACTTGGTTCGCGGTCAACTCCACCAGCACGATGTATGAGATGGTGCAGAATGCCTACAAGGTGACGCTGGTGGCTGCCTTCGTTCCGCTGGCCTTCGGCGTCTTCTGGCCCAAAGCGTCGACGCAAGGGGCTCTCTTTTCGATCCTGCTGGGGTTGGGGACCTGGCTGGCGATGGAAAAATACTTGCCGGAGAGTTCCGAGCATCCGTGGGCGATCGTCCCCCCGCAGATCGTCGGCCTGGGGGCTTCGATCCTCGGCATGCTGGCCGGTGGCCTGCTGCCCCAGTGGATCCAGTCGGTGCATCTGGATGACGAAGAGTTCCAGCAGAAGCAGGAAGGACGCAAGAGTGTCGCCTCCCATTAGCTCAGGAGTCACTGCCAGTCGGCTGCGGCGGCAGGGCGGCCAGCGATGAACGCGCTGGTCATCTTCCCGCACCAACTCCAGGAGAATCATCCTGGCCTGAAACTGGCAGACTGCGTCGTGCTGGCGGAAACGCCACTCCTCTTCTCCCAGTTCCGTTTCCATCGACAGAAGTTGCTCCTGCATCGCGCGTCGATGAAAGGCTACCAGCAGCAGCTTTCCGAAAAGGGACACCAAGTCCACTATCTGGAGGCCAGGCAGCTGGCCAGCAAGTCGCTGGCTTCTCATCTGAAAAAGCTGGGGTGCCGCAAGGCCATCGCCATCGATCCCTGCGATGACTGGCTGACCAAGCAGTGCCAGGAGGATGCCTCCAAGGGGAAGATCGAATGGCAGTGGATCGATGACCCACACTGGCTGACCCCGATCGATCAGTTCGATCAGTTCACCCAAGGGAAGAAGAAACTCTTCTTCACCGAGTTCTACATCGACCAGCGAAAACGACAGGGAATCCTCCTGGACTCCCAGTCCAAGCCGCTGGGAGGGCAATGGAGCTTTGATCCGGAGAACAGGAAAAAACTTCCCAAAGGCCTAGCGATTCCCGAGCTACCTAGCCTACCGATCGATGACACCTGCCGAGAGGCGACGGAGTATGTCGAGCGGGAGTTTCCGGAGGCGATCGGGGATCGGCAGCCGCTGGCCTATCCGTGGAATCGCACGCTGGCGCTGGAATGGTTGGATCGTTTTGTGGAAGAGCGGCTGGCGAACTTCGGCGATTATGAAGATGCCATCGACCAGAAGGAGCCGTTTCTGTTTCACTCGGTGCTCACCCCGATGCTCAACATCGGATTGATCGAGCCGAGGAAGGTGGTGCAGGCGGCCGTAAGGCAGGTCGATCGGTATCCGATCAATTCGATCGAGGGATTCGTCCGTCAGGTGATTGGATGGCGCGAGTACATGCGGGGTGTCTACCTTTGGAAAGGTCGCGCCCAGCGCTCGCGCAATGCATGGGAACACCACCGAAAGATTCCCCTATCCGTCTACCGCGCCCAGACCGGCATCGATCCGCTGGATGCCGTCCTCCGGCGCGTCTATCGATGGGGGTACTGCCACCACATCGAACGCTTGATGATCCTGGGGAACTTCTTCTTCCTCTGCGAGGTGCATCCCGATGAGGTGTATCGTTGGTTCATGGAGTGTTTCATCGATGCCTACGACTGGGTGATGGTCCCCAACGTGTATGGGATGAGCCAGCAGGCGGACGGAGGATGGATCACCACCAAGCCCTACATCAGCGGTTCGGCTTACGTGAAGAGGATGAGCGATTTTCGGGAGGGGCCTTGGTGCGAGGTGTGGGATGCGCTGTACTGGCGGATGGTGGCCAAGCATCGCGATGCCTGGGTCAAGCATCCTCGCATGAGAATGATCGCCTCCCAGATCGACCGCATGGCGCCCGACAAACTGGCCAGCCATCTGCAGAGGGCCGAGGCGTTTTTGGAGTCGTGGTCGGTTGGCGGGGACGGACGCAACCGCGGGCGATGAGCGGTTGACTTGAACGTCAACTCATCGATGGTCACCTGATTTTCTGCAACGGCTTTCCGCCTCCCGACGATTCTTCGTAGCGAGGACTACAAGTCCCTCCTCCAGGTAGGACTCTCCGTCGAAGGTGCCACTCGCTATTTGTGTTTTACTTAAATTCGACTTGAGGTCTGTCCTACAGGTAGTGCGAAGGTAGGGCATGGCGCTGGCCCTACCTTCTCGAAAAAATTCCTGTTCGACGTTCTGACTGCCTCCCCGTGCGATTCGCGCGGCGAATCTTAGGGAAATTAGAACGGAACCCCATTTCGAAACGAGTGGTTCCCAGAATTCAGATGGGGCTTTGGGGTGTTAATTTGGGCAATTTGCGGGAACCGCAGGTCCGGTAAAAGGGGTTCTAACGAATGTATGGAGGCATTGTGTAACCAGGGAGGGTGCGTTGAACCTCCGTTCAAAAGGCAGATACGGAATGGGATCGTATTTTCGAAATTTTGGGGCATCCAGTAGGCAGGGTGTTTCTACGAGAAAGAACTCGTCGCAACCTCCTCAATCTCTTTTCATCGGGGATCATCTGGCGAATCTGTTCAGGCGACCCGCGATGTCGTCTGATGCGACTCTTTCGGCGGAATTCCTCCTGCAAGAAGGCACTGCCCCCGGACGCCGTGGTCGTTTTCAGCATGGCGAGGGCGCCAAGCGGGTGATCGCGCGATTCAGGAAATTGCTCCGTCGCTGGTTGGTGCTATCACTGATGGGCGTTGGTCTATCCTCACCCCCCTCGCTGGCAGCCATTGTGAAACTCGATGGCACCAGCGGTTCGAATCAGAACTCAACTCCAATCAACACCGGAAGTGGAACCGAACTGCAAAACGGTTTCTTTGTCGACTATCTCGTTGTCGGTGGGGGCGGTAGCGGCGGGACTTCCAATAGCAGCAATCAGGCAACGGGCGGTGGCGGCGGTGGCGGGTTTCGCGAAGGGAATATGGAACTGTCCGCATCCAGTCACAACGTCACCGTCGGTGCCGGAGGCACCAGTCCATTCGCCATTAGTGGCTCTGTACAAGGGAACAACGGCGGAAATAGCGTTTTTGGAGCCGTTACCGCCGCAGGCGGCGGCGGTGGCGGGAAGCATACTTCCGCAGGCTCTAGCGGCGGGTCCGGCGGCGGTGGGGGCAGCGGCTCGACTTTTGGTCCCTCAGGCGGTACAGCCCAAGCCGGACTAGGAAACAACGGCGGCAGCGGTGGTATTTCTGGCGCTACAGGCGGAGGCGGAGGTGGTGCGGGGGCCGCAGGTGCAAGCCCTAGCCCTTTTCCATCATCAGCCGTTGGCGGTGCTGGCAAAGTCAGTTCGATCACCGGAGTCGCGGTCACTTATGCCGGAGGTGGTGGCGGAGGCAACACTACGCATAGCGCGGCCTTTGGTGGGGCAGGCGGAGGCGGGAATGGCGGGGTCGGCTTGCAAGCCCAAAGCGGTACCAATGGCCTAGGCGGCGGAGGAGGTGGCGGTGGCAACACCATGGGGGGCAATGGGGGTTCCGGAGTGGTGATCGTCCGCTATCAAGGAGAGTCCCTTGGGGCGATCGGAGGTAGCGTGACCACAGGGTCGGGTTTCACCGTGCACCAATTTTCCACCGTCGGCAACTCGAGTTTCGACATGTCAGGTGTCGACATGAACGCACGGCTTGGGGTTGTGCAAAATGGGGTCATCTCCGGGGCTGGCGACCTTTCATTCAGTGGCCCTGGACAGCTAACGCTCAATGCGGCCAATACCCATTCGGGGATCACCCGCGCGATCGCCGGCACCTTGAATCTTGGGCATGCCAATGCCCTTGAGTATTCGACGCTCGACATGAACTCGGCAGACAACGGTACGGTCGCTCTGACTCAGTCGGGCCAGACCTACAACGTGGCGGGGCTTCAAGGCTCTAGAGATTTAGCGATCGGCAGCAATACGCTGAGTGTGGGCGCAAACAACAACTCGACCACCTATTCAGGCAACCTCTCTGGGACTGGTGCTGTGTCGAAGGTTGGGACCGGTACGTTCGACCTCTCGGGAGCCAACGCTTACACTGGGGCGACCGACGTGGCCGCTGGCACACTGCTCATCAACGGCAGTACGGCCGGCGGTGCGGTGACAGTGCAAAGCAGTGCGTCGCTGGGCGGCAGTGGTACCGTGGGCGGCGCGACGACATTCCTGAACGGCTCGATACACACCCCGGGCAATTCGGCTGGGCTACAAACCTTCACAAGCGGTTTGACCTACAACACCGGATCGACGTTCCAGTGGGAACTGATGGGCAACACCTCCAGCGGTCGTGGGTCGATCTTCGATGCGGTCGATGTCAGTGGCGGTGCTTTCTTGCTTCAATCGGGAGTGACGTCGTCTCTGGTATTCAATGCGACCAGCTCCACGGTCGACTGGACCGATGCCTTCTGGGGTTCCAGCCAAAGCTGGTTGGTCTTCAGCAGTGTTGCCGGGATACTTTCAGGGCCGTCCATCTTTGACACCATCACTGCATCGAACGACCGGAACGGTGCTTCTCTATCGGCGGTTCGTTCTGGTTCGTTCTTCTCGTGGTCTCAGAGCGGAAATAATCTCCTGCTGAATTACAACTTATCCGGTGGCGGTGGTGGTGGTGGTGGTGGTGGTGGTGCTGTCCCCGAGCCGACTTCGATGGCGATTTTCGGCCTGGGTGCCTTGGGGATGGCGTACCGCGCTCGCAGGAAGAGCAAGAAGTAGTTCTTCGTTCGTTTGCGTAGGACTAAGAGCCAGCACGCAAAGGGGCAGCCATCCAGCTGCCCCTTTTTTTGTTCTTCCGCCACGGATTGAGAGGATGTCTGCCGGTGCAGTGCGAGCCGTCCGGTTCTTTTAGAGCCAGTGCCTGACCAACGGAGGGCTGGTGCCTTCCGCTAAGCTTTGGACAGTTTTTTAAGGACCCGGGGCACGCGGTCGTGCGCGCTTCTCTCGGGATTCCAGTCGGATCCGATGAAGCGAACGCCACCTGAAAAAATCCCGGCTGCAGCTTTTTTCTCACCCTTGTCGCCCCAGGGGGATGGCATGGGGGGAATGCAGGGATGGCCGTAGCACCTCAGCAAGGGTACGGATGTTGCCCTTTCAGGAATGTTAAGGGGCGGAAATCCCCCTTCGGAGCTGTCGCGGCGTTATCTTTTGGCATGGCCAAATGATGGCGATCGGATAAACTAGAAGGCATCGGGCTATTGAGGACGTATTGCCATTTCCCCTAGGACAAGATGCCGCACACTGCGGCTGATGGAAGCTCACCATGAACACTTACAGTCTCGATTACATCGATGACCTGTACGTTCAGTATGTTCGGGACCCTTCGAGCGTATCGGAGGTCTGGAGGAAGTACTTCGAAGAGTTTTCCCTCGTCTCGCAGAATTCGGCCGAGCCGCTGACGGCAGAATCGAGCGAAGGGGGCGACTCCAAGGACTGGAACAGCGACCCGGCTGCTCGCGAGGCGATGTGGCTGGCCAAAATGCAGGAGCGAGTCGACCAGATGGTGCGAGAGTACCGCGTGCGCGGCCACCTGATCGCCCAACTGGATCCCCTCGGCATCGCCCGACAGCGTCCCCCGGAACTCGATCCCCAGTCGCATGGCTTCACGCAGCAAGATCTCGATCGCCCCTTCACCTGCAATTCGCTTCAGTACGTCAACTCCCGGACTTTGGGAGACATTCTGAACAAACTGCGCAACACCTACTGTCGCAGCATCGGTGCCCAGTTCACTCACATCGACAACCGCAACATCCGAGATTGGCTGCAGGCGCGGATGGAGAGCGTCGAGAATCGGCTGGAATTGTCGCGCGATGTCCAGGTGCGGATCTACACGCGTCTGGCGGATGCCACCATCTTTGAGGAATTTGTTCGCAAGAAGTTTGTGGGCGCCAAGACCTTCTCGCTGGAAGGTGCCGAAAGTCTGATTCCGCTTCTGGATCTGGCCTTGGAGAAGGCTGGCCAGCAGAATGTTCAGGGTGTCGTCATGGCGATGGCGCACCGAGGCCGGATGAATGTGCTGGCCAACATCATGCAGAAGCGGGCGCAGAGCATCTTCTGGGCCTACAACGATCCCAAGCCAGAGTTGCATCGCGGTGGCGGCGATGTGAAGTACCACATGGGCTACAGCAGCGACTGGACGACCAGCAACGGCAAGAAAGTCCATATCTCGCTCTGCTTCAACCCCAGCCATCTGGAGTTCGTCAATACAGTGGCTCTGGGGCGTTGCCGTGCCAAGCAGGATCGCGAGAAGGACTTGCAGCGCCAACAGCAGCTGACCATTCTGATCCACGGCGATGCAGCGTTTGCCGGCGAAGGAGTCGTTCAAGAGACGCTCAATCTCAGCCAGCTTCGAGGCTATCACACTGGCGGCACGCTGCATGTGATCATCAACAACCAGATCGGCTTCACCACCGAAGCCGAAGAGGGCCGATCCAGCATCTACGCCACCGACGTCGCCAAAATGCTGCAGATTCCGATCTTCCACGTCAACGGAGAGGATCCGGAGGCGGTGGCGCAGGTGGTCGATCTGGCGATGGACTTCCGCCATGAATTCAAGCGGGACGTCGTGATCGACATGTACGCCTACCGCAAACTGGGGCACAACGAAGGGGATGAACCGAGATTCACCCAGCCGCTCATGTATGCGGCGATCGACCAGCGAAAGAGCGTCCGCGAGAGCTACCTGGAGCGACTGCTGGAGATGGGGGGCATGTCCCGGCAGGAAGCCGATGCGATCGGGGAAGCCCGCCACAACAAACTCTCCAAGGAGTTCGACCTAGCCAAGTCAGAGGAATATGTTTCGGACCTGCAGACCCTGGGCGGTTGCTGGCAGGGGTACTACGGCGGGCCCGAGCCAGCCGGAGCGCTTGCCAATACCAACATCACCCCCCAGCAGCTGAAAGACCAACTGCTGAAGCTCTGCGATATCCCCTCCACCTTCCATCTCCACAAGAAACTGCTGCGGCAGTTTGAGCTGCGGAGGGAGATGGCCGAAGGGACCAAGCCGCTTGATTGGGCGGCCGGGGAGGCGCTCGCATTTTCTTCTCTCCTTCTGGAAGGCCATCCCGTCCGATTGTCCGGTCAGGACTGCGAACGCGGAACCTTCTCCCATCGGCATGCCGTTTTGCACGACACCGAAGACAATTCCGAATACATGCCTCTGGCCAATCTCAGCCCCAAGCAGGCGCGGATCGAGATCATCAACAGCCCGCTATCCGAAGCCGGGGTGCTTGGCTTTGAGTATGGGTATAGCCTCGACTGCCCGGAAGGACTGGTCGCTTGGGAAGCCCAGTTCGGCGACTTCTGGAATGTCGCTCAGGTCATAGTCGATCAGTTCATCGTCAGCGCGGAAGACAAGTGGGGACGCTTGAGCCGATTGGTGATGATGCTGCCGCATGGTTTTGAGGGGCAGGGCCCCGAGCATTGCAGCGCGCGACTGGAGCGAATGCTGCAGGCGACGGCCGAACACAACATTCAGGTCTGCCAGCCCTCCACCCCTTCGCAGATGTTCCATCTCCTGCGCCGACAGGTGCTGAGTCCTTGGAGCAAGCCGCTGGTGGTGCTGACGCCCAAGAGCCTGCTGAGGCATCCGCTGTGCGTTTCGGCCGCCAAGGAATTCACCGAAGGTTCGTTCCAGAAAATTCTGATGGAAGATCTGGCGACGGGAGTGGCGATCGATCGCGTGATCCTGTGCACGGGGAAAGCCTACTACGAATTGGCGGAAGAACGGCAGAAGCGTGGCGTGAAGAATGTGGCGATCGTCCGCATCGAGCAGCTTTACCCACTGTCCAGCGAGGAACTGCTGGCTGCGCTGGTCCCCTTCGCAAAGGGAACCGACCTCGTCTGGTTCCAGGAAGAACCAGCCAACATGGGGTCGTGGACCCACATCAAGATGCGGTTTGGCGATGCCTTGCAGAGCCGTTTTCCGTTGCGACTGATCTGTCGCCCGGAGTCAGCCAGCCCGTCGACCGGATCGCTGGCGACACACAAGTTGGAACAGCGAGAAATCCTTGACGCTGCCTTCGAAGGGGTCTAGAGCCGGAAATCCCCCTGGCTAAAGCGTTCCTTGCAGCCTCCTCGGAAGTCCCTGCCTTGCAGCGGTGACCGGCTCCGGAGGCTGCCATAGGGGGGGAACTTGAGGGGCTTAGCGATTAGGGCGTCTGGAGAAACTTCCCTCGCGTCGCTATCCTGAATTCGTTGCAGGCTCGGCCAGCGGGCGGGCCGATAACCACCACCAACCGGGAGCCCACCCGCTTGCCCCAGGGCCTCCCTCCCATTTCCACTGGAACCACGAATCGTCATGGCTCAGCTTGTTGTTCCCTCGGTCGGCGAAAGCATCCAGGAAGTCCAGATCAGCAATTGGCTGAAGAAGGAAGGAGACTGGGTTCAGGCTGGCGAAGAAGTGGTGGAGCTGGAAACGGAAAAAGCCACCGTTCAAGTTCCTTCCCCGGTGGCCGGTGTGCTCACCAAAATCCTGAAGCCCAAGGAGCAATTCGCTACGGTGGGTGAGGCGATTGCAGAGATCAATCCGTCAGCCAAGCCAGCGGACTCCGCCACCCCGGCTCCTGCTGCACCTTCCGCAGCGACCAGCACGCCAGCCGCCAAGCCAGCGGCTACCGGACATGTCATGCCTGCGGCACAGAAAATGATGGAAGAAAAAGGACTCCGTCCCGATCAAATCGTCGGAAGCGGACCGGGTGGACGAGTGCTCAAGGAAGATGTGCAGCGAGCCGTTCCTGCGGCACCAGCAGCCAGCACGCCGACACAGGGTACCCTGGTTGCCTCCGCCCCCTCCAGCAAGCAGACATTGGAATCCCCTGCCGCACTCCCCGTCGCTGCAAGTGGCCAGCGGGCGGAAGAGGTCAAGCCGATGAGCATGATTCGGCGCACCATCGCGCAGCGATTGGTTCAGGCGCAGCATCAAGCCGCTCTGCTGACCACGTTCAACGAAGTCGACATGCAACCGGTCATGCAGCTTCGCAACAAGTACCGCGACGCTTTTCAGGAGAAGCATGGGGTGAAGCTGGGCTTCATGTCCTTCTTCGCCAAAGCCGCCTGCGAAGCTCTGCGTCGGTTTCCCGCTGTCAATGCAGAGATTCGCGGCAACAATATCGTCTACCGCAATTACGCCGATATCGGGATCGCAATCGGTGGCGGCAAGGGACTGGTGGTCCCCGTTTTGCGGAACGTCGAACTAATGTCTTTTGCCTCCATCGAACGGACGATTGGCGAGTTTGCCAAAAAGGCGATGGAGAACAGGCTGATGCCGGAAGACCTCGAAGGGGGCACCTTCACCATCAGCAATGGTGGCATCTACGGTTCACTCCTCTCCACCCCAATCGTCAATCCACCGCAAAGCGCCATCCTAGGGCTCCATTCGATCCAGGATCGCCCTGTTGCTGTCCAGGGGGAAGTGGTGGTGCGGCCGATGATGTACCTTGCACTGACCTACGATCACCGGATCATCGATGGGAGGGAGGCGGTGACGTTCCTTCGAACCATCAAAGAAGTGATCGAAGACCCAACACGACTGTTCCTGGAAGTCTAATCGGCCCAAAAGGTCGATGGTCCGACGAACCAGCGCCAGATGCCGGACGCAAGGCTTGCGGTGGATCTCACCCTCCCTGTCAGACGTAAGGCACACTGTGGATCTCACCCTCCCCGTGGAAGAGTAAAAAAACCGACCTCACCCTCCCTGTGGGATACAAGGCTTGCGGTGGATCTCACCCTCCCTTAGGCAGGGTAAAAAAACCGGCCTCATCCTCCCCGTGGTACGCAAGGCGCACTGTGGATCTCACCCTACCTTAGGGAGGGTAAATAAATTGGCCTCACCCTCCCTGTGGGATGCAAGGCTTGCGGTGGATCTCACGCGCCTTAGATGGGGTAAAAAACCGACCTCACCCTCCCCCGGAGCTGAGCCGCAAACAAACCTCACCTTGGAGGGTGACTGGGTGCTGTGGCCATTGGTGTTTCATGAGTCGCGGCAGTGAAGCGATCGATCCGGCGGCTGGGGTGCCAAGGCGTCTACCCCACGAGTGTCACGGCAACCGCATGCGGCTGTCGATTCTTCCAGCAGAGGAATGTCGGAAACTCGGCTCCCTGTCTGTCGCAGCGAACTTTGTTTCAAGTTTGCCTCCGGGCCTCTCGTCTTGAATGAAACTGAGCCAGGTGGATCGAGCGTTCCACGGCGAATCGTCGGAAATTTTTCCGTGCTGGACCAGACGTGTCCCATGGGGCGCCGAAAGATATGTGGCAGACGGCGAACGGTTACCCGGTCGCTCATCTCCTGGATGGTTGGAGTCCAATCATCCGTCGGCGATTCCATCTTCCAGAAAGCAGATCCTGTGGCCAAGTACTATCTCCAGAGCGGTGCCTTTCAAGGCGTGGTGGATCGTCCTTCCATCGAACAGGCTGCCGCTTGGTGCGTCGATCGCGCTCTGGAGTCGATTCAATTCGTCTACAACGAACGGGGATGGACGGCCAATCAGAAGTTCGACCAAGCCATCTTGGAGAGTCTGCTGTCTCTGGGACCGTCGATCGAGATCAGCGAACGGGGTTGGAATCGAAGCGATGCGATCCGCCTGCCGACCGAAGCATTGGTGATCGCCTGGCATCTTCGCCAGAGCGAGAACTCCAGCGTGGACACCTGAGCGAACCGGTCGCCGAGCTTTCGTGGGGGCGACCACCAGCCGCATCAGACCTGGCGCCACCAGTCTTGCGGCGACCAGCCGCGCAGCATCGCTTCCGCACCGATCTGATCGGCAAATCTTCTGGCATCCGTTGGATATCCAGCCGTCGGCTTCAAGTCTGGCATCGTGCTGCACCAGTAGTGGTTCCATCGAGCCATCGCCAATTCTCGAATCGCTTTGGCGATCATCGAGGCCAGGCCGATCGGAACCAGGGAATCTCCCTTGGCCAGGAATCGTATTTCGATCGGTGTACCTTTCCAGGTCGATCGGTAGTGGCTACAGTCGGGATGCTCCTTCAAAGGGGTCCACCAGCAGTCGGGGAAGTGGTGCTGCAATGCAGCCGAATACCGTTGGCGTCCCCCATGTTTATCGCACCACAGCTCGATGCTGCTGGGTAGTTGCTTAGACTCCGCAGCCAATCGCTCCAGTTGTCCACGCAGCATTTCGAGGGAAGTGCTGGTCAGGACATTCGCCTTGTTGCCCAGTCTTTCGACCTCCCGGTTGAATTGCCTGGCTTCCATGGCTTTGGCTGAAAGCACCAGCCGTTGAATCCCCAGCCGTGTCAGTGAACCGATCGCCTGCTCCATCAGCGGCTCGGTCGCGACCGATGCGTGCGTTGAGGTCAAACGCTCTCCCTCTGCCGTTTCTACCGAGGCATACCAGGGCATTGCCTGCAGCGTGTTCTGGTCATGATCGGTGAGCAGGTTGCTCCAGAGTCTGGAGGGCGACTTGTTTGGACTTGGTTGGAACGCGACGTGCGACGAAGGGGAACGGGCGGCAAGCCGGTTGGCCAGATCGAGGAAGACTTCGACCGCTTCCTCCAACAGCGATCCGCTGCGACCAGGGGCATGAAGGACTTTTGAATCCCCCAACGGGATCCAGCCCCACGGATTTCGGGGGGGCCGCGCCTGGAAGGAGGGGGTCAGCGCCTGTTGCCAAGCTGGGACATGTTCTGGGCCATCGACTTCCCACCCAGAAAAACCAAGGCAAAGCGGCCCCAGATTCGGACCGTAGCCGGCTTCATCGATTCCAAAAATCCATCGCACCGATTGGCACCTTTGATGACTGGAAATCGGCAATCTTGTCGAGCCAAGATCTTTTTTTTTGGACCGAGATGCAGGTTCGATCCATAATCATAACAAGGTGCTACGTTGTCGACTGGGGGAAGTGTGTCGGCGGCTGGCTCTCTGCTTTCTCAGCAGGCATCTTGGGGCAACCAAGGTGTGGCCGTGTTTGCTGGCGTGCGACACCAGCGAGGCTCTTATCTTTCTGAAGAAGAATGCGGATGTCTAACGATTACCGTCGGTCCATTGCAGCTTATTGCCTCGTCCAAAAGATCGTGCGACGTGGGGGATACGCGAGGCTCTCAGATGGTGCTCTGGCCGTCCTGATCGTTTCCATTCTGGGTGTTTCCGCCACCGCTCAGACTGTGATCGTGACCGATTCGAACGGTACGGCGATTCCCGTTCAGGTGACCCAGGCTCCACCGGCTGAAGCGACACCGTCGACTCCCGATGCAGCGCCACCCAAAGAGGGTGAGGATTCGGAGCCCAAGCCTGCTGGAGCGGGTCAGGAGAAACCGAAGGAAGGGGAGAAGAAAGAGGAGCAGCAGGACAAGGCGATCAAGCGAACGAAGGAGCCACCCGAGCCTCCCGACAAACGGGAGTTTGATGTGAAGCCAGACGAAAACGGGATGATCCAGTTTTCCTTTCGCAATCAATCGTGGCCCGATCTTCTGCAGTGGCTGGCGAGGGTCTCCCAGCGGACGCTCGACTGGCAGGAGCTGCCAGGTGATTATCTGAACATCTCCACCCAGCGTCCCTACCGCTTGGAGGAGGCCCGCGACCTCTTCAATCGCCAACTGCTGGCGCGTGGCTACACGATGATCGAGACTGAAGGGATGATTCAGGTCGTCAAGACCGAAGGGATCAACATCGCCATGGTTCCCCGCGTGGATCCAAAGCAACTCGATTCCCAGCCTGATCATCGATTTGTCCGAGTGGTATTCCCACTGGAGTCGCTAGTGGCAGAGGAGGTCGTCGAAGAGCTCAAGCCATTGATCAGCGGCAATGGGAAGCTATTTGCTTTGCGACGCACCAATCGGTTGGAAGCGATGGATGCGGTCGCAAATCTACGGGAAGTGGGAAAAATCCTAGACGACGAGCAATCGGCGGAGTCGGTGGCAAAGCTGGCCAAGGAGTTTGTTCTGGAGCATGTTCGCGCCAGCGAAGTGATACGGGATCTGGAGCGGTTTTTGGGGATCGAGAAGAAGGAGCGAGCGACTTCCACCAATCCTGAGTACGCCATGGCAATGCAGCAACAGCAGATGGCGATGGAGATGGCGGAAATGCAGATGCAGCAGCAAATGCAGCAGCAGATGGGGGGGGCTGCAGGCCCCAAGCCGGCTAGTCGCAAGCGGAAGGACGAAGTCTTTCTTGTCGCCAACAATCGCCGAAACTCGATCATCGTCCATGCTCCCGATGACCGCATGGCAGAGATTGAGTCGTTCCTCAAGTCGGTCGATGTCCCAGTGGATTCCGCTAGCAGCATGAGCCCCGACCTGAATATGCAGGTCTACCAGCTTCAGTCGCTGGATCCCGAGCGGTTGGTGAGCATGCTGATCAAGACCGACGCTCTGGGACCGCTGACCAAGGTCGAGATCGACAAAGACAATCGATCGATCATCGCCGTCGGTCCGATCTACGATCACCTGCAGATCATGAAGGTGATTGAAAAGCTGGATGGGGATGGTCGTCAGCTTTATGTCATCCCGCTTCGGCGTCGCCCGGCCGATCAAGTCGCAGGCTCGATCAAGCTGCTGCTGGTGCGCAAGGAGCCCGAGGAATCCAGTTCCAGCTCGCGATTTCGCTTCTATGATCCGTGGGGATTCAACAGCAATCAGGACAAGACCAAGAAGACGGAACAGCTGAAGGTGGCCGCCGACCTCGAAGAGAACCAACTTCTGGTCTGGGCCAATCAACGGGAGAAGGAGGAAATCGATCGATTCCTGAAGCGGTTGGGAGAGGTTCCCGATCAAGAACAGCGTTTGCCATGGCGCAGGATCGAAGCATCGAACTCGGAGGAGACGCTGCGCTACTTGAAGGAGCTGGAACGGAGCTGGAAGGAGCTTTCGCCCAATCCATTGATTCTTCCCAACGAATCGCAATTCCGTAAGTCGACGCCTCCTACATCCAACGAGCAGCCAAACGATGGGCGGCCGGCCAGCCCCTCCAAGGATGGCACAAAGCCGGAAGAAACTTCAGTCGGCGAACCGATTACGGCGATCGACCCCGTAGCAGGCAACCGTGTGGCGGACGAACTGCTTCCTCGCAGCAAGCCCTGGATGGCGCGCGCCGCCTTCGTGACCTCGGCTCGCCCTGCGAAAGCCCAGCCACCTGCATCGACCGGAAGTCCGTCGACTGCCGCAATCGATGTTGCCTCTGATTCCCCCGCCTCGCCACCACCCGTCGAGATCCGTTTGGCGCCGGATGGATCGCTGATTCTGCAATCGGACGACCAGCAAGCGGTCGACATGCTGGAAAGGTACATGCAGCAAAACAAACCACCGGTGCCGCCATTTCAGATTTTTTATCTAAAGCACAACAGCGCCAGCTGGGTGGTGATGAAGTTGCAGGACTATTTCAAGGAAGAGGATTCGAAGAAGTCGGGCAGGGACGACTACCTCTCTTGGCTTTTCTTCGATGAGATGCCGAAGAAGAAGGAGCCTGAGACACCGGATTTGGGCAAAAAGCGAAAGCTTCGGTTCACCGCAGAAAATGATTCCAACACAGTGACGGTCCAGGGGGCCGACGAGTCGACTTTGCGCGTGGTGGAAAAGCTGATCGAAACATGGGACGTGCCGGTGCCTCCGCGCGTCAAGACCGCGCGCTACATTCAGCTGGTGAAAGTTCGTTACTCCAAGGCGGATTCGATTGTCGAAGCGGTCAAGGATGCCTATCGCGATAGCCTCAGCGAAAAGGATCGGACCTTTCAGACTCCAGGGAAACCTGGGGAGCAGTCGGGGGCCGAACGACGTTCGCTGTTCTCTTCGGAAGCGGATCTGTTCCTGGGCGTCGACAAGGTGACCAACACGATCATCGTCAATGCGAAAGACGAAGGGCTCTCCAAGGTCATCATCGAATTGATCGGGAGGCTGGATGAGTCGGCCAAGCCGTCCGGGGCGTTGGAAGTGCGATCGCTGAGCACCGGTTCGGGTAGCAAGCAACTGGAGAAAGCGCTGCGGGCCATCCTCCAGGCGCCGCGTCCTGCCGGACCCCAACAGCCCCAGCAGCCTGGCCAGCAACCTGGACAAGGCACACCCAACATGCCGCAGGATGGCCAGCAGAATGTCACCTCCGGGGCAACTGGTGGAACGATCATCATCCAAGGGGAAGGCGAGTGATCCAGCCACCCTCCGCAGCTCGATCCTTGGATCCCGAAAGGAAAACGGCCAGCCGGTTGTCGGCACGACGGTCGTTTCTTCAGGCCTTTTCTATTGCCCTTGCCTCCCGATGGACCCACCTGGCTCACGGCGCCGCCAGCGATGGCTCGGAGACCCTCTCCACCAAGCTACCAACGCTCAGGATGCGGTCGGTGCGCCGCATCCACCACAATGGCGAGCACAATGCATTTACCGATCTATGCCGCTTTCGCGGAAAGCTCTATCTGACCTTTCGCAGCTGTCCCGATGGGCATATGGTCCACCCGACTTCGTCCATTCTGATTTTGTCCAGCGAAGATGGCATCCAGTGGGAAGAGGTGCATCGTTTCGCTGTCTCGCAGAGGGATGTTCGCGACCCGCATTTTCTCCTTTTCAAAGATCGCCTCTTTGTCATTACCGGAACCTGGTACACCGGCACCTCCACTCTGCCGCTCGATCAATACGATCTGAACAAACATCTCGGATACGCTGTTTGGAGCGACGATGGGGCGGTCTGGAATGGGCCTCAGATGCTGGAAGGGACGTTTGGCCATTATGTCTGGCGCGCGGCCAGCGACGGCAAGCTGGCCTATCTTTGTGGGAGACGCAATCCGCGATTTGAGATCACGGCGCGGGGCGAGGGGGACAACGTCGAATCGGTGATGCTGGCCAGCGACGATGGTCTGATCTGGAAAAAGCATGCCCTCTTTCAGGAGACCGAGGGGGACGAGACAGCATTCTGGATCGACGCGCAGGGCGCGCTGACAGGAGTGGCTCGACGGGCGAAAAATCGTCCCGCCCAGTTGCTTCGATCCCAACCCCCCTACCTTCAATGGGAGCGGGTAGAGCTGGAGCGTGGTGTCGGCGGGCCGATGATTGTTCGCTGGGGAGATCATTGGCTGGTGGGAGGTCGCGATACGTCGCAGCCCTCCCAGCCTGTCACGGCGCTCGATTGGCTGGATGGCGATCGACTGGTGCGAGCACTTGAGCTGCCCAGCGGTGGGGACAATTCGTATCCAGGGTTTGTCGAGCTGGACGAGAACAATGCCTTGTTGTCTTATTACTCCAGCCATGAAAAAGATGGCCAGGGGCGTCCGATGACGGCGATCTATCTGGCGCAGCTTGCCAAAGAGTGACCTGCTGTCTTGGGCAGGCGTTCGCCGGTGCGATAGGGCGGTGAGTTACCAGCGAGCTTCCATCTGGTCGACGATATGGTCGGCCAGTCTTTCCATCGCTCGCTGGTGCTGCGTTGCGATCGACTGTCCAGATTCCGGGACCAAATGGGCGTTCTGTGCGAAGTAAAAGGCGACTTCACTCGGGGGAAGAAATCGGTTTTCCATCAGCAGTTGGCCTCGGCGGTCGGTCCACTGGACTTCCACCGTGAAGAAGGTCTGCAGCAACCTGGGCTCATCCGTCCCCGTCTCCGAAATCACCTGCTTGCTGTCGGTGGTCAGTCGGCAAGTGAGCGTCGAATCGGCGGTTGTCTGATTGGCGATCCGGTAGGGAGTCCGCTCTTCGATTCGCTTTTGCACGATTTCGGTCAATCGCACTCCGAGGTCGGGGCGAAAGCTGTCGCTGCGAATGACCGGGACCGACACGGTGCGCAGGTCGGTTCGGTAGAGCGATTGGGGGCCCATGCGATAGCTGGCACAGCCGAGCAACCCGGAAAGCATGCAGGGGACTTGGGCCAGGAAGAGGCGGCGCGATCGCCCTTCCGATGGCCATGGTGATGTTCCAGGTCCCGCTTCCTGCCGGCGGCTCACGGTTTCGCCTCCGTCGCCTGCAGAAGGGGCGCGACCGGATCATTTTCGGGAAACATATTTGCCAGCCACTGGAAGCGCTGGGGTGGAACTCCCGGCCTGTCTTTGATCTTCTCCACCGCCTCGCGCGCCTTATCGGCAAACGGGGTATCGGAGTACTCGGTCAGGATCCGGTCGAGGTAGACTCTGGCGGCATTGTTCTCTTCTCGCAGCATCCGGTACTCGGCCGCCGTCCAGGCGCGCTCCGCCTTTCGGTACCGCACTTCGGAGTGCGACTTCTGGAGGTATTCACGCTGTTCCTGAGCTTCTTTCGGGAATTGTCGGAGGATCTGCTGGATTAGTTTTTCCGCGCGATCCAGGGGAGCCACGGAATAGTCAGGGCCTTCGTAGGTCTCCAGCTCGGCCTTCAGGCCAAGGAAGTGGGCGTCGAATTGATGTGGGCTGTCTGGATAGGTCATTCTCAGGTCTTCGTAGTGATCGGCAGCGTCCTGGAACTTTCCTTCCTCGAAGGCTCGGTTGGCCAGTCGCATCGTGACATCGTCGGAAAGCGTCCCGGTGGGGTTGCCCAGACGGATGTTCTCTAGGGTCTTCTTGCCGTGGCCAGCGGTATCGATCCAAGGTCGCCGTTTGTCGGTGGCGTTGACCGCGAAGAAAGGCTGGCCACTGGCCTGCTGATACTGCAGCCAGTAGAGCGCGATCTCCATCCTTCGGGAGTCGATGCGATCTTGATAACGCGTGCGGGGATATTCCTTGATGAGCGTCGCATAGTCCTGCTCGGCCGCTGCGTAATCTTCAGCGAAGAAGCGACTTTCGGCTTCCATGAACATGGCATCCTGCTCCAGGTAGCTGCTGCGCCAAAGCTTGCCTGCAGCAGAGTACTTCTTGGCTGCTTTGCGGAACAGCGATCGACGCTCTTCACCTTGCGCGTCCTTGGCCTGTTCGAACAGTGCGTCGGCCTGTCGATAGGTTTCCTGCGCTTTGGGGCGGTCGGCGGGCTTGTCGGTCAAACCCGGAATCCACGCTCCAGCCTGCTCCAGCAACGGCCGGTTTCCCTTCTTCTCCGCTCGACTTCCTTCCGGCCGCACCCAATTCCCATCGGAATCCTCGTATCCTTCCACGGCATTTTTGGCAGCATCGTATTCCATGGAGCGATCGCTTCGCAGCGATTGACAGCCGGGCAGTAGAGCTAGCCCCAGCAGCGCAACGCGACCCAACATGGACCCGATCGATCGTACGCGGTGCTGCAGCAAGCATGCGGATGGCGGAGTGCGACTGTTGATGACGCAAGACTCCTTCTGGACTTTCGTTTCCCGGTCTTCCATGACCATCACGACTCCTGCCAATAGTGCGCTTTGCGATTGGTTCGCCATGGCGTCATTCGTAGTGCAACTGCGATTGCTTTAGCGTCCAAGGTCGTCCAGAAAATCGATGACGCGCAAAGTTCTTCCGACCAGGGTTTTGGTGTAGGCTGCCAGGAACCCACGAATCTCTCGTTTTACCGTCTTCTCCGGAACGTTCAGTGCGGATGGGTCGCAATCGGGCTGGGAAGCCTGCACCAACCAGTCGATGGTTTTGGGATCGACCGCCACCACCTGACGATGCCCGGCTGCGCAGGGTCGGCAGAGGTAGCCTCCCGAACTGATTCCCAGCAAGGGAGGTAGCCGGACGGGGTCCGTGGATGCCGTCTGCGACCGAGGTAGATCGCACTGAACACAGCGATCGAAGCTGGGTTGATGGCCCAGCTTTCCAAACAGCTGAAGTTCATAGCAGGCTACCCACGGGAATGGTGGTTGCTGATTGTCCAAAGCCTCCAGTACATCGACCGTCTTCTGGTAAACCCCATCGATGGGGACACCTTCCTCGGTCAGGGTCGCCAGCAGTTCCACCACGTAAAATCCGCAGTACAAAGCCAGCAGGCTCTTCTGGCCGGCGCGAAACCGACGTTCTAGCTTGGCTTCGGTAAGCAGATCGAGGCTGTCTGCCGATTTCCGCAGGAACACTATGCGACAGATGGCAAGCAGGTCAATAGCAGACTCAAAGGGGCTCTTGGGCCGCCTGGCCCCTTTCGCGAGGACGGAGATTTTGCCAAAGTGATCGGTCCAGAGCGTCGCGATGCAGCTAGTTTCGCTCCAGGGTACCACCTTCAAAACAATGGCATCCGACTTCTCCAACGCCATCGCGATCTCCTGCATTTGCGCTGAGTCGATGGCGAGGGAGCGATTGGCAGCCGGTCGCCTGAGGATTCCGGCGACTCACTCGCCTCCCAGCCCCCCCAGCTCCGAAAGCAGCTCCGACATCTCCCCAGCGGCGTGGAAGTCCCCTTGGCGGCGTGCTTCTTCGATTCCATCGCGAAGCCATTTTCGGGCCGCATCGATCTGCGATGCTTCGACTAGCTGCCTGGCGGCCTGGAAGTAAGCGGGAACGTAGGGGGGATTGCCCAGCGTCAGTTGCGTGAGGGCATCCAGACTCTCCTGCTGCTGCCCTTCCTTGCTTAGCTCCATCGCCAAAGCGTACCGCAGAAACACATCCCCTGGTTCCTCGCGCAGCATCGCTTCGATCCGTTCCCGTCGGCTGCCGACCATCGATGCTCCCTTTCGCTCGAATCCTACTGCCTGCAGAATCAGGCCATCTTGCCGATCTGCCAACTCGCCACGTTCCAACCCAAGTTCCAACCCACGTGTCCATGGCCCGCACAAGCCAGCCATCGACTATCCGCCTGCGACCGCATCACGGTGCCGAGACCGTCCCGTCGAATTCGCCAACAGGCCGCTGCTCTTCAGCCTACGGGGTGCTGGTCCGGTGTTGTATGGTCGGCGGAAGTGGGGTGTTCGTCAAGCGGCAGCCGGGAGGGAGCCGGGTTGCGAAATGGCGTGGAACTGGCCATCTTTCACTTCGTAGACGACATCGGCAAGATCGAGCAGTTTTTCGCGGTGCGTGATGATGATCATGGTGCGCCGTCCCAGATGATGGCTGAGCGAATCGCGGATCAGCGCTTCGCTGTGCATGTCGATCTGGCTGGTCGCTTCGTCCAGGATGAGGATCTCTGGATCGCGCAGCAGAGCGCGGGCCAGTGCGATCCGTTGGCGCTGGCCGCCGCTGAGCCGTTGGCCGTTGTGGCCTACCCGAGTCTGATAGCCGTCGGCTAATTGGCCAACGATGAATTCGTGCGCATGCGCCTGACGACTTGCCTCTTCAATCGCTTCCTGAGTCGCACCAGGGGTTCCATACGCGATGTTGTAGGAAATCGTCTCGTTGAAAAGTTCGGTGTGCTGCGTCACCAATGCGATTCGTCGGCGCAAATCATCAAGCTTCAGCTGCTTCAGATCGACGCCACCCAACGTCACCTGCCCCTGCTGCGGATCGTAGAATCGGCAGAGCAGGCTGATCATGGTCGACTTGCCGGTACCGTTGTGCCCGACGATGGCGATCGTCGAACCGGCGGGTATCTCCAAGGAGACATCGCGCAGGATGGGTTGCTCCGGGCGATAGCCAAACGTCACCTGATGCAATGCAATCGCGTGCCTGCCCGGTTCCAGTGGCACTGGAGTTGCTGGGTCCTGAATCAAGCTGGGCTGATCCAGAAGAGGGTAAAGTGCATCGGCGGCGACCGCGCCGGCGTAGATGCTGGAATAGACACCGGAGAGCTTCCGGAGTGGATCGCTGGCGCCGATCAATGCACCGAAGAAAATCAGGAGGCTGGAAACGCTTAGAGGTTCTTCGCAGACGGTGAATCCAAGCAGCTGCGTCTTTTGATTGAGCACCAGGTAGGCGCCCCCGACGATGGTGGTGCAGAGCATTCCCAAGCCGAGGAATTCGATGACCGGCTTGGTCAGCGCGGTATAGAAAATGAATCGTAGGCCGTAGTTGCGCATGTCCATCGTCGCCAATTCAAATCGCTTTGCCTCGGTCTGCTCCATCGAGTAGGCCTGGACGGTCTGAAGGTTTCCGAGCGATTCGAGCATCACCTCGTGGAAACTACCGGCTCGCATCAGCACCCGCTGCGAGATCGTCTTGAGTCGACGGGTAAGCCAAACCAAGAGGAAACCGACGACGGGAGCTACGATCATGCTGATCAGCAAGAGCCGCCAGCAGATGAAGCCAGCGGCGGCAAGGCACGAGGCGATTTTCAGTGGTTCGCGGACGGCGCCCCCCAGGGTATTGGTCAATCCCTGGGACAGACCTTCGGCGGTGTGCGCGATGTGAGCGGTGAAACCGCTGGTGCCGATGTGCGAGTAGGTGGCGCGGTCCAGGTGGAGCGCTTTCTCGAAGATGCGCTGTCGGATGCCTCGCGAGATATCGAGTGCCGCACGCCCGACAAGCAATTCATTGATCACCAAAAAGAAGTGCTTGACCAGCGTGCTGATCATCAAGATGGCAACGATCCAGGCGACGGTCTGGAAAGGATCCTTCGGCACGAATCGTTCGATCCACGGTCTCGATTTCTGCCAGCTGAGCAATCGCCCGCGCTGCACCAGGAGATCCTGATTCCACTTTGCCTGTTGGTCCAGCAGCGCTTTGGGAAGGTTCGCATCCTGGGGGACATTTTTCAGCTCCCCTTCAATCCTCTGAATTTCTGTTTCGTGCCGCGCGATCTCTCGCTGCATCCAGCTCTGCACCGACTCCCCATGCAGCGTGACTTCCAGGATCGGATAGAACCCGAGAATATTCCCGCCCCAAAGCATCGCCACCATCATGGAGCAGACCATCGCCAGCAGTAGCGAAGGCCAGAACTTCATCGCTTCTCGGAGCGCCCGTCGGTAATTCTTCATGCTTCCACTGCTCGTTTCTATCCTGCCGCCCTGCTGGCGATTGCTTGGCCAGTTGTCGCTGCGATCGACCGATGGTCGCCAAGGTCGGGTGGGAAATGCCAGGCGGGCCTGGGAAGTCCTACCCTTCCAAGTATGCGGTCGATTCGATGCACCCATCGGTCCCAACGCCGCACCTTGCGACCATAGAGAACCAGTTGACTGGGGTTGAGGTAGATCTGTCGAAAGCCCTGCTCCCAGAGGCTGCGGTGGAATGGAACATGCTCGCAGTCCGGGCCGCCGTAACGACCGGCACAGTAGGCCTCCATCCGGTAGATCCCCAATCCGCCGAAGCAGGAGTAGACAGGAACCAGCGGATCCCCCCGCTGCCAGACCATCGTGTTGACCTGGCCGGTTGGAATCGCATCCCAGCTTCCAGCAGGACGGAATGCCCAAGCGTCGTATTGGATCAGGCGGTTGGCATCCCAGCGGTTGCGGCGGAAGATCAATCCATTGGAGCCGACAAAATCCCACTGCGCGGCGCCGAAACTGTGTGCCACACCTTCTTCACTGAACAGGCCATCCAGATCGAGGTCGATGAGGATCGCGGCGTCCCAGTTGGCCCAACGCTCCCGCACCAGTTTTTGGCACTGGCTGCGGTAGTATCCCATCCGTTCTCCTCGATGAGAGGATCTTTTGGGTGGGTGCTTCGGGTCGCCCAACGCCTCCCGGATCAGCACCAGCCGCTCCTGGCGATCCCGCCATTGTTCCAGCCATCCACCGGTGCCATCCTCCGAGTCGTTTTCGTAGATGGCGATGCGGTAGTCGAGAAAGTGGCTGCCGAGCGATTCCAGGGCGAGAGCGGTGCTGTGGATTTTCGAGCCGAGATTGCGCGCCAGGCCGATGAGCACCACCCGCTGCTGCGCCATGCGCGCAGCACCCCTGGCAACCTGCAATGCATAGGCATGCCGGTCCCCTTGCGGTGGAAACCTCGATTCATCCCATCCCCAGCGTGGTTGCATGCTGTCCGGGACTCCCTTCCCGAAACCGTCGATCGACTGAACGCCTGGTGCCACTTGGTCGAGCCGACCGGAGGGCTGAGCGAACAGCGAGTTGTGCAAACAGAGAGTTGTGCTCGCGGGGGAACTGGCCGATCCGTTGGCCTGTTGCCCGCATCCATCCTCTGTCTATACCATCAAACGGCGGAAGGCGTAAAGATCGAACGCAATCCTCTCCTAGTTCTAACGGCTTATCGGATTGGCGTTGACCTCGCATCCGAGGATCGCTTAAAAAACTGCCATGCAGGCCCACCCCGTGGCTCATGGATGAGCGGCCGGGGTGTGCTGGATTGGCGTATGAGCTTGCGGCCGATCGGGTGCAGCCCCGATCCGTCTTGGAGGCAGCGCCAGGAAGTCCGACCGTCCGGGACTCACGCAAGGAAGCATTCGGATACCGATGAACATTGGCTTGTTCCTCCCAAATTGGGTAGGTGACGCCTGCATGGCGACCCCAGCGGTCCGCGCGATCCGCCAGGGACTCGATGCGCGATATCGCCTGATCGGGATCGGGCGCTATGCAGCCAGAGAGGTGTTCCGAGGGCTTCCGTGGCTGGATGAATTTCTTGTCTACCAGCCTCGCTCCTCAGAAGGCATTGGAAATCGACGATCGCTGATCCGATCGATGCGCCAACGTCCTTGGGACTCCCTGGTCCTTTTCACCAACTCCTTGACCACCGCTCTCTTGGCCTGTGCCAGTGGGGCTCCCAAACGTATCGGATACAACCGGGATGCGCGTGGTTGGCTTTTGACCCAACGATTGGAAGCCCCAAGGGACTGCGGCGCGTTTTCGCCGATTCCTGCGATCGATTACTACCTGAAGCTGGCAGCGGCTCTGGGATGTACTTCGAACGATCGTTCCATGGAAATCGTCGTGGCGGACGAGGAACGGCATCAGGCCGATTTGCTCTGGACCAAGCTGGGATGGGATTCCCGCTGCATGACGGTCGCCATTCATTCGGGAGGGGCGCGAGGTGTCGCCAGGAACTGGCCAGCCGCGTCCATCGTCTCGTTGGCTAGAAAGCTACAGGCTCGCTATGAATGCCAGGTCCTGCTCCACTGCGGCCCAGGAGAACGCGAAAGCACCTTGGCCATCGAAGCGATGATCGACCATCCTCGGATTCGAAGCATGGGTGTGATGTCCGAGCTCCCGCTGGGGCTCAGCAAAGCCGCTATCGCCAATGCCAAGCTGTTGATTTCCACCGACAGCGGTCCCAGGCATCTTGGGGTTGCCCTGGGGTTGCCCGTCGTTTCGCTGTTCGGTCCGACAACGCCGGAATGGACGACGACGTACAATTTGCCGGAAACGATCCTCCAGGTGCCGCTCGATTGTCGGCCCTGCTTTGCTTCGCAATGCCCGCTTCAGCACCATGCCTGCATGGAGGGCATCCGCATCGAGTCGGTTTTTCAGGCAGCCTGTGTGAGGATCGAATCGACTTCTTTATGGACCCTGCCGACGCCTCAGGATCTGAGGGTACCTGAGGCCGCATGACCCTTGGCGGTCGGGTCTGCTCCTGGAGTCGCCTCGTCGCCGGTCTCCGGGCCCCCATCGATGAAAACAACCCCTGCGGATCTTGCCGCACAGAAGATGCTCAAACAAGGAGACTCCACCATGATCGTTGCTGCTTCCACTGGTAGCTTCCCACATCTTTCTTTTGTCGAAGCGATCGAAAAGCTGATCGACCTGGAGTTCACCAGCGTCGAGGTGCTCATGGACGACAAGAGTTCCCAGATGCCCCCCAAGAGAATTCACGAAGAGTTCCAGGAATGCCTGCGGCTGATTCGCGATACCCACCGGATGGACTTGGTAGCCTACGATCTGCGCATCGATGCCAAGGATGAAGAGCACTACGAAATCTTCAATTCGGTCTGCAAGTTCGCCAAAGCAACCAAAGTGGTGACGCTGACCGTTCCCAGCGCCGAGCTGGGGACGCCGTTCAATCAGGAGGTGGAGCATCTCCAGCGACTGGTGGATATCGCCGAGCGGGAAGGGGTGCGCGTCGGAATGCTCTCCCAGATTGGCCGGTTGTCGGAAGATCCCGATACCGTCAAGGTGTTGTGCGACAATGTCCATGGTCTGGGCCTGACGCTGGATCCCAGCCATTATCTGGTGGGGCCACATCGCAACAAGAACCTAGACAAGCTGATGAAGTACGTCTACCACGTCCATCTCCGCGACTCGCGCAAGGATGCTTTGCAGGTACGAGTCGGCCAAGGGGAAATTGAATACGGGAAGTGGATCACTTCGCTGCAGCGGGTCGGGTACGATCAAGCGCTGGGCATCGATATCCTTCCCGATGATCAGATCGACATGCAGCAGGAGTTGCGCAAGATGCGGCTTCTGTTGGAAAGCCTCCTGTGAGGTCATCCGACCGGTCTGTGGTGCAGTTCTCTTGTGCGCGGTGCCACACTGCTGCGCAGGATGCCCTATTGGAATTGCGGCCCAGTGGTAGAACACCGCGAGCCGACCGGTCTCATGGTGCCAGCAGGCGCGCGTCGGTGGGGCGACGCCCATCGGCTTCCAGGAATGGATACCCTAGCGATGCGATGGTGGAGTCACCTCATGGGAGCCAATCCATCCGGAAGCAGGCAGGAGATTCCTGTCCCGAACGATGGGGAGGTCTCGAAATGGTCAAGGCCTCCCACTGAGAACGGCGACTCTTGGATCAACCAACCCCGAAGCTCCTTGGCAACTCGCTTTGCCAATCAGCTGGACGCCATCGCTTCCTTCTGGCTTTCCTCTTCCTGAAGGGCGTCGATCAGCGGCCATAGCTGATCGAGATCGTCATGGAAGAGGCGGCCGATCAAGATATCGGTGATCAGCCCTTTCTTTTCGGGATGCCGACGGACCAGCTTGCCAAAATTCAATCCGGCATAGAACGCCTGCACTAGGCGGCGCATCCGATCGACCCCGCGGACGTAATCGGCCTCCCAGCAACGCAAACGCGACTCACTGGGATCTCCAGCCCGCAGGGCATCTCCGATCGCGTCGGCTGCAAGAGCCCCGGACTGTAGGGCCAACAGCACTCCGGAGGAGTAAAGTGGATCAAGGAAACCGAAGGCGTCACCCACCAGCACCCAGCCATCCCCGGCGGCCTGGCTGGCTCGGTAGGAATACTCTTTCTGCGTCCGCATCGGCTCGCACTGCGTTGCACCCTCCAGGCGTGGAATCAAGCCAGGGCAACGATCCACTTCCTCGAAATAAATCGTCGTCGGATCCTTGCTGGCTCGGTTGCGGAAGAGGTAGTCGTGGTCGGCCACCACACCGACGCTGACTAGGTCACCTGCGAGCGGAATGTACCAGAACCATCCCTTTTTTCCGGCCGTCTGCATAACGATGGTCGATCCCTCGTCCTTGCCCGATTCCCGCTTAGCACCTTTCCAGTAGGTCCAGATTGCTGCCTTCTTCAAGTCGGGATCCCACTTGCGTAGTCCAAGCCGATCGATGATCAGGCCCGACTGGCCAGCCGCATCGACGACGACTTGGCAATGGATTTCGCGAGCCGGTCCCTGCTCTCCTTGCACTCGAACACCGACCGCTCGCCCTCCCTCCATCAGCACTTCCAAAACGCGAGTCCCTTCATGGACTTCAACGCCATGGTCCCTTGCATTCTCCATCATCAGCGAATCGAACTCACTGCGGAGCACCTGCCAAGTCTGCGACCGGGCATGGGGATCGTAGTCTGCAAAATAGAATGGCTCTGACAACCGTCCCTGTTCGGAGACGAATTGGACGCTGTACTTTTTCACGAACCCGCTGGCACGCATCCGATCGAGCAACCCCAGTCGCTCCAGGACGTCATAGGTGTGCGGAATCAATGACTCTCCGACATGAAATCTAGGGAACCGGTCCCGTTCCAGCAATTGCACCGAAAACCCCTGCTGTGCCAGGAGCGTCGCCACGGTGCACCCCGAAGGACCGGCACCTATCACCACCACATCCGGCTGCTTGGAAATCATCCCATCGACTCCCTGGAAGGAAGATGTTCATCAACAGTTGTCTCACCAATACTTGTTGGAACAACTATCTACTATCCTATCATCGTACTTCGTCAATGGGAACTGTAGAACATAGGCTCTCCAGCGATCTGGCGACCAAAATCGCTCGCCCGAATCCGCTCCCACACCATGATCTCTGGAAGCCAACAACTTCGTTCACAAGCCATGCCCACCCGAATGGTGGGTTTGTTTGTGAAGGCAGCATTCCCTGCTTGGCTTTGTTCCAGTAGCCATCGGCTGGGGGCGATCGGGGAATGGATCGTGGCGATGCCTTGGGGGCGGGAGGCGCGGGGAGGGGGTGGTGGTTCCGGTCCGATTTTTTTGGGGGCGCGAGATGGCCCCGAGAATGGATCGATTCCAATCCAGCGAACGGGTTACTGGGGGGGCATGCCGGCGACATCGTCGGTGGGCATCGCCGTTCGGAAGGTTTGTTCCACAAGATGCGCGAAATCTCTACGCATTCGCTTCTCGGATTCGGGGAGGGCCAGGTACCGACTGCGGGCTTGCTGGTGGAGTTGTTGGGCGCTGGGTAAGCGGTAGGCACGATGTGCTTCCATGGCCCGGAACCCATCGGCCAGTTCGATTCTCTGGATCTTGTGGCTCTTTTCGCGGCAGACCTTTTGGAAGTCGTCCCAGCGTTCCCAGCGCACCAGGTGTTGCAAGACCAATTCCAGAAGTCGTGTGTGATCTGGGGTTTCCTCCATCGCCTGCATCAGTTGGTCCTGCAGAAGGGCATCCCATGGTGCACCGACGACCAGGCTAGCCATGACGCGCACCCACTGGGTCCGTTGCAGACTTTTCTGGTCCAGCGGCACATTGGCCGCAAGGGATTCGATCGATGGCCTCAGGCCTGGTCGGAGTGTCATGGCCAGGACTAGATCGTCGTGCCACTGCACCGCTTCCGGGATCGACTCAAGTCCGTGTTCTCGGATTGCCGAGGTCTTTTTCCACCAATCGGTAATCACGGCAGCGGCTTGATCCGACTGTCCGGCATCGACCTGAGTGCGCGCCAGTAGCATCATGCTGGCCCAGTGCAATTCCCGATGCGGATCGGTTTGATTTCCATGCTGAAGCATCCAGTCTTCGCGCAGCTCCTGAAAACGGTGGGTCGCGCGCGTTGCCTCGTCGATCGCTTCCTCTCGTCTGCCAGAGTCCCTCAGGACCCTCGCGCGCAGGTATCTAGCTATCGCCTCGTTCGATCCGTAAAAACTGCCTCTCTTCGGGTCCCTCTCTCGGCACTGCACCGCCGCTTCGATCGCTCGTTCTAGCGACACCATCGCGACTGCCTTGTCGCCGCGTTGTATCGCGAAGTCCCCTGCGATCCTCAAGTTGAACGCATAGGCGTCCAGGAAGCGAAGGTCTTCTGGGAACTGGTGGACGAGACTCTCAATGGTGCGGGTAGCTTCCTGGGAATAGAACTCCGCCCTCTGCGGATCGTGTTGGTGCAGGGCCATCATCATCAGCACTTGGCCGCGTGCCACATCGAGTCGGCAGATCGGATCTTCATTCCATGCAGCATACGACTCGAAAAGTTCCAGCGAGCGTTTGGCCATCGCGATGCCATCGGCATCGGAGGGATCAAGCCGTTGCAGGTTCATTGCGGCGTAGTAGGACATCTGCGCGGCTAGGTAGTGCTCCCGGTTGCCTGCGATGCCACTTTGTACTAGATGGTCAAACATGTGCGCTGCGCGGATCAGGAGGCGAGGCGGTTGGCCCTGCCGAGATGAGATGATGAGATTTCCCTGATCATCGAGGTTTTGGAACATGTCGCCAACCAACTGCTTGAGATTGTCGCGGCTCTGGCGTGTCTGTTGGACTGCTAGGTTGGCCTCCTGGAGCAGCGTCTGGTTGTTTTGAGCCAGCTGCAGGGCAAGTCGTCTTTGTTGCTCGCGGTCTCGATAAAGAAACGTCATAGCAACTGCGAAGAGCACCAGAGCCGCCAGCAAGGCGGTCCCGAAAACCGCAAGTGGTTTTCGATTCCGGAGGGCGGCTTTACGGAGCCGGTCGCTCCAGCTGGGTGGCTTGGCAAGGATGGGGCGAAACGCGAGGAATCTTTCGAGATCGTCTGCTAGTGCGCCGGCGTCGCTGTAGCGATCGTCGGGGATCCTGGCCATCGCTTTGTTGAGGATCGTTTCTAGGTCTGGCGGGAATGAAGGGATCAGGCGAGACAGCGAAACGGGTTCTTGTAGCTGAAGCCAGCTTCGGTATCCTTGCGGGCCTCCGGTGTAGGGTGGCGCTCCGGCAGCCAAATGATAAAGGGTTGCTCCCAAGCTGTAGAGATCGCTTCGATGGTCGATGTGACCTGGAATCACACCTGCCATTTCTGGGCTGATGTATCCGATGGTGCCAATCAACGATGCGGGGGCTTGATCGCGAATTCGAGGGTCTGCCAGTCCGAAATCGGTCAGCCAAAGATGGCCGTCTTTCCCCATCAGCAGGTTGCCCGGCTTGATATCGCAGTGGAGGACTCCCATGCCGTGGGCGTATCCGATCGCATGGCAAAGTGCGATCCCCAACCGCGCAACCCGTTGGGGTGCCATACCCGAGACCGGTTGAAAATGATTCTGGCGGCGACCTTGTTCATCGCCATGGTCTCTTGTTCCTTGCGGTGCCGGAAATGCGCTCTCCAGCGACTTTCCATCGACACAACGCATCGCGATGTAGACCATCCCATCCTGCTCCCCCACATGGTAGATCGGGAGGATATGTGGATGTTCCAGAGATGCTGCGATGGACGCCTCCTGGATGAATCGAGCCTGCATCAGGGGGCTTTGCCATCGCTGCCGAATCAGCTTGATTGCGACGTGGCGATTCAGTTTTGCGTCGTATCCTTCATAAACGACCCCCATCGCCCCCCGCCCAAGTAGGCGTTTCAGTTGGTAGCTGCCAATCGTCTTTCCCGCTAAGTTGCGATCTTCGAGCTCGGGGCAAGATGCCCCTTCGACAAACGAATCCCCGGTGCCAACCAGAGTGGCAGGGGAGCCGGGAGTGGGCATCCCGTTTTCCATGGAATCCTCCATCCGCTGATTGCCCCCTTCCCGTTGGGGATCTGCATGATTCCCCTCAGAGACCATTTCGGCATCCGACGCGGGGCCATCATTTCTGGGGGTCCATCCAGCTTCTGGCGTCATTCCCCATTCCTCCGAAACTTCGCTGGGTGACTTTTTGGCGAACCACTCGATATCCTCCCAGTTTGACGATCCCCAACGATGGAAATCAAGATATACTCCGACGGTAATTCGATCGGCCGCGGTTGCTCGAGCCCCAGGCGGTGGCCGATGGATGGCGTTGGGCAGGGGATCTATACTGGAGTTGGTTTTCGGTTCTTCAAGTCGCTTTTCCCTCTGTCTCATGAACGACAACACTTCGGAATCAAGCCAATCGCCAGCGGGCAGGGCACCGATCGGACTGGTTCGAAAACTTTGCCTAGTCGTGCTGACGGGATACTGGTCGTTCCTCTTTTATCTCACTCATACCCCGCCATCGAAGATGCCGCGGCTGCCTTCCATCCGGATGATCG
Organism: Pirellulaceae bacterium; assembly: GCA_044371425.1. Taxonomy (GTDB): domain Bacteria; phylum Planctomycetota; class Planctomycetia; order Pirellulales; family Pirellulaceae; genus JBEISR01. Next base: position 36,161 of record JBILTR010000007.1, on the reverse strand, counting down.
ACAAGTGGGCACATTTTCTCGCCTACTCCGGACTGGCCTTCCTCTTCGTTTGCTCTCTGAAGTACCGCCAGAAAGGATCTTTCGGAGACCTCGGGTTGGCCTTCGGGGTTCTGGCGATTTACGGAGTCTTGGACGAATTGCTCCAGATTCCGGTCGGAAGGACCGCCAGCGCCTATGATTTTGCCGCTGATTTGGCCGGCATCGTGTTTGGTTCCCTTCTGGCGATCCTTCTTCGCAAGACGCTTTTGGGCAAGGATTCCCCACAAGGCTGATGCGTTGGTGCAGCGCCGATGAAAACATCGCCGTAGCCACCATCGCCCGATGGTGGAGGCGCATGGCGGGACCAAGCTCTTGGTAGCCACCATCGCTAGATGGTGGATGGTTTTGTACGAAGCCTTGGTTCTGGTGTGTTCGCGGTCGCGTTGGTGTTACCCGTGGGCGATTTCTTCCGTTCGCGCATCTTCACCATCACGGCGTCGAAGGACCGATGACCGGCTCACACACCCTACCCGAGCCTTGATGGTGGATGTGCATAGCGCGAAGACGCTCTTGGTAGCCACCATCGCTAGATGGTGAATGGTGGAGCATCGCCGTTGACCGCAGATCGATTCCCCGATCGGATCTTCTGGCTATCGCTTAGGCTCGGCAGCACCAAGCCAAGTCGGCCGCCCATGATTCCAAGACGCTGGCGGGGGTTACATTGCGCCCCATCGCCTCGATCGCCCCCAGCGAGAGATGGAATGCTTCCAGCGCCATGGGGACCGACAGGGACGGGCGAGACAGGATTCCTTCCGATGGTCCTCCCTCCATGGGAACCGCTCCGACTCGATCCCTTGCCAAACCGCAAAACAGCTCGGCGACGATCCCAACGCCTCGCATCATCCGTTCCCGCTTCTCCTGCCCTTCCTTCCCACCTGCCTCTCCGTACTCGAGGATCGCTTTGGCCAGGGCGACGATATCGATCGGCGTAGTCGAGAGGATCCGAAGGAGTTCCTGAAGCAGCGTTTGGGTTGCTTCCTTGGTCCCCTCCAGCCACCGTTCGACTGACCCGGCCCCAAGCGACCGGGTTTCGGAGATAGCATCCGAGCCAGCGACCAGACCTTGCTGGATCAGGACCTTTGCGAGCGTCGATGGGGCGAGGTCCTGAAAGCGGACGATCTGGCATCGGGAACGGATCGTGGGCAGTTGTTTCTGCAGGCTGGTTGCAATCAGAAACAGGGTGACTCCCTTGGGGGGCTCTTCGAGAAGTTTCAGCAGCGCGTTGGCGCTTTCTTCATGGAGCGTATCGGCATCGTCGAGGATCGCAACTTTCCCTTGCCCGTAATGCGAGGAGAGGTGGAGATCGAAGATCAGTCCGCTGCGGCCGCGATGTTCGCGGTCTCCCGCAATCTGCTCCATCGTCAAGACCGCTCGATCTGCCGGTCGGCTCAACTCCAAAAGGTCTGGGTGTGTGGATGCCTCCACCTGCACGCAGGATGGGCACTGGCCGCAAGGCTGCCATTGCGACGGAGGGTGGCGTTGGCAGAGGAGCGTTTTGGCCAGCAATCGAGCGAAGGTTCGCTTGCCGATTCCAGAGGTGCCAACGAATAGAAAGGTCGATGCCAGGCGGTTTTTCCGCACCGCCTGTTGAAACCATCGCTGTTGTTTGTCATGCCCTTGGAGTTCCGACCAGTCCATCGCTTGCTTTTCCTCCAGCGGCACAGGCTGTCCTATCCATTGACTGCTCCTTATCGCGGTTGCTTCAACAGATCTTCCACGAACCGCAATCGAACCCCCAGCGATCTATCGTACCGCAGTTTCAGATCGTTCATCTGCTGAAGGGTAGGTGGTTGTCCATAGAGCAACTGATACACATCTGCGCAGTACAGATCACGACTTCTCCGATTCCGTTCGAATAGCTCCGAACTGCTCAAAATCCCCGCCTGCACACTGGTCAGGGACTTGCCACGCTGCAGGTCAGCCAGCCAACCTTCGACTTCCAACGGCCTGGGGGCGCGGCGAAGGTAGCCGAGAATCCACTGTTGGATTTGGTCTCGGGGCTGGAGGCCGCCCGGGATCCCGGGGCCTGGGTTGGGGCGGCCTGTCATCACGAGGTCGATCGAGGCGTTTTGCACATTGCCTGCCACAGGGATCGCTTGCGGCGTCTGAAGGAGAATCTGCCCCCGCTCCTCTAGATAAGCATCCAGGGCATAACGGTGGTTGGGGTTCAGTGGCGGTAGTTCCAATCGGTAGGGGCGAGGCAGCTGGCCGGGATTGGGCAGATCCATCTGATGGACGACAACCCCTTGCCACTGCGGCTGGGTGACGTCCAGCAGTCGGATCGAGATGGTTGCGGAGGGGCTGTAACGAACCGGTCCCTGCGCGATCAGGCGACCGGAGATCGCAGCAACCTCCGCGGCCAAAAACTGGACAGGGACATTCACCAATCTGCCATCGCGGCGATTGCGCACCAGCAGTTCGACTCGCCCATCTCCTTGGACTCGCCGAGCCAGTTCGTCGCCAATATCGTACAGTCGTCCACCGACCATCCCGACCTGATACCCTGCCACATTGATCACGGTGTCGCCAACCTCAAGGCCCGACCTTTGAGCGACCGAGCCGGGAGACACGGCGGCGATTTCAACGCCGGTGTTGGTGTTGCGAGCCTGAATGCCCAGACGGTAGACGCCGGGCGCGTGCGATGGAGGTGGCATGTAGCGGCCGGAAGGAGCGTCTGCTGGAATCGAATCCTCGCGGAATCGCTCTTCCTGCCCCGACACGGAGGCGCCAACGGAAACCATCCCCAACAAGAAAAAGATCACACGACGGCAGATCATCACTGGTCACTCCCCAACAGACCTTTCGATCCTATTTCCTGACGCCAACCTGCGTGGACTCCACTGCTTGATAGCCGCCTGGAGTCCGCTCGTTTACCGCTGAATATCGAGTCCCGCCAGTTCGCGCTGCGCATGGATCTCGCCTCGCGTCAGTGGCAGGAATCCGTCCTTGACCATGTCGACCTGACCAGAATAACTGAGCAGATATTCGACAAACTCGCGATGCAGAGCGGACCACTGCAAGCTCTGATCGTTCGATTCCACGATCGCCACGGCAAACAGTGGACGGCAGTCGGGGGTCCTCAAAGACCCAGGGATTGGATCGTCCACCAACTTTTGCTCGATCGCCCAAGCCAGCGGTACCACCTGGACCTGATCACCGATCCCATGCGACGCGCTGACCAGTCCGAGGGCACCCTTCTGATCGGCCACCGCCTCGACCACCTCCGAGGTGCTGGCGTGCTCCTGGATCTGACCAGTGAAAGCCGATGGTCCGTTGAGCAGACGTTCGAGGTGCCAGCGAGTTCCTGATCCAAGCTGTGTGCCGTGCAATGCGATCGGCAATTCATTCCATTCACTTTGTCCGCTTAGCCACCGTCCCCAGTTACCCCCGCTGCTCTGGGAACCCAGAATTCCCTCTTCCGCATTCCAGGGGATTTCGCGGATCGGGTTGGAAGGGTGAGCGATGAAGACCAGACGGTCGATGCCCACGGTCAGTTGCACCACCCGCTTCCCTTCTTTCGCAAGCCGCTCCACATCGGCCGCCTCCACCGGACGGCTCATCAATGCCACGTCGCACTCCCCTTTCTGCAGCTTGGCCCAACCATCTTCGCTGGTGGAGCTGGAGAGTTCTGCCTGCACTTGGGGGTGAATCGCAGTGAAACCCGAAATCCACTGCACGGCTGCCTGTTGCAGCGTATCGGAACCTGCCAGTCGCAAGGGGCCGGAGACCAATTCCTGCGGTCGATACGCCAGCGTCTCCAGTTGCTCTAGCGAATCTTCCTCTGTGCGATCCATCGTCCCGGAAGGGACTGCTTGAGCGTCCGCCAATCCCGCTAGCAGCAGGATGCCGGCCAGCCAGCCGACGATCGATCTTTTGGCCATCGCATTTCGGTCCATCGGATGCCTCCTCCTCCACTCATCGCGGGCGACCTTTCGATCCCCTGAAAAGTAACACCAACCGACCCACAGTATAGCATTCTTGAGGGGATGCGGCGTTAGCACCACATCCAGGACCTTGCCTGTGCCACCATCGCCAGATTCCTCGTAGCCACCATCGCCAGATGGTGGATCTTGCAAAGCGTGACGACGCTCTTGGTAGCCACCATCGCCAGATGGTGGATGATTTTGTACGAAGCCTTGGTTCTGGTGTGTTCGCGGTCGCGGTGGTTTTCCCAGTCGGCGATTTTCTTCCGTTCGCGCATGCTCGCCGTCACGGCGTCGAAGGACCGACGACCGGCTCACACACCCTACCAGAGCCTGTAGCCACCATCGCTAGATGGTGGAATTCGACGGCCGTTCACTCTATGATGAGGAGATCACGGGGTGAGTCTGGCTCACTGGTCACAGGAATCGTTTGTGAGCTATGCGTTTCGCAATGGTCTTGATCCGCAATCATCAACCAGGAAAGGCTCGACGCAGATGAGTGTCCGAAGCCGCAAAGGGATCCTATGGTTCCTCCTGTTGCTGGTGTGGCGAGGGCCGATGCCGGTCGTTCATTCGCATGAGCTATCTTCTGGCGGGGCAGCCGATGCCGTCCGCTTGGAGCTGCATCAGACGGTGCTACATGCGGGTGGGGGTGCTGTCGCATCCCCAGGGGGCTGGCATTGGCACTGGGTGCTTCCCGATCAGATGCTGGTGGCGATGGGTGCCGAACACTTGGCTTGCCCGGTGGTGCAGCCGGAGAGCGTCGGGATCGAAGGGGCGCTGTTCGATCGTCATGACGGCGGGGCATCGGAGGAGTGGTCGTGTCGTTGGGTTTGCGACATGGCCGCTGGCGATCTCATCGTATCGCAAGACACCGCCACTGGTTCTTCTGTGGCGAGGATGGCTTATCGGTCGGTGTGGCCCAAGGGGCATCTTCTGCGCTGCTGATCTTTAACGCGACACGCTTGCTGTTGCTGCCAAGCCACTATGGCCTGCGGCAACCGCACAGGCCAACCGGACCATCGACGCCGGTCCCAGCTGTCGCTCTTGCTGGAATCTCCAAAGCAAGTGGCGATGCCATTTCAGGCTATCGTTTCTCGGTTTGCACACGGAGACGCAATCCATGCCTCGCGGGATTTTGCATGTTCTACTTGGTTCCAGTCTGCTCTTTTTCGTGGCTTGCGATCGCTGGAGGTCGTCGCCCGAGGGGGCGGGGGAATCGCCGTTGGGGAGTGGCCGTTCAGCGGAGTTGGTTGCATCGACTCACGAGGGCACGACGGAAGCTGGGGGGGAAGATTCACTTGGAGCCGGCTTGGTGCAGATGACGGTCGATCGGGAGGCGGCGGCAGGGATTGTCTGCGAGGAGGTGAAGCGAGGTCCCTTTACCAATGCCCTGGATCTGACCGGCAAGGTGTCGCTCAACGAAGACCAGTTGGCTCACGTCTTCCCGTTGGTCGAAGGGGTGGTGGACAGCGTCCTGGTGCAGTTTGGCCAGACGGTGAAAAAAGGGGAACCTTTGGTGACCGTGCGGAGCCGTGAAGTGGGGCAGGCCAAGCTGGACCTGATGCAGTATCGAATGGTCCGCGACTTTGCGCAATCGCGGGATCAGTGGAGCCAACGGGTTGCGGTGAACACGCTGGATCTGATCGCTGCGATGCGCAGCAACGCCACCATGGATCAGATTGAGCAGCAGTTTCGGGATCGTCCGATGGGGGAGTATCGCAACCAGTTGATGAATGCCTATGTCGCCTTCTTCCGGTCCAGCATGGACCTCCAGCGGCTGGGGTCGCTCCCTGAGACGGGGGCGGTTCCCGCCAAGCAGCGTCAGGCAGCGGAGTCGGCGGTGACGGCGGATCGCGCGTCGCTGCAGGCAGCGTTGGAACAGATCGGGCAGGATGCATCGCGCGCTGCGCAGTTGGCTTCTCAAGCCCTCAAAGAAGCCGAACTGCAAGTGGCGATCGCCTCGGCCAATCTGCAGATCTTGGGGTATGAGCCGCAGGAGTTGGAGGCATCGATGGCGGATGGCGGCGGTGAAGGCATGGCGCTCTATCCTGTCCGATCCCCACTGGATGGAACGGTGATCGAAAAGGATGTCGTTCTACTGGAGCGGGCTCACCCCGATCAGCAGATGCTGACGATCGCCGACCTGTCGACGGTCTGGATCAAGACCGATATCTACGAGCAGCAGTTGCCGTGGTTGCGCGATGCCGACCGGCGGAGGATTCAGTTCCGAAGCGAAGCGTGGCCTGGCCGGACCTTTGAAGCCGACGTCTTCTTCACCGGGGAGATCGTCGATCAGGCGACCCGCACCGTTTCGATGATCGCGCGGGCGGAAAACCCGGAAAGGCTTCTGAAGCCTGGCATGTTCGTCACGGTATCGATTCCTGGCAATCCTCAAAGTGATGCGATCCAGGTGCCGGCAGCAGCGGTTTTGGAACATGCAGGCAATTCGTTCGTCTTCGTGCGGCAAGCGCCCGGCCGCTATCTCCGAAAGGATGTCGTCATCGGACGACGCAGCGGGGATCAGCAGGAAATCGTCTCGGGTGTCACTGCGGGGGATCCCGTCGTCGTCTCAGGCGCCTTCACGCTCAAGTCGTTGCTGTTGGAAGCCTTTTTAGGCGAAGAGTAATCCTCAAGTCGCACGTCACACGCCCCGGCCGTCCAAGGTACTCCCATGATTCACTCCATCATTTCCTGGTCGCTCAACAACCGACTGATCGTCCTGCTGGCCACCGCGATGCTGGCCGTGGCCGGTGTCCTCGCGGCGCTCAAACTTCCGATGGATGCCGTTCCCGACCTCACAAATATTCAGGTGCAGATCCTGACCACTTCGCCCGCACTGGGGCCGGTGGAGGTGGAGCAGTTCATTACATTCCCGGTCGAGAATGCGATGAGCGGCCTGCCGAAGGTGACCGAAATTCGGTCGATCAGCCGCATCGGACTTTCGGCCGTCACCGTCGCCTTCGAGGATGGTACCGATATCTACTGGGCGAGGAATCTGGTGAACGAGCGATTGCTGGGGGCCAAACGGGAGATTCCGGCTGGGATGGGAGACCCGCAGCTGGGGCCAATCGCGACGGGGATGAGCGAGATTTTCCAGTTTGAAGTGCGAGCCGAAGATGGATTCCCGCTCAGTCAGATGGACCTTCGGACCATCCTCGACTGGCAGATTGCCTACCAGTTGCGAAGCGTGCCAGGGGTGATTGAAGTGAACACCTTCGGGGGGCAGCTGAAGACCTACGAAGTGCAGATCGATCCGAACCAGTTGATCAATTACGGCATCTCGATCAACCGTGTTTTCAAGGCGCTCGAAGAGAACAACGCCAACGCGGGTGGTGGGTACATCACCCATGGACAAGAGCAGCGGTTGATTCGAGGGGAAGGGTTGATTGGAAGCTTGGACGAGATCGCCAACATCGTCTTGGAAAGCCGTGCTGATGGCACTCCAATCCGGATCTCGGATGTCGCCACCGTCGCCTTTGCTCCCATGCTACGTCAAGGCGCCGTGACGCGTGATGGCCAGCGCGAGGCGGTCACGGGCATGGTCATGATGCTGATGGGGGGGAACTCCCGCGAGGTGGTTCATGCAGTCAAGAAAAGGATCAAGACGATCGAGAAAACCCTGCCCAAAGGGGTGAGGATCGAGCCTTTTTACGATCGCACCGAATTGGTAGAGAAGACGATTCACACGATCGCAGAGAATATCGGATTGGGGATTTTTCTCGTTCTGCTGATGCTCTTTGTCCTGCTTGGGGATCTGCGAGCTGGACTGATTGTCGCCGCGGCGATTCCTCTGTCCGCCTGCGGGGCGGCCATCGCCATGCATCTGGCAGGGGTCTCAGCGAACCTGATGAGCCTTGGGGCTGTCGACTTCGGGGTGATTGTCGATGGCGCTGTGGTGATGATCGAAAATGCGATGCGGCAGGCAAGTCGCTATCAGGCAAAAAATCCGAAGGGTAGAGTTCCGCTCGCGGTGTTCCAGAGTTCGGCGATCGAAGTCGGGAAACCCATCCTCTTTGCCGGCATCATTGTCATTCTGGTCTTCCTGCCGATTCTCAGTCTTCAGGGGATGGAAGGGAAGATGTTCCGGCCCATGGCATTCACCTTCATGTCTGCCCTCACCTCGGCACTCATCCTATCGGTCACCGTGATGCCGGTCATGGCGTCCTTGTTCTTGGTTCGAAATCTAAGGACCGAGGAGACGCAGGTCGTTCGATGGCTGAAGAAGATCTATCGACCACTGCTCGATAGGGCGATGCGCCGGCCCTGGGCGATGCTGCTGGCGTCGCTGGGCTCGTTCCTTCTGGCGCTGGGGATCGCCTGGGGGCTGGGGGTGGAGTTTGTCCCGAAACTGGATGAAGGGGATCTTGCGATCCAGGCGACGCGATTGCCTAGCGTTTCCCTGGAGTCGTCGACAGCGATGACGATGGCGATGGAGCGAACGTTGATGAAGTTTCCGCAGGTGGAAACGGTGATCAGCAAGTCGGGAAGGCCTGAAATCGCCAACGACCCGATGGGGGTCCACCAGACCGACCTGCTGGTTCGGATGAAACCACCGGCGCATTGGCCGGAAGCGATCAGCAAGCAGCAGCTGGTCGAACAGATGCAGCAGGCTCTAGAGCTGGAAGTGCCCGGCAATTCGTATTCCTTCACCCAGCCGATTGAATTGCGAGTCCAGGAACTGGTGGCGGGGGTTCGATCGGATATTGGACTGAGCCTCTATGGGGACGATCTGCAAGTGCTGGCAGCCGAAGGGGATCGCATCGTTCGGGTCTTGTCGAGCGTTCCGGGGGCGGCCGATGTCCAGGCGCAGCAGGTGGCGGGGCTACCCTACTTTCGTATCAAGATTCGACGCGATGCCATCGCTAGGTACGGGATCAATGCCGAGCAGATACTCGATGCCGTGCGCGCGATTGGCGGGCATGTGGTTGGCGAGGTCTTCGAGGCGCAGCGGCGTTTTCCTCTTCAGGTTCGGCTGGCGGGGCCCTGGCGAGGCAACCTCGATCAGATCCGGCAACTGAAAATCGAAGATCCCCAAGGGAGACCGATTCCGATTTCCCAATTGGCCGATCTGTTTGTCGAGGAGGGCCCGTCGGAGATCAGTCGAGATGCAGTCCGCCGACGTCTACTGATCCAGTGCAACGTGCGCGGTCGCGATCTGGCCGGCTTCGTTCAAGAGGCACAGCAGCGAGTCGAATCCGAAGTGGCGCTGCCTGCCGGTTATTTGCTGACCTGGGGAGGGCAGTTCGAAAATCTGCAGCAGGCCTCCCAGCGACTGGCCATCGCCGTTCCCATCGCGCTGGCGCTCATCTTCTCGCTGCTCTATCTGACATTCCACAGCGCCAGCCTGACCGCGCTGATCTACATGAATGTCCCGATCGCGGCGGTCGGTGGCATCCTGGCTCTTTGGGGGCGTTCGATGCCTCTTTCGATCTCCGCCGGCGTCGGCTTCATCGCTCTCTTTGGAATCGCCGTCATGAATGGCGTGGTTCTGGTAGAACACATCCGCCACCTGCGACTCCATGGAACCCCGCAGAAGGAGGCAGTGATCCAAGGAGCCCTTGATCGACTGCGGCCAGTGCTGATGACAGCCACCTGCGGGGCTCTGGGATTCGTCCCCATGGCCATCTCCGCTAGTGCCGGGGCCGAAGTCCAGCGGCCTCTGGCAACCGTCGTGATCGGCGGCCTCGTCAGCTCCACCATCCTCACCCTGCTGGTCCTACCTGCGATCTATCACTGGTTTGAGCCTCGGCAGCAGGACACTCCGCAGGATCCGCTCGAAACGCCTCTGTCCTGATGCATCGCGGGGCTTTTTCGCTTGGGCATCGGGCGCGATGTTCCTACGCGTCGGCTCGCGAAAAGGACCCAATCGCCCCCCGCCTCTTTGGTAGCCCCCTGCCTCTTTGGTAGCCACCGCCGCCAGGCGGTGGAGTCCGCACCCTTTTTGCATTGCTCCTATCCATTGCCCGGTGTTGGCACACATACAAGATGGCCCACCGGCGCCTGACGACGCCGGACCAATCGTCCCCATCGTTACAAACGGAATCTTTCGAGTTAAAATGGCGAGCCCAGGAAAGATGTGCCTAATGCATCTAGGGAAGGTCCGATTAAGATCGGACGTGGTGGTTGGAAGCAAAGGGGAGGCGGCAGTTCTTGGCGTGCTGAGAGCGACAGGAATGTTCTGCCGAACGGCCCAGGGGTAGGCCCAAAGGAGTCAGCAGGATGATGGACCAAGCGTTGGGGGTGTTGGAGGTGACGGGATTCACTCCCGCCATGGTTGCCCTGGATGCGATGGAGAAATCTGCCTCGATCACGCTGCTTCAGGCGGAAATCAACGATTTCCTCGGGGTGGTAGTGAAGGTCGGTGGGGAGCCAGCGGCGGTGCAGGCCGCGATCGATGCCGGTCAGGCGGCAGCAGAGTCGTTTGGGGTCAAGGTCATCACCACGGTCATTCCCCGAGTCGACCAGGATGCCTGGGAGCATGGGATCCTCAGCCGTCAGGAAATCAGCCCGCTCCTACAGCAGGCCGTGGTGCTTGGTCCTTTTTCAAGCCAATCGTCAAACGAAGGGTCGGTGGCGGCGAAGCCATCGGCCAGTCGATCCAAAAAAACCAGTTCCGTCTCCGAAGCCAGTGAAGGGAAACCCATGTCGGACTATCAAGCACAAGCTCTTGGATTCATTGAAACCCAGGGATTCACCGCGGTCTTTGAAGCCGTGGACAGCGCCTGCAAAGCGGCCAACGTCGAGGTGGTTGCCAAGGAGAAATTGGGTGGTGGCTACATCACCGTGGTGATTCGGGGCGACGTGGCGGCCGTCAAGACCGCGATCGATGTCGCAGGTGCCAAGGCCGGTACGCTCGGCAAACTGATCGCCGCTCACGTCATCCCCCGTCCCAGCAATAACGTACTGGCGCTGCTACCGAAGGTTTGATTTGTCCATCGGACAATCTGGTGAGCAGTGGGGCAAGACACCGTAGCCACCATCGCCAGATGGTGGATGTTCATTGCGCGAACACGCTCTTGGTAGCCACCATCGCCAGATGGTGGATGTTCATCGCGCGACCGCGCTCCCAGTAGCCACCATCGCCAGATGGTGGACGGTTTTGTATGAACCCTTGGTCCTGGTGTGTTCGCGGTCGCGATGGTTTCACCAGTCGGCGATTTTCGTCGATCGCACAATGTCGCCGTCACGGCGTCGAAGGACCGACGACCGGCTCACACACCCTACCAGAACCCAGTAGCCACCATCGCCAGATGGTGGATGTTCATCGCGCGAACATGCTCTTGGTAGCCACCATCGCCAGATGGTGGATGTTCATCGCGCGAACACGCTCCCAGTAGCCACCATCGCTAGATGGTGGATGTCCATTGCGCGAACACGCTTCTGGTAGCCACCATCGCCAGATGGTGGATGTTCATTGCGCGAACACGCTTCTGGTAGCCACCGGATCGACGTCCAGTCCCCTGAGCTTCTGGTTGCTGGGTCACTGCAAAAGCCGAACACCCCGTCGGTTCGGACGGGGTGTCTGAGGTTTTGGATTTTCTATTCGCGTTCGCGTGTCCGCGACGATTTAGAAGACGTCGGTCAGGAAGTGATGACCGGAGTGGTAACGCCGTGGTCGTGGGTAGTAGTTGTACCACTTGCGGTTGTAGACCGGGATTTGCATTTCGGGTGGATAGCGATAGTAGAGGCTATCGCTGCTCTTGTAGTAGTCGTTGCCCCAGAAGTTCTGAGGGTAGTAGACGTAAGGGTAGTAGTTGAATCGCGAATAATCGCGATTGCTCGCTTCCCCGCCCCAAGACTGACCGAAGGCTCGGGCCTGCTGTGCCGAAGCGTCGGAGGTGCAGGCGAGGGCCACGAACAATCCGCAGCAGATTCCAATCACGGCACGACGGATCATGAGGTTCCATCCCTTCGGTTACTCGTTCGCATGACCGCCGCCGCAGGGTCCTTGGGAGGACTTGGGCCAGCCATGTCGGAAACAGGTTCGATGCGGGGGTGTCGCGATCCCTGCGACACTTCCAGTCCCACACCATCGAACTTATCGACACGTTCGCCGTCCAAGTTCAGAAAAACCTCGGTGAGTCGCTTTTCTCACACTTGCTAGCATTTGCTGACGCACCGTCGTGGGACAAGAAACGCGGAATGGACTGTTGGGGCAAGCGATCAGCGGGAGTCGGGGGCGCGATCGGAAGAGGCTGCTTGTTTCCAGATGTTGGCCTGTTCCGCACCGGCGAAAGGGAGCGATGCATTGCGTGGTTGCTGCGACCATCAAGCCGACGCTTCGAGGGGTGGCTCCCTGCGGCCCACGGCAAAATGCTCTTGGATCCTCCTGTAGGCACTTCTATACTCCCGCCGCTTTCGTCACTCGAGTTGGTGTGTGCGCGTGGGGGTTCCTGGCCAACGCATCCAGCCAGAAATCGCTCGAGCGCCAAGCCCAAAGGAGTCGATCGATGGATGGGAAACGGAAATCGAGCCTTTTGCGATGGTTGGTGCTGGCGTCGTTTGCTTTTACGATGCTTTCCGGCTGTGTTCGTCGGCGTCTGACGGTGCGTACCAGTCAACCGGGTGCAAAGGTCTACGTCGATCGCCAGCCGATTGGGCTGACTCCCGTATCCGATTACTTCACCTACTATGGGACGCGTCACATTGAGATCGTGAAGGATGGGTACAAGACCGAGTCGTTTTTGAGGACGTTTCGGCCACCTTGGTACCAATGGCCGGGGATCGATTTTTTTGCCGAATCGGTTTGGCCGTTTGAGGTGCGGGACGAACGAATTCTGGACGTGGAGTTGACGCCGGAACCGGTGGTGGCGCCGGAGACACTGTTGGGATCGGCGGAAGCGTTGCGACTGCAGGCGCAGCAGGGGTTGGCGGTCGGTGCGCCACCGACTGCCATCAGCGGCAGTTATACTTGGCCCGCTGGTCCTGGCCCCTACCGCGACCCGACGTTGCCACCCGAGGGGACCATGAGTCAGTTGCCTGGGCAGGTGCTGCCGCCCCCCCCCGCTTGGTCGACCGGACCACTCTTTCCTGGCTCACCCGTCCTCCCCTCGGGCACACCCACCGCAGCGCCGTTCTGGATGCCACCTCCCAGCGCGCCGGTGCTGAACGTTACCCCCGGAAACAGCTACCGACCAGTCGATGTGCCGCCTACGGTGAACGAAGATTCCACACCGGGATCAGGCGCACCGGACACGCGATTTGAAGTTCCCAATCGCGGCAGATCATTTTGATGAAGAAAGCTTCATCGGTTCGACGGCAGGAAGATGGATTTGCGGTAAGCTAACGGGCTCTTGCGTTGCGAAGCCAGGAAATGCAAGGTAAATTATGAGATCCGGGATGACGCATCGCTGATGAAGCGTTCCGTCTGAAGAGCCACAGACCGAGCAGGGGGATCGATCACGTCTGATCGGTGGGGTGGTGGATCGAGCTTCAGGGGGGACATCTTTGGCAGCTTTGCCAATCCTATCGGGGCGTGGCTCAGCCTGGTAGAGCGCTACGTTCGGGACGTAGAGGTCGCACGTTCAAATCGTGTCGCCCCGATTGATTTGGCCCTTATTTTCCTTGGGTAAAACGCACTTTGGCTCTGGATCGATTCTGGAGCAAATTGCTCGGATCAATCGCTGGAGCAAATCGGTTCCCGAAACCGTTCCTCGCGTCGGCACCATGGCGATCGATCGGTCGGTCGTTCCCATGGGTTCTCACCGACGATGATGTTGCTGGATGCGTCGATCGGCCAGCCTGATCCACTGAGTCGCTTGTGACCCACTGACCTGGATGTCGTCGTCGTGCTGCGGAGTCGCGGGATTTTTCCCGACGCGGTTGTCGAGGTTGTCAGGAATGCGATCGGCAGGTCGACCGGTTGCGATGGGATCGACCGACTCGGCGAGGCTGGCCAGCATCATGGAGCGAGGGTCCAGGTGATCTCCCATGTCGCTCGGGTGTGATCCAAACTGATCGACTCGCCGTCACTGCTGCCGATGGGATCGATCGACCTGGCGGAGAAACGCAAGAACTAAATTTCCGCTAACGTTTGGTGTCTCAGTGCGAGGGAGCCTGCGAGATCGCCAGGAAGGACCCACAGCCCAACAGGGTGACTCGGGACCCGTCCAGGCGTCGCTGGATGCCTCTGGCGTCGCGTCTGACGCGTTCTGGCGGTTGCGATCGATTGAGATGTCGTCCAGGCGTCGCGATGCGTCAGAATCGATCCTATTGGACGTGGAGTCGCGGTCGCACTTTTGGCTAGTTCTTGCCGGTTGTCATGAAACTGATCGGACTTTTTATCAACTTTTGATAAAAGGTCTGTTCTCGCCCTCGCCTATGCCAATGTCGACCAGGCGTCGCGTTCCCATGGAGGTGATCCGGCTCCTCCTGCCCTATCGATGGAGAAGTGATCAACAGGGACAGGAGGAACCGAACCTGGCCAGACTGCCGGTTTTGGAGCAGTCCGGCCGATGCAGCGATCGAGGTTGTTGGCGGTGTACGAAACCGGCTCCCTCCACCGTATGGCTAATCGGCAGAGGGAACCGGGAACAGGGACCAGTGGCGAGGAGTCCACCGATCCCTTAGCAGTGGTTCAGATGCCTAGCTCCTGGGTGATCATCGACCTGGCAACGTCGTCGACCTGGAGGAACCTGGCTTTTGCTTCGCGGTGGATGCGTCGGATGTTCTCAACGTCTGCTTTGATCTGCTCGACGGCAGCAACAGCCGCGCCGTAATTCGGGAGCGTTCGGGCTTGGTGTTGGTAGCGTACTAGCAACTGAGGTTCCAGCGTGTTGGCGTCGACTCCTGCGATCCGCAGCAGCTCGGTAGTCAAACGGTTGCCGGTATCCTCCAGGTTTCGCTCTGCCTCTTGCATCGCTTTGGCTCCCTCATCGATGAGCGACTCGCCGACCGACAGGAGGTTCTCAAGCAGCTTCTTTTCTGCCCTGAGGCTGGCGATCCCATCGTCGAATCGCTTCGCCCTCTGGCTCTGGAGGTGTTGGCTGGACCACGTGAGAGGATCGCTGGCTGATCTGATCCGGTCGGCATTCTGCTTGAGATCTGCTTGGCTCGACTCGGCAGCAGTCGCCAACTGATCGATCTTGGCGACCTGGCGTCGCAGTTTGTCGCTGGCCCAAGTGAGGTTCGGGTATCGGTTCAGCATGGTGATCCTGCCTCAATTCGATGGTGTTGGTGATCTCCCACAATGAATGCCATGGAACCTCGCCGGATCGGTTCAGAAAAATCATCGATCTGGACAATTCCTCCCGGTCGCCGTGGTTCAGGTGACAGGGTCCAGGGACCGGGAGCGACAGCCAGCCCACAAGGGCGCAGCGGGTAGCGACCAGAGGGCCTCTGGCCTCTGGTCCTGACCACATGCCAATAGGAGAATCTACTTTTCTTCTTTCCTCCTGTAGGGTGTGGGTGAGGAGGAAAATTTTTCCCGCGTCTCAGACGTACCCTATTTTGGCCGTCGCCGACTAGGTTTTGGCGGTTGTTCGGCTTCTGGTTCCTCAGTGCCTTCGGCCGACTCGGGATCGATCCATCCCACTGGAGCGTAGAATTTACGCGCACCCTTTTTGACAACCTGGATCCTCCCATCGTCCAGGAGTTTATCGAGATCGCCCTGGAGGGTGTCGTCACCGATACCGACGCTACGGTCGGCATTGTATCGATCGAGAATTTTTGA
This sequence comes from Pirellulaceae bacterium, assembly GCA_044371425.1. Taxonomy (GTDB): domain Bacteria; phylum Planctomycetota; class Planctomycetia; order Pirellulales; family Pirellulaceae; genus JBEISR01. Next base: position 20,525 of record JBILTR010000007.1, on the reverse strand, counting down.
CCTGGCGATCCTGGGATCGGCTTCGATGATCTGACAGAGGACCGGGAGACGTGCGAGGCGTTTGGCGTCGGCTTCCAGTTCTCGCTCCTTTGCTCGCTCCTGCTTCTGCTGATCCTTTTCTGCCTTCCATTCCGGCTCGGTTAATACCCTGGTCAGACGGAGACTGGTTTTGGTTTCATGCAGCTCAACGTAGAGACGGTCGGATCCTCCATCGCTGTTACCAGTCGTCAACAGGAGACGGTGATTTCCTTCGTAAGGGTTGAAATCACTTTCTCTGGCAACGAGAAACCAGGCCCTCGCGAACTGCCTCAGGCCGGTAAATGCCACATCCCTGAGGGTCACAAAATCCCTTTGAGGATTGTCGCTGGTCGGCGTTTTGTTGTGCGCGACGATCGCCAGAGTCGCTCCCTCTTGGGCGCAAGCATGGGTGACGGCAGAATAGAGGATGCCTGATTTGCCAGCGTCGGCTCGCTCTGCGTCAAACTGGAGGTATTCGGGATCGAGGATGACGATGTCGCTTTGGTTTCTGGCGATCAGTGCCCTGAGACTCTCCTGTTGCGCCGGCGAGTCGACGAATTCGCGAGTGATCAACTGAGGTTCGTCACTGATTACCAGCCGTTTCAGCATCTTCCCGATATGGTTCTGGAGGTAATCCCTCATCTCCAGTCGCTTCTGGAGCGGTTCGACCCACAATCGAAGGTTCTCCCAGAAATCAGCATCGGGTGACAACTCAAACTCCGGGATTCTCCCATCGTCGATCATCTGCTGGACCAGGTTGTCCTTGAGGTATTCCAGTCGCTTTCGGAGGGTTTTGATCCCTGATTCGCAGGTCAGGAATAGCACTCGCCAGCCGTCGCTCGGGTCGTCAGGGTCGGTGCTGGGTTTCTGGCCGACCTGGAATCGGTCGAGGAATTTTCCGCCGGTGAGGATGTCAAAACACATCATCAAGCACAGGGTCGTCTTTTCCGATTTTTGCACACCAGAGACAAGCATCGGCATTCCCATCGGCCACAGGTCCTCGATGATGTAGGGAACCTCTAGTGCTGCTTCAATCGGGATGTCGTCGAGGATGAGGGTGCGTGAGATCCTCCCTCCTGATGTTCGTTGGTTCGCTTTCTGCCGTTCGCTTGGCTCCTGGACGTACTGTTGGACCCAGTCGGCCACGGCTACTGTTTCGACCAGTTCACCCTGTTGTTCGGCGATCGTTTGGCCGTCGCTGTTGCCGTCAGGCGACCAAGTGGTTGGTCCAGACTGCGATGCCGACCTGGAGTCGCTCGGCTTGGGCGGTTTCAATTCGCGAGGCGTTCCGTTCTGCCTGGCTGATCGGATTTTCTGCTTGACGACAGCATCGCCAAGTGGCTCGGGACAACTTTCATCGTAATCGACCAGAATCGAATAGATCTCATGGTCCGTCAGACGTTCGCCATTGGCTCCAACTAATGCGATCAAATGCCCTGCCATTTTGAACAGGTTGTTATCGCGGTTACCTGGTTGCGCTGGCGGTATGTTGTCTGCGTAGGCACATCCTCGATCAAAGAGTCGATCCTGTTCCTCCTGGGTTCTCATGGTGTGAGATCCACTGTAGGTCGGTTCCGTGCGTTCTGGAGGGCTATTTTGGGCCTTCTGGAGCCAGTTCTGGCAGAGCCACTCCACCTGGCCCTCATCGTCGCCGATTGTCGCCCAGTCGTCACCAATGACGTCACCGGTCATGCACCAGAATCGGTTGTGCCCGTAGCACTCCAGCCAGGTTCCAGCCTGACAGACAGCCCAGTCTGGCTTCTGGCCGCGAATCAGCAGTTTCGCACCGGTGCCAGATGGCGAGATTTCAGCGTACGACACGCCCGCGAACGCCTGGAGGATCTCAGCCGCCTGATCGGTGAATTCATCGTCGACGATGCAATCATCGAGATCGACACCAACGTATTCGCCACGCTCACCGATGACGAATGCGATGTTCTGCCGGTCCTTCACCTGGTCAAACGTTCGCCAGGTCGATGGGTCGCTGTTTTTGGAGGAGAAACCTTTGCCAGGTCTGCCTTTGTCGTCAACGGTCGGCCACCACGTCACCCACTGTTGCCGATCCTTGAGTTCCTGAGGGATCTTACTGTTGCGATCTGCGAATCGATCCAGTCCATTGGGTCCAGCCATAATCAACTTCCTTACTTACACTGCTGCCTCATCGTTTCCATGTTCGTCCAGTCGATGAGGCGAAACTGGCGAACGAATACGATGTTCTCCCTCCTTCAATTCAACAGTTCAGCCCTGATCCTGTTGGCCCTGCGGGTGATCGATCGTCTCGACTCACCCAACAGAGTCGCCGCACTGCGGAGCGTTTCACCGCTCGCCAACAGCCTGACCAGTTCTCCATCGTCCAATAGCTCCAGGTCGATCTGGCGATCGCACTGGATGTCACCTACGTTGCCGATCGTCAGTCGGCCAGAACCAAGAGTCGCTCGCACTTGTCGCCGTGCAGCTCGGTAGCACTCGACGAATACGTCGCGGGTGAAGTCACTCCCACGGCACCACTGTTGCACAGCCAGCCAGAAACCCTCCATCGCGCCGGCGATCGCTTCATCCTGGAGGCGTTGCCAGTGCGATCCAGCCGCTCGCCGTGCTGCTGCCGTCCAGAGTCCTCGGTATTCGTCGAGGAGACTTGAGAACCGATCTGGATCCCTTTGTGCCGACTCGATGTCGCTTGCCGTCGTCCTGCTTGTGATCATGCTGTTCCTCGCTTCCTTGCTGCCGTGGTGGTCCTCAGGTGATCAATGCATCCCTCATTGCGTCTAGTGCCTCATGAAATCCCACCAGGTCGGCACCAGCGTAGTGGCGATCGGCCACACTGCTGGGAACGTGCGCAAGGTACAACTGGACGAACCTGGCGAATCGCTCTTGCTGGTTCAGCCAGGTGGCTCCTGTTTTCCTCAGTCGCGTGAACGATGCGTCGACCGATGATTTCTTTCGCAGTCGATCCCAGCTTGAGTCGATCGAATCGGCTTTGGCGTACTTGCCTTTGGCGTCGAGTCGCTTGGTGATCAACTGAGAGCCATTCTCAGCGAGAAATGCCAGGTCGCCGGATGACTCCAGAAACCGCTTGCACACAGCGATCGTTTCCGGCCAGAGTTTGTAGGTGACGACGGGAGCGTTCTTGTGCTGCTTCGTCTTGGATCTCTTGCGTGTGATCATCCCTCTGGACACGTCGATCTCATCGCGTCTCAGGTCGGATATGTCAGCTCCTTGGAAACCGCAGTTCAGCCCGATGAGGAGGTAGAGTCGCTGACGATCGGTCGCATGACGCAGGAGCGTTTTGATCTCATCGCGGGTGATCGGCTCGGGATCCTTGGCTTCCAGCGAGATCGAGTATTTCTGTCGCATCGCGGGATCGATGCATTGCGGTAGCTTGTCGATCGCATCGCGGGATAGTGCGAACCTGGCGAGTGACTTTGCCTCCGTCAGCCGGTCTCTGGCGGTGTACGTCGACAGTTTCCCATCGGCGATGCATTGCATGACGTAGCCGCGATACTCCATGAACAGGCTACTGGTCAAACTGGAAACCTTCTTGCGTCTGCCAGCCCACTCAATAAACGCTTCGGCATGAATCTTGACGGTGCCGACTCTTCCCAGACTGATCTGTCCAGCCTTTGCGCTTCCGGTCTTGTCGACGATGAAGGCGTCGAGGAGATCCTGGAGCGTGTCGATCCTCGCCGTCACCGATGCCTCCCATGGAGCAGGCCCAGATGCAGCATCGGAAGGATGAGGGAAGATCTCGACGATGCGAGCGTCACTCAATGGAGGAGGCGATATTGTGTCGAGTCCGGCCCTGACTCGCTCTTGGTTCTCGGGAGAGTCGATCCTGGATGCCAGCCGCTCTCGCTCCTGACGATCGATCTCCTCCTGGCTCGGTAGGTCGCGGAATCTCGCCGTCGTTCCCTTGGCGATCGGAGCGTAGGTGCGAGTCAATCCGGCGATGCGACGATCAGCGAGTCCGGCGATCTGTTCCTTGCTCAGCTTCCCACCGTCGATCTGTTCGGTGATCTCCAGTTCCAGTCGCTCTATGGCTTGGTAGAGGGATCGAGCAGCATGGCCGTCGTGATAAACGGCAGGAATCTGGACCATGAGATCCTGGAGCGTTGCGATTACCTTTTCGCGTTGCTGCTCGGGTTGTCGCTGAGCATCGATCTCTGCTTTGCGACGTTCAAACTCCCGTTTCGCAGCAAGGTAGGATGCCTTCTTGCCGCCCTCTCCAGAGAACGACAGACGATGCCCGCGATACATTTTTCGCCATCGCTGCTCGCTCTCAATCCAGGTGAGTTTGTAGTCCCTCGCCATGGGCTTTCACTCCTCGCTGTTGTCCGATTGTTCGGTCTGCTGGCAGGGAGTATATCAGGAACATTTTGCCGGAGCAAATTGGTGCCCTAAACTGTTCCTTTGGAAATAAAAACCCAATGAAAATCGATGTTTCGCTACGTTCGGGACGTAGAGGTCGCACGTTCAAATCGTGTCGCCCCGATTGATTAGGCCCGTTGGCCACTTCTTAGTAGCCACCATCGCCAGATGGTGGATGTTCATGGCGCAAGCACGTTCTTGGTAGCCACCCATCGCCAGATGGTGGATGGTTTCGTACGAAGCCTTGGTTCTGGTGTGTTCGCGGTCGCGATGGTTTTCCCAGTCGGCGATTTTCGTCGATCGCGCATTTTCTCCGTCACGGCGCCCAAGGACCAACGACCGGCTCACACACCCTACCAGAGCCTGTGGACTACTGGACTACCGCCACGATTGTCATGCGATTTCCCAATCCCAGAGTCGTTAGCGATAGCGGTCGGGGGACAGGCGGGCAAGGTCGATCGACGTGGGTTGGCGGTCGATCGATTGAGCGATCAAACGCCCGGTGATCGGTGCTAGGCTCAATCCCATCATCGCATGGCCGGTCGCCACCCAGAAGTTCTCCAAGCGGCTCGCTGGCCCAATGTAGGGAAGGCCATCGGGGGAGCAAGGGCGGAGTCCGTACCAGGGCTGAATGCCGTCAAAGTGTCTTCGCTCGAACTTCGGATAGTATTTCGGGATCGATTTGAGAATCCCATCAATCCGTCTGGGGCGGATCGTGGTATCGAGGCCGGAAATCTCCATCGTCCCGCCAAAGCGCAGTCGACCTCCCATCGGGGTGACCGCCACGCGTGCTTCGGTGAAGATCGAGCAGATCTGGGGCAGTTCGATGGGGTGATCGAGCGTCAGGCTGTAGCCTTTGCCTGCCTGCATCGGCAGTTTCACCGGCAGCGCTTCGGCGGTTTGGGGTGACCAGGCGCCGCCGCTGAGGACAAAGGCATCGGCTTCAAAACTTTGGTCCTGGCCGTGGCAAACTCTCACTCGTTTGCCATCGACATCCCATCGATCGACGCGTACCGATTCGACCAGCTTGCCGCCAGCCTGCTCCAGTCGCTTCCGCTGGAAAGCAACAAAGCGATCCGGTGACAGATGGCAGTCGTTTGGAAAGTAGACTCCTCCCGCGACATCCATCGTCACAGCGGGATCGAGCTTCCGCAGGCCTTCGGGAGAGAGGGTCTGTGCGGGGATCCCCATCGCCTCGGCCTGCTTGGCGACTTTCGATTCTTCTTCCAGAGCATGTTCGGACTTGCAGAGCATCAAGAGGCCTCGGCGCACCAAGCCGAAATCCTCTCGCTGCGACAATTCGCAGTAGAGTTCGCGGCTGGCCATATTCAGATCGCGTAGCAGTGGACCACTGCGCCGGACATGCTCGGCCGTGGCGGCGCGGTAGAACTTCCATGCCCAATCCCACAGCTTCCAATCGGCGCGTGGCCTGAGTGCAAACGGCGACTCGGGGTTCCACATCCACTTCAGTCCTAGGCCGATCATTCCGGGGGCCGCCAGAGGGATGAAATGACTGGGGACAATCATCCCCGCATTACCCAGAGACGATCCCAATTGCTGGGCGTCCTGTTCCAGCACCAGCACCTGATGACCTCGCTCGGCAACCTCCGCCCCGACGCTCAGGCCAATCACCCCCCCACCCACCACGACCACCCGCACGACTCACCCCATTTCTGAAAAACCTATCCGCATTCCATTCGCTGGCTTGTGTGCAACGCCGGGATTCTAGCGATCCGGGCAATGCCTCGATACGCAAGTCGGTCCGCCGCTACCGGCCCTATTCATCATGCCTGGCCGGTCTTTCTGCATCACCACCAGAGTTCGACTCCAATTGCCCGATGTCGTGATCGTGTCGGTTGTAGGGATTTTCCGACAAGCATCGGGCATTCGCCAAGGATCGGGTTCCGATTGGTGTGGCGGAAGCAAGTCGGTTACGTTTAAATGTATTGTAGTGGTCCCATCGATCCGTCGGATCGTTCTACCATTGCAGCGGATTCGGATCTTGATCATCGTGAGGTTCTTGCCATGACTTCCAAGCAAAGCGGCATTGTCGGGAAGTTTTTAGGATTTAGCTGGCTACGGCCAGCACTAACGCTCGCGTTGATGGCTTGGGGATCCTACTTGGTCGCCTGCCCTTTCTGTTCGGCCGTCAAGCAGACGCTCCGTCAGGAAATGGAGACGATGGATGCCGTGGCGATCGGTCAGTTGGTGATCGACCCGACAGCCAAGTCGAATGAAATCGACGGCGAAGCGAAATTCACGATTCTCAAGGTGCTCAAAGGAGAGAAGCTGATCGCAACCGGTCAGGTGATCCAGGCGACCTATTTTGGTGCCGCCAGCAGCGACAAAAAGTTCCTGCTGCTGGGGGTCGACCCTGCCCAGTTGCTCTGGTCCAGCCCCCTGCCGCTGTCTCCGGAAGCTCAGGTCTATGTGGAAGCGATTCCGGGGTTGCCGGCTGACTCCGTCGAGCGGTTGAAATTCTATCTGAAGCATTTGGAGCACCCTGACTCCCTGTTGGCTCGGGATGCCTACGACGAATTCGCCATCACTCCCTACGAAGAGGTCAAGCAGATCAAGTCGCTGATGGATCGGGAGCAATTGCTCGAGTGGATCCAGGACGACTCGCTCTCTCCCGATCGCAAACGGCTCTATCTGACCTTGCTGGGGGTCTGCGGCAAGGTGGAAGACACCGAGATTCTGGAAGCTAGGATGCGCAGCGAAGATGGTGAGAAAAAAGCAGGGCTGGACGCGATGATTGCCTGCTACTTGACGTTGAAAGGGGACGCTGGGCTACCTCTAGTCGAAGAGCTGTTTTTGAAGAACAAGAACTCCCCCTACGCCGACACCTACTCCGCCATCATGGCTCTTCGCTTCCACGGCACCGAAGGTGGTGTGCTGGATCGCAAAAACATCGTGAAATCGATGCACCATATCTTGGAGAGGCCCGAGCTGGCGGACTTGGTGATTCCCGATCTGGCTAGGTGGGAAGACTGGACCCCGATGGATCGCTTGGTGCAGCTGTTTAAAGAAGCGAACGAGGAGAGCAGCTGGGTGCGGGTGCCGGTGATCAATTACCTGCGTGCCTGCCCCTTGCCGGAGGCGGCCAAGAAGCTGGAAGAGCTGGAGAAGATCGATCCCAAAGCGGTGCAGCGGGCCAAAACCTTTTTCCCGATCCCCCAACCAACCCCTGCCACCAACGATTCATCCCAGTTCGCTCCTGCAAAGGGCTCGGATGTCGTCGTAGCATCTTTTTCGCAGCCAGTTCCGGCCGGCCAGTCCACCGACCAATCCGTAGCCGGGTGGGTGCCAGACGAAGATCGCCTGGCGGCCAGCCTACCGCTGCCGATCGAACGTTCCTTCCGCCCGGCTAACGAAATTCCTGCCTCCGACGATCCCCGCAACGCCGGAGTGAACCGGTTGTTTCTTGGGAGCGTAGGAGCCCTTAGCGTGGCAATTCTCGCGATGACGATGTGGTTGGTCATTTCCGGTACCGGGATTTCCAAGCCGTCCGTGGTACCCATGCGGGACCGATAACTCGCTCCGACGGGGTCGGAGCGTCTTTCGAAAGGAAGGATGGCTTCGATGAGCGGACTGCAGGCAAGTTCGGAAGTGTTCAGCACTCCCCCAGCCGACGATCTGGCCTATAGCGAGTATCGATCGATCTCCAAGGCTGCCATTTTCAGTCTCCTTCTGGGGCTGCTCGGGCTGTTGGCGATGGTGTGGCAACTGCTGCTCCTCCTCCCGCTGGTTGGACTTCTGCTGGGGTTGATCGCCTTCAGAGCCCTGAAGAAGTTCCCACTGGAGCTAACTGGGCGTCCCATCGCCTGGGCAGGGGTGTTGCTGAATGCACTTCTCCTCGTGGCCGCCCCGGCGCGGCATGCCTACGTGTATGCGACCGAAGTCCCCGAAGGTTATCAGCGAATCTCTTTTTCGTCGCTGAAAAGCCCTCTTGGCGCCGCCGATGTGCCGCCTCAGGATGCCTTTAAGCTGGATGGTCAAAAGATCTTCCTGAAGGGTTATGTCCATCCCACCTCGGTGTCGACCGCAACGGCGAAGAACTTTGTGCTGGTGCCTGACTGGGCGACATGCTGTTTTGGTGGTCAACCGCCGTTGACCCACATGGTGGAGGTCACCCTGGTCGGCGACTTAGCGGTGCGAGCGTCGACACGGCAGATCAAGTTGGCGGGCACATTGCAGGTGGCTCAGGATCTCAAGCCGATCAGCGGCCTTCAAGGGGTCTATTATCAGCTTCGCGCCGATCACCTTCAGTGAGCCTCGAGTTGTTTAATGCAATCGGTAGCCACCGCGGCCACGCGGTGGAGACTTACGTAATCGAGTCTCTTCTGCACCTCCACCATCTCTTCGTAGCCAACGCGGCCACGCGGTGGAGACTTAAGTAATCGAGTCTCTTCCGCGCCTCCACCCTCTGGCGCAGGCGGCTACCAGGAGCATGGTCTTGCGATACGCTCCTCTCACTGGCGATGGTGGCGAGTGCCAGTGGGGGATTGTTGGTCGGTGCACGCTGTCTTCCGCATACCGAACGATCAGCTAACTTCGGACAAGTTCGGGGATCGGGCGTCCATGGTCGACCACCGGGGTGGGGCGACCGTTGAAATCGGTGATCAGGGTGTTGGCCGCATCGATTCCGAGATGATGGTAAATGGTCGCCAGGAAATCTCCTGCCGAACACACCCGTTCGATCGCATCCTCTCCTAGTTTGTCGGTGGCTCCAATCACCTGTCCGGTGCGGATGCCTCCCCCCGCCCAGATGTTGGAGAAGCCGCGCGGCCAGTGATCACGACCTGGCTGGATCGTCCCTGCAGGGGCGCTGGCATTCCCTTCCCCGGTGCTGGGGGAATACTCGATTTTGGGCGTTCTTCCAAACTCGCCGGTGACGACGACCAGGACGCGCTGATCGAGTCCACGTTGGTAGATATCCTCGATCAGTGCGGTGACTGCTTGGTCGTACGCGGCGGCGCGGAAACGGAGGGCGTCGAACACATGATGGTTGACCGCATGGTCATCCCAGTTGCCTACCCGTCCGCAAAGTGGTCCGCTGAGTTGGGTGGTCATCACCTCGACACCTGCTTCCACTAGGCGACGTGCCATCAGGAGCTGTTGGCCCCAGGCATTTCGGCCATAGCGATCGCGAGTGGCATCGTCTTCTTTCGAAAGGTCGAAGGCTTCTCGCGTCTGGGGGCTGGTCAGTAGCGACATCGCCTGCTGTTCGAATTGATCGAGTGCATCGAGTTCCCCGTACCGGTCGAAGGAACGCTGAAGGGTATCGAGATTGCGGCGCAGTTGGGCGCGTCGATCGAGTCGCCGGACTTCCCCCGCATCGCTCAGGCCGATATTGGGGACCGAGAAATTGGGAGCGTTGGGATCGCCGGTGACGGTGAAGGGGGAGTAGGCGTCACCGACGTATGCTGGGCCGTTGTACTCCAGCGGTGGGTTGACCCCGACATACCTCGGCAGGGGATGCTGCCGAGGGCCCTCTTTCGAACGCAGGTAATTGGTGACTGTCATCCAGTCTGGATACTTTGGCTTTGGTTTGTCCCGCGTGTCTGGATCGCCGGAGAGCATCTGCATCGAGCCAGCGGGGTGACCGGCAGCGGTTTGGCGCATCGATCGAAGCACCGCAATCTTGTCGGCAATCGCAGCCTGTCTGGGGAGCAGATCGGTGAAGCGGACTCCGGGGATCTTAGTCGCAATCGTCGAGAATGGTCCCCGATAGTCGCTGGAGATATCTGGTTTGGGATCGTAGGTATCCAGGTGCGAGCAGCCACCGGGCAGCCAGACCATGATGACAGCCGTCGGCGCTTTGGTGGGGCTGGCGGCTTGTGCGGATCGGAGGCGAAGCAGTCCTGGGAGGCTTAGGCTGCCAAAGCCGGCGAGGCCCATCTGCAGGAAGCCTCTTCGGCTTGGGTACGGGCTGCGCCGGTGAGGGCTGGCGTCAGGTCCCACCCCAGTGGGACCAGGGCAGTGACATTGCGGCATGGAATGTGGCTTGTTCATGGCTGCTCCGCCGGCTTGACTCGAATTCGTATCGGTTGGGAAACAACGATCTCGGCTGTATCTCTTGGGTTGGCTTTTTCCTTGGCTGCCTGATGTTTGGCAGTCATTTTTTGGACCCGCTGCTGAGCGACTTCTTTTTTCTTCTGCGATTCCTGCAGCTGTTTCATCGCTGCTTCCTTCGCCTCGGCCGTCCCCTGGCTTGCCTGTGCATTGAGCTTTTCAACTTCCTGCCCGACCGCATTGGCCGCTTCCTGCGCCTCCTTCAGCACCCGTTCGCTCCCCTCGACATCGGTTGGATTGTAGCGGTACTTGGCCACCGCAGCGCCATAAAATGCCAGCGCGTGGTCGCCGGGTGGGATCTTCAGGGCTGCCGTGTCGATCACCGCTTCGACTTGGTCGCTCTGGATCGGCAGGTCCCATCGCGGCATCTGCTCAAACCCTTCTCCCATCGTCCTCAGTTGCAGAGTTGATCCAGAGAATTCGGCTCTTCGCGTCACCTTGATGGGAATCGCAACTTTTTGACCGGCAACGACCTCGTAGACTTTGGCTTCCTGCGGTTCCAGTGTCAGCGGGAAGGGTTCGGAGGGGGAAACCGAGACGGGCAGATCGGCCACCAAACGCGGCACCGGAATTTCGCTCCATGCATCCGCCACGGGCCAGATCATCTGAGCCATTCGGAGTGGCCGGCGGACTTCGACGCCATCGATGACCGCCTTCCCGTAGCATTGAGCATCGGCGATCCCACGGGGAGCATCGCCCGTGGCGGTGACCAGCAGGACGCCACGGGTTTTTCCTGCGGCGATTTTAAGACCCTGTGCGGTGACTCCCGGGGGCAATCCCTCCATCACCAGTTCGATCTCCCCGGCAAATCCATCCCGCCGAAAGACGGCGACTTCCACAGGCAGGGTGACACCGGGGCGCAGCGCCAGCGGTTTCGAAAAGGCCGCTCGATCCCCATTCCTCAGCTCCATGTGCATCCCCCAGCCAACCAGCGCGAAGTCGGGCTGCGCCTTGCGGACGACTAGGCGATAACGGTTCCTTCGGTCTTCGCGGGTGCCTCCGAAAAGGTCGCGAACCTGTAGCCGATACCTCCCATCCTCTGGCAGTTCCACTTTCCCCAGGACGTCGGCCGACCCGGTTTCGTAGGGAGGGCCATCGTAGGCGTAGCCATTGGAGGAGGGTTTGATCGGGCTGGGGATATCGGCCAGTTCCGATAGGTCGGTCCATTCCCCTTGTCCTTGTGCAGCGGCTACCCATCGCTGCACAAGCACCGCTGCGTCGGTTGGTCTGCCCAGCCGTTCCGAAGCCAACTCGATCCACCATGTCTCTCCCTTTTTCCCGTCGAACTCGTAGAGATCGACATCGGCGGCGGGGTAGAACGAGCCTGCTAGATCGCAGGGAAGTGGAATCGTCTGCGAGGGGCCCGATGCCTCTTCCGGAGATTGCTCCTGGAGCGACGCTTCCTGGGGCAGTCCTTCGGGCGGCCAGCTGTAACTGGTGACCGATTGGATCGAGGGGGTTGGAGGAATGGCTGCCTGAGCCTCTATGGGCTGGATCGACAGGCGATAAAAGTAACCTGGCCCCCCTTTGAATGTCAGATCGTGGACTTTGATCACCATGGGGCCATCGGTGGTTGCGGTCAGATCGATGCGGTCGCCCGAACGGCTGGCGACTAGGTCGCTGCCTTGGGCGTCGGCCACGATCAAAACGGGATCTAGCTTGGAATCGACCGCGCGGGCGTCGCACTGAATCCAGTAGCGAGTTCCTGCGACCGCTTCAAAGCGGAAATGATCGACCGCGCGAGCAGTGCAGGTGGCGTTGACGATCGTGTTGATCTGGATCTGGGACGCCGAAGCGACGGCATGGTTGGCACCGGGGGCGATGGTTTCAGGAAGCGTTCCGACCGAAAAGATCCGTGAAGCCGAGATCCCCAGCCGACAGAGTAGGCGAGCCTCATAGAGCCCAGGTGGGACGTCCGGAGCGATGGTGACGCGGAATCGGTCTTCCAGCTGTTCCCCAGTCGCCGGGTCTTGAATCGCAGTGGCGACAATTCCGGGATGATGGAATCGCAGCTGCTCAATCTGCTCTGCATGCTCGCTTTGAATCGTCACCTCGATCTCACTGCCGGCCTTGCCTCCCATCGGAGTGATCGAAAGCAAGCGTGGCAAAGGAAGGCAGACCGATTGAGCGGTTGCGAGGGAGAGCAGCAGGTTGGGGAGCAGGGTTGCCAGGGCGGTCCATCGAAGGAGCCTTGGGGACAGCTTGATTTTCGGTCGAAAATGCCGATCTGCCATCAGTCTGGATCCTCAGTGGTTGAACAGGAATTCCTTGGTGTTGATCAGCGACCAGACCAGATCCTGGAAGTTTTCGCGTTTGGCGCGTGCAGGATCGATCGGATTGCCGGCAGCATCGTTCGGAACGGTTTGCAGATACTCGATCGCCGTCCGCAGTTCCCCTTCATTGGGATCGCGAGCGAAGGCCGCGCGGTAGAGCAGGCGGACCGCCTGTTCCTCGGGGATCTGATCCTTCAAAAGCAGCTCGATCCGCCCTTGGGGATTCTGGAGTTTCGCTTTGACATCACCGGCATTGATCAGATGAAGACTCTGAGCGAGGCTGGAGGTTTGGATCCGCTCGCATTCGCAGACACTTTCATTTTCCGGCCTTCCGAAGACTCGAAGGAAGGGCGAGGCGTTGTTGTAGCTATTGTCTGGAAGTGCGATCGCGCGAGTCCCTGGGGGGAGATTGGCGAAATCGGTCCGAGAGCCGGTCAGGTCATCGACGGAGTCGAGAAGGACTTCCGCCTGAAGGCGTCTGGGGTAGTATCGCGAATAATTCTGCTGGTCGACCAAATTGCCGCCGGTGGGCTGTGAGCTCAACTGGTAGGCATGGGACCGAACGATCGTTCGCACCAGATCTTTCAGGTCGAAACCCGAGTCGCGGAAATGGGATTCCAGTGCAAGAAGAAGTTCTGGATTGCTGGGGGGATTGCTGTCGCGGATATCATCTTCCGGTTCGATCAGACCTCGGCGGAAGAAGTGTTTCCAGTAGCGATTGACCAAGGATTTGGCGAAGAACGGATTGGCGGGATCCCGCATCCAGTCGGCCAATTTCAATCGGGGGTCCTCATCGGGTGGCAGTTGCAGCGGCGGGCTTCCCAGCGGGGCCGGAGTCAATTTGGCTCCCGTTTTGACGTGGACCGCTGTGGCGATACCGCGCTTGTGGAAGATGCTGTCCTCGCCTCGCGTTGAGGTTGGTTTGCGGCCCACCTGGGTGAAGAAGGCCGACATACGGTAATAGTCTTCCTGGCTCCATCGTTCAAAAGGATGGTGGTGGCACTGAGCGCACTGCATGCGGACTCCCAGGAACAGTTGGGCCACATCCTCCACCTGCTGCTTGGGGTCCTTCACCCGTTTGTACCAGGCGACTGGTGGATTGGTGAGGACGGTGCCGGTTGCCGCAAGGAGTTCACGCACCATCGTGTCGTAGGGTTTGTTCGCCAGAAGGCTATCGCGGACCCAGCTGTAGAAGGCGAAGTTGGAGGTGATGTCGCTGGCGTCATCGCGGCGATTCTTCAGCATCGCCGTCCACTTGTTGGCGAAGAAATCGGCATACTCCCCACTGGCCAGCAGCCGTTCAACCCACCAGTCGCGGCGGTGGTCTTCCGGGGTCGCCCAGTACGCCTCCAATTCTTCGGGACGCGGCAATCGGCCGGCCACGTCCAGCGCCACACGTCGGACGAAGGTTGCGTCGTCGCAGACGGGCGAAGGAGGGATCCCCAGTTCCTGCAAATTGCGAAACAGGTGCTGATCGACGAAGTTGCGGATTGGCGGAACCGTCACCACCGGTTCACCCAATGGAACGGCGGCGTGATGCACCGCGACCTGGCCTTCAAAGCGAACCATGATCGCCACCTTGCCAGGAATCTGGCCGATCTTGACCGAACCGTCGGGAGCGGCTTCGGCCATCGCCGGATCGTTCGATTCAAAAAGCGCCAGAGCGGTTACGTCGCGCCGGGATCCATCGGAGAACAGTCCCCACACCTGTAGCTGCACGGAACTGCCTCTTGTCGCTACGCCTCGATCGGGGAGGACCTCCAGCGACTGGAGTTTGGGGGCCGTCGCGCCATCGTAAGGGGCTCCTTGGCGGATCCAGTGGAGCAGCTTTTGGTACCCATCGGACTCGACGGCCAAACGCACGCCGCCTCGATGCGGAACGATGCCAGCCGCTTTCTGCAGTAGAAGGCTTTGTTCGGGCGCAGCCAGCGACAGCCTCCGTCCACGACTCTCTTTGACCAAGTGGTCGTAATCCTCCTGGGGTTCAAAACCCAGCAGGGACAGCTGGAATCCATTCTGGCCGTTGCCTGCTTTTGCGTGGCAGATCCCAGCATTGCAACCTGCTTTGGTCAGTACAGGAACGACGTCGTGAATGAAACTGACCGCTGCACCAGGGGCGGATGGATCTGCCGCATGGCAGTGGCTGGACAGTAGCAAAGCGGCTGGGCAGAGGACCCTCTGAATGATCCAGTTCCAAGCGGCCAGGAGCGGTGGGTGGGAATGCATGAAGGCGATCCTTGCAGGGACTTCGGAGGGCCAGGTCGCCCTGGGGTCACTGACGGAGAATCAGGCGGGGCAGATGCTTTTCTGCAATCATTTAGTCTAATAGCTCCAAACGACCGCCGTCCATTGCAAAGCCTGCAGGTCGGCTCAAAAAAGAAAGGTTTTGGTCGCCATGGAACTGAAAAAGACCAAGAAGGAATCGGGCGATCCGAAGGGCAAACCCTGGGAAGATTCTGGCCGACCGCCATCGCGCCGATGGGCGGGTTAGAATGCGGAGGCAGGGCGACGGGAGTCTGGCGATTCAGCCGACCAGTCGGAGAGGTAGCCTCTGGTGAGTGGATGGGGAGGTAGCGTTGTCGCGAACGGACCAGGTGATGGAGTTCCAAAAGGTCACCAAGACCTTCGGGAAGGTGCGAGCTCTACAAGACATTACCACCACCATCCCAGCCGGGATCACCGGCCTGCTGGGTCCCAATGGCGCGGGGAAGAGCACGTTGATCAAAATCGTGCTTGGGCTGCTTCGCGCTAGCAGTGGACAAGTCAGTGTCCTGGGAGTCGATGCATCGACCCAGGGGAAGCTGGTTCGCCAGCAGGTCGGCTTCATGCCGGAGGACGATTGCTACGTTCCTAGTCTGACGGGTGTCGAGTCGGTGCAGTTTGCCGCTCGGCTCAATTCGCTGCCTCGCTTAGAAGGGCTGCGGCGAGCCCACGAGATTCTCGATTTTTGCGGCGCGGGACAGGAACGCTATCGCACCGTCGAAACCTATTCGACAGGGATGCGTCAGAAGCTGAAATTCGCGCAAGCGCTGGTGCACGATCCGCCGCTATTGATTCTCGATGAGCCGACGGCGGGGCTGGATCCCGACGAGCGGGACGCGATGCTCAGTCGAATCCGAATTCTAGCTCGCGACCATGGCAAGAGCGTTCTTTTGTGCACGCACATTCTGCCCGATGTGCAAAGCGTCAGCAGTCATGTGGTGATCTTGGCGGCAGGACGAGTGGTTCTGTCGCAGTCGCTGGAGGAATTGTCGCGGCCGGTTTCCCCAGCGATGACGGTGCGGATCACGGGGCCTGTGGCCGCGTGGACCGAATCGCTGGAGCGGCAGGGGCTGACGTTTCGTCCGTTGCAGCCGGAAGGATGGGAAATCGCTGGGGATACGCACGAAATGCAGCGGCGGATCTGGACGGCGGCTCGCGATTCGCAGTGCGTGATTCGATCGATGACGCCGGCCAGGAATTCGATGGAGATGATTTTTCTGGAAGCGGTGCAGGCAGCCACTGGGGGGACGCAGCATGCCGATTCATAGTACCGGCTACCGACCATGGAATGAGACCCGAGTGGCTGCTTGGCGACGATGGCTGGCGATCACCACTACCGGCGTGCAGCGGGCCTGGAAATCGCTTTGGCTGAAACGTCTGCTGCTAGCGGCGCTCTTTCCCCTTGTTTTCTTTTCCATTCCGATCTTCTTTTTTGAGCAGTCCGGGAGGGATCCGCAGAGCTGGACGATGTTTGAACGAGCCATGCGAGGGATGGCGAGGGGAACGCCGATGGCGTCGATTTTGGACGGGGTTCCGTCCGATCCGACTCCCGAGCAATTTCAGATGGTCCGGCATAGCGTCTGGTCGTTCCTGCTACTGACCATGCTGCGCAACACCCAGGCGTTCCTCATGGTGATCCTGGTCGGCATCGTCGCCCCACCGCTGATCTCCCAAGACTTGCGCACACGCGCTTACTTGATCTACTTTTCCCGACCGATCGACCGATGGGAATACATCCTGGGGAAGTTCGGTGTCGTCGCCTTTTTCCTCCTCCTGATCTCCACCGGCCCTGCCCTGCTGCTGTATCTGGTGGGGTTGCTGCTGTCCCCTTCCCTTTCGGTCTTCTGGATGACCTGGGACCTGCCATTGCGAGTCCTGGTGGCATCCGCATGTCTGATCGTTCCGACGACGCTGGGGGCACTGGCCATTTCCTCGATGACGCTGGAATCCCGCTATGCCGCGTTCTCCTGGTTCGCCATCTGGCTGATGGGGCATGTCGCTTACTCGTCCTTGACGGCCATCCCGACTTTTCAGGCCCAGTCGAGGCGCGAGGTCTATCAGCCAGGCTGGGAGTTGCTGACCAGTCCCTATCAGATCCTGGGAGCGGTCCAGTCGTATGTCTTTGGATTTCAGCAGTCGAATCAGTGGGTGTGGCCTGCAATCCTTCTGTTGCTGGCGATCACCGTGGGTTCCTTGATTCTGTTGTTTCGGCGAGTCGCTGCGCCGATGCGAGCTTGAGGAGAGGAGTCCAAGCATGCTGCTTTCACTGGAACAGGTCACGCGACTTTACGGCATCGTCATCGGAGTCAACGATGTGACTCTGACTTTGCCCGAAGGGGCTCATGGCATCCTGGGGCCCAATGGCGCAGGAAAATCGACGCTGCTGAATCTGATCACGGGCCAATTGCGTCCGTCGAAAGGAAAACTTACGGTGCTAGGGCATGCGCCGCGCGACCCCGCACTGCTCAGGCGACTCGGTTATCTCCCCGGCAGTGAAGGGATGTACGCGGATGTGTCGGCGATCGAGTGGGTCACTTATCTGACGCAGCTACAAGGCTTTCGTTCCGCCGACGCGCGTCAGATGGCCGCTCGCGCCATGGCGCGAGTGCAGCTAGCCGAGGTCCAGGATCGAAAGATTTCGACCTTCTCTCGAGGCATGCGGCAGCGCACCCGATTGGCTCAGGCGATCGCTCACGAACCCGAGCTGCTGATTCTCGATGAAGCCTTTTCCGGCCTCGACCCGATCGCCAGGCACGCCATGACCACCCTGCTGCAGCAATGGATTGCGGAAGGTAGAAGCCTTCTGATTGCAAGCCATGTGCTGCATGAGATCGAGTCGTTGACTAGGTCGTTTCTGCTGATTTCCGGCGGTCGCCTGCTGGCGAGTGGTTCCACGGAAGAAATCAGTCGGCTGCTGACCAGCGTTCCTGCAACCGTGGAGCTAGCGCTCAACGAGCCCCGGAAGCTAGCCGCTCAGCTGGTTGTCAGTGGCCTGGTCGATTCGGTTCGGGTCGAAGCCGATCGTCTGCACGCCACGACCGGTTCCGGGCGGGAATTGGCTCAATTCCTGGCGGAGCAGTCGGTCAGCGGTGCCTTGGAAATTTTCGAAGTCCGTTCCTCCGACGATTCGTTGCAGGATGTCTTTCACTCCTTGATGAAACTGCATCGAGGCATCGCATGAACGCTACCCTGATCGAACGCATTGTCGCCGTGTTTCAGTTTGAGTGGCGCCGCGCATTGACCTGGCCAAGGATGACCTGGATGGCGACTCTGGCGCTTTTCCCGCCGGCTCTCCTGTTGCTCATGCGATGGACTGCCGGAAGTTTTGAGATTCCATGGCAAGGGGCTGCCATCGCCATTTTTGCGCTTGCCCCCTCCATCGCCTGCATCATGGCGGTCTTCCTTTGGGCCACTCCCTCCATTGCGTCGGAACTGGAAGGGCGAAGCTGGGTCTATCTGGCGGTTCGTCCGGATGGTCCCGTCGCTGTGCTGTTGGGAAAATACCTAGCCGCCGTGACCTGGGCGCTCCCCGTTGGATTGATCGCCTCGACGCTCAGCACCTTGGTATTGGTACGGGAGGAGGTGCTGAGAATGTTGGTGGTTCAAAACAGCCTCTCGGTCCTTTCGTGCATCGCCTATGCAGCCGTTTTTCTTCTGATCGGTGTGATCGTTCCCAAACGGTCCATGGTGGTTGGGATCATCTATGGCATCCTCTTCGAAGCCGCCGCATCGACCATCCCTGCCGCAATCAATTTGATTACGATCCAGCATCGCCTTCGCTGCCTTTTGGTTCGGGGGCTGGGGTTCGATGAATCGATGGCTCAGGACAATGTGGTGTTTCAGGCCTACTTCGGGCAGGGCAGTCTGCTATGGCATACCACCATCCTGCTGGCGATGACCGTGGCATTCTTGGTTGTCGCCGTGGCGATTTTGCGCTGGCGGGAATTCACGACGGCATCCGAATCCGAGACTTGAACCTTCTTCCCAAGCCTAGCTCTTCCATGAAGCTGCGCAACCAGACCGCCGGTAGTTAGCTCCTTTCCATCCCCTCTTTGAATGCGAATGGCTATGAGTCATCCTCTGCGGTTTTGCATCCTGTATCCAATGCTTCTTTTGATGTGGCTGCTATCTCCGCTGGGGGCTGTTGCACAGCAGGCCAATCCGCACGACGACCCCGAGGTGCAGGAGTTGCTGCTTCCTTTTCGGGAGGATGCCAAGAAATGGGAGGAAGATGTCGCTCGCCTGGCAAGCGGCAATCTGTCGGAAGGGGGACCCAATGCGGTCGTGCTACTGGGAAGTTCTAGTTTTCGCCTTTGGGAAGATGCCGCTCAGGATCTTGCTCCCTACAAGATCGTGCGCCGAGGTTATGGAAGTGCCAGGTACCGCGATTTGGCCATCCATGCTCCTGCCTTGTTGGCGAGGTTGGAGTTTCAGGCGGTGTTCCTCTTCATCGCCAACGACATCACGGGGAAGGAACTGGATGTCACGCCGGAAATCGCCGGGCGCCTGGCCGAGGTCGTGGTGCGTGCTGTTCGGTACGCCCAGCCTAATGCGACCATCTTCCTGGTGGCCGTGACGCCGACGCCCTCGCGATTCGAATATTGGCCTCGAATTCAGCAGGTCAATCTGCAGTTCCAGCAGCAGGCCAAGAAGTACCCCAAGGTCCATTTTCTTGCCACAGAATCTCTTTTCTTGGACAGTCAAGGCCAGCCGCGCGCGGAGCTGTTTGTGGAGGACAGACTCCACCTCAACGAAGAAGGCTATGCCATCTGGTCCAAACTATTTCTCGATGCGCTCAGGGAGCATTCCTTGCAGCAGTAGCAGGGACAGCTGCCGCAGTTCTGTTTCCCTGCATCCAACGCCACAGATTGGCCAAGGGTGCCAGTTCCGATCGCGCGGGCCGCCCCTTGCCAAACAGCACCCGGTTGTACTGGGTTGCTAGGGTTTCGGCAGTCCCACCTGGCATCTGAAATCGTCGCGCCAGTCGCTCGGCATACGACTCCGCTGTCTCATCCACCTGACGCGCAGCGTCATGCTCGCGGCCCCACGCCTCCAGCGCTTCAAACGAATGCGTGACCACTTTCTTCTCGCTCCATCCCTGCAGGTTGGATGCGAAGGGATCGACGTACGATGCAAAAGATCGCATCGCGGGAGCTGACTCCGTTGGCTGCCCCTGGTCTCCATCTTCGAGTTGGCTAAGCGATCCCCACCAGGTGAAAAAGCGTCTCAGATTCATCGCAGCAAAGATCAACAGGAAGATCGAAAGCACGGCGATCAACAGGGGACGCATCCACGACAGGACATTGGGTAGTTCCGGCATGCGCCAGCCAGATCCTGTACTGGACGGTGGGCTCGAAGGGGATTCCGCCTGGTTCGGTTGTCCTTGTCCCTGCTGTCCTTGACTTTGCTGACCTTGCCCCTGCTGACCTTGTCCCTGCTGACCTTGCCCCTGCTGACCTTGCCCCTGCTGACCTTGCCCCTGCTGACCTTGCCCCTGCTGACCTTGCCCCTGCTGACCTTGCCCCTGCTGAC
>JBILTR010000026.1:0-69066 GCA_044371425.1 Pirellulaceae bacterium | reverse complement strand
CTATGCAAAAGCTAGCCTTTCAAGCGGCGCAATTGGTGCCTGGCACCAATTCGGGAAAATGCATGCAAACCTTGGCCCGTGGCATGGCCGTCCCGGCCATTCAGACCTATGCAAAAGCTAGCCTTTCAAGCGGCGCAATTGGTGCCTGGCACCAATTCGGGAAAATGCATGCAGACCTTGGCCCGTGGCATGGCCGTCCCGACCATGCAGACCTATATAAAGCTAGCCTTTCAAGCAGCGCAATCGGTGGCTGGCACCAATTCTGGAAAATGCATGCAAACCTTGGCCCGTGGCATGGCCGTCCCGGCCATGCGGACCTATGTAAAGCTAGCCTTTCAAGCCACATCCAACCGGAGAAAATCCTCGATTGGTGCCTGGCACCAATGAGGGTAGGGGGGCGTCGTTAGAGCAACTTGCCACGTGCATCGACAGGCATGGAATGCGCTGTGGAGCCATCCCAGAGCCAGAAGTTGTCCTGCAGATTGACGCAGACGCAGATATGGTTCGGGATGATCTGAATGCGTGAACCAATGGTAGGCAGAGGCGTGCCGTCAGGGACAACCACCTCTCCATGTTCCTCCGTCAGTCGCACGATTTTCGCTTCTGGCTGATCCGGCCAGAGACCAAAACCGCTGTCAGGCGCCGGTCCACAGCGGTCGCTGGATAGTGTTTTGCTCCCTGCATCGACGACGAAGTGGTTCCGACCACTGTGGCTGACCACGGTCGCGATCACCGTCGCCGCACACTGGGGAATGGTAGCCACTCCCAGCCGAACTTCGTTCATGTCGTTGTAGATGTAGGTCCCAGGGCGGAACTCGGTGATCCATCGATTGCGGTGGGTCAGCATGGCTGTGGGGGTGGAACCGCCAGAGACGATGCGGCGGTCGAACCCATCGCTGTCGAAGGCGGCAACCGCTTCCCCCACCAACCGTTCAATCCTATCCCATTCCTCCTGTGGGGAGTCGGGCATCAAATGACCCGGGTAGCAGAAGATGCCATCGACCCGCAGGTTTGGGCAGTGGGCAGCAAATCTCGCCAGCTCCAGCACCTCACCTACCGTTTCGACTCCCGTACGGTGGAAACCGACATCCAGATCCAAGAGGACCCCGATGGTCGATCCAGCGACCGCGGCGGCTTGCTGAAGCCCCTCCAGGCATGGCTTGGAATCCGCAGCCACCCGCAATGTGGATCGCCTGGCCAACTGAGCCAGCTTCTCCAATCTGGCCGCTCCGGCCGCCGGATAGGCCACTAGGAGGTCGTCGGTGGCATCCCGCATCACCTCCGCCTCTCCCGCCTTGGCGACCGTCAAGCCGACCGCCCCTGCCTGGCACTGCCACTGCCCCATTTGTCGCGATTTGTGAGTTTTCGTATGTGGACGGAGACGCAGGTGGTGTTTGGCCGCATATTCCGCCATCCGTTCGATGTTCCCCAGAACCGCTTGCTTATCGACAACCAGGGCGGGGGTGGGGAAATTCGGGGCAAGCTGTTCGATCGGGATCATGGCCAACTCGCAGGGAGGCATGCCGATGGTCGCCACCATCAGCTCCAGAAGTTTTCCAACGACCGGACGGAATGGATCGGCCCGTCGGCTTCCTTCCGGTGAGATACAATCCTAACGTATGACCTCCCACGACTCCACGCCTGAACTGGATCGCTCCATCGATCCCGCTCCAGAGGATCTGTTTCTGGAGCGGATGGTTTACCGCTGCGCGTGTGGCACCAGCTACCAGGTCGATTTGGAAGTCGGTGGCGTCTGCCCGACATGCAATCGTCCCGTGCGTGCCGAGGCGCTTCGGCATGCGCTGCTGCAGACCGTCACCCACGGAGATCTCCGTCACGCCACAGTGATCCACGAGGAAGAGCAGGACGATCCTTGGATCGGGATGTCCTTGGGCCACTTCCAACTGGAGTCCCTTTTGGGACGCGGCGGCATGGGTTCTGTTTACCGAGCGCTCGACACGTCGCTGCAGCGTTACGTCGCCGTCAAGCTGATGCGTCCAGTCGACGACCCCGATTCGGTGCGCCCGGCAACCGAAGCGATGCTGCGCGAGGCGGTGGCGCAAGCGCGGTTGAACCATCCCAACATCATCACCATCTACTATGTGGGACACCATCAGACCTTTCCATTCCTCGCGATGGAGCTGCTGTCAGGTCCCACTTTGTCTGATCGACTGGCGACCGGTCCACTGGAGTTCGGAGTAGCCATTCGCATGGCCATTCAGGTCGTCGAGGCGCTTCAGCATGCAGAGCATTTCGGCATCGTCCACGCCGACATCAAACCCAGCAACCTGATGCTGCATGGCCCACAGCAGGTCAAGCTGTCCGACTTCGGTCTGGCGCGAATGGCGCATCTACCGAAGGAAACAGAAAAAATCTCTGGCACCCTCTCGCATATGGCCCCCGAGCTGACCGTAGGGGAAACGCCCACCATTCAAAGCGATATGTATGCCTTGGGCGTCACCCTCTTTGAAATGCTTTTCGGACGCCTGCCCTACAAACTGGAAGGTGGGTCGATCCGTCAATGGCTGCAAAAGATCCAGGAAGCGCCGATCGACTTCCCGTCGAGTTGGCCCACGGGAATCCCGGAGGCGATGCGCGGCATCCTGACGCGACTGATGGCCAAAGAGCCATCCTCGCGGTATGCAGACTACGAAGCCCTCCTGGACGATCTGCAGGCGATCGTCCCGGTGAAGATGACTACCGCCGGGTTCGCGCCGCGCGCCATGGCATACCTTTTCGATCAGGCGATGCTGCTGACCTTCTTCGCACCCTTCGTCATCGGAATCGTCGCCCTGCGAGTGCTCGATGAGTCGGGCCGATTCTCTTGGGGGATTCCATTGCTGGCCGTTCTCGCGTTGATCATCCCCGTCTTCTATCTCTCTGCAATTCGCAACGGATGGCGATCTCTGGGAGGCTACCTCTTCCAGCTGCGCACCGTCGATCCTCACGGACTGCCGCTGCGCCCCGAGCGGCGGTTTTTTCGCGAGCTGATGCGATGTGCTCTGGCGTGGTTGCTGCCGCTAGCGACCCTGCTGGGGCTCTTCTGGACCGGGGTCGATCATCTGATCGATGCCGCGCTGCTGACGTTCGTGATCTTCGACTTCTCCTGCTTCTTTATCACCCCCGAGCGGACGACGTTCCACGATTTGGTATGCCAAGCGCGCGTCGTGCTGGATGCCAATCGCCCCTACTGGTCCCAATCCGATCGGTCAACTGCTGGCGCTTCGGTAACTGGCCAGCGCCCGCTGGAAAATCCGTCGACTGACAAACAGGCTGCCTAAAGCAGCAACCACGGCGAACGCTGCCATCGGCAACTCCCAGGAGGCTCGCGGCTGAAGAGGCTGCGCCAGCAATCGAGCCGGTACGTTGACCACCACCAGCACCGGAATCGCGAAGGTGAAGATTCCCCAGAGCGCGTAGCCCCAGCCCCGCTGATAGATCTCCGCCGGGTAGCGTGAAAAATTGGTGATGTAAAACCAGAAGTCATAGAGGCTCTGATTGCGCCCCAGCCAGATGCTGGTCGCTGCCAGCACCGTCATGATGCTATAGAGGATCGCCACACCACAAAAAAGATAGAAGGGATAGAGGATCACCACCCAGGGGCCTGGCTGCCATGTAGGATCGCTACGCTGAGACAACTGGTACATGCCGACCCCCAGCAGCAGAACCGCCACCACCAGATTCGACAGCGCCGACCAGTCCATCCTTCGAAAGGAGATCAGGAACTGCGTATCGATCGGTTTGAGCAGCGCGAAGTCAAGCCCTCCGGTCCGTATCAGCTCGCTGAACTCCTGCGCGTTGGGCATAAAGAAAGTCTGGACGATCGCGTTGATCATCCAAGTCGTCGCCAGAAAAATGAAAAACTCCGCGCGTCCCCAACCGGTCGCCGCACCGATCGATGGGGCGTGCTGGAAAAGGATCAGGTAAAAACCGACGTTCATCAAGGTCCACGACGCGCTGGAGATACACTCCAGCAAGAAATTGGCTCGAAACGTCATGTCGCGCACCAAGCTGTTGCGAACGAATGTCTTGAAAACTCCCCAGTAGGAAGTCTTCCCTTCCATCGACTCGGACATCCATCCCTCTCTTCCCGTCTGCGAAGACTTCCGCGCCCCGTCAGCCACCAAATCCGCTATAGCGCTGTACTCCGCGCTGGTACATGGTGCGAGCCAACCAGAGAAACAGCAAGGTCCAGAGAGCCTGCACCAGCAGCTCCCAACCCAATCGATCGATCGGCACCTTCTCTAGAAACACCGTCGCGGGAAAATAGGCCAAGTACTTCAGCGGGAGGAAATTGACAATCGTCGCGATCGGTTGGGGCAGCATGTCGAGCGGAAACATGTGGCCCGATAAGAAGAAACTAAAGAGCATGTAGAGAAACAACAGCGAGGAAATCTCGAGCATCCAAAAGCCAACCAGCCCCAAGCATGCTTCGACCAGAAAACCAAGCACAAATGCCATCAACAGCGACGCGATGAAGGCCGCTAGATAGGGGGCCGCCGGCCATCCCCGCTCGAAGTACCCGCGACAAAGGAAGAAGACGATGCCAAAGGGGATCGCCGCCACCGAATAGTAGGCCAGTTTGTGAGCCACCCGAGCCCAGAAGAGAAAGCCGAGCATATCGATCGGCTGCACTAGGTACTTCTTTACCTCCCCGTCGCGGATCTGCCGGGCGATGCCGGTCGCAAGCCCAGGCATGCTGGAAAACGCCCGCCCCAACATCGTCAGCAAGTAGTATGCGACCATGTCGCTAAAGCCATAGCCCACCAGTCGGGACTTGCCATCAGCCCCCACTGGCACCGTTTCGAACACCGCCCACCAGAGAAAAATCTGAGTGATGATCGGGAGGAATCGCATCAGGGTTCCGAGCGCAAAATCGCCTCGGTAGACCAACCGTTCCTCCAGGGCAATTCGCAGAATGGTCCACCAGGCGCTGACACGCCCTCTCCATCCGGTGGCCACTCCTTCGCTCATCACGCCTTCCCCCGTTGCCCGCTGTCCCGCCGATGGATTGCCGGAGTCACTCGCCCCCGCATGTCACCGATTCCGGCCCCCTACCGATCCGCTCCCCGAACCACTCCCCGAACCGCTCGCCAAACCCTGGCCTTCCCCCATCTCGGCAAAGAACCCCGCGATCGCTTCCTCCAGCGGTGGATCCTCCACCGCCACATCCTCGACGATGTATCGTTCCAGCAGGTCGGCCAGCACGCGCGAGACCTGCACTCTAGGGATCTGTATCTGCACGCGAGGCAGCTCCTCCTTGACGACGGTTCCGTACCGTTCCAGGCCCTGGCTGCTCTGCCCCTCCGCCAACTGGACAGTGATTCGCTTGGAAGCAGAAAATCGATCGATAATCCCCGTCAGCGATCCATCGTACTGAACCGTCCCCTTGGCGATCACGATGACCCGCTTGCAAAGGGCGGCGACATCCTTCATGTAATGACTGGTCAGCAGGACGGTGATCTTTCGATCGGCCTGATACTGCTTCAAGAACTGCTGGATGTTGTGCTGCGCCACCACATCCAGGCCAATCGTTGGCTCATCCAAAAACAGCACCTCTGGAGAATGCAGCAGCGCCGCAATCAGCTCCATCTTCATCCGCTCCCCAAGCGACAGCTCGCGAACCGGTCGCCCCAGCAGCTCACCACACGCCAGCAGCTCCGTCAGTTCGCCCAGCGTCCTGCGAAACGCTTCCGGGTCGATTCCATAAATCTGCTGGTGCAGCCGAAACGATTCCTGAGCCGGAAGGTCCCACCAGAGTTGGTTCTTCTGGCCCATCACCAGGGCAAAGCGTCGTCGGTACCTGTCGTCTCGCTCCCAGGGGATGTAGCCCATCACCCGCGCGCTGCCTGAGGTCGGGTAGATAACCCCGGAAAGAAGCTTTAAGGTGGTGGTCTTGCCGGCGCCATTGGGACCCAAAAAAGCGACCAGTTCCCCAGCCTCTACCTTCAGGCTAACACCCCGCACTGCCTGAACGGTGCGGTACTCCCGCTTCCAAAGCCCCTTCAGCGACGCGCCCAGCCCCTCCGGCTTCTGATAAACCCGATAGGTCTTTTCCAGATTCTCGATTTCAATAATCGCCATGGATCAACCGCAGGTTCCTCTCCGCTTCCGGCCACTCAGCAAACGTATCGCATCCCCGCAAACCCCCCCTTCTTCCAAAGGGAAGGGAAGGGGACCCCAGCGGACGGCGGCTGGATTGGGGTAAGCCATCACGCAGATTCTACCCGCGGTTTGCCCAGCAGCGTGGCACCTACCAAAATGATCCCCAGTTGGCTCAGCACAAATCCCCCCAGCAGCATCAGAATTCCATTGGTGAATCCATAGCTGTGGAGGCCGATGCCGAGCTGATTGGTGCCGAACCAAGACCACGCCGTGATGATGTTGCCAGCAACCGCCAGCAGAGCGAATCCGCGTGGCGAGACCAGCTTATCCCAGCGCGCGTGGAGCAGGATGGCATTCCAAAGCACGATCATCAGGGCGCCGTTTTCCTTCGGATCCCAACCCCAGAATCGGCCCCAGCTGTCATCCCCCCATAGCCCACCCAGTACGGTCCCGATGAAACTAAAGAAAATGGCAAAGCAGACGACGCCGTAGGTGATCCGGTCGAGCAGCTTTTGAGTCGCCTGGAGCGTCGCTTCGCGCATCGCATCTTTGCGCCCCACCAAGCCCCAGAGTCCTACAGCGATCCACGCGATCCCCAGCGCCCCGGCAAAGAAGGTCGCTCCATACCCCAGCGTCACACTGACGACGTGTGTGGCCAGCCAGAACTGGGTGTCGAGCACAGCCTGGAGCACCGGCATCGTGTCGCTGGTATCCAGCCCATAAGCCACTAGCAGCGTCAGGAATCCAGTGACCGCGCCGACCAGCAGCGAAACCCCGATCGGGTAGAGCGTTTCGATGATCAAACCGGCCAACACCACCGACCAGCCGATAAAGACCGCCGAAGAATACAGGTTAACCACCGGCGGTCGTTCGGAAATGTAGATGCGTGCACCGATCGCAAAGGTATGGAGCGCAAAGGCGGCGACGCAAAACCAGAACGCGTAACGCCTGAGAGGGTGCCTGGCGATCAGGAAGCTGGCGAGGCAGACTAGTGCGATCACGACATAGAGTGTCGCCGAAAAATTGACTGGGCTGATGTGGTTGTACCACGCTTCAAACCCCGCCTTCTTCATCCGCACCCCTTCCGGATTGGACTCCGCCATCCATCGTTTGAACTTGTCGACCTGGTCGTTGAACTTCCTGGCATCGTCGGCTCTCAAGGCATCGACCATATCGGCGAACGCCAAGACTCCCGTTTGATCTGCTTCCATCTGCATAAGTCGCGATGCGAAGGCTGTGAAGATCGCTGGCCCAAAAGCCTGCCATCGCTCGGGGCTGACCACCTTCCCCTTCGCGTCCTCCTTGGGAGCTGCCGGAGGAATGATCCCAGGTGGATTGGCCTGCTCGATCATCTGCACCCGTGCGAAGACCTGCCGAAAGTCCCTCTGGAACTGTTCCTGCGCTTCCTCCCCTTGCGCCCCGGCTGGGATCTGAGGCAGGTCGGGGCGGTATGCGAACCGCACCAACTCCATCACTCCAAAGCGGCTGCTGAGTTCCGCTTTCTTCTTTTGAGCGAAAGTCCACTTGGCTTGGTTCTCTGGATCCAGCGATCGCAGTTCCTCTCGAATGGCTCCCATTCCCGGCGCTACCTCTTCGTAGCTGTAGCGATGCCCTTCACGATTCTCCAAGCCGAGCGCATCGAGAACCTCCTTGGCGTCGATGCGGATGCAGGGGACCCGAAGCATTGCGGCGTCCTCGGACATCAGTCCCATCAGCCATCGACTGGCAGGGATTTTTTCCCCAGTGGAACTTTTCACCTCGGCCTTGTTGGAGACGGCCTGCAGCAGGTTTCTGGCGACACTATCCAGCGGCTTGATCCGCCCTTCATGCTGCATCGGAATCTGACCGACCGCATACCAGTCGAATTGCCTAGGCTCCACCGACGGCTTCCTGGCTTTCGAACCGATCCACAAACCAGCCAAGAGCAAGGCCACCAAAGGGATCGCCCAACGTGCATGACCTTGGGAGGCTTGGCGAGCCGCATTGCGCCAGCGCGCCACCATCGCCCCAGGATCGCTCACGCTGGCCGAACTCTCTGCGACATCCCCGGCAACGCGATCGTACCGGAGCGCAAAGCGGGCGAAGGTCCCGGAAAAATGAACCAGCATCCCCAGTCCGCTCAGCACGCAGGCGACGTACGGGATCAGCCAACCCGCATTGGTCACCACCTGCAGAATCGTCTTTTCACCAATCTTCGTCTCCTCCTCCGACGCATAACCGCTCTGGTAAAACGTCTCTCCTCGGTACCGCATCGGGTTGTTCATCCAGATGCGTCCCTGCTGCCGACTCTCTCCCTGCTGGTCGGTGATGGTGACGAAAGAAGAATAATCGCGCGGCGTCATGGTGCCGCTGTAGTCGATCCGCTGCACATCATCCAGGCGTAGACTGTAGGGCTTGACCGACTTGGCGAATCGCAACTGCATCTGCAACGGCTTGCCGTCGACCTGAATCGTCTCCGATGTCACCCTCGGCGTCAGTTCATCGTCATGCAGGAACTGGCTGACCAAGTAGGTCCCCAGGGGTTTTTCACCTGCTTTCGGCAGCACGGTGACATACGCCGATGCGATGTTCACGTCGCTGTTGGCACCGCCACTCTTGGGCTTCTCCATCGCACCGATCGTCAGCCCCGTCCCGGCCGTCGCCGGTTGCTTGGTCAGGTCTTTTAGGTCGACCAGCCCCGAGTTGACGTAATACTGATCGACCACCAGCTTGACTGGAAGCTCCGGATGCTCGATCGGCTTTCCCGTCCCGGCAGCTCGCTGCAGATAACGCGATTCAATCGAGACAATGCGGTCCTTTGGGCCACTGGAATCGATGATCGCTAGCTCGCACTCATCGATGCGATAGGCGACGCTGGCCGCCTGGCCTTCGTAGAGACTGATGCGTTCTTCGATCTGTGGATCGCCAAAGATGAACTGGCCCAACATCAGCAGAGCCACCCCCAGATGGATCAAGACATTGCCGCCGCGTTTTCCGAAGAGCAGAAGAAACCCTACCAGGAAAACCAGCCCGACGACGAGGCTTTTCAGCAGCTGCCAAACGATCCGAAGGCCCGGATCGTTGATCCGGTACTGGTCCCCCGTCGCGGCGTAGAAGATTCCTGCGCTCGCAAGAACGATCAAGGTCAGCCACTGCACCTGCCGCCCCAGACGTGTGCTGGATGGCCATTTCAGGGCACCGACCAGCGATGCTGCGGCTAGCACCCAAAGCAGTCCCAGGCAGAGTTTCCAAAGCGAGTCGTAGGAAAAAGGTGGTTCCCCCTGCAACCCATCGGCTTGGTGAGCGGTCCAGACCACCAGACCCAGCAGCGCGGATCCTAGGGCGGTGAAAAAGAGCCCAGCTGCAAAACGGCCCCCCGTGGCCTGCATGGAAAACCGCGTCACTTTGGCAGCGATCAGATTGATCAGGAGCACTAGGCCAACCGTCGCCCCTCCAGGGATTGGGATCGTAAAGGGAATGCGTTGGTGATCCGGCCAGATGGTGATCGGCAGAAAGACATCCAGATCGACCGGTGCGATCCAGCTGTTGAAATACTTTTCTTTGACATCCTTTAGCTGCTCTTCGTCCTGCGCCAGGGTGCCGACGAAAAGGATGACGATGCCTAGAGCGAACATGGCGACGGTGATCTTTAGCGATCCCAGGGCCTTCAGCACCCGCCAGAGCATTTGCCCGATCGCCGGGTTGTCGATTTTTGCACTCGCTGCCGTCCGTGCGTCGCCCCAGGTTCCTGTTGCCATCGCTGTTACCTGCTTTTGTCAGTGAACAAATTCGCATTCGGCCGAATGATCCGTTCCGCCGATTCCCGTCGATCCTTGGCGTCCTGTTCCCATCGATTTGTGGGACTCCGCCGATGGGACCGTCATTTCCGTAGCTGCCATCACCTGCCGATCATTCGGTTTTCGGTGGATCCCATGAAAGACTTTCGATCCAACCAAGCACCTCTTCCTGACGCAACTCGATTGCCTGTCGGCTTCCACGCACTTTGACGAACAGATCGATCGTCCCTTCGGCGTAGGGAATCGATGCAACCCAGATCGCGGGATCTCCTGGTTCCTGGCCAGCGGACATCCAGTAGATCGTACCCCGATGGGGACCTCGCTGAAATGTTTTCGCTTCGGCCAAGGTTTGGTCCAATTGTCTCTGCTGCTCCTCCTCGGATGCTTTCGGGGAGACCTGACCGACCCACATTTGAGCGTTCTGCCGGGGATCGTTTCGCGCCAGCGACACCGTCAGCTCACAGGCTCCCCCTCGGCTTGCATCGCCATCGGGAATGCGAAAAGCCGCCAGCCTAAAGGGGCCCTCGCCAAGCGATTCCCATCCCTCGGGGGTTTGGTATCGAATCTGAGGCCCTTCGGGTCGCTCCGCCTCCCGGCTTCCGGCGGCGGGAGGATTTGCGTTGGTAGCGGCATTGTCGGCGGCTGGGCCAGCGGGGGCCTGGCTGCTGGATGCACCCGAACCCATCGGTCCTCGAGCACCGCTTCCGGACATTCCACCGCTACCTGTCCCCGTCAGATCGACGATCACTGCTGGCTGGTCGCTGCCCTCCCTGGGCACCTCCGTCCAGCCGCTTTTCCACGATTCCAAATCGACTGGCGATAGGTTCAATTGCCCTCGCCATCGATTCAGGTTTTCCTGAAGGTAGTTTTCCCACGGGCCCGATCGACCCAGCAAGGTCACCGTCCAGCGAACGGGAGTGCCACTGCCATCTGCGGGAGGCCCTTCCAGGATGGCCATCGCCATGCCGCTACCAGGCAACTCCACCCAGCCCTCGGGCAATTTCCACTGAGGTGTTCCCTCGCCATCCCAGACCAGCCCCCTGCACAATGCTTCCACTGCGGGCATCGTCCCTTCCAGCCGCTGCGGAGTATCGGTCCCTTTGAGAAAGAGGACCTGCTCCCCCTGCGGAATCACCGCCCCGACAATCCTACGCGGCTGAATGGCAGAGGGACCCTCGCGCTGGGGCAACGCCGTCTTCGGCTCCTTGGGCATCTCATAGACGCGAACCTGCAGCGATTCCTGACAGCCCGCAAGCATCCATGTCAATCCAAGCAAAAGTCGATGCATCCTGCCAAAGTGGAACCGAGCAGGAAGAGATTTCCACTGACCGGCAAAGGGGGAGACCATGGAGTTGTTGACCGAGGGGTTGGGAGGACAAAACGAAGGGGATTCGCAAGTAGTGAAGCGCGATTGTCTATCGTTCGATCGACGCGGCTGGGTAGGCAAATCGACTTGGTTCGTCCTCACAACCAGTCGACTCGATCGATCCCCTTCGCGAAAGTTCAACCTTGTGGCGATGGCAGTCCGGTCAGTTCACATCGTCGACCAACCGACACCGCCTGAGGAGCAATCGATCTAGTATAGACGACGATGCAAATGAAGGGCAGAGACGAACACTTGCCAATCGACGAATGCGAAGGCAGCAGGTAGCCACGCCCCTCGCTTGATCGATCGAAACGGCCTGCCCTCAGGCTCAAGCGGCATTGCGGGAAAGCTCGCCCTATCCGGCATGGAAGAACGGTTGGCCGGAATCCCTCTGAAAGACATCGCAGCGACGATTCGACCGACCGATCGCACCCAGGGAGATCCCAAGCAGGATCGCTCAACGTTTCTTGTTTTGGATTCGTTTAGTCAAAAATTGCGAAACATTCTTGAAGCCTACATGGCCGAATCCTAGGATGAAAGTGGGGTTGTGAAAAATGGCGTCGCGGAGCCGATCATGAAATGCGCCAATTGCGCGGCGGATGCAACGCAAATTCCTGCCAGTTTTTCTGGCTCTTGGGATTGCCCAGCCTGTGGGCATCATCATGCGGGAACCGAGTCGGCTGCTACGGCAGCTTACTGGGTCGACGATCAGCAGTGGTTCGCTGAAGGTCGACGGTTCGAGAAGGTCGATGTGTTGGGGGAGGGGTCGTTTGGAACGGTCTACCGGGTCTACGACCGCCAGCTGGAAAAAACCGTCGCCATGAAGATCCCTCGGACGGAAGAGGGGGAGACGATCCAGCTCGATTCCCCAGCCAATCGGCGTTTCCTCCAGGAGGCTCGCGTCGCCGCCAAGATGCGACATCCTCAGATCGTCCCTGTCCACGACATCTTCGAGGAAGATGGGCGACTTTGCATCATCACCGATTGGATCGACGGACCGCATCTGGCCGCCTGGGTTTTTTCGGTGGAACCGACGATTGAGCAGACGGTGGAGATGTGCATTCGGGTATGTGAGCCGGTGACGGCGGCCCATCGAAATGGGGTGCTGCATCGCGACATCAAGCCGAACAACATCCTGGTCGATTCCAACAACATGCCCCACATGATCGACTTTGGGCTGAGCACGTCGATGGGGGCTTTGCAGACGGGTTCCTCCGGAACTAGCCGCGTTGGCACCCCTGCCTTCATGTCCCCCGAACAGGCCCAAGGGGATATCTCGAAGGTCGGAGAAGCGAGCGATCAGTACTCGCTGGGAGTGCTGCTCTACTGGATGCTGACGCGTCAGATTCCATTCTCCGGGAAGACACCGGAGATATTTAAGAAGATCATCGAGCACAAATTCGTTGCTCCCAAGGAGCATCGCCCCGAGATCGACCAGCGGCTCAATGCCATCTGCCTCAAAGCGCTCGCCAAAGATCCGAAGGACCGCTATGCCAGCGTCCAGGAGTTCCAGGAAGACCTGCGGCGCTATCAGCGGGATGAGCGGTTGATTGCCGACCCAACGATCGATCGGCGAGTGGCTCAGGGGATGGTTCGGAGAAACTTTCTGCGTGGCACAGCGGTCGCCGGAACGGTGCTGGCCACCGGCCTTGGAACCATGCTGGCATGGAAACCAGACCGTCGGCGGCGCGTTCTCCTCCCCTCGCTCTACGGCCAGCGTGAACTGAAATGGACGCTGGTCGATCCAGATGCCCAGTCCTCTGCCAACGGATTGTTGGTGCAGGGAGCACCTTCCATCGCAAGCCGCACCGGAGAGGAAGTGCTGCTGGATCCAGGCATCTATCGCATTGACTATCTGGATGGTCGGTTCATTCGGTCGATCTATCGGCAGATTCCCTCCCCCAAGCAGATCGCGATCCTGCAGGCCCATGGGCTGCCAATGTCGCATAGGTCATGGGACGAATCGGCTCAGGGACTGGTCAAACTAACGCCGCTCTCTCCACCAAGACCTCTGGCGGATGTTCGGATGATCGAGCATCCGGGGGGAAGCTGGGATCCGAAACTGTTACCCGGAAGAGTTGCTGGGGAAAAGGAGCGTGTGGTGGCTCCGTTCCTGATCGATGCTCGGGAAGTCTCCTACCGGCAATTCCAAGAGGTCCTCCCGGAATGGGATGGACTGAAGGGGGTTTCTGCCGAACAAATGGACCAATCCGTTGTCGATATCAGCTTGGATGAAGTACTGGTTTTCGCGGAGACGGTAGGAAAGCGGTTGGTCACAGCAGATCAATTCATCCTGGCCATCCAGGGGAATTCGATCCGACCGAGGCCGTGGTCGACAGACTCTCCTGCGACCCAATACGAAGCCTATCGACGAGCTCGGCCAGAAGGGCCATGGGATCAAACCGACAGCGGCATCGAAGGGCTTTATGGCCTACCTGCCGAGTGGATCGATGAACGCCCCGCGCTTCCAAAGGATTTGATGGGGATCGTGCCACCCGAGTTGGTCTCCAGCACCAGTCAGCAACTTCGGGCGACCGTCGGAAGCAACTGGTGGCAGCCCGGGACCGATGTTCCTGAATCAGAGCCTCCGACGATGGAGTTCTCGTTCGATAATGCAGACAGAACCAGTCCCATGCTCGGTTTTCGCCTGTCGCTGGAAATAGCCCCACGGTAAGCACACGCCGTTGGCTAAAGACGGTAAGCTCACGAAAGCGCTTCGTTTTGTGATTCATTTTCACGATCTATTTTTCAGGAGTCTCTTCCATCATGGCCAAGAAGGTTGCTGCTTCCGCCTCTTCTAAAACCACAGCCACCAAGACGTCTGTCAAAAAAGTTGCACCGAAGAAGGCACCTGCCAAGCGGTCGGCCAGCGCCAAAAAGCAGCGGGCCAAGGTGGCATCAACCACCAAGAAAGTGGTGCGAGGCAAGAACGCGAAGCCAAAGAAACTCGCATGGCGCAGCGTGGAAGCGCGTAGAACATGGACCACCCAGTACGCGGTAGAACTGCTGTTCGTAAAGAACAGCGTCTACTACTACCAGATCACCAACTGCTCCACCTACGAAAAAAGCATCATGGTTTCCAAGACAAGACTGCCCAATCAGGTCTGCCCCATGGTCAAGCCAGATGGAAACCTGCTTTCCAACATCGATCCAGTAATCATCATCCGGGGCACAGTGCAAGCCGGCTACAACTTCATCCTCGATCTGACCTGATTTGACATTCGGATTTTTCTAAAGGCTCCATCGCGATACGGCATCGTCGCCGTATCGCATTTCGTAGTCGTTTCTTTGGATAGATGTGGTTCAATCATGGCAAAGAAAAAAGCTGCGTCGACTCCCGTCAAAAAAACTGCCGTCAAGAAGGTTGTAGGGAAGAAGACGACAGCGCAGAAGTTGGCTGCAAAGAAGAAGACGACCAATACAAAACGATCCAAGAGGCGAAAGGCTCCACCCAGCTACAATTATTGCCTGACCTTCATAGGGAAGTTGGGGCAAGTCAACGCGAACTACTACTACGAATTGCGTGAATGTGTCAACGGAAATTGCGGCGATTTGAGAGGCATTGTCGTGTCGAAAAGTGGGAGTCTACAAAAATCATGTAAGGGTACTGCAGTGCCTTTAAGCCCACTCAACTTAACGATTTGGGAAAACGGTGTTCAGGTATTGGTCTGCAAATAGAGAAGAAAGGACGAGGGACATTCACTAGCCGTCCGGTGGCGTTTCGTCGCCGATTCGAGTCGTGGCAAGAAGAACTTTGGGGCGTTGCCCCTGGGTATCGCATTGCACATCATGGGTTTGGTCGTGCCAATGTCTTGGTGGTAGCGCTGAAATGAAGAAAGCCTGGGAAGGTTCTGTAGTTTGCTGTGCTGTGTGAACATACCCTTCGGAATCTGGCTTCAAGTGCCAACGGCACGACGATGATCTAGCCCAGGGCAACGCCCTGGGTATGTTTTATTGCCCATGAAGAATTCGACTTCATGGCCCCCGCCCTGAAGGGGCGGCACCGATCGCGCAGGATCCATCAAGCTTGCTCTTTCGAACCAAGCCTGTAATGCATGATCCTGGACCTTATCCTTTCTGAATCCATCACCGAATTGGTGGCGCTGGCCCTGGGCTCGTTCGCCCGCTCCGGTGCACCGTTTTGTTCGGCTTGTCGTGCGGTTATCAATCGAACCAGAAATACATCCAGTGCAAATGACCTGTGTGACCTGAATCGTACCAACCTTGACTCGGTTCCGCCACGTCGGGTGGTGGAAGGAGCCAAGCAGTGTGGCTGTACACCCGATGCTCGTCGTGCGGATTGTAAACGACCCACTCCCGTGTGCCGAATCGATCCAGCAGAAATCGAGGTTGCTCGAAGGAGAGATTGTAAGATTCGCCGTGCGGCATATATCGGTACTGATCAACGCCTACGACATCAGGATTGTAGTCTCTATTCTGTGCTTGGAGCGCAAGCGGATATCGGCCATGCCTAGTGTAATACTGCTCGATGTCGGCAATGAATTCCGCCGCATTCGCAATCGCACGATCCCTGCTCCACTTCGCCACCGGCTCAGCAAGAGCCAACTGGGAAGCGAGGGCAAATAAGGGCAAGAGTACCAAATAGAGCGATGCAGGATGGATCTCTCGATGAGGGACACCCTTCATGTGCTTCATCCTTGGGATCAGCGACCAGAGGATGAACGCCCAAGCTCCGAGCGTGATTACGCCGAATGCGTTGCCAACGCTAAGTGTCGCGAATAGGGCCAGAACGAGTGAGACGCATGTGCCAGCAATCGTCGCGAGCACTGCAAACGCAAAACCGTACCTCGGAATAATGAGCCACAGCAAACCCACGGGAACCAACGTCAGCCCCACTACTCCAAACACTTGCACCATCGTCGAAAGCGGCACTGCCAACCTATCATATCTGCCCGCAAGGAACGGGTAGACCATCGAGAATGCAAGGATCACTGCAATGCCGACAATGAAGATGAGATGTGTAATGACGACACGCATAGTGAAGTTCGTGGGAGTCAGGATATCGTTATGGACGGAATGACGAAGACTCCCTTCAGTCTCTTATCTCCATTGTGGGCCCGGAATATCTCAGCCGAACGACGGCGATCACCCATGTCGCCGCCAAGAAACTATGACTCAAATTCGCGGTTTACCGGCGACTTGGGTGCATCGCTTGGTTCTGTCCCGCTGGCTACCTTAATGCCCGTTCGTGACCTCCCGATCGTACCGATATCCAAAAACGCAACAGCAAAGAACACAAAGGAAGCCGCCTGTCTAAGACTGAAGAGATTGACACTTTGGAGATAGTATAGGGGATTCAAAAAGACAAGCGGGTGCATGTAAATGTGAAAAAAAGCGGCTGACACGGGTGGTCCTGATTCTAATGACCATGGTCGGGGCTCACGCCATAGCATCAATGTATACAGGGCGACGAGGATTGTCGGGATCGACCAAAGCAAGAACCGCAATTGAGAACGCCGGAATGAAATCGCCATGCCGACCATCCCCGGCATGATGTGCGTGCACGAAATGAAGTAGAACTTGAGCCAGTACTCACTCCCCTTCCAATCGACAGCTCGAGCGACGTCAACATATGCATGTCGGCAAAAAAACGACGCAAGTAGACAGATGAACATAACGATAGAACAGAGGAGTATGCGAATTATCACCGACTCTCAATTCCTACATAGATTTACAGAACGCCCGCATTGACCGAGTGCGAGTAGGAAAAGTTACCGAGTTAGAGCGCGTCGATCGAGCACTTCGGTCCCATGCTTTGTTCGTGATTCTTCTCATACCCGGTTCCGACTCATTAAGGCGGTATTAGTACTCAATCGACTCTTAGAGTTCATGATAGTGTATAGTACAGTTAATTGGTAAGCACAAAGCGTACCCATACCACCGCGACGACAAGCGATCCAAGTAGTATAGACAGCAATGAGAAACCAATGGTCGCGTATATGCGCATAACGCGAAGACAATGATAGCAAAAAAACTGTCTAGTGATTGGTGACGCTGGGAATCTTTCCAGCAGCCGATAAATCATTAGCTTCGATCGTCCCTGCTAGTGTAACTTCTCTTCTGTAAATTCATCGCTCTCCAGTTCCGTTCGAGTTCGTGAGCGCAGCGAACGAACGAGAACGGAACTGGGGCGGTCGGTCTGCTTGAAAAAGTGGGCCAGGATTGGTTTCTTTTTAGTTACCAAGCTGAAAAGGAGACCAGACCCATGACCCACCACTTCCAATCTAACACCACCCACGAAGCTGTCCAGTTGCTCTCCGAGCACGGCTTCGAAGCCATGGCCCAGGCCATCCAGGTGCTCATGAACGAAGCCATGAGGATCGAACGTGCTCATTACCTCCAGGCTGATCCCTACGAGCGATCAGCAGGCCGAAGGTCCCATGCCAATGGATTCAAACCCAAAACGTTCAAAAGCCGCCTCGGTGAGCTGCAACTCCAGATCCCCCAAACCCGAGATTCTCAGTTCTATCCCTCGACCTTGGAACGTGGCGAACGCAGTGAAAGAGCCCTAAAACTGGCACTCGCCGAAATGTATGTCCAAGGTGTCTCGACACGGAAAGTTGCGGCAATCACCAAGGAACTCTGCGGACTGGACGTCTCCAGTGCGCAGGTCAGTCGAGCCGCCAAGGTGCTCGACGAGGAACTGGATGCCTGGAGAAACCGCAAGCTGGACCCGCGTCCAGTACCTCGTTCTCGATGCCAGATACGAAAAAGTCCGAGTCGACGGCACCGTCAGAGACTGTGCCGTGCTAGTGGCCATCGGCATTCTTCCGGATGGCCATCGAAGCGTTCTGGGAGTCAGCTGCTCATTGAGCGAAGCGGAAGTCCACTGGCGATCCTTCCTGGAAAGCCTGCTCACTCGTGGCATGAAAGGGGTTCAGTGCATCGTCAGTGATCAGCACTCGGGCCTCCAGGCAGCTAGAAAGGCTGTCTTACCTTCGGTTCCTTGGCAACGATGCCAGTTTCACCTGATGCAGAATGCCATGCATTACATCCCCAAGCTTCCTATGCGAAAGGAGGCAGCGGAGGATCTCCGAGCGGTCTTCCTCAGCAAGGACCAGCATGCACCCCAGGAAGAATTGCGTCGCCTAGTGGCCAAGTACCAGACCACAGCACCATCATTCGCCGATTGGGCAGAAAAGAACGTGCCAGAAGGGCTGGCGATCTTCCAGCTACCGGCAGAGCACCGCAAGCGGATGCGTACGACGAACCTGCTGGAACGACTGAACAAGGAGATGAAGCGGAGAACTCAGGTCGCCACGCTGTTCCCAAACGAAGCATCGCTGCTCCGTCTGATCACAGCCGTGCTGACCGAATACTCTGACGACTGGGAGACCGGCCGGAAATACTTGACGATCACCCCGTGAAACCAATCCAACTTTTACAGAAAACAAGTTGCTTTACCCAACGCGGCACCAGATGCTGTGGTACAGATGAGACTGTTTGCCAACTTGGTCGTCCAAACTTCACGGAGGACCATTGCAGGAGATTTGCCACGAACGTGACCGAGATTGAGATTCGATTTCATGCTTCTGATATCCAACTCTGATTCCCATCGAAAACCATAGTGTTCTGCGATGTCTTCCTTGGTGTATTCATCCGCATCGATAAGCGTCGTGATGACATCAATCGATTTGGTGCGACGACCAAACTCACGACAGTGCCATTCGTACCTGACACCTTTTCTTTGCCCTCACCTTCATGAACACCTGGATGGCCTGAGACGAGAA
Source organism: Pirellulaceae bacterium (assembly GCA_044371425.1). Taxonomy (GTDB): domain Bacteria; phylum Planctomycetota; class Planctomycetia; order Pirellulales; family Pirellulaceae; genus JBEISR01. Next base: position 50,068 of record JBILTR010000026.1, on the reverse strand, counting down.
AAGGTACCTGTGAGACGAGAAAAGGTACCTGACACCTTTTCTATGGAATCATAGGCTGGCGAAGGCTTTCAGTAGCTTCATGCCAGCATCTTGGCTTTTCTCGGGATGGAATTGCGTCGCAACCAGATTGCCTCGCCGGATGGCAGCGCAGAAACGACCGCCATAATCGCTCTCCAGCCAGACATCCTCGCGTCGAGCCGGAACCGCGTGGTAGCTGTGGACGAAGTAGAAAAACGATCCCGCCTCCACCGCGTGATCGATCCCTTGCATCGGCTGGCAATGATGCACCTGGTTCCAACCCATGTGAGGCACTTTGTACGATCGATCCAATTGGAACCGTACCACCTTGCCGGGCAAAATGCCCAAACCCGAGTGAACGCCAAACTCGTCCGATTGCTCGAACAGCAATTGCAGACCTAGACAAATCCCCAGAAACGGTTTCTTCTGTTCGATGGTCTGATGGATCACTTCCACCAACCCGCGCTGTCGGAGCTCTCGGATCGCATCCCGAAACGCCCCAACTCCGGGAAGAACCACGCGATCGGCGCTCGCCACACGATCAGGGTCCGACGACACAAAAGCTCTCTGACCGATTCGCTCGAGCGCTTTTTGGACGCTGCGAAGGTTCCCCATCTGGTAGTCGATGATCACGGTGCCGCCATGACCGGGATCGATTGGCTGGGGATAGGTGTCGATCGCGACGGTGGCAGATTGAGCTTCATTGGACATTGGGAGGTCTCATCGTAATCGTCCCTGCTTCCGGGCTGGAGGCAGCTGCATACAGCCTTTTGGGCATCCTTCCGGCTAGATAGGCATCGCGACCGGCGCGCACCGCCAAATCCATGGCTCGCGCCATCCGAATCGGGTTTTGGGCGTGAGCGATCGCGGTGTTAAGTAGCACCCCGTCGGCTCCCAATTCCATCGCAATCGCGACATCGCTGGCTGTACCGACACCTGCATCGATAATCACTGGGTAGTTGGGATCGCCGTCTTTGAGATCCTCCAGAATGATCCTCAGCTGGTTTGGGTTGAGGATCCCTTGCCCGGAGCCGATGGGGGAGCCTGCCGGCATGACGCTGGCCGCTCCTGCCTCCTTCAGTCGTCTTGCGATGATGGGATCGTCGCTGGTGTAGCAGAGCACCTGAAAGCCGTCATCGACAAGTCTTCGGCATGCTTCTAGCGTCGCGATCGGATCGGGCAAGAGCGTCTTGGTATCCCCCAGCACCTCCAGTTTCACCCAGTCGGCACCTGGATTCCCAAGGGCTCTCAAAATCTCTCTTCCCAACCTCGCCACTCGCACGGCATCTTCGGCTTGGTAGCATCCAGCGGTGTTGGGTAGCAGCGTGAAGCGTTCCCAGTCGATGTAATCGAGAATGTTTTTGCCGTCAGGATCGTACAGGCGTTCACGGCGGACGGCGACGGTGACGCATTGCGATCCGCTCACTGACAGCGCGTCCCGCATGACCTCCAGCGTCTCATAGCGCCCCGTCCCAACGATCAGTCGGCTAGACAATGTGTGGGTGCCAATCCGCAGCGGTTGGTCAGCTAGCGGATCGTTGTCAGGCATCCCGGTCATGTTCTCTCCTTGCCCCGACTCCATTTCGCTCGCCACCCCATCCCAACCTTGGCTGGTGGGAGGGGGGAGCCATCCTGTCGATGGAGTGACCTAACCACCACCCACCAGCGTCACCACTTCCAAACGATCTCCGTCTGCCAGCAGAGTCGAGGACCACTGCTCCCTGGGCACTAGTTGCCCGTTGAGTTCCAGGGCGCAGAATCGCGTCTGCACCCCGGACTGCTCCAGCAGTTGCTGGAGGTCGACGGGTTGTGGCAGTTGCTGCTGCTGTCCATTGAAGTGGATGGTGATCAAACCTGTGGCATCCTTTGCAGGCAGCGATCGACTTGGGGGTCAGGACTTTTCAAAAGCCGAATCGAACGCCCGATTGCTCGGTGAAAAATCGATCCTGCGGACAAATCCAGCCGCTTCACGCGCTCCAAACTCGCGGTCCATTCCGCTATCTTCCCACTCGACGCTCAAAGGGCCCCGATAGCCGATGTCGTTGAGCGTTCGGATGATTTCCTCGAAGTTGACCGAACCGCGTCCTGGGCTGCGGAAGTCCCAGCCACGGCGTGGATCACCGAAGTTCAGGTGGCTGGATAGAATGCCCGACTTGCCGTTCAGCCGTGTTGTCGCGTCCTTGACGTGGACGTGATAAATCCGGTCTGGGAAGGCACGCAAGAACTCCACTGGGTCCACCCCTTGCCAGATCAGGTGGCTGGGGTCGAAATTGAAACCAAACTCTTCACGATGTCCGATGGCGTCGAGCGCCGCCTGAGCCGAGTAGATGTCGAAAGCGATTTCCGTCGGATGGACTTCTAGCGCAAAGCGGACTCCGCATTCCCCGAAAACATCGAGAATGGGATGGAAGCGTTCGGCGAACAGGCGATAGCCGTCGTCGATCATCGACTGGGGCACGGGGGGGAACGAGTAATTCAAATGCCAGATGCTGGATCCCGTGAAGCCGTTGACCACTGAGACGCCGAATTTCTTCGCCGCCCTCGCGGTGTCCTTCAGCTCCTCAATCGCCCGCTTGGTCACCCCGGCAGGGTCGCCATCGCCCCAGATATAGCCAGGAAGAATCGACTTGTGACGCTGGTCGATTGGGTCGCAAATCGCCTGACCCACCAAGTGAGCGCTAATGGCATGGCACTGCAGGCCATGGCGAGCCAGTAGATCGCGTTTGGCGGCGCAGTAGTCAGGCTCCTTCAGGGCTCTCTGGACCTCGAAATGATCGCCCCAGCAAGCCAGTTCGATCCCGTCGTATCCAAAGTCCTTCGTCATCCTGGCCATCTGCTCGATGCCAAGGTCAGCCCACTGCCCGGTAAAAAGCGTCACTGGTCGTGCCATGAATCGTTCGCTCCTTGGAAGAGGATGTAACACAGGTGGGGAAACTAGGCGGCCAGGGGGGCGACCCGATCGATCGCAATCGCGAAGCATCTTGGCGTTTTTCGCCGGACTGGCCAACAGGGCTCGGCAAGACAACAACACCAAGGCATCGGCTGCGGTCCCTGCCACCTCAGCGACACCCTCCAGCAGGTCGTTCAAGATACCACTGCCGAAGAGTGCTGCCAATCGTCGACGCGACACCATCGCCAAAGCGTAGCTGGACTCCGTTGCTGCGGCGATCGGCCAGAGCGATCGGGAGATGGACGCCGCCGCAAAGGCCCTGGCGAGCGTATGGAATTGCGGGGCGGAACGCAGATGGTCTGGGTTGGTGGTGCTTACGGTTCGGGGCTGTCCACTCGATTACCGATTCGAGTCGAACCAGTCCGCCTTCTACCGCAACGAAAGCCCCTTGGCTTGGGGATCGATTGAAGGGTGGCGGGAGCGAAGTTGGCTGGCCCCCGCCCCAGGCCAGCGGACCGCCGGTGTGGTTGTGGTCGATGCCAGGCTTCCGAGTGGACAATTTGGGGGAAATGAGCAGCCAAGGGACGCAAGTGAACACTATCCTTTAGGGGTGTTCGGAAACGAGATCTTAAAAATTTCTTCTTTTTTCGATCGACTCTCAAGAGCGACATTGGAAGGCGTCCAAACACTCGTAAGCCCATGAAGCAAATAGACTTAGTCGCACTTTATGGCTCGCCTGCCCATCGCCACCCGGAGGGGTGAAGTTGCTAGGAATCCCAAGGTGCCATTGGGGTTTCGCGCCCCCTTCACCGAAATTTGACATGCTCGATGGCTTCGCTAGACTGTTGGACCATTCGCAACCGATAGTGCTCTCATTGAGAGTGACCACTACAGGTAGTGGTTGGAAGATCGCGAGCGACAAACCGTCGGAAGGCATCGGACCTGGAGAGGTCGATCAGCCCGGGTTTGCAAGGAATCTAAGGCGGGTATGACACCCAACGTTTGATTTAGGGATGAATTTCTGTATACCATTGAGGAGTGCGAGAGCGCTCATCCTTTGGTCTTATCTCGTACCAATCAGAAGGAGTAGTATCGATGGCAACGGCAGAACTGGGACGTGAGATGAAGGGGAAGAGCCGTACGACCAAGGAGGTGCGTGGCAATCGCCCGGGCCTAAAGGTGCCGGCTAGGTTTTGCCCGCCGTCGGTCAATGATCCCTTCACCACGGTCGACTGGGAAACGCGTTCCGCTTCGATCAAAGACGAAAACGGCAAGGTGCTTTTCGAGCAGACCAACTGCGAGATTCCGACCACTTGGAGTCAGTTGGCGACCAATGTCGTGGTCAGCAAGTATTTTTATGGCGATCCGACCAAGCCAGGGGAGCGGGAGTATAGCGTTCGCCAATTGATCCATCGCGTCACGCGCACGATCGCTGACTGGGGGATGTCCGATGGGTATTTTGATACGCCGGAGGATGGCGAGCAGTTTTACCGAGAGTTGAGCTGGTTGTGTCTGCATCAGGTGGGCGCGTTCAATTCCCCCGTTTGGTTCAACGTCGGTTTGGCGCAGCAGTATGGCGTGAAGGGGGCCAAGTGCAATTGGCACTACAACGTCGAGAAGGGGCAGGTGGAGCAGCCGGAGAATCCGTACGAGTATCCTCAGGGTTCGGCCTGCTTCATTCAGTCGGTCGAAGACAACATGGAAGACATCATGCGGCTGGCGACCAGCGAAGCGATGCTCTTCAAATTCGGCTCGGGAACCGGCACCGATCTGTCGACCATCCGCAGCAGCCGCGAGAAGCTGGCTGGAGGTGGCAAGCCCAGCGGTCCGCTATCGTTCATGCGGGTGTACGACCAGATTGCGGCGGTGGTGAAGTCGGGTGGAAAGACCAGGCGTGCTGCCAAAATGCAGTCGATCAAGGTTTGGCACCCGGACATTCTGGAGTTCATCGAGTGCAAGCACCGGGAAGAGCAGAAGGCGCATGCGCTGATTCGTGAAGGGTACGAATCGAACTTCAATGGGGAAGCGTATTCCTCGGTGATGTTCCAGAATGCCAACCTATCGGTCCGGGTCACCGACGAGTTCATGGAAGCGGTCAAGAAGGGCCAGCCTTGGAAGACTCGCTGGGTCAGCGACAATTCCTCGGGTGAACCGCCTGTCTATGACGCCAAGACGCTGCTGAACCGGATGGCCGAGTGCGCTTGGCATTGCGGCGATCCCGGGGTTCAGTACGACACGACGATCAATCGCTGGCACACCTGCCCCAATTCGGGTCGCATCAACGCCAGCAACCCCTGCTCGGAATACATGTTCCTCGATAACACGGCATGCAATTTGTCGTCGATCAACCTGCTGAAATTCCGGCGTGAGAATGGCTCTTTTGACGTCGATGGATTTGTGGCAGCCTGTCGCATTTTCTTCATCGCTCAGGAGATCCTGGTCGATCACGCCAGCTACCCCACCGATCGCATCGCGTACAACAGCCATCGCTATCGTCCGCTGGGCCTGGGTTACTCGAATCTCGGTTCGCTGGCGATGACTCTTGGCATGTCCTACGACTCGGATTCGGCTCGTGGGCTTTGCGGAGCGGTGACGGCCTTGCTGCATGGCGCAGCCAATCTGGCCAGTGCTGAGATGGCGGCGGTGGTGGGACCATTCGCCGACTACGAAGCCAATCGCGACCCGATGCTGCGCGTCATGCAGATGCACCGGGATGCGGTGGAGCAGATCGATCCGGCATCGCCACCGGAGCTGAAGAATGCGTGCCGAGCACTTTGGGAAATGGTGTTGGAGAAAGGGAAGAAGCATGGCTTCCGCAACGCTCAAGCCACGGTTCTGGCTCCTACTGGCACCATCAGCTTCATGATGGACTGTGATACCACTGGCATCGAACCAGATATCGCTTTGGTCAAGTACAAGCAGATGGCGGGTGGCGGGATGATGAAGATCATCAACCGGTCGCTATCGCTAGGGCTCAAGACGCTGGGCTACGACGACGCCAGCGTGCAGGCGATCGAAGCCTATGTCCACGACCGAGATACGATCGAAGGTGCTCCAGGCCTCAAAGATTCCCATCTGCCTGTCTTCGACTGCGCCTTCAAACCGGCTCAGGGGACCCGCAGCATCGGTTGGCGAGCTCACGTCCAAATGATGGCAGCAGCTCAGCCCTTCCTGTCGGGCGCGATTAGCAAGACGGTGAATATGCCCAACGACGTGACTCCCGAGGATATCGCCAACGCGTATCTCTGGGGCTGGGAACTGGGGCTCAAGGCGATCGCTATCTACCGGGATGGGTCGAAGCAAAGCCAACCGCTGTCGACCAAGGTGGAAGGGAAGAAGGGAGCCGCTGCAGCGACCAAACCAGGCCGCGAACGCTTGCCCGATACTCGCAACTCGGTGACCCACAAGTTCAATGTCGGTGGTCATGAAGGGTACATCAACGTCGGACTCTATCCCGATGGACGTCCCGGCGAAGTCTTCATCACCATGGCGAAGGAAGGCAGCACCGTCGGTGGCTTGATGGATAGCTTTGGCACCGCCATTTCGATCGCTCTCCAGTACGGTGTCCCTTTGGATGTTCTGGTCTACAAGTTCAGCCACACCCGGTTTGAACCGATGGGGCACACGACGAATCCAGAGATCCGGACTGCCAGAAGCGTCGTCGACTACATCTTCCGTTGGCTGGGACTGACCTTCCTGCCGGGGTTCCGTGAATCCCAGACAGGAAGTGGTCGAACGGAAGGAGAAGGGGACGCACGACCGACTGAAGGGAAGAAGACCAAGCTGTCGACGGTACCGGTCAATGGCAACGGTGCGGAGAGTCTGCCAGTGGCAAGCTTCACCCAGACCGTGCAGAAACTTCTGCAGGCAACCTCGGGTGCGAATGGCCAGGAGTCGGTGCTCAGCCGTCAGATGGGATCAATCCAGGCGGACGCTCCATCCTGCTCGAACTGCGGTTGCATCACCTACCGGAATGCCGCCTGTTATCTTTGCCCCAACTGTGGGCAGAGCAACGGTTGCAGCTGAGCTGCAGCAATGCTGGCGAGTCGCACTCGCGAGCGACCGAGCTGATCTGAAAACCGCGTCGGCCCTAAACCGACGCGGTTTTTTCTTCGCCTGAATCGAAGGTAGTGGACCGCTGCGCTCCCTTCAGACGATTCCTTGATCGCACCGCAACACCACGGATCGTCCATTCGGTCGATTCGTTGGGCCGATTGTCGTCTCGGCTACTCATCGGTGCCGAACTGAAGTTGGCGCCTCACTCCTCACCGCACAACGCAAATCGCCCCATGCCACGTCTAGCGCCACCCAAGGGCTGGAGCCCTTGAAATGAGTTGGGGACGTTTGATGAGAGTGCGCCATGATTCGCCTGTCGATCGTTTGTGGGGTAGTCCCAAGGGACGCCGCAAGGCGATCGGCATCGACTAGGATCTCAGATGGATTCTTTCTTCGGAGGCCCACTGAGTGGCTGACGATGTTAGGCATCCAATGGAATCGACGCGACATGCATCGAAAGAGCTCATCTTGTCCCGATGGCGTCCTTCGGCAGCCGATGGATGCGCCCCACCCACGGGGCACCATCGAAAACAACTAAGGTTCAATCGGCTTTCCAGGCCGCTCGGTTGACGGCTTTAATTGAACCAACGGAAGTTGGTTTTCCCATCGGATCGCAGCTTCCTCTTGCTGTGCCGACCGCATGGAAGCGATCCCCCGCTGGAGTTGATCGATGGCGGCTTCCTTCAGCGATTCAGGGGCCGAGGGCAAGGAGAGAAGTTCCTTTGCACTTTCAGCGGCCTGCGAGAAGTGTTTCTCTACCTCGGCGAAAGGCATTTCTTGGAGCAGCAATTGGAATAGATGCATTTGCAACTCGACCCGTTGGTAAACGATATCCGGGGTTCGGATATCTCGATTCACCGCCTCTTGGCAGCTCTCGAGAGCTTGCTGATACCTCTCCGTCGCCGCTTGATTGCGATGGAATTGCTGAAGCATATGCCCGGCGGTGTGGTGCGCGTTGATCAGCAGCATCCAGTGCGGTTGGGAAGCGATCGGAAGAGCGACCAGTTGTTCTGCCAGACTAGTCCACAAGTCGGAAATCTCGATCGCTCGTTGCTGATCGCCGCTGGCTGCTAGGAGCATTTGGAGTGTGGTCGCTGTCCGTTGAAACGTTCCAACCAATTGGCTGTGCGCGGGGATCTGCCGGAGAGAGCTGATTTCTTTCTGGATCAGTTCGTTCAGGACGGGAATGGCGAATTCCTGGTTCTGGTGAGCGATCATCAGGCGAGCGCGTTCGTGATAGATTTGGGACCGCATGTCAATCAAATCGAAAGGAGGAGCTAGGGAGCTTGTCCCCGAGTCGAAGCCGGTGGGGTTTTCGTCGAGCATCCCAAATGCCTCGTCTACGGCCTCGGCTGCGAGAAGCAACTGATCCAGTGCATCCTGAATCGCGCCCATTCGCTCTTGCAGAATCGACATGTTGCCGTGGATCTGCACCCGTGCCATCGCCTCATCGTAGTTTTCCGGTTGTTCGGAGTCGATCAGACCGAGCGCCTTCTGTTGCATGGTTTGGGCTTGATTGAAATTTCCTTGATGGGTTTCCACCATCGAAAGGTAGGACCAAGCTCTTGCTGTGATCGATCTCGCCATACGAAGCTGGTCACTTTGGAGTTCCTCTTGCGCCAGCAGAGGTTCCAATTTCCCCACCGTCTGCTCGAAAAACGGAGCTGACTCCTTCAGTTTCCCGAGAGTCATCTGGATCGCCCCTTGCTCGCACTTCATCTCGCCAATCATGAGGTGCATGGTATTTTGAGTGTCTGTGGGCAAATGGGGGTCTTCCAGGGCGGTTTGCAAACTGGCGGAAGTTTGTTCCAGCAAGTCGTTGGCTTTGTCGGGGTGATGGAGGTTCAATTCCATGTACGCAAGTCGACAGGCCATCTGCCCCAGTCTCATCACGGAGTTTGGGCTGGGAGGGCGATCCTGTTGCAAGTTGCTCAAGATGGCTAGGAGCATCGATTGGGACTGAGATGCGAGGGTGTCATTGAGGCTGGCAAGGTCAGGGGATTGGAAGATCTCCTGATTGGTGACCAATAGTTTTTGAAACTTCAACAAACCGTCATACGCCAAATCCTCTCTCCGCTCGGCTAGCAGTCGACTGTTGACCGCCTCGATATGCCGCCTCTCAGCAATCTCGTTTGCCTTGCGTGTTTCTGCCAGCAATCGTGAGGAGTCATCGAGAGCGATCTGGAGCCTTTTCGATTGCGCGATGGCGATCTGTTTTTGCTTGGTTTGATACAGCAGAAAGAAGAAGCCTCCGAGAAGGCAGATTGCTAGGCCGGTCGCAATTCCTGTCGCAGCGATTCGATGGCGACTTGGCCAGCGTATCGCTTTCTCCCACCATTTTTCCGGGCGGGCAGAGACTGGCTCTCCAGCTTTCCAGCAGAGTAGATCGGATCGAAAGCTTTCGACAGTCGGATAGCGATCGGTCCATTCCAGCGAAGTGGCTTTACTGGCGATCGCCTGAAGTGATGCGATCGCGGGGACGCTGGATAAACGGATAGAGTCTTTGGCGTTCGATTCCATCCCATGATTGGGTCCGGGTGGCCGATTGGTCAGGATGCAATGGAGAATGGCTCCCAGCGAGTAGATATCCGCTGCGAATGGGTTTTTCTGATAGGCGCCGTTTTCAGCCTCCGGCGCGATGTAGCCAGGTGTGCCGACACCGCGCGTAGGCAGACTTGCATCGGTTGGAGTGCTGGATGGGCGGGCATCGCTGGATTCGCTCGTCGCAACCGTCGTTTGGTCGACTTTCCTGGCCAAGCCCCAATCGGCGATCAAGGTTTCGCCATAGGGACCGATCAAGACATTTGAGGGTTTGAGATCTCGATGGATAACGTTCTGGCTGTGCGCGTAGGCGACGGTATCGGCGATATCGATCAATCGGCGGATCAGGCTTTTCAGGTGCCAAGAGAGCTCCTTGGGGCCGGAAAAGACCCGCCGATGGAAGCTCCGTATCGACTCGGAGAAGGCTCCACATCCTTCTCCTACGATCAGTCGCATGGCGTAGTAGTCACGCCCTTGGGGATCGATTCCCTGCCCATAGATCGGAATGACGCCTGGGTGCTCTAAGGATGCCGTCAACTCCGCTTCCGCGCGAAAGCGGGATCGAATGACCGGGTCTTCCTGATACTCGCATCGTATCTTCTTGATCGCGACCAGCCGGTTGCATTCCAAATCGACAGCTTGGTAGATCTCCCCCATGCCGCCGGACGTCAGCAGCCTCAGATCGCTGTACCGATTGGGTGGCTCACCGCCCCAAACGGTTTCCCCGCTTTGGAATTCGTCCAGCATGCGATGCAGTTCAGGGACCAGAAGCTCGGAGGGGATGTCGTTGTAAAGGGCAGCAAACTCTTCCGGGGTACTAGTCATTCCCCGAGCCAGGTGGGATTCGTAGTCGACCGCTGCCGCGATGACCTTGTGCCATAACTCAGGATCAACCGAAAGGTAGGGATCGGGTGGCGTCATGCCTTGCGCTTCGTTCATGGTGTGAGAGTCTTCTCCCACAGCAGACGAATCAGATGAATCTTCTGGAGGATATTCGTTTTTCTGCGGCGCATTTTTTTCGCAATGGCAGACGCTGAGTGCTCCTGCAGATAGAGCAGTGCGATTTCACGAAGTTCACCTGTAGGGTCATCTTGGTCCAGCGTCTCAAGTAGTTGCTCGATCAAGTCCTGCAGCTCGACCTGGGCCGCAGGGGTTGCCAACATAAGAAGCGATTTCTCGTCGATCTGTTCTAAGGGCTGGTTGAGAGCGACCGTCCGTTTTTGAGCGTTGATGGATCGGAAGTGACTGTTCACTCGATTGACCATGGAAGCCATCAGCAATCGCCAGAGGTCGTCTCGATTCTCCAGTTGGGGATACTTCCCTGCCAGCAAACCTTCGCAGACGTTGGCAAAAACCCCTTGAGCGATGTCTTCCCCCCCAAGAGCTGGGTCAGGATTTCGTCCAAGTCGTCTCGTTGCCGCCCGGACCAACTTGCCATAGAAGCGAACCCAGAGAAACCGCGCAGCCGATCGATCGCCAGCCTTTACCTGGCTCACCCACTTGGAGACGGAACCAGGTTCGGCGTTCATGGAATCCCAAGAGATGGACGACTGGCTGCTCGGCTCAAATCGGACTGTTAGAAAGCTGATCGTAGTAGCGATTTCCTCGATTCGCAACGAAGAAAAACCCTCGATCGGGGCCCCAAATCGACGGGAACCGGTTTGAGGGGAATTTGCGTTTAGGTAAGAGAGCGATTGGATTCAGAAAAAAGTAGCCGTCGGATTTTGCCGGATGGCAAGTCGATAGCCGTGGCACCACCGATCGGGAACCAGTCTCTCTCCCTGCTGCGTTACTACTTGTAGGAATGATAGCGATTGTAAGGTCTGGGGGGACGATGTCCCCTGTCCTGGGCTCTTTCAGCCGCATAAGGCGTTTTTTCACTCTCGACATCGAGTTGGTGCGCCCGTTCCACGTCGGATCGACTCGGTTGGACACCATTCAGGTTGGAATCCGTATCAGACCAATCCAGTCGCTGAGGCCAATGAGCGTGATGGCGGGGCGAGTTGGGGAGTGTCTGGGGAGTGTGGGGGGTGTTTGCTGCAACTTCTGCACCCTACAGGTGCCGGATGGTTAGGGGACTTTGGGGCTTGCCTTCCCGGTGGAATCGGTGGTGTGTGACACCGCCAATCCTGCCTTGGTGTTCGGAAACGCGCGATCGAAGAAATTTGACGGACGAATCGAAGTTTTTCTGAGGGGTAGTCAATATGGTGCGAATTTCGCAGTCGAGTGTTCTTTTTTCGTTGAGCGGTTTGTTGGCCTGGGCATCCGTGTTTTCAGTAGTTGCAGTCTCGCCGGTGTCCGCCGGCATTCTGGTGACCGAAGACTTCGACAGCTATGACCCTGCTAGTTATGCAGATGGGTTGAATGGCGGTACGGGCTGGTCGGGGCCTTGGGCTTCCAATTCAGGGACGATCCAGGCAGCTGGCACAGGAAACGCACTATGGAGAGGGTCGTTTCACAGCAGCAACCGTTCCTTCAATAGCATGGGGACTTCTGGAATTCAGATCTTCACTTGGAAGGAGTTGGCTGGTGGACTACCCAACTCATCTCGCCGGTTCCAATTGTCGGACGGCGCAGGAGCGAATATTGCTCAGTTGCAGGGAGCCAGCTTTGTGAGCAACGGAGGAACGTTGGCGACCATGACTGCAACGGGAGAGGCACCAGCGATTGCTTTGACGATGAACTACGACACGGGCATGGGGTCGCTCACGACGAGTTCCGCCTTCAGTGATCTTGTGATCGATGCGATCACCGGCTTGATCACTGCCAACAACGGGAGCCCAGCGTCCAGCATTCTCAATTTCGCGTTCGACACCACCAAGGCGGCAGCAAATATCACCTTTTGGGATAGCACCAATCGGATTGTCGACGAAATTGCCTTCGGCACCGGTATAGATGCTGCAACAGCTCTGGGATTCACTGTCGCGGGTGGGGGAGCGATTCCTGAACCCTCGTCGGCAGCGATTGCTATTCTGATGATCGGTGGTGGTGCGATGCGTCGCTTCCGTCGATCGCGGGCTACGAAAGAGTAGCACCGACGAAGTCTGGGTCGAAACCCCCGAGCCGTATTCTGGTCAACCAGATGCGATACGAAGGAACTGAAATTTCGACCGGCGACGAATCGATGGGCATCTGACTTCACTTGCCCCTGACGACACGAACAGGCCGGCGTCGCGAGACGTCGGCCTGTTGGCATTGAGGAAGAGCACGTTCACGCGTTCGGCGGACCTTCTGTGAAGAGTCCTTCCGACCTGTTCGGGGTGTGTGGGTGAACATCCACCCGCCTGATTACCGCAGTGCCATGCTGCCATGCGGCTCTCTACCAAACGGCACAGCGCAAGCCGGTCCGTTTCTTCGTCCCATGCCGCCCACCGGAGGGCTATCGCCCTGAAGCTTGGATTTGATAGTTCCTTGCCGCTCCAGTGAGTCGCTCGATCAACGGCGCCTTCCTCGATCGACTTTGTTGTTCCCGCGGCGATCTGGAAGTCCTTCGAGCTGCGTTCTGGACCGCTCTGTGAACTACTCACTCCCGGCTTAGGGCTCTGTTCCTAGTGTCCACTTCCCGCGTTATTCCATCTGCGGAAAATCCTCAGTTCTCTTCACCTACGAACGGTGGCCGGCGGGTGATCTTCGGAGAAGGCTCCGTTTGTCTCTCGCAGCTTTCCAGCGACGGACGTTTCCGGTTCGATGGGTTGTAGCGGTTGCATGGGGAAGGGAAACTGTTCCGGCGTTTTACGCTGGATGCAGGACCAATCGTTTGCTGGGACGGCTTGTTACGATAGGGGAGAGGTTGGCAGTGGATTTTTGTTCGACGTTTGGAAAATAGTTGGTTCCAGCCCGGGTGTTATAGGCTGATTTCAACAGGTAGCCGGTGTGACGTTAGCTGAGTCGATAGAGCGATTTCAGAGGCAATTAGATCAGCCGATCGACGGGGGAGCTGCGCTCCGATGGACCGATCTGCTTCAGCAATTGCCGGTCGGCGATTCGGTACTCCACGCGAACTATTTGCAGGAGGTTGGATCGCTGCTGGGGCAACTGCGTGCCAGCGAGCAGATGCGGAGTTTCCCGATCATCGCCATCACAGGACTGTTGAATGCTGGGAAGAGCAGTCTGCTGGCATCTTTTTTGAGCCTCGAGGGGAGGCGGCGTGTATTGATTGGGCAGGGGAGCGGTCAGGGGACTCATCGCTTTGTTCTTTGGGTTCCTGGCAGTTGGCAACAGGATGGTTCCTCCTGGCGGATGCTGACCGATCGGATGCAGCAGCTGTTCGGTGGAAAGATCGAAAAGCTGTCGGAAGATCCCTTGGTTGCTTTCCAGCAATACAACGGGCATGTTGTTCCGTCGCTGGTGATCGATGGTGGAGCTGCGGCGTCTCCGATGGAGCCGGATCCCCTGACAATCCCTCTGGTTGCCTGCGACACCATGCTGGATCGATGGGGTATTGCGATCATGGATTGTCCTGACATTCAAACGGGACTATTGCCCGAAGCGATGACAGCTCGCAAGGCATTCGATCGCCATGATGCTCCGCGCGAGGGCCAAACGGCCGACGCCTCGCGGCAGGCGGCCAGTTACCGCAGCAAGATCATGGAGCGAGCGATGCGCGTCAGCTCGACCTTTCTTGTTGTTGCAGGAGCCAACAACTTGCACGATCAATCACTGGCTCAGCTGCTTCACGGTATGCAGCAGGAGATGGCCGGGATCGAGCGATGGTTGCTGATCAACCGGGTGCCGCGACGCTACCGTATGGAAGAGATCGCTGTCGAGATCACTCCTGCGATCGAAAAATTTGGATTGCAGCGAGTCTACATGGCCTATCATTTTGACGGGCCACACCAGAGGGAGCGATTGCCTAGGGAGCCGCAGGGGCTGGATGTCGGGGATGTGGCTCTTCCGGTTTTCGTCGAGTTGCATCCACGCAGGTCGCCGCAGCCTCCCGACGCCATTCCAGAGGCTCATTATCTGAATGATCTTGGTCGGCAACTGGATCGCAGTCGGCTTTGGCGCGATCAGCAGGGGAGTCTGCTGGAGCAGTTGCGGGAGCGACTGGTCGATGCCAGGAAGGAATTCACGCAGCAGCAGACAAAGAAGCAGCAGACGGTTCACCGGTTGCAGCGGTCGTTGGCGATGGCCAGCTACGAATTCTCGCTCGATCCCAAAAAGACTACCGGCGAAGTGCGGTTGCATGCTTCGCAGGAGATTATCCAGCAGGTCAGCCGATCGCTGGAGCGGACGGCGCCTTGGTGGGCCAAGCCCAGCCGCCTGGTGCTTCGGATCGCTGAATCGACCAAGCAGCAATGGACGCAGCTCAGCAAACGGCTCAATCCCCTCCGCATGCTGGAGGATCAGTCGCGTCAGGTGTTCCAAGGGGTGCAGGAAAAGCTACATCGCGGGGAGTTGGGGCAGGTAGTCAGCGCAGCGGCGCTGGCTGAACCGCTGCGGCGCGATCTGGTTCATCTGCAGGTAATGTCTGCTGGCGAATCCGCCGCCGAATTGGATCGAAGATGTCAGCAGATGATCGATCGATTTCAGGCGCAGAGCAAAGCGAGGCTGGACGATCAGGAATTGGATCGGTTGACCGAAGAGGTGTGGAAGGCGATGTCCTGGAAGCAGCGGCTGTGGAATGGCGTTGTCCCAGCGTCGCTCCTTTTTGCACCCCTTCTTGCCGTCATCGCGCTTCCCTTTGACATGGGGGGCTCTAGCGTTCTGGTGCTGGCGTCGATCAAGGAGCTGTTGGTGGCGGGCGTCGCAGGGGTAGGGATTGCGATGTTCAATCGAGATCAGCTGCCACAATTGGCGGAATCGCATGTGGCGTGGCAGCAGTGGAGCGATTTGTTTCTGGTGGGTTGTGATGAGCTGGGGGTGCCAAGGCCTGCCACTTCGGAGGCGGCACGGCTATCGTGGCAGGGAACCCAGTTGAAGTTGCAGCCCTCCGAGATTCCAATCGAAGCGAGGAGTCCGCTGCCGGGGGTTCAGCTGCCCGTCGAACTGGCGGACAAGGATTTCTCCGAGATTTTGAAGGCCTTGGAGACGCTGGAAAAGGAGTGGCAGGATGACGCGACTTGAAGCGGATTACCAAAGGCAGTTTGGAGAGCGGGTATTGGGGGCGGTGGAGTCGTTGTTTCCAGACCGACCGATCGCTGCGGCGGTGCGCACTAGCGCGGCACAGTTCGCTCAGGAAGTCGACCAGATCCTCGATAGCCGCGGGATCCCAACTCAGTTGATTTCGTTGGTGGGGCCCACCGGGCAGGGCAAAAGCTGGTTGGTCAGGCAACTGATCCAGTCGGCTACTTTGCGATCCCAGATCCCAAGCGGTGTGTTGCGGAGCGAAGCGACTTCGCAGGTGGTCTGGGTTGGGCCTGTCGCGCCCGAGCAGATGGAGGGTGGTAAGGAGCGGTGGGTGCAGATTCCATCCGACCAGTTGGCCGCTTTGGGGGTTCCCTACACGCTTCTGGATACACCCGGAGTCACCGACGCGGATGCCTCCATCGCAGATCGAACCCGCGCTCTGTTGCAGATGTCGCCGATTCAGATTCTGGTGATGCGGCGCGATCAACTGCGGTCGGCGATCGCCAGTCGCATCGCCTCGTGGATCGAAGGAGCGATCTGCATTCCTGTCATCACGGCGGTTCCCCCTTCCGATCTTGTGGATGGAGTCTGCGGCCCGTCGCTAGCGGAAGATCTCGACGCATGGTCGCGATGGTTGCGGCAAAGCGCCGAAAAGACGCAGTGGTTGGCACCGATTCTGATCGAGGATTTCGAGGCGACGGGAGATGAACCAGGGGCGGCGGAGCGTTGGAGGCAGCAACTTCGCGAACGGCTTGGCGGTCTGTCGCTGGATCGATTCGCTCAGTCGCGACAGTCTCGGTTGGACGCAGCGCGTCAGCGATACCTTCGGCAGGTGGCGCAGGGGATGCAGCAGGAGGTTCCCCAACTGCTTGGTTCCTTGAGGACGATCGAGCGGGAGGCAGAGAAGCTTCCTTCGCAGGTGATCGAATCGCTTTTGGGATCGAATGCCGTTCTGGAGACAGCGATTCGAGGTCGCCGCCGAGCGCAGATCGTACAGGATACGGCGGGGATCTGGTTTCCCTATCGCACCGCGATCTCGATGCTCAGTCTAGTCGCCGGTGCCTGGGATCGATTGCTTTGGGCCCTCACCGGCAGCGTCCCTTCACTTTTTGGCACCCTCATCGCCTGGGCTCGTAATCTTCAAAATTCGCGTCAAGCGCAGCAGGCGATCGAGCAGGGAATCCGGCAGCGTGTATCGCAGCAGCTAGAAGACCGATGGGATCCGATCCAGCGGCAGTTCTATGCCTCTCTGGATTCCTCCCTAGGCCCGCTTAGCCACCGGTCACCGAGCAATCGGGAGGGAATGATTCGGTTGAGCGGATTGGAGGAACTGCAGACAAGGTCCCATCTGGCTTTTGACGAACAGATGGAGCGATCCAAGGTGCCTTGGTCGATGCTGCAGCTGCTGGGGCTAATTGCGAGCGTCATTTTTTGGGGGCTGATGGCTGGGCCGATCGTGGCGGTCTATCGCCAGTACATTGCAGCTTCCTTTCATGCGATGACCGATGGCGTCGCGAAAATCGAGGAGTTTCCTCATCCTTCCCCATCGCTGTTCCTAACCAGTGGCATGGTCTCCCTATTTCCCGTTTTTCTCTTCGCCATGGTGGTGCTCACCTGGTTGCTGAGGCGATCTCGGTTGCAGGAGATCGGTCGTCGCGTATTGGCTCAGCACCATCAGTTGATCGATCAGATGCGATCCGAAGGACTGCTGCAAATCACCTACGACGATCCGCTGCTTGAGAAGGCGCAGTTTCTGCTCCGTGTGACTGGGGCGGTGGAGGAGACGGGAGGGTGAGCGACCGGAGCACTCAGGCATGCCTTCTGACAGGTGATGCGCCTGCGGCGGTGGCGGTGATCGGTCTCTGGGGACCACAGGCGATCGCGTTCCTCCAGCAGCTTTGGGTTCCCAACCGTCGTGGTCCACTTCAGGTCGATCGGATCCGTTACGGTCTGTGGGCAGGCGGAGAGGCCACCCAGCAGTGCGCTGGGGAGGGGGTGGTGGTCTGCTTGGCGGGAGAGGATCGGCTGGAGATCCATTGCCACGGCGGTCGCGCGGCCGCTCGACGCATCCTCGACGACCTCCAGCAACTAGGCTGCCATCCAACGACAAACGCACGTTGGCTGGCAACCGATCGCTCGCACCAGCGTGGCTACTTCGCGCAGGCTGCGTGGGAAGCATTGCCGATGGCGTCGACCAGTCAAGTCGCCGCTGCACTTTTGGTACAGAGCCGCGGTGCGATGGATCGCCAGTGGGGCTGGATTGCGGAAGCGATTGACAGCAAGAGCCGCTTGGAGGCGCTGGCGAAGATCGACTCGGTGAGGCGCTGGCTTCCTTGGAGTCTGCAGTGGCTGAGGCCATGTCGGATCGCCTTGGCGGGACTTCCGAACGCCGGCAAGAGTTCTCTGCTGAATGCCTTCGCCGGCTTCACGCGGTCGATCGTCCACGACACACCAGGGACAACGCGCGATTTGATCTCCCAGCGAATCGCTCTTGGGGGCTGGCCGCTGGAACTGATCGATACTGCAGGATTGCGGCAATCTTCTGACGAGATCGAAAGCCTCGGGATCGCCGCCGCGCGGCGGGTTCTGGATGAGGTGGACTTTGTGTGGTTGCTGTCCGCTGCCGACCAGCCTTGGACATCGGACCATAAGGCGTGGATGGAGATGCTTGGGGAGCGTTGCTGGGTGGTCCGTACCAAGTGCGATCTGGAGCCGCTGGTTCACCTCCCAGATCGATTGCAACACACTGCGATGGTCACCGTTCTGGATCCCCAATCCGTGGCGACATTGGCGCAGAGTTGGCTGGATCGATGGATTCCAGATGGGTGGACGGTTGAACAACCAGCACTGTTCCTGCCGGATCAGGCGGAGCGGCTGGAGCATCTTCATCAGGCCGTTTCCCAAGAGAATTGGATGGTCGCCAAGCAGCTCTTGAACTGTACGGATACATCCTATAGAACCTGAACAGAGACGTTGGTTCCTGTTTGCCAGGTGCTTCGATGACCGGACGGTATTTTGAGCTGCATTGCAAGTCGAATTTTTCGTTTCTTGAGGGTGCCTCGCATGCTCAGGAGCTGGCGGATCGCGCCAGGGAGCTGGGGTATGGGGGGCTGGCGATCACCGATCGGGAAACTTTTGCGGGGGTGGTACGCGGGCATACGGCGGCTGCAGATCTAGGATTGGGGTTTGTGGTGGGGGCCGAGCTGCATCCGGTGGATGGCCCGGCGGTGGTTGCCTGGGCCGCGACGCGGCAGGGCTATGGAAGGCTATGTCGGCTGCTGACCGTCGGTCGGCGCCGCGCTCAGAAAGGAAGATCGCTTCTTTATTGGCGCGATCTGGTCGCACATCGCGGAGGCTGGTGCGCGGCGTTGCGACTTCAGTTGCCCGATGCGATGACTTCGGCGTTTCAGGCCAACGGTGGGCCAGATCGGTTCGTGGCGGATGCCGGAGACGACGAGGCGGAAGTGGAGGGGATGGAACTGCCGCCTGCTCGGTCGATCACGCCACCTTCAACGATCGACTGCAGTGTCGAGATCGATGACTTGTTGAGTTCCCCTTCGGCAGAGATTCCACTGCCACCCCTTCCAAGCCCTGATCGGTGTCCTGATCCGGCGTCGTGGCATGGTTGGGTGACCCGATTTCGCGAGTGGTTTGAAGAGGACGGGTACCTGTCGCTGTCGCTGCATCGCGGTGTCGACGACCGTGACAAGATCGAGGGGTATCGATCGCTGAAGGAGTCGACCGGGGTCCCTTGGGTGGCCTGTGGGCAGGTGCTCTACCATTGCCCGCAGAGGATGGTGCTACAGGATTGCCTGACCGCAATCGCTCATGGCACCACCATCGATCGCATCGCCACGCTGCGTCCCAAGTCGTCGCAGTTTGCGATGCGACCCATCGCGGAATTGTGGGAGGTCTATCGCGGTGCGGAGGATGCGTTGGAACGGACGGTGGAGGTGGCAGAGCGATGTCGGTTTTCGTTGTCGGAGCTGAAGTACGAGTACCCGATCGAATGCGCGCAGTCGGGGACTTCGGCCATTGAGACGCTGAAGCGATTGACGTGGGAGGGAGCAAGAAGCCGCTATCCTTCTGGGGTGCCGCAACGGATTGTGGGGCTGCTGGAACATGAATTTCAGTTGATTGAAGAATTGCGGTACGAACCTTACTTTCTGACAGTCTGGGACTTGGTCCGATTCGCTCGTTCGCGCGGCATCCTCTGCCAAGGCCGGGGATCGGCAGCCAACAGTGTCGTCTGCTTTTGCCTGGGAATCACCTCGGTCGACCCGCTGCAGATGGATGTGCTGTTCGAGCGATTTGTGAGCAAGGAGCGAAACGAGGCGCCGGATATCGATGTCGATTTTGAGCATGAGCGGCGGGAGGAGGTGTTGCAGTATCTGTATGAGAAGTATGGACGCCATCGAGCGGGATTGACTGCGGCGGTGATCACCTACCGTACCCGATCCGCCCTGCGCGATTGCGGCAAGGCGATGGGGCTTTCCAATGATCGCCTGGATGTCCTCAGCAAGATCGCCGACGGACGGCGCGACCCCAAGCCGCTGGAGGATCGATGTCGAGATGCTGGGATTGATCCGATGTCGCCACAGGGGAAACGTTTTGTTTATCTGGTCAAGACATTGATCGGATTTCCCCGCCATTTGTCTCAACACGTCGGCGGGATGGTGATGACGCAAGGGGTGCTCCATGAGCTGTGTCCTGTGGAGAATGCGGCGATGGATAGCCGTACGGTGATCCAGTGGGACAAAGACGATCTGGATGCGCTGGGGATACTCAAAGTCGATTGCCTGGCGCTGGGGATGCTGAGCGCCATTCGACGATCGTTTGACCTGCTGCAGCGTCATGAGCAAACGCAGTGGTCGCTAGCGACGATCCCGAAGGAGGATCCACAGGTCTACGACATGGTCTGCCAGGCCGACACGATCGGCGTGTTTCAGATCGAAAGCCGTGCGCAGATAAGCATGCTTCCGAGGCTTAAGCCTCGCTGTTATTACGACTTGGTAATCGAAGTGGCGATCATGCGGCCAGGCCCGATTCAAGGCCAGATGGTCCATCCCTACCTGAAAGCCCGTCAGACCGGCCAGCAGCCGCACTATCCAACCAAAGAGATCGGGGAGGTGCTATCCCGGACGATGGGGGTTCCAATCTTTCAGGAACAGGCGATGCGGCTGGCGGTGGTCGCTGCCGGATTCACACCTGGGGAGGCCGATCAGCTGCGACGCGCGATGGCAGCATGGCGGAGGCCCGGTGTGATCGATCAATTCCGACAAAAGTTGGTCGACGGCATGCTGGCTCGCGGTCTCTCCCGCGCCTTTGCCGATCAGGTATTCACTCAGATTCGTGGCTTTGGCGAGTATGGGTTTCCCGAGTCGCATGCGGCCAGTTTCGCTCATCTGGTCTACGCATCGGCATGGCTGAAACGCCACCATCCAGCTGTCTTCTGCGCCGCGCTACTGAACAGCCAGCCGATGGGATTCTATGGACCGTCTCAACTGGTGCAGGATGCCAAAAGGCATGGCGTCGAAATTCTCCCTGCAGAGATCAACGCCAGCGACTGGGATTGTACCCTGGAGCCATCGAGGGGAACGGTACAGCCTATGCCGCATCTGGAGTCGGTGTCACCCAGATCGCGCTGGGCGCTGCGACTGGGGATGAGAATGGTTAAAGGTTTGCAACGCCAACTGGTGGACCGGTGGGTTGAGGAACGACGGCAGGGGGGAAACTTTCGAGATCTCGGAACGCTGCGACGGCGGACCGGAATGACGCAGGCAGAAATGACGCGACTGGCCGATGCGGGGGTATTGCAGTCCCTGGTGGAGGATCGGCGAGCTGCACTTTGGGAGAGCTTGGCACAAAAGACCGATCGCAAGGCGACGCCTCTGCTCGACTTTGCAGAGGATCCAGCCGACCCGATCCCCGAAGCGATCGCGCCAACGTCGGCATGGGAAGAGGTATCGCAGGACTACCAAGCGACCGGTCTATCACTGCATGGGCATCCCCTGGAGTTTTCCCGCGCGCGATTGAACTACGGCGGCGTTCTTTCGGCCAGCCAAGTGCAGCAGACTGCGCATGGTAAGCCGATCCGGGTGGCGGGGATCGTCCTGGTACGTCAGCAACCGGGGACCGCCAAGGGGATCGTCTTTGTGACCCTGGAGGATGAAACGGGCACAGTCAATTTGGTCTTCCGACAGGAGGTCTGGCAACGATACTCGCTGGTCTGCAAACAGTCCAATGCGTGGCTGGTGGAAGGAATACTCGAATCGCGGGAGGGGGTGCGGCACCTGCTGGTGCGGCATGTCGATGATCTCTCAACCGCCCTTCAGGGAATCGCCATCGGGTCCCGCGACTTTCGGTGAATCGCTTTGGCTTGCCAGACGAAGAGGGATCTCACAGAGGCACGGAGGCACAGAGATTGAGAAGATGATGCGATTCTTTAAGCGTGGATTCAATTCCCTATCACGCGATCACTTCTACTTCCATCCCTGGCTTTTCCTCCGTGCCCTTGGTGCCTCCGTGAGAGGCAAGAAAACCAGCCTCGTGACGTTGCCTTTCGATCCGACGGAGGTGTCTCACGGAGGCACGGAGTCACAGAGATTGGGAAGGTGGTTTGATCGTTCGCGCACCATCCTCATCTTCGATGAGCCTTGGTTTACGATCGGCGATCGCCACGCCGGCGGTTGCGGCGTGAGCCGCCTTTGCGTGTCCAACCCTTCGGATTTTTGTCATGGCGGGCATCAAACACGGGATCAGGGATTTGGTGGAGCAAATCCCTTAAGGCTTCGGGACTGAAGCCTGCCTTGGGGGTCGCTACGGCTCGATAGATCCTCAGTCCCTTCTGTGTTGCGATGATCTCACGGCGCGTCCTTCCCTGGGGATCTTCAGGCCAGGGCTGCAAAACCGGCTCGACGTCCATCACCATCGACAGAACCTGCAGCAGGTAATTCCAGTACGCCGCGTTATCGGTCTGCACGAAAAGTTTGCCGTTCGGTGCAAGGACACGCAGCACCTGTTCGATCCAGTTCCGATCGACCAAGCGCCGCGCCTCGGCTCCGGTGCCCAGAAAAGGCTGGGGATGGTAGAGGTGGATTTCGTGGAAATCGTGATCGCGGCAATGGCGGGTGAGGAATCCGATGCCGTCGCATGCCGCCAGTTTGAGATTGGCAAGCCCTCGCTGCCGGGCGCGGCGCGTGGCATAACGAAGCACCACCGGGAGCACATCGATTCCGACATGATCCCATTCTGGATGCCTGAGAGCCGATGCGATCAAGAATCGTCCATTGCCGCAGCCTAGGTCGAGAATGCGCGGTGCATTGCGTTCAAACAGCTTGACCCAGTCGATCGGTCCTTCGGGCAATCGATGCAAAGCAGGTTGAGTCCAATGTTCCTGTGAGACGATCGCTCCGGGAAATGGCACGCCTAACTCCAGCTCGATATCGCCCACCTGCGGTTGATCGCTCACCGACACCTCATTTCACAAAGCCTCTAGAACGCAGCCACTTCAGGCACAGGTTCGGCCACTCCGCAGTCCCCGGAATCGACTTGGCCAGCCCCACTCCATGCGGCCCTTTCTCAAACAAATGCAGCTCGCCTGGCACTCCCTTCTCCACCATCGCCTGATAAAAGACCAAGCTGTTTTGAGGAGGCACCGGTTTGTCTTCCTGGGTATGGAAGAGGAAAGTTGGAGGTGTATCGGATTTGACCTGACGTTCCGAGGAAAGAGAGGCAACCAGTGCGGGATCCGGGTTTTCACCGAGCAGGTTTTTCTGGCTACCTCCATGGGTGAATGGTTGATCGAAAGCGATCACAGGATAGCAGAGGATCGCGAAGTCGGGTCGGGAGGACGCACGGGCGATGGGATCGGCCGCTGCTGGATCTCCCGCATCGAAATGGGTGATGACGGTGGAGACGAGGTGGCCACCTGCGGAGAAGCCAAGGATCCCGATTTTCGTGGGGTCGATATTCCATTGATCGGCGCGGGTGCGAGCCAGGCGGATGGCGCGCTGCGCGTCTTGAAGCGGGGCAGGATGACCGTACCCCTTGCCTCGATGCCGGTACTCACACAGCAAGGCCGACATCCCATTTTCCAGAGCCCAAGCGACGATCTGGTGCCCTTCATGATCCATCGCCAATCCGCCGTAACCACCACCCGGGCAGATGATCAATAGCGGCGCTCGATCGACTCCCGGCAAACGATGCAGCGTCACCTGGGGCTTGTCCTTCGGCTCCTGTCCCAGAGCGCCTGGAGCCCCCTGTTCCCAAAGCAGAAAGACCTCTCCTTCGACGGCCAGCAGGCGATCGCTAAAACTTGCAGTTGCTATCCAAAGCAGCAGGGGGAGCAGCGATCGAAGATCGAACTGGTGCTTTCTCATCATCGAACCTTTCTTACCACAGAAGAAACTGAGTTTTCCTATCGTTCGGATCGCACGAAATCGTTTCTAACTGCCACGCGGTGGATCAGGGGCCACAGCGATCCTTTCAGTCGGCGCAGATCCGCTTCCGATCAAGGCTTTGCCATCCCTTCCAGTCGCTGGATCGCCCACTCCTTGGCGGTGCCGATGGGGCTATGCGGTGGCTCGGGCATCTGAACCAACTTGGAGATGGAATCAGGATTTCCCATTTTTCCTAGCGCCATCGTGCCGATGGCGCGAACATAGATCTTTTCGGGGTTCTGACTGGCAAAATCGAGCACCCTTTGTTCGATCGCCGCGCGTTGGGACGCATCGGGCTTATCCTTTTGGATTGCACCGATTGCCCAAAAGGCGGCGCATCGCGAAAAGGTGGGGAAAGGAGACTCCTTAGGGATGAATCGCTCCAGCAGCGGCAAGGCCGTTTCCTGCTGATGCCTTCCCATCAGCTCCATCAGATGCGCGATCCGATGGTAGTCGCTGGCCGGCGCGATCGACTTGCGGTCGGGATCGATCGTCGCCTCCACATAGGCCGTCAATCGTTCCCGAATCGCATCGAGGTCGGACTGCTGATGGGCAAGGTGGCTGGTGGCCCATGCCGCAGAGACCGAAAGGTCTGGCAGTGGATCATCCAGCCGATTCAGAATATGTGGAAGCGCCTCGCGTCGATCCCACAGCACCGAAAGAATCATCGACTGCTCGATCGCTTTAGCCGTCCCATTCTGGAGAATCTGATCGATCTCCTGGTCGATCTTGGGCCGCTGGGATTCCTCTTGGCGCAATTGCGTCAGCACCCGACTGACGCGATCGCGAAGGTGGCGATTGGGATTGCCTAACCATCGAAGCCATTTAGGAAGGTCGTCGATGGAGGGTGGAGATTGAAGCACATCGATCGACGCATCGATCCACTGGCTGTCGTCAAGATCGCTGCAACTTCGCGCGATCTCTTTCGCCTTGGAATCATCGATGGTGGCGAGTCGTCTCAGGGCGGTGGCTGCATTGGGGTAGCTGTTGCAACGGGCGACTGCTTCGCAGACTCCGATCGCTTCGGCGGAAGGGGATGGGCCGATCAGTCCCAGTAGGAGATCGGCCTGCGCGGAGTCGATCGTATCGGGTTGAGGGATCGATGGAGAGGCGATTTGGTTGCCACGAATCGGATCGATACGACCGATTGCGGCCGCTGCTTCCCGCCGCACGGTCGCCTCCGGGTGCTTCTCCATCACCGCCTCGATGGCAGGAAGGTCCTCTTTTTTTCCGAGAGACGCCAAGCCTTCCAATGCCAGCTGCATGCTGGGGCTGAGGGCTGTCCCTTCGGTGACTCGCTTCCGCCACACTTCCTCCAATGCTTCTGGTTTCCAACCCATCATCTGCGACTCGATCACCGCCCCCAGGGGCCCATCGTTTTGTGCGATCTGGAGTAGCGTCGGGATATCCTCCGGACGCTTCAGACGAAGACTAGTCGACACCAGGGCGCGCCGGAGAACCGGCAGCGGCGAATCGTTCAACCAACGGCTTACCATCGGCCCGAATTCCTGCGGCACATCCAGCCCTGCATCCAGTCGCGCGCCAGCCACCTGCACGCTGACCAGCCGATCCTCCAACCGATCGCTGGTCAGCCAGCGATCGGACCAATCGGGTACTTCTCCTTTGGGGCTGCCCGACCAATCGAGTGCGATTGGATCGATCAGGAACTGATACGACACCGATGGGATGGACGGATCTTCCGCGCAGACCATTTCGGCTTTGGACCAACCCAGCACGAACAGAGCGAATGCCATGAGTTGGGCAAACCGCTTTTGGGTCTTTCGCGTTTGGGAGTTTTTACTGCCGGTCACTTGGGTCGCGTCAGTTGCCATGTTCGAAATCCAAGCAGAAGGAAGCAGAAGAGGGTGATCGCGATACTGACATACCAGGCTTGAGGGACCAATTGGTAGGTTTCAAAACCGGGCATGCGGATTTCTGAGAGAGCTGCGGCGGCGGGGTTCAGCGTCAGTGTTTTCTCGACGAATTCTTTACCGAAGGGTTTGTCGCGAGCGACCCAGACAAGAAAGGTTCCGGCCAGCAGAGCCAGCAGGATTCCGTAACTGGTTGCTGTGGCGACGGCGGTGGTCTTCTGATAGGCACTGCAGCAAGCGCTGACGGCCAGGATCATGGCACCTGAGAGAAGTAGCGAAGCGACGACGTGAATCAGCTGTGTCTTTAGCTCCGGCTGAATGTAGCCCATGGCGAAGTAGCCCGGCAGGGTCGCCAGCAGGATCAGCAGCAGCGTCCAAACGACGCTCATCACCTTCCCGGTGACAATTTTTGCTGCTTTCAGCGGTGTCATGCAAAGTTGCACCCAGCCACCACTCTCCATTTCTCCCGCGATCAGGCCGGAGGCGAGGCTGGGTCCGAAGAGCAACAGCAAAGCCAACTGCAAAATCACCATCGCAGCGACGATCCTTGGCGCGCCCCAGGCGACGGTGCCTGTGGCGGTGATCACCGTCAGCCCCAAAGAGCCGATGGCACAAAGGGCGACGATGCGAAGAAGCCAGTGGAGTCGTCCAAATTTGCGGGTGCGAAACTCTTTGACCAGGACCGGATTGACCAAGGGAGGGATGCCTGAGGATCGGCGTTTGGGGTCGACTAGAAACGCCAGCCGTCGGAACCACTGAACTCCCGACGATTGTTCGTTGGTCACGCGACCTGCCGATCGATTCTTCTCCAGATTCTGGACGCGAAGTTCCCAAAGCGTCGCCGCTGCGGCTGCCGCGATCATCAGGCCGCTGGCCAGGGCATAGGGTCCCAACCAACCGCTGGTTTGAAGAATTCCTTCTCCGCCGCTGGCACCCTGACCTAACACTTCCTGGATGGCGGAGAGCGGGGAGCAGGCGCGAAGCCACTTCCCTAAGCCGGGCATGGCGCCGCTGCCTGCGGTCCAGAGGATTGAGGGGATCAGGCTGAGCACAGCGATGGCCAGCACTGCGGCATAGGTCCACCGGAGAGCGCCATCCGCACTCTGGGCTCGGCTACTGATCCAAAGTCCCACCGCGCTGAAGACCATCACCATCAGCACAAGAATTCCCAGCAGTGGCAGCACATGGGATCGAAACGACAACCCGCCCAGCATGTGGGTGGCAGCGATGGCAGGGAGGCTGGCCGAGATCAGGGCGCAGGCAATGGCGACGTTGACCAGCCATTTTCCGGCGTAGATTGCAAACGGATGTAGTGGACTTTGCAGCAGCATCGCCAGCGTTCCCCGCCGCCGTTCGCGGACGATCGATGTGGCGGGAAAGGCGGGAACCAGCGCCGCGATCGTGGCGGCCAGTCCGAAGGCCAGTGGGCGGAAGACATCCATCGTGCCCTGAGACAGCACGGCGGCAGTGATCCCTGAACCGCTAGCTCCCCCCAGGTCGCCCGCCGTCGCGGTGTTGCCCAGCGACGCGATCTGTGGCCAGCGAAGGAGGACCACCAGCGCGGCCAATCCGCCGACGGTGAGAAATGCAGCAAGAAACTTCCAGGAACGGACTCGTTCGCGCCACTCGCGGCGCATCACAGGGTTGTCCAACCAGTTCATGCTGTCGCTCCCATCGGCTTGGCCACGCTCAGGAAGGCATCTTCCAGGTCGCTTGGCACCTCACGAAACTGCGTGACCGAAAGTCCGGCGCCGATCATCTCCCGGAGGATCTCGCCAAGCGATTGTTCGTCCTTCTGGGAGCTGAACCGGACGACCCCTTCCGCTTGGCTGCTTTGCAGGTCCTCCAGGCCATTGCCCATCGACTCCAAGAACGCATGGCATTTGCCACAATCGGCGCGGTCGGCCAGCTGCACCTCGAAGGTGCGTTTGGGACAGAGCGAATGCATCACCTGATCCAGAGTCCCGAAGGCTCGTAGTTTCCCACCGGTGATGATGGCGACGGTGCTGCAGATGCGAGCCAGTTCGGGGAGGATGTGGCTGGTGACAATCAGTGTCTTGCCGCTGGCAGCCAGTTTCAGCAGTAGCTCTCGCATTTCGATGCGGGCCTGTGGGTCGAGGCCGTTAGCCGGTTCATCGAGGATCAGCACCTTGGGGTCGTGGATCAGGACGCGAGCGATCCCGATGCGCTGCTGCATACCGTGGCTGAGGCTTTCCACATAGCGGTCGCGCATGTACTGAGCCGATGTGGTCTCTAGCACCTCTTCGATCCGCTGCTTTCGCTGGCGATAGGGAATCCCATAGGCGGCTGCGAAGAAATCGAGGTACTCGGTCACTCGCATGTTGTCATACGAACCAAAGCGGTCGGGCATGTAGCCAACCAGCCGCTTGATCTGGGAAGCGCCGGACGAACAGTCGATGCCGGCGATCCTAGCCGTCCCGGACGTCGGTAGGCTCATTCCCACCAGAATCTTGATGGTCGTCGTTTTTCCCGCGCCGTTGGGGCCGATGAAACCGAGGATCTGGCCCGAATCGACATGCATCGTCAAATCGTCCAGCGCAGTGAACTCCCCATAACGTTTGGTGAGGTTCTTGATGTCGACGACTGGAGAATGATCCATCGGCGGAATCCTTGGAACGAAGAAAACAGGACGGGGGGCTTGCGGAGTCGATTCGAAATCAGGGGTTGGATGGAATCGACGCTTGGACATCCATGCGCATCGACTCGACGGTCCATGCAATAGCAGCCGGCGCCTCGGACGATTCCGATTTGCGCAGCATCGGACCAAGCTCAACACGCAGGATCAGGCTGCCATCGAGCAGTTTCTGACGAATCGCTTCGGGAATTTCCACCGTGACCGATCCGGTGGGACTGGTCCACTGATCCAGTCGATCGACCATGCCATCGATCACCGAGGAAACCGAAAGCGTTCGTTCGGGTGCCAGAACGCGCAGGCGAAGGATGGCCGAGTCGATCACCATGCCAGGGACCGACTGCGGAAGTTCAAAGGTTAGGTCGGCAAGGGCGGGCTGAGTGAAGGAGCCTGCCCATTTACCGAGTATGTCGCGGAAGACAATCGATTTGCCCTCGGTCGTGGGGGCCGACCGGGCTCGGACCATCCATCCGGGAATATCGATGCGGCTGCCCGGTTGCGGCGGCGCGATCTGCAGCGGGACCTTCCAGAGGGCCTCCCCCTTGCCGTCCAGGGGAGGATCGAGCTGATAGGGGGTTGGCAGAGAGCGGGTCCAGCCACAGACCAGCGGCAAGGAAACGGTGAAAGGATCGCGCATCCGATCGCCAAAGAGGCTTCCATAGATCTTCTGATGCAGCAGTTGCCTTCCATCCAGCAAGGTCCCTTCTACCCAAGAGACGCCATCGGCCAGCGCGTCGGCATCCACCAGCCACTTTCCGTCTCCTGTTTTCTTGGCCAGTGCGGCCTGGGCTGGCGGCCAAAGGACCAGCAGATCCTCAAACGCCTCCAGTTCAGGCCGTCCGACTCGGTCTGGTCCATTCATCCACTGCAGTTCCAATCCACCTGGAACCCACTGGCCTCGCATCGCCAATCCAGTCGCTGGCAGCTCAAAACGCTGGTCGACGTTCCAGACCCCAGCCGGCCAGCGGTCCGCCCCCCAGCTCCATCGAGTCCGATCGGAAGCCAGTCGCAGGTTGGGGGTGGCGGAAGCGAGTTCGGGGGAGAAGGAGCCTTGGGCATCTTTTTCAGTCGACCAGGAGAGCGCGCCAGCTTCGGGGCGGTAGACCGCCATCGTGGCATCGACGTCGACTCGATCGACATTGGCCGATCCATCCACCATCTGCATGGTGGACCATTGGGGCGCGAGATCTTTTCGCAGCCACTGCGTGGCAGCCCATGCCGGGATCGCCATGGCGATCGCCAGCAAGGGAGCCGCCCAACCGAGGCGGTCGACATGTCCGATTCGGTGCAGCCACCATCCGAGCGCTGCGGTGGCGGCTAGGAAGCTGCCGAGAAATCCCAGCATCCAGCTTCTGGGAATCACAGGAACGCCGATCTGTTCCACCACCGCGCTGGCAAGCGCTTCTCGCTCCTGCGCTTTCGTCCTGGCTTCGTAGAGTCGCAAAGGTAGGACGCCCAACCAAGGACGCACGGCGAATTCCGATGACATCATCTGCTCCACCACCACAATCCCTGCCTTGGTGTTGGGAGGTCGTTTGCGCCCACGGAATGTGGCGACGGCGGGACCGCCGCTAGGGCCTGCAGTAGGTGTTTCACCGAAATCGAAAAACTCGCTCATATCCCCACCCCGCTTGCGAGACGGTTCGCGCAGCCATCCCCGCGCTTCCATGGTGGTGATCAGCACTTCCCCTTGGCCCAGTGGAACCCAGGTGATTAGAGGCCAGCCGCCGATGCGGTGAGTCACCTCGCCACCTTCGATCAGCACCCGACGCATGCGCACCGGTGGGTCGACCGAGTAGTTCAGCTCTTCGGCACTTGCATTCAGCGGTTCACGAGTCTCAATCTGAATGGTATCCAAATAGCAGTCGTCCTGGATGTCTAGTTTGACCGATCCGCCTAGCAGCGACTGGAGGTTGCTGATGGCTTGGCGTTGCAAGGGGTCGTCGGTGTTGGCCGCAAGCGGGAAGAGCTGATCGAGGAGAATCCACAGCCTGCCACCGCGCATCACCCAGCTTTGGATCGCACCTGTGGCCGCCGCGTCGCGCAGGAATACCTCATCCGTAAGAATCGCCGAATCGTAGACATCCCACGCCTCGGGGTCGGTCGGCAGGGGATGGGGTGCCACTTCCACGCTGCGACGAGTCCAACCAGCTTGAACCCGCGATGCCACCATCAGTTCGTAGTTGTAATGCCTCGCATCGGCTCGCCACTGCCAGTCAAATGGCTCCCGAGGCTTCGTCTCCATCATCATCAGTGTCACATGGTCGTCGGGATCGACGTACAGAGGAATCGTCTCGAAGACCGCCTTCCCTTCTTCCACTACCGCTTCCGATTGGCCTTCCTGTCCTTCTAGTTCCATTCGCACCTGAGCGTCGATCCGGGTGCCGGGATAGGCACTTTCCGGAACGCCCACAGGAATCACCACGCGCTGCCTTTCCCCCGGTTCCAGTTGGAACGCACCAGCAAACTGCATGCGGGTCTCTTCCTCTAGCGTCGCAAGGACTCGCCCCCTGGCCTGAGCATCGGTGTCGTTGGTCACTTCCACCGAGAGAAAAACTTGTTGGCCAGGACGCACCACCGAGTAGTTGAGCATGCCCGGTGAGGACATCGATACCTTGGCGAACGCCTTCATGTTGCTGGCGGCCGTCCCCAAGAGGAAGGTCACGCATCCTGCCAACAGGAGAGGGAGGTTCCAGAGCGATCTACCCATGCTGCAATTCCCATCCAGTCGATTAGGCCATTTCCCCAATTGGTCGGGACACCTTGGTGCGATCATCAGGTAGCCGTGGATAGGTGACCTGGAGTCGCAGCGTATGCATCGGTGAGCGATCTGGGGAAGGATCTGGAGGCTAAGGTGAGCTTCATTCAGGTCCGGAATGCGATCGATCCGGACTTGCCAAGTCCCCATCATAACGGATCGGAGGCAACGATTGCGAACGCGGGCAGGCAGATCGTCTGCGACGGTGAGAACTGGCGCGTTCCGGACATCCCGCCGGCTCGGTCGCTCTCTTTCCTTCCCGACGCCCTTTGGGTACGCTCTAGTGCTTGTGCTTCAGCAGGATTTGGATTCCTGAAGTTCTCAGTCCATGGATCGAGGTAAAGGGTCGAAATGACAGTAGAAAACTGCATCATTATCGGTAGCGGGCCTGCTGGTTGGTCGGCCGCAATTTATGCGGCGCGAGCGAACTTGAAGCCTCTTCTGTTCGAAGGGGCGCTCACCGAAGAAAATCGACTCAAGGGCACCCTGCCTCTGGGCCAGTTGGCTCAGACTACCGAAGTGGAAAACTACGCCGGTTACCCGTCGGGCAAGCTAAAGGAGTTTCTGGAGTCGGCGATCGACCCGGACCGGGTGACGATGATGCCGCCGATCGAAGAGCACGCTCATGCGGTGACGGGACCGGAGCTGATGGAGCTGATGCGCCAGCAGGCGAAGAACTTCGGGACGCGGATCGTCACCGACGATGTCGTGAAAGTCGATTTCAGCAAGAAGCCGTTCCGGATTGAGACACTGGAAAGTGGTGTGCATCAAACCCACACCGTCATCATCGCAACCGGGGCACGGGCGAATTACCTCGGCCTTCCCAGCGAAGAGGCATTCAAAAATCGCGGTGTCAGTGCGTGCGCGGTTTGCGACGGAGCGTTGCCTCGGTTCCGTAAACGACCGCTGATCGTGGTCGGCGGTGGTGATTCGGCGATCGAAGAAGCGACCTACCTTTCGAAATATGCGTCGAAGGTTTCCTTGCTGGTGCGCCGAAACGAACTCCGCGCTTCGAAGATCATGCAGCAGCGCGTCAAGGACAATCCGAAGATCGAGGTCTGCTGGAACACCGAGCTGCAGGAAGTGCTGGGAGACGACCAAAAGGGGCTCACCGGCGTTCGCGTCATCAACAACCAGACGAAGGAAGTTTCGGAGCTGGAGGCAGGAGGGTTGTTCCTTGCGATCGGCCACACCCCGAACACCGCCTTCTTGGACGGGCAGCTGGAGCTAACGGATAAGGGATACATTCGCTGGATCAAGCCGTTCCGAACGGAGACCAGTGTCGAGGGGGTCTTTTCCGCGGGAGATGTGTCGGACGATTACTATCGTCAGGCGATCACCTCGTCGGGCACCGGGTGCATGGCGGCTTTGGATGCCGAGCGGTATTTGAGCCATCACGGGATCATTTAAGGTGCGGGGGAAAGGCAGGGCGTTCTGACGGAATCGCCCTGGACATTCCTCCTTCTATTTCCTACCGTCCGGGCATTCGATGCCCGGCGGCGTTCGCGCGGGCCGTGGCCTGAATGGCTGGAATGCTGCAAGCGAGCGAATGGATGCGGGTCACCTTGCGCACCTTGATTGCCGGCCAATGCGGATTGCTCAATCCGCAGCAGCAGGCGAGGCTGGACGATCAGTTGCAGCAGCACTCGGCTGCCAGGTCGCTCTACGAACACCTCGGGAAGCTGCGCCAATCGTCGACACCTCGCACCCCGCCTCTGTCGGGGACCGGACTGGGGATCGATCCGGCGTCGGTGGCTGGGTATCTGCAGCGTCAATTGCCCGCCGATCAGGCGCAGGCGTTCGAGCGGCTGGCGATCGAAAGCGACCAGGTGCTGGACGAACTGCTGGCGCTGGCTCCCCTTGCCTCGGAAATGACTCGACCTCACGGGCTTTCGTCGGACCGCATCCAGCGCGTGTTGGCAATCGGCTTGGATGGTAGATGTCGGGATGGGGCGAAAGGGGTGGAGGAACTCGATATCCCCGTTGCTGCGGTCACCCCGGATGACTCGAATCGGCTGGATCATGTCAGGTCCGACCGAAGTGTAGCCTTGGCTACATCGGAAACATTTTCTTCTCGCCGCTACTGGATACTGGCAGGGTTGATCGTTCCTGCGGCCGTTGCATGGTTGGTACTTTCACTCGGAACCCCGCCTCTTCCAATTCGATCCGCACCGGTGCTTGAAGACATGGCAGTCGCGGCGCCAACTCGCCAGGCAGCACCGCTCGCAGATGGCCCGCCGATGACGGCGAAGGAACCAGACGTGGCGGCCACCATGCGGCAGGATCGTTCGGTGGTATCTGCATCCTGGGAAGTTGCTCAATCCGACCTACAGCGCAAGACGGTGACGGGGGCGGAGCTGGGAGCGAAGGCCGAACTCGTTATTGCCGGTGCTAGAGAGGCTTCGTGGGAGGCGGATCAGAGATTGGAAGCGGGGGATCTTTCGTTGGTGGTCGGAGTGAACAATTTGCTTGGCGATCCGCATCATGCCGACTCTTGGCATGGGTGGATCGACTGGGTCAGCCATCGATGTCGGGAGGAGTTGGCATGGCGGGAGCGGTTGGAGTTGGAGATTGCGCAGCGACCTGACAACTGGCAGCCGGTGCTGAAGCTTCTTTGGCAGGGAGTGCCGCAGGCGGGTTCCGATCCGATTTGGCGGCGGTGGCTGCTGGATGCGTTGGTGCACGAGCAGCTGGAGATTCGGGTGTTAGCGTCGTATCAGTACGCCAAGCTGACTGGCATGGTTCCCTCGATTGTCGACCGCAACCACGCGATCCAGTCGCTTGCGCGATGGGAGGAGCGACTGAAGCTTGGTGAACCGCGCCGATGATCGATCGCTCACGGAGGCGCAGAGGGCACGGAGAGAGAGGGAGGCTTTCTTGCAGGCCCGGAGGGCCGACACAGTGACTGCCGGTGGCGACCGCCACCGGTGGAAGAGGATGGAATACCTTTCCTCCTTCCGTTCCGGGGCCTGTCGGCCCCGGCAAAAGTAATGCCGCCCCTCCGGGGCTGGTCATGCGGGTAAACATGTTGTGGTTTGGTCCATCGATGCTTCAACCCATCTGATTCCATGCCCAGAGGGCCTAGCACAGAAACTGCCTTCGTGGCACGGGCGTCCCGCCTGTGTGGAATCCGCATGGGGGCTTTTGCCTTCTCTTGCCTCCGTGATCCCCGTGCCTTTGTGAGAGATTTTTTTGCATGCCGCTCGAGGGTGACTCACGGAGCCGCAGAGGGCACGGAGAGAGAGGGAGGCTTTTGCCTTCTCTTCCCTCCGTGATCCCCGTGTCTCTGTGAGAGATATTTTTGCATGCCGCCCGAGGGTAACTCACGGAGGCGCAGAGGGCACGGAGAGGCCAGAGAAGTTGAGGGTCAGGTGAGCGGGGGGAGGTCGAGCGGATCGCCGATGGAGGGAGTGGTGCCGGGACCAAGAAGCATCATGATCGAATTGATCCCCGATCCGATTCCCAAGAGCGCCAGGCTGTGAGCCGGCTGGATCGCTTGATGCACGATCCCAAGTCCAAGGGCGGTGGGGAGCGCGACCGAGCCGGTGTTGCCAAGCCAGGGGAAGGTGGCAAAGTCGCGATCGAGCGGCAGTTGGAGGGCTTCCAAAATCAAGCGGCGGTGCGCGGAGCCGACTTGATGGCAGACGGTGCGATCGATTCGGTCGCGCGCGATGCCGGAGTCAGCGATGAGATCCTCGAAGGCTGCCTTGCCTGTCTCAATCCCTGCGGCCAAAAGTTGTTCGGAGTCGGTTTCCATGAGCGGTTGCATGGCGGAACCGGCGCGGTCCTGATCGCTGAGGCACAGGGCGTTGTATTGGGTGTGTGCCCTGGCAGCCAATTGCTCGATCGGCCGCCCATCGGGTGCCAGCGATTCATCGGCGATCAGCCAAGCACAGCTGCCCGATCCGATCGTCAGCGACGCAAAGGCTGGCTTGATCGATTGGCGTGTGAGGCTGGAGTCGGTCGAAAGGTGTTGCAGCGTCGTTTCAATCAGTCCCCGGGCATCTTCGGTGCCGACCACCAAGCCGCTTTTCCACCACCCGCATTCGATCCCCATCGCGATCTGGAGGGCGCCGTTGAGCAGCCCTAGGCAGGCGTTGGAGAGATCGCAGGCGATGCTGCGGGCCGGCAGGGCCAGTTCGTGGTGGACCCGGCATGCGGTGGCTGGTTCCAGGAATTCCCGGCAGACGCTGGCATGAAAAAGGCAGTCGATTTGACTGGCGGACAGCCCAGCTGCCTGCAGAGCGTACTGAGCGCTGCGGATGCTGGGATCGGAGATTCGTGTGCCCCGGGGCCACAAACGCCGCTCCCGAACGCCGCTCATCCCCTCCAATCGGCCCTCGGGCAACCGCAGCCGACCATAGACTTCCCTCAGCTTTTGCTCGATTTCCCCTGAAGAAAGCACCTCCGGAGGGATGCAGAAACCTACCCCAGCCAGCCTTGCACGGCGAAATCTCATCCCCGCCTCCTTCAATCAGCCTCCATGGAACCTCGCAAATGCTAGCACTGAATGCAGTGACAGCAAATCCCGCAGCCCCTAAATACGCCCCCCTGTTTGCCCTCCCAGGCGGTACAGCTTACTTTCTTGCCCGTCACATGGATGCGGTCGCAGGGTTGCGACCGCGGGTGACTGGACGCAGGTGGGATCGAGCAGGGAACGCACGAAGTCGACTCGTCTTTTCGATGCAGTTCGGTCGGAGGCCAGGAAGCCCCACA
The DNA here is from genome assembly GCA_044371425.1 of Pirellulaceae bacterium. Taxonomy (GTDB): domain Bacteria; phylum Planctomycetota; class Planctomycetia; order Pirellulales; family Pirellulaceae; genus JBEISR01. Next base: position 14,055 of record JBILTR010000026.1, on the reverse strand, counting down.
CGATCTGCCCCGTTTGGCCGGCATCGCCTGAACAGTGCCTCTGCAGACGTCACTTCCAAAGGATTTGGATTCACGTTTCTCTTCAGGAGGGTATAGAGGATGCAGCGCAAGCCATTGATCGGGATCAACGCAGATTATCGCAACACGCACCAGGGTGTCCCCGCCTACAGCTATCTGGCGGCTGGCTACTACGACAACATTCTAGCCGCCGGAGGGATCCCTGTCGTGGTTCCTCCGATGGAAGATGATCAGGACCTGTCGGATGTGCTCGACATGCTGCAAGGATTCGTCCTCATCGGCGGTGCCGACCTGGATCCCCGAAACGATGGCTACATGCTCCATAGCTCCGTTCGTCCCATGGACGCTCGACGCGAAGCCTTTGATCGCAAGCTGATCGCCTCGATCGCTCAACGCCGCCTGCCTGTCTTCGGTATCGGGACCGGTCACCAACTAATCAATGTGCATCTGGGTGGCAACCTCTTCTTCCATCTGCCGATCGATCTGCCGGAAGCGATTCAGCACCGCGATATCAACGATCCGAACCATCGTCACTCGCTGGTGGTGGAATCCGATTCGATCGTCGGTCGCGTCTATGGCGAAGGGGAGATCCGCGTCACCAGCCGCCACCACATGGCGATCGACCAGTTGGCTCCGGGACTTCGCGTCACCGCACGCTGCCAGGATGGCGTTATCGAAGCGTTTGAAAGCGAGATGGAAGACTGGATGTGCATCGGTGTGCAGTTCCATCCAGAATCCCCTGCCGCCAGCGCGCTGGATGTGCGGATCTTCGAAGAGTTTGTCGAAGGGGTGGTCCGTTGCCAAGCTCAACCATTGCGACTGGTTGGCTGATCGACCCAAAAATCTGACTGGCGAACACGCGGATTGGGAGAGTCGCATGGATGCGACACCAAGGGCAGGGATGCCCGCTCCCTCTCTGCAGTCGTGGCCGGATTGCAACCTGCCGCGCGTGCGCAATCAGACCCACACGGATGCTGAGGGTTGCTCACGGAGGCGCCAAGGGCACGGAGAGAGGGTGTGCGAGCGATCGGCTTGTAGGGTGTGTGAGCCGGGCGATGGGAGGATGAGAGTTCGAGTTGCGGCTCAGCGTTATTGGAATCAAGATTTTCCAGTCCAATCGACCAGCCCGCGAACACACCAGAACCAAGCGTTGTAGTGCGATTGGTTTTTTTCGAGCACGAGCACGAGCACGAGCACGAGTAAGACAGGGACTTTCTCGCGGAGAGGGGCAATAGCCCTCTGGTGGCTGGAGATTGCTCGTTTTGCGCCGTACCGCTAAGAAATGCTGAAAAATCGATCGTCGATCGGTTCCCTTCTGCTTGCCATCGCTCTGTGGCGGCTTCACGATAAGACGAGAACGGGGAGCGAATTCCAAGCGTAGAAAATTCGCGACGCGATCGGATGCGATAGTGGCCTACGAGGATCGCTCGATGAAGTACGTTGCCCAATCACCTTGGTTCGCCATCGCGATCCTGTTGATCAGCCTTTCTTCGACCGCGTCCCTCTCCTGGGGACAGTTCACCGATGCCGCCGCGGATGGCTCACTATTGCCTTCGGTACCCGAAGGGTTCGAGGTAACGCTGGTTGCCAGTGAGCCGCTGGTGAGGCAGCCTTGTTCGATGGCATTCGATCGTCGAGGAAGGCTCTTCATCGGCATGGGGCCGCAGTACCGCAACCCGACTCCGGAAACCGACGGCGATCGCGTCGTCCTAATGCTGGATGAGGATCGTGATGGCAAGGCAGACCGTATCCACGCTTTCGGCGAAGGGCTCAATGCGATCCAGGGGCTGCTTTGGGTAGGGGACGATCTGTGGGTCGCCAACGCACCCGATCTGACGATCCTTCGAGATCTCGATGGCGATGATGTTGCCGATCGCTACACGCGGCTTTATACCGACCTGGGTAACCTGGAGCATGGGCTGCATGGATTGCAGATGGGGCCTGATGGTCGGGTCTACATGAGCAAAGGGAATTCGAAGGGGCTGACGCAGCCAGGACGCGTTGCCCCGAAGGCGTTTCGGGAGTTGTGGGGCGTCGACGCGCCGGATGGGACTCCCGATATTCCCGATCCGGAGGTGTTCACTCGCGAAACGTACCGTCGCAATTACCACGATCCGGCCGATGACTGGGGATTGGATGGTGGAATTCTACGCTGCCAGCCCGATGGTTCGCAGCTGGAAGTGGTTTGTCGAGGCTTTCGCAATCCATGGGACATCGCATTCGATTCCGGATTCCATGGGATCGGGACCGACAACGATCAAACCGAAGGAGATCGCGTCTTCTCGATCCTACCGGGCGGACATTTTGGATGGAATCATCCTTGGAGCAGTCATTGGTCAGACAGCCTTCATCCACCGACGGCCCCCGTCAGCGGTCCGCTCTTTGAAGGTTCCGGAACGGGGGTCGCCTTTTACGATGCAGATCAGTTTCCTGACGCGTATCGTCGAGTCTTTTTTGTCAACGACTGGCTTTCCAAGACAACCTATCTTTGGCGACCCGATTGGGATGGTGCGCTGATGCGGCCAGCGGAGAGTGGATGGCAACCTTTTGTCGTTGGCGGACAGTCGCTGTTTCGACCGACCGATCTGGAAGTTGGTCCGGATGGGGCGCTATGGATTTTGGGATGGAGTCGTGGTTATGGAGTGGAATGGGACGATCAGGGGCAGATGACCAATGAAGGAAGGATCTACCGCGTCGCTGCCAAAACAACGCCATCCGACTACGCGGCGGACACGCAGAGGATCGAAAGCGAACGACCTGTCGAGCGATGGACATTGGAGAATTGCATCGCCGAGTTTCGATCGCCGCTTCTAGTGCGGCGTCGCGATGCTCAACTGGCCTTGCTGCAGATCGGTTCGTCGGTGATCGAGCCTGCGATCGGTTTGCTGCAGGCTGGCAACCTAGACGAATGCCAGGAGACTTGGTTGGTCTGGACCTTGGGGCAACTGGAACTGCAAGACCGCAGGATCGATCAAGTGATACTCGACTGGGCCACCGGCAATCGACCGCGACCGCAGCTGCAGAATCTTCAGGTGCAGTCGATTCGAATCCTCGCCGATCGTTGGCTGCGTCGTAGCCAGCTGGTGGGGAAATCTGAGCCACCTTTGCCAGATGCGTTGATGCAGCTTTTGACCAGCGACCAACCACGAGTTCGCCTGGAGGTTGTTCAGGCGATGCGTCTGTGCCATCAGCGACAGTCAGTGGAGAAACTGAAACAGGCGATCGCCGAAGAGCGGGATCCGACGGTAGCGTATCTGCAGTGGCAGACGTTGCGATCCCTGTTGCCCGAATCCGACTTGAGATCGCTGCTGGCCGATCCCTCGCCGTCTCTGCAACAGGGAGCCCTGCTGGCTCTTTTGGAGACACAGAGCCTTTCGGAATTGGAAGTCCAACAAGTGCGGGATCAACGGGCAGGTCCCACGAGGGAAATCGCCCAACAGTGGCTCGATCAACTTCAAGGCGATACACAGCCGATGATTCGGGGTGCGGCGATTGCGTCGAAAAAGAAAGGTGGTGGAATCGATCCGGTCGTCGGGAGTGCGTCCGAACCGCCAGCGGCGGCAGCGGTGACGGGCATCGCTTCGGGCCGATCGGTGAAGATCGTCCCGCAAGGATTGGTTCCTGGTGCCCTGGTCTACTCCGATCGCTCCTACACAATTCAAAAGGTTCCGGAATCGCTCCTTGGGGCCGATCTGGTTCAGACTCCCAACGACGATGATGGTTCGACGGGAGTCGACTATCTGCGGCTGGAACTGCACATGCCATCGCAGGTGACGATTGCGGTCGATCGGAGAAATGCGTCGCGACCTGATTGGTTGCTGCACGGTTTTGAAAAGAGTACCGAATCGATCGAAGCGGATCATTGGGCTTTCGATCTCTATTCCCGTAAATGGGATGCGGGATCGATCCAGCTAGGTGGCAACACGCAAGATGGGAAAGCGGGTGGGAAAGGGAATTACATCGTCTTGATCCAGCCACAGGTTCTAGCACCGCAGCCATCCCCCGCTACCTTGGATCAGACCCTAGAACAGATCACGCAGGGGAATGCAGCGAGGGGGAAGGCTCTTTTTCTCCATCCCAAGGGAGCCGGGTGTGGGCAGTGCCACCGCCTGCAGCGGAATCAGAAGGCGGCTGGTCCCTATCTTGGCGATATCGCACGCAGATCGCAGCTTCATCATCTGGTCCAGTCGATCATCGACCCCAACGCCGTCATCACCGAAGGGTTCCAGTTGCAGGTGATTGCGACGGAGGAAGGGGAGGTGCATTCCGGAGTCCTGGTGGAAGAGAGTGGCCTGAAGGTATCGCTTGGTCTTTCCAATGGCAGCATCATCCAAATCCCCAAGGGTTCGATTCAGCAACGATCACAGCAGGCGCGCTCGGCAATGCCCGATTTCAGTAAACAGCTGACAATCCAGCACGTCACCGACCTCGTGGCTTTCCTGCAGACGCTTCGTGAAGAGAGAGAGGGAAGCGGGCCAGGGATAGCGACGGGTCAGCGAGTGGTTTTCCCAGCGGGTGGCACTCAGGAGGTGAAAGCGCAGCAGGTGGGATCGTATCGGATCGAACGAAGCGATCGCGTGTGGCGGTTGCATTCGGGTGACCGAGAGATCGGGCAGTTTGTTCTCGAGAGCTCGGAGATCCCTCGGCCCCATTTCGCCAACCTATCGACTCCCAATGGAACGCAAGTGACACGCAACCATCCGCCGGTGCCTGGGGTCGATGCGGACGATCATGCCACGATGCATCCTGGGGTGTGGATGGCATTCGGTGATTTGTCCGGGGAAGATTTCTGGCGCAATCGCGCGAGGATGCGTCACGATAAAGTGACCGAAGAACCGCACGAGGAGGATGGGGTGCTGCGATGGGGGATGCAATCCTCGTTGATCGGCAAGGAGGGTGGATCGATTGGTACCGTGTTGCATCGGATTGCGATCAAGGAAGTACCTAGTGCCTGGGCGATCGAATGGGAGGCGGCATTTCAGGCATCGGAAGGGCGGGAGCTGGTTTTCGGCGATCAGGAGGAGATGGGCTTTGGCGTGCGCGTAGCGACGCCGATCACCGAAAAAAATGGAGGCCGCTTGGTCAACTCCGAAGGGGACCAAACTGCCAGTGGCACTTGGGGGAAGGCTGCTTCCTGGGTCGACTATTCCGGTGCGATCGAAGGAAAAAAAGTGGGGGTGACCGTAGCGGCTCATCGATTCAATTTTCGTCCCAGTTGGTGGCACAATCGGGATTATGGTGTTTTCGTTGCCAATCCCTTTGGTCGCTCGGCGATGAAGCAAGGAGAGGTCAGCGCGGTGCGTGTGGCGGCTGGGGAGTCATTGACGCTGAGATTTCTTACCATGCTTCATGAGGGGGATGACTACCAGCCGGAGACGGCGATTGGCAAGGTATGGAAGTAGATTTGGGATCCTCCGGAGTATTATTGTGGCTTAGGAGCATAAGCGATTGGTTTTCATCGTGCTCTCGCTCCATGAAATGACACGGGTACTCGAAAAGAAGCGTTGGTACGCAGGGGCATCGAGTAAGAGACCGAGTACCGCGTTCATGACTACGAGAAAACAAAGCAATGACCCACGAAATTACCGGAAAAACCTAAACTTGGAGTTAGGAAAAAAGCCTTGGGTAGCTCCATCGATCGAATGGATCAAGTCGCATAGAGGTTGACGAGGACTTGGCGAAGGTGAGGCTATGCAGGGATGCAGCCGAATGCGGCTGGAAAAGGGGCGTGGGATCGATCGGTTCCATCGCCCAGGAGCCGTAGGGCATTTTGTCTTTGGCTGTAGTGGGTGGTGGGAGATAAAAGGACTGAGGTGCTGCGGTAGGTCCAGTACTGGATCAAAGGAGAGAGAACGATGCGTGTCAAGCGGAACGTTTTCTTGGAATGGTGCATGATGGCACTGGCCATCGGGTGGCTCGCGTTCCACGCAGCTCCCCGGCATCGTCATGCCTGCAGTTCGATTGCGTGTCTCCCTGAGTCGACGGCTGTTGGGATCACCGTACCTCAGCTTGATGAGGATCGCGCGCCGAAGCTGGTGGCCTTCCAGCCCCCAGCGGCCCCATCGGCTCTCGAGTTTCCGGAATCAGCGGAGTGGATCAACACGCGCAAGCCGTTGAAGATCGAACAGCTGCGCGGCAAGTTCGTGCTGCTCGATTTCTGGACCTACTGCTGCATCAATTGCATGCATCTGCTGCCGATTCTCAAGGAAGCGGAAGAGGAGTTTGAGAACGAGCTGGTGGTGATTGGAGTGCATACCGCCAAGTTCGATGCGGAGAAGCAGACGGAGAATGTGCGAGAGGCGGTGCTGCGGTATCAGATTCGCCACCCGGTATTGAATGACCGGGAGCAGGTGCTCTGGCAAGCGTATGGCGTGAATACCTGGCCGACGTTGGTGTTGATCGATCCCCAGGGCAAGCTGGTGTGGGCGCATCGAGGGGAGATTCCCTACCGCGATCTGCAGAAAGTGCTGAAGCGCGAAGTTGCCAAGGCGAAGGAAGCCAGGACGATCAATCCACGGCCGGTTCATTTTGAGCTGGCGGAGGACGAACAGCCCGTTAGGCCCCTTTCTTTTCCGGGAAAGGTGCTTGCGACACCCGAGCGTATCTGGATCGCTGATAGCAACCACCATCGACTGGTCGCGGTCGATGAGAACGGCAAAGTATTGGAGGTGGTTGGGAGTGGTTTGGCGGGCATGGAGGATGGCAGCTTTCAGGCGGCAAGATTCCGATCGCCTCAAGGCATGATCGCACTGGATGAAAACCGACTGATGGTGGCCGATACCGAGAATCACGCGTTGCGGGTGGTCGACCTGGAGCAGCGAACGGTCAAAACGGTTGCTGGCACTGGCGACCAGGCGCAGTCGGGGTTTCCGGGGGTCGATCCCGGTAGCAATCTTCCGAAACGATGGACTCGCAAGCCACTTTCTACGGCGCTTGCATCTCCCTGGGATCTTCTTTCGAGCGACGATGCGATCTACATCGCGATGGCGGGAACCCACCAGATCTGGAGGATGCCAAAGAGCCTTGATGCGATCGGTCCGTGGGCCGGCAATGGTCGTGAAGACATCGTCGACGGTCCCCGTCTTCCGGCTCAGCCCTACGGTCTCGGCAGCGCCTCGTTCGCTCAGCCCAGCGGATTGGCCAGTGACGGTCGCTTCCTGTATGTGGCCGACAGCGAGGGAAGCAGTATTCGTGCGATCGACTGGACAGAGGCCGGAGAGGTCTCGACTCCCCTCGGGACGGCCAAGCTGCCGGCTCAGCGCCTATTCACTTTCGGCGATCGGGATGGCGCTTGGGAAAATGCGCTCCTTCAGCATCCCTTGGCGGTCGCGTGGGATGGCGCGAATGTTTGGATTGCCGACACCTACAATCACGCGATCAAGCGGCTGGATCAGGAGAGTTCGACGATCGAAACGGTGTGGCGTGAAGCGGACGGGCAGCCGCTGAACGAACCAGCGGGGCTCTCCTACCGAGAAGGACGGCTGTATATCGCCGACACCAACAATCATCGACTGCTAGTGGGTGACGTGGGTAGTGGAACGATCGAAGTGCTGGAGATTCAGGGGCTTCAGGAGCCCCAGCGACCAACCGCAGTGGCTGTAGCGAAATTCCCGACGGAGGGGAGGCAGGTCACGCTGGAGAAGTTGGAGGTGACGTCGGGCGACAAGGTGCGAGCGGTTCCTGCATGGCAGTTGCCGGATGGGTGGAAAATCAATCCCAAGGCCCCGGCACGTTGGGTTGCGGAATGGACGTTGGAAGAAGGTTTAGATCGATCGGAAAAATCATTGCTGTCAGGTTCCATTTCAATGGAAGAAGGGAGTCCTGCCGCGTGGGAGTTCCCAGTGCCTGAGGGGAATGTGACCCAACTGCGGCTGGCGGTGTCGCTCCACTGGTGCACCGCAGACGATCAGGGACTTTGCTATGCCGAAACGCTGAGGTTTCAGATTCCGGTGCAGAGCAAAGGGGAACGACCGAAGAAGGAGCCTTCGGAGCTATTGCTAGAGGGGCTGTGGCAACCACCGGTGCCGTGAGCGAAATCAACGCACGCCACCCATGCGGCGTTGGATTCAAGAAGGGTAAGGTTTAGGATCATTACCGCGAAGGCCGGGTTCTGATCGGCAATGTTGCTGGATCGCGCGCGGGGTGCCGCCCCTTCAGGGCGGGTGGCTTGGCGTCGTGGGCGATGAAATCGGAAAACCGTTCCCAGGGCGTTGCCCTGGGCTATCTCATCGTCGTGCCGTTGGCACTTGAAGACAGACTCGTGGGCTGCTTTTACGACGTAGGGAACCACAGGCCCGTTGTCGGGTTTTCATCACTTCGAGGTCACAACCAGGACGTCGGAAAGAGCACACCAACGGTGTGCCATGCGATAGCCTGTGGCTACGCCCCGGGTTCGTTTGACTGCGACGGGAATCGGTTATCGAACACCATCGGACGGGGCGTGCTGTACCGCTGGACTAGGCGGCAATTCCAGCGTGGCAAGGTGGTGAGAAGTGGCCACCCTTGGACCCACAGGATGGACGGATGGCCCCATCAAGTCGCTTCATCCAATGCGATTCTGGAATTCCGGAACCAAGTTTAGCGATCGCAGCGACTGGGGGGGTGGAAACGGAAGTTTTGGAGTTACCGGATCGGTTGGGACGATGGTATGGGGATGGATTGGGGTGTTTGCGGAAAAGGTTCCAGATAAGATGGCTTGCCTGAGCAGGCGTTCAGGAGCATGATAGTGCTGGTGGATTGAGTGAGGCGGGGACGAGGGAAGGACAGAGCAGCGTGGCGGCGATCACACCGGAATTCATGTCGGGTTGGGCCGGACGGTTGCAGGAGGCGAGCCTTCCGTGGCTGCGTCGCCTGACCGGGGGGACGATCGCTCTGGTAGCGAATCTCGTCAGCGGCGTGACCGTGCGGTGGATTGACTGCAAGCCGGAGATTCGGCAAAGAATTTATTTTGCCAACCACACCAGCCACCTGGATGCGGTGGTGCTTTGGGCCGCGCTTCCAAAGGAGATTCGGGCTTTGACCCGTCCTGTGGCGGCGGCTGATTATTGGGGGGCTGGCGCGTTTCGACGGTACATTGCCAACTCTTTCCATGCCTTGCTGATCGACCGCAAGGAAATCAAAGTGCACCAGAGCCCCGTGGAGATCATGCTGCGGGAGATTTCCGATGTGTACTCGCTGATCGTCTTTCCGGAGGGATCGCGAGCGGTCGATGGAAAGATGGGGGAGTTCAAGAGCGGACTCTATTATCTGGCCAAGAAGAGGCCCGATATTGAACTGGTGCCGGTCTACATGGACAACATGAATCGCATTCTGCCCCGGGGAGAGTTTCTTCCTGTCCCGCTGCTTAGTTCGATCACGATTGGCAAGCCGATCCGTCTGGAACCGGGAGAGGGGAAGGTGGAGTTTCTTTCTCGAGCCAGGGAGACGGTGCAGGGGTTGAAGGATCGTGAGCCGTGAGTGAGCATGGCCGGTCGCTGGTTCCGGTCGCTGGGATTCAGGATTCCGTCCTGACGGCTCCCATGGAGGCGGCCACCGAGGTGGCGCAGCAGGCAGTCCAAAGGGCCTGGTTGAATCTGCCGACCTACACTTTGCTTGGTGTCGTTCTTGCCGTGCTTGCCATTTCAACGCTGGTGGCTCGCTATTTAGATCACCAGAGCATTCCTTCAGTCCAGCCGGCGATGCTCAAGCGATTCATGCTGCGTCTGCGCGCCTGGTGGATGATGTGCGTCGCCCTGGTGCTGGGGTTGATGCTGCATCGTGTCGGGACGGTGATTCTTTTCATGCTGCTGTCGTTCTGGGCGCTGCGGGAATTCATCACGATGACGCCGACGCGGCGCGGGGATCACCGAGCGCTCTTCCTGAGCCTAGTGATATTCACGCCGCTGCAGTACCTGCTGATCGCTTTGGGGTCGACCGGTCTAGAGTACCCCGTTGGCCGACCGATCGACTTTTATGGTCTCTATAGCATCATGATCCCGGTCTATGCTTCGGTGATCATCCCGGCCTGGATTGCCTTTTCGAATGACCACAAGCGGTTCCTGGATCGCGCCGCGCAAATCCAGGCGGGTTTGATGGTCTGTGTGTATTCCCTGTCGTACGCTCCAGCCCTCCTGTACCTCGACCTGAAGACTAGCGCAGGGGTTGATTGGAAAGGTAGCAACGCAGGGTTTTTGTTCTATTTCGTACTGATCAGCCAGTTAGCAGATGTGCTGCAGTGGACTTGGGGGCGTTTTGCAGGGAAAAACGTCATCGCTCCTTCGGTCAGTGGTTCACGCACCTGGGAAGGATTGATTGGCGGGGCGTTAAGCACTGGGATTTTTGGAGCGTTGCTCTCGTGGGCCACCCCCTTTCAGATGTGGGAAGCGGCGATTCTCAGCATGATTGTGGCGATCATGGGGTTTGCTGGCGGAATGACGATGAGCGCCATCAAGCGGGATCGCGGCGTCAACGACTACGGGACCCTCGTGATGGGGCATGCCGGGGTGCTCGATCGGATCGATACCCTTTGTTTTGCAGCACCCGTCTTCTACCATCTGACCCGTTTCTTCTTCTCCCAGTAAAATCGGCAGCGATTGGTGCTTCGATTTTTTGAAGAAGTTGTTCTTGGGGGATATCCGGCATGGAATGGGTCGATACCCACGCCCATCTGACCGACCATCGGTTGGCCGATCAGTTGGAACAGGTGGTGGAACGCGCTGCGTTAGCGGGGGTAGGACGGATCCTATGCGTCGGTACGACGCGAGCGACCAGTTTCGAAGCGGTTTCGATCGCCGAGCGTTTGGATGGGGTCTTTGCCGCTGCAGGGATTCATCCCACCTACGCTCACCAGGAGGAGGAAGGGGATTGGCAGGCGATCGAAAGCCTGTGGGATCACCCAAGGGTGGTAGCCATCGGCGAGACGGGGCTGGATGACTACTGGAAAGAGTGCCCGATGGAGACACAACTGGCATCGATTGCCAGGCACTGGGAAGCGAGTCATCGGACTGGGTTGCCGTTGATTCTGCACATGCGGGAATGCACCGGGACGATGCTGGAGATGTTGCGCCAAGTTCACCAGAGCATCGGTGGACCGCTGAAGGGGGTTCTGCACTCCTTCACGGAATCGTGGGAGGTGGCCGAAGAGATGCTGAGTCTGGGGCTGTACATCAGCTTTGCCGGCATGGTCACCTACAAGAAGTCCGATGCCTTGCGCGCCGTCGCGGCTCGCATTCCGCTCGATCGAATCCTGGTGGAGACCGATAGCCCCTACTTGGCGCCTGAACCCTATCGTTCGAAGGGGCCAAACGAGCCATCGCGGGTGCTAGCGACGGCGCAATGCATCGCGCAGGTGCGCGGTATCCCACTGGCCGATCTGGCAGCCGCCACCTCGACCAATGCCCTTCGATGTTTTCCGAAGATGCGAGGTTGACGGTAAGCGTTCGTCTAGCCGGACCGCGCCGGCGGCCGGGTTCTTTTGCCTAGTGCTGGCACTAGATTCTTCATAGAGAAAAACCGGTCCATCCGGCAATTCTGTGAGTCGTATCTGTTCGGCCGACCGGAGTCGGCGGGATGAAGTTGTAGGGGCCATGCTATCGAGATGCCATCCTTCCCTTGGAATGCAAGGCTTGCGATTGTCCTCACGCTCCCCTTGGGAGGGTCGTGAGGAAGGAGCGGGGAGGGCCCTATCTTTCAGCTCTATCCATCGTTGCATTCCAACGGACTCATACTGCGTCCCCTCCCCGCTTCGTTGTTCCTCCTCCGAGCCCCTCCCTGAGGGTAGGTGATTGGGAGCTGTGGCCACCGGCAAGTCTTGAGTCGCGGCAGTGAAGCGATCGCAACAAGAAAAAAACCCCGATGGACCAGCAGCTAGCCACCCTCTGGCGAGGGTGGCTAGCTTACAGTTTGTCCGATTTGGACCACGCTTCAAAAAGGCAGATCGCACTGCAGGCAGGTTCCATCGGACCGCATGGAGTTGGTGCGGCAGCGAGGGCACCTCTTGGGTTTGGAGTTTTTGGCTCCCGATTGCGGATCGGTTTGGTCAGTCGAATGCTCTTGAGACCTTTTCCTTCCGCGTCGCACCGGGGGCTTCTCCTTCTCCGGTTCCATCCTAGGGTACTCCGCCGTTTCCTCGGCCACGAAATCGAATTCAAGCAAATCGTCGATCGATTCGGCGTGCGGCAGCTCTTTCGGCAGCTTCTTGCGATCCTCTTCCAGCTTCTGGGCCTTGCGAATCACCTTCCTCCGTTCCTCTGCCAGCAGCCGAGTTTCCTTGGCCTGCTGTTTGGCGCATAGTCCTTCAGCGCCAAGCCACTGTGCGGCTTTCCGACGCCGGTCGATGTCGTGCCGTGCTTGATCGGAGGGGCCTTTGATCATCTTGGGCTCCCCCTTTCCGAGCACGCAGTCGAGGTCGATCTGAATCTCTGTGACTCCAGCGTCCGCCAGTTCCGGAATCTCGAACATCAAATCTTCGGTCACTTGGCGAATGGCCGAATCGACGCCTCGGATGCCAGTGTTCTTCTCCAACGCTTTGCGAGTCAGATACTTGAGCGCCTCATCAGAGATCGTTAGTTCGACACCATGTTCCATCGCTTGCCGTTTCTGCATCGCCAACGCCGTGTGCTCCAGATTCGACTTGAGCATGGCGAAGATGTCATCGTCCGTCAGCCGATTCAAGTTGGCGATCCATGCGAAACGACCGACGAACTCCGGGATCATTCCAAACTCGATCAAGTCTTCCGGGGTCACATGGTCCAGCAAGTCGGTCGATGGGGCGACCGCATTCTGGCGGCTGGCGACGGCTTCGGAAAAACCAAATCGCTTCGCATGGAATTGCATTCGCTTGGAGACGATCTCCTCGAGACCGACGAAAGCGCCCGCCATGACGAAGAGCATCCGGGAAGTATCGACGGTGGGGAAGTTGCTTCCGTCGACGCCATCGGACAGCCGCCCGTCCATGATGGTTAGGAGCGCGTTTTGCACCCCTTCGCCGCTCACATCCCTGTCGCTCAGCGAACACCGCCGAATCTTATCGATTTCATCGACGAACGCGATTCCCGTTTCGGCGCGCCGAGGATCTCGATTGGCAGCATCGACCACGCTGCGAATCACATTCTCCACCGAGTTGCCTCGATACCCGGCTTCCACCAACCCGGCCGCACTGGTGATGCCGACGGGGACTCCCAGAAAGTCAGTGATGCTCTTCATCATCAACGTTTTTCCCGAGCCGGTTGGTCCGATCAAGAGCCCATGAAACCGGATCTTATGGTCGATGCCATCGGCGCGCCGTCGCTCCTGCGCCATATAGTGGTGATAGATATTGCTGCAAAGACGCCGCTTGGCCCAATCCTGGCCCCAGACACGCTTATCCAGGAATCCTTTCATCGTTCGAGGCCTCGGAAACAGCAGATTCGACACTCCATGCGCTGGATTCATGGGATGCACTCCTTCTCGATAGCGGGGGGGCGAGGTGGTTCGGTTTTTGCATCCTAGAGTTCCCCGGAATCGAATCAAATCTTCCTATCTTTTCATTGCTTGGTTTCCGCAGGCTCGCTGCGTGATCGGCGTAGCTCTACCAACCATCGATAGAGCGGATTGGACCTAGCGATTTCCACCGTCAAACCCGACTTGATCGGCAAAGCCTGCGCAAACTAAATCCAGCCTGCAATTTTTTTTCGACGAAATCCAACATGCCAAGCGAAACATGATGGACACCTTGTTTTTCAAGAAACAGGGGTTTTTGACTCGCCACTTTCCCTTGGAAAAGCTCTGGGAAAATCAGGAAGATGGGAAGATTGCTGGGGATAGGTTGCGTGGACCTGTCGATCAGGAAAAGAAACCCCCACATGCCCCCCGAAAGCAGGTCGCGCGATGGAAACGGTGACTCACGCGAAGGCGCGAAGGCGCGAAGAGGGAAGGCCGGGTTAGGCTTCGTGTTCTTCGCGGCTTCGCGCGCGGCGGAGACGGTTCGTCACGCGAAGGCGCGAAGAGGGAAGGACAGGCTAGGCTTCGTGTTCTTCGCGGCTTCGCGCGCGCCGGAAACGGTTCGTCACGCGAAGGCGC
>JBILTR010000006.1:0-202906 GCA_044371425.1 Pirellulaceae bacterium | reverse complement strand
TCATCTTCAGTTGCTCTCCACCTCCCTTCGCAGGAACGCAGTTACTGTCGATTAATGAGTCCAAATCAGACCCATGAAGGGACTTACACCCTCCCGTTTCGACGCCGTCAAAGGCGCACTAGCCACCATCGCCAGATGGTGGATCGGCGGAGGGGACGCTGTTCACTCCCATCCACCGCGTGGCCGCGGTGGCTACCAAGGAGCGGTGGCTACCAAGAGATGATGGCGATGGGTGGATCTTGGTCTGAGAAAAGGGGGCCGAAGGATGTGTGATTTTGGCAGCCATCGGGGGTAAACGCTGCGGAACTTCCCTTCCCAAAACCTCTCGACCATACTATAGAACAAGTCGATCCTTCCACCTTCACCTGCCTCCCCCCATTTCCGCTCAGGCCCCTCGCCATGGATGCATCGCGCGGATGTCGCTCCTTCCAGCAAGCTCGGCGTCATAGCCGTCGGTCTTTACTGCAGGCTGGCGGTCTATCGGCGCTCGGTCTGTCGATGTCCGATTGGTTGCTGGCGCGAAGCCATGCCTCCAGCCTGGGTGCCTCGGATGGCTTCGGTCGCGCGAAACGATGCATTTTCATTTTTCTCTGGGGTGGTCCTAGCCACATCGATACGCTGGATCCCAAGCCGGAGGCGCCGGACGAGATACGGGGTCATTTTCGGACGATCGCTACTAGGCTTCCAGGGGTGCGATTCAGCGAGATTCTGCCTCGCATGGCGCAAGTCAACGACCAATTTGCCTTGATCCGATCGATGTCGCACGGCGATCCGGCGCATCTATCCAGCGGCCACGCGACGCTGACGGGCCACTGGGCGCCGGTGGTCAAGAGCGATGATGTGCCGCCCGGGCCGAAGGATTCGCCTCATCTGGGCGCGCTGGTCAGTTCCTTGCGTCCAGGAGCAGCGGACATGCCCTCCTGGGTATCGCTCCCTTGGAAGGCGTACCATCCTGCAGCACCTGGCGGTCAGGCCCCTGGACAGCATGGAGGCTGGTTGGGTTCGGCGCACGACGGGATGTTGCTGACGGGGGACCCCAGTCAGCCTCAATGGAAGCCCCCCGGTATCTCCTTACCCGACAACCTGTCGCTGGATCGCCTCCAGTCGCGCGCCCAGCTCCACCAGTTGCTCTCCTCCGCCCAGCGCCGCCTGGATCAGCAGGCTGCCTCCCAGTCCAGCCTCCAGAATCACCAGCAGCAGGCATTGTCGATCCTGGGATCGTCGCGAGCCCGTGAGGCGTTTGATTTGAGTCGCGAATCGGACGCGACGCGGGATCGCTACGGCAGGAACATCCATGGCCAGTCCATTTTGCTGGCTCGAAGGTTGATCGAACACGAAGTGCCACTGGTCTCGGTGAACTGGCACAACGACGGAAAGAACTTTTGGGATACGCATGGCGACAACTTCAATCGCCTGAAGAACGATTTAGCGCCACCGGCGGATTTGGCGTTCACGGCGTTGCTGAGCGATCTTGGGGAGCGAGGGATGCTAGAGGATACGCTGGTGGCCTGGGTAGGGGAGTTCGGACGGCGACCACAGATCACAGCAGCCAATGCGGGCCGCGAGCATTGGCCCTACTGTTACAGTGGCATTCTGGCGGGTGGGCCGGTGCGCGGTGGCGTCGTCCATGGCGCCAGCGACCGGCATGGGGCCTACCCCAAAGAGCATCCGGTCAGCCCGCTCGACTTCGCCACCACGATGCTGCATGCGCTAGGAATCGATCCGACTCAGGCACTCTACGATCGCGAGGGTCGTCCTCACTTCGCCGGTGGCGGTAAGGTGGTCGAGTCGATTTTTTGATCGAAGCATCTGCCGATCGATCAGAAGGCATCACGTCGCGCATGCCGCAGTCTCGTGTCGGATCTCTCTGCCAGGTCAGCTGTCGCTTCGCTTTTCCGTCAGTTGATGCAGGTACTCCGCGTACTTGCTTTTTCCCATCGCATGAGCAGCGGCTTGCAGTTGCTGGTCGGTGATCCACCGGTTGTCCCACGCGATCTCTTCGAGGCAGGCGATTTGCAATCCTTGCCTCTCCTGAAGCGCTTCCACGAAATTGCTTGCTTCGATGAGACTGCGGTGGGTTCCGGTGTCCAACCATGCAAAACCACGGCCGAGTTCATGGACCTTCAACTGACCCGACTCCATGTAGATCCGGTTGAGATCGGTGATTTCCAGTTCCCTTCGCGGCGAAGGGTGAAGAGTTTTGGCGAACTGGCAGACGCGGTGATCGTAGAAATAGAGCCCAGGCACCGCGAAACTGCTTTTGGGTTTCTTGGGCTTTTCCTCCAGAGAATAAGCTAATCCGGTATCCCGATCGTACTGGACCACGCCATACCGTTCGGGATCGCGCACGGGATAAGCGAAGATCGTTGCCCCCGCGTGGCTATCTCGGCTCACCGACTGAACAACCTGCTTGAATCCTTCACCATAAATGAGATTATCCCCAAGGATCAGGCACGATGGCCGACCGTCGATGAACGGCTCACCCAGCGTGAATGCCTGTGCCAGCCCCTCGGGCTTGGGCTGCACGCACCAGGACAATCGCATCCCGAACTGACTTCCATCACCCAGCAACCTTTGAAAGGCAGCTTGGTCGTGCGGTGTGGTGATGACGAGGATCTCCCGAATCCCTGCCAGCATCAGCACCGACATCGGGTAGTAGATCATCGGCTTGTCATAGATCGGCAGCAGTTGCTTGGAGACAGCCATGGTGACCGGATGAAGCCGCGTTCCGCTTCCACCTGCCAGGATGATACCGACTCGCTCATCGCCGACACTTCCCTTTTTCGAGTCGTTCATCCGATCCTCATTTCGTCTCGGGCGTCCATCGAATTTCCCTGACGCAAACAGCTGGATACTCGATCGCCCTATCGCCTGGAGGCGAAAAGCGATCGGCAATGAGATTTGCAACCTCTCTCATTCGTCCCACCGCAACTG
This sequence comes from Pirellulaceae bacterium, assembly GCA_044371425.1. Lineage (GTDB taxonomy): Bacteria > Planctomycetota > Planctomycetia > Pirellulales > Pirellulaceae > JBEISR01. The sequence continues at coordinate 199,972 of JBILTR010000006.1, read as the reverse complement.
CAATCCCTGGCGTTCCAGCGAGTACTGTCCGGAGAGAATTGGCTGCCACCACTCTTCGTGGTTCAGGTACCACTGCACCGTTTCCTTGAGGAGCTGCTGGTGATTGGAATCTGGTTGCCAGTCCAGCTCGGCTTTCAGCTTGCTGGCATCCACCGCATAGCGATGATCATGACCTGGACGATCGGGGACGAAGGTGATGAGCGATTCGTGCTTGCTTCCATCGGCTATCGGCCTCAATTGATCCATGATCCCGCAAAGCTTCCTGGCCATCGCCAGATTGGTCATCTCGTTGTTGCCTCCCACTAGGTAGGTTTCGCCGACGCGCCCCTTTTCGACGATTCTTTCGATCGCCTTGCAATGATCGAGAACGTAAAGCCAATCGCGCACGTTTTCGCCTTGACCGTAGATGGGAATGGGTTCCCTTCGAAGGCACTTGAGAATCACCGTCGGGATCAGTTTTTCAGGAAACTGAAATGGGCCATAGTTGTTGGAGCAGTTGGCGATGAGAATCGGCAACCCGTAGGTGCAATGCCACGCCCTCACCAGGTGGTCCGAGCCAGCTTTGGTGGCCGAGTAGGGTGACCTGGGATCGTAGGGAGACCGCTCCGAAAACAATCCCGTAGCGCCCAGTGTGCCAAAGACTTCGTCGGTCGAGACATGGAGAAAACGAAACGCACCGGCTTTGGAACGGTCGGCCTGTGCGAGATACCGGGCGCTGGCGTGCAGCAGATGAAACGTACCGACGATATTGGTATGAATGAATGGGGCGGGACCTTCGATCGATCGATCGACGTGACTCTCTGCTGCCAGATGCAAGACTCCATCGGGCTGAAAGCCTTGAAGAAGATCGAAGAGTCCAGCGCCAGAGCGAAGATCCAGCCGCTGGAATCGATAATTCGGATGCCCCTGAATGTCGCTTAGCGACTGCAGGTTACCCGCGTACGTCAATGCGTCGATGTTGAGGACATGATGCCCCAGTCCGATGAGGTATCGGATGAGGTTGGACCCAATGAATCCTGCGCCCCCTGTCACCACAAAGCGTTTCATGGCTCTCCATTCGACCAATGCCTGGCTGATGCCAACAGAGTTTCCCCCGTTCGCCCCTGCATGCTACGGATCGATGCGGTTTTCCTATCGGTTTTTGCGGCAGACCCCGATCGATCTGACCATTTCAGTTGGATTGCGGGATCTGAGGAAAACGATCGCGACAGCGGTGCGGGCTTCCACCAGGACCAGATCCAGTCTGGTCAAGGCGAATCCGAATCACCCAGCGAGTAATCCTTCATTTTCTTATGCAAAGTATTTCTGTTGATTCCTAGTCGCGTCGCCGTCTTGGTCTGTACCTGCTGGCAAGCATCCAGCACCTGCGCGATCAACTCCTTTTCGATGCGGTCGACCACCTTGGCATGGAGATCTTCGGCATCTCCGGGCGCTTCCTCCAGACCACGCCGAACCACCAAGGGGACCAGTTGCTCAAAGTCGGCTCCTGCCAACCACGCCGCATCCCCTGACGGGTTCTCTTTGGCGCCGATCAGATACTCGGGTAGCAGATCGATCGACAGGCGATCCGATTGGGCCATCACCACCGCCCGTTCGATATAGTTCTGCAGTTCGCGCACGTTGCCCGGCCAGTGATAGGCTTGGAGAGCCTTCAGCGCTTCGGGATCAATCTCCTGGATCTTTCGATCGTTGGCTTGGTTGTAGTGTCGTAGGAAAAACGCGACCAGATCGGGGATATCCTCGCGCCGATCGCGCAGTGGCGGGATATCGATCGGCACGACGTTCAGACGCCAGTAAAGGTCTTCGCGAAAACGTCCTGCGGCAACTTCGTCGGCGAGGTTGCGATTGCTGGCCGCGATCACGCGGGTGTCGACAGTGATCGTCTGGGTATCCCCGACCCGTTCAAATTCCCGTTCTTGCAAAACGCGCAGAAGCTTCACCTGCAGCAGCAGGGAAGTGCTGTTGATTTCGTCGAGAAAGATGCTCCCGGTGTGCGCGGCTTCGAATCTGCCAGTGCGGTTGTTGACCGCGCCGGTAAAGGACCCTCGCACATGACCAAACAACTCGCTCTCCAGTAGGCTTTCGCTGAGCGCCCCGCAGTTGACTTTTACAAAGGGAGCCGAAGCCCGGCGGCTCAATCGATGAATCGCCGTCGCGATCAGTTCTTTCCCGGTGCCGGTCTCGCCAAGCAGCAGCACCGAAGCGTTGCTTTGTGCGACGCGCCGCGTCTTCTCGAAGACCGCCTGCATGGCAGGCCCGGCTCCGATGATCCCCGCCAGCGGCGGTCCATCCTCGGGGTAGGCATTCGAACCGTAGCGCACCATGAGCGATCGGGGCCTGTGTCAGTTGGAGGTATTCTTCGATGGCTGGGAGACCGGCAGGATCTTCTTGTCATGATCCAGTTGATTGGGTTCCCATTCAACCCTTCCATCCCAAGGTTCCTGCAGCCAGCGGTCGGTACCCGCTGGACGCTGATTGGGCGGCTTGCTGGCCACTTCCGCCAAAATGCGGTCGGCGACTGCCTTCCACTGCCATCGCTGTGAGGGATCGACCGGAGCCCCTCCGGCAAGCCGCTGACACTGCTGCCAGATCTGATCCATCGCTTCGATCGACCCAGGCATCGGCGCGCGAAACAACCGTGGTGTTTCTGCCAGCACCCAGTCCTGCGCCTCCGGAATATCGTTCGACAGCAACCCGATCGGGATATCGCGCGTCCTTCGATGCGCCCTGAGCTTCTGAACCCACTGCGCTTCGCTCAAATCCCCAACTCCGATGCGATCGACCGCAAGGATCGCTTCCACCGGATGCGGCTGTTCCACCCAACGCAGGAGTTCACGAGCGTCGGTCACTTCGGCGGTGCGAATGCCCAGTGGCTTGAGCGCCCTGGTGGCGATGCTTCGCAGCGTCGCATCGCGACCGGCGATCAACACCAGCGGTGCTCCCTGCAACCTCGACATCTCCTGGAGATTATCGGCGATCGATTGGCTGGCTCCCGCCACCGTGCCAGCTCCCGCCAGCCAACGTGGAGCCAATTGACTGGTGGCTGCATAGCGGTGCGCCATCGCTCCATGCCGCGCGGCATCGACTAGACTTCCCGCGATGGCATCCGAGGGAACCTGATCGTTGCTTTGCAGCGATTCCATCTGGCGCAGCGCCTGGTAGGCGGCTCGCGGCAGCACCGAGTCGCCAGCTGCCTGATATACCTGGGGCCAGAGAGTCACCGAGTTCCATCGGTCGTGCGGCACCAGCGATTGGAGTGCGACGATAGGATCGGACTGGGAGGCAGGAGGGAATTGAGCCAGCGCTTCGAGAGCAAGTGCCATCGGCAGTGCGGCGCGGTCCTCGGGTAGGTCGGCGCTGCGAAGCATCATCAACGCCGTCTGCAACGTCTGACCCGCCGCCAACTGCCGCTCGTCACCCACCACTTCCTGCAGCTTCCCGCCATCGATCCGCCAGACAGGTCGGTCGGCCGGGATATCGGTTTGCGAAGCGATTTTCCAGGTGTGGAACTGATCCTTCAGTTGCTGACTGAGCCATTGGAGCGTTTCTGTCTGGCCAGGAAGATGGCCAATCCGCGATTCCACCACACTGGCTAGGTAACTGCGCGTCGGGGGGTCCAATTGGGCGTCGTAGATCCCGGCGACCAACTCCGGCAGATAACTGGCTCCCGGCATCGCGGCGAGAATAGGCAGAAGACGCTGCCGGGCTTCCGGGATCGCCAACGCATGAGCCGCCTTGGCCGCAGCGACTCCTTCCGACTGAAACTCCCGAAGCGTCCCACCCACTCCCTGAATCGGAACCTTCGCTTCGGTCATCGACTGCTGCAGAAGGTACGCCAGTCCTGTCGATCCGGCCGACATCAACCCCAGGGCTCCTTCCTTGCGGGTTGCCAATCGGCTATCGGACAGCTTGTCCCACTGTTGCTTCAGCTTCCCTGGATCCCGCGCCGACAGGCTAGCCTGTTCGAGGATGCGATCGATCCAGCTTTGCTGCTCTTCGGAAAGCGACGAACCGGCGACGCGGCGAGCCGCCAGCCACCCGTCGGCTCCTATCTCCGAAACCATGTCAGCCGCTTGGTCGGGAGTCATGGGCCGATCGATCCAGGGTGCAATCCAATTGGTTAGATCGTCCCATGCCTGGAGGCGACTGAGATAGAGCACCCCTCGCGCCAGTTCGCGGGGATTGCGAGCGGGTTGCTGGCGAAGATTCCGAATGACCGGATCTGGAGACCACTCCGCTTGGCCTGCCAGCGGGGCGCGATTCCCACCCCCTCCCTGCGGTGCAGCCGTTCCCCCAGCAGCTGCCGGCGCCCCAAATGGATCCTCTGCTGCGCTCGCCGATGGCTCTCCAAACGGATCCTCCTGCGCCTGAATCATCCCTGTGGCATGCAGCGTCAGAGGGATGGCCAGCAGCCGCCAGCCCAAGATCGCAGAAAGACGACTGCGGGATCGACTGGAGCCGCAGGGAACGGCGGAAGGGGTTGAGAAGGCCGGAAGCGACCCGTGACGTTGTTTCAGCATGATCAGAAAAATCTCTCCAGAGAATCTCTTGGGTCTGGCTGCATTCAGTTCTGGATCGGCTCAAGTTTTTCGAGATTGGGATCGTTGGGTCGAGCGTCTAGGCGAGCGGTCCAGGCGGCGATCTGATGGGCAACCTGCTGAGGGTGACTGGAACCGTAGCTTTGGTAGGCGTGGACTGCCGCAGCGGCACCCATCGACGCGCGGAGCGCCTGCTGCCAAGTGGCATCGCTCAATCTTGGATCCACCGCACCAATCGCCTCGGGCGTCAGTTCCGCAAGCGGAACGTTGCGCTGCATCGCAGCATGCACCAAAGCGCCCACGATGTGATGCGCGGTGCGCTGCGGCATTCCCAGGACGATCAGTTTCTCCATGACCGTCGTAGCATCCAGATAACCGTGCTCCAGCCTTGCCTGGATCGCAGGTTTCTGGAGCGTCGACTGCTGGACGATAGGAATCGCCAGTTCCAGGCAGGCTTCGACTGTGTCGAAGGAATCGAAAAGCGGGAACTTATCTTCCTGCAGGTCTCGGTTGTACGCCAACGGGAGTCCTTTGATCAGCACCAGCAGCGTCTGGAGATGGCCGATCACGCGCGCGGACTTTCCGCGCGTCAACTCCAAGGTGTCCGGATTGATTTTCTGAGGCATGATCGAACTGCCGGTGCAGAATCGATGAGGCAGCTTGAGGAAGCCGTATTCGACGGTCGACCACAAAATCCACTCCTCCGCCCAGCCGCTCAAGTGCGCCGCGATCAGCGACAGTGCGAAGGTCGATTCGATGGCGAAATCCCGATCGCTGCTGATATCGATGCTGTTGGCTGCGACCCCCTCGAACCCCAGTTCCTTGGCGACCCAGTGGCGATCGATCGGAAGGCTGGTGCCGGCGACGGCGGCCCCGCCCAAGGGGCACTGATTGACCCGCCTTCGCGCGTCGAGCAGCCTTTGGCGATCCCGCTCCAATTTCTCGATGTAGGCCAGCCAATAATGCGCCGCCAAAACGGGCTGGGCGCGCTGCAAATGGGTGTACGCTGGAAGGATCGTGCCTTCATCGATCTGGCATCGATCCAGGAAGGCTCGCTGTAGATCAGTAAGCAACCGGACCACGCGATCGATCGCATCGCGCGTCCAAAGCCGCAGGTCGGTGGAGACTTGGTCATTGCGGGACCTACCTGTGTGCAATTTCCGTCCCACATCTCCCAACTGGTCGATCAACGCCTGCTCCACATGCATGTGGATATCTTCCAGTTCGATCCGGTGCTGCAGTTCCCCCCGTTCGATCCTTCCGCCGATCTCCTCCAGGGCAGCGACAATCTGGCCAGCTTCCGTTTCGTTGAGAATACCTTGGCGGGCGAGCATCAGCGCATGGGCGATCGAGCCACGCAGATCGTGGCGGGCCAACCGGTGATCCTGGCTGATGCTTTCACTGAAGCGCGCCAGACGCTGGTCGGTCCCCGAATCAAAAACGCCGCTGCGCGAAGGACTCTCACCCATCCCTATCGACTTTCATATTCGAGTGGAGTCGGCCGTCTCGCCTGCAACCAACTCGATTCCCGTGGAACCCCAACCCGCCTCATCCTGCGACCGGCAACCGCGTCACGTCGTTCCCCGCACCACCCACCGGCCCCTCCGGGTAGCGCGAACTTGCTCCGGACGACATGCACTCCGCTTCGACCGGAGCATCGTCCGCCACCCTGCGATCCATCACCCACGATGTCAGAATAGTCCGAAATCGACACAGGAGAATGCCGAATAACGCGAACAGTCCGATCGCAACGATCGGAGAGCCTCCAGCGAAGGCTCCCTCTTCAAATTCGCTCCGGCAAATCTGTTAGGCTAAATTGGCGTGAAGACTCCTGTTGCTGGTCGATGGAGCCAGTGGGTCGGTTCGCACGAAAAAAGGTGATTTGAAAAAGGTTGCACGATGTTCGATCGACTCCCGGACTGCTGCCGGCCAACCACGTTCGCCCATCGCCTGCTCGCCATGGCGTTGCTTCTGTTGGCCATTCCCCTCCCGCTGGCTCTGGCCGACCAGTCCTCCGGGGGCGACGCGGAGAGGCAGCGTCCCAACATCGTCTTCATTTTCTCGGACGATCTGACCTGCCAGGCGATCAGCGCCTACGGAGAGGCTCGAAAGCTACTCCAAACGCCTCACATGGATCGCATCGCACGCGAGGGGATGCGCTTCGATCGCTGCATGGTCACCAACTCGATCTGCGGACCTAGTCGAGCGACGGTGCTGACGGGACTGTACTCGCACAAGAATGGATTTTTCAACAACACCAACAGCCGCTTCGACGGTCAGCAGCAGACGTTTCCAAAATTGCTGCAGAAGGCCGGATACCAGACGGCACTGATCGGAAAATGGCATCTGGTCTCGGAACCGACCGGTTTTGATCACTGGCAAATTCTTCCCGGCCAAGGGATCTACTACAACCCACCGATGAATCGGATGGGAGAGAAGTTGACCGAGGTAGGTTATGTCACCGACCGGATCACCGATCTGAGCCTCGAGTGGCTGGACAAGCGCGACCCAGACAAACCATTCCTTCTGATGTTGCAGCACAAGGCTCCCCATCGCGAGTGGGCTCCACCGATCCGCCATCTGGGGTTCAACGGAGATCAACCGTTCGCCGAACCCCCCACGCTGTTCGACGATCTAGAGGGCCGTCAGCGAGCCGTGAAGGATCACGACATGGGGATCGACCGGACGTTCACCGATTTGGATGCGAAATTGCGCACTCCCACTGGCATGCGACCCAAGGAACTGGAGGAATGGAATGCGTATTATGGGTCGAGGAATCAGGCGTTCATCGAAAAGAATCTGCAGGGCAAGGAGCTGATCAAGTGGCGCTACCAGCGCTACATGCACGATTATCTGGGATGTGTCAAAGCGGTCGATGAAAGCGTCGGACGGGTCCTCGAGTATCTGGATCAGCATGGACTTGCGGAAAACACCTTGGTTGTCTGCACGTCGGATCAGGGATTTTTTCTCGGCGAGCATGGCTGGTTTGACAAGCGGTGGATCTTCGAGGAATCGGCGCGCACGCCCCTGCTGGTGCGGTGGCCTGGAGTGACGCGGCCAGGATCCCACTCCGACAGGATCGTTTCGCTGATCGATTTTGCCCCGACGTTTCTTGATGCCGCTGGTGTCCAGCCGCCCCAGCCGATGCATGGAACTAGCCTACGGCCATTGCTAGCCGATCCGCAGGGCACCGCCTGGCGCGATGCACTCTACTATCACTACTACGAGTATCCAGCACCGCATCGAGTCCAGCCGCACCGGGGAGTGATCACCGAACGCTACAAGCTGGTCCATTACTACACCGACGGGGATTCCTGGGAACTGCTTGATCGGTGGGCCAATCCGGAGGAAACGAGGAGCTTTTACGAAGATCCTCAGTATGCAGCCGTCGTCCAGGATCTGAAGGAGCGGCTGGCGGGTTTGAGGACGCAGGTGGATGATCGAGCCGATCCACCGCAGGAGGCGTTCGGAAACCAGCCATTCCCCAAGAGTGCCTCCGAATGATCACCTGATCGCCAAGCAGGTCGATGTCGAAGGAAAAACCAGGACGATTGCCCGGGCGTTGTCTGTGTCGGTGGGAGTTTGGCATTGCAACACCCGAGGCGCAGGGTCATTCTGGTGGAGTGGCATGGGGTTGGATCTGGATTTTTCCTGGGTTGTTGCGTCGCGTGGTTGCATCGGTTCTGTATTGCATTGCGGTTTGGGTTGCCAATCTTCTGGCGACGGTTTTTCTTCCGATTCCAGGAATTGGAATGGTGGCAGCCGGGACGCTGGTTTTTGGTGCAACCTTCACGCTGCGGGATCGGGTGCATCATCAAGGCAAACGCTGGGTGTACGCGATGATCGCGGTTGCAGCGGTGGGAATGGTTCTTCAGAATCTGTTCCTTCAGGTACCGCTGCGTATCGTCCTGGCATCGCTGGTGGCGATTGTGCTGAGCGAAACGGCTGACACCGAGATCTACCACCGCCTGCTGCACCGATCGTGGTGGATGCGCGTGGCCAGTTCCAATGCCCTCAGCATCCCGCTGGACAGCATGATCTTCAACGCCATCGCGTTCGCGGGAGTTTTTCCCTGGAAGGTTCTGCTCAGCCTGGTGGCTGGCGAGATTCTGGTCAAGGCAATCGCCAGCGCGGCAGTCGCCTGGCGACTCGATCGGAACCAAACACAAAGGCCCTTTGCTGCCTCCTCCTGACCGCTCCTGTTGGCCACCACTTCCAGATAAAGGATCGCCACATGTCCGGCGACCGACCACCCCGCAAACCTGGCCCCAAAGGGCAGGGCCCCTATCGGCCATCCAAGTATGGGGCGCCAGCCAATAGACCAAACCCTTATCGTCGCGGCCCCCAGGCGGATCGACCGCGTCGACCTGGATCGGGTGGCGATGCGGATGCCTCCGATTTCGATCGATCCAGGCCGCAGTCCGATTCACCGATGCCCTCCGAACGGCCCGCGGGCTCCGGCCTGCCCACTCGAGGTCGATCGGTCCCCCTTTGTCTCGACCAGCAACCCTTAGGTTGCCCATCGGACGAATCGATGGCGACGGTCTTTCTGGGGCGAGCGACGATGCAGCCGAATGTGTTTCGCAAGAGGATCGAGCGGGTGGAGGGGACGATGGCGACGGGCGATTGGGTCCGCGTCTGCCATTTGGAGCAACCGGAAGCGAAGGTTTTTGCCTACGGGCTATACAACGAACGATCTGAGATCCCAGTGCGTCTTGCCAGCTGGTGGGGCCAGCGGCCCGATGAAGCCTATTGGGATCGTCTTTTGGATCAAGCGGTGGAACTGCGCCACCAGTGGTTGGGGTTGCCCAAGCTGACGGATGCCTATCGCGTGATCCATGCGGAAGCCGATGGATTCCCAGGGTTGGCCGTCGATCGTTACGGCGATGTATTGAGCGCCGAGGTTTTTTCGATGGCGATGTACCTTCGCTGCCGAAGCGTGATGGAAGGTCTTTCGCGACGCCTTGGCACCCGCCACTGGTTGGTTCAGCCAAGCCCGCTGTTTCATCGACAGGAAGGGTACGATGTCCCGGCGTTCGATTCGGGGGAGCTTCCCAAATGGGTCCAGGTCCGCGAGGCAGAGGCGAAGTTTCGCATCCAGTTTGAATCGGGGCACAAGACCGGGTTCTTCTGCGACCAGCGAGACAACCGATTGCGACTGAAGGAACTCAGCCCCGGACGCAGCGTCCTGGATCTCTGCTGCTACACCGGAGGGTTTTCCGTCCAAGCGGCCTTGGGGGGGGCTTCCGAGGTGATTGGAGTCGATCTGGACGAAGCCCCGCTTCAGCTGGCGAAAAAGAATGCCGATGTCAATCAGGTGCGCGTCCGCTACTCTCAGTCGGATGCCTTTGCGTATCTGCGAGATCTTCTCCGCACCGGCAAGCAGTTCGATATCGTCGTGCTCGATCCTCCCAAGCTGATTCGCAATCGCGACGAGCACGAGGAAGGGGCGAAGAAGCATTTCGATTTGAATCGGCTGGCGATCCAGCTGGTCAAGACCGGCGGCTGGATGCTGACGTGCAGCTGCGCGGGACTGTTGAGTTGGGACGAGTTCTACGATCTGGTGAGCAAAGCTGCCAGGGCAGGGGGTTGGGATGCCGATGGAGTATGGCAACCTCCCAGGCGCGTGCAGATCGTCAGCCGCACCGGAGCGCCGCCAGACCACCCAGTCGCCAGCCACTGCCCACAGTCGGAGTATCTCAAGAGTCTTTGGCTTCGGGTCTACTGATCGAGTCGCTTCGATGGGGCGATCTGGCCGCAGGCAACCTCAGGTCCCTCCGGGCAGAATGGTCCGCAATGGATGGACCTGAAAGAGAAGACCCTCCCGGCTCGTTCCTCGCGACCCTTCCAAGGGGAGGGTGAGATCCTTGCATCCCAAGGGGAGCGTGAGCTCCATCGCACGCTTTGTATCGGTAGCGCTTGCCCTACGACTCCATCCCACCGACTCCGGTCGGCTGGACGGATACGACCCAAGGAATTGCCGGATGGACCAAACCTCAGGTGTTGGCGGCTCGCATCTTCGCTTCCATCTGAGGCGTTTCTTCGACGGCGGGAGCGCCAATGATTGCGATGAAATCCTGAAAGATGGCATCATCGACCGCGTTGATCCGGTTCTGGAGTTCAGCGATGAATGCGTGCAGTCCCTGCTGTAGAATTTCGTCGACTCGCATGAATGCCAGCTGGCTTCGAAGCCGACCCAGCCGCTGTTCCGCTAGGTTGCAGAACGAATCGACTGGGCAACCGCTGATGGCATGCAGCGAGATGTTGGCTTGATCGATGCAGTGCATCACCGAGCTGGGGAAGGCGCGATCGAGCATCAAAAAATCGACGACGCGAACCGGTAGGATCTGGTGGTACTTCTGCCGATACATCTCCAGACCGCTGAGGCTGTGCAGCAGCGCGGACCACTGGAGGTCATCGACAGGTGATCCCATGGCGTCGCGAATCGGTTGCAGGCGATAGTACTGAACATCGACCATCCGCGTCGTCTTGTCCGCCTGCTCCAGGTAGCGCCCCATCCTTGCAAAATGCCATCCCTCTCCATGGCTCATCGAACCATCCATCAGCCCTTTGAAGAGGTGGCTTGAGAGTTTGATTTCGTGGTAGAAATCGAGTGGGCTTTGCCACAGCGCCTCGGGCTGTCGGGACAGTTGCACGGTGCGCTGGTAGAACTGATTGAGCTGTTCCCAGACCTGGGTGGGAAGGGCTTCGCGGATGCTGCGTCCATTCTCTCTTGCAGCGGTGACACACGAGAGAATCGAATTGGGATACTCCGGATCGAACGTGAGAAAATAGACCACCTGTTCCCGGGTCGCCTCGCCGTATCTGCTTTGGAACCACTGCAGATCACCCGTGGTACTGATCAGGGGGCTCCACGCTTGCTTTTCATTGGCGGCAGTTCCCAGCAGCGTCGAAAACGTCACCTCGATGAAGCGAGCCAGATTCTCGGCCCGTTCGATGTAACGACACATCCAGTAGATCGAATCCGCAACACGGCTCAGCATGACCCGAGGCCCCCCTTGGAAGGCGCATCTAGACCGAGCTTCGAGAACGAAGGCAACACGATTTTCATGATCCCGCTCCCTTTCGCACCGGGGCCGCGATCACCCAGGTGTCTTTGCTGCCACCCCCTTGAGACGAATTGACCACCAGGGATCCCTTGCGAAGCGCGACGCGTGTCAGGCCCCCTGGCAGGACGAAAACTTCCTGACCGTCGTAGAGGATATATGGCCGGAGATCGACGTGGCGGCCTTCGAAATGATCGCCGATCAGCGTGGGCACGCGCGACAGCTGAATCGTTGGCTGCGCGATGTAGTTGCGGGGATGGGAGACGATTTTCTCCGCGAATGCGCGACGTTCCTCGGCAGTCGACTGTGGCCCCACTAGCATTCCATAGCCCCCTGACTCGCCAACCGCCTTGACCACCAGCACATCCAAATGATCGAGGACATACTTGAGGTCGTCCGGTCGGTAGCAGAGGTAGGTAGGGACATTGGGCAGAATGGCCTTCTCTCCAAGATAGAACTCAATCATCGCCTCCACAAAGGCATAGATCGCCTTGTCGTCCGCCACCCCGGTTCCAGGTGCATTGGCCAGAGCAACGCGACCGCTGCGATAGGCGTCGATCAGCCCTGGAACACCCAGAAGGGAATCGGAACGAAAGACTTTGGGGTCGAGAAAATCATCATCGATGCGTCGGTAGATGACATCGACCCTCCGGAAGCCTCGCGTGGTTCGCATGAACACGGTGTCATCGCGCACCACCAGGTCGCGTCCCTCCACCAACTCGACCCCCATCTGCTGCGCCAAAAAACTGTGCTCGTAGTAGGCGCTGTTGAAGACGCCGGGAGTCAGCACGACGACTGTTGGATTGGAAATGGCCGAGGGGGCCATTTTCTGAAGGAGCGAAAAAAGTCGGCTTGGGTAATCATCCACCGGTCGGACGTGAGAGAGATCGAAGAGCGAGGGGAAGCTGCGTTTCATCACGAAGCGATTCTGCAGCACGTAAGAGACCCCCGATGGGCACCGGAGGTTGTCCTCCAGCACGTAGATGGTCCCGTCGGCGCCTCGGATCAAATCGGTCCCGGTGATATGGCACCAGACGCCTCGCGGCGGATTCAATCCTCGACACGGCTCCCGAATCGCCTTGCATGTTTCCAGCACAAAGGCCGGTACCACACCGGCTCGCACTATCTCCTGATCGTGATAGACATCGTGGATGAAGCAATTGAGCGCCTTGATGCGCTGCTTCAACCCCGACTCGATCCGCTCCCATTCCTGGGCATCGATGGTGCGCGGGATGATATCAAATGGAAAGATCTTCTCGGCACCTTGGGAATCACCGTAGACATTGAAGGTGATCCCCATCCGGAATAGAAGCTGCTCGGCAGCCTGCTGCCTTCGCAGCAGCTCCCCTGGTGGCAACTCCTCGACTCGCTGCAACAGCAGCGCGGAAGAAGGCCGGAATTGATCGTTGGGGTCGACCGCTTCATCGTAGAAGCCGTCCAGTTCATACCGATCGAACGTTGGCCGCGCAGCCGTATCGATCGACGCCTCGGAGGAAGACTGTGATTGCATGGACGCTGTCCATCCTCATGCCCGCCTCAGGGAAAAGAAGTTGGTAAGCCACGTCAGTGTAAACGAACGAAGCTCTCCCCGGCAAGCCAGGTCAAAAGAGCCTGCCTCGCGGTATCAGTGCGAGTGATGGTGGCCATCCTCGTCGTGGTGGTGATGCAGCTCCCCTGCCTCACGTGGCGCATGCGCATGTTTGGGCTCCAGATACCCGATCCCGACGGCGGTCGCAATTCCAAGAATCAGCGCGATCGTCAGCCGGATGCGGTTGTGCGAATGGAACTCCATTTCGGGAAGAAGATCGGAAAGCGCGATGCAGAAAAAAACTCCGGCGGAGAATCCAAGTCCCCAAGCGACCATCGAACCATGTTTTTGGCCGGAACCAATCCACCCAAGATTTGCCAGCAGGATTCCAAGAGGGATCATCAGCGAGAAACCGAAGATGACCAGAAATCTGGAGGATGCCGACCAACCCGCCGAACGCATCAGCGAAGCGATGGAAATGGCATCCAGTGGTTTGTGGAGCAAGATCGCGAGGAAGACACCCACGCCCCACAGCGACCACCCCGGCTCCCCGTGGAAATCCGACTCCACCGCCGCCGCAAGCGCCACACCATCCAGCAAGGTATGAAACCCTAGGCCGGTCAGCACTCCCAGCCAGTTCCATTGACCGTTACCCGATGGCACCTTGCCCACCCGATCGGCTTGTTCGCCCCCAACATCCCCACCTTTCTCCTTGCAGATCCGACCCAGATCACACTGGTCTTGGTGGCTGCAGGCAGTCGAGGGATTGGCGTCGTGGCGATGGTCCGCTGCATGCTGGTGCCCATCGTGGTGGTGATGGTCTCCATGACACCCATGCCCGTGGGGTTCACCCAGGGAGGCTTCAGCGAAATCCCCTTCGCCATGATGGTGGAAATGGAAGGCCCGCAAGAGGAAGAACATCACCATCATCCCGATCATCATCGCCCAGGAGATCTCATCGATCCGCTGAGGACCTATCTCCACCAGCGCGTGGGGCAGCAGATGAAAGACCGCGATGCCCAGCATCAATCCACCGACGTAGCTGATGATCATCTGCATCCGCACGTGGGTGAAGCGAATCAAGGATGGCAACCAGCCCCCCAACAAGGCAGCCGCACTGATCGCCACGCTGTAACAGGCCAGCAGGAGGAGCGGCGCGGAATTGGTGGCTGGGGCAGCATCGTTCATGGCGAATCTTTCTCTCCTGGAAAATCCCCCACCTGTCGGTCTCTGAGCAGCGCCAATTCTGGTAAGGGATCGGGGCTTTGCCCAGGCCAACCCCAATCATTTCCAGAAAAGAACGATCTTGACGCAAGGATTTCGATTGACGAATGGAAAGGACCGGACCTAACATGACAGGGGATGCAGATGCATAAGGTAGACGCCAAGGGGATTTCTGCAGTGACCAATCCGATGCGCACTTCGCTGGCCATTTTGGCGATCTGGTCGCTGGCAGTCATCGGGCCCGCCGCGGCACGCTGGGCTGGACTTGGTTCGCAAACACCTTCGGTGCCGACCACTTCCTCTGAGAAATCGGCAAACGACCCGATTTTTGGGAACTGCGAAGCAGGATTTTGTGATCCAACACTTGGGGCCAGTGGGGAAGTGATTGGACGCCTCCGGGAGGAGATGGGTTGGCCAGCAGGCAACGGTACGCCACCGGCAAGAACCCCCTCTCTCCCCTGATCCAGCTCTTGCCCGCTGCGTGGTGCCTTCTCCTCCCAACAAAATCTTCTCCATGGTGCCCCACATGACTCGCAAACAAGGCTTTACGCTGGTGGAATTGTTGGTGGTGATCGCCATCATCGGGGTGCTGGTGGGACTTCTTCTCCCAGCAGTCCAAGCCGCTCGGGAAGCCTCGCGCCGCACGCAGTGCATGAATCACCTGCGGCAAATCGGGCTGGCGCTGCAGCAGTACGAATCGACATTTCAGAGACTACCCAGCGGCTGGATTTCGCCCGATCGCAGCGGGGAACCTGGCTGGGGATGGTCAGTGGCCCTCCTGCCATTCATCGAACAAAACAACATCCTCAATCAGATCGACCAGAATCTTCCTATCGAAGAAGACAAACACGAAGCCGTTCGGCTTCACGTCATCCCGATCTTTCTGTGCCCCTCTGATGTCGGCAGCAATCCCTTCATGATCGGTGAAGGTTCCGGCCATGGTCATCACCTCCGCAGTTTCTCGACCGGCATCGATCATGGCACACCCCTGTTCAAGATTTCCAAGAGCAATTACTCAGCGGTTTTTGGCACCCAGGAAATCGAAGCCGACCCCTATGTCTCCGATGGGATGTTCCACGGCAATAGTCGCGTCCGATTCCGCGATGTCAGCGACGGTCTTTCCAACACGCTGATGGTAGGGGAGCGATCGACGAGGATGGGAGGCACCATTTGGCATGGAGTGATTCCAGAAGCCGCCGAAGCGGAAGCCCGAATCGTCGGGACAACCGACCACCCGCCCAATCATCCCGCCGGGCATTTCGAGGACTTCGGCAGCTACCACGTCATCGGGGCACACTTTGTCATGGGAGACGGTTCCACCCGCATCCTCAACAACAACGTCGATGAGTCGACCTATCGGGCCCTTGCGACGAAGGCGGGAGCCGAACCGATCCGAGAGACCGATTGAACGCGAATCGGCCTGGGATCGATGCAACCGATCGCTTGCAGGCAGGTGATCTCACAGAGCCAAAAGCTCGGGGAGGCGGGAATGAAGAAGATGAGGCGGATCGAATCGCGACCCATTGGGTTGCGATAAGTCCTGGAATTCTGGATGAGCCTTCTTCTGCGGTTTGCTCGCCTTGCTCGGGCGCAAACGTTTCTTGGATGGCAGCAAGTTAAAAGTCTTGCCCCGTGGCTCAGTGACTCCTTGGAATCCAAGACACAGCGGCCCGGTCGTTCCTCCCGATCCGCAGACCGCACCGGCTAGGAAGTCCCGGTTCGTTTTTGGATACCGTATGAACTTCATCGGTCGCGCTAGCTGCTACCGATGCAGAATCGGGAAGTGCGTCTGCAGCCAAGAGACATGGGGCGAGCGTTTGGGGCTGATGGCCATCGCTAGCCATCCATCGCGGACCTCGCACTGAGACACCGCCAGATCGGCCATCCGCTTGTCAGTTCCAGAGGCTTCCGGAATCAATTCGAATCGCTCGCGATCCGCAAAAGCCCGCTCGAAAATGACTCGCAGCGGCAACCGATCCCGCATCCCGATTCGCGGCCCGTCCACACTGATCGTGCTGTCCCGCTCCAACGTCAGTCCAAGACCGCGAATCTGAGGTTTGTAGGCGACACGGATCAAAAAGTTCTCGATCCGAAGTCGGTTCCCCTGCTTCAGCTCACTGAATCGCATCGTCGCCTGCAACTGGCCATCGACAAACTGAACCGTCATCGGCCTTTGGGAAGTAAAGCGGACTTCCACATCCTTAGGCATGTCTTCCGGAGGGGTCCAGTTCTCCTGCTGGAACAGCTTGGCCAAATGCGCCCCAAGATCCTCTAGCTTCCAGGTTTTCCCGGTCAGCCCAAGACCTTCCAGGGCGTTGTTCATCGCCGACTCATGAAGCTGCATGCTGACCAACGCGTCGCTGGGAGCCATCGGTCTGGGTGTGAAGGCGGCAAGCTGCTGCGACGATGCAACACGCAGACGCCCGATCAAGCGATTTTCGGTCGTCTCCAGAGAAACGACATCGGTGTTGAGATTCAGGTTTTGCGTCGGAGTCATCCACTTGCCGCGCAGAAGAGTCTCCGCCCGCTCGATCCGTTCCCCCAAAACCCGGTCAAACTCACTATCGGTCTGGGATGCGATCGTCCTGCGCATGATCCTTTGCGCGATTGGCCGACGGGAATCGAATTGGTCCAACATGAAAGAGCGGTAGAGATTTCCAAACAGAGGGATCGAGTCGAAGGAGGTTTCGAAGCCTCGCAGTTGCTCTTCGCTATCGACAATCGCTGCCGACCCACTGACTCGTACCCCCTCGGCATCGATTCGAATCTTCCGCTGGGCGTCGACAATCGCTTCCGAGTTGTTGTAAAAGGTCGCGCTGGGACGACGGCTGGAGGTGTCAGAAACAACGTTGCCCACCAATTGCAGATCCAACTGCCACGCCTCCTTGGCTGGCTGCAATAGCACCTTCAGCTTGGTGGCGATCCGGCTGGCCCCCGAGGTATCTGCCCCCAACAGCCGTTGCCTAACAGGGCGTTCCATCGGTGGGTTTTCAGGGACGAATCGCTGCAGCATTTCCTGGCTGACGGAGACTCGTAGGTTGGCATTGCGGTAGTGCTTATCGAGTGAATAGGCGATTTCCCTCGGCAAGGTCTGTTCCGCATCACGCAAGGAATCCAGCTGCTGTGCCAGCACGCTGCGATAGCGATGCGTCGAATCCCGTTCGATCACTTCCAGCGTCTCAATCAACTGCCGGTAGTCGACCGGCTCGGTCGACCATCGCGCCACCTGCGACAGCAGATTGGCGACTGGGGGATGGGAAAGAAGCTGCTTCTGTGGTCCCTGCAGAGATGCCGACCGGGACCGATCTTTCAAACGCTTGCTGATCTGCCGGATCACTTCGCTATCCGAAAGCTGCCCGCCGGCGATCGCTTCCAACTGATCCATCATGAACCATCGATACCACCCTTGCTGATCCCCAGTACCTGCAAGGGACTTATTGACTTCTTCGATCAGGGCGCCCAGTTCCCGTCGATCGATCGACGGCGTCGCATCGTCGGAGGTGGTCGCCACCAAATGAGCCGAGGTTTGAGAAGCGGTCCGATAAATAGGATCCCAAATCTCCAGACGTCGAGCCAGAGCGTAATTGGCCCTCGCCGCCGCGCGTCGCAATGGAATCGACTCAGGCTGCTCCGCATCGGCGATCCACTCACTGGGCATCGACTGGAGTGCCTGCTGCAACGAAGCAAGGATTGATGCGCCGTTGGGGTCTCCCATCGACGGGAGGCGACCCCATCGATTCAAAAGATCGATCACCTGATCGACCCACTCAACCAAATCGGGTGACTGTCTTCCCAGTTCGCGCAACTGCTCCAGGTCCCGAACCAAAGTTTGTGGTATGGGCCATGCCCCAGTTGCCGGATCGACCCAAAGTGGAGATTCGGATGGGATTGCGGAACTCGAATTGGGGTTCAGCATCTGGGGATTGGAAACCAGATTGGCGGCCGTCCCGTCGTTTCGTTCCTCCGCCAAACCTGACTCTTGCCGCACCGCAAACGAAGAGGAGTTCGAAAGAGCTGGGGGATCCATCTGAGGGGCCGAAAGCGCGATCACCGCGTTGACCGGGTTTTCGAGAGGGATGGATGGAGCTTCCAGAGCCCGACGGGCAATCCGCTCCAGCGGTTCACTGCTATCCGTCTTCCGATCGGCTAGACGGCGAGCTTCCAAAGAGGGCGCCAGGGTCGATGGTGTCGCAAAGTCGCGTACCTGGCGAGCAGGCTTGGGGACAGGCTCCTCACCTGCCAGCGGCAGGCGGCCAGCCCTTGGTTCCTGCGGTGCAGCAAAAGCCCAACCGATCGCTGCGACTCCCGCAACTGCAGGAACAATCAGCAACCAGTAGGGTGCCTTGCCGCGCCTTGGAGGGCCAACAACCATACGAACATTCCCTTATCCTGAATGCTGCGATCCACCACAGCCGCTCTCAGAACATCGGCATCCCGGACGAAGAGAATCAAATGGGAGCCAATTTAAATTTTCCGCTCGAAGCAATTCGCCAACTGGATGCTAGCGTTCTGTCGATTGATTCGAATGCGCCGCGAGCTCGCCAGAAAATGAACGATTTCCAGAGATCTCACTTCAGTAGAAGGTCTACTTCCTGGGACCATTTCCAAGCTTGCGATAGAGTTCCAGCTGGTAAGGGCCTCGAAAAAGGAGGCAAAGAGCCCCTTCCCGAGCCGCCTGACGGAAAACCTCCTGGAAAAAGAACTCCTCGCCTGGCCAGGGATAGGCGAAAATGATGGCAAAATCATCGATCTCCATCCCCATTTCCTCGTAGGCCGGCGGGATGTGCTGAAAGAGCGATACCAGTTGGGAGCTGTTGGGAACCCATCTTTTGGCCTGTCGCGGAAGGAAATTGCCTTCATACAGTTCGGCAGACACCCCATGCCGCTCCAGCAGCAATTTCCCCTGCTGTACCAGAAATGGTTCCGCTTCAATCCCCACTGCATCCCAGCCCAATAGGGAAGCGATCCCAGCCACGATTCCAAAACCGCAGCCCCACTCACAAAACCGATTGCCATCCAGCAACTTCTGACGCTCGATTTCGTAGAGCGCCTTGGCGACATAGTCGAAATCGCAGGCGACGTACTGTTCGATCGGCCTCTTGGAAAAGCTATCCCAGAATTGCTGCATCCGTTCATCAGCGATCTGGACCCAGCGGGAGATCGAGTCAGGAAGAGTCGATTCGGGGTCGACATGGAGAGGAAGTGACTGGAGTTTCATTGCCCCCGAGTTTCCCTAATCGGCAAGGTTTTCTTGAATCCTACACATCCTGAGATCACCGCTTGGGTGGAAATGTTGTCAGGAATCGGTCGCTTTCCCGGCATGCATCGGTAGGTGAACCGTCAGCGGATCACTTTCCTTGCGATTCCACCAACATGCGACCCCTTTGGTGACGGCGTTTTCGCCAATCGATCAACACCTTTTCCACTTCCAATCGGTCATGGAAAAACGGCTCTCTTCCAGCGGATTGGCAACGTTCGGGAGACCTTTCGACAACTGGTCAGCTCCCCTTACTACTTCCTACAAGATTTTCATAAAGAAAGTAAGCCATAGGAGATCCGAAAGAGCTGGAATCGGAGACCGTAGGCAAAGCGATCAATGGGAGTAGCGGAGCAAGCTGGAAGGGCATACAACAAAGAATTCGTTCGGAAGGATCTTTCAAGCCCTGGTTCCATTTGCATCGTTCGTCCGCCATGAAACTTTCCTGCAATCGCGAAAAGCTGCATCACGCGTTCCAGTTGGCCTCCGCGGTGGCACCCCACCGAAGCCCGAAAGAGATCCTCAACTCGATCAAGCTGGAGGCAAAGGACGATGAGGTCTTGCTGACGGCTACCGATTTAGAATCTTCGATTCGAATCCAGGTGGAACAGGTCGATGTGCAAGTTCCCGGATCCTGCTTGCTCAATGTGATTCGAGTCGGAAACATCCTTCGGGAGTTGAATGATTCGCAGCTGGAGCTGGAGACAACCGATCGAGGGATCACGCTAAGAGGGGAGCATTCGGAGTTTCATCTGCCGAGCGCCAATCCGGACGAGTATCCGGTGGTGGCGGAATTTTCGGAATCGAGTTATTGCGAGGTGCCGGCGCGACTTTTCCGAGAGATGGTCCGTCGCACGAGTTTTGCGACCGACACGGAGAACAGCCGTTTCGCTCTCGGTGGTGTCCTCTTTGAGATCGCTGGCGAAGAGATCACCGCGGTGGCGACCGACGGTAGAAGATTGGTACGGATGATCGGTAGCTGCAAACCGGTACAAGGGCATAAGACGAACGGTCCAACGACGATCATTCCGACCAAGACCTTGACGTTGATGGAACGATCGATCGGGGACAAAGACGAAGTGGTGCACTTGGCGGCCCGATCGAACGATGTGGTGCTGAGGACGCCTCGCGCTACGATTCAGTCGTGTCTGGTTGAAGGACGGTTTCCAAACTGGCGGCAGGTGATTCCCAATCGCAATTCCAGCATCATCATCGAGAGCAACGTCGGTCCCTTTTTCAGCTCGGTCCGCCAGGCAGCGGTGGTTGCCGATCCGGAAAGCCGTGGGATCGATTTCAAGTTCGGTCATGGATCGATGGTGGTGGGATCCCGCACGGCAGATGTGGGGCAGTCGCGCATCGAGCTGCCGATTCCCTACACGGGAGAAACAGTCCATGTGATGATGGACCATCGATACGTTTCTGATTTCTGTCGGGTGCTGGACCCCGACATGACCTTCCAACTGGATATCCAGTCGGCATCGGATCCAGCGCTCTTTCGCACCGAGGACGGCATGATTTACGTCGTCATGCCGATGGCTCGGGATCAGTAAAATCCACCTTTGGGTGTTTCCCAAACAGACTGCAGATCGGGAGATGACTTGATGTCGGTAAGCGCCTTTTTGGAAAAGCACTTTCGTCATTTCAATGCGCGGGAAACACTCGCCGCTGCAAAAGGCTACAAGCAGTTTGTCGAAGACGGTAACCTGATGATGGTCTCTCTAGCAGGTGCCATGAGCACTGCGGAACTTGGAATATCCCTGGCCGAAATGATTCGTCAGGACAAAGTTCATGCGATCAGCTGCACGGCGGCGAATCTGGAAGAAGACGTCTTCAACCTTTTTGCTCATAACGATTATCGAGTCATCGAGAACTGGCGGGCCTTGTCGGCCGATGATGAGGTGGAGCTGCTGCAAAGTGGATTCAATCGCGTCACCGATACCTGCATCCCGGAAACGGTGATGATGCACATGCAGGACAGGCTGACCAAATACTGGGTGGAGGAAGGGAAACGGGGGAAGGGACTTTTTCCGTACGAGTACTTCTACAAGCTATTGGATGAGAAGGATCTGAAGAAGCACTATCAGATTCCACCCGAACACAGTTGGATGCTGGCAGCCAAGGAAAAAAACCTTCCGATCTTCACCCCGGGTATCGAAGACAGCACGCTGGGCAACATGTTCACCGCGCGAGTCATGGATGGCACCGTCGATTCCCATCGCGCGCTCCGAAGCGGAACCGAACAGCTAGAGAAGCTGGCGCACTGGTATCGCGACAGCAGTCAGCAGCGATCGATCGGCTTTTTCCAGATCGGTGGAGGGATCGCCGGGGACTTTGCTATCTGCGTCGTTCCTCTTTTGCTGCAGGATATGGAAGAGGACCAGACGCGTCTGTGGGGGTACTTCGCACAGATCAGCGATGCGGTCACCAGCTATGGTGGCTACAGCGGTGCTGTTCCCAATGAGAAGATCACCTGGAAAAAACTTGCCAAAGCAACTCCCAAATACATGATCCAAAGCGATGCGACGATTGTGGCTCCTTTGATCTTCGCCTACGTTCTCGGGCAATAGTCTGCGGAAGAGTGCAACCGCTTGCGGAACCGATGTGCTCCCATGCACTTATCTGGAAGTTTGCCATCTCAAAAACTTCATTCACCCGGTGCCGTGGACCTTCGATCTACGGCGTGCCGGCGCTCCCTTCTGATGCCAACCAATCCATCGGTTGGTAGTTGCCCGTGAGCTTTTCATTGAGCACGATTGGGGCGGCAACTATCCTGGAGGAAACCCTGGTGTTTTCCACCATGACTCCGTTCCGTTCATGATGGATTGCGTCCAGGCTGGATTCTCGTGTCAGGAGTACCTGCCAGATGGTCTGCTGCGTTATGGAAATGTCTCTCCGCCACCTCCGAAAATCCCTCCAGCTCCCATGGCTCATGCTGGCCGCGATCCTGGTCTGGCAGCACCCTCTCGCAGGTCAGACAGCGATCGATCCCATCGATGGGATACGCCAGACCGGAATTCCTCTGGTGGCCCTCGAGGCAGACAAGATTCATCTTTCCGATGGACGAGTCTTGGAGAAGGGTACGATTCTGATCCGCGACGGTCGCATCGTGGAGGTTGGACAATCGATCGTGATCCCGCCAGGAACGGAAATCTTCCCGCTTCCTGGCAAGGAAATCTATCCAGGATGGATCGACGCCTACTCGGAATGGGACCTAGTCGAATCGGGGGAACTTCCAGCGGGGCATTGGAACCGCCGCATCACGCCCCAAAGAAAAATCGCAGACCTGTATGTAGCGGATGAAGAGCGTTTGAAGAAATTCCGCCAAGCGGGGATCACCGCCATCGTCGCCGCTCCTCAGCAGGGGATCATCAAGGGGACCAGTTGCGTGGTAGCAACCGCAACGGGAAAGCCGGGCCAGCGAATGCTCAAGGAGACCTTCGCGCAGCATCTTCGGTTGACGACGAGTTTTGGCGGGGGCGGGGGATATCCCACCAGCCCCATGGGCGCCGTCGCTTTGGCGCGGCAGACCCTGCTGGATGCTCAGTGGTACCGATCTGCCCTCGATACCGCCGTGGCAAGTCCACAGATCGCAGCTCCCGACCATCAGGCGTCGCTTCAGGCGCTGATGGAGCAAACAAAAACTGGACTTCCCGTCGTGATCGATACCACCAACGAGCAGCATGCGATGCGTGCCGATCGGTTTGCCAGAGAGTTCCAATTGCCGCTGATTCTCCGCGGTTCGGGTCGCGAGTACCGACTACTGGAAAAGATCGCATCGCTGCAAAGACCTATCGTGCTACCGGTCGACTTTCCCAAAGCGCCCAACGTCGCATCGGCCGAATCGGCATCTCTGGTGCCGGTGCAAGATCTCATGCACTGGGAGTGGGCACCAAGAAACCCGGCTCTCCTTCATCAGGCACACGTCCTGTTTGCATTGACCAGCCATGGTTTGGAAGATCCCAAGGAGCTGCGATCGCGGGTCATGACAGCGATCGAGCATGGACTGCCCGCCGAGGTGGCGCTCGATGCACTGACGAAAACACCGGCAAAAATCCTGGGCATCGACAAAACACACGGTCAGATCGCTCGCGGATTCTCCGCCGATCTTTTGATCACCGATGGTCCACTGCTGGACCGCAAGACCAAGTTGATGGAGACATGGGTGCAGGGGGAACGTTTCCAGTGGGAGAGCACTCCCGACAATCCCTGGAAAGGTTCGTGGGTGGTCCAGTGGAACCATCCGGTTCGTGGATCCCAAAAGTACCTCCTGGAAGTGGAGGAGTCTGGCAAGTCGACGATCTCGTGGTGGAATGAAGGACCTTCTAAGGAAAGCCCCTCCCTTCTTGTCGCTGCGCCCGACGAGGGTTCCGCGCCAGGTCCCGTTGCGGCGACCCTTCCAGAGAGCGATTCCAAGGGAGCATCGTCAGCATCCCGTTCTTTGCCATCCGCCCAGTTGGATCAGCTGCAAAGAAGCAACGAACGGCTTGCCGGGAGTTTCGAAAGCAGCAAGCTGGAACCTTATCAGTCGGGCCGTGGCCAATGGAGCCTCACCAAACTGGAGAGTGCCGATCAGCCGGATCGCGCTTATGGCATCCTTCGATGGCCGGATGGTGCGATCGCCTCTTTGACCGCCGAGCGTCGGGAGGTCGGAGAGACGTCCCAAGGAGATGGCGAGAAGAGCGACAAGAAAAGTCCGAAAGTCGCCAAGGAAGGGGAACTCCCTACACTCCTTTCGGATCGCGTCCATCCGTGGAGCGCTTTTGGAAGAAAGAAAAAAGCAGAGACGGTGGGAGTGCTATTGATCAAGAACGCCACGATCTGGACCGGGGGTCCACAAGGAATTCTGGAAGGGGCAGATCTTCTCTGTCGCGATGGGAAGATCGAGCGGGTGGGTCGAGCGTTGGAAGTTCCGGAGGGAGCTGTGGTGATCGATGCCACAGGCAAGCATGTATCTCCCGGGATCATCGACTGCCACTCCCATATGGCGACCGATGGGGGTGTGAACGAAGTGGGGCAGTCGGTGACGGCGGAAGTGCGAATCGGCGACTTCATCGATGCGACGGACGACACGATCTATTACCAGTTGGCTGGCGGTGTCACCGCTTCCAATATCTTGCATGGTTCCGCCAATCCGATCGGTGGCCAAAACCAAGTGATCAAGCTGCGGTGGGGCGAGGATGCGGAGTCGCTCAAGATGAAGGAGGCTCCTGAGGGAATCAAGTTCGCCCTGGGGGAGAACGTCAAACAGAGCAATCGATCTCCAGGGGAGGGGCCATCCAGATATCCCCAGACGCGGATGG
Source organism: Pirellulaceae bacterium (assembly GCA_044371425.1). Lineage (GTDB taxonomy): Bacteria > Planctomycetota > Planctomycetia > Pirellulales > Pirellulaceae > JBEISR01. Next base: position 175,058 of record JBILTR010000006.1, on the reverse strand, counting down.
GGGTCGAGCAGATCATTCGAGACCGCTTGCAGGCAGCCAAGGAGTATCAACAACGCTGGGATGCATGGCGCAAAAGTGCTTCAGGGATACCTCCCCGTCGCGATCTGGAACTGGAGGCGCTTTCGGAAATCCTTGAGGGAAAGCGATGGATTCATTGCCATAGCTATCGCCAGGATGAGATTCTTGCGATGCTGCGCACCCTGGAGGACTACCATGTCACGATTGGATCCCTGCAGCATATCCTCGAGGGGTATAAGGTGGCCGAAGCGATGGCCCGTCATGGTGCGATGGGATCCAGTTTCTCCGACTGGTGGGGCTACAAATTTGAGGTGATCGATGCGATTCCCTTCAATGGGGCTTTGATGCACCGCATGGGAATCGTTGTCTCGTTCAACAGCGATGACAACGAACTGGGGACGCATTTGAATCATGAAGCGGCCAAGGCGGTCAAGTATGGGGGACTCGATCCCCACACAGCGCTCCAGTTTGTCACGCTGAACCCCGCCAAACAGCTCCGCATCGATCGCTGGGTGGGATCGCTGGAACCAGGAAAGCATGCCGACTTCGTCCTCTGGAACGGCTCGCCCCTGTCCACCAAGGCGCGGTGTGAACAGACTTGGATTGAAGGGGCGAAGTTCTTCGATCGCCAGGAAGACATCCAGCGCCGGCAGGAAAACCAAACGCTGCATCAGAAGCTGGTCCAAAGGATCCTTCGCGAGGAAGTGCCGATGGCTGAGGCTGGGCGACGACCGCTGGATGAATCGATGCTGTGGCCGCGCCACGACGAATACTGCCACCACAAGCATGGTGAGGAAGATCATTTCGAAGGAGGAGAAGAATGAAGCGGCAGAACCTTTGGACTCGTGTTGCGATGCTTCTTCTTGCCTCCGCAAGTTCTGCGGTCGCTCTGGCCAGCGATCAGATTCCTGGGGAGGACCCGAAACAGCCGGTCCTCCTTCGGAACGCCAAGGTCTATCCCGTTTCTGGACCTGCGATCGATGGCGGATCGGTTCTGATCGAAGGGGGCATCATCCGATGGGTTGGGGCAGGGGAACCACCAGAAGCCCAAGGAGCGCTCAAGGTCGATCTGGAAGGAAAACATCTCTATCCTGGATTGATCGAATCGTTTTCGCAGATCGGTCTGATCGAAATCGAATCGGTCCGCGCGACGATCGATACCTCGGAGACGGGTGAGATCAATTCCAATGTCAGGACTCAAGTCGCATTCAACCCAGATAGCGAAGCGATTCCCGTGGCACGCGCCAATGGGGTACTTCTGGCGCTGACTGTCCCATCCGGTGGTTGGCTGTCCGGAAAAAGTTCGCTGATGCGGATGGATGGTTGGACCTACGAAGATATGGCCTTGGTCCCCACCCTGGGGATGCATCTCCAATGGCCACGCTTTAGCGCCCCTCCGATCAGTCGACGCGGGCGCGGTGGCGGTGGGGCAGGTGGCGATCTAGCACCCGAGAAACGACTGGAAGAACTTCAGGATTGGATCGACAAAAGTCGGCTCTATGGCAAAGCGAAGATCGAAGCACCCGGATCGATCCCCTACGACGCCAGATTGGAAGGGATGCTGGACCTCGTCGACGGAAAGATTCCCATGATCGTCGATGCTGCGGATGCAGCCCAGATTCAATCCGCCATCTCCTTCGCCCGCTCCAATCGCCTGAAACTGATCCTCTATGGCGGACTGGATGCCGACCAGTGCGCACCACTGCTCAAGGAAACCCAGACACCTGTGATCGTTGGAGGAGTCTATCGGGTCCCGAGGACCGGAAAGCCGTACGACGAAGCGTATACGCTACCATCGCGACTGCGAGACCAAGGAATCCGCTTTTGCATTTCCGGATCTGGCCGATTCAGCGCCGCCAATGTGCGCAATCTTCCTTATCACGCTGCGATGGCCAGCGCCCACGGTCTGACTTCCGATGAAGCGCTTCGGGCGATCACCCTATCGGCTGCCGAAGTGCTGGGGGTGGCCGATCGAGTCGGTTCGATCGAGGTCGGCAAAGAAGCAAACCTATTTGTCGCCGACGGAGATATTCTGGAGATCCCGACTCAAGTGACCGCTGCTTGGATTCGTGGAAGGCCAGTCGATCTGACCAACCACCACACGGAACTCTATCGGAAGTATCAGACCAAGTACGATCGCATCCAGCCTCCACCGAACCGTTGATTGCAGGGAAGCTGTTTTCAGGTCCATCGGACGATTCCATAGGCTAGAACCACCCACAGCGACACGATGGTGCTGCGCGTTCCTAGTGGCCCTTTCCTGGCGTTACGGTGCAAGCTGACCGTTCTTTGTCCGCCTTCGATGCGCAGCGGAGGGCTTTTCGCCCTGCCGCTACGATTTCGAATATCCTTCCAAACGGTCGCTATCCACCCTCCTCCTGGATCGCTCGGTCTTCAGAAGGTATTTTCGAACGTCGATAGCGGTTGCTGAACTCTCCAGCAATTGGTTCAGCTTGCGTTGGAATCGGAGGTCCAGCGACTGCGAATTCGATCGATCTTGCGGTAGATGGTGGCGGGTGATTTCCCCAGAATGCGGCTGATTTCGGAAACATCTCGCCCCTCGAAAAGTAGCTGTGCGATCTGCTTCTCCACCGGCTGCTTCAATTGCTCGATCAGCTCATCCTGATACTCCACCAAGCATTCGATATTTCTTCCAGGTTGCATCTGCATCGCCAGAGGAGCATCGGAACCGGATGCATCGTCCAAGTGGGATTCGCCCACTTCCTTCTTTTTGCTTCTCCGCTCGTCCCGCACCAGATTGATGGAGCGGAGCTGGATGCGGCGGTAGAGCAAACGCCAGACGTCGTGTCGATCTCGGATCTCCTGTAGCTCACCTGCGGCTAGGTCGTTCAGGAATGCGGTCATGACCATCAGGACGAGATCTTCCTCATCGGACACGCGCGAGCCACCGCGTATTTCAATCAGTTTTCTTGCGCGTTTAGCGAGTCCGCGGAAGTAGTAATCGAAAAGGTCCTGGAGCACCTTCTGGTCCCCAGTCTCTACCTGTCGAAGCAGAAGGGTAATCGAACCGGTCATCGATTCAGAATCGGTCATGGAAGGATATCCGGAAGACTTGCCAGAAGATCCTGGTGAATTTCGTTCGTGTTTCCAAGGTAATCTTTTTACACCTTCCACCCCATCACCGTGATGCATCCATTCATGATCCGCTCATCCACTTCGCCTTCTTGACGCGGTCGATCGTCGTCCCGAGCTTCTTCCTAGATGATCGGCGATCAGCCACATCGCAAGTCCTGCCATGCCGCTGACGGCCAGCAGAATGTAGACATGGATCGTGTGCCGTTGGCTAAGAGGATCGACGGAATTCGAAATGGTCGGGGGGTCGGACAAGATGACGGCATCTGCCTTGGCACCCAAATCGAGGGTTTCGATTCCGGCGGCCGGTAGGATCAGCGCCAGAAGAAGGCTGGCCGCCAAAAGCAACAGGCCAACCATCTGGATGCGCTGTGCTGCCCTCGGCACCACCGACGCTCGGGTACGCTTCCTGGATGGCATCCTTGATCCCTCGAAGCCGTCGCTTCCATATCCCTACTGGGCACTGGCCGCAATCGATCCTCAGGGCGACCGGGCCGATTCCCGTTCGCTTGGCCTTCGTGCGCCAATGTCTACGGTTCCTGCCAGTCAGTGTCGCGAAAACGTGGCTCAGTAGCAAGCGATCCAACAGGGTTCGCCCTCTGCGGCCCTTGGTGCGTCGCTGTTTCTCGAACATAATTTGAATCGATCGACGGCGGACGGACGAAAGATGGAGTCAGCTGGGGACGATCGCTCACAACCACTGGTTTCGATAAGGAAACGATCGATGTCGGCTGAAAAAAAGCTTGCTGAACTCGGGTTGACGCTGCCTCCGGCTCCCAAACCGGTCGGACTCTACAAGCCGATGTTGATCGTCGACCGTTTGGTTTACGTCTCGGGTCATGGCCCCTTGAAGCCGGATGGGACACTGATCACCGGCACCGTAGGAGGGGACATGACGCTGGAGGAAGGGCAGGTCGCAGCGCGTCAGGTTGGTCTGGCGATGCTCGCTACCCTGCGAGCCGGCCTCGGATCGCTTGATCGTATCCACCGCGTCATCAAGGTGCTGGCGTTGGTTCGATCCACGGATGACTTCTTCCAACAGCCCGCCGTGGTCAACGGATGCAGCCAGCTGTTTGCCGACTTGTGGGGGAACGATCGTGGGATCGGGACGCGAAGCGCCCTTGGAACCAATACCCTACCTTCGGGAATCGCCGTCGAGATCGAAGCGATCTTCGAACTGACAGGTTCATGAGCGGATGGCGGAGGACAAGAAAGCCGCTAGATTCATCGACGCATCGATTTCCGAACGTGTTCCTATGCCGATAGAGCAATCAACGCGTCGGTTCTTTGAGTCGAAGCAGTAGCGGTTTTAATCGCTCGGCGTACACCGCGTAGCCCTCCATCGAAAGGTGGATACTGTCCGCTGTGTAGAGGTTCTTCTTCAGAGCGCCATCCGATTCGGTGAAGTCGCTGGTCAAATCCAGGATGGCGATTTCGGGATCTTCTGCCAGGTTCAACAGCTCCAAGGCGCTGTTGGTCTTGCGGATGTCTTCGTAGAAGCGATGGCCAGGCCCATGGGCAGGGAGGATTTTTGCGACGATCAGGTGAGACTTTGGGAACTTGTGCCGAAGATTCTTGGCACACATCGCAATTCCTTCGGCTGCGGCTTGGATGCCTGTCTCCGGCGTAAAGAACATGTTGTTGTTGCCGATCATCAGCACGATCACCTTGGGATCGATTCCCTCGACCCCTCCGTGGTCCAATCTCCAGAGCACATTCTGAGTCTTGTCGCCCCCGATGCCGATATTGATCGCTTTCGTGTCGGGGAATTGTTTTTGCCACGATTCACCCCATTGGATCGTGATGCTATCGCCGACCAACAAAACATCGACTGGGCCAGGGTTGGCCAGCACGGTTTGGACATGCGCTTCATGCAGCTTGAGCCACGAGTCACCTCCGAAGTGTCCTGCGCTAGGTACGACTGGCCATAGCTTCGGAAGATGCTGGTTCGACTCTCGGCCAGGTCGGCGGTCGTGTTCGGGCTTTCCCACCACATAGGCCCGTTCCTCATCGGTCAGAGGCCAGCCTACCTTCTGAGGTTCGGGAGTTTTGTACGGGTACTCGATCGTTTTGGATTCTTCGGTGGGAAGAAACCAAAGAAGAAAGGAAAGAAGGAGCGACTTTGTCATCGTTCGGTTCTCTTTTGCAAGCAGCCTGATGGTTCGTTCCAGCTAAGCGTCTCTGAGGGTAACGGATCTGGTTTTCATTCGGAGATACGAAACGGAAATATTTCAGAACGGTGCCGATGGACTGGTCGTCTCACTGGTCCACCCTGCAATTGAGTGGGTCGAATCCGGTCGGCCGACGGGAGTAGGCGTGATGGAGTCGTAGGGGCCGGGCAAGGATGCAAGGCGTGCATTGGATCTCACCCTCCCTCAGGCAGGGTGAAAGGGTGCTGTGGCCACCGGCATTTCTTGAGTCGCGGCAGTGATGCGATCGCCATCCACGGAAATCCTAGATGGGACAAAAGGTCTTTTTCGGCGAAACTCTAGGTACCGTAGTTCTTTGGGTGTTTGAGTGCTCGCGGAACGGGTACTGCATCTCCAAATCCTGTCCTTGAGCCGGAGGTGTGGCGCCTGAATGGGGTGGAGTTGGTTTTGTATCCCGATCATCCATGCAGGAAGACTCCCTGGCCTCCCAGCGCATTAGCAAAGAGAGTGATGCGGTTTTTTCAACAAACGACTAACCCAGATTGTTCTTTCGGCAGTCCCACAGGGAAAACGTGGCAAGTAGACCGCCGGGAGCATCAATGCCCCTTTGCTTATGCAACAGGTACTGGACGAAAGATAATCGAACGAAATCACGGATGAAAAGAAGAGCTAGAAAGAGTCGCCACCACGAATTGGACGATTTGCCGTTCGGCATACCGCTAAATCTCTTGAGGTCTCTGCCTCCATCAACCTCTTTTTTATTTTCCTGAGAATCGCCACGTCGGATCGGTGATTCCTCTCTTGAGGCCGATGGGTCTCGGTGGTTTTTCCAGGTTGAACAGTGATCCAACCTGGACGCCGGAACCCTGGATAGGCAAATCGGAAGGATGTCCAGATGATCGGTCGGAACCGAAGTCGCTGGCAGGCATTTCTCGTAATCGCAGCTTGTCTTGCGGTCCCGCTGCTGGCGTTCGCGCTATTGCTGGGGGCAGCGGAGATGGAAACGGAACGAAGTAGAAGCGGAGAGGGTAAAGAATTCCCCCGCGACGAAAAGCGCTCCAAAAGAAATCCGGTGAGCATCAAGGTCAACTCATGGGTCGATGTCCTGAGAACCTTCTACCTCGACTCCGGGGCGCCACAGCCCGCATCTCAGGATGCACGTCCCTGATCAGCGGAAGGAATCCAATCATGGCATGAACGGAAAGCAAGTTGACTTTCCGAGTTGTTTGTTCTTGTTTTCAGTAAGGAGTTTTGGCGATGTTGAGTTCTATGAAAGTCCTGTTCGCTGGTCTGTGTGTCGTCGGCATGGGCCTGGGGTTCTCGCTGGAGGCGCGAGCCAATGAATTGGCGGTCCAGGGAGGTTCATCCACCGGTGGCGATGCGCACTGTGTGGTTGGTTCCTATGATGGACTGACTCGATTGAGCGTCACTGGCGCGTGGAACGATCGGATGCGTATTTTCGACTGTTGGGGTCAGGTGGTCATTGACTGCTCGATCGGCGAGCTTTCTACACTACCTCAGAATTGGCTTTGGCCAGTTCAGCGGGTGAGTTCGCAGAAACTGTCCGATGGGCAAACTCGCGTCATGCTGTCGATGCCTTGCACCCCCTGGTGGCTCAATTACGGAGCGGTACAACTGCGTAGGGGATCATCGCAAATCGATATCGACCCAATCTATCTTCGGTAGTTCCATCGAAGCGTTCGGCAATCGCTCAGCGGTTTCGCAGGGGTGGAAGATGAGTCTTCTACCCCTGTTGCTTTTGGAGACGCACTTGGAGGACCGTGGATCGATCCAGGGGGTATGGCATTTTTGAGTTATGCCGGAATTTGGAAAGCCAGTGGTGATTTAGTACACTGTCAGGGGTTGGGGAGAGGTCGCTTGTCGACTTAGATCTTGGGAAAAGATCTTTCCCAATCGCCCCTTTCGGTCCCTCTCACCTCCAAAAGGATTCGCTCAGCATGCCCTCTGCCAACTCCCGCGCGTCGCGCCGTCGCTTCTTGCAGCAAGGAACCTCCGCCGCCGCTTTGGCCGCCAGCGTCCCCTACATTCCCTGGACTCAAAAAGCCTTCGCCAATGGCTCGGCCAACGATCGACCCCGCATCGGTTGCATCGGTGTGGGGAGCATGGGGCAGGGGGATGCCAAAGGCCACAACCGCTTTGGCGATATCCTCGCGGTCTGCGATGTCGATTCCAAGCATGCCGACCAGGCTCGCAACGACAATGAAATCGGCAAAGGAAAAGCCGATGCGTACAAGGATTATCGGAAGGTGCTGGAGCGGAACGATATCGATGTGGTCAGCATCGTCACGCCCGATCACTGGCACGTCAAAATCGCCATCGAAGCTCTCCAAGCCGGCAAGCATGTCTTCTGCCAAAAGCCACTGACGCTGACGCTAGAAGAGAACCAACTGATCCGCAACGCCTGCCGCAAATACAACGATCGCGTCTTCATCGTCGGCACCCAGCAGCGCAGCGATCGGGATCGATTCCTGCGAGCCGTCAACCTAGTGCAAAAGGGGATGCTGGGGGATATCGAGAAAGTGACGATCGGCATCAACGGTGGCGATGTCGGCGGTCCCTTCAACAAGTCGACTCCTCCCGAAACGCTCGACTGGGACTTCTGGCTGGGTCAGGCCCCTAAGGTCGACTACATCGACAAGCGTTGCCACTACCAGTTCCGATGGTGGTACGAATACTCCGGTGGAAAATTCACCGACTGGGGGGCTCACCACATCGATATCGCCTTATGGGCCCTGGGACTAGACAAGGAAGGCACCGGACCGATCGAATTCGATGGTACCGATGCCAAGCATCCTGTCGCTTTCAAGGATGGCTATCCAACGATCGACGATAGCTACAACACCGCTCACGATTACTCGGTCAAGGCAACTCTGGCCAACAAGGCGGTGCTGGATATCACCAGTCGAGGGGACAACGGGATTCTGTTCGAAGGGACGAAAGGAAAAATCTTCGTCAACCGTGGGAAGATCACCGGAACGCCGATCGAAGAGAACTGGGATAAGGATGCCTATGGCGAGACGGAACTGAAGAAGCTGTATCACGACAAGCCATTTGAGGGGCACAAGGAGAACTTCTTCCGCTGTATCCGCGAGGGTGGGTTGCCAGTGTCGGATGTCTTCAGCCATGTTCAGTCGATGAATGTCTGCCACCTAGCGGCCATCGCCGCACGGCTCAATCGCGTCATCCGCTGGGATCCGAAGGCCGAGAAGATCGTCGGCGATGAACAGGCCCAAAGCTTCTTCGCCAGGACGCCTCGCGCTGGATTCGAAATCCCGCGCGTTGGTTGATCGATCCTGATGCTCACGCCAGCCGCATCGCAGCTATTGGTTGCGATGCGGCTTTTCTTCTCTTCGTCCCGATGGGATCGCCTGCCCCAAAACCTGTTCTCTGGAGATCGCGTCGATGAGCCGATATCTTTCGCTGTTTGGAGTGGCTCTTCTGCTGGCTATGCCGGGGTTGCTGGAGCGTGAAGCGGTCGCGCAGGGGGCGCCAAATCCTCCCGCCGCCACCGCGCCTCAGTATCGGGTGATGCTGCTAGAGTTTCAGTGGAAACCAGGAGCCGATCTTGGTTGGAACGAGGAGCAGCCGCTGCCGGCGATCAAGGAACTGGTGGAAGGAGACAAGCTGGAATGGCACGAACTGTTCCAGGTCAGCTGTCTGGATGGAGTCTCCACCACCATGCAGGTCGGTCGCACGATGGCCGTGCAGGTAGGGATGATGCAGACGCCGCAAGGAGGCAAAGTGCGAAGTATGGAGAATCGTCAGGTGGGGACGCGCGCCGAGATTCGTGCGACGTCGCAGGAGCGAGGGGTGCTGGTGGAACTGGATTATGAATCGAGCCGGATACCGCTGAACAAACCGGCAGGGGATACGGAGGCGACTCCGCCCACCCACACTTTGCAGACCAAGACGGTCGCTAGGGTCACCTTGGGGCAACCGCATCTGGTCAGTGGGACTAGCGACAAAGAGGGTTCGCGTTTGATTCTGCTGGTGGTTCCAATGCGCTGAGGGCCTTCAGCCGGTGGGATCGATTGTTTCTTTTGGCGGCTTACCAAGTTTCAGCCGCCGCGCCGTCCATCGATCGCCAGTAGAGAAAACCGATGACCCCGGCCGAAAGCAGCCCGGCGAGAAGGATCCTGGCCCAGGTGGGGATGCGACCGGCCAACAAGGTATCCAGCAGGGCGATGATTCCGGGGGCAAACAGGGCCGGGAGATCATCCCAGGAAAGGCCGGGCGTACTGCTTCGGAATCGACCCCACGCAACCATCGCACCGATCACCACCGCCAGAGGAGCGGCGATCGAGGCGGACAGCCCCTGTGGTGAGAAGAACGCGACAATCGCTACACCCAGTGTGGCAGCAACAACGGAGACGACCCATTGAGCCATCGTGCCGTAGGCGCTGGCGGCAAGCAGCAAGGGTGGTCCAAGTCCTCCGATCAGCACCCAGATGCCCCACCGAGGCGACTTGGTGGCGATCCACCGTTCGACCAGCCATCCATTCAGTAGGGTGCTGATGCCAATCGCCAGCATCCAGATCCCTTCCAGGGAATCGATATCCCGCCATCCGCTGGATCGGGGAATCGACAGCCATGCGGTAGACCAAGCCACCAGCGACATCGTCAGCAGGCGCCAGTTGGCATGGCCACAGCAGAGGCTGCTTGTGCCCAGCAGCAGAGCTGCCACTCCCATCGGCCAGAACAGCCGCTGCCAGCACTCTTCCGACCACCATTCCCAGGGAATGAGGGTTCTGTACTGAGCGACAACGATTCCCGCCAGCCAAGCGATCGCCGTCAGACCAGCGCCAAACCAGGTCGGCAGTTTTTTGGAAGTCGCCAAAGCGATCAGCGCACCGATCAAGGCTACCCCCGCAGGGATAGCCAGGATGTCGATCAGAAGCTGAGTATCAAACGGCATGGAAAGCCTACAGTCCGAAGACGAGGTTCGAGGTGATTTCGACTTCGTTGTCGATCTTGCCAGCGCCGTAGGTCATGCCAAACTTGGATCGATCCAGCTTCCATTTGCCCTTCAGCGTGATGCTGTCTTCATTCATCTCCACGTCGCATGGCACCTTCACTTCCACTTCCTTGTCCAGCATCTTCATCTTGCCGTGGATGACCGCCTTGCCTTCCCCTTCGCTTTCGATCTTGGTCGACTGGAAGGTGATTTTGGGGTACTTGCGGACATCGAAGAAGTCAGGATTCTTCAGGTGGTCGGTGAGCTTGGCGTCATCGGACCAGAGGCTGGTCGCGTCGATGGTGATCTGCAGGGAACTGTTGGCAGGGGTTTCAAAATCTGCTTTGGCGTCGACTGTGAATTCCTTGAAACCACCGGCATGCTGTCCGTCGGTCTTCTTGCCGAGAAAATCGATCTTCGACTTTTCCTTGTTCAGCTTCAGAGGCTGCTGGGCGAATGAGCTGGAAGAAGCCAGGGAAACCACCAACGCTACAGCCCAAAGGGCACCCGATCGAATCATTGCCAGAACTCCTTTTGGAACAACCAGGAAACATCCATCGGTCACTGAAGACCAGCCGCAAGTATCTCTCCGTCGCGATCGGCAGGATAGCAGGGAAACGAAAGATTCAACTGTTTTTTGTTCTGTTGCATCATCAGTGGATGAAATTCGCAGGCGATCTGCGATCGCATCGATCACCCCGGAATCCGCTCGCCCCGCACCAGATCCTCAAAAGTCTCCCGCTTGCGGATCGACTCGGTCTTTCCATTTTCGATCCACACCTCTTCGGCTCGGTAGCGCCCGTTGTAATTGCTGGCCATGACGAACCCGTAGGCACCTGCCACCTCCAGGACCAGCCAGTCTCCGACCTCGGCCAGAGGCAGTTTCCGAGGCGACACCAGGCCACCTTCTTCCTGGGTGAAGATATCGCCCGATTCGCATAGCGGTCCCCCGACGACGGCATCGACCAGAGGCGGATTCGATTTGACTTTACGATGAGCGACCGAGATGGGGTGATGAGCCCCGTAGAGGATGGGGCGAGCCAAGTCATTGAATCCGGCATCGACGAGGTAGAAGAGATTGTCACCCATTTTTTTGACCGCGCGGATTTCGGTCACCAGGTAGCCACTTTCGGCGACCAGATACCTTCCCGGTTCGATTTCCAGTCGGATGGGGTGTCCGAAGCGATCTTGCAGTCGGTTTCGGGTTTGATTCCAAAGCTGGAAGTAGCGATCCAGATCGATACGCTGCTGGCCTTCGCGGTAGGGGACCGGCAATCCGCCACCGGCGCTGATGGTGGTGACGCTGCGCCCCACCTGCAGCACGACGCGTTCCATCGCACCGCAGACCTGCTGCAGATGCTCCAGGTCGGTCCCGCTGCCGATGTGCATGTGGACTCCGGTGACCATCGCGCCGTGGTGGTCCGCAAGTCTCAATACCTGCTCCAGCGATTCATGCCAGATCCCATGCTTGGACTGAGGTCCACCGGTGTTGGTCTTCTGGCTGTGGCCATGGCCGAACCCAGGGTTGACTCGCAGTGTGACGTTGCATCCTGGAATGGCTTGAGCCAACTGCGCCACCATGTCGGGCGATCCGCAATTGACGTGCAGTCCATACCGGCGGATCGTTTCCAAGCCTTGGGCATCCAACAAGTCGGCGGTGTAGACGATCGGATGAGGATCTCCGTGCGCAGCAAATCCCGCCGCCAGGGCTCGCTGCACCTCCCCGCTGGTGACGGCATCGACAACCACTCCCTGCTTTCGCATCCGATCGAGGATGGCGATGTTGTTGCAGGCTTTCTGGGCATATCGGATCGTATCAAAAGCCTTTAGGTCGGCGATCCGCTGATCGATCAAGGCGGTGTCATAGACGTAGGTGGGGGTGCCGTAGCGTGCTGCCAAGTCGGCGATAGCGACTCCTGCAATGTCCTGGCGTGTGGTGGGGAAGGGGGGGGCGATCGTGGTCATCCGTGCATCCTGAAGGGAATGGAACTGCAAATGTTGGTCGCATGGGGGGACAATTCCCAGGCGGCTTGGAGCGAACCAGGGCGGGGGGATTCCACCAGCCAAGTGGGGGCAGCTCAGTGCGCCTACTTGGTTCTCCGCACTGGTGACTCAATTTAGTGCTTCGCACCGATGCTTCGTCGTGGTGCTCTGCACTGGCGCCTCGCCGTGGTACCGCACCGAAAGGCAGAGGGTTGGTCTAGGGTTCCTAACACCATTAGCTCTGTCGACGCTGTCGCACGCGGCGGGAGTATTTTTCCATGAAGCGGCGTTCGGAGCTAGTCAGTGAGGATTGCCCTTGTCGATGGATTTTGTCGAGGATGCGATCGGCTTCGGCGTCGTCCTTGGCTGTGGCCTCGGGATCATGTAGCCGTACACCGGGCCGGAACCAGCCCTGGAAGATCGTCGTCAGGCGGCTCCAGGGTTGCTCCATCCACCGCAGATGAATCTTTCGGAAAAAGTAGATCGCAGCCCAGGCGGCCCCGGCGAGGTGGACATCGTAGGCGACGTTCGATCCGGAACCTGCCATCAGGTCCCCCAGCACCAGAATCACCCCAAGCACCCAGGCGGGGACGGGGAGGACACCCCAGAAATAGACTTGGACTTTCGGATAGAGGAAGACAAAGAGCATCACGACGCAGGTGACGGCGCCTGAAGCGCCCAGGACCAGGGATGCTTCGTCTTTCCACAGCGAGTGACGGATCAGCCACACCAATCCGGCTCCGACAATCGCCGTCAGATAAATCCTAAGAAACTCCGCTTTTCCATACCGATCCTCGACGGCGCGGCCCAGCATCCAAAGACTGAGCATGTTCCAGAACAGGTGGAATATATTGGCTGGATCGTGGACAAAGCCGTAGGTCAGAAGCCGCCACCACATCCAGGGTTGAAACAGATCGCCGGCGTGAAGCGAGAGGAAGTTGGTCAGACTGTCATCGCGACCGGAAAAAATCGCGTTGGCGGCAAAAGCGACGACATTGATGATGATGATCTGCGAAATTGCCGACCTTCCATCCCACGATGGTGCCAGTCCGCCTGGGACTGATTCTGGGTAGTAAGGGCGATCGTATATCCCCATGAAGCTTCGGCGACCTCTGAATTGGCATCTATCGCATCGACCCTAGGACCGTTGGTCCGAAGGCCGATCATGGGACTCTCTGACCACAGCGAACGCAATCGCTTCGCTGGGTCGCTCCTTCGATCAATTCGAGCCATCTTCCTGGGAAGGATTCTCCAGGGTCGGAGGGCGCACCGAAGATGGCTCTTGGGGGGATGGGGTGGTGCCAGGGTTGTCTGGAGCTTTCTCTGCCGACGGCTCTTCGGCCGGAGCTGGTTCCGGCGGCTGACCTGCATCGGCTGGTTCCAGCGTCGGTGCTGGTTCCTTGGCTGGATTCTCCCCTTCCTTCAGCTCCGTCTTGGGTAGCATGACTCCCGAACCTGCATCGAGCAGAAGATCCTTCTTGATCAGATCGGTCTCGAAGATGTCGGCTTCGGGGTCGAGTTTGGCGGCATCGGAGGTCCAGCGTGAAAGGATGTTCTCGACCTGCCAGTCCATGCCACCCTTGTCGTACATCTCTTTGAACTTGACGAATTCGGCGAGCGGGAAATCTTCGGGAAGATCGCTGTCGAGGATTCGTTTGTAGCGCCGAATCGACTTGAGGACATCCGAGGCGATATCGTCGGTCATCAGGACGGGGTAGCGGCGGAAGACCTGATACCAATTGGCCCAGGCTTCATCGTATTTGGTGATCGCTTCATCCAACTTCGCTTCCTGTAGCAACGCATCGGCTTCGAACATCTGCCGACGCGCAGCGACCGTGACGTCGCGCTGTTCGGCGATGGCTCGCGTTTCCCAATACTGGTAGTTGACTTGATTACGGTAGGCTTCGACGTGGCTGACGTATTCGGTAGCTTCACGGACCCGTGTCGCCAGATCGACTGCCGAACGGCTCTTTCCCGGCCCCGCGAATTCGGCGATCTGCATGACCGATGGCTTCAGTTTCTGACCGGCTTCGTAGGCGAGTTTCTGCTGAGCTGGGGAACGCTGGTCTTCGGGGGTGTCCAGTGCCTGCTTCTCTTCCGATGGGAGTTCTGACCGGATCTTTTCGATCAATCGATCCCCGGCATCCCCAACTTCCTCATTGAAGGCTTCCATGGCGGCTTTGAGGCTTTCCCTGGCCGACAGGAGTCCATTCATTTTGATGGTATGTCCCCAGGTCGTCAGGATGTCGCGGTCGCCGAATTCCTTCCATTCATCTCCAGCTTTGTTCCAGGAGAACTTCGCGCGATCATCCAGGACCCCTTCTTCTTCGATCGCTTCCGAATACCGAAGTCGGCATTTGGGAGAGTCGCTGTAGTAGATGTGAGGGCTCTTCTTGCAATAGGCACCCGCCTTCACCAGATCATAAGACTGGAGGAACCACTGGCGACCGACCAACCAGTGGTCTGGTTTCCCGTCGCTTCCCAGCACATCGCTTTGTCGCGCGTCGATCCCTTGGCTGGTCAGCCGATCGTGATAGTCGTTGTCGTTGCGGAAAAGTTCTCGATACTGCTTTTTCTCGTCGGCCACCCCGATCTTTTGACCGGTGTAGATCCCAAGGAACCACTGGAGGATTGGTTGTCGCGCGTTGAATCGAGTCCCGTCGACCAGGAAGTCGATCCCCTTCTTGACCCACTCGTATCGCTGTTTGTATCCGTCGAATTCGACCGAGATGTTGTAGGTGAGATTGTGGGCCTGGTGATCCCAGACGTTGACGAAGTGGGGTTGCAGGAGGGCGATCTGCTTGAGCGTTGCGGCGTAGCGATCCCAGAATTTCTCACGCTTGTAATAGTCGGCTTGCTGCCAGAGGATGGTGGAGGCGATCCCTCGCATCCCGAGCGTCGCCAGGCGCATGCTCTCGCTGGCTGGATCGATCTTCCCGAGGGCAGCCTGCCCGATGTTGTGCTGATCCCGCAGTTGGGCCAGCGTGCCTCCCGGGCTGACCTCCTTGCCGCCTCGCTGGGTCTTCGGCTGACCAAGCACATACAGCGGCACCAGGAGAAGTACCATCAAGCCGATATAGATCATTTTCCGACGGAAAGCTTGTACGTTCACGCTGCGATCTCCCTAGTTTTCAGGAAGAAGTATCCGATCAGCGAAGTCAAAAGGAAATACCCAAAAGCGATAGTCAGATGCCTACCCAACAGATCGCCAAAGATATTGACTCCGTAAGCGACGAAATCCGAGGTGCCCAGTTGGCGGAAATCGGGCATGGCTGAGGTGACGGTGCTGAGGAACCAGAGGATGGGCCGGTCGACGGCTCGAATCGCCGATTCGACCATCGTGTTCCCCAGATCCAGTTCGGAGACCACACCCAGTTGCAGTGGAATACGCACCAGCGACTCGATCGGCCCCCCACCCTCCCGCTTGCCTGACAGGATTTCCCCGGCGATCGATCCGAAAAAGCCCAGGACTAGGCAGGAGAGCGTTGCGACCATTGCCACCGGCCCGGTGAGGAAGGTGGAGAACATGACTCCAAAGCAGATGACGATCATCATCTGCAGCCACATGCTGATGTACCCCTTTGCGAAGTTCCACCAGAATGGCACCTCACCGGCTCGCAGATAGACATCTGCGACGTTCATCCCGAGGTACTGCCCTTGGTCGAGACATCGGATCACCACCTCCACCCGGCCATTGGGGGCGATATCTTGGAAAAGATCGACTTCGGCGGGCTGGTTGTTCTTAAATCCTTTCATCTTGACCGGGATCCGTTTCTGGTCGACCTGGAACTCCCGAACCGTGAACTGCGTCCGTTCGGTTTCCGCCGATCCATCCGGATTCCTCAGAACGATGGAGCCTTGAACTCCCGATTCGATATCTCCCTTGTAAGTTCGGAATGCAGCCAGCGTCATCTCCAGGTCAAGCCCTTTCGGGAAGCGGCTGGAGGAGACGCCATCGAAGACCCAGATGGCGCTGGAAAGTGTATTTCCTTCGATGTACTTCTGGTACTCCGATTCATAGCCGACGTTGATTCCCTCGGCTTCCTTCCCATCGCGATCGGTGTAGCGCAGCGATCCGTAGACGGGGACACGAGCGACCAAGCCCCCCACCGGCGGGCCGATCTCATAGGTGTCCTGGCCGTTGGGACCTGGCTTGCGAGTCACCTGATGGCGGTGGCCCTTCTGTTCGTCCGTCACGCCAATCCCATCGGCTCCCAGAGTGAACTCGTGTCGGTGTTCGGCTTCCTTGTCGGTGATCCCCGACAGGCCGTTCTGCGCGACCGTCTCCACCCGATGCTCATGCCGAACGCCGCGAACCACAAACAGGTAGCTGAGCAGTCCAAGGGCCAGAAGGATCAAAGAACCGATTAGTCCAAAGCCGACGATTCGCCCGATCACGATTTCCGTCGGCCGCACCGGCTTGGTGACGATCGTGTAGATCGTCTTGTTCTTGATGTCGGCCGGGAGGCTAAAGGCGCTGAGGAAGAGCCCCAGGAGGAGCACCAGGAGGTTGGTTCCCCCCAGAACGAAGCTCAGATAAAGCCTCGCTGGCTGGTCGGCTTCTGGGTCCAGATACCATCCAGCAAACATGATCCCAACGATGAAAAGGCCGACGACCGCAAGCACCTTACGGCGGAGCGCTTCCTTGAAGGCAAGCCGGGCGATCGCCCAGATGCGGCGCAGCGACGAGCCGGGGAGGTCGACCCGTACGAAATCACCGATCGTCTTGGCGACGGCAAAAAATCCTTCCCCAGGACCGCTTCGGGCCAACGCAATCAAATAGCTGACCAGAAAGCCGACGATCGACAGCGCGATCGCCAGGAGGAACCCGTTGAGCAGGGCTTGGTTTTCAAAAAGCCACTGCGAGTAGGTCCAGAATTGATTCTTCTCGAGTCGCATGGTGTCGGAATCTCAAGGGCAGACTGTGGTGAGGGCAAGGATGTTTGGCCAACCGGTATGGGGGTTGGCTGACCGTTCCGATGGCGCTTGCGGTGCCGTGCTTTCGGCGATTTAGCTGGCCGAGCCGCGATGCCCCGGCCTCTGTTCGCTCTCGCGAACAATGTCCAGAAACAACTCTTCCATCGTCGTGGTCGGATTGTCCATCTGCATCAGATTGCCGCCATGCTTCTGGATCACTTCCGCGATCTCCTTCTTGGCAGCTTCTGAGAGCCCCTTGGCATGCACTTCGGTGACGTCACGCACCTTCAGAAGGCTTTCGACGCGTCCCAGTTCCTTCAGTTCGCCCTGGTGCAGAATCGCGATGCGATCGCAAACATCTTGCACGTCGGCCAGCTGGTGCGAGCACATGAGAATCGTCTTGCCCTGATCGCGCAGCCGAAGAATCAAATCCTTCATGTCGCGTGAACCCAGGGGATCCAAACCGGTCGTCGGTTCGTCGAGAACCAGCAGGTCGGGTTCGTTGATCAGCGCTTGAGCCAAACCGATTCGGCGGGTCATCCCCTTGGAGTACTCGCGAAGCTGTCGCCTCCTGGCTCGATCCAACCCCACCATCTTGATCAGCTCGTCGGCCCGCTGCTGGCGAACGGAGGCAGGCATGTCGAAAAGTCGACCGTAGAAATCGAGCGTCTCTTCGGCGTTCAAAAACTTGTAAAGGTAGGATTCTTCCGGCAGGTAGCCGACCCGTTCGTTCTTGGTGACATCCCCCGCTTCCTTCCCGAAGACGAACGCGCGTCCGGAGGTGGGGAAAAGAAGTCCCAGAATCAACTTGATCGTGGTTGACTTGCCAGAGCCGTTGGGGCCCAGGAGACCGAAGATCTCTCCCTGCTGCACTTCGATGTCCAGGGGCTTGAGCGCCTGGACCTTTTTGCGACCCCAGAAGTCTCGGTAGATTTTGCTGAGACCTCGCGTTTCGATCACAGGCCCTTCGGCTGTGGCCGCAGAGGGATTCCCCTGACTTTGGGGTGCGGTTGGGGTTGCAGGGCTCATGCCGAAAACTCCGAAAAGACAAGGAAATCGATCGACTCGGAACGCGAAAACCTCTCGGTGGTGGTACGTGATTCCCTCCCTTGGGGTTCATTTTCGCTCCGGAATCGAACTTTCCTGCGACTTCGAGGCGCTGCCTGGTGCCTGCTGGTAGCGGCAGTTCCCAGGGGGCCTTTCCCCTTTTTCCTGGGATTCCCGAGGAGACCGGCGGAAAAGTGAGGATTTGCCGGATCTGCCGGCGGGGCTGGCGGGATCCTCTCCAGGTAGCTTGGCATCGGACCGTCGGGATGGCTTTTGGGGCCAGAACTCTCAGTTACCATGGAGCGGTGGGATCGCTTTCCGATCGGTGTTCAGAGATGGGAATCCTCCATGCCTCATGACGAGTTGCCTGACGCAACCGCCTACCAAGAATCGCTTGAATACCTTTACGGCCAGATCAATTACGAGCGGGTGTCGGATGTGCCGTACGATCGGCAGCATTTTCGTCTTTCCAGAATGCAGCAGCTCCTGGAACGACTCGGAAACCCCCATCGCTCCATGCGGGTCGTGCACGTCGCGGGAACCAAAGGCAAGGGGTCGGTCTGCTGGCTTCTGGCCGAAACTCTGAGACGGAGTGGAATGAAGGTGGGGCTCTACACGTCGCCCCATCTGACGCGGTTGGAGGAGCGATGGATGGTTGATGGCAACCGGTGCAGTGCCAAGCAGTTGGTCGAGCTGGTCGATGCCATCCGATCGGCTTGCGACCAGATGGTCCGTCGTGGTGAGGAACGGCCAACCTTTTTTGAGATGACGACGGCGATGGCTTGGCTGCATTTCCGTACACAGGGTGTCGAGGCAGCCGTGATGGAGGTAGGACTGGGGGGCCGGCTGGACAGCACCAATGTCTGCCATCCGGAGCTGACGGTGATCACCAGCATCAGCTACGATCATCGCCAGCAACTGGGCAACACACTCGCAAGGATCGCCAGCGAAAAAGCTGGCATCATCAAGGATTCGATTCCTCTGGTTTGTGGAGCCTCGGAACCGGAAGCCGCGATGATGATCGAGCAGATCGCGGCGGTTCATCGCGCCCCGATCGATCGCATCGGTTCTGATTTCGATGCACTTTGGAACCCTCCTGGTACCACCGACGCCATCGGCAAGGAAATGGATCAGAAGCTCCGAAAAGGAAGTTTGCACTTCTTCTGGAAGGCACCACGACCGTTTCCTACCCCCTGTCGAATCGACTACGCGCTGGGCATGCTGGGGCGCCACCAGGCAAACAACGGTGCCCTGGTGATTGCGGCCGTCGACCGGCTCCGGTCCCTAGGATGGCAAATCCCGGAAGCCGCCTTGCGGGAGTCGCTAGCCAAGACTCAGGTCCCCGCTCGATTGCAAACCATCGGCAGCCAACCGTGGAGGGTTCTGGATACTGCGCACAATGAGGCTTCCTTTCGCGCGATGATCGAAGCGTTGGACCTTCATTTTCCTCCCTGTCGAAAAATCCTGCTGTTCTCTTCCAGTCGCGACAAGGATTACGGGAAGATGCTGGAACTGGCAGGAGCTGCTTTCGACGAGGTGATCCTCACCCGCTTCACCACCAATCCACGCGCTGTTTCGTTAGACACCCTCCGCCAGGTGGCTCAGGAGCGGATCGGGAAGACCGGTTGTCGCTGGCACACTGCCCCGACTCCCCTCGAGTCGCTCGCCTTGGCGCGTTCACTCGCCCAACCTGACGATTTGATCTGCGTCGCCGGATCGTTCTTTCTGGCCTCCGAGCTGATGGCAGCTCTTGAATGAGAAAAGGTGTCAGGTACCTTTTTTATCGGTGGTCTGGTTTCGGGGTCGGCCCCTTGGGCGCAAAGTGGATTCCAGATCCAGTTTGCGAGCCGCAGATTCAACCCACGTTTCACTACCGAAAGGGGCCCCCCGCAGAATGCTCCACCGCAGTCGCTCCTGTTCCTTTGCGGATAAAGGTTCTGTAACCCACCGAAGCCAATTGGGACGCCTTGGGATTGGCCATGCGTCCAGCAAAGATTTCTCCTTGCTCGAACCGTGTTGCCATCGAAACAGGCTGCCGTATTTCCAAGTGTCGGGTGACTTGCATAGCTGAGCGGTGTAGGCATTGCGTTCGACGTAGCGGCAAACGGACAAGAAATGATCATCGTCTTGGATCGGAAATGACTTGTAACGACCTTGGTACAAGTGTCCCTCGCCTGTCGTGCCGAAGTGCGCGTTGTAGCGTTGAGTATGAGTAAGAGTGACCCATTGAGCGAAACGGCTCATTTCACCGTCTTTGGTTGGCCGTAAGACCAGATGCCAATGATTGGGCATCAAGCAGTAGGAAAACAGCTCAAGATCGGGGCACCGCTCCAAAGCCTGTGAGAGTATCTTCTCAAACGCAACGTAGTCTTCATCTTTATGAAAGATTGTCGCACGACGATTGGAGCGATTGAGCACATGGTAAATCACCCCCGCTTCATCGGATCGTTTCGGTCTACCCATGTCGATTCCCCATGCAAAACAACCAGTCTAGCAGGCCTTGGCCTCTCAAAAAGGTACCTGACACCTTTTCCTGAATCCAAAAAGGTACCTGACACCTTTTCCTGAATCACCATTCCTGTAGCCATCGATACGCCTGGAAGTGCATTCGGGGCAGATGGAAGAAGCTCTTCCAGAGACTCCCTTTCAAAGAGCTGCTGGGGGATCCATCGCGATGGAGGTATCCGTACCATTCGCCATGCTGGGGATCGGCAAAGTGATCGATCGACCATTGGAGCACTGCGTCGTGCCAGTGCGCGAAGGAGTCGTCTCCACAGATGCGGTAGGCCAGCATCGCTGCGAGGACCGCTTCATTGTGCGGCCACCAGAATTTCATCGCATGCCAGTACTCCTGGATCGGTTTGTCGTGCAGATCGCGGAAGTAGAAAAGTCCGCCGTGCTGCGGATCCCAACCGCGCCTCAGCATCCAGCGGCTCATCTGAACCCCCAAGTGCTGCCAGTCGTCGCGCTTGCGGTACCGTCCCTCCCGCATCAAAAACCAGGCGCCCTCCAGGGCATGTCCAGGATTGAGCAATCGTCCGTCGAAGTGATCGATCGGCTGGCCGTCCACGCCGACCGTCTCCAGCACCACCTCCAGGTCGGGCCGAACCAAGCGATCGACGATGTCTCCGATGCAGCGATCGATCCACTGCGTCAGAAGCGGCAACTCCCCGAGATCCTCCCGCAGTTCCTGAGCCGTCACCAGGGTGATCATGCGGGGCGCCAGGCCGATCGAAGGTCTGGTTGCGGTTTCCTTGGGGGGCATTCGTCCTGGAAGGAAATTCCAGTCGACAAACTGATGAAAAAGCTGCAGGGCTTTGCAAGCGTGCTGAGGGTCGCCGGTGGAACGATGGAGGGCCGACCAGGCGATCGCCGCAAACGCTTCGCTGTAAGCATAACGCCGCTTGCGAATCGGATCCCCTTGTCGCGTCAAATGAAAAAACATCCGGCCATCGGTATCAAATCCGAAGCGTTCCAAAAAATCGATCGCCTGCTTCGCCCATCGCAACCAATCGGAATTGGCGTCGATCTGCTGGTACATCCTCAGCAGCATCCAAGCCATCCGGCCCTGCGCCCAGACCGACTTGTCGGAATCGACCAAAGTTCCATCCCGATCGAAGCAATGGAGGAATCCACCCGATGCATCGTCGACCGCGCGAGGGAACCAAAAAGGGACCAGATTCTCAAGCAGTTGGCGGAGATGCCACTGGGCCAGGCGCTGCCTTCCCAAGTGGCTCGTCAGATCCCCTTCAGGGCGCAGCCCCGAAGCATACGGCGCCCTAGGTTCGATCTCTTTCATTCGTCCCGCACCAAGCTGTGCCCGAATCGCCACCCATCCGACTCCAAGCCCTCGCGGAGCTGGCGGCGCTGAGGTTCGGTGAGCGACCGCAGGGGCAATCGCGTCGGTCCCACTGGAACCCCAAGCCATTCCATGACCACCTTGGCAGCCGGCAGATAGCCAAAGGGAGCCAACCGTTGCACCAGCTGAATCCCCTGGCACTGAAGACGTCGCGCCAGCGTCAGATCGCCCTCTCTCCATGCATCGATCAGACGGCTGTAATGCTCACCGACAAAGTTGTATCCGCTCCCGACCGCTCCCCTGGCTCCCAGAGCCAAAGCCGGCAACAAGGCTTCGTCGCAGCCGAACGGAAGGTCCCAAAGTCCGTCGTCTAGCTGAAGGCACTGGGTGTAGCTGGCTAGGTCCATGTTGGTGAATTTCATGCCGACCAGATTGGGAATCTTCCGGGAGGCTTGTTCCAGAAAAGCCGGCATCGACAGCTGAACCCCTGTCAT
The DNA here is from genome assembly GCA_044371425.1 of Pirellulaceae bacterium. GTDB lineage: Bacteria > Planctomycetota > Planctomycetia > Pirellulales > Pirellulaceae > JBEISR01. The sequence goes on along the minus strand of JBILTR010000006.1, from coordinate 152,582 downwards.
GGAAGGGATGTCGTAAAAGTAGAACGCCGTCGCAGGTGCGGCGGCCGCCACCATCGCCATGGCATCGACCAGATCCTCGACCGAGCGAGGGCGGAAGTAGCTGGGGGAAAGCGCTGCGATCGCGCTCACCCCTTGTTTTTGTGCCTCGGAGGCCAAGCTGGCAGCCTCGTTGATGCTGTTGGTGCCAACATGGGCGACGACCCGCATGGGAGTCCCTTTGGCCGCCTGACACCACCGCGCGGTCAATCGATGCCGTTCTTCGACCGTAAGCGACTGACCTTCTCCAGTGCTACCGGAGATGAAGGCCGCCGTGATCGGCATCCCAAGAAGATGCTCCAGCTGCCGTGGCACCCCATCGAGCTCCAGATCGCCCTGGGCATCCATCGGTGTGTGCGTGGCGGCGATCAATCCTTCCAGCCGGGGAGTCCCCAGGCGCGTGGTGCTTGCTGATGTCATTTCTTTCGGTCTATCCATTGGAGGGTTATCAACGGCGAGGTGGTTTCGGAAGAGGATGGTATACGGGTTTCAGAAGGTTTTTCCTTCCTGTTCCCCCACCGGCTCCAGAAGGCAACTGGCGACCGATCCCTGCTTGGTCTCGGGGTGAAAGAGCAGCTGCAGAGGCTTTTCAAACTGGATCAACGCCAAGACGTCGCGGAATCGATCCAGCGTGTAACGCAACTGGAGGATCCCCTCCGGCGAGAGGGAGTTGGCCGAGCCAGGGACTTGTCCACGGTAAAAGAGAAGTTCCCCCACCGGCGACCCAGACTGGTAGCAGGCGATGCGGGCTGTGAGCGTCTCCTGGGAATCGCCACCATCGCTCAGGTACTGGACGGAGTACTGATCAAAGTTCTTGTGGATCATCGCTTTCGAATCCTCGCTGCAAAGGGGTGCTTGGAACATCGACCGTCCCCCTGCATTCTGCCACAAATGCGCGAAGGGAGAAGAGAGCGATGGGGGATGCCAGGAAAGGATCGGGGAGCGACACCATCGAGAGAAGGATTCCGTCAGGCGTCTTCGGAGGGAATCTGACGCAGCTGGCGCACCATGGTTTCCATGTCGGGAGTCCGCTGAGCCGGATTGGGCTGCATCGCCTGCATGACGGTGGCGGCCAACTGGGGATGGAGGTTGGGGCGGTACTTGAAGATGTCGGTGGGGGCGGAGGTGTCGTGATGGAGCGCTGCCATCCCAGTGGTTTCAGCGACCGGCCACGGCAGCTCGAAGGTCAGCAATTGGTAGCACGTCACGCCGAAAGAAAAGATGTCGACCCTCTGGTCGGTGGGGCGACGACGAATCACCTCGGGCGCCATGTAGAGAGGAGTTCCGGTTCGATTGCCAGGCTGCATGAATTCCTTGGTGGCAGGAAGTGTCAGCCCAAAGTCGATCAGCTTGATCAGATCAAGCGATTCGTCGCAGATGAAGTTGCGGGGGCAGATATCGCGGTGGATGTATCCAGATTTGTGGACATAGGCCAGTGCATCGGCCATCTGCCGGATCAGCGACAATCGCTTCCCTTGCAGCCGCTTCTCCTCGCGCGCGTAGATCACCTGCTGCAACCCAGGACCATCGATGAACTCCATCACCAGGTAGGGCTGGCCCTTGGTGGTCAGGCCATGCTCGTAGGTGACCACCACATGGGGATGCTTCATCTTGATGGCGATCTCACCCTCGCTGGGCTTGTTGAGCCCTTTGAATCGCCCTTCAAAGAATTCGACCTTCTCGACATCGCACAGCTTGACGCCGACAATCTTCCCGCCGTTGTCCCGGTCCCTCGCCGCGAAAAAATTGCTCATCGTTCCCGACACCGCCGATCGCAGCAGCTCAAAGCGCTGCTCGACGTCGACCCGCGTCTGGGAGCCGCCAAACATTTTTCGAAATGCGTCGAAGATTCCCATCAGTCCACCGTCCAACCTGCTGCGGCCTATCGGAATTGAAGCATGAAGGCCGAACCGTTCCTTCCACCCCCCCATTATCGCTGAAGGGGAGCGATTTGGAAATTGAAAACGGCCCAGTGGGTGGCGATGGATCGATGGATCGATGAAAAGGGGCGATTGGCAAAAACGGACAGTTGGACCGTTCCGTGCCGGTCAGAGCTTTCCGCAGTAGTCGATGGCCTGCGCGATTTCGGATTTCAGTTTGCTGCGGTCGACGATCCGGTCGATGTAGCCATGCTCCAGAAGGAACTCGCTGGTCTGGAATCCGGCAGGCAACTCCATCTTGATCGTCGCTTTGATCGTTCGTGGACCGGCAAACCCGATCAGCGCCCGAGGCTCAGCGAACACCAGATCTCCCAGCGACGCAAAACTGGCAGCCACACCGCCCATCGTGGGATTGGTCAGGACGCTGATGAACAGGCCACCCTGCGAGTGGTATCTGGCCAGGGCTGCAGAGACTTTGGCCATCTGCATCAGCGAAAGGATCCCTTCGTGCATCCGCGCGCCGCCGCCCGATCCGCTGACGATGATCAGCGGCAGATCCTGCTGGATCGCCACTTCGATCAGTCGCGTCAACCGTTCGCCAACGACCGATCCCATGCTTCCCATGATGAAGGCCGAGTCGGTGACGCCGATGGCGACGCGGCGAGCCCGAATCATGCCGGTGCCAGTGAGCGCGGCATCGGTCAGACCCGTCCTCTTCTGCTCGCTCACCAACCGCTCGGCGTACCGCTTGCTGTCGGAAAAGGAGAGTGGATCAGCGGGGAGGAGGTGTTCGTTGAGCGGTTCAAAGGTACCTTCGTCCAGCAACTGAGCGATGCGCATCGGTGCGGAGACATAGAGATGGTATCGGCACAGAGGGCAGACGTTCAGTTGCTGTTCGGCCTGCTTCCGATAGATCATCTCGCTGCAACCAGGGCATTTGATCCACAGCCCCTCGGGGATGCCCCGCTTGGCACCGCCGGCAGCATTTTTTGAGTCGGAGTTGGTGGAGGTGGTTGTCATGGCACAGATCATCCCGATCGGAAAAGAACTACGGCGTTCAGGTAGCGGCCTGCGTATCCAGGACGTGTGGGTCGCCCTGGACGATTTCCCACTGACCACGATCGCATTCGGCCTGCCAGAGGTCACCGATTTCATCGCAACCCAGCATCTCCTTGATGATGCTGGCCAGCGGTTCGGGGACGACGATGGCGACGATGCTGGCGTCGTGTTTGTGGATCCAGCGATTGAGCGTCTTCCGGACTCGCTGCTTGGCCTGTTCGACCGTTTCCCCTCCCGGGGGACAGATCGATTCCGGATCGTCCTGAAACTGCCGATAGACCTTCGGCTGGTGCTTGCGGACTTCATCGATCAGCTTGCCCTGCCAGAGGCCGTGATCGAGATTTCGAAGCGCGTCGATGACACGCACCTTCGATTTGCTCCGTTCGGCCAACATCCTGGCCGTCTGCACCGCCGACTCGCACGGTGCGCTGTACACGACGTCGAATTGCATTCCCGCCAAGTCATCCGCCAGTTTTTTTGCCTGGTCGGAACCGATCGGGCTGAGTGGAATATCGAGTGAACCTTTGATGCGACGCTGTTCGTCCAAGGACGTGGCGCCGGGTCGGATTAATACAATGCGAAACATGATCTCATGCCGAAAAGTCTACGAGCCAACCGCCATTGCACGCTGCAACTGCTCATGAGCTGTCCCGTAATCGGTCTGGCGAAAAATCGCCGAACCGGCCACCAGCAGATCGGCCCCTGCTTGAACGCAAGGCCCCGCTGTGGCTCCATGCACCCCACCATCGACCTCCAGCAGGATTTCCGATCCCAGACGACGACGAAGCGCCGACAAACGCTCGAGGGCCACCGGCTGAAACGCCTGGCCCCCAAACCCCGCCTGAACGCTCATCACCAACACCAGATCAACCAGCCCTAGAGCCCCGTCGATCGATTCGAAAGGGGTCGAAGGGTTGATCGCGATCCCCACTGCACAATCGCGACGAGCAATCTCCTCAAGCGTCTGCTCGGGAGACCCAGAGGCATCGCCTGCCTGAATCGCTTCGATGTGCACCGTCAGCACGTCGGCTCCCGCATCGACAAAGGCGGGAATGAAGGAGAGGGGGTCCACCATCATCAGATGGACATCCAGCGGAAGTTGGGTGCACCGTCGCACCGCTTCGACAATCGTCATCCCGTAGGTGAAGTTCGGTACGAAGCGCCCATCCATCACATCCAAATGGAGCGCCTGGTAGCCAGCTTCTTCCAGTTGAGCGATCTGCCGCTGGAGGTTGGTGAAGTCGCAAAGCAGCAACGAAGGCAAGATCGCCGGACGGCATCGCCGCAGACGCTCGATCGTCATTTGCCGCCTGGATGAGGCAGAATCCATACCGAAAGGGTTCCAACCGTGTCGTCGGAGACGTGAGCCTTGCAGCAGTGCAGGGCGAAGGAATCATTCGGGACCGATCAGCCCGCTGCCGGGCTCCAGTCCCCTCCGTTTCCTCCTCTCGATTCTCCAACAGGCTCAACGTTAGCCGCAAGCTGCCTAGTTTGGCAATAGCTTCGCCACAAAGACCCCCAATCCGTTTCTTCCGGGAAGGTGGAAACCTTTGCGCAGCAAGCAGTTTTGGATTTTTTTACCAAGCTGACAACGCAGCCAATCGATCCAGATTGGGGGGGATCGAGCCGCCAAACCAGGTGGGATGAGGGGATCGGGAGGCTGAGGCAATCACCGTCATCCTCTCCGAAGGGGATCCGAGCCAGCGGGGCTAAGCTGCTGCGAGCGACTCTAGTTGCAGGTCGTCGCGTCAGGAGATCCCTGAGCTGGTGGTGGTTTCGTAGGTGCGAGCCACCTGGCAACCACTCTGCTCGTTCTCCCTGGCGATTTGGTAGAGAGCCTGGCCGCAGGGGGTCGGATAGACACCGGTGATGCACGCCTGGCAGAGATGATCGGGCGGCAAGTCAATCGCTCGGGAAATGGCCGATACGGGGAGGTAACGAAGCGAATCACAGCCCAGCTGCTTGGCCATCGCATCCTGACCTGCCTGGGTCAGCAGGCCATCTTCGAGGAACTTGGGTGCAAACAGCTCCCCGATCGTCGACATGTCGATGCCATAGAAGCAGGGAGCGATGATAGGAGGGCAGGCGACGCGCACGTGGATCTCTTTAGCGCCTCCCAATTCGCGGATGCGGCTGAGCAGCACTTTCATGGTGGTGGAGCGGACGATGGAATCCTCGACCAGAAAGACCCGTTTGCCCTCCAGCACCTCCCGCAGCGGTGTGTACTTGCTGGAGGCTTTCAGTTTGCGGGCGCGGCCTCTTTCGATGAAGGTGCGTCCGCTGTAGCGATTGCGAATCAATCCTTCGCGGCAGGGAATTCCCAGATGGAACGCCATGGCATCGGCAGCTGCCTTGCTGGTGTCGGGAACGGGGACGACGATCGTATCTTCGTCGATCGGCACGGTGGCCTGCTGCTTTTCTAGGCTGGCCAGCTGTTCCCCAAGCCTTGTTCGGGACAAATAAACGCTGCGGTCATCCAGGGTGCTAGCGACGTTGGCGAAATAGATCCATTCAAAGAAGCAGTGAGCAGGCGAACGGGGTTCCGCGAATCGTTCGATTCGAATCCCTTCGGGGGTTACTAAAATCGCGTGTCCAGGAGGCAGCGAATGGATCGACTGCCTATCGAACTGGAGATTCAGTAGCGCCACGCTCTCGCTGGCAGCGGCAAAGAGCGGTCCTTCGATGGCGTAGCAAAGCGGTTTGATTCCCAGAGGATCGCGAGCCAGCAGCATTTCGCCTTTGGCGTTGAGCAGCGCTAGGGAGTAGGCGCCATCGAAGCCTTGGGCCACTTTGGAGAACAGTTCGATTAGCGATCGATCGGCGGGCGCCTGCGACAGCTCTCGACCCAGTTCATGCATGATGATTTCGGTATCGGTATCGCGCGCCAGATGATGCTCGCCATCCCGAAGCAGCTTGTCTTTGAGCTGCGACCAGTTGGCCAGCTGGCCATTGAAGCAGAAGCTGAACCACTTGTGCTTGTGGATATGCTGCCGTTCGAACGGCTGTGCGTAACTGCGATCATCCTTGCCGCAGGTGGCATAGCGCACATGGCCGATGGCCGCGCGGCCGGCGTATTCCTGCATCAGCGATTCGCTGCGGCTGCGATGCGACAGCTGGAATACCTCGCTGACCGGTCCGATATCCTTGTAGGTATCGAGCAATTGGGAGCGGTCGGGATGGAAGCTGGTCATCCCGGCTGCCAATTGGCCGCGATTTTGGATGTCTTGCAGCATCCTCGGCAGGAGCCGAGAAATTTGATCGGGTCCCTCTTCGGGGCAAAGCCGGCTTTCGCCGCGTCCCGGCAGGTGGTAGATCGCGGCGACGCCGCACTCATGATGAAGTTCGCTCATCGTTGCCGCTCTGCCTTCCGGTCGATTCGTTGGCTCGCTTCCGAGGTGGTGAAACCCGCTTCAGTGTATCCGACGGCGATCCCCTGGCAACGGTGCGACGGTCAAGTCGCTCTCGGCATCCCGAATCGAAAAAGCGCTTCCCGTTTCGGATTGCCGTTCCGCCAGCCTCATCCAGACCGCTCTCTGCCTGATAGAATCGATCGATTCGACCGGGAACGGACAATGCGGGGACCGCAGCAGCGACGGACAACCAGAGGGAGGAGCGAAGCATCGTGGAGGAACGTCTGGCCTGCGTGACAGGAGATCGGGTCTGGGTGGTCAAGGTGGGTTCTCGCGTTCTGACCGACCAGCAAGGACGGCTAGACCGACCGCAAATCGCTCGCCTAGCCAAGCAGTTGGCAGGATTGAGGGGACTGGGCAAGCAGGTGGTGCTGGTCAGCAGTGGCGCCGTGGCTTCGGGGGTGGGGCGTTTGGGCCTGCCATCTCGCCCCAAAGATCTCGCGACGCTTCAGGCGGTTGCAGCGGTCGGCCAGGCGGCGCTGATCCAAGCCTACGAAGAGGAATTCTCCAGTCACGGCACGCATGCCGCTCAGGTCTTGCTCACCGCGGAAGATCTGGACGATCGAGCCCGTTACCTGAACGTCCGAAACACGCTCAGTCGACTCCTGGAACTCCAGACCGTTCCAGTCATCAATGAGAACGATACGGTCGCGGTCGATGAACTGAAGACGACCTTCGGGGATAACGATCGCTTGGCGGCGATGGTGGCCAGTCTCTTTCCCGAATCGCTGTTGGTGATCCTCAGCGATGTCCGGGGGCTTTACGACCGCGATCCCATCGACCCGGCCGCGCAGGTGCTCCCGGTGGTCCCCAGGATCGATGAAGCGGTGGAGGGTCTGGTTCGAGATCGCGCGACCGGGGTGAGCAAAGGGGGGATGGCCAGCAAGTTGGCGGCGGCCCGGTTCGTCACGCAAAGTGGCGATCCCGCCTGCATTGCCTGGGGCCGACAGGAGGATGTGCTGCTGCGGCTGGCGCGCGGGGAGATGGAAGGAACGGTCTTCCTGCCACACCCCAAAGGGCTCTCCTCCCGAAAGCGATGGATCGGCTTTTCCGTCCAATGCGCCGGTACGCTGCGGCTGGACGCCGGTGCCGCTCACGCCGTCCGGTCGAAAGGGAGCAGTCTGCTGCCGGTTGGGGTGGTGGAGGTGATCGGCGAGTTCCGCAAGGGAGATGCTGTCTCGATGGTCGGCCCCGACGGTCGGGAAGTGGCGCGCGGTCTGGTCAATTACGATGCCCAGGAGGTACGGAAAATCGCTGGCCTGCAAAGCGACCGGATCGCCGAGCGTCTGGGGCATTGCCCCTACGAGGAACTGGTCCACAGGGATCAGCTAACCCCCGCGCCGTAAACCGATGGGATGTTGGGAATGCCGCAGAGGCTGGAGTCGCTGGGGATCGGAAGACCCAGTCGCGTGTCCTCCGCACCCAGCGGCCTTCTGATCCCGACAGCTGCGTGGGATCGCAGCTGGATCTTCCGGTTATCTCCCGCCACCAGCCTACAGCGCCAGCAGCAGGCGGCTTGGGGCTTCCAAATAGGCGATCACGTCATTGAGGAATCGCGCGGCGGTGGCACCGTCGACCAGGCGATGGTCGTACGCGAGGCTCAGCGGCATCATCAATCGTGGCTTGATCGAATCGTCATCCATGACGACCGGCAGCTTTCGCGTCCGGCCGACCAGAAGGATGGCGACTTCCGGGTAATTGACGATTGGCGTCGAGTAAGTGCCTCCGATCGCTCCCAAATTGCTGATCGTGAACGTACCGCCACGCAGATCGGCCACCGAGAAATCTCCTGAACGCACCTTGCTGGAAAGATCTCCCAGGGCGTAGGCGATATCGGGGATCGACATCCGGTCGGCCTGCTTGAGCGTCGGGACGACTAGACCGCGTTCGGTGTCGACGGCGATACCGATGTTGATGTAGTCCTTGTAGATGATCTGCTCGTTGTCCATGTCGATCGACGCGTTGATCAGCGGATGATGGCGGAGCGCCGTAGCGACCGCCTTGATCAGGAACGGCATGGTGGTCAGCTTGATGCCGCGCGATGCGTAGTCGTCTTTGCTCGATTGCCGAAACGCTTCCAGCTCCGTCACATCGGCATCATCGAAATTGACGACGCGCGGGACGTTCGACCAGCTGCGGTGCATCTGCGCCGCGATGGTTTTTCGAATCTTGGCCATCCGCTCGACGCGGATCGGACCATGATCGTCCTGCGAGGGAGTGCCGACCGAATGGACGGGGGATTTGGAGTGGCTGGCAGGGGAGGCAGAGCCGGTGGAGGGGGAGGATGGGGTTGCCGCAGCGGGCGCGGTCGCAGCCTTGGCCAACGAATGGCTTTGACGGACCACCGCCAATACATCTTCCCGAGTGATTCGGCCCCCTTCGCCGGTGCCGACGACGTGGGTCAAATCGACTCCCACTTCACGAGCGAACCGACGGATGGCGGGACCGGCAGCGATCGCATCGGACGACTCGTTGCTGACCGCCGCGCCACTGGATATCGGAGCAGCCGGGGCGGTGGAGACGGGGGCAGGAGGGGGTGAAACGGGAATGGGGGCGACTGGGGCAACCGGCGCCGGAGGAGGCGCGACCGGAGTCGGTTTGGGAGTGGCTGCGGCAGGTGCTGGAGGTGGGACGGAAGGAGCCACCGGCGCAGCAGGTGCTGGAGGTGGGGCGACAGGGGCGGAAGGAGCGGCTGGGGGAGCCACTGGGGCTGAGCCGCTTCCGGCGGATGCTTCAATCTGGACGATCGCAGCACCCACCGCCACCGTCTCCCGTTCCTTCACCAGGACGGCGACCACCTTGCCTGCGATCGGACTGGGGACGGTCACCGTTGCCTTGTCGGTTTCCAGCTCCAAAAGCCCCTGTTCCTTGGTGACGGTGTCTCCCACCTTCACTAGAACCTCCAAAACGTCTCCCGATGCGACCCCTTCGCCAAGCGAGGGAAGTTTGACCTCAGTTGCCATGCTGATTGATTCCCGTATCGATCTGATGCCGAAGCAGTTGGTTGTGGATGGAAGCCTCAGCGCTGCAGCAAGGTGGCAGTGAGCTGACGCTGGATGTCGAAGTGCGGTCAGGCGAAGTAGGGGTTGGGCTTGTTGGGATCGTAATCGAGATCCTGGATCGCCTTGGCGACTTCTTCCTTGCGGAACTTGCCCTGACGCATCAACCGATCGAGCGCCGCCAGCGCGATGCTGGCCGAATCGACCTCGAAATGACGCCGCAAGGCGGCGCGGGTTTCGCTGCGTCCCATGCCATCGGTCCCCAGAACAAAGTAGTCCTGCGACAGGTACGGCATCAGCTGCTCCCCGACGGCCCGAACGTTGTCGCTGGCCGAAATGATCGGGCCCTCGACCCCTTGAAGGGTCTGTTCGAGATAGCTGACGCGGGGGGCCTGCGTGGGATTCAGGCGGTTCCAGCGTTCGCAGTCCTGAGCCTCACGTCGCAACTGCGTGTAGCTGGTGACGCTCCAGACATCGCTGGCCACCTGGAAGCGATCGGCCAAAAGCTGCTGGGCCTCCAGGGCGCATCGGAGAATCGATCCGCTGCCGAACAGCTGAACGCGTCCTCGCGCCTTGGGAACCTCCTGGCTCTTGAACTTGTAGAGCCCCTTGAGAATGCCTTGTTCGACCCCGGCAGGCATCGACGGCATGTCGTAATTCTCATTGCCGACCGTGATGTAGTAGATCGCGGTTTCCCCTTCCTGATACAGCCGACGCATGCCGTCGATCACGATCACGGTCGTTTCGTAAGCGTACGCAGGATCGTATGCCCGCACGAACGGGAAGGCGATCGCGTTCAAGTGGCTGTGGCCGTCCTGGTGCTGCAAACCTTCGCCGTTGAGCGTTGTGCGGCCGGCAGTTCCACCGATCAGGAATCCCTTGGCCCGCATGTCGGATGCCGCCCAGATCAGATCGCCGATCCGCTGGAATCCAAACATCGAGTAGTAGATGTAGAAGGGGATCATGTTGATGCCGTGCGACGAGTAGGCAGTACCTGCCGCATTGAAGCTGCTCATCGATCCTGCTTCGGTGATCCCTTCTTCCAGGATCTGGCCATCTTTCGCTTCCTTGTAGTAAGCGATTTGATCGGAATCGACCGGTTCGTACAGCTGGCCTGTGTGGGCGTAGATACCGACTTCTCGGAACATCCCTTCCATCCCGAAAGTGCGGGATTCATCGGGGACGATCGGAACGATATTGCGACCGACTTTCTTGTCCTTGACCAGACGTCCAAGGAGCCGCACAAAGCCCATCGTCGTGCTCATCTCCTTCCCTTCGCTTGTTCCTTCCAGGAAGCGGGAATACTCCTCCAGCGTCGGAGTTTCCATCTTGGGAGGATGAACCGGGCGACTAGGGACGGGGCCACCCAATGCCGCTCGACGCTCGCGAAGGTACTTCATCTCCATGCTGCTCTCGGGCGGCTTGTAAAAGGGAGCGCTCCCTACCTCCTCATCGGAGATTGGGATTCCAAAGCGACTTCGGAACTCCAAAAGTTCCTTTTCGTTCATCTTCTTCTGGTTGTGCGCGACGTTGCGCCCCTCGCCAGCTTCCCCAAGTCCATATCCCTTGATCGTCTTGGCGAGGATCACGGTCGGTTGGCCGCGATGCTCCACCGCCGCCTTGTAGGCTGCAAAAACTTTCTCCGGGTCGTGACCACCCCGCCTCATTTTCTCCAGCTTTTCATCGGAGTAATTGGCGACCAGCTTGGCTACCTCGGGATACTTCCCGAAGAAGTGATCGCGGATGTACGAACCGGGCATGCCGGTGTACTTCTGATACTGACCATCGACGATCTCGTTCATCCGCTGCACCAGCATGCCGGAATCGTCTTTCTCCAGCAGGGGATCCCAGTCGCCGCCCCAGACCACCTTGATGACGTTCCACCCTGCGCCGCGGAAGACCGCCTCCAGTTCCTGGATGATCTTGCCGTTGCCGCGCACCGGGCCATCCAAACGCTGGAGATTGCAGTTGATGACGAAGATTAGGTTGTCGAGTTTCTCGCGAGCCGCCAACGTGATCGCGCCCAGCGATTCCGGTTCGTCGCACTCGCCATCCCCGAGAAATGCCCAAACGCGCCGGCCTTCCGTATCCTTCAGACCGCGGTCCTTGAGGTACTTGTTGAAGCGAGCCTGGTAGATGGCCATGATCGGCCCAAGGCCCATCGAGACGGTGGGATATTCCCAGAAGGATGGCATCAGCCAGGGGTGCGGATAGCTGCTCAATCCTCCTTCAGGCTGCAGTTCGCGGCGGAAGTTATCGAGCTGTGCCTCCGAGAGTCGCCCCTCCAGAAAGGCTCGCGCATACATCCCGGGCGAGGCGTGGCCCTGGAAGTAAATCAGGTCGCCACTGTAGCCGTCTTCGCCGCGTCCACGAAAGAAATGATTGAATCCGACTTCGTAAAGCGTCGCGCTGCTGGCAAAGGTGCTGATGTGGCCACCCTGGCCGTCGTTCTTCTTGTTGGCTCGGACCACCATCGCCATCGCATTCCAGCGAATGATGCTCTTGATCCGTCGCTCAATCTCCCGGTTGCCAGGATAGACAGGCTGCTGGGTTGCAGGGATCGAGTTGATGTAGGGTGTGTTGGTCTCGAAAGGGATCGGCACCCCTTCCCGGCGGGCTCGCTGCACCAGAGCGGAGATGAGGAATTTGACCCGATCGGCCCCCTTGCTCTTGGCCACATAGTCGAGGGATCCAAGCCAATCGCTGGTTTCCGCCGGATCGGTGTCGACCGGTTGGACCAACTGCCCGGACAATGGCACTACCTCAGGATCGGCTTCCCCTACGCTTTTTGCATCGGACATCAATCTACCTCGTGATCTTTCAGTCAATTACCGAGCCGACAGGATCGGTGGGTCGAGTGACCGCCTGGGACCGATCGTTCCATCGCCAGGATTGCGTGATATCGAACGATCTTCCCGTTCCCCTTGATTGTCCATGAAGTGGCAAGTTGCGTAAAGAACAACTTTTGCAGCGGATGTAGGGGGGCGGCCTGGCCAAGCCTCTGGAGCTGCCCGAAAAAAGATTTTTCGCATCACCTGGTCGGATCGTTTTCTCAGAGGAAACGCAGGAAGCCTCACATATCACCGATGCATTTCCCACTTCGGCTACCGACAGACCATCAGAACATCAACAGGTTTTCAACGACCAGAAATCGCTCCTTTCTCCAGAGCAGCCCCCAGCCCACAAACCCCAGCCCACAAACCCCAGCCCACAAACCCCAGCCCACAAACCCCAGCCCACAAACCCCAGCCCACAAACCCCAGTCGACCAATTCCCAGTCGACCCATTCCCAGCCCTCTCGCCTCTCCCATCACCCACCCGTTCCAGAAGCGACATCGCTGTCGATCCCACGCGGCCACCCCATCGCGGGCGCACGACCAGCTGCGAAAGATGGTTCCTGGTTTCCTGACAAGCCATTTACCGGACCTCTGGAGTCGCTTGGGAAGGTGTTTGCTAGCATTTCGTCCCCTAACGCCCCATCCCCCATCTCGTCACTGGCTCGTCCCCCCACCCACCGTGGCTCGCAGCCAGAAAGTCGCTCCCGGGATCCGCAGTGGGGAACCCACGGGGCCGATCGGGGACGGCGTGCCGGTGCGATGCCTGTTGATCGGAGGGGGGGCCGAACGAGCGGTTGGAGCGATCGATGGAAATCGCCATCGCAACCACCTTCCACCTCACCCAGCGCCAAGCCTGGCTCAACGCGGCTTAAAACCACTCGACATTCCCCTCCGTTTCGATCGCAACCCCAGAAGCTGGATATTCTAACGAACTTTAGAATAACAAGGTTTCCGATCCTTGCTTGGGGCGCGATGGAGCCGCTGCCTGGGTAGCCGTCTGGTGGATTCCCCCATTAGGATGTCCACTTCGCGTCGTCGGCAGTTCGAAGGCACCGCCAGCCACTTGGATGAATTCGGGATGAAACAGCAGGAGAATCAAGCTGCAGCCAGATCGGCGGCGGCCGAATGGTGCCTGCTGGGGACCGCGATCATTTGGGGGATCAACATCCCGGTGGTCAAGGCGGGGACCGAGCAGTGGACACCGCTGCTTTTCAATGCGGCTCGGATGGTTGTTTCCTTGGTGACCTTGTTCGGCTTGGTGTTGTGGCGCTGGCAAGTCGATGGCCCTTGGTCGACGAATCTTCCGTGGCGGCGAATCGCGGTCTTTTCGCTGCTGAGCGGCTTGGCGTACCCGCTGGCGATCACTTTGTCGATCGACCACACAACCTCCACCAACACCGCCATGATCATGGCGTCGATGCCGGTATGGGCAGCGATGCTGGCGTGGTGGTTGGCCGGGGAACACCTTTCACGATTGGGTTGGCTGGGATTGCTGGTGACTTTCACCGGAGCGATGCTGGTGGTGCAGTCGGGGGGGCCGATTGCCTGGGATCGACGCTATCTGCTAGGCAATCTTGGGATTCTTCTGGCGGCGGTGCTTTGGGCCCTGGCGACCGTTGTCAGTCGCCCACTGTTCGCGTCGGTGGCGCCGGTGCGACTGACATGGATGAGCAGCCTAGCGACAACTCCGATCCACGTGGTGCTGGGTCTTCTGGCCTGGCGATGGGGTTGGGCGGAGTCGACTGCAGGCCAACCATGGATGGACTGGCGATCGCTGTGGCCCGTCTTTTTCACCGGTATGCTGGCGACTGGGATCGCTTACGCGACGTGGAACTATGGAGTCCAAAAGCTGGGCAGCGCGCATGCTTCGGCGTATCAGAACGTCGTCACGTTGGTGGCGGTGGCGGTCAGCTGGTGGTGGCTTAGGGAAGCCTGGCAACTGCAGCCATTGATCGGTGGGATGCTGGTGCTGCTAGGACTTTGGCTGATGCGACGCAGCCGCCAACCCACGCCTCGATCGTAACCTGCTGAAGCGTTTCAAATGGCCGAAGGATCGCAAGAACGCGACGAAAACTCGGACCAGGAAACGCTGGATGATTTGTGTGAGCCGCTGGGGGTTCTGTTGGTGGTTTGGCGAGTCGTGGTTCGAGGTAGGCCATCTTCGGAAGGTGGCTAATAGTATCCGTGCCGGACGCCATAGGCTTGCCACGCCGACTGGACCCGCTTTTGGTTGACCGGGTCCTGGTGAAACACATTGGCCGAATAGTCGCTCTTGTCGGCCATGTAGCGGGTCACCTTCTCTTCCATCCGTTCGCTCCAACCCAGCTCCAGCTGCTGGTAAACGCTTCGCAGCGTCTCCACCGGCTGATCGACCAGCCGTTCGTACTTCACTTCCATCCAACGGTGATCGGGCAACATGGCTCGGTCCCGTTCGAAGTTCTGGTAGAGGATGGGCAGGCAATCCAGCACCAGCTGCTCGATCGATTCTTTCTCGCATGGAGTCTGCAGTGCCTGCACTTGTTCCAGCACGCGCCACAGGCGCACCGTGGAAGGGAACAGCTTCTCGGGATGTCGGCAGATGTGGACAAACCGCGCTTCGGGAAAGAGCTGCGTCAGAAGCCGAACGCGAGCTGTATGGGTGGGGCTTTTGAGCACCAGCGGTTTTTGATGGTGGTAGCTGAGCGTCTGGAGGAACCAGCGAAACCCGTCGATCCAGATCTGCCTCTGACGCTCGGGAAGCGATTCAATATCCAGCGCCTCGATGCGCTGACCGGCAGAACGTGGAAAGGCAAGCCGACGGTAGAAGGAGGGAAGCCCCAGATTCAGCAGCGCAAATTCATCCTCCTGTGGCAGGCTCCATCCCGAACTCATGTTGTCCATCGGGCGATTGGAGGGGATCAATGCCTTCCCGAATCGCTTCATCGCCCCTTCGGTCAGGAGGAAATGCCAAGGGGCAAAGCACTGGTAGGTGTTCGGGTAGGCAAAGTCGTCATCCAGCACCATCAGCTCATGCAGCAGCGTCGTGCCGCTGCGCCAATGACCGACGATGAATACCAGCGGCTGTTCGATTGTCGCTTGTTCGATCTTTCGACGATGCAACACCTGCTGAAGCAGCGCCATCGTGTCGGAAAACGGGGTGGTCAATGTCACCCCAAGCAGATGATGCAGGCGCTCCCAGGAAACCGCAAATCGATTTTCCATCAGGAGCGGCCACCAAACTCGCGACGGCATGCCGTGCCAGAATCGCGGGCAGTACCAAGGGTATTGTGGCTTCGTCTCGGGAGGCAGTTGGAGCACCAAAAGCTATCTTTCTGAAAGCGCTAGAAACTTCAGGACCATCATGCAAACGCCTGCATGGGAACCCGCCGGCTACAGCAACAGGGCTCCGGCATCGGCCGATGGAGAGGACACCGAAGCGATCCAATCCACTCCACTCTATAGCAATCGGCGCGGATCGGGCGCAAGGCCAATTTTCGCACGGGCTGTACCGATCGGGAACCAATCTGTCGCGGGATCGCGAAGGAGCCAAAGGAAAAACGATCTGGCATCGGGCTGCGGGATCGATTATCCCTCCCAAACGAAGGCCGCTCAGCCACGGGCTGCAGGCCAAAGCGGCGGGCTGATGGGCGGGGATCGCGAGTCTGTTTGCTGGCATCCGGATCGCCGGCACAACTTGGGAGATGGGGATGGGATCGCTGGTTCACCGGCTGCGTGAAGGACTTCTGCCAGCGGCTCTGGTGGCCGCACTGGTGGTGGTTCTGGTCCCGATGCCCACCTGGCTGATCGATCTCTTGCTGTGCGGCAATTTCGCTCTGGCAATTCTCATTCTATTCCAGACGGTGACGATTCGATCGCCGTTGCAATTGAGCACCTTTCCGTCGGTGTTGCTTTTGGCCACGATGGCAAGGCTGGTGCTGAATCTGGCGACCACCCGTCTGATTCTGACCACCAGCGATCAGGCGGGTCTGGAGTCGGCGGGCAAGGTGGTGCGGATGTTTGGCGAGTACGTCGCTGGGGATCGCCTGGAGGTGGGACTGCTGATCTTCGTGATCCTTTTTCTGGTGCAGCTGGTGGTGATCACCAAAGGATCCAACCGCATCAGCGAAGTGGCCGCTCGATTTGCACTAGATGGTCTTCCCGGTCGTCAGATGGCGATCGATGCCGATCTGGCTCAGGGAACCATCACGGCGCGTCAGGCAGAACAGCAGCGAGCCGACCTAGTGCGGCTGACGGAGTTCTACGGCGCGATGGATGGAGCCGGAAAATTCATCCGCGGCGATGCGATCGCTTCCCTCTTGATCCTGGGGATCAATCTCTTGGGAGGCATCTACGTCGGAACGCGCTACGCGCAGCTGCCGATCAGCGAGACGTTTTCGATATTCACCAAGCTGACGATTGGGGATGGCCTAGTCAGCCAGATTCCGGCGTTGATCCTATCGATCGCTGCCGCCTTGATGGTCACGCGAGGATCGGTCGCGACGCCGACGGAGCTATCGACGGAGGCGACTAGGCAGGTATTCGGCAGTCCTACCGTGCTTCGCTGGACAGGGCTGGCGATGCTACTGCTACTGGCTACCTCGCTCCCTAAGTTGCCCATCGCGATCCTCGCCGCAAGCTTTCTTGCGATCAGCTACTGGATCGGGCGATCCACCCCGCAGGATGCCGCTGGAGAGCCGGTGGCTGGGACGCCGACCGAGTCGACGTCGGCGCGGCATGGGGAGGAAGTGGTACAGGCGGAGTCGCTGCGGATCCAGCTGGGGTCGCATCTGCTGGGACTGGCCGATCCCGATCGTGGTGGCATGCTGATGCCACAGATTGGAGAGGTTCGGTCGCAGATGAACAGCCAGTGGGGGATCCTCCTTCCGATGGTGCGGGTGAAGGATCGATTGAGCCTTCCGGAGGATGGATACGAAATCCTGCTGGATGGCCTTCCTATCGCGCAGGGACGCGTCGACCCACTTCGCTTTCTGGCGGTTCCTCCCACCGGCGCACCGCGCTGGGCCGGGAAGCAAGCCACCGATCCGGCGACTGGCCAAGCGGCTTCCTGGATCGATCCAGCGGATCAAGTGCAGGCCGAATCGCAGGGGTACCAGCTACGCGACTCGGCCGCCGTGGTCGCGATGCATTTGAAGCAGGTCGCGGAACAGCACGCATCGGAACTGCTGACGCGCGAGGCGGTCAAGGGACTGTTGGATCAACTGAAGAAAAGCCATCCGGTTCTGGTCGATGAATTGCTGGATGGGGGAGTCAAGCTGTGGCAGATTCAGCAGGTCTTGCGCCAACTCCTGCAGGAGGGAATCCCGATTCGGCCGCTCCCCGCGATCCTCGAGGCGATTGGAGAAGCGGCGTCGGGAATGCCGGAAGACCGATGGCTGGAACTGGTCCGCTCCCGATTGGCTCGCACCATCTCCGCTCGTTTCTGCGATGCGGAACATCGCCTGCGTTGCGTGGTGCTTTCGCCGGAGGTGGAATCGGTGCTTGCCAGCTTGCAGCAGGGCTCCCAGTCCTCCATGCACCAAGATCCTGCCTGGATCGATCACCTACTGCAGCTTTTGCGCCGCCACGCATCGGCGATGGCAGATCAGCATCTGCCGGTGGTTCTGGTGGTGGCTCCCCGATTGCGGTCGTTCGTTCGCGACCTGGTCCATTGGGAACTCCCGCACTTGCGCGTGTTGAGTTATGCCGAGCTGGCGCCGCAGACCAAGGTCTTGCCGTGGGATACGATCCGCTTGCCCAGCCCAGGTTCGCCTCGCACCGCCACCCGCGCCGCCTGACAGCGCTCCGTGGCTTTGGGAACCTAAGTGCAGTCGCACCAGAAATGCGGGTGACCTTCGAACTTTTCCGTCGGGGATCGGACTTTTCCTTCAGCGGTACCGCCCTGAGGGCCGATGAGAACAGATACGCCCCAATGGCCGTTTTTTGGAACCGACCCCGGAAGCCTCGCACCAGGACCAGACAGGACGATTGCTTCGGGCGCCACACGGCCCCCGTTCGCCTCGACTGCTGGCCATGCAACATGCATCTTGCGCGACGCTCCGTTGGCCCCTTTTCCCAAAGCGATCATCGGTGGTCAGCGTCGAAAAGTTCCCGAGTCAAATCTGGTTGGAATGAACTGGATCCGCTCGAAGGAACTCGCTACAGTCCCGCTCGGGTCGATGCGAAGGATCGCAGCCCGTGCAAGCATTGCCATAGCGTTTCATGGAGGATTGGATGGCAACCTCGACGTACCGAGACATCGAGATCCCTGAGGTCTGGAAGCTCTTCAAGCAAGATCCTAACAACGTAGAACTCCGCAATCGTTTGGTGGAGAACTACATGCCGCTGGTTCGCTACAACGGTGAGCGGATTCGGGCGAGGTTGCCGGAAGGAGTCGAGCTGGACGATCTGGTCAGCGCAGGCATCTTCGGCCTGATGGATGCCATCGACGCATTCGATATGGAACGCGGGGTCAAATTTGAGACCTACTGCGTGCCCCGTATCCGAGGCGCCATGCTCGACGAACTCCGCACGATGGACTGGGTCCCGCGACTGGTTCGCAGCAAAGCCAGCAAGCTGGCTGAAGCGATCAAGCAACTGGAGACGCGTTACGGACGCTATCCCACCGACAACGAACTGTCGGAGTATATGGGGATCAGCATCGAAGACCTCGACAAGCTGAAGTCCGATTCCAGCGCGGTGAACCTCGTGTCGCTCAACAAGAAGTGGTACGAGACAGACAGCTACAAGGATGTGCGCGAAATCGACATCCTGGAAGACAAGAAGGGAGAGGATCCCACCCGCCGTCTGCTCAAAAGCGACCTGATGCGTCTGGTCACCAAGGGGCTCAATCGCAACGAACGGCTCATCATCATTCTCTACTACTACGAAGAGCTGACGATGAAGGAGATCGGCGCCACGCTGGATCTCAGCGAGTCGCGAGTCAGCCAGATGCACACCAGCATCGTCCAGCGTCTGCAGAAGCAACTGGGACGTCGTCGTCCCGAATTCGGGACCTGACGCTCGCCGTGGCTACCGATCTCGAAAGATAGACCTCTAAGCCTGGGGCATTGCCCCGGGCACTTCGGTAAGCCCAATCGTTCGACCCCAACCGGGGCGCCGCGGTACACCGTGTTATTCGACGCCAACCGGGGCGCAGGGGTATACCGTGTCGTTCGACGCCAACCGGGGCGCAGGGGTATACCGTGTCGTTCGACGCCAACCGGGGCGCAGGGGTACACCGTGTCTTTCGACCTTCCCCCCAGGGCGTTGCCCTGGGCTTTCTCATCGCACACCTTCGGTGTGCTCAGAGCGTCATGAAGCGTGCATGGCGTGCTTGAGTCGGGGGAAAACCCAGTGCGCTGTTGTGGTTGTGTGGCCTGCCTCCGTATTCTGTAAGGGCATCCTCTTCGCGTGCCGAAGGCACGGCCATGTGATAGTCCAGGCAACACCCTGGGGAACGATTGAAGGAAAGAAACAACATGACTCGCTCTTCCAACCGCCGCCGTTTTCTTCAGATGTCGGGATCGACGGCCGCCGCTGCCCTGACGCTCCGGCCACGTTCCGGACGCGCCGCCTCGCCCATGCTGGTGAACGATCAAATCCGACTGGCCTTTCTCAGTTGCGGCGGACGCGCCAACGAGCTGATGGGGGCGTTCGAAAAAGTTCCTGGGCTCCAGGTGGTTGGATTGTGCGATCCTGATCCAGCGCGCGTCTCCAAAGCAAAGATGCGATTCCCTCAGGCCAAAACCTCCACCGATCTTCGCACGTTGATCGATGACGACCAGATCGATGCCGTCGTCGTCGCCACCTGCAATCACTGGCACTGCCTAGCCGCTATCTGGGCGATGCAGGCAGGCAAAGATGTCTACGTGGAAAAACCACTGTCCCATTCGCAATGGGAAGGGGAGCAGACCGTCGCCGCAGCTCGCAAATACAATCGCATCTGCCAGGTCGGCACCCAGCAGCGGTCCGACCCCATGCAGGATCAGATCAAAGCGTTCCTGCACGAGGAAAAAGGGATTGGTCCGTTGCAGCGCGTCCGCGTCAATCGCTATGGCGTCCGAGGCGCTATCGGCAAACGAAGCGAACCGCTGCCAGCAGACCCCAATATCAACAGGGATCTCTGGCTAGGACCGGCGGCCGATCTGCCGATCTACCGAAATCAACTCCACTACGATTGGCACTGGGATTGGAATACCGGATCGGGAGAGATGGGGAACTGGGGCGTCCATGTTCTCGATGATGTCCGCAATGTCGTCTTCCGCGATTCCGTCGCTGCCCCCAGACGTATCCTGGGTGCCGGTGGCCGCGTCGTCTGGGACGATGCGGGCCAAACCCCCAACGTCCATTGCGTCGCATTCGATACTGGGACTCTACCGGTCGTGATCGGGCTCAGCAATCTGCCAGGGCAGCCGGGGCAGAGCAAAAGCCCCGATGTTCCAGGTCCCTCTAGTGGTTATGTGGTCTACGCAGAAGGTGGACGATTAGAAGGGCAGCGAGGGGGTGCCAAGGCCTTCGATTCCGAAGGGAAAGTGATCCGGGAATTCCGAGGCAACAGCGGGGCAGGGCACCAAGCCAATTTCATCGACGCAGTCCGGCAGCGCGACCCCAAGCTGCTGAAGGCGGAAGTGCAGGTGGGACACGACTCCACCGGCTGGTGCAATCTCGCCAATATCTGCTACCAAAGCGGATCGGCCGATCTGGTGCCTCAGGTGATGGAGCTAGGAAAAGAACACCCAGGATGGAGCGGCTTGGTGGAAGAAATCCACCAGCATCTGACCGTTCACCAAGTCCCGATCGATCACCCGAGTCTACGGATGAGCCGCTGGATGGAACTGGATCCGGCCACCGGCCGATTTACCGGGGAACATGCAGAAGAAGGCAACCGCTGGTGGAAACGTGTGTATCGAGCCCCCTACGAGGTGCCGGAAATCGTCTGATGGAACACCCAGGGGATGCGGGGGTTCCGACGAAACATCGGTCGATGCAACGGCCGGTTGCGTCGGTCAACCATGCCCGGGTCGATGGACCACCCGGGGCGATGCCCCGGGCAGTCCCATCGCATACCTTGGGTCCGCATGCGTCACGTGTTGTGTCGGAGACATGCACCCAGGGTGGAACCCCCGGGGCGATGCTCCGGGGGTTTGATCCGCCCTGCCTGACCGCTACCAACTAGCGTCGGAACCAACGCCTGCGCGTCGAGTAAGTGCGGGAGGTGGTCGTGGGAGCCGCACTGGAAACGACTACCGGCGATCCCTCAGCATTTCCTGCCGACATGGTGTACGAAGCAGGAGCCACCGAACCACCGCCTCGTCCGACACAGACATTCCCAACGCACTGGATGTCGGTGATGGCACCGCTGAGCAACAGCTCGCGATGTCCCGCACGGCTCTGAAGCCAAGCGGCTCGAGCGGCCTCAGGGGTGGCCATGCCGCTGGATCGGTAGATCACTTCCGCTCCCCGGAAACCCGGGTCGTGACGGAACGCGCCACTGCGATTCATCTGCTGGGCGTACTCGTACGCCCCTGTTTGGCAGTAACCTGGCATGGCTCCCAGAACCAACAATCCCAGACTCAAAACCATCCGCTTCATTCGAAGCTCCTTCTTAGAATCCCAGTCGACGGCTCTTGCAGATCGACGTTCCTGGGCCCAGGAAACCGACCTAGCCATCGCTCCATCGTTGGGGTGAGCCTGTCTCACCCCCCAAACCACATGCATGTCTGGTCGAAAAGTTAGCCGCTCCAGATACCCTGACTACGGCCACCTTTGGGGGGAGTGCAGCACCTTCGGAGGGTGCGGAAAAGCTTGGTGGTTTAGGGGGTTTTGGTCTAAGTTTCGGATTGGAAAAGATTTAGGGGCGAGGGTTTGCCAAGTCGAATTTTTTAGACACCCCTCGATTGGACTGACTGCTATCGGGAAAAAAGTTCGGTTTCCTTTCTCTTCGGATCCCGGCAGACAGCCCAGCTGGCACGGATGAGCTATGGGCGATTCGCGAGAGGATCGCAGTTCCTGGCGATTTGTAGCGCGTGCTACATCGATCGAAGCATCGTTGCGGATGCAGGGACCAGTCGACGCAAGCTGGAGTGGCACTTGGCTCCATCGGCAGGAAATCGCCTTGCCCCATCCGCCGCTTTTATCGGCCTGCGGATGGGGAGGTATCCGGGTGGCGAAACTGGTAGGCGATCAGGAGTTGGCTGGGACTGGGTCGCCGGACCGTCGCTCCCGTCGCTGGACAGCCGCTTTGATGAAGGCAGCAAAGAGCGGATGAGCCGACGTCGGCTTGCTCTTGAACTCCGGATGGAACTGCACGGCGACGAACCAAGGGTGGTTGGTCAATTCGATGATTTCGACCAGTTGCCGTTCTGGATGGAGTCCAGAAAAGATCATCCCTGACTCGAGAAACTTTTCCCGGTAGTTGTTGTTGAACTCGTAGCGATGCCGATGGCGTTCGGTGATGTTCTGGGTTCGGTAGGCTTGCGCCGCCAGCGATCCATCCAGCAACTGGGCAGGCTGAGCCCCCAGGCGCATGGTGCCGCCCATCTGAGTGATCTGTCGCTGTTCGTTGAGCAGGCAGATGACTGGGTGCTTGGTGTCTTTGTCGAATTCGGTGGAGTGGGCCTTTTCCAGGCCAATGACATTCCGCGCGAATTCAATCACCGCGCACTGCATTCCCAGGCAGATTCCAAAGAACGGCACCTGCCGTTCGCGAGCGAACCGAATCGCCTGCACTTTTCCCTCAACACCTCGCTCGCCAAAGCCACCCGGAACCAGGATTCCGTCGTAGCCAGCCAGCAGACGTTCGGCTCCCTCTTCCTCGACGTCGCTGCTGAGAATGCCGCTGATGCGCACCTGAGCGCGGCATTCGATGCCGCCGTGGTCGAGCGATTCGTAGATCGACTTGTAGGCATCTTTGTGTTCGGCGTACTTGCCAACCACCGCGATGCTGATTTCGTGCTGCGGGTTGCGCTGGGCATGAAGGATTTTTTGCCAGGGTTCCAAGTTGATCGGCGGGACGACCAAATTCAGCCGCTTGAGAATCAACTCGTCCAACCGTCGTTCCCGAAGGCTCAGCGGCACCTCGTAGATCGAAAAGTCTTTGTCCTTTTCTTCGATGACCGCGTCCAGCGGCAGATTGCAGAAGAGCGAGATCTTCTGCCGCTCCTCTTCGGAGATCGATTGCTCGCATCGGCAGATCAGGATGTCGGGTTGGATGCCGATCTGGCGCAGCTGGCCGACCGAATGCTGAGTCGGTTTGGTCTTCAGCTCGGCCGCCGCCTTCAGGTAGGGGACCAGCGTCAGGTGGATGAACAGGCAGTTCTCCTTGCCGACATCCTGAGCGTATTGGCGGATCGCTTCGAGGAATGGAAGGCTTTCAATGTCCCCCACCGTACCGCCGATTTCGGTGATGACGATGTCGGTATCCGCTTCGGCCACCCGATCGATCGCTGCCTTGATCTCGTTGGTGATGTGGGGGATGACCTGGACGGTCTTGCCGAGAAAATCGCCGGAGCGTTCCTTTTCGATCACCGACAGGTAGATCTGGCCGGTGGTGTAGTTGGAATGCCGAGTCAACGGGCTGTTGGTGAAACGTTCGTAATGCCCCAGATCGAGGTCGGTTTCGCTGCCATCATCCAGCACATAGACTTCCCCGTGCTGATAAGGGCTCATCGTCCCCGGATCGACATTGATGTAGGGATCCAGCTTCTGCATCCGCACGCGCAGGCCACGCGCTTCCAGAAGCATGCCGATCGAGGCGCTGGTGAGCCCCTTTCCGATCGAACTGACTACCCCGCCGGTCACAAACAGATGCTTCGCCATGATCCTGTACTTTCTCTTCCTGGCGCTCGATCGGAAAACGCGATTCTAACCGTTGCGATGCCGACTGAGAAAGGCCTCGTAATCGTCGCGCGTGTCGATCCCGCGAGGAGCTTGGTCGATGACATCGACGACGATGCGGTGCCCCGCTTCCAGAAACCGAAGCTGTTCCAGCTTCTCGGTCGATTCCAGGCGACTGGGCGGAAGCTGATGGAGTTGGAGCAGAAATTCGCGCTTGTAGGCGTAGATCCCCAGGTGCTGCAGGCAGACCGGCGGGCTATCCGCAGGTGGCGGCCAGACCAGAAGGCGATCGCGATCCCAGGGAATGGGGCTGCGGCTGAAGTAGAGCGCCCCTCCATGGAGATCGCGCACTACCTTGACACAACTGGGATCGAGGTAATCCGATTCCCGGCGAATCGGCGTCGCCAGGGTGGCCACCGAGGCCTGGGGATGTTCGACCAGTAGCCGCGCGACCCGGTCGATCGACGCGGGAGCGATTTCCGGTTCATCCCCCTGCACGTTGATCCAAAGATCGTACTCCGGATGCTGGCAGGCCAATTCCGCCAATCGGTCGGTGCCACTGGCCGCCTGGGGACTGGTCATCTTGGCCACGCCACCGAACCTAGCCACCTCCTGAGCGATCCGAGGGTGATCGGTCGCGACCCAGACGGCCGACGGACTCTCTGCCCTCCTGGCCGCCTCGTAGGTGTGCTCCAGAACACTTTTCCCCGTTTCCCGCAGCAACAGCTTTTCTGGGAGTCGCGTCGAGGCCAGACGGGCGGGTATGACCACTAGAGTGCGAGCGTTCATCATCTACCCAGACTTCCTTGCTTGCTCAATTTGTCGAAATTCGGAAAACCGATCTACCGATCGGCGGTCCAATGACGTACTGTCCCATCGAATTCCTGTCGCTTCCAGGGGAGGGGGCGGGACTTTTTTTCCAACGGTTTTGGTGACCCAGATTCGAGCGGCACGGATGCTACCTCGCCCCTTGCGGCTGCGCCGGTTTTTTTCAGAGCGAACTCAGCGTCGGGTGGCGCGGGGGTTGTTCGTCTATTGGGTCCTTTTGCCGACGCTGATGCATTTGGTCTGGATCGGATGGCAGCAGTCACCTTGGCAGCATGCGGCCCGCATGGCGAGGGTGGAAGAGCATTTGGAGCGGTGGTTGGGTCTGCAGGTTTCGGTAGCCGACCAGTCGACGCCCCGGCCCGGGGTCAAGCGTTGGGAGCGGGTGGCGCTAAGCCATCCGGAGACGCGGCAGCAGGCAGCCCGATTCGACTGGATCGAGTGCCATCCGGATCCCGAGGGATGGCGCGTCCGAATTGCCGGGGGCGCGATCGAGCGATCGCAGTGGCCTGGGTTGTGGCGATCGATCCAGGAGCGTGTGGCGCAAAGTGTGCAGGGCATACCCCAGCGAGTGATTCTCGAGTGCGAGCGGCTGGAATGGGTCGACGCGGGGCGACCTTGGCCCTGGCATCGCGTGGAGATCACCTTGGACCTAGGGCAGGAGGTATTTCAGGCAGAAGCTCAGTGGCGGCTGTCGCTGGAGGATCGTTCCCCCGTGTCGCTGGGGTGGATTCGACAGCACACCGGCACCCCTCCCTCCAGTCGCCTTGCTATCGACTCCGCTTCGCAGCTCCTCCCGTTGGATTGGCTCTCGTCACTGCATCCCGACTTACCCAAAACCCCGCCGACGGCGACATTTCAGGGAGGCATGGAGCTGGAGTGGTCGGACGATCTGGTGCGCTGGACCCCCCGAGGCACCTTCGCAAAACTTCCGATCGACGCGCTCCTGCCCGGCAAACTGTCCTGCTGCGATGGAACGGCGACGTTGATGCTGGAGCAAGGGGAATGGGAGAATGGGGGTTGGAAGGAAGCGGCAGGTACGCTGCGCGGGGAAGCGGGTGGTCGCATCCGCCGCGACGTCCTCCTGCAGGCCTGCCGATGGATGGAGACACGGGCTTACGACACGCTGAAGGAAGCGCCGGAGTGGGTTGGCTACGACCAGCTGCAGTTGGCCTTCGAGGTGCGCGATGGCATCTGCCGCCTGCGTGGTCAGGTGCCACCTCCAGAAAAACATCTAGCAGGGGTTGGCATGGCGTGGCTGACGGCGGGCGAGCAGACGTTGTTGATGGAAGCACAGCAACCCCATCAGCCGCTTCCTCAGATGATCGGTTGGATCGCCAGCAGCACGCTCCCTCCGAACGATCTCCAGGGAGCTGACGCCATCGCCTCTTCGGCTTCCGATTCGTCTTCCGATCGTTCGAACTGGGGGCGTTCCGCGATGCTGTTCCAGCGACAGTCGGAACTGGCAGGCTATTTCCAGTGGCCGGTCATCCAGCCCGACGCTTCGGCAGTGCGACCCGCCAGTACCTGGGATCAGCCTGCCCGGTCGGCGCGGATGACCGATCGTCCCTCCGATACGATCCGTTGATCGCTTGCGAGACCATGGGATGGCTTCAGCGTCCCAGGCTCTCCGGTGACTCTTTGCTTGCCCCAGACCATTCGATCTTCGGTTCCCACTGGACGGGTGTTGGATGAGCGGGAGGATGGAGAGGATTCCAGCGAGCGACCTGGCGGTCGGGCCAGGCGACCCAGTAGTCGGGCCAGCGCGGGTCGGGTTCGGGAAAATCGGTGCTGATCCACTGCGCGCCGCTGGCCCAGGCGGAATCGCGCCGAGAGGTATCGCCAGATCGAGCTTGTCGGGTGTCGGCATCGGCTCGGGTTCGCACCATGAAGTTCCTGCGAACCAGCGACTGGATTTCCTCGAACTGCCCCACCGGGTCGTTCCGTTTCATCCAGGCAGCCATCGGATGGGTGGGTTCCACCGAGACGAAGAGGGTGGCTTTCTGTCGATCGCCTTCCTGGGCATCCAGGTACCGATCGACCCAAGATCCTTCGTTGTCGAGCGCAAAGATCAGCTTGCCGCGCGCCTGGGCCAGGGTCGGCCAGCCCTGTTGGAGCACTGCATCGCGGATCGTCTCCACACCTTCTGGCTTCAGATCGACCGGAAGCAGCAGTTGCTGCCGAGGGAACGACGCATGGATCAGTGCATCCAGTTGCTGAAGAAGCTGCCGATCGAACGGTACCAGGGAAACGCCAGCCGATGCGGGTGAGGATTCCTTCAGTTCGATCATCACCAGCACCGGCAGGTGACCAGGCGAGCGATCGGACCACTCCCGGATCTGCTCGAACGCATCGCTCAGCGTCGCAACGCGCGTCAGGTAGTCAAAGCCTGGGGCATGGAGGATCTTGAAGCCGGGCTGATCCATTGCGCCGTTGGCGTTGGGATCCAGATCGGGTGCATCGCTGGATGCGCCTGCCATGGCGGCCCCGATCGGCTTGCTGAAAAGCCCCCCTTTGGGATCGGCGTAGACATCCAGTTCCAGTTGTCTTATCTGAAGCTTGCTCAGCTGTTCCTGCAGCGGCCGGTGCGTGTACTGGATTCCTTCGAGGATCGACTTGCCAGCCAGGGCGATCCACTTCTCCAGGCGGGGATGGGGTGCGATGTGATAGGAGTTGTGGGTGCCGATCCACTGCAGTTGATGCAGTCGCACTTGGTCGTCAATCGACTCGGGACTTTGACCGATCGCAAGACGGCCGGCGGCCACGATCCCCAGAAGGAATGTGGCCAGCCAGGAATTGAGCCAGCATCTAAGCGGCTTAGGGTTCAAAGAGCAAGGCCGCATCACTTGCCTGGACGACCTTTCTTTTCCTTTGGTTCGGTCGTCAGATTCTTCTTGAACGGATCCTGCAGCTTGGCGACTTGATCGGCCGAGAGCAATTTGCCGAATTCATAGCGTGCCTTGGCTAGCTGAAGGTCGGTTTCTTCGAGGACTTTCTTCTGGCTGTCGGTCAGCGGCACGGCGACGTCGACAGCAGACGCAAGTTCCTTCCCTTTCTTTCCTTCATCGGTTGCTTTCTTGCGCGCCTGCTGACGGTCGCGCAGGATCTTGGGTGTCAGCCCCGCTTCTTGCCGTTTGGCGACTGCTTCGCGAGCAGCCTTGCCAAAGATGGCATCGATCTTGGACGACTGCTCCTGGGTCAACGCAGCGGGGCCAAGATTCTTCGTAAATTGCTCGATCATCCCCTTGGCGGGATCGGCTGCCGCGCGTCCTGCTGGGGCTTTGGTCCCTTGAGAAAACGCCGGACCGCTCAGCGCAACGCCAATCGAAAGGACAGCCACCAAGCTGCGAAAACCAGCGATGGAAACCATGAAAAAACTCCTGGATCGAAAGAGAGGAAGGAACCTGGCGTCGTCGATCGATGGTAAGCCCTGGAGCAACCTGGAGCAACCGATCACAACACGTAGCAGAACTCATGCGACATCATCAGCGCGTGGATCACCTGCTCCCAGCCGCTCATCGGCTGTGTGCGGGCGGCATTTTTCTTTTTGGCTTCCAGTTGCGCTAGCATCTTGCGGCGCTGCTGGGCCTGTTGCTTGCGAGCTCGTTTGGTCTTCGGATCATCCTGCAGGGTGTCGGCTTCCAGATCGGCGATTTCCTTCTTCATTCGATCGGCTTCGATTTCCTGCGGTGTCGGTTCCAGCAGAATCGTCAGCGCGTCGACCTCCTCCTGGGTGGGCGATCGTTGAAGGACTTTCCGAAAGACCCATTCCATCCGCTGCGAGTCGTCCTGTAGATCTGCCTGCTTCATCCCCTCCGCGATCGCTCGCACATTGGTCAGCACGAAGGGATTGTTCATCAGGAAGAGCGCTTGAGGAGAGATGGTCGAGACGAATCGTTCCCCTTGCGTGAGGCTGGGATTGGGGACATCGAAATTGGAGAGGATCACAGGCGGCGCGGTTCGGTCGATGGTGGCATAGAGGGTGCGCCGAGTCGATTCCGCCTGGCTCAAAAGCGGCTCACTGCGCCCGAAAACCGTCCGATCCAGTCGCCCCGATGCGCTCAGGATGCGGTCCCGCAACGGCTCGAACTCCAGTCGTTGCGATTGCTGGCGCCACAGCCATCGGTTTTCGGGATCTTTCTCCTGTGCCAACGCAAACTGCGGATGCTCGACGCTCGACTGCTGCCACGTTTGCGACATCAGGATGATGCGATGCAGCTTCTTGATCGACCAGCCTTCCGCCTGGAGGGTGGCGCTCAGTCGATCGAGCAGTGTTCGGTGGATCGGTTCAGGGGTCTGGAGTCCGAAGTCACCGGTGGCTTGGACCAGTCCTTTGCCGAAGTGGTGCAGCCACAGGCGGTTGACCAGCACGCGCGCCGTCAGCGGATTGTCGGGGTGCACGATCGCCTCGGCCCACTGCTTGCGTCCTGACCCATCGGTGAAGAGGGGTGCATCCTTGCCAGCCAGCACCGACACATAGCGGCGCGGAACCGGGTCGCCCGCCTGCTGCGGCTCGCCTCGAACAAACACGGGGGAGTCCTGAATCTTGGCAGCTTCTCTAAGCCCCATGGCGCGGACCGGGGCCATCGGATCGTGGTACTTCAGTTGACGCACTTTGGCCGCCAGTTCGTTTCGCTTTTTGTCTCCGTTGTTGCCAAAAGCATCCCGCAACTTCCTCTCGGCTCGCACTGGTGGCATGCCTGGATCGTAGAGGACCGATCGAAGCGATTCCTTGTCGGGGTTCTGGAATGGCTGCGGCGACTGGCTTCCGGAGGCAGCCTCCGCTAGGCGTTCCTGCCACTGGGCATCGATGCGGGCAAAGAGGTCGGCATACACCTTAGCGACCTCTCGCATCGATTGAGGCGGCTGGGCTTCCAGCGCTTCGATCACCAGTTGATTGATCCCCTTGGGATGATCTTTCAGGTCGGCGATCTCGATCGGGGCTCGCTTAGCGAAGGCGTCGGAGGAGAGTCGAGCCAGCACGACCCAGGGCTGCCAGAGCGGGTCGTGTCGGCGCGTGGCGCGCCGAATCAGCTGATCCCAATCGTTGAAGACGGAGAGATCCAGTCGCCGGCGGACGTAGTCGCGCGCGGCCAAACCGCCGCGCTCCTCATTGGTCATCGCCATGACATCCAGATACTTGCCGACCTGGCTGCGCCATTTGGCTTCTTGGGGAGACCAGAGTTCTTGTTCGTAGTCCTGGAGCGCCTTTTCCGCATCGGCCACCTGCTGCTGCCAAGCGGCTCGCTGCTCCGGACTGGCCGACTCTTCGATGATCGGGCACAGGTCGTTGTCGACGCGTTCGGCGCGGGCGGAGGTCCCTAGCTCTTCGGTGCTGACCATCACGCCGCGCAGCGCGTAATAGTCCTCGGTCGGGATCGGATCGAATTTATGATCGTGGCAGCGTGCGCAGCCGACCGTCAGCCCCTGAAAGGTCTGCATCACCGTGTCGATCCGCTCGGCCAGCCGTTCCTCTTCGGTCCCCTGCGTCGAACCGATGGCGACAAAGGTGGTGGCTGCCAAGTCGCGAGGATCCTCTAGCGTCATCAAGTCGGCAGCGATCTGCTCCTGGATGAAGCGGTCGTAGGGCTTGTCGTTGTTGAAGGCGCGGATCAGGTAGTCGCGGTAAGCAAAGGCGAAGGGGAGTCGGTCGTCGCGCCCCTGGTTGCGGAGTCCTCCCGAGACATCGGAGTAGCGCGCCACATCCATCCAGTGCCGCGCCCAGCGTTCACCGTAGTGGGGAGATGCCAGCAAGCGATCGACCAGCGTTTCCATCGCAGCATCCGGAGAGTTCTGCCACTGCGCCACAAACTGCTCGATCTCCTCGACCGATGGCGGAAGGCCGATCAGGTCGAACGACGCGCGACGTATCAACTGTTCGGGGGTCGCTCGCGGGGCTCTTTGTAGCCCCTCGGCGGCCAGCCGCTGATCGATTTCTTGATCGATCTCCAGTGGCCCATCCAGAGGCCGGGTTCCTCGCAGCGACTGGAAGGCCCAGTGCTCTTTGGCTTTCTCCCAGAGTTGATCGAGCGACGGGAGAGCGGCGACTGGGATGCGGGGGTCGACCGCCCCCATTTCGATCCAGCGCCGCAGGATTGCCACCTCCGATTCGGGCATCGGATCATCGGGTGGCATCGGACTGACCGCGTCGTCGCGAAGGATCGCTTGCATCAACAAGCTGTTGGTCGAATCGTTCGGAAGGACGGCGGGTCCGGAGCTGCCGCCACGTTCCCAGCCAGCTTTGGAATCGAGCACCAAGCCTCCTTTGGCTTGGCCCGATTGGTGGCTGTGACAGCCGTAGCAGCGAGACTGAAGGATCGACAGCACTTCATCTTCGAAAAAGGCGATCGCCTCCGCAGTTGCTTCATCGGCCGCTGCCACCTCCATCGGCTGCTGGGAAGCAGTGGGTGGCTCCTGAGCCAGGCTCCAGGCCGACGGAAGGAGACCAAGCGTCAGGATGCCGAGCGATCGACATAGGGTCCGTTTCATGCTGCGTCTCATGATGGAAATGGGCTCTCCCCAGTAGGATTCCAGGCTGTGGGATTCCAGGTAGTGGGATTTCTGGGGGATCACGACAGGATTTCCTTCACCACACGGCCGTAGACATCGGTCAATCGATAGTCGCGCCCGTTGAAGGGGTAGGTCAAGCGGGTGTGATCGAAGCCCAGCAGATGAAGCATGGTGGCGTGGAGGTCGTGCACGTGGACAGGATCGACTTCGGCCGATCGACCGAAGTCGTCGGTCGATCCGTGTGCATGTCCGCCACGGATACCGCCTCCGGCCAGGAGGACAGAGAAGCCGCGGTGGTTGTGATCGCGACCGGCGCCTTCCCCTTCCGACCCGGCTTGGCGGGTGGGGGTGCGTCCGAACTCGCCGGCGACGATCACCAGCGTATCTTCCAGCAGCCCTGTTCTCTGGAGGTCGGTCAGGAAGGCGCTGAGGGCATGATCCAGTGGGGCCGACTTGTCGCGGATTCGGGTGACCAAGCCTTGGTGATGATCCCAACCACCATCGAAGACCTGCACGACGCGAACCCCGCGTTCCAGTAGGCGTCGCGTTGCAAGAAGCGACTTGGCTAGGGGCATCTGTGTGCCGTAGAGTTCCATGGCCGACTGGGATTCTCCCGACAGATCGAACGCTTCGGGCGCCGCCGACTGCATCTGATACGCCAGCTCGAACGACTGAATCCTCGCTTCCAGATCGGCTTCATGGGGTGCCATTTGCTGGAACTGGCGATTGAGCTTCGCAAGGGCATCGAGTTGCTTTCGCTGCTGCTTGCTCTCCAGCGCCGGGTTGCGAAGGTCGGCCATCACTTCGCCTCGGTCCATGCTCAGTGTGGTGCCCTGATAGACAGGCGGCAGAAAAGCGGACGAGGGTGGATTGCCGCCACGTCCTAGAACGACGAAGGCTGGCAGGTTTTCTGTCTCGGCCCCCAGGCCGTAGAGGATCCACGAACCAAACGACGGCCGCGCCAGCTGGCCATGGCCGGTGCTCAGCATGCGACTGGCCACCGGGTGTGCAGGGACATCGGTCTTCATCGACCGGATGACGCACAGTTTGTCGGCGTGCGCCGAGGTCTTCTTCAGCAGTTCGCTCATCTCCAATCCGCTTTCACCCGACGGCGTGAAGGCGAAGGGGGATCCGTAGAGCAGGCCGCGCATTTCCTGATGCGGCTTGCCGTCCTGGCGGACCAGCTCTGGCTTGGGATCAAACAGATCCAGATGCGAGGGGCCGCCGGAGAGAAACAGGTGCACCACCCGTTTGACCTTCGGCTCAAAATGCGGCGTCTTGGGTGCCAGCGGCGAGGCTTGGGAGTCTCCAGCCTTAGCCGAATGGGTCTGCATCAGGCAGGCCAGACCCAGACTGCCGATCCCCAGGCCATGCTGAACCAGCCACTGTCGGCGTCCCACTAGGGGGGCCTGTTGTTGGCAGAGCGATTCTTTGGCAGTTTGGTTTTTCATCGTAGTGATTCCGTTATCAGGTGAGCCAGCGGCGGGGGCCACTGGGCGAAGAGAGGCTTGAGTGATTGGTTCGAAGTGACCTTCTGGGTGAAGGGATCGAGCGGCCCGACGGCGATTCCGTACATGGGCGCGCCCCCTTTGAGCCCGCGCTGCATCGGTGGTCCCAGCACCACCACTCCCGCCCGCTCCACCCGGTGGCTCCAGACTTCATACACGACGGCGGGGCGGCTTGGGTTGCTGTCGATCGAGCGCCACTGAGCCAGCGGCGTTAGTTGAAGGCGGTGTCCGGTATCGCGGAAATCGCGCCGGAGCCAGTCGAGCTGGGTGCGGCGCTGGTCGACCAGCAGGTAGATAGTGGAGGGCTGGCGCAGTTGCAGGCGGATCTCGAAATCGCGGTTGCCGCGTTCGGTCCAGAATGTTTTGACTAGGTCGGCTCCTTCGAGGCATTCGGGGAATCGTTGTCCTGGTGTGGAGGTGAAAATGACGCCGGGGCGATCGGAAAAGGGCCGGCTTCCTTCCTCCATCCCTCCGCGGACGATCCCATAGAAGCGATGGGTCTGATCTTTTCCCATGTTGTCGTCGACGTCAGCGATTCGATCGGTGGCATCGGCCGTCATCAACTGCCAGCTTTTGGCATCCCTCGAGACGCGCAGTCGGGCTAGTCGTTCCATTCCCTCCCGTCGCGCCTGCATGCGAACCGCATCGCCACTTTGCAAATGGGTCCATCGATCAGTTCGTTCGTGCCCTGTCGGAGATCCATTCGATCGGGCGGTGGCGTTTCGGGCGGGACGGTTTGCGCCAGAAGCTTTCTTTGCCGGTCGGATCTGCAGGGGGCCATCCAGCACCACGACATCGGTCTGGCCACTGGAATCGGTGCGCATCCCGAACCGCTGTCCGAAGTCGACCACCTCAGTCGACTCGGTGAGCACCTGAAATCCCTGAGCATCCTGCGAGACCTCGGCGGTCATCTGGCCCTCGTGCAGGCGCATCGCCATGGCGCTCTCGAAACTGGCACTCGTGGGACCATGCAGCGTCAACACGACACCCGAATCGAGCTTGACCTGCGCAAGATCGCCTCGCCAATCGAGTCGATCCAGATGGAAGCGATCGCCGCGCTGCCAGGGCTGCTGATCCTCTGGGGACTGGCCGGTGGCGGCCAGAATCTCGACCCACACCTTTTGCAGTTGGGGAGGTGGCAATAGATCCAGCTTCTCCGCAGCATCGGTGTTGGTTTCCTTCGAACCGGTGCGCTGGGAGGTGAGGTTGGGATTGGCTGGCACAAGCCAACGCCATCCCAGCATCAGGGAGGCAGCGAGAATCGCAGCCGTAGCGAACCATGGGACAAGGCGTGGCCAGGAGGATCGGCTAGGGTTTGGCTGAAAGGACCGGGGAACAATCGATTCTTCTGGGGAGGTGTCCAGCAACTTCGGATCGGCGATGGACGGGTCGACTTGGCGGCAGTCGTGGTATTCGCGAAGCATCGCATCCATGGCGAGGGCATCCAGCATCGCATCGCGAAGGTTGGGGTTTTCGCGGATGGCTCGGGTGACCCTCTGCAGGTCCTCAGGCGATGCTTCGCCGCGACCATATCGCAGCACGGCGTCCCAGAATTCCTGATCTAGGTAGCTTCCTTCCTCATCCCGTCGGTTCATCAGGAAGCCTCTCCCAATTTGAGTCGCTGCGTGCAGTCGATCAGCGCCGCGCGGATGCGTTGAAGCGACTTGTGAAGGGCTACTGGTGTTTTTCCCAGTTCACCTGCAATCGCCTCCAGGGTCGATTCCCTTTGGTAGCATCGGCTCAGCAGTTCCCGATGGGCTGGATGGAGTTTCTCCAGACATCGCTCCAGCCATTCCCTCTGGCGTTCCCAGGTATCGACCTTGCCGTAAGCGTGGTCGGCAAGTAGTTCCACCAGGGTCGGATCCAGGAGCATTCGATCGCGACTGCGATTTCGGTAGAACGTCAGCACTTCGATCCGCGCCACGCGAAGAGCCCAGTGTCGAAAGTCGACTCCTTCAGGGCGCTGGGAATACTTTTTCCAGAGATCGACGGCCACTTCCTGCATCACCTCCTGAACATCGTCTCTGCCAGGAATCAGCGATCGGACAAAGGCGCGGATCGCCGGTTCGTGTAGGGAGTAGTCGCGGAGAAAGGCGATCTGTTCCCGATCTTCCATCGGTGGCTCTTTGAAGTTCGTCGAAAAACGCAGTCATGAACGCGCGAAAGGGGCCTGTTGGGAGAACTCCCCAAGTTGGCTCAGTCTGTCGCGAAAAAGCTAGGTTTTGAAGGCTTTTTTTCGATCCACTGATCGCATGGACAGGTCGGTGTGCCCTAGGGATGGACAGGCGTTCCCAAAGAGGGAAAAGGACTTCCTGCTTGCGCGGGAGTGGCTTGTCCCCCTTCGGCTCACCAACGATGGTGGACTAAAGGAGCGATTTTGTCTTGGTAGAGTCGGCTGAGCTGTTCCATGAGCGCGTCGGATAGGGGTGGCAGATCGGAGGCGGAGAGGTTTTGGTCGACCTGATCGGGTCGCTTGGCCCCAGGGATGGCGCAAGAGATGGCGGGGTGCATCAGGATCCAGCGGAGGGCTAGTTGAGGCATCGAGACATGTTTGGGGAGAAGTTTTCGGATCGTTTCGACCGCTTCCAGCCCCGCTTCCAGATCGACGCCGGAAAAGGTTTCTCCACGATCGAACTGTTCGCCGTGGCGATTGAATTGCCGGTGATCATCGTGGCTGAAGATCGAGTCGCGATGGAACTTTCCAGTCAGCAGACCGGAGGCCAGTGGGACTCGGGCGAGGATGCCGACCTGAGCCTTTTCTGCTAGTGCCAGGAAGAGGTTTGCTGGTCGCTGTCGGAAGAGATTGAAGATGATCTGCACGGTTTGGACATTCGGGAATTCGATCGCCTTGATCGCCTGCTCCACCTTCTCGACGCTGACGCCGTAATGCAGGATTTTGCCTTCCCGGCAGAGATCGTCCAGCATGCCGAAAACCTCTGGCATGTAATAGACCTCGTTGGGAGGGCAGTGGAGCTGGACTAGATCCAGCCGATCGGTTTGAAGGTTTTCCAGGCTGCGATCGATCCATCGCTGAAGGTTTTCGCGCGTGTAGCCCTGCGGGGTCTGCGCGGGTAGTCGACGGCCAGCTTTGGTCGCCACCACGATCGATTCCCCGGGCCGCTCCTTGCGCAGCCTAGCGATCAGCCGTTCGCTGAGGCCATCGCCATAGACATCTGCGGTATCGATGAAGTTGACCCCTAGGTCGACGGCGCGGTGGAGAGCTGCCATCGACTGACGATCATCGACTGAACCCCAAGCGGAACCGATCGCCCAGGCGCCAAAGCTGATTTCAGAGACATTCCAGGGAGTTCGGCCAAGTTTGCGGTAGTGCATGCGATCTCTTTCGTCGGGGACGGGATTGGGATGGAGCGATCGGGGGGAAGGTTGCGGTGTCGGTTGGTGAGCCAGAGGTCGCTGGCTGGATTGTGGAGTCTCCTTTTATACTGGCTGTGCGTGGGAAGGCCGAGTCGATGGGTGAAGGAAGTGGACCGCAGGGGTGCCTGGAAGGCAGGGTGTTGATGGAGATCGAGCAGTCGTTGGAGCAACTGGGGCGGGACCAGACGCTTTCGGTCGACCAGACGCGAGGGTGCATCGAGCGGATGTTGGAGGGGGAGGTCGATCCGGGGTTGATGAGCCGGTGGCTGACCGAGATCCGTCGTGTCGGGGAGAGCTGGGAGATGCTGTTGGGTGCGGCGCAGGCGATGCGCGCTCACATGGTCCCCGTCGTCAGTCATCGGTCGGGACTGCTGGATACCTGCGGCACCGGCGGCGATGGCTCCCGCACGTTCAATATCTCCACCGCCACGGCGCTGGTGGTGGCGGCTTGCGGAGTGCCGGTCGCCAAGCATGGAAACCGCAAGATCACCAGCAGCACCGGGTCGGCCGATGTGCTGCAGGCGCTGGGGATCGAAGTCGACCTGCCGGCAGAAGCGGTGGGTCGATGCATCGATCAGTCGGGAATCGGATTCTGTTTTGCGCCGCGATTGCATCCGGCGATGAAGCAGGTTTCCGGGGTGCGGCGCAGTTTAGGGTTTCCGACGATTTTTAACGCCTTGGGACCCCTCTGCAATCCCGCCAGTGCTCCCTTTCAGTTGCTGGGTGTGGGCCAGCGCGCATTGGCGGAGAAGATGGCGGAGGCGCTGAGGCACCTGCCAGTGGAACGAGCCATTGTGGTGCGAGGAGAAGATGGTCTGGATGAAGTCTCGCTGATGGCCCCGACGGAAGTTTGGCAGATCACCGGTCGATCGATCGAACGTTTGAGTTGGACACCATCCGACTTTGGGATGACGCTGGTCGACCCGCAGAGTCTCTTTGCCTCCGATCCCGATCATAGCGCGCAGATCATCCGTCAGATTCTGGAAGGTAGGGAAGGGCCCCCCAGGAGCATCGTCGAAGCCAACGCTGCCGCCGCGCTTTGGGTGGCGGGCGCTGCCGAATCGCTTCGCGATGGGGTCGCCGTGGCACGCCAAGCCATCGAATCGGGGAGAGCTTGGCAGTTGCTGAGCGACCTAGCGCGTCAGACGCAGTCGCTGGCGGGTTCTTCCAGTTGAGCGTAGGCGAGAGCCCATCCGTCCGCTTCCCCTAGCGAACCGAACCGACCGCCAGTTCTTTCGTGGCATGGCCGTCCCAGCCATGCAATCATGCTGTCATCGCCCCCGCGCCTGATCGCAAGCGGACGGAAGCTGGATGGCATCTTTTGAAAGAACTTTCGTGGCATGGCCGTCCCGGCCATGCAATCATGCTGCCGTCAACCCCGCCCCTGATCGCAACCTAACGGGAGGTGGTTGGTTTTTCTTGAAAGCTAGTTTCGTGACGTAACGAACCCGCTTTTTGTGGCGGAGTTGATCGAGCAGTTTGGGCACTTTGGATGGGGTGGAATGGCAATTTTCTTGCAGAGGTCGCGACCTCCTGTAGAATTCCAATCGGTAGAGAAAGGCTCGAGATAACGCTCGTTCGGCAACTCGGCCGAGGTACCCCGGCAGCTAGTTAGTGTGCAAATCGATACATCCTGCACTGCTTGTCAACAAGACCAGACGGCACCGGTCCGGCGTTATGCAGACCTAGCGGCCTTTTTGAATCTGTAGAATAGATGTTAACCCTTGGAGAATCGGATGAAAATCGGCGATGTTATTGACAGCCGCTTCGAGATTACAAAGTCCTGCAGCACATCGGGGGGAATGGGGAACGTCGTCTTTGTTACGGACCGCCACAATACAACATCGCCTCAGTTAGTTCTCAAGTACTGCAAGACATTTGACCCGAAACTGATTCGACGCTTCAAGCGAGAAGTTGCGCTGCTCAACGATTTTCGCGGCAACTCCAAGATTGTCCAAATCATCGCTCACAACACGGAGCATAATCCACCATATTACGTGATGCTCTACTATGCAGAAGGCGACCTTTCTCGACGCCAGGCGGCGTTGTCGACAAATCCAGAGCTCCAGGAAAAGACGTTTTGCCAAGCAATTGATTGCATTTCAGAACTGCATGCTCGGGGCGTATTTCATCGTGACATTAAGCCCCAGAACTTCTTACAAAATGGACACGATATCGTTGTTTCCGATATGGGTCTTAGTGTCGAGATCGAATCAACTGCGACAACGATTACATCAACCGCTGAAGCTTGGGGTACATTCGGATATGCTCCGCCCGAATTTCGGAGCGATGGATTCCGAAATCCTGATGCACCCGGAGATATATTTATGTTAGGTAAAACGTTTTATCATTTGCTCTCCGGACGCGATCCAGTGTACATGACACCCGCAGGCATCGCGCCGGGTCTGTTCCACGTTCTCAAACGTGCCTGCGATCCGACCAAGGATGCTCGATTCCAAACACTTGCCGATTTTAAGCAAGCAATCGTCTCAGCTTTCGATATTGTGCTGAACCGAGTGCAGGGAGCTAGTAACTGCCGTAGCAAACTCGCAACTATTGAATCCAGACTATCGAGCGAGCAAACCTATATTTTGGAGGAGGTAAACGATTTCGTGAATTCGCTATTCGCGCTGGATGATGGCGAGCAGGATCAAGTTATCCAGCAACTCAAGACAGATTTCTTTCGTGTGCTGGCACAAGAATCCTTTGACCCGCTACGCACAGCATTCTTGGATGTTTATGGCAAGATGGTACGGAACGGGAACTACGGATGGGCGTTTGCGGAACAAATTGCAGACTGTGTTGAACAATTCTTCAATAGTCCAACCGTACCGAACGACCAGAAGGCCGTCGCACTGCACTTGGCAATTCACGCCGCGTACACTGAGAACCGATTTAAGGCGATGGGCACATGTAAATCGCTAATCACCGAAATTGTAGATAACGACTTAGCTGAACACGTCCGCCCAATACTCCTCGAATTCCCCAATTCTTTCCTTACAAATATCGAGCCCGTAAACTGCAAGAACGACATAATAAGAACGACGATCAACGGTATGGCAACAGCTTCCGAACAAAGGCGGCGGTAACAATGCGTTGGACGCGGAGCTGCCGATCGCGTCGTTCCTAAAGTCAATGTTTACGTGTGGAAAAGGTGTTAGGTACCTTTTCTAGGATTCAACACGGTACGATATCTCCAGAGTTCCTTGGTGATTGCTGCAACTTTCCGTGTCGAGACACTTTGGACATACATTTCGGCGAGGGCCAGTTTTAGAGCTCTTTCACTGCGTTCGCCACGTTCCAAGGTCGAGGGATAGAATTGAGAATCTCGGGTTTGGGGTATCCGCAGCTGAAGCTTGCCGAGGCGGCTGCTGAAAGTCTTCGGTTTGAATCCGTTGGCATGGGACCTTCGGCCTGCTGATCGCTCGTAGGGATAAGCCTGGAGGTAATGAGCACGTTCGATCCTCATGGCTTCGTTCATGAGCACCTGGATGGCCTGGGCCATGGCTTCGAAGCCGTGCTCGATCAAGCAACACGACAACTTCGTGGGCGCTGTTCGATTGGAACTAGTGGGTCGTGGGTCTGGTCTCCTTTCAGTGTGGTAACTAAAACGAAACCAATCCTGGCCCACTTTTTCAAGCAGACCGACCGCCCCAGTTCCGTTCTCGTTCGTTCGCTGCGCTCATGAACTCGAACGGAACTGGAGAGCGATGAATTTACAGAAGAGAACTTACACTAGCGAGCTGTAGGTCAGATTGAGAATGAGGACAATCCTACGCCCCGTGCCAGCCCTGTGGACGGTTGGGATGACTCCAGGCCAATCGGGCCGAAGATCGCTATAGACCGCCTGAGCCCGCTCGTCTCGATATTTGATCAGTCCCTTTGGAACCCTGACGTCGTCGCCATATTCGTTGATCGTCACCCAGTTCCTTCGTTCTGCCTCAGTTGGGGAGTGGAAGGTCTCCCATCTTCCCATGCCAGTAATGAAGTAACCATGGCCCCAAGCAGGCGGCGCCTTGCTGCAGGGGGGAAAAATCGTTGGGGGCTGACCGACTAGCGGAACCACGAGTACCATCCCTTCGCGCGGTTCCCAGTCTATGTGGACCCGCTCTCCCGGAGTTGGCTTTGTACCGTCCTCGCATCGGATCTCAGCCAGATCGAGGGTCAGGCGAACCCTGTTAGCTCGCATGCGACGTTTTTCTTCCGAAGGAAGCGACTCTCCGATCGTATCAGTCAAGGCATCTCCGAAGGCAACCAAATTGCTGAACGCCCCCTCCCCAAGCAAGGAGCGCAGTGCTTCAGAGGATGGTTCGAATGGCACCCGATGTGGAACGTCGGCATCCCCTCCAAATGTGTAGGAGGCGTGGCTAGGCCACGAAATCTCCCCCGGCACCAGGAACTTTGGGAGAACCCCCCGCATATCAACGACGCTAGACCCCTTGCCCACCCTCGGATCCAAATCTCTTGCGAAATCCTCCGCCAAAAAAGCCGACTTCAGCTTGAACTCCGCATAGAAAGCCGAGTATTCAGCCGATTCGCGAACCACCGAAAACAGCACAGATCGTCTCATCTTTGGACTCCCAAAAAGAAATTGAAGGAGTCCAGGCCTGGACATAAAACACGCGCGAGCGTGGGGCACGTCTGCCGCCGGAGAAATATTTGCCTTTTTGCGAAACGCTGGCCCAAGAAGTGAAAACCACAGGAACTGGCGAAGGGTTTTCACAGTTTTCGCGGGAAAAGACGGCTACACGCAGGTTTTCAAATGGGTCGAGGCGGTTTTCGCTGCGAAAACCTTGCATAATTGAGAAAACCGGCGGCTAAGTCACTTTTCAGAAACCACTTGTCCACTGAAGGATCGGATAGCGATGTCGCAACACTGGCAGACCCGTGGAGGATACGTTCATTTAAAAAGAACCCGATTCACTGAGTTATATCGTGATCTCAAGGATAAACTCAAAAAAATATGCGACTCTAATCAGCGAGCTAATTTGAACAGATGGAATAATCAATCGATCGATCGGACAATAAGAATACAAAATGATCAAGCAACATGGCTGAATTCTAAGCTAAGGGACCTAGGATTTCCGGAGGGTATACATTTTCTTCTGGATAACGTAGTGTTATCACCCGACGAATTTTCGTCTGTGATAGTAGAATACCTCAAGAAACAAAACCAAAGCAAAACGAAATCTGCTGACTCTCAAAGCACTTGCGAGCAGGATCAAGTAGAAAAATATCCCACCAGCGCCACTAACACTGGCCCTGAATCTCAATATCGCGGGAAATGGGTATATGCATTTGAAAGAGCAAATCGGCCCGCCCCACAGTTGACCGAAATACCGATCGCGGACCGCATTCATCCGTACTACGACTTACTTGAACACCATAGGCTAGATAGATTTATATGGCCTGAGGTTCAGTATCGACCCGTCGCACCTGCGATGATGTCGAATGACTCTTACTCAGATGAGGGAAAATGGATCACTCTGAACACTGAAACTGAAGTGAAAGAATTCTTGAAAAAAAAATTCAACACCGAGCGATTGATGGTGATG
The DNA here is from genome assembly GCA_044371425.1 of Pirellulaceae bacterium. Taxonomy (GTDB): domain Bacteria; phylum Planctomycetota; class Planctomycetia; order Pirellulales; family Pirellulaceae; genus JBEISR01. The sequence goes on along the minus strand of JBILTR010000006.1, from coordinate 110,774 downwards.
CACGACGATGCGGGCATGGGTAAGACAGCATTTTCATGGAAGTTGTTCGAACTCATGCTATCTACGAACCCAAACGACCCATTCGTGATTCGGATAGAGGGAATTTGGCCGCGGTCAAAGGACGATGAAACGAAACCGTTATCGCTCATGGATGCAGTGATTGAAGAAATACTTGGCTATCGGATCTTAGGCGAAACTGTCAATCAAGCTGAAAATTTCAGTGGCGATCCTGACAACGCTAGAACCCTTATTAAAGAAAGGCTGGCAAAAAAATCAGTAATCATTTTTCTAGATGGCTTTGATCAAATGACACCAGCTGACCGAAATGTAGCGGAAATAGAAATCAAAAACACTTTTAATAATAAATCTGAAATTCGCAATTCCCGCTGGCTAGTTTCGGGACGTAGTTTTTCATTTCGCACCAACACATCAACTAAAAATATATTTAGTGAGAAAGCACTTCGAATTCGGCTGAGAAGATTTAATCAAAAGCGTCAAAACGACTATTTTGCAGACCTAGCAGAGCACCCATTTTTCAAAACAAAGGATAAGAACCCCCTAGACTACATGTGTTCCAACTGGCGGACCGAGGCTAGTGATGATGATCTTGGAGTCCCGCTGCACCTATCGGAGATTCGAAGAGTGATTGAAGATTTCTTGCAGTCGCTGTCAATCAATCAGGCAACAAAAAACCTCGAGCCGATTTATAGCAGTTCGGATTTGCATGCACGAGTTTCTACGGTCTACTTGCGACGCGCCGTCGAACATTTCGATGCGACACATGGTAACTCCGGGGCGACGGGGCCGAACACAGCCGCTGCCAAAATCGATGCACTCAGATACCTTTGCGGTTGCTTAGCAATACAGATGATGCTTGACGAAAACTACAATGCTAGTATCGACAATACGACATACCTCCTGGAATCCTACAATGGGATAGAAAGGGGGGACCTAGTCGAAACCTATTTAAAGCGTAGTCGCCATCGATACGAAAATTCGCTACAAGGCGGAAAGAACTACTGGCAATGGGGTGTCAACGTATTGCAGTCTATAGAAATAGCTCACCGCGGCGATATAGATATTTTCACTCATGAGTGTCGATCATTTCGGGATAGAAAGGCAATGGAATGGTATGCTGCGCATTATTTGGTGAACCATAGCGATTCAAAGGACTGGAATGGAGTCGTTCCACATGCAGGAAATAGCAACATAAACAGGTTTCTAGGTGCCGATAACTGGACTCGTTGCTGGAAATTGGCGATGGAAATGCCTAAAGAATTCTATATTCCAGCCAAGCTGCGAGCGTCTATTGGATATGTTTTTGCACGTACAGAAAAAGCAACTATGCCCCGCCCCTGCGAATGGATGTGGATTGCTTGGAATAGTCGGCTAGAGCAAGATGATGCTGCAAAAACACGGAATGTAAAGCAGCTGCAACAGTGGACAGAAGTTATTGAAGCGTTCCGTAACGAATTTCGCACATTTTTGGACGATAATGATTCAAGAGCAATAAAATTAAAATACGATCCATCACGCGACCAGCCAAATACGGAACTCTCAGAACCAAACCAAACGACAGATGGTTGGTATCGACGAATCCCGCCAAATGGGGACACCAGCAAATTTCGTGGCGAAAGACCGGATGATGTAACAGTATCTTTTTTTTGGCTCCGGAAATATGTCGTTACGATGCAAGAGTACCAGCTATTCGATCCATTTCATAAACCAAACCTAAGTAAAGAGCACCTTCCTGCCAACGCTGACTGGTACTCGGCAACGATGTTCTGCAAATGGCTCGGTGATGGATATCGATTACCCACCGAAGCCGAATGGGAAACCGCTTGTCGGGCTGGCAGTGAGACTCAGTATTGCTACGGTGACAGCGATGAAAAACTAGGAGATTATGCTTGGTTTGGGGGGCTAGGAAATAGTGTAAACGATATGCAACCGGTGGGTTGCTTGGCGCCAAACGATTGGGGCCTGTATGACATGCACGGGAACGTCTGGGAATGGTGTAGCGACTGGTACGATGAATATCCGAAGGATGCAGTCAGCGATCCCTTTGGACCAAGAGAGGGCTCGTACCGGGTGTTCCGTGGCGGCAGTTGGAACAGCGAGGCCGCGGATTGTCGGTCGGCGTTCCGGAACGGGTACTCGCCGGTCTACCGCAGCGGCAGCATCGGCTTCCGCCTTGCCCTGAGTTCCTCAGGAGTCCCCAAGTAGGCGGAGCCGGGGCATGTCCAGGAGAGCGGAGCCCGGGGGGCGTAGGCACGGAGGGAGCGCGGAGCGGCGACCGGAGATGCCGTAGACCAGGCCCTCGTTCATATGATTGGATGTCGGAAGAATCTCGTCGCATGCGTACGCCGAAAGACAGTTTGACGGGGGAATCCGCATGAAAGATTTGAAGTCCTGCGCGATGAATTTGGAGAAATTGTCGCTGATGATCCGGGGTGGCACGCCAGGAATTTTCTCTAGCCCTCGTTGCCCTCTGTTCGTCGGAACTGTGACGCCGTTTTCGCTCGTTCGATTCGTTCAAAAAAAGGCTCGTGAGTTAGCACGACTCACGAGCCCAGAAATTGCCGTTCCAATAGAGGTAGGGCAGTTGGGGTTGCCTCGGCAGTGGTCTTACATCCCCGCGAGGCGGTCGAGACTGGTCAGGGGGTCGCCTGGCTGGGCATCGGGCGGCAGGGATGCCAGCAACCGGAAGTTGTGGGCGATCGCGTCCTGAAGTCCCCAGGCCTCGCGATACGGCCCCCAGGCGCCTTCCCCAGAAAGTTCGTCGTCTCGCTGCGCGAATGTCGCATTTGCCCAATCACCCTGGGGAAACCGGTGGTGGAACGGATGGTTCGGAAGGTCGAGTTGCAGGACCAGCACCCTTACCACCCAATGGACCACGAGCATTCGCAATGCCCAATAGGTCAGCGCTCGCCAGTTTGACCACACCAAATCAGGCATCGGCTCCCCGCAGTACCTTCCGAACGTCAGTTCACCCATTAGCGCCTTGCGGGTTTTCACCTCGGACGCGACCCAGACCCACTGATGCTCGGTGAGTGTCTGGAGAAGCCCAGCGATTTGGAAAAGTACGCCGACCGGTAGCACGTAAGCGACCACCAATTCGAGCCACATCCCGGTCGCAGCAGCCCCGCTAAGCAAACCGCCAGCGAAAAAAATGGAGAGCAACCGACGAGGCCAGGTTGCGGTGACGAAGTTACTGCGGATCCGCGAGAGCGCGTAGGCTGCGTGGAATTGCCACCCGAACAGCGTCCGCCAGAGGTGCTGCCATAGAGCCGACTGCGTCATTCCAGGTCGGAAGCCAAAGCCAACGACGAACTGAAAGTCTGGGTCGTCCTTGGTCGCGGTTTGGCCGTGGTGCTTCGGATGTAAACGGGCATACTCCCGAAGCGACAGAATGAACACAGAAGCGGATGACACCTCGCCGATCAGCCGATCAAGCCACTTAATGCCTGTCAGGTTCTTGTGGCTAGCATGATGGACGATCCCGATTTGGATCGCCCGGGCGGCGCCTGCGGTCAACAGCACGGTCAGAGGAAGAAAAAGCCAGCCCCAGGCTGGGCCGGAGATCAGAACTGCGGTACCAGCAATCGACAGTGCGAACAGCAGAAGCACGCTGGCCGCCCGGGCGGTCCCGGACCAGCGGACGAGCGGCTTCTCATCGGGGAGCGGCCGGCCTGTGAGCGCCGTCAGGAGGGGCTGAACCAACCCGGGCAGCGAGCGCATGGTCTCTCGCGGACTCCTGTTGGGTGTTGAAGTGGGCAGCAGCAGACCTTCGCGGCCATGCTCATGGGTTGCCCTGTATTCAACAGAATCATGAACCTTCGGTCGTTTCATCTTTTTTTGGACTCCAATGAAAGGGGTAAGTTGGAAATCCAGGCCTGGACATGAACGCGTTTCGAGCGGAGGGCACGTCTGCCCCGGCGAAATATTTGCTTTTTGCGAAACGCCGGCTAAAGAAGTGAAAAACCACAGGAAATGGCGAGAGGTTTTCGCAGTTTTCGCGGGAGAAGACGGTTTACAAACAGGTTTTCAAAGGGGTCGAGGCGGTTTTCGATGCCAAACCGCGCATAATTGAGAAAACCGACGGCTAAGTCGATTTTCAGAAACCAGTTGTCCACCGAAGGGGGACGCAGAAAAGGTCGCAGAAAACGCAGAAAAGGTGCATTGCCTTTTCTAGGATTCAAAGGAAAGCGATAGAGCATGGACCAGCAAACGGAGCGGTTCTACGAGATAGCAGTCCGCGAGGTGGCCACCAAGCAAGTGGCTCCGGGGTTGATGGCCAAAGCTTTTGCCGACAACAACGGCGACGAGAAGGCCACTGTTGCCACATACATTCGTCTTCGTGTGACTCAGTTGGAGGAGACCTTACAGAGAGAACAACAGGCGGAGGCCCAAAGCCGACGCGCTGCTGCACAAAGAGCCATGGCGCAGCAAGACTCGGAGAGACCGCCATCGTTCATGCGTCTTGCCGGCAGGTTCTATGGTCGGCACCCACTCGTCACATGGGCAGTCATTATGGGAATCATCGTGGCCATTGTTCGGGCCATGACATAACGGGCCGAACCAGAAAGTCCAGGTTACCTCGCGTTCCGCTCGGAACCTGACTTTCGACGTTCGTGCTTCAGGTCGGATTTCCTCGTACTCGTACTCAGTGAAACGGTGCTCGTGCTCGATAGGGCGCAGATGACCGAACCATTTTTTGACCACGAACGCCTGGACGTCTATCGACTTGCGATCGAGTACGTTGCTTCGTCTTATCGAATCGCTAAATCATTAGCGGTGCGAAACGCCATGCGCGGGATCAGTGGTTGCGGGCGGCTCAATCGATCCCACGGAACATCGCGGAAGGCAAGGAGAAAAAATATCTCAAGGACAAGAGTCGATTTTTCGAGATCGCGCGCGGCTCAGCTTTGGAATGCGCTGCGATTCACGATATCCTCGTATCATTCGAAGCGATCGATCTTGAAGTAAATCGGGTCGGCAAGACCAACCTGAAACGGATCGTGTCGATGTTGACTCGACTCATCCAGCGGACTGATTCGGTATCAGAGGGATCGATCGAGTACGAGTATCGCGATGCTGAGTACGAGTACGAAGAAAGGCCATAGGAAGGAAATCTACCGGAGCCGAGCGTCGGGTTAAGCTTGATGGAAAATCACACTCAGCGGCTGCGGTGATTTCAGCCGTTCGCCAGAGAAACCCGACGATCTATGATGGGTTAGCAGATCACTCTCCTCGGCCCCGAGCCCTTGCCAGATATCACCGCGCAGGAGTGGAGAGCTATCAAGGCGCAGCATTGTCGGGACGGCTATGCAGGAGGATCGTGACTGCCACTTGGCAGCCACCATCGGCTGGCGATGGGTGAGACGTCCCATTGCGGCCAGGAGGATCAGGAGCCGTCGGGAGAAGGAAGGACCGGCAACATTTGATTCAAGCTTCCGGTCTTGCGGCCGCCCAGGTCGAAGGTGACGAACAGGAATCCCAGGCTCTTGAGCTTGGTCACCAGTCGATGAGCCAGCTCCGGGTCGACCATCTGGGGCCAAACGCGGTCTGGGGCTTCGATGCGAGCCAGTGGGCCGGGATGCCAGCGGACTCGTAGGTCATCGACTTGCAGAGTCTGCCTCAGCCATGTCTCTGCCTCTTCAATCTGCCGCAGCCGTTCCGGGGTGACCTCTTGCCCGTAGGCGATGCGGCTGGCAAGGCAGGGGCTAGCCGGCTTGCTGGAGATCGGTAGGTTCCAGAAGCTGGCCAGTTGTCGAACCTGGGCCTTGCCCATCTGGCAGTCGACCAGTGGTGAAGTCACTTGATGTTCGGTGGCCGCCTGCAGACCTGGTCGGTAATCCCCCAGGTCGTCCAGATTGGTCCCGTTGGCAATGCGCAGCCAGCCATGGACTTGGGCGTAGCGACCCAGGACGCCATAGAGTTCATTTTTGCAGTGAAAGCATCGTCGACCATCGTTGGCGCGGTAGTCGACATTTTGAATTTCCAACGTGGGGAGTTCCACCAGCCGGATTCCGATGCGCGCTGCGGTGGCATGGGCATCGTCGCGGTCCCGCTGGCTGACCGCCGGACCGATCCCGATGGCCGCCAGGGCGCGATCCCCCAGTGCTTGGTGAGCGGCCGCTGCCACGACAGCCGAATCGACGCCGCCGGAGAAGGCGACCAGACAATCCGGGAACCCAGACAGATGCTCCAGCAGCCGCCTAGCAAGCTTTTCGTTCTCTTCCTGATTGCCCAGCATCCGATTCTCTTCCAGTCGCCGAAAAATCGACGTAGACCTGATTGCCGATCATCCATCCCACTCCTGAGTGTACCGCAGGTTTCAGGAATTGGACTGAGGTAGAAGCGGTCTGTCGAGTGACCGAGGGAGCGGCCGGTCAGCTGCGCGGATGAAACTGCTGGTGGATTTTCTTCAGTTTGCTGGTATCGACCTGGGTATAGATCTGAGTGGTCTGGATGCTGGCATGGCCGAGCATTTCCTGGATTTGACGCAGATCGGCGCCCCCTTGCAGCAGGTGGGTGGCGAAGGAGTGACGCAAGGTGTGGGGAGTGACCTCCGGGTCGATGCCCGCATGGAGGGCGTACCGTTTGATCAGCTGCCAGATCGCTTCGCGCCGCAGGCGCTTTCCAGTGCGCGAAACAATGAGCCATGGAACCTGCTGGTCGCCTCGGCGAGCCACCAGGTCGGGGCGCTGGTGTTTGAGGTATGCTTCGATCGCTTCTTTCGCCGGAGCTCCCAATGGGACAACGCGCTGCTTGTTCCCCTTGCCATGCGCGATGCAATGTCCCAGCTCCAGATGGACGTTGGCCAGCAGCATGTCGGAAACCTCCGAAACGCGGCAACCCGTTGCATACATCAGTTCCAAGATCGCGCGATCGCGCAGGCCCATCGCTTGGTGCGGTCTGGGGGAGCGGAGAAAGCGATCGATGTCGCGCTGCGGAATCACATGAGGAACACGTTGCCATAGCTTCTGCGACTCCAGCAGCTCGGCAGGATTCTCCGCGACCAGTCCTTCCAGCTGGAGGAACTTGTAGAACATTCGCAGCGCCACCAGATGCCGAGCGGACGAAGGGGCCGCCAACTGCTCGCGGCGGAGAAAGGCGAGATACTCGGTCAGCTGCTGCAGCTTCAGCGCCCGTGGATCTCGTCCATCCAGCCAGATGTAAAACCGCTTCATGTCGCGGTGGTAGGCAAGCACCGTGTTCTGAGCCAACTGGCACTCGCGCTTCAGGTACTCCGCGAATCGCTTCAAATCATCGGAGTCGGCTTGCCGCTGAGCGGCTTGGGTTTGGGGAGCCGCCTGGAGCATCTGCTGCTTGAGCTTGCTGATCCGGGCCATCTAGGAATCCTTTCTCCAGGGATGCAGGCGACTGACGTCGGAACGGTTCGCGCCCTCCCCATTTTCCGGGGTGAGAGGGACTCTAGGAGACCCCCCTCGGCCGCTGCTTCTTAAGCCTGCGATGAACTATACCCCGAAAATCGGGCCGCTGCGTTCGGCTCTTGGAGGAGAGCGGCGCAGGGGCTGGAAGCCGCCAGGAGAAGCCTGAGGGAAGAAGCCAGCGGGGTGGCGTGGGATTGGCGAGGGATCTATCCTCATATTTCGATAAAAATCGTTGGCTGCGCGATACGCGCGAAGGGAGGATCGCTTGAACGTTCTGGTGGTGGGTGGTGCGGGTTATATCGGATCGCATGCCGTGCGGGCGCTGGCCGAAGGGGGCCATCACCCAGTGGTGCTAGACAATCTGTGCCTGGGGCATCGAGGGGCTGCCGAGGGATTCCCTCTGGAGGTGTGTGATCTGATGGATCGATCCCGGGTGGAGGCGATTTTGCGCGCCCACCAGATCGAGCTGGTGATGCATTTCGCCGCCTTTGCCGCGGTGGGAGAATCGGTCGTCGATCCATCGATCTACTATGGAAACAACGTCGTCGCCACGTGGCATCTTCTAGAAGCGATGCGGGCAGCGGGTGTGCAGCGTTTCATTTTTTCCAGTACGACGGCGACCTATGGCGAGCCGAAGACAAGTCCCATTGTGGAGACAACGCCGCAGGATCCGATCAATCCCTATGGTCGCAGCAAGCGGATCGTCGAGCAGATGCTTCGCGACTATGGTCACGCCTATGGACTGGCTTCCGTGGCGCTGCGCTACTTCAATGCCGCGGGAGCCAGCTTGCGGCATGACATCGGTGAAGACCATCACCCCGAGACGCATTTGATACCGATTCTGCTACAGGTCGCTCTGGGGCAACGGCCGCACATGACGATCTTCGGCGATGACTATCCCACCGAGGACGGCACCTGCGTGCGCGATTACACGCACGTCGACGATCTGGCGTCGGCGCATCTGTTGGCGATCGAGCAACTGAAGGCGTCGCAGTTTCAGGCCTTCAATCTGGGAAGCGGTACCGGCAGCAGCGTGCGCCAAGTGGTGGAGATGGCGCGGCGAGTCACCGGGCATCCCATTCCCACGCAGATGGGATCTCGTCGGCCTGGCGATCCTCCGCAGCTGATCGCCGATATCGGGCTGGCCCAATCGGTGCTCGGATGGAGACCAGCGAGCAGCGATCTGGAGACGATTGTGCGCAGCGCCTGGAATTGGCACGCGCGCCATCCCCGAGGCTACGACGACCGAAGCGACTCGGCAGGTTGATGATGACGGGCCGATGATGACGGGCCGATGATGGCGATGATTCGATGGCGGGTGGAGGCAGTCCTGAAAATCACTCCAGCGCGAGGCGAACTTGCAAGAAATCATTGTGGAAAAACCCTACCGCATGGTGCCACCCTGGCGCTCGCGGTGGTTCCAGTGGACGGCTCAGAAGCTGCACCTAGCCGATTGGTATCTGAACCGCTATGAGGGGGTCGATCGCTATCAACTGATCGGAATCGATCATCTGCGAGAGAGTCTTCGGCAGGGGCATAGCGTGTTGCTGGCCCCCAATCACTGCCGTTACTCCGATCCCTTCGTCATGGGTTGGGTGGCGCGAGCCGCCAAGGTGCCGCTGTATGGGATGGCAAGTTGGCATCTGTTTCAGGGAGGTGCATTGCGGCGCTGGGCGCTGCAGGCGCTGGGGGCCTTCAGCGTCTATCGCGAAGGGATCGACCGCGCGTCGCTGGATCTGGCCATCGAGATACTGGCGACCGGAGAGCGACCGCTGTTGGTCTTTCCGGAGGGAGCTGTCTTTCGCACCAACGACCAACTGCAAAGCCTTCTGGATGGCGTTTCCTTCATGGCCCGCGCGGCAGCCAAGAAACGTCAGAAGGCAAACCATCAGGCGGGTGTGGTCATCCATCCGGTGGCGCTGAAGTATCTGTTCCATGGCGATCTCCAAAAGTCGATGCGTCCGGTGCTGGATCGGATCGAGCAGCGGTTGACGTGGGAGCCTCAAAGTCACTGGTCCAGCCGGATGCGGATCCAGCGCATCACCCAGGCCCTTCTGGGGCTGAAGGAAATCGAACATCTGGGGCAGGTGCAGGAGGGAAGTTTTCAGGAGCGACAGCAGCGGCTGATCGACGGGTTGCTGCATCCTCTGGAAACGCGGTGGCTGGCCCGCACGCAGGAGGGTTCGATCATTCCGCGGATCAAGTCGATTCGGATGAAGATCGTCCCCGAATTGCTCCAGGGGGTAGGGCAGCACGATCGCAAGGTCCTCTGGAAGCAGCTCAGCCACCTCTACCTGGCTCAGCAAATCGCCTCCTACCCAGTCGATTACCTCTCCCCACCCACCACCCAGATGCGCGTCCTGGAGACACTGGAGCGGCTGGAGGAGGATTTGACCGATCGCGTGACGCTGCATCGACCTTTGGAGGTGGTGATCCAGGTGGGGGAGGCGATCGAGGTTTCGACCGATCGTGGCGCTAAGGGAGAAGAGGATCCGATCCTGGCGACGCTTCGGGACCGGCTGCAGGGGATGCTGACCGACCTAGCGCGGCTCTCGCCACCCTATGAGGATGAACTTTCCGAGCAAATCTAGCGCTTTCGGGCTCGTCGTTGGTGCGGGAACCCCCGCCGCGCGCCGCTGTCCTGTCAGGGTCATTACAATAAGTCTCCGGATGGGGTGCCCTCTTCGAACCGAAGAGGCATGGGGCCGTGTCGCGTCTCAGGGCCGGATGATTTCTCAGGTCAGATGATTTCTCAGGCCGGTTGTTTTCTCAGGGGTGGGGGGTATCGCGTCGGATGCTGGGACCGATTTTCGAACGCGAGGTGGTGGTGTTGCCGCGGCGAGCCAAGCATTTCTTTGGACGCTGGGTGTACGCCATCGCGCTGTTCTCGTTGATCTGCACCGCGTGGTTGCTGCTGACCGGGATCCAACCGGTTCGCAACGTTGGGGACTTCGCGCGGTTTGGAACTTTGATCTTTCAGTTCCTCGCGCCGCTCCAGCTGCTGGTGCTTTCCTTCATGGCGGCGATCGCTGCTGCCAACGTGGTGGCCCATGAGAAGGATCGCCGCACCATGGATCTGCTTCTTCTGACCTCGCTGAGCAACGCTCAGGTGGTGGTCGGAAAAATCGCTGGGGGGTTGATGCCGGTGTGGAACTGGTTCTTTTCGGGACTCCCGGTGGCGATGCTGGTGCCGTTGTTGGGCGGGGCGACGGTGGAGCAGGTGGTGCAGTGCCAGTGGCTGACGGCGGCGGCGATTTTGGCCAGCGGTGCTCTAGGGGCGACGATGGCCTTCTGGCGCGAGAAAACATTTCAGGCCATTGCGCTGACACTTCTGGTGATCGTCCTGTGGTTGGCGCTGGGAGAGGTGGTGGCGGGCGGTTGGATTGCGATGATTCCTGCCGAGGCGGCACGATGGCTGAGCCCTGCTAGGGCGATCTGGAGTCTTTGTCAGCCGATGCCAGAGGCAGGTCCTTGGAGGTCGTTGGAGTGGCTGGGGGCTGGGGCGCCGGCCACGCTGGTGCTTCTGATTCAGGCGGCGGCGATGACTGCGATCTCCTGGCTGTTCCTGCGCATTTGGAACCCCTCGCGCCAGGCGCGACCTGTCGCCGCTCAGGACGATGCATCGGCGTTGGCGGCCACCGAGCAGGCGGAGGCGGAGGCAGCGGGTCAACCGAATCGTGTTTTGGCTTGGAAGGCGCGGCGCGCCCGCGCGGTGTGGAACTGGCCGATCCTTTGGCGTGAAGTGCGGACCTGGGCCTACGGCCGCAAAGTGCTGATTGTGCGATTGGCTTATCTGCTACTGTTCGCCCTGACGGCGGTCGCCCTCCAGCAGCTGATCCAGGATGGGACTGCGCTGGGCCGAAGCCGCCTTTCCGATTCGCTGATCCCCGCTGCTGCCGGACCGCTGGCTCCCCTGGGAATCCTCTCCCTGGTCATGATCAACGCCCTGGCGGTCAATTCGATCACCAACGAACGGGATGGTCAGGCGCTCGACTTTCTCCTGATGACCGAGATCACTCCTTGGGAGTTCATCCTCAGCAAGATGCTGGGGGCGTTCTATGTCGCCAAGGAGATGATTTTGTTGCCGATGGCGCTGGTGGGGTGGCTGTGGTGGAAGGGCGGCATGTCGACCGAGAATCTCTGGTTTACCCTGGGTGGGTGGCTGGTGATGGTGGTCTTTGTGATCATGCTGGGGATTCACTGCGGCATGATTTACAGCCGTAGCCGGACCGCCATCGGGGTGAGTCTGGGGACGGTCTTTTTTCTCTTCCTCGGGATCATCACCTGCATGCTGATCATGATCAGCTTTCGCGGTTCGTTTGGTCGTCAGTTGGCGCCATTTCTGGCGATCATCCTGGGAGGCGGCACGGGGCTCTTCATGGCCTTGGGGCATCGCAATCCCTCGCCGGCCATTGCGCTGGCGACCTTTGGCCTCCCGTTTTTGACCTTCTTTGCGATCACCAGTTTCATCCTTCGCAACCAGGAGTTGACGGTCTTCTCGGTGGTGACGACCACCTACGCCTTCGCGACGGCGGCGATGTTGATTCCCGCGATCAGCGAATTTGACTTTGCGACAGGCCGCACACGGCTACAGGAAGAGGATGCTGCCTAGCGGCGATTCCATGGACTCCTCCAACACGTCGGTGATTCCTCAGATCCTGGCTCAGTTGCCTCTCTTGGCAGCCCTGCTGGCGGCCAGCGCCTTTTGTAGCGCCAGCGAGGCGGCGCTATTTTCACTCAGTTGGGTGCAGAGGAAGAAGCTCAATCCTCAGCGCGCTAGCGACGAACGGATTCAGTCGCTGCTGGCCAATGCCGATCGGCTATTGTCGGGTGTGCTGCTTTGGAACCTGTCGGTCAATATGCTCTTTTTCGCGCTGGTCGGTGGCCTTTCGACTCGACTGGCCAGGCAGGAAGGAGGGCAGTGGTGGGCGGCGGTCACTTCCCTAGTGGCCATGGCGATGGTGATTTTGTTCGGGGAGCTTTTGCCCAAGAGCTTGGCGGTGCTGGCGCCTCTTCCGATCAGCCGCTGGGTTTCGCTCCCCCTGTCGATCGCTCTGCGATTGATCGATCCGGTCGCCTCCGCCTTGCGATGGTTCAGCGAAATGTCTCGCCGACTGCTGATGCCCGGCATCGAGGCGGAAAGCTATCTGGCGACCAGCGACTTGGAGCAGGCGATTGAGCTATCGTCGGAAGACAGCGCGCTGGTGACGCAGGAAAAGACGGTGCTTCGGCAGGTGATACAGTTGAGCGATCTAAGGGCCGAGGAATGGATGAAGCCGCTCAGCCATTACCCCATCCAGCGACCATCGGCCCAGAAGTCCTGGTCGCTTCAGGGCAACACCCAGGAAAAATACCTTCTGATCGCAGATCATTCCGGAACCGATATTGTCGCATCGGTGCCTTTGGCCGATCTCAGCTACAAGCAGCTTTCCGAATGGGAGCGGGCCAAGCAGCCGGTGCTGGTGGTGCCTTGGTGCGCGCAGCTGTCGGCTGTCCAGCAGCAGATGTCGCAGCAGGCTCGTCAAGTCGCAGTGGTGGTCAATGAGTACGGCGAGATCGTCGGCGTGATCACGTGGGAGGATCTGATCGACGCGATGTTTGAGGTCCCTTCGCCTCAAGCTCCCCTGGTCAGCAGTTCCCTGGTAGAAGGTGCCGAACCACCGCCAACTCGCTGGGTGGTTTCCGGCGGTGTCTCGCTGAAGCGGATCGAACGCCACCTGGGAGTGCGGTTCCCCAAATCGCGATTTCTCACCTTCAGCGGACTGCTGCAAGACCATCTGCGACGCGATGGGGTACCGGGAGATGTGATCCTCTGGGAGGGATATCAGCTTCGGGTCATGGAGTCTTCGGTAGGTGGCGATGTGAAGATCGAACTGACGCAGCTGGAGTCTCCGGAGGATGCGTCATGAGCCTGGGGCTGATTCTGATTCTGGTCGGCGGCATGCTGAGCGCCACATTCAGCGGAACGGAAACCGGTTTCTACCGCGTGACGCGCGTCCGCTTGGTGATCGATGGCCTGCGCGGGTCGCGGATCGCGCGTGGGCTGTTGTGGCTGACCAACCATCCCGCTCTCTTTGTCAGCACCGCGCTGATCGGCAACAACATCGCCAACTACCTGGTCTCTCTTGGGTTCGTGCTGTTATCGGAGCGGTTGGCGCCCGGCGTTGCGGCCAGCGCGCGGGACCTGCTGGTGACGCTGATCAGCACCCCGATTCTTTTCATCTACGGGGAGCTCCTTCCAAAACAGCTGTTCTTTCTGGCCCCCAATCGGCTGCTTCGCTGGACAGGTCCGTTTTTCCTCCTGGTCACCATCCTCCTGTCGCCGCTGTCGGCGCTCCTGTACGGCATCAGCCGGTTCATCCAGCAGCTGGTGGGGCAGATGCCCCTGAAGGTCCGGCCCGAACTGGCGAGAAAGGAACTCCAGCAAGTGCTGCTGGAGGGGCAGGAGGCAGGGCTTCTGACACCCCAGCAGCGCGATGTGGCGCAGAACCTGTTCGCCTTTGGCGGACAGCCGATCGGACAGCTTTGCATGCCGATTCGCGCACTGAAGACGGTGACGCATGAAGCGCCGTACGAGGAGGTCAAAAGGATGGCCGAGCGATTGGGGCAGGCGCTGGTTCCGGTGCTGCATGCCAGAACCGAACGACCTGTCGGGTACTATCGCGTCGCCGAGCTGTATCAGCTGCAGAAGTTACCACCTCTGCATCCGATCCCCAGCTACATCCAGCAGACGCCCCAGGTCTCTGTGCTCACCGACATGGTGCGCCAGAACTGCGACCTCGCTAAGGTGCTCGATGAGGCAGGCAAATGGATCGGCCTGGTAACCCGCCAGCGCCTGGTCGCTCAGACCATCCAGCACCATTGAGCCATCGGGTCGAGTGGCATTGGCCGGCGCGTCGACGGCCCAAAAAGACCGTCGACGCATCGAGTCGACGACATTCTAAAGTAGGTTAGAATATCGTCAGCTGTCGGATCACTTGTTGTTGACCGTCGTTCCGGGCCAGTCGTCGGTGCGGAATGGGGTCAGCGGCAATCCATCCTGGCTGTACATGTTGACGATCGGGTTGTCAGCCCAGCCGTAACGGACCGACTTGGGGCTGGCGACTTGATCGCTGAAGACCTCGATCCGTCCATCCTTGAGGATGTTGGCGGTCGCCGGATGGAACTTGTGATCTTCGCCGGCGATGGTGAAACCGCGGGGCTGGTTGACATCGAAGGGGCGCCATCCATTGCCCAGCGCATCGAAGGTGAGGATCGCCTTGTTGCCCTCAGTGGTCATTTCCTTGTATCGGGGGCTTTGGTGAGCGATCTGGATGCCGTAGTCCTTGGCAAGAGCCCAACGGGCTAGACGTCGAGCGACGTCGACCTTGTTCTTCGGATGGATGTCTTTCCCTTCTCCGATATCGATGATCACCGCCTGGCCGGTATGCGTCAGGCGATCCATCGTCATCGTCTGCGCTTCACGCAACTCGGCCCAAGCGCTCTCCCCTGGCTCACTCTTCTCCTCCATGAAGTCGGCCAGCTGCACCCAGTAGAAAGGAAATGGCCCCTGGCCCCACTCGTCGCGCCACGATTGAATCATCAGCGGAAACAGTTCGCGGTACTGATAGGCGCGGCCCGCATTGGATTCCCCCTGATACCAGATGGCGCCGCGGATGCCGTACCCCAAGTGCGACTTGAGCACGCCGTTGTAGATGTTGCCTGGGCGGCTGTTGCCACCCATCTGACCGCGCATGTTGTTCAGCTGCTTGGTCTCTTCCTCGGTGCGATCGGTCTTGGCTTCCAGCGCGGCAAAGTTCTTTTCCAGCTGGGTCCAGCGGTCGACCAGCGGTTGGTACTGGGGATCCTTTTCCAGCAGATCCCGCCGGATCCATGCCTCGCAGGCCGATCCACCCCAGGCGTTGTTGATCATGCCGACCGGAACGCCCAGCGTCTGCTGGAGCTGGCGAGCGAAGAAGTAGCCGACAGCGGAGAAGTTGCCGACGGTTTCTGGACCCGATACCTGCCACTTGCGATCGTGTGTCCAGATCGGTTCCTGCCTGCCCACCTGCGGAAAGTTGATCATCCGAATCTGATCGTTCTTCGATGCCAGTCGTTCCAGATCGGGATCGTTCGAGGCGTTGATCGACCACTGCATGTTGGACTGCCCCGAGCAGATCCAGACCTCACCGACCAACACATCGGCCAGGGTGATCGCGTTCTTCCCTTGCACCTTCAGTTCATGCGGGCCGCCCGCAGGAAGGGGATCCAGATGAACATGCCACAATCCCTCGGCGTTGGCCGTCGCCTCGTGCTTCTGCCCGGCGATCGAAACGGTGACCGCTTCTCCGGCATCCGCCTTGCCCCAGACCTTGTTCTTCTGATCCCGCTGCAGCACCATATGGTCGCTGAAGATATTGGGGAGCGTCACATCGGCCATCGCCAGTTGCGACGGACCGGCCAATACCATGGCGCCCAGTACGATTCCCCGTTTGATGCGACCCCAGACCGATCCGCTCCACTTCATTTCCGTGAACCTCTTACAATGAACATGCCTTCGGGAGGAAATAACTCGGGACGGTTCGCCCGAGCTGCCGTCGTCCGAACCTGTCGGCTGAGAAAGCCTTGGGACGATTTGAGCAGCAGGTCAGTGTACCGCAGCCGCAGGCGGCGATGCAAAGCTTCCGGCCGCATGGTGGATCGCCGGATCGACGGTTGAGGTGAATCTTGGATATCGGCTCATTCGATTCGGGAACCGGGCTTCCCCTGATGGCGTCGATGAGGTCAAACGGCGATTCCTTTTCGGACCGGGCCATACGATCTTCTTAGGAACGAATCATGCAACGACGATTTGCCAGCGCCCTGCTGCTTCTGGGTTTGATGCCGGTCCTGTTGTTCCTGGGGAGGGGTTGGGCGATGGAGGAAGAGACGATCGAGCAGCGGCGGACAAGGGCCCAGCAACTGCGCCGCGATGGCAATTTCCTGGAGGCTTGGAAGCTGTTCCGACAACTAGCCACCACCCCTCAGGAGGATGGCAAGCTGGCCGGGGGAGACCTTCAGGCGGCCTTCGAGTGCCTGCCGAATATCGGACAGTGGCCGGAACTGGATCGGTTGCTGCAGGGGGCAGTGGAAGCGAATCCCGAGCAGTGGCGTGTCCTGGTGCACGCCGCCAATCTGCTTCTTTCCAGCCCCCATTATGGAATGATCTTGGAGGAGAAATTTCAGCGCGCCCCACAGGACAATACCGGGACCTGGGTGGAGACGGCCGAGCTGGATCGAAGGCAGGCCTTGCGCTGGATGGTTCAGGCGATTCCGCTGCTGGATCGGGAGAACGATCGCGCGGAAGCAGCTCGATCGTATCTCTTTCTGGCCAGTGCCCTTTGGCAGTCTCGCGATGGCCGGCAGGCTTGGCGACTGTTGGAGAAAACCAACCTCGAAGCGCCGGTCGATTATCTCGATCGCGACCGGCAGGATCAGTACGTTTCGCGCTACGCCAGCGTCGACGACAAGGGCAATGCGATCTTCCATTCTTTGCCTGCTAGCTGGGAGGCGTCCTCCAACGACGGAGAGCGCATTCGATGGGCGCTGCAGGAAGCGGTGGAGCTGGACAAGGAGGTGGGGTGGGAGGCGATGGCGCGCTGGGCTGCGTTCCTCAACGGCCAGCTGGGAGTTGAGACGCTCCAAGACTACACCGCCTGGTTCGCTCGCCCCGCCAATAGCTCCGACCCGAAGGAACTCTCCCAAGGCATCCTGTCGGTTCATACCCTGAAGGACGACGAAACGATCGCAAGGCTGTCCAGCGGGATCAAGCGCTTTGCATTGCCGCAGGAGCACAATCCGATCGCCATCTACCAGCAGGTCGCCAAAGAAGGTTCGCAGGCGCACGCCGAAAGCGCCCTGCATGCCCTGGTCAACATCTACCTCAATCGCCGTCAGCATTCCAAAGCCGCCGCCATCTGGAAAGAATCGATCGAACGCTTTGGTCCGGGCCCCGATCGCTGGAAGGAACTGCAGCTGGATCAGATCATCGGACCACAGGGCCGATTCGAAACCGCTCCCACACAGCTGGCTGGCGAGAAGGCATCGCTTGATCTGGTCTTCCGCAACGCAACGAACATTTCGTTCGAAGCCAGGTCGGTCGATCTGGAGGCGATTGTGGCGGAAACCAAGAAGTTCTACCGGGAGGCGACTCATGGAAATCCATCCCAGTTCGGTGGAGTTCCCAATCAGGGACCGCCAGACTTTCAGGGTTTGCAGCAACTGTTCCAGTCGGAACAGATCGACCGCTTTGTGCGCGGCCAGCCGGTGCGATGGGAGATTGGCCTGAAGCCGCTGGAGAATCACTGGGATCAGCGCGAAGAACTGGAAACGCCGCTAACCAATGCGGGGCTTTACTTGGTCACCGCGCAGCTGGATGGTGGCAAGCGAAGTTTGCGGACGCTGCTGTGGATCCAGGACATGGCGATCGTCAGAAAGACGCTAGAAAACCAGTTCCTCTACTATGTCGCCGATGCCGCGACGGGAAAGCCCCTCGAAGGGGTGCAACTGGAACTGCTCGGCATTCAATATCGACCTGTCGAAGCCAAGCGGGGCGAACGGATCTTTGATGTGATCCAGGAGGCGGGAAAGACCAACCGCGAGGGGATCTATTTGCTGGATCCCTCCAAGCCCAAACCGACGGCCAACCAGTGGATGGTTCTCGCGCGCGGGCCAGGAGGTCGCTTTGCCACGCTGGGACTGGAAGGGCTTTGGAATCGAGGCATCAACTACCAGAACTGGGCGGCGATCAAGGCATTCGGCGTCAGCGACCGACCGATGTACCGGCCCGGCGATACGATCTCCGCCAGGTTGTGGCTGGGGATGGCTAGCTACGATCCGAACCAGAACTCCACGCTGCTGGCCGACACCCAGGTGACGGTGCGCCTGATCGATGGCCAGGGAAATCGAGTCTGGGAGCAGGTGGCGAAAACCGACCGATGGGGCGGCGTCGACGCCAAAGTGATGCTGGGCCGCAACGCGGGGCTGGGCGCCTATCAGTTCCAGATCGAGCGGAGTCCCAATGAGTTTCTGGAATGCAATCTTCGGCTGCGCGTCGAGGAATACCGGAAACCGGAATTCGAAGTGACCATCACCGCACCGCAGGAGCCGGTGGCTCTCGGGGAGACGATTCGTGCAAAAGTCAAAGCGACCTACTACTACGGCGGTCCGGTCGCCGATGCCAAAGCGGTGCTCCGCGTCCACCGCAGCGCGATGGTAGAGAATTTCTTCCCGATCGATCCCTTTGATTGGTGCTACGGTCCGGGCGCTTGGTGGCTGCCCTACGATGCGCCTTGGTACCCCGGCTGGGATCGATGGCGAGGTTGCCTCTCCCCTTTTCCCTGGTGGATTCCCAGGCAGCAATTCGAACCGGAAGAACTGGTGATCGACCAGGAAGTGACGCTAGATGCCAGCGGGGAAGCGATCCTCGAAATCGATACAGCCACCGCCAAGCAGATGCTGGCGACTCACGATCATCGCTACCGCATCACCGCCGAAGTCACCGACGCCTCGCGGCGCACGATCGACGCCAGCGGGCAGGTGATCGCAGCGCGACGTCCATTCCGCATCTACACCTGGCTGGACCGTGGGCATTACCGCGTCGGCGACCCGATCGTCGCTCATTTCCAGGCCCGCACCAGCGACGGATCCCCGGTGCAGGGAGAAGGAACGGTGGAGTTGCTGCGAGTCACCTATGGGGCTGATCGCAAACCATCGGAGAAACTGGTCCAAAGCTGGCCGGTGAAGACCGACGAGCAGGGGAAGGTCGAACAGAAGTTGGAAGCCGAGGCGGGGGGTCAGTATCGCATTCGCCTAGTGCTCAAGAGCAACAAGGGGCAGGAGGAAGAGGGAGCTTCTCTCTTCACCATCCGAGGCCCTGGGGATCGCGCTGACGATTTTCGTTTTGAAGGTCTGCAACTGATTCCCGACAAGACCCATTATCAGCCGGGGGAAACGATGCGGCTGCAGATCAACTCCGACCGGTCCGATGCACGCGTGGCGCTCTTTGTACGCGCTGGAAATGGAGCATCCCCAAAACCCCAGTGGGTCGATCTGAAGGAGAAGACGGCGGTCGTGGAGGTGAAGATCGAACCGGGGGATCAGCCGAATTTTTTTGTCGATGCCTTCACGGTCCATGATGGCCAGGTGCTAGAGGTAACCCGCGAAATTCTCGTCCCGCCCGAACAGCGCATGCTCGATCTTCAGGTCCAGCTGGATCGAGTGGAGTACCTGCCAGGGGGCGAAGCGGTTGCCGAACTCCAGCTATTGGATGCCAAAGGCCAGCCGGTCGAAGGCAATACGGTCATCGCCGTTTACGACCGATCGCTGGAGGCGATCGCCGGCGATGTGCTGCCCGGCGACATTCGGGAGTATTTCTGGAAGTGGCGACGCAATCACTGGAGCGACCGGGCGGATAACCTCGCATGGCAGACCTGGCCGATCCCGATCGGGCCAGTGCAGTGGACGCCGCTAGGAATCTTCGGTTGGCAAATCGACGAGCAGGCAGCGTCCAGCGGTGCTCCCATGCTAGGTGGGATGGTGCCGCGCCGTACTTTCTTGATGCGAGGCATGAATGGACCTGGGGGAATGCCGGGACGGATGGGTGGTTTTGGTGGCGGCGGGGCGATGGAGGCCGACGCCATGATGGCGGCGCCAGCAGCTCCCATGTCCGCAGCTGGGGCGATGGGCAAGATGGCCGAGGCATCGGGGGCGATGGCCGACGGCGGGGCGCCGGCACCCGGACAGGAAATGCCTGTTGTGGCGGTGCGGAAGGACTTCGCTGACTCGGCCCTCTGGATCGCTGCCGTACCGTTTGACGCCCGTGGCAAAGGAACGATTCGTTTCAAGATGCCAGAGAACCTCACCAGTTGGAAGCTAAAGACTTGGGCTGTCGGTCCTAGGTTGGCGGTGGGATCGGCGCAGACGCAGGCCGTGACGCGCAAGCCCCTGCTGGTGCGGCTGCAAGCGCCTCGATTCCTGGTGGAGCGGGATCGCGTGGCGATCGCCGCGATCGTCCAGAACGATCTACCGAAAGATCAGGAGGTGGAGGTGCGGCTGGAGATCGATGGCCAGACCCAACTGGACCTAGCTGAAGGAGAGAATTCGGTCCGGAAAGTGAAGGTGGCAGCTGGTGGTCAGGAGCGGATCGACTTTCTCTGCCGCGCGCTCGCGGAAGGGACTCCGAAGGTGCGTGTCTTCGCCACGGCAGCCGACGGGCAGGATGCCACCGAGCTGTCGTTGCCGGTGGTGGTGCGTGGATTCCTGTTGACTGACAGTTTTGCTGGGACGCTGCGCGGCCAGCAGCGTGAAGGGAAAGCAAAGCTGGTGGTTCCGGAAAAACGGCGTTCCGATCAATCGCGCCTCGTCGTCCGCGTCTCGCCCAGCCTAGCGGCTGCGATGGTCGATGCATTGCCGTACCTAGCCGATTATCCCTATGGATGCACCGAGCAGACGCTGAACCGTTTCCTCCCGACCGTCATCACCCGCAAGACGCTGCAGCAGATGCAGGTCGATCTGGCATCTCTTGCCAAGGAACGGGCCAATCTGAATGCCCAAGAGATCGGCAACGCGGCGGACCGAGCCAAGCAATGGAAGCGATGGCCTCGGGAGGCGGTCTACGATGAGGCGATGGTCGACGACATGCTGACGACGGGGCTGCGGCGGTTGGCTGACATGCAGAATTCGGATGGTGGTTGGGGTTGGTTCAGCGGGGCGGGAGAGCAGAGTTATCCTCACACCACTGCGGTCGTCGTGCGTGGTCTGCTTGCGGCTCGCGATGCCGATGTCCCGGTGGTTCCCGACCTGGTCGATCGTGGGCTCGCTTGGCTGGCCCAGTACCAGGCGAAGGAGAAAAACCGTCTGCTGGGTTTAGACCTTCCCGAAGACAAACGGAAGGAAGCGATCCAGTTTCGAACCCCGGACAATCTCGATGCGCTCATCTGCCATGTGCTGGCGGAAGCGGGCCAGATCGACCCGCAGATGGTGGAGATCCTCTACGATCGACGGCAGTCGCTGAATGTCTACGGCAAGGCGTTGCTGGCGATGGTGACGCATCGCGCCGGCAATCAGGACCAGACCGCCATGCTGCGGAGGAACATCGAGCAGCTGTTGGTGCAGGATGAAGAAAACGAAACGGCCTTTCTGCGGGATGGCAGTCCCTACTGGTACTGGTATGGAAGTCCGATCGAAGGAGCGGCAACCTATCTGAAGCTGCTCACTCGAATCGATCCGAAGGGACCGACCGCACCGCGTCTGGTCAAGTACCTGCTCAATCAGCGCAAAGCCGACTCGTACTGGTCCAGCACTCGGGATACGGCTCTGGTGGTGGAAGCCTTTGCCGATTACCTGGAGGCGACAGGCGAGACAGTGCAGTCCAGCGAAGTGGAGGTCCTGCTGGGAGGAAAACGCCTCGGTTCGCTCGCCTTCACCCCCAAGACGCTTTGGACAGCGCCCAACACGATCGAGATCGAGGGGGATGCGATTCCTGGAGGCAATCAGGAACTGACGCTGGTGCGCACAGGGGATGGTCCTATCTACTGGAATGCCTACGCCACCTACTTCACCCAGGAAGACCAGATGCCAGAGGCAGGTTTGGAGCTAAAGATTCGGCGGAATTATTATCTGCTCAAACCCAAGGCGAAGAATTTGACACTGGCCAATGAAAAAGGGGGTGTCGAGCAAGCGCAGCAGCTGGGCTGGGAACGGATGGATCTGGATCAGGTACGGCAGCTGCCAAGCGGAAGTCAGGTGGAAGTGGAGTTGATCGTCGAGAGCAAGAACGACTACGAGTACCTGATGATCGAGGATCGCAAGCCGGCAGCACTGGAGCCGATTGATTTGCAGAGCGGATACGTGCAGACCGACGGGTTGTTTGCCTATCGGGAGCTGCGCGATCAGCAGGTGGTCTTTTTCCTCCGAACGATCGATCGCGGCGTTCATTCGCTGCGATACCGTGTGCGTGCCGAAGCACCGGGCGAGTTCACCTCGCTTCCGGCTCGCGTCAGCGCCATGTACGCGCCGGAACTGATCGGCAGTTCGGCCAATCGGCAGGTCGAAGTGGTGGATGGACCTTAGTCGATAACGACTTCAATCCGATCGATGATATAGACCGAAAGTCAGATAGGAGAAGTTCGATGGCGTTGCAGATACCGCTAGCCGATGGGGCAGCGATGCCCGCAGTGGGGCTGGGCCTTTGGAAGATCGATCGGCAGGATGCAGCGCAGCGCGTTGTCGATGCGGTCGCGTGTGGTTATCGCCATCTGGATGGTGCCTGCGACTATGGGAATGAAAGCGAGGTGGGGGAGGGGATAGGAAGGGTATTGCGGGGTGGTCAGGTGGCCCGCGAGAAACTCTGGGTCACCAGCAAGCTATGGAATACCTACCATCGACCTGAGCATGTGCGGGGGGCGATCGAGCGAACGCTGCGCGACCTGCAGCTCGATTCGCTGGATCTCTACCTCATCCACTTTCCGATCGCGCTGCGTTACGTCGATCCAGCGACGCGGTATCCCCCGGGCTGGGTGCATGATCCGGAAGCGAAGGAGCCCAGGATGGAGCCGGATGGGGTGCCGATCGCCGAGACATGGGGGGCGATGGAGCGGTTGGTGGAGTCGGGGCTTACGCGTTACATCGGGGTTAGCAATTTCGGCGTCTCGCTGATTCGCGATCTACTTTCGCAGGCGACGATTCGGCCGGCGGTGCTGCAGGTGGAATCGCATCCCTATCTGGTGCAGCCCAAGCTGCTGCGCTATTGCCAGCAGGAGCAGATCGCCATGACCGCGTTTTCGCCGCTGGGGGCTGGATCTTATGTGCCGCTGGGGATGGCGACCGAGAGCCAGTCGGTGCTGGAGGATCCGATCGTGCGAGCGATCGCGCGGGCCTGCGACCGCACTGCGGCTCAGGTCGTCTTGCGTTGGGGCGTGCAGCGTGGGACGGCGGTGATTCCCAAGACCAATTCCATCGATCGTTTGCGAGAGAATTTGGCGATCGACGACTTCTCGCTCAGCCAGTCCCAAATGGAGGCGATCAGCGGGCTCGATCGCAGCCAGCGGTTCAACGACCCCGGGGTGTTTTGCGAAAAGGCGTTCGGTCGGTTCTTTCCGATTTACGAATAGGCGGGATCCAAAGGCAGGTCGATCTGGCAATTCATTGGGCGGATGGCAACCCACGGCTACACGGAATCCCAGAGGGAACAAAAAAACAGCCGGCCTGCGAGGCCGGCTGTGGAATGGCTGGATCGATACCGAGAATTCGGTCAGTGTGCCGGGGCGCTGCCTCCTTCGATCGATGTGTCGACCTTGGGGGGATGGAAGAAGACGGCCAAGGCGATAGCCGCCAAGGTCGCGACCGCTGTTGGGAAGAGGAACATGTTTCGGTAATCGACTTTCCCTTCGGTCGTGGTGAAGACATTCTGCAACAGCCATGGGCAAAGCGAATTGGCCACCAGAGCGCCGACTCCCAGGATCATCACATTGAAGAGCCCTTGGGCGCTGCTGCGGACATTTTTGGGGAAGTAGGCATCGACGAAGATGTAGACTGTGGCAAAGAAGAACGCGTAGCAGACGCCATGCAGGATCTGGATCAGGATGATCAGCCCTGGGTTCTGAGGGAAGAGTGCATAGACCAGGAATCGAATCGCATGGCCCAGCACCCCGACGATCATCGTCCAGCGCCAGCCGAGATTTTTCAGCGTCACCCCCAGAACAAACATCGTCAGGATCTCCGCGATCTGCCCGACGCTCATCACCGGCATCACCCAGTTGCCGGGAATTCCGACGCCGCCAGCTTCCTTGGTGGCTGAGAGGAACTGACCGGTCCAGTTGAAATAGCAGTTGTGGACGAAGGCATCCAGGAAGGTCACCAGCCAAAGGACCAGCACGAAGGGGTGCTTGAGCAGCTTGACGGCTTCCATCCAGGCGAGGCCTTCCTCCGGGTTGTTCGATTTCTTGGGAGGGGTGTGCGGGAGAGTCAGGCTGAAGGCGGCCAGAAGGAGCGAAGCGATACCGGCGACGACGAAGGTCCACTTGGTCGCATCGGTCAGCGCGGTGCCCTGAAGCCCGCTTCCGAGCACCGTGCCAAGCCAGCTGACAAAACCCTGCGGGTTGGCCGCTTTCACCTTGGCCCAGTCGACCAGGATGAAAGTGAAAGGCCAAGCGGCCAGAATCCAGCCGATCGTTCCGCCCATGCGCACCAATCCGAATTCCTTCGCTGTGTCGGTCATGTTAGCGAAGGCGATCGAGTTGGTGATCGATATCGTGGGGACGTACAGCAGGCAGTGGATCAGCATGAAGAGGAAGAAAGGCCAGAAGTCACGAGTGAAGCCGCAGGCGAGAATTGCGAGGCCACCGATCAGATGGCTGAATGCCAAAAACTTCTCCGCAGCGAAATTGCGGTCGGCGAATTGGTTGCTGAAAAACATCCCGATGATCGCCGCGATCGGAAAGGCATTCAGGATCCACGACTGCTGAGAAGAGGTAAATCCGAGGGCAGGAAGGTAGCCGAAGATCAGCGGCAACCAGGCGCCCCAGATGAAGAACTGAAGCACCATCATCAGAAAGAGCTTCCAGCGGATGGCCGAGCGGTTGGTGGTGGCGGTGGAATCCATCATGAACAATCACCCTAACAAGGAATCGAGAGGTGGGGCGCAACGCGGGGTGCACGATCGCCGGAGGCGAGCGAGCAGTTGTCCGACCCGAGGGATGGGAGGAAATCTGGGGACGGTGTTCCCAGGAACCAATAGGCAGAAAATAGCATTTTTCCACTGGCAGTATGCGCGGTGAACGGTTGAAGTCAAAACGCAAGGCTGTGGAAAAGATGTTTTCCGCGGAAGGTGGTCGAGCGATAGGTCTTGGAAGATGCTGAAGATTTGACGATTGAGCGATCGCTTCGGGAGGAACCGGTCCTCGGGTTTGAATTTTCATTTTCAAGCTCAAAAAAGAGAAAACGGTTGTGATTCACCGAAATCCCCCCTAAAACCAAGGGAACGCCTTTGAAGGACCAAGGTGAGCGTTCTCCGGCAGGTGCAAAAAGAACCACATAGCCAGGGACCTGGGGCGTCCGATCGAGCGATATTTTTCGACACCGGTGGATTGCAGGGACGTCCTCGGTGGTGGATGGATCGGTGATCGAAGCAGTGATTGCTTTTCATTTTTTCTTCAGCAGGTGATTTCATGGCGAGCAAAAGTTGGGGTTGGGATCTGGCCAGACATCGTCGTCAGCGGACTGTTGTCAGGAAGCTGGAAGTGCAGGTTTTGGAGGCGCGACGATTGATGGCGACCGACCTGGCAGGTGCCTTGGGCGGGAGCACTGCGAACGATCCGATCGGCGGAGTTCCTGTTCCTGGTGATTCGCCAGTGGAAATGAAGCAGGCTGCAGCGACCAAGATCGGCGGACTGCTTTCCGGACTCTACCTCAGCCAGCAGCCTGCGGGTGGATTGACCAAAGCACAAGCCAAGTTGGTGGAGCAGGCCGAATCGTCCAAGGATCTGTTTCGCTTGCTGGATGGTCAGGTGCTGATTCATGCTTCGAGCAACAGCAACCTGCCTCAATTGCAGAACGATATTCAGGGTCTCGGAGGGCGCATCACCGGATCTGCGGGCAACCAGGTATCGGCTTGGGTCCCGATCGCCAAGCTATCGCAGTTGGCGCAGAGTCCATCTCTTGGGCAGGCCCGCCCTTCGATGGCGCGCACCAACGTGGGCGATACCACATCACAGGCTGATTTCGCCATGCGTGTCGATACCGCGCGAGCAGCCTACGAGATCGATGGCGCCGGGGTCACTGTTGGAGTGCTTTCGGACAGCTACGACTTCGATGGCAACCCCTTTTCTTCGGCTGCGCAAGATATCGCCACAGGCGATCTCCCGCGCGATGGTGTCCGGGTGCTCGATGAATCGGATGGCCAGGGGATCGATGAAGGTCGAGCCATGCTGCAGCTGATCCACGATTTGGCACCAGGTTCGCCCCTGCAGTTTCATACCGCCTTTGATGGTGCTGCCTCGTTTGCTCAGGGGATTCTCGATCTAGCAGATGCGGGGTCGGATGTGATCGTCGACGACATCATCTACCTGGACGAACCGTTCTTTCAGGATGGACCGATTGCTCAGGCCGTCGACGAGGTGGTTGGCCGTGGCGTCCCCTACTTTTCGAGTGCTGGCAACAACGGTCGAAACAGTTGGGAAGGCCAGGGGACGGATTGGGTGATCGATGAAAATGCCGACATGACCGACTGGCAATTCGTCGACTTTGACCGAGGTCCTGGGACAGATCTTTACCAGCGTATCTATGTGCCGGTGAACTCCTTTGGCATCTTTGTCCTTCAATGGGACGATCCGTTTGCTTCGATTGACGCAGCCAGTCCAGGAGCGGACGCGGACCTCGATTTCATGGTATTTGGCGACGTCGCGCAGCCAGATTTGAGTTCCATGATCTCGGTTTCTTGGGATTTCAATGTAGCTGCTGATCCACTGGAGATTCTGCAGTTTTTCAATGACGGGACGAACGACTTTGATTTGGACGGATTGCCGGACGAATTCTTCCAGATCGGGATTGGATCGTTCATTCCCGAGACGATCAATCTCCCGGGATTGGTGAAGTACGTTTACTTCACCGATGCGTTGGAGATCGAAGAATTTGATACCAGGAGCGGCAGTTCGTACGGCCATGCCAACGCGGCATCGGCATTGGCGGTGGGAGCTGCGTTTTATGGCGATACCCCAGGGTACGGTGTTAGTCCGCCGATTCCAGAGCCTTTTACGTCGGCTGGTGGAATTTCGATTCTGATGCGGCCCGACGGAAGTCGATTCTCCCGACCTCAGACGCGAACGACTCCCGATTTCACTGCCGTCGATGGGACCAACACAACATTCTTCGGTCAGGATGTGGAAGGGGATGGGTTCCCCAACTTCTTCGGGACTTCGGCAGCCGCCCCGCATGCTGCGGCGGTAGCGGCATTGATGATGGAAGTGGTGGGTGGTCCTGGGGTGGCAACTCCAGCGCAGATTCGAACCAGCCTCGTCC
The DNA here is from genome assembly GCA_044371425.1 of Pirellulaceae bacterium. Lineage (GTDB taxonomy): Bacteria > Planctomycetota > Planctomycetia > Pirellulales > Pirellulaceae > JBEISR01. The sequence goes on along the minus strand of JBILTR010000006.1, from coordinate 83,343 downwards.
AGACATCGATCAACATGCTGACTCCTGGCTTCGATAACGATACGGGATGGGGTTTGATCGATGCCCAAAGTGCGGTCGACCATATCGTCGGAGTCTTGGGGTTGCCGAAGGATTATGGCGATGCGCCCAACAGCTACGGGACCAGCCTGGAAGCCGATGGAGCGCGGCATGAGAAGCGGAAGCCGATTCTTGGAGAGCAGCGCGACACCGAACCGAATGCAGTCCCGAGCAGTAACGCGCTGGGCGATGATACCAGTTCGTTGGATGATGAAGATGGCGTCATCTTCACCTCGGCACCGCTCTTCAATAAACCGCTCACCCAGCGAATCTTTGCCTTGGAGGGGGGAGTGCTGAACGCCTGGTTCGACTTCAACCGCAACGGCGTCTTCGATCCTTCAGAGCATTTGCTGCAGGAAATCACACTGGATCCCGGCGTCACCGAACTATCGGTTCTGGTGCCCGAGACGGCTAGAGAGGGAGCGACATTCATTCGATACCGGCTGACTGCGGAAAGAGGTCAGGGTAACACCCCGACTGGCTTGGCGTCCAATGGGGAAGTCGAGGACTACGTGGTGACCGTTCGTGCGCTGCCCCCCGCACCACTCAACGACGCGGTGGTCATCAACGGCTCATTCACCAACCCCAATCGGTCGGGGATCAGCACCGTGCAGTTCCGCTACAACCAGCCGGTGGTGGTGCCCGATAAGAGTGTGTTGCGAGTGATCAATCGCACCACGGGTCAGGTGGTTCCGATGGAACGCGTGTCGCTGACCGGCAACGGGACGCCTTACCTGACTTGGAACTTTGCCGAAGTGCCTTACCTATCGATGCCCAACGGTTGGTATACCTACGAACTCTCTGGGGATCAGGTATCCAGTCCGGAAGGGACATTGGTGGGGGGCATTCTTGCTGGATCGTTCCATCGACTGCGAGGCGATGTCAATGGGGACCGAAAGGTCAACAGCAGCGACACGCGACTGGTGGAGACCAGCCAGAATAGCGCACCTGGTCTGGCGTACCGGCCGGCGGACGCCAACGGCGACGGCCGGGTCACCAGTGCCGACGTGGCGTTTGTCAACGCCTTTCTGAATCCGACCGGCTTGCCCGTGTTGCCGCTCGATTTCGGTGATGCTCCCGAGACGACCGCGACCAAGTACCCCGTCCGGTTGGCGCGCAATGGCGCCCGCAATGTGGTGACGGAAACCTTGCGTCTGGGCAATACGATCGATGCAGAAACCGATGGACGACCCAACAGCACGGCGACTGGAGATGGTGCCGACGAGGATGGGGTGACACTGCCACGGCTGACGATCGGAACCACCGTCAGCCTGACGGTCGCGGTCAAGGCGCCACCAGAGACGCGGGCTCACCTCAATGCGTGGGTCGATTTCAACCGCGATGGCGATTGGGATGATGCAGGGGAACGGATTGCCGAGAACCTGCCGGTCTTCGATGGCAACAACTTTGTGTCGCTGGCCATTCCTTCGGGGCTTGCCGCCGGCAACGTCTTTGGGAGGTTCCGATTGACCACGCTGGCCGGCTATGGCTATGCGGGGTTCGCGGCCGACGGGGAAGTGGAAGACTATGCAATGCCGCTGATCACCCCATCGCTGCCACCAGGTGGTCAGGGGCTGACCCAGGCGGCTCCCGGCGCCGGATCGATGAATCTCTCCACCGGCCGCGATGTCCAGATTGCTCCCGCTGGTGTGGCCAAGGCGGGTTTGAGTCCGGAAGGAGAATCCAGCCGCACCGGAGCTGGCGTGAGCGCGGCTGGGCTGGTTGCTAGCGGGACCACATCGGCTTCGTCGACCAGCAGCTCCGGCGAATCGCTGGATGCGGTAACGCTCGATCGATGGTTCCAGCAACTAGGCCGGCGACGGCTCAACGGGCGCAGCTAACCCAACTGGCTCGAAAGAGAAAAATCGATCTTCTGGCCGGCGTCGTCCCAGCGACCCGGCCATTTTTTTAGACTTTCCGCGAATCGCAGGGTCAATCCGATGGGATGGCAACCCGGTGTTGATGGATTCCCCTGGCACCACCGATTGCCCCGGTGGGAGTCGATCGATCGCCATTTGTTGGCGAAAGAAACATTGCAGTTCTTGTTCGTTTGGAGATAGAGTGAATCGAGGTTTCACCACAGACCATTCCCCTTCGGTGACTCGGTTGGAGATCCGTCGATGGCCAGCAATCATAGGAAGGAAATCGAACCACGCGACGGTGGGCGAAGCTGTCGCGGGCCGATGCGGCGTCGTACGTTCCTGGAGTTAGGAGGGCTTGGGATCGGTGGACTTGGACTGGCCGATCTGCTTAGGGCTCAGGATGCTTCCCGAGCCGCGGGGAGGCCACTGGAAGATCGCGCGGTCATTTTCATCTGGCTTCCTGGTGGTCCTCCGCACATGGAGACCTACGACATGAAACCGGATGCTCCGCTGGAGTACCGTGGATGGTTCCGGCCGATTCGGACCAATGTGGCTGGTATCGACGTTTGTGAATTGCTGCCGATGCATGCCCGTTGCGCCGACAAGTACACGATCATCCGAAGTTGCCATCACCAGTTTTCCGATCATGGTGGGGGCCACAAGCGATTTCTGACCGGCCGCATTCCGGCCAGTCCGGTCGATTTCGTGAACGATGCGCCATCGGTGCTCAGCGTCGCCCAAAAATTGCTCAGCCGACCCAAAGAACCATTGCCCGCCTGCATCGCCGGTGTCGACGGCGGACGCGGGGGCGTCGATACCTTCTCCTTCGGATCGGCCTACCTGGGACCAGCGCATATCCCCTTCATTGTCGACGCCGACCCCAACGCAGCGGATTTCCAGGTTCGAAACATCGGGATCACTCCGGAGATGGAGCACCGTTTGGCCGATCGTCTGGAGTTGCTGCATGGGCTGGATCGGTTTCGTCGCGAAATCGATTCCAGCGGCATCATGGAGGCGATGGATTCCTTTGGCCAGCGAGCCTTGACGATGCTGACATCGCAGCAGGTTCGCGAGGCGTTCGACCTGACGCGCGAACCGGATGCGGTGCGCGATCGCTATGGCAGGCACACGTACGGTCAGCGGGGTTTGCTTGCACGACGGCTGGTGGAGGCGGGATCCCGCTTCGTGACGATGGTCTGGGAGAATCCGAACGATCCCAAGGGGATGCCAAAAAACTGCACCTACAACTGGGATTCGCACGCCGTCAATTGCGATCTGTTCGCCGATTCCCGATGGCGTTTTCCCTATTACGATCAGGCGCTGACGGCGCTGATCGAGGATCTCTACCAGCGCGGGCTAGATCGCGATGTGCTTCTGATCGCAACGGGCGAGTTTGGGCGGACCCCCAGGATCAATGAAACGAAGGGGTCGCAGACGGGAGTGATGCAACCGGGCCGTGATCACTGGCCCGACGCGATGTCGATGCTGATCAGTGGTGGCGGAATCCGGACCGGTCAGGTGATAGGAGCGACCAACGCACGAGGGGAGCATCCAGTGGAAAGGCCGCTATCGCCAAACGATCTGTGGGCCACCGTCTATCGATTTCTCGGGATCCACTACGAAGAGAGCTTTTTGGACCACCAGGGCAGGCCGATGCCGATCCTCCCCTTTGGTGAGCCGATCCGAGAGTTGATCTCCTGATCGTGGGGATCCAAGTGGGCCTTGCTTGTTCGCAGCGATCACGATGCTGCTGCGTGGACCGCTGGGGCTGGAATGCCGTCAAGATGTCAGCACAGGATCGTCTTCGGATGCCGCTCTTGAAGAAGCGGTATCGGGGATGCTTCGGGTGGGTGGACGAGCCGACAGTTTGGCTGGATCGCTTCGTTCTATTTCGGCAGTTTGCCGTCGCGCACCATTTCTTCCCACTGATCGATCAACGGCCAGTCGATCGCGCAGGTGCCAAAATCGGCCATGTGCAGATAGCCTTTGAGTCGGTCGATGGTGCGATTGATCATCGCTGGATCGCGACGAAAATAAGGCCCGTGGGAAGGAAGCAGCCAAGTCACATCGCTGTCGCGAATCCGCTCTAGAGATTCGATGAAGTGGGGGATATTGCTGCCGTGGTGCGCGTCGATGGCACCGACGCAACCGTCGCGATAGATATTGTCCCCGCTGAATAGCAGATCCCCCAGCCGAAAAGCCAGTTGGCTGTCGGCATGCCCCGGAGTGCTCCACACTTCCAATTCCAAGCCACCGATCTTGATGACATCGCCATCCTGAACCAGATGCTCGCAAGTCACCTTGGGCATTTCCATCGAGATGCCCTGGGCTTCGACTTCAGCAAAGGTCTGCAGGCGATCTCCCTCGGCCAGCAGGCGTGCCGCCTTGGGGTGAGCCGTCAGGGAGGTTTTCAGAATCTGTTTGGCAGCGGCAAATCCTTGCCCATGATCGACATCGGCATGCGTGGCGATCAGAGTTTTGCACTTGGACAGGGGAAAGTCCATCTGGCGAATCAACTCGATGATCTCGTCCACGCCATCCTGGTACCCGATATCGATCAGTGCCCATTCGTCGCCATCGTGGATCAGATAGACATTGCAGCCGATCAGTTGTCCGGCCTGAACATTCATCTCGAGAACGTTGGGGAAGATCGGTTTGCGAGCGAGCATGATCCGGTTGAGCCTTGGGATTCAGAATGCTGAGAAAAGCAGGGGCTGAGCCCCCCATCTGACGATTGTGACACGTTCCCGTCGATCCCAAAAGGGGCGAGGGTTTCTAAGGGTGGCTTCTGCACGATGGCCAGACGGATGACCGATCATTCTGGCAGCGCCTCCGTGGTGCTGCCTTCTGCGGCTTCTTCACGCCAAGAATGAAACAGTCCTTCACGATAGCTAGGAAATCGAAACTCCTTCCCGGTATCCTCCATCAAACGACGAGGATCGATCCGTTTGCTCCCCAACCTTCGGGAAGGCTGCGATGGTGGATCCTGGGGTGGTGCAAAAATGGGCGAGGGAAGTCCTCGCTGCTCGGCGATCCATCGATAGTAATCATCGCGAGTCACTGGATGGCCATCGCTGGCACAGTAAAGTGGTCTCGGGGAGGGATGGCGCAGCAGACTCAGGACGACGCGAGCGATATCATCGCGATGGATCAGATTGAGGAATCCTTCCGGGTGCACTTCGATTGCTTCCCCGGCGCGCAGCTTCTGGAGATTCGGTGTTCGATAGGGACCGTAGATTCCCGCCAGTCGAAGGATCGTCGTTCGCTGCGAGAACGGGCTTTCCTGCATCCACTTTTCTCCCGCTGCGGCATTGATAGCGCCCGGGCGATCGGGTGCAATCGGAGACGATTCGTCGACCCAGGGATGCGCGCTGGAAGAAGGGGTGGCTAGTCGGAGATCCTTTTGCCCATAGACACCTGTGGTCGACAGATAGATGCAGCGGCGGGCGGAACCAGCGAGGGAAGGGAGGCTACGGGCGAGTCCGTCAGGATGGACTTGCGAGGCGTTCTGGCCCGGTGCGACGTGGTGGCTGACGGCGATCAAAACCGCGTCGACTGGGGAGTCGAAGGAAGGAACCGGATCCCGGGTCCAGTCGTAGACCATCGCCCTGATCCCTGAGGACTCCAGCCGCAGGGCGGAAGCTTCGGACCGAGTCGTTGCCGAGACGCGCCAGTGGGTTGCCAGCGCTTCCCTGGCGACAGCCTGTCCGACATAGCCGCAGCCCAGTACAAGGAGGTGAGGATTGTCGGTCACAGGGAGTTCCGCTCCGTCGATGCCATTTGCCACCTAAGTGTCCAGCCGCGATCGGCAAAGCAGCGCTTTTTGTTGGCTTGGACGACAGAATCGTAGGTTGCCGTCAATCGTACCGTCGTTGCTGGTTTGGCCGGTTGTAGGGGATGGGGGCCTGGGGAGTCGGGAAATCCTCAAATCCGGCGCGGGAATTCTCAAGTCGAGCGGTTTACAATGAGGCTCGTGTGGAAGGGTGAGGCGAACCAGCCGTAGACGCCGAAACGTGCGTGTTGTTGGAAGACCCTCGATATCGCTCACATCGATCGGCCGGGGAACTTTGGTAGCTGGCCGGTCTGGATCGACAGGTCGGGGAGGAAGCAGTGGCACATTTGGAACGCCAACTGGTGAATCGCAAGATTCGCATCGACAACCCATCCCCGGTTCGTGGACCTCGGTTGGCCAAGCGACCCGCCAGTTGGTGGGAGCTGCATTTGACATTTGGGCCCAGGCCTTGGACCGTCTTTGCCGGGATCGATCCGATTTGGACCAAGCTGGCTGTGGGCCTTGGGCTCTGGTTGGTCTGGAGCCTCTGTTTGGGATCGCAGTGGGTGTGGTCACAAACAGGGACCCTACCTCAGAACTCATCCAAGACAACCGCCGATCGCAGTTCGGAAACACCTTTCGTCGATGCCACGGCCGGGGTGATTCGTTTGTCACCCGCCTCGCCCGAAGACTCCAGTCCTACAGCCGTCCAGGCCGCCAGCGCCACGTTGCCCAAGCGACCCCCCGGTAGCACCTTCTTGCCGCTGGAAAATGGACTGGATCGGCTTTTCCAAGGGCAGGAGCCCCGGTCGGTCGGGGAGCTGTTGGCGCTGCAGAAACAGCAAGCCAAGGTGGCCGAGAAGATTCAAAAGGTCACCGTCAACGTTCAGCAAGGAATGGCTCAGGGAAGCGGCGTTCTAGTGACAGCCGATGGATACGTCTTGACGGCCGCGCACGTTGCGGGCAAACCGATGCGCGATGCCTGGGTGACGCTGGCAGACGGGAAGCGGCTGCGAGCCAAGACGTTGGGGATGAACCGCCATATGGATGCGGGACTGGTGAAGATTATCGATTTCGCCGGTTTGCCTCACGCCTCGCTGGGCAGTTCCACCGATCTGCGCGAGGGACAGTGGTGCATCGCTGCCGGGCATCCAGGTGGGTGGCAATCCAATCGACCACCGGTCATTCGTGTCGGCAGGTTGCTGGAGAATCTTTCTACAACCCTGATTACCGATTGCCCATTGATCGGTGGAGACAGCGGAGGGCCTCTATTCGACCTGGAAGGCAAGCTGATCGGGATTCATAGCCGCATCGGTTCCGACATTCAGGACAACATGCATGTCCCCATCGATGTCTACCGCGATCACTGGGATCGCATGGCCGATGGCGATGCATGGGGCACACTGCCCGGTTACAAACCGGTCATTGGAGTGCTCGGGAAAAAAGACGATCCCGCTCCGATCATCGAGACGGTGGTCGAGGGAAGCCCAGCAGAAAAGGCGGGAGTTCAAGCGGGGGATCGCATTCGAAAGTTCCAGGGGGCAGCGATCGAGACGTTTCAGGATCTGATCCTGGCGGTCGAAGGTACGATGCCAGGGGACCGAGTGCGGGTGGAACTTCTGCGCGGCGATCGGGTGATGGAAGTGACGATCGTTGTAGGAGTTCATCACCCATGAGCCATTCGCCCAGAAGCCATTCGTTCAGGAGACATCGACCGGGATTTTCGATAGATCGCGGGGTGATGGCGTGAAGTCGTTCCTGTTCGTTTTGCTGCGTGGCGTGCTGCTGGTGGCGGCTATCGGATGGCTGGCCTTCCGCACCTATCATCCAGGGCCAGCGCTCTCCAACCTCCATTCCTGGTTGCGGATGCAAGGGCAGGGCTGGAGCGACCAGGTGATCGCTCTTGCGGAAGGAACTGCAAGGGACCAGGGATCTGCGGGGGTTGATCGATCGAGCGACAGGTACGAGACCGACCGGCAGCAGGGGGATCCCAATGCCAATGCGGTGAACAGCCAGCTTGGGTCGGTTCGGGAACTGGTGCAGTGGATTCAGCAGCCGCTCGGGGGTCCCAGTCTCCTGGAAGGCTTGATGCCCTCGCCGACGCGCTACCAGAAGATGCATTACAACGTCCTGCAGGCGTTCAAGGAAGCCGTTGGGAACCAGTGGATGGCGACGGTCCGTGTGCTGGGATCCGGGCAGCCGATCGCCATGGGGGCGATCGTCCGAGAGGATGGTTTTGTGGTCACCAAGGCCAGCGAGCTGGCGGGGGATCCGCTGGAGTGCCGTCTGTACGATGGGACAAGGGTGAAGGCCAGCTGCCGAGCGGTTCGAAGCGATCTGGATCTGGCGCTGCTGAAAATCGAACGCACTGGCCTGCCGGTAGTGGAGTGGACCAGCAGTACCGTCCCGGTCATCGGTAGCTGGACTGCCTCGACCGATGTGCGAGCCATGCCGATGTCGATTGGAGTGATCAGTGTCGCCCCCAGGCCAATCCAGCCCGAACGCGCGGTGATGGGAATTTCGTTCGATTGGACGGGTGAAGGGAATGTCATCACCAAAGTGCTCTTCGGCAGCGGCGCCGACCAAGCGGGGATGCTGGACGGGGATCTACTTCTGAAAATCGATGGCGTTTCACTGACGTCCCGCCAGCATCTGCTGGAACGCGTGGCATCGATGAAGGCTGGGGAATGGGTGGAGGTGGAGTTTCAGCGATCGGATACCGTCGATCATGTCCGCGTGCGACTGATGGACCTCAGCAGCAATCTGCTGGATCCAGCGGAAATGGAGGTCAATGGGAAGGTGAGCGCTCGAGCCAGTGGTTTTCCATCGGTTTTTCAGCACGATACAGTTTTATCGCCGAATCAATGCGGCGGCCCCTTGGTGGATCTCGAAGGGAAAGCGGTGGGGCTGAATATTGCGCGAGCCGGTCGTGTCTGCAGTTACGCTCTACCTGCCGACATCGTCGTCGCAGCTGTCGATCAGATGCTCAAGGAAATCCCTTCAGCATCACCCCAGCAAGTGCTCAAACCCGCGCTGGCTCCCTAGTGAACGTCCCCCGCCAGCTCTTCCTCGTGCTCGTTTTCGTGCATCTCGAATCGGACGTCGAATCATCAACGAACGGTCGAGTACGAGTACCGGCCGTCCGCCTTTGGCGATCTGGCCTGAGCACGAGTACGACAGGTCCTGTCTCTGGAATCCTTCGTGGATAGAATCCCAGAAAAGGTACCTGACACCTTTTCCACAATCTAGTGAACGTCCCCCGCCAGCTCTTCCTCGTGCTCATTTTCGTGCATCTCGAATCGGACGTCGAATCATCAACGAACGGTCGAGTACGAGTACCGGCCGTACGCCTTTGGCGATCCGGCCTGAGCACGAGTACGACAGGTCCTGTCTCTGGAATCCTTCGTGGATAGAATCCCAGAAAAGGTACCTGACACCTTTTCCACGACATCAACGAGCCATCGAATCCCAGAAAAGGTACCTGACACCTTTTCCACGACTCCTTCGTGGATAGAATCCCAGAAAAGGTACCTGACACCTTTTCCACGACCACCTTTTCCACGACTAGCCTGAGGCCGAGGACGACGACTACCGAGCGACGATATCGATCGCTTCGCCCAGAAACCGGTTCACACACCCCACATCGATTAGGGAGCTACCAATGGACCAGCGGATCGACGCTGGCTGCCGCTGGTCTTGGTGAGGGAATCCCCCAAGGCGCTGCGCCATCGGGCAGCTTCTTCCTGCAGCAGCTGAGCCACCTCGGGGAAATCCGCGATGCGATTGGTTGTCTCGGAGGGATCCTCCTCCAGGTCAAACAGCGAAAGAGGTGCTTCCAGGGTGTCGTAGGCGATCGGCATTCCGTCATCGCGACCTTTTCGTCCCTGGAGCGATCGGTAGCGGTGGGGCAACACCAGTTTCCATCGTTCGGTGCGCACCGCATGCAGTTCGTTGTTCAAAAAGTAGTAGGGGAGGCTGGTGTGAGGTGATGGGCCATTGGCGTCGCCGGAAAGCAGAGAGCCGAGGGGCTTTCCGTCGATCGGAAGATGGGGAAGTGGAGCACCGGTCAACGCCGCGATGGTCGGGAATAGGTCGATGGTGGCGGTGAGTCGATCGCAGGTGGTGTTGGGCGGGATGTTGCGTGGCCATCGCGCGATCATGGGGACTCGCATGCCACCTTCCCAGCAGGTGCCCTTGCCCTCTCGAAAGATTCCCGCCGATCCCGCGTGCGTACCATAGCTCAGCCAAGGTCCGTTGTCGCTGGTGAAAAGGACCAGTGTGTTGTCGTCCACCTGGAGATCTTTCAGCTTCTGGAGGATGCGTCCCACCGAGGCATCGACTTCACGCAGCACATCGCCGAATGGTCCGCGCGAACTGGTTCCCTGAAACGGTTTGCCGGCAAACAGCGGTACGTGAACCATCGTGTAGGGGACGTAGAGAAAAAAGGGCCCTTTCCCTGCACTTGCCTCCAGAAAAGCTTCGGCGCGCTGCGTGTACTGTTCGGTGAGCGACACTTGGTCATCGGCGGTGACATCGGCATCGACCACCGTTTCATTTTCGAAGAGGGGCAGAGGGGGAAAGCCGTTCCGGCGCTGGGGGGCATCGGGAGGTAGGTGAGCCAGATCGGGATGAAATGGCCACATGTCGTTGGAGTAGGGAAGGCCGAAGTAGGAATCGAAGCCGTGGCGAGTCGGTAGGAATTGGGGATGGTGCCCCAGGTGCCATTTGCCGATGCATGCCGTTTGATAGCCTCGCCCTTGAAGCAGCTCGCCCATCGTCGTCTCACCGTCGTCGATACCGATCTTCGACTGCGGTCCCAATGCACCGAAGATGCCGATCCGTTCGTGGATGCATCCGGTCATCAGGGAAGCGCGCGACGCGCTGCAGACGGGAGAGGAGACGACAAAGTCGGTGAAGCGTCTTCCCTCGCGCGCCATCTGATCGAGGTTGGGGGTCAGTTGGGCGTCGCCACCAAAACATCCCACATCGGCGTAGCCAAGGTCATCGACAAACAGCAGAACGACATTGGGGGTTTCTGCAGGTTCCTCCGCGCGGAGGGGGTGCGCCAGGATGGCGAAAGCGACCAGCAGCCACGCGGTGAAAAAGCGGGAGGCACATCGTATCGATTGGGTGGGCATGATTGCAAACTCCTGGTATCGAGAGGGAGAGCATGCCAGGGCAGGTGGCGATGGAGGTCGTCGCCGGGAAGAAGCCATCTTATACTGTGGGGACTTGCCACGGTTTTTGCACGGCGATCGATTGGGGTTCAGTGCGGTGACCGATTGGATATCTGTTGGTGCTCAGAGCAAAGGACGAATGCGATGAATCAGGTGTGCCGCTGGGGCTTTTTGTCGACCGCAGGAATTGGGAAGAAGAACTGGCGCGCGATCCGTCGCAGTGGCAACGGTCAGGTGGTGGCGGTCGCCAGTCGCAAGCAATCGTCAGCGCAGCAGTTCATCGACGAGTGCCAGCAGTGGGAGCCATTTGGACCAGAGCCACAAGCGGTCGAGGGTTATCAGGAGTTGATCGACCGGCCTGACATCGACGCCATCTACAACCCGCTACCGACCGCGCTACGCAAAGAATGGACGCTCAAGGCGATCGCTGCCGGGAAGCATGTGCTGGGGGAAAAGCCAGCGGGGGTGGATGCAGGCGACGTGGAGGAGATTCTTGCGGCCGCCAGGGCCAAGGGGGTCCAGTACATGGACGGCGTCATGTTCATGCACTCAGGTCGACTGCTGCATCTGCGTCAGGTGCTGGACGAAGGGAGTACGATCGGTGCGATCCGCCGTGTGGCGACGCAGTTCAGCTTCTGTGGCGATGAAACGTTTCGAACGGAGAATATTCGATCGATGAGTCAATCGGAGCCGCATGGATGCCTTGGGGATCTGGGATGGTATTGCCTCCGGATGATCCTCTGGACGCTCCAGTGGCAGCCACCCCGTCAGGTGGTCGCTCACACGCTGGCAACCATTCAAGGGAAGGGAAGCCCCTCCCCGGTACCCGCATCCTTTTCGGCTGAACTTTTTTACGACCAGGGGCTGAGTGCCAGCTTTTTCTGCTCGTTCCTGACCCACCACCAGCAGTGGTGCCATATCAGCGGCGACCGGGGCTTTGCGTCGATCGAGGATTTCGTCCTTCCCTTCCATGGAACGGAAGTCGACTTCCATGTCAGCCAGCACCATTTCATGACCGATGGCTGTGACTTTCATATGGAGCGGCACACGAAGCGTCATGCGGTGCCAGAGTATTCCAGCGGACGGCCGACGGCGCAGGAAGTGAGCCTATTTCAGAAGTTCAGCCAATTGGTGCTGGATCGCAACCACGACCCGTCGTGGGGCCAGATGACGCTAGCCACCCAGCAGCTTCTGGATGCCTGCTGGCAGTCAGCCCAGTCGAACGGCGCGCCCGTGGCCATCGACAGTGGGCGTTTCGCCAAGGTTTGACCGAACGAGTCGTCTTGCGGTCTTGGCTAGCCGCTTGTCCATTCTCCAGGTGCATTGAATGATCCCTCCTTAGCGAGAAGGGATCTATCGATGCAACGCTCGTCGGGATCAGCGGGCTGAGCCGAGTTGTTCGAGCACTTGGCGGACGATGCGGTCGATCATGTCGTTGCCGATTCCTTCGGTGCGGGAGCTGGGGCGGACGGAGGGCTTGGCGACATCCAGCCGGAAGCTTTCCATCAGTTCCGATAGCTTCGACTGGATCTTGTCGGCGGCCGACTGCTGGATGCTGGAGAGGGGCTGGCGCGATTTGCCCAGGTCCCATCCACGGATCAGAGCACCGCGACGGAAGCCTTCCGGGAACTCGGCGGTGGCCAGCATGGCATCAAACAGAGGAAGCAGCCGATACTGCAGCTGCATCGCCTCATGCCATCGCTCGTGCCTAGCAGCTTCATAAATCGCCTTGGTTAGTTCAGGGACCACGCCGCTGGTGGCGTTGGTGCCACCATCGCATCCGACCATCAACATCGGGACCAGGGCGGCGTCCCAGCCGGTCAGGAAGAAGAAGTCGGGTCGATGGGGTCGGACTTCGGCGATCATGCGCATCATGTGGGGGATGTCCCCCGAGCTGTCTTTGATGCCGACGATGCGAGGGCATTCCAGAGCGAGCCGCTTGACGGTGGGGACGTCGATGGGAGAAGCAAATAGGGGGATGTTGTAGAGCGTGACATCGACGGTGACGCGATCGGCGATTTCCTTGAAGTAGGCGTAGACCCCTTCAGGAGCCAACCGGTAGTAGAACGGAGCGACGATCGCCACTGCGCGGCAGCCGAGAGCTCCATAGGTATCGCAGGCGTCGATCGTTTCCTTGACGTTGGCTTCAGCGGCACCAGCCAGGATCGGGACGCGACCGGCGGTCTGGTCGACGACGATGCGGATGATCTGGCGGCGTTCTTCGGGGGTGAAGCGGAGGAATTCCCCGGTACTGCCGTTGGGATAAAGCCCATGGACCCCTTTTTCGATCAGCCAATCGATATAGCCTCGCAGTTGGGGTTCGTCGATTTCCCCACGGCGATCGAGCGGGACGATGTTGGGTGTGAAGATACCTGCCAGGGGGCTTTTGCTAGACATGGGATGAATCAGTCTCGAAGGGAGAGCAACAGGGGAAGTAGGGTGAGTCAACCAAGGTGGTGGCCGGCTGTTCTAGGAGCGAATCTGCACCAACATGGCTCGTCCGGCAACCTCCGATATTTTAGACTCAGTTTCCCCTACTTTCTTCCCAGTCTCCCCGGACTTCCTGAAAGCTACCTCCCGATGGCTCGGAATAACCGTCAAACTCCGGCGCAGTCGTCACATTGGGTACCGGGTTGGCTGTGGGTATGGATAGCGGCCGCCTTGGTGGGGTGCTACTCCGTTTTTTTTCTTGGCGCGCCGCTGCTGCCGACGTTGGATGCGGACGGGCAGGTCAATTATTTGGCGAGGTGGCAGGCCTTGCTGATACGTCTGACCTATCCGGATGGAATTCTGCAGAGTTGGACGGCGGGAGGTCGGATGGCGTTGGCGATGGGGGATCGCCTTCCGCTGCTGGTGGGAGTGGCATTCTGGATTGCAGCCGGATGGTGGATTGGAAGAGCTGCTTTTGGGTGGGCCGCTGTGGGGTGGACTTGCGATGCCCAGGGGCGAGGTTGGTTGACCGGCATGCATCGGATGGAGCGATGGGGGCTGGAGTCGCTGTTGGGGATGGCGCTGATTTCCCACGGGGTGTTGGGCTTGGGCCTGCTGGGGTGGATTGGCACGCGCTGGCCGTTGGTGTGCGGGCTGGTTTTGGCGCTGCTTGCGGCATGGAGGTTGGCGGGTCGCTTGTCGATGGAACCCGGTCTTCAATGCAAGTTGCAGGAGAACCAGTCGAGCGCATGGGAGCGGCGGTGGGTGCAGCTGGGCTGGATGGGGATCGCTTTTCTTTCGGCGTTGATCGTTTGGGGATCTCTGATGCCGCCGATCGAGTTTGATGTGCGTGCGTACCATCTGCAGGCTCCCAAAGAGTTTTTTCAGCGGGGAGCGATCGGGTGGGTGGACCACAATGTCTACGCCAACATGCCGCTGGGTGCGGAGATGCATGCGCTGGCGTGGATGGTGTTGTGGGGTGGAGAGGATGGATGGTACTGGGGGGCGCTGATTGGCAAAGGAGTGATCGCAGCTCATGCCGTCCTGGCCGCTCTTTTGCTGGCGGGGCATCTGACGCGTCTGGCAGGTCGATTGAGCGGGATGGGGGCAGGACTGATGTGGTTGGGGACCCCGGGAATCGCCGAGGTGTCGCGATTGGGCCTGATCGAAGGGGTTCTGGCAGCTTATTTGGCTGCCAGCTGGGTGGTGGCGCATCGGATGGTTGCCCTGCGCGTCGACCGGTTGGGAGTTTGGTTTCTGCTGGGGCTCTTTGCCGGTGCAGCGGCGGCCTGCAAGTACACCGCAGTCCCTTTCGTAGTTGCTCCCGTGATGTTGCTGGCGATCGGTTGGCACAGTCGGTTTGGGGAGCGGTGGTGGAACCAGACCGAGGATCGTTTGAGGCATCCATCTCAGAGCGGGTTGCTGCGCATCGTTGGGATTTTGGTGGCGGGGATGTTGCTGGGGGGTGGCGGGTGGTATCTGAAAAATGGAGTGCTGGGTGGCAATCCCGTTTTTCCTTTGGCGGGAGGTTGGATTGGTGGAGGAGATTGGTCGGCGGATCAACATCAGCAATGGCGACGGGCGCACGAGGTGCCGCGTCGCAAGGATTTGCCGGCGGTGGCTGACTTGAGCGCGACGGCGATGATCGACGCGATTCAGACCGTCTCCTATCGGTCCGCTTACGTCGGTTGGATGCTGTTGCCGATGGCGCTGGCCGGGCTTGCGGTTCGCTCCGCACGCTGGGCGATGGTCTGGTGGTTGCTGGGGGTCGCGATCTGGTGGCTGGCCAGTCATCGCCTGGAGCGGTTTTGGTTGCCTTTGGTGCCGCTATTGGTGGTTGCTGCGGGTTGGGGGATTGGGCGCTGGAGAGATTCCCTGCAAGGTTGGCCGGTGGCGTTGGCGCTGGGACTTCATGGTCTGTATGGGGTGTTGATGGAATCGGATTGGCCGTATGTCGACAACCGGATCGGCGTGTCGCTTCACGACTTGCGGGCGGATCGATGGGATAGCCAGCGGGAGATGGCAAGTGGCGACCAGCGGGAAGCGATGCTGGAACGCGTGCCGGCACATCAGCGATGGATCAACAGCCATTTGCAGGATGGCCGATTGAAGGAAGGGGAACGCGTGCTGATGGTCGGAGATGCGAGGGTCTTTGATCTTCGCGTGCCGATCGCATCGAGTTCCTGCTTTGATCGATCGATGCTCGAGGAAGTGGCTCGGTTGGTCGATCCCAAGGAGCGAGCGGAGTTCCTTTGGCGACGTGGGATTAGGTATGTGGCGGTCGATTGGGGGGAGATCGAGCGGTATCGGAGTCCAGGGAACTATGGTTTCAGTCAGCTCATCGATCGGCGGCTGATGGACCAGTTGGTGGAGCAGGGGGTGGTGGAGCGGGTTGACTGGCCGGTGGAATCGGATCGAGCCGATTTGTATCGCGTTTTGGAGGGTCGGTGACCGACAGGCAGCGGGTCGGGGAGTCGGCTACCGGGCCTGAGAAACGCGATCTGGAATCTGGATCTGAGTCAGCTCAGCGGATGGCATGGTCGTTTCCGTTGAGTTGGTGCATCGCCTGCAGGAGCCGCAGGAGCCGTGGCGGTTTTTTCCGGTGAGCCATGGTCTGGCCACGATCCAAAGGGAGAAAGCGACGATGGCCAGAGCGATGGGGAGTTGGTAGTCCATGGTGGCCCTCGTGTGTGGTGGTTTCCTTCGCAAGCCAACAGGTTGGTAGGGGAGGTCAGGTTCCCAGCCAGGCGGTACCCAGCTGGTAGGTCAGCAAAGCGCCAAGGTAGGCCAGTGCGGTCATATAGAGGAAGGTAAAAAGGGGCCAGCGCCAGGAGTTGGTTTCACGACGGATCACCAGAAGGGTTGCGGCACACTGAGCGCACAGGGCGAAGAAGACCATGATCGACAGGGCCACTGGCAGCGTATAGACAGGGCGTCCGTCGGGCCATCGGGCTTGCTGAAGAGTCGCCTGCAGTGGTTGGTTCTCTGAGTCGACATCGCCACCTAGGCTGTAGAGTGTGCCGAGCGTAGCGACGATGACTTCACGCGCCGGGAAGGAGGCGAGGACGCCGACGCCGATCCGCCAGTCCCATCCCAGAGGGCGGATGGCAGGTTCGATGGTTTGCCCGAGTCGTCCGAGGAAGCTGCTTCGGATCTGGTCGGCTTGCAGTTGCTGCTTTTCTTCTGTCAGTCTCTGGATTTCGTCTTCCGTGGCATCCTTGGGTTGGCTTTCCAGCTGTTCGATTCTCGCTTCCAGTTGGTGGACTTTGGGGTTGGTGGCAGGGAAGTAGGCAGCGGCCCAGATGAGCACCGAGGTTGCAAAGATCAGCGTGCCGGCTCTTTGAACAAATGCCACAGCACGTTCCCAGACACGCGCGCCGACCACGCGAAGCGACGGGATGGTGTAGCGGGGCAGTTCCATGACGAAGGGGGGTGGTTCGCCGGGGATTAGCCAGCGTCGGATCGCCCAGGCGACGGGGATCGCTACGAGCGCCCCAAGGGCTTGGAATAACAGGAGGACGATGGCTTGGAGCCGAATCCAGCCCCCCAGCCAGTGCGAGTCGGGGACGAACGCAGAGACCATCAGCAAGTAGACCGGAAGTCTTGCCGAGCAGCTCATCAAAGGTGCGACCAGGATGGTCAGCAGACGGTCGCGGGAGTTTTCGATCACCCGCGTCGCCATGATGCCCGGCACGGCACAGGCGAAGGAGGACATTAGCGGCAGAAACGACTTGCCGCTCAGCCCTAATCGTGTCATCAATTTGTCCATGACGAATGCAGCGCGGGCCATGTATCCGCAATCTTCCAGCAGCCCGATGAAGAGGAAAAGGATCAAGATCTGCGGGAGGAAGACCAGGACCGAACCAACCCCGCCCACCACACCGTCGATCAGCAGGCTTCGAAGCGGTCCGGGGGCCATCGCGTTTTGGATCGCAGCAGCGATCGACTCCTGGATCGACTCGATCCCATCGGTCAGTGGAGCGGCCCAGGAGGCGATCGCCTGAAAAATGAGAAACATGAGACTAGCAAACGCGACAAGGCCCCAGAAGCGATGGGTGATCCAGCGGTCGATTCGATCGCTTAGCGTGGTCCGCGCTTGAGCTTCGCGGGAGACGACCTGTTGCAGTTGCTTGCGAATCCAGCCGTAACGAACTTGGGTTTCAATGGCTGGCAATCGGACCGAGGAAGCTGCAAGGTCTTGGCGAGCCTGTGCCAGTTGCTGCGGGAGATCGGACAGGCCTTGTTGCACCCAGAAGGATTCGGTCTGGCCGCTGATGTCTAGCAGCAGTCGATCGGCAAGGAATCGGGGTGGAGGAGAACCTAGTTGGCGAGCGATGGATTGCTGGAGCGCCTTTCGTGCGGCGACATAAGAGTCTGGGAAAAGTTCGGGTGGATCCGCTGGAGGCGCCGCAATCGCACTGCGAATGGTTTGTTTGAGCTGATCGATGCCTAACCGCCGATTGGCGGAGGTAGTCACCAGAGGGACGCCCAAACGAGCTTCCAGATTGGGCAGGTCGATTGCGATCCCGCTGTCGGTAACTCGATCCCACATATTCAAAACCAGAACGATTGGCAAACCCAGCTCCCGAACCTGACTGAATAGGTAGAGGTTTCTTTCGATGTTGGATGCATCCACGATGACCACGATGGCCGAGAGCTGCGGGACATCGGACTGATGCCCCAGAAGCACATCCACCGAAACCCTCTCGTCTGGGGATCGAGCGGAGAGGCTATAGGTTCCAGGGAGGTCGATCACCTGAACCAAGCCTTCCCCATCGTCATAGCTGCCGATTTTCTTTTCGACCGTCACACCGGGGTAATTGCCGACACGCGCGTGAAGTCCACATAAGGCATTGAAGAGCGAACTTTTGCCGGTGTTGGGATTGCCTACCAGGGCGATCGTGATCGATGGATCGCCGTCATCCCTGGAGTTGGCAGCTGTGCCGTTCATGGTTGCACCGTGACGAACACGCGCTGAGCCTCCGAGCGTCGGAGCATCAGTCGATAACCCGACACGGCGAATTCCAGCGGGTCTCCCATGGGAGCTTGACCCACTCGCTCCACAGTCGTCCCCTCAAGAACCCCCATCTCCATCAGCCTGAGCGAAATCGCGTCATCACCGGCCACCTGGAGGACAATCCCAATCTGGCCGAAGAGTAGCTGGTCGAGCGTTATCACGGAGAAACTACTTTTGTCGAGGTGTTCCAGATAGCTTCGGGTGCACTCGCAGAAAGTTCCGGCATGCATGTGCGAACGAACGTCGATTCCAGAAGTTCAGCAATCGACCGGCACGATCGGTCCATCAGAAAAGCTTGGGGGTAGCGATTCCCGAGATGGTTGCAAAAGAATGGAGGTGTGGCAGTCAATTCGGAGGGAAAGACGCCTTCCTTCCATCGCGATGATGCAGGGGGAACCCGACTGTAGCATCTGCAATTTGGCACCGGGAACTAGGCCGATCTCCTGAAGTCTCTGGACACAGCAAGCTTCGCCATCCAGATGCACGACGGTTGCTATTTCCCCCGCCTGGAGAAAATCGATCGGTATGGAGTCGAGGACCATGGCATCGGAATCCGGATGGATCATCGCAACCACCTTCTCCCAGTCAAACTCATCGCCGCGAACAAAAAGAAGCCGTCATGCTGATCGAGCCGAAATCGATCGCGATCCACTTCTGTACTTGAGACTCAATCTCAAGCCATTTTACTGTAGCAATCGGCAACAAGAAAAGCAACCGAATCATCGATCAGATTATGACAATCAAATTTGCGAAAAAGAGGTCATTCCTTCCAAAAGTTGGGTGGCACCAATCTCGGAGTTTGGGTGTTTTGTAGATTCTGGGTGTTTTGGGTGGTTTGGGAAGGCACTGAGAAAGGTGGGTGGCACCGAACTCAGAAGGTGGGTGGCACCAATCTCGGCACCAATCTCGGAGTTTGGGTGCTTTGTCGATTCTGGGTGTTTTGGGTGGTTGGGGAAGGCACTGAGAAAAGTGGATGGCACCGATCTCAGAAGGTGGGTGGCACCAATCTCGATCTCGCCAATCTATCTCCGGCCCCAATCTCGGAGTTTGGGTGTTTTGTCGATGCTGAGTGTTTTGGGTGGTTGGGGAAGGCGCTGAGAAAGGTGGGTGGCACCGAACTCAGAAGGTGGATGGCACCGATTGGTGAAAAAGACCTAAAGGTGGGGGGTGGTTGGGGGTGGTGAGAATTGGAGGGGGAATAGGTGGATTGGGGACGAATTGGGTGTTTGTGGGTGAGTTGGGTGTTTGGGAGAAATGAATGGCATTGGGGTTGGTTGGGTTGGAGGTCCTTGCTGTGGCGGGCATTGCCAAGGGAACCAGCGACGAATAGAAAATAGGTTTGGCCTGAGTCGTCTTGCTGGCCGAAAATAGACTTGTCGGATCATTTCAGGGTATTTACTGGCAGATCACAAACCAGTCGACTTCGATGGCCTGGGGTTTCCTGGGCCCAGGGAAAACTCAGTCTTTGGCTTGATTGCCTGTCCAGGAGAGCTGGTGCGAGGGAAGTAGTCGACCGCATGCCAAGGTCTTGCAGCCCGATTGTTTTGCTCCCTAAGGCTGTCGGGAAGGAATGTCGGTAGACGGAGGATCCCCGAGCTGTTCCTTGAGTTCGACGGATCGTTTCTTTCTCCCCTCCTCTGTCGGCACCCGAAGAAAGAACCGAAGAGATCATTTCGATGCAAGCACGCCAGTCCAAACCAGGGTTCTACGCTCGTTGGAGCTGGGCATTGCTCCTTGTGATTGGCTCCCTGGTGCCGTTCGCCTTTTACGGTGCGGGACAGGCGGTCCAGAGCAATGTCAACAAGATCGAAGATTGGCTTCCCAAGAGTTTTCGTGAGACCGGGGAGCTGGGGTGGTTTCGTCAGCATTTCCCGACGGACCAGTTCATCCTCCTGACCTGGGAGGGATGCAAGCTGGCTGGCGATCCGGAGACTTTTCCTCTGCAGGAGGATGATCCACGAATCGCTTTGGTGGCTGAGGCATTGCGAGGCGACGACCCGACGGGGCAGGATGAGGATGCCGCTCTTTGCCGTAGGTACTTCAAGTCGGTGACCACCGGCAGGATGTTGCTCGATCAACTAGTTTCGGCACCTCAGAGCCTGCCTCACGCGGAAGCGGTGGAGCGTTTGCAGGGGTCGTTGCTGGGCCCAGACGGACGTCAAACCTGCCTGCTGCTGGGGCTGACCGAGGATGCAACTCGGGAATTGAAAAAGGTCCTAGGTCGTGGCCAATACCGCATTTTTCGCCCGTCGGTGCCCCCGGGGGTGCTTCGCCGTCAATTGACCAAATGCGGGATCAACGACCAGATCCTGAGGCTTGGCGGCCCCCCTGTCGACAACATCAGCATCGATGAAGAAGGAGAAAAGACACTAGCCCGCCTGGCGGGTATCTCCGGCCTGCTTGGGATCTTCCTGGCATGGTGGTCGTTGCGGCACGTCGGGATGACGATGATCGTCTTCTTCTGCGCCGTCTTGAGCGCCGCATTGTCGCTAGCGGCAATTTATTACAGCGGGCAAACAGTCGACGCGATCGTCCTTTCGATGCCATCGCTTGTTTACGTGCTTGCGATCTCGGGCGCAGTGCACCTAATCAACTACTACCGGGATGCCGTGATTGAAGGAGGACTCGAAGGTGCTGCCGAGCGGGGCGCCTGGCACGCCTTCAAACCGGCGGCTCTTTGCACCACCACCACTGCCCTGGGCCTGATCTCGCTCTACGCCAGCGAATTGACTCCGATTCGTAAGTTCGGTCTCTACGCAGCCGTCGGTGTGATTCTCACCCAGTTAGTGATCTTCCTTCTGATTCCTTCGGCGCTGGAGTTATGGAAGATCGGACGCATCTGGTTGCACATCCGCCCGGAAGAGGATGCCGAGCCGGATCCCGAATCGGTGCTGGATGTTTCCAAGATGACTCCGTTTGCCAGATTCTGGAACACCTTTGGTTCCTTGATGATTCGCAATCATGCGGCCGTTTTTGCCGGGGGAGTCGCCTTCATCTGCTTGATCGGACTGGGGCTTGGCCGAGCCAAAACGTCGATTAACCTACTGGAACTGTTCGACTCCCAGGCGCGCATTCTCAAAGACTATCGCTGGATCGAAAATCGGCTGGGGATGTTGGTTCCTCTGGAAATTGTGGTGCGTTTTTCGCCCGAAAGCCAGGCTCAGGGGGAGCGTACGAATGACTCCACTACCGAAGACCTATTCCGGCTGACATTCCTGGAGCGACTGGAAACGACGGCGCTGATTCAGGAAACGATCGAGAAGGAATTCGGCCAAACTGGACAGGGGATTGTCGGCCGCAGCATCTCGGCAGCCACCTTTGCCCCCTCGATGCCCGCACAGAACGGCGGGTTGATTTCGTTTGCCAACCGAGCCGCTTACAACAGTCGGTTGGAGGAAAGCCGAGAGGAGTTCATCAAGAGCGGGTATCTGCGGACCGATCCGACCGATGGCAGCGAGCTATGGCGAGTCAGTCTTCGTGTGGCGGCGTTTCAAGGGGTCGATTACGGTCAGTTCGTTCACGAACTGCGCGCGACGATCCAGCCGATCATGGAAGCCCACCGCTACCGCGTGGAGATCCTAAGCCACATGGCCAACGGCAGCGAAGACAAGCACATCAGCGGTCGCAAGGTGTTTTTGTGGGATTCGCCCGATCCGGCTGGCTACGAAGAGGGAACGCTGGCGCGGGAGGCAACGATGCGGATCGACCAGCATCATGCGATGATCGATGCCCTCGATTCGCTGCTGACCAAGGCAAGGCTACGCGTCTCGCGCAGTCAGAAGAACCCTTCGGAGATTCCCCACACCAAGATGCAGCTGCTCAACCAACTGGATCAGGTGATCCTCGTCGGGGACTTCACCAAGGATCAGCTGGAAGACATTCGCTTTGCACTCCCTTCGGCGATCTATGTCGCACCTCCCACCCCTCCCAAGAAGCAGACGGTGGCTGAAGCGTCCAGCGAGGATCAGCCTTGGCTGTCAGCCGTGTACACCGGGGTGGTACCCATCGTCTACAAAGCGCAGCGCGCGCTTCTAGAAAGCCTCATCGAATCGACCTTCTGGTCGTTTGCAACGATCACGCCGCTGATGATGCTGGTCTCCCGCAGTTTGCGAGCGGGTATGGTGGCCATGATCCCGAACCTCTTGCCGGTGGTGGCGATCTTCGGTGCGATGGGGTGGTTGGGGATCGCCATCGACATCGGATCGATGATGACCGCGTCGATCGCACTCGGCGTCGCCGTCGACGATACGATCCATTTCCTCTCCTGGTTCCGTGGCGATCTGGACAAACTGAAGGATCGTCACAAGGCGATTCTCGCAGCCTATCAGCGCTGCGCGATTCCGACTCTTCAGGCAGCGGTCATTTCCGGACTGGGACTTTCGGTCTTCGCGTTCAGTACCTTCACTCCCACTCAGCGGTTTGGGTGGCTGATGCTGACCATTCTCATCGCCGGTGTGATAGCGGAATTGGTCTTGCTGCCTGCGATCCTCGCCGGCCCACTGGGACGGGTCTTCGACCGGAACAGCCGTCGCACCAGCCTCGGAAAGCTCTGGCTGTTGGCTCGCTATCAGAGCCGCCGGTGGACTGAGCCGAAGTCGGAAGTGTCGCTGCGACGAGTCGCGTAAGGGACACCGGGGACTCGATCGTGCGGGGCCAAGGGCAATCCTCATGAGTCTCGCACGGATCCGGCCAGGGAAAGATCAGCAGTCCCAGGGATAGAAGGGCCAAGGTCCTGGCCCCGACTGACCCATCGGCAGCTCGATCAAGCCATCGCTTTTTCCGAGCGAGACCCAGTCGCCGGAGCCCTTCGAGTCGCATAGCTGGACTGTTCCACTGGCGACTTTGCGGACCAGTCGCAACGAGATCAGTTTCTCAAGCGGCTGGCAGGTTCCCTCCAAATGCATCGATGCAGCAGGCTCCCAAGGTTGGGCCATACCGGCCAGATGCCGCAGGACTGTCAGAGCGAATCGTCGAAAGGTGACCGCGACGCTCACCGGGTTGCCCGGAAGTCCGAACACCGGTTGCCCGCACCTGCTCAGTCCCCCCAGCATCGGTTTGCCCGGGCGAATCGGGATGCGATGGAACACCACCTCTCCACCGGCATCGATCAGAGCCTGGGGCACATGATCGGTGTCTCCCATGGAAACGCCACCGGTGAGGATCAGGGCATCGGCATGTTGGAGCGACGAGGCGATTGCATCGGCCAGCCGGTCGCGTTGATCGATCACTGTCTGTCGATGAAGCAGTTCCATCCATGCATGACGTCTGGTTGCCTGATGCAGGAAGGGGCCGTTGGAGTCGCGGATTTGCCAGGGGGCCGGTGTGGCATCGATCGGCAGCAGTTCATCGCCGGTGTTGAGAATCGCCAGGCGCACGCGCCGGATCACCGACAGTTCCTGTTGCCCTGCGCCAGCTGCCGATGCAAGGCTGGCCGCACCGAGTACTTGCCCCGCCTCGACCAGCACCCCACCTCTCTGAAGGTTCTCCCCTTGAAGCCGGATGTTTTCGTGGAGGCGTGGGGGCCGGAGGTGTCGACTGAGCCGAATGGTGGATTGCGATTCCAGAGTGTCCTCGCGCCGCACCACCCATTGCGCCCCCTCTGGCACAGGGGCTCCGGTGAAAACTCGCATCGCCTTGCCTCGGGGAAGTGGAGGGGCAGAGGAGCCGGCGCGGACCGTGCCACACACGTCGATCGGTCGCCCCCATGGCTCCTGATCTCCCGGCGATGAACCATCCCCAGGTGGCTCCATTGGCTCCAATCGCAAAGCGTAGCCGTCCATCGCGGAGACATTCCATGCGGGGCTGTCGCGATCGGCAAGGATGGGATCGGCCAGAACCCTCCCCGAGGCTTGATCCCACGGCAGTCGCTCCTTCTCTGCCAGCGGTTGGATTTTGCTTAGCCAAATTGCAATCGCTTGATCGGCCTGATGCATCGATCGGGATGAGTCCATCGACCTGTCCTGTTGCTGACGCGTGGGAGAAAGCGGCCGTTTAGACGATTCGAATGGCGGGCTGATGGGATCCTTCGCCATCGATCACCACGCTGATCTGGTAGTCGGCATCGGTACCGACAGCAGCGAAATTCCCCTGCTGATCGATCGCCAAGAAATTGACGCTCAACTCGGAGGGTGGCCGCTGCTCCCCTTCAGCAATCCGCGCGATCACCTCCCGCAATGCCTGCTCGGGGGTCGCTCCCTGTCGCATCTTTTCAACCGCGAGAAAGCTACCGCAATATCGAAGGATGTTTTCTCCGGTGCCGGTGGCGCCAGCGGCCCCCACTTTGGGATCGACATAAAGACCACCACCGACGATGGGGCTGTCGCCGACACGGCCAGGCATTTTGAATGCCAAGCCGCTGGTGGAACAACCGCCAGCGATCTCGTGTGTGGGGCTCCAAGCCATCAACGTGATCGTATCGTGATCCTGCCCTGGCACCTTCGGTGCTTCCTTGCCTTCCGCCTGCTTTGCCTTCCACTCTTTCCACGCCTGGAGCGCATCGGGGTGAGGCGTCTGGGCGGTTTCGCAGCCTTGGGCTTTGGCGAATCGCGCCGCATCTTCTCCAACGAGAATTGCGTGAGGTGTTTCTTCCATCACCTTCCGCGCCACGCTGATGGGGTGCCGATATCCGACCAGTCCGGCGACCGAACCACTCCGCTGGCGCGGGCGCTGTCCATCCATGATGCAGGCGTCCAGTTGCAGAACTCCATCGGCGTTCGGGTAGCCGCCAATCCCCACCCAGCGATTGGCCGGATCTGACTCCGTCACCCGAATGCCCGCTTCCACCGCATCCAACAATCGCTGCGGCTTCCCCTTCTGGGCCGGATCGACGAGTGTTTCATAGGACTTCTGGCAAGCTTCCAGGCCAAAGGGCCAAGTGGCGATCACCACGCCATGCTGGCAAGCCTTGGGGCTGGCCAGCGACCGACGGACGGCGAGGGTTGCTGCGCAGGAGGCGGCGGAAACCGAGCGAAGCCATTGTCTGCGGTCCATGGTGGGTCCTTTGTGTCAGGCGAGCGGCCAAAGAGCAGAAGGAGGGGAAAGAGAGAGGGAAACGATCTCCGCTTGGAAGCTGGTCGGCGTGAGCCGAGAAAGGATCCAGCCTTCCAGTCGACTCATCCTACCCTATGTCGCATCGATCGATGCCGACTCCTTCCTAGCATCAAAAAAAGATCGATCGGACAGTTCCCTGGTTCGGTCAGTCGCGCTGTAAGGACTGAAACAGACCGGTGCCTTACGGGATTTGCGGCGCTCTAGGAACGGTAAGGCGCGAGCCATCCGGCGAGCTTCCCTCTTCGATTCCAAACGGATGCAGTGAAGCGATCGGTGCCGAATGATCATCCCAGATGAGCCAAAAAAAAGCGGCAGTTCAAGTCGGCTTGAACTACCGCTTCCATGTTTTCAGATGCGACTGTGACGGGAGAAAGCCGGCGATTACTGGCCGGTTCCGCCAGACTTCTGAGTTTCTTGCTGCTGCTGAGCCTGCATCATCTTCTGCATGTAGTCTTCGTTTTCCTGCTTGACCTGGGTATCGGTCTTGGCTTCGCCAGTTTCCTTGGCCCCGGAGCAACCGACAGCCAACGAGACCGATCCCACCAACGCCAAAACAGCCAACAACCGATGCAACATGGTTTCATCCTCTTCGAGAAAATAGGAATCGATGAAGCGAGATGCGCATCGTCACCGCTGCGCGGGAGAGTCGTTTTTCGCTGTAGCGGTGAACCAATCCTGGAACATCGAGCGCGACCAACGAGGTGCAAAACCGACCGTTTGGTCTCTCCATCTCTTCTCCTTTATTTTTGCAAGAGGTTTCCCTGCAAGTCAAGGAGCGACGGCCCATGGGTGGCTTGGGGCGGCCGATTTTCCAGACAATCCCGAATCTCTTCAGGATCCAATCTCCTCAGGCCCCAATCTCCTCAGGCCCCAATCTACCCGGGCCTGCCGTCGCCTTCGCCGGGCGGCTGAACCGTCTGGGGTGGAACGCGTACCAAACAAGAAAGGGAGCGATGTTCCGTTTTTTCGGGCGGTTCGTCTTGCCCTGGGGGCTGGCGTCAAGAATCATAAACGGTCAGGATCTTGGTTTTCGTATTCTTTTCCAGTGACGATACGAGCGGGATTCGGTGTTTCGCCGACTTTTGTTGTGGGCGTATCGAGCCTTTGATGCGAAGGCAGCCAGAGGGAAGGGTGTCCAGGGATGATGGGTTGGGCCGGTGGAAAGCGAACGATCGGGTGGATGCTGCTGGGCATCTATGCGTTCGTCTTTTCGCTCGGGGATGCCCTCCATGGGCTGCCCGGCTGTGGTCATCATGGGCATTTGCACCCAGCGGTTGACTGTTCCCAAACGGTTGCAACGACCGATCGACACGATCACGCGGACGACCATCGTTCGGGGTGTTCCGGCCATGACCATTCCTCCGCGAAAGAGGCTCGAGCGATTTCTTCAAGCTCGCGCTGCGACGAGGATGGGAAAGAGCCGCATCTGGACGCGTCGACCGAGGAAGATTGTTCGATCTGCCGCCTTCTTGCGGCTCCGGTGGTTCCCACTACGAAATCGGTTCTTGCGGAAGCGCAGCTTGTCGTAGGTCGCATTCCTTCTTACCGATCGGTCTCTTTGAACCGCATCCCCGGTGGTTGCTCGGTGCGCGGTCCCCCAGCGACTCTCTAAAGCCGTCGTCTGGCATGGAGGGAGTCCCCGCGTCGATCTGGGGCTTCTCAGTGGAGTTTTGCAGAGACGAACCATCGCGCGTGAGTTCCCTAGTTCTGGGAAGCCACCGATGCTGGGATCACCGACCGGGTGGGTTCCAGCCGTGCTGGATTCGATCGGAAGCTGCAATCCAATCTCCTGATCCATGCTCAACCGTTATCCGACAGACTTGCGCACCGGCGGAAGGCACAGAGAGGTTGGCAGGATGAGTCAGACCGAGTCATCGGGTTCGACAGGCGTTGGTCGGAAGGGTCGTTGGCGCGATTTGCAGTCGCTGCTGAACTACGATTTCTGTCCAGGCTGCAATCGGTACGTCTATTGGTTGAAGCGACCGGTGGGGTGGTTGTTTCTGGCGATGGCCAGTTCCCTGCTGCTGGGCTGCTTTGTCGCGCAGCCGGCGATCTATGCTGCGGCAGCGCTGGCTGGACTGATGGCGCTGGGGATCGCATGGCCTAAGCTGGCGATGTGGGGGATCTCCGGATCGTTGCGGTGGAACGTGCCGCGATGTGAGGAGGGGCAGCAGGTGGAAGCGGTTCTGGAGGTGGTCAACCGCTGGCCATGGCCGGTTTGGGGGCTGGTTTTGGAGGTCGAGCAGGCGGCGGTGGCTCGAGGGGATCGTCCGGAGGCGGCCATTGCGCTGTGTCGCGTTTCGCCGTGGAGCATCAGCCGGTTTCGATGGGATTGCCAGCCGTCGGCGCGGGGTGTCTATCCAACGGCTAGGCCTCGCCTGACGACCGCCTTCCCGTTTGGTATCTACCGCAGTGGCCGCGACCTGGAGGTGCCTCAGCCCCTCATCGTCTGGCCGAAGACCTATTCGCTTCCGGAGATGCCCGAGCAATCAGGTGCGGCATCTGCGGCTTTTGGCGCGACCTCGCAGCGAACCGGCAACGAAGGGGACTGGACGGGAGTGCGACCCTATCGGGAAGGGGATCCGCTGCGATCGATCCACTGGGCTCTTTCAGCGCGTCGCGATCAATGGGTGGTTTGCGAGCGGCAGGCTCCTTCGCGCCGGGAGGTGGTGCTGGAGCTAGAGTCGGGGGTGTTGGATCGATGTCAGGGAGTGCAGGGGGACCGCCTGCTGCGCGCCTTGGCATCGCTGGCCAAGCACCTGCTGACGCATTCGTGGAGCGTGCGGTGCATCGTCGGTTCGACGGCGGTTCACCTGCATCCGGGCGGTCGATCGTGGAACAGTTGGATGGATGCTTTGGCCGCCCTGCCGATGGGGGCCTCGCGAATTGGATCGGAGGATCCGCGTGGGGTTGCCACCCTGGCGGTCCCTGGCGCGTGGCGCATCGTTTTGACCGATCGCATGCCGGAACCGGACGCGTGGCAGGCTTACCTGCCGACCGACCGGGATGTGTTGGTGCTGCCCGAGCTAGGGGGAGAGGGGCAGGAACTGGAAAAGGGATTTGGCCATTGGAGTTGGAGGGATCAGGCGCTGCTGGATCAATGGCAGCGGATCGTTCGTGAGCCTGCACAGGAAGGAGCTGTGGCATGGCGCAGCGTGGGTTGAGTTTCTGGCGCGAAAAGGCCAAAACGCAGTTGGCCAAAACGCAGGTGGCCAAAACGCCGTTGGCCTGCGCGGTGCATGCCACGGGCGGGAAGCCTGGGGAGTTGGTCCAGGAGGGGCTGTGGGTTCTTTTTGCCATGGCGACCCTTGCTGCTGCGATGACCACTGCTTTGCGGTCGCAAGGGAGCGAGCTGTGGGGGTGGTTGGTTGGCGAGCTGATGGTGGTGGGGGGGATGCTGCTGGGGTTGCGATGGCGTTCGATGGCAACAGGCAGCTCTTCTGCAGACTCCCTAGGGAGCACCTCCGGATGGGCCGGATGGGTCGACCATCTCCTGCTGCGATCGATCGCTATTCCACTGGCCCTCGTGGTCTGGCCATTGCTCAGCCGGATAGTCCAGCAGCAGTGGATGGGGTTGCAGGGTGAGGCGATGGAGCTTTGCTGGATTGCAATGCTTCAGATGGGAGCTTGGTGGTTGGCGGCGAAGGCGAGCAGTATGCGAGAGCGATCGTTGGCGCTGGTGGCCAACAGCTTTCTGGTCCTCTTTGTTCTGGCGACATCGGAGAATCGATGGTCGCTAACGCTGGCCGCGGTGTATGGAGTTCTGGTCGCTTGGTGGATGATGTCCAGTTACTGGGATCGAATCGCCAAGGGGTTTGTGGCTCACGAGACGATTCCGCTGGTGCGCCTCCGGGTCGCTGCGTTGGCGCTGCTGCTTGGTTTGCTGGCGCCGATCGGTTGGATCGTTTCTCGCACTCCCATCAGCCCGCGAACGCTGGATGGATTCCTCCCTACCTCCGGTGGTCGCCAGGGTGGAGACCCATCGGCGCGGCGCGGGGTAGGGGATGGAGATCAGTTGGTGGGCGCGACCCAGGAGGCGACGACTTTTGGACCGGTGGAGAGCGAACTGTTTCTCGAATCGCAGATGCCCTCACTGTACGATGTCGCTAGCGAGATCTATGGAGAAGCGATCCCCAAGGTGCGGCGATACCAGAGAGCCGTGGCGCTACAGAGCGAAGTTCGGGAGACCGAGCGGGAGGGGAGCGAATCGCGGAAAAGCGGCCGGGAGTTCAGTGCTCTGAGGACCGCAAGGCGGCAATCGCCTGGTGAGCCATTGGCGGGAACCTCCAGCCGAGCGGTCTGCTACCTGATCGGCAGGACGCCTATCCATCTGCGTCTGGATACGCTGGAGCGATTTGATGGGCTCGACTGGCGATCGGAATGGCTTGGGGAAGCCGGGGGAGCGGGGGAGCCCAAGCGACTAGAGACAAGAGCCGGAAAGCCGTGGGTGGTGTTGGAGGATTTGCATCAGCAGCTCTTTCATCCGATGGCCGAACGATTGGCCATCAAAGTGATCGGCTTGGAGTCGGCGCGATTGCTGTCCCCCGCCAATCTGGAAGCGGTTCATATCGACCGGGTCGATCGGCTCGATTTCTTCGGACGCGACGCCGATGGCCAGTGGCGAATGGTCGATCGCGATCAGGTGCCGCAGTTGACGGTACTTCATGAGATGGTTCGGATTCCCTCGCTGCATGAAGCCCGTTTGGGGGCTCCAGGCTGGGACGGGATCGCCATCGATTCCAATGCAGCGGCATCGGGGCTTTCGGCGATGTTGGAGGTGCCGGGAGGATCGGAGCGATATCGGCGGTGGATGCGTCGCCAGCTGGGGGAAGCGTGGGAAGGATGGAGCGATTTCCGGAAGCTGGAGACGGCGGTGGAATGGCTGAAAAGTCATGGGAAGTTGGAGCAGGGCAGGGAGTGGGAACCAGAGCTGGAGGATATCGCTTGGCGGTTTCTGGAGGATCCGCGAGGCGAGGATTATCACTTTGCAACCGCAGCCGCCATGATGGCGCGCAGCCTCCACATTCCGGCTCGGCTGGCACAAGGGTTCTATGCGCGGCCGGAGCGGTACGATCGTCGAGCGGGTCAGACGCATGTCCTTCGAGAGGACCTCCATACTTGGCCGGAGATCCTCGTGCAGGGACGATGGATTCCGATCGAACCGACTCCCGGTTATGCCCGACCGCAGGAGCATCGAACGTGGGATCAGTGGCTGGCGGAAATGGGTTGGCGAGCCAGCCGGTGGATCGGTGAGCATCGGGGGGCGATTGCGGGCACGGCGTTGGCCATGGGGCTGGCCGTATGGACCCGAAAAATCTGGATCGATTGGTTGGCCAGTTGGCTTTTGTGGTTGGTGGGGACGGGGAGCACCCGATGGCGGCTGGCCTCCACGGTGCGGCTGATGGCGTTGCGGGCTTGGTTGGAAAATGCACCGCGAGCTTCCTCGACCCCACTGGCCCGTTGGCTGTCCGATCAACTGGAACGCCGTTCCCCACTGCTGGACCGATCGCAGCGAGAGCTATTTACCGAAGCGGTCGATCGGTTTCACTATGCACCTGCGAACCGTTTAGGGGAGTGGCTTCAGGAGAGCGCCGAACCGCTGGAGTCGATCTGTCGAACGATCTTTTTCTCGCCAATCAAGCATGCGAAGGGCTGACGCGGATGAGCACCACAGGATCGCTAAATGAAGGTCAGGCCACGGAGGCGAAGGGGGCAGCGGGGCGTTCGGTGGGTCAGTTGCTGGACGGGCTGCGCGCCCAACTGAACCGGGTGCTGCTGGGCAAATCGGAGGTGGTCGAGCATCTCTTGGCCAGCGTGCTAGCGCGAGGGCACGTTCTCTTTGACGATCTTCCAGGGCTTGGCAAAACCACGCTCGCCAAAGCCCTTGCCACCGCCATCGGCGGACGGCTCAGCCGTGTCCAGTGCACCCCCGATCTGCTTCCCAGCGACATCACCGGATTTCCGATTCTCAATCCCAAGACGCGGGAGTTTGAGTTCCGTCCTGGGCCGGTCTTCGCCGACGTGCTGCTGGCCGATGAGATCAATCGAGCGACCCCCAGGACGCAAAGCGCGCTGTTTGAAGCGATGGCGGAAAGGCAGGTGACGATCGATGGGGTGACTCATCAACTGAGCCCCCAGTTTCTGGTCTTGGCGACTCAGAATCCGGTCGAGAGTTTGGGAGCCTATCCGCTACCTGAAGCGCAGCTGGATCGGTTTGCGATGAAGCTGCATATCGGATATCCGGACCGCAAAAGCGAGCTCGCGTTGCTGGAGTCGGCGGAGCGATCGATGGAGGATCGGAAGGCAGAGGCGGTGCTGGAGCTAGGGGATTTGGCAACCCTTCAGGAGGCGCTTTCCCAAGTGCATGTCGAAGGGATGCTGCGCGAGTACTTGGTCGATCTGGCGGCGGCCACTCGTGGTCACGCTGCTTTTCCTCTCGGCCTCAGCCCTCGTGGGTTGCTGGTTTGGCAGCGTGTCGCGCAGGCTCGGGCGCTGCTTCGAGGACGCGATTTCGTCGTCCCGGATGATGTGCAGGAGGTGGCGGTTCCGGTGTTGTCGGTTCGATTGCCTGGTCCATTCGATCAGGCGAAGCGAGCGATCGAAGGGGTGTTGCAGCAGGTGCCTGTGCCGGTGCGTGCAGGGAAACGATAAGGAGTCTGCGATGGAGACCGCATGGTGGGGAGCGCTGGTGCGAATCGGTCAGGCACTGCTGGCGTGCGGTCCGACGCTGCTGGTGGGGTGGTTGATCGCTGCGCTGATGGAGCGACTGCTGGGACGCGAGGGCACCTTCAAGCTGTTCGGAGGGCACTCCTGGCGGCAGCTGCCTCAGGCGTGGCTGATCGGCATGCTGCTTCCTGTCTGTTCGCTAGGGGTGATTCCCGTCCTGCGGCAGATGCGCAAGAGTGGTCTGAGCGGTGGGACGATCCTCGCCTTCGGCATGACGGCGCCTCTCTTCAACCCCATCTCGGTGCTCTACGGTCTGACCCTCTCTGACCCATTTGCCATTTTCGTCTTCTGCATCGCAACGCTGACGATCGTCACCCTGCTGGGGACGCTTTGGGATGCCCTGTTTCCTAGAAACTGGATCGACCCCGAGCCGTTGCCGCCGACTCCTTATGGCGTTCGGCGGATCGGTGCGGTAGCGGTTTCGATGGCCAGGCAGGCAGCCGACAGCTCCCTTTTCTACGTCGTGCTGGCGCTGGTAGGGGTTGGGGTGCTGGCGGCCGTTTTGCCACCGGGCGTCTTGCAGAAGGCCGCCAACCAGAATGACTCCCTGGCACCTTTGACGATGGCGGCGGTCGCCACACTGGCCTATGTCACCCCCATGGTGGCGATCGTGCAGGTGGCGTCGATGTTTCAGCACGGCAATTCGATCGGTGCGGCGTTTGTTTTGTTGGTGCTGGGGACCGGAGTGAATCTAGGGTTGTTGGCGTGGGTGGGGCGCCATTATGGCCTTCGTCCCCTTCTGGTTTGGGCAGGCCTTTTGGGAGGTCTTGCGATCGCGGCGGGTTACTTGATCGATCGACCACTTTCCCCTGAGGGAGTGCAGCCGGCCGACCACACGCATGCCTTCGACATGTATTGCAATCCGTTCCTTCAAGGTGCAACCAATCTGCCAGCGGACAGTCGCCGGATGATTCTGGAGAGCGCTGCACCCTATGATCTGGTCGCCTCGATGATGGCGGCGATCATTCTCGGTGCGGGAGGGTTGCTCCGCTGGATCGATCCAAAAGATCGCATCACCGATCGGCTGATGCAGGGAGCCGCTCCACTGGCGCGCGATGTGATCCTGCCTCCCAGGGCGGTTGCCGCCGCCGCGCTGGCAGGATTGGTGCTGGCCAGCATCGGCGGATGCTATCTGTACTATCCGCCCGTGGCGGAGATCCGCAAGGAGATGGTGGCGATCAACGCGGAGATCTTCGCTGCAGCCAACTCGAAGGAATGGGAGTCGATCGAATTCTGGGTGCCCCAGCAGGAAGATTGGGCGCACAAGCTGCGCGTCAGCAGTCGCATGCGTTGGAGACCTCTGAGCGACCTACAGTTGCAGCGTGTGGAAGCCTTTCAATCGTCGTTGGAAGACCTGGAGCACGCGGCGGAGGATCGCGATATTCAGGAAGCCAGGGATGCATCGCGCAAGATGGCAGCTGCTTTCACCGCGATGCGGGAATCGCTGGGATCGCCCTGAAATTCGCTGGAGTATTTGCCTCCAAGGTGGCCAGCGTCGCAAGCTTCTCACCAAATGGTCCCGCGGCTCTGCGGACGAAAACTTTCGATCGGAGGCGGCTGGTGTGTTGCTATCCTGAGCCGTCGGTCGCATAGAATCTGGGGAGGGAGGAATCGGCTCATGGTGAAAGCGAAGCGGTGGGGCACCCGCATCCGTGCTCGCATCCTGGCGATGGCGCTGTTGGCTTGTGGGATCGCTTCGGATTCGGGTCGTGCACAGCAGACCTATCAGCTGATGGTTCCGGACGGATCGGCCTATTCGGAGGCGAGCGTATCGGCCAATCGGCTGGAGATCCGGGATAGCGCAGGCCGGTTGACGCGTTACGATCGACTGGCTGCCTGGGACAGCAGCGATGGTTTCTGGCTGGCCTTTCGCAATCCAGCCACGGGGCAGGTGGTGCGGTGGCCGAGCAATTCACGAGGACCGGTGCAGATTGGTTTGCCTGATGCCGGCAATCGGCTTCGTTTTCGCGAAAGCCAGATGCAGATTCAGGCGCTTCAGAATCTGCCGGCGCGTCCTGCGCCTGGAGTCGGCATGGCGGGCAATGCCTTCGGGGGCGCGGTAGCGCGCGGGGATGCCTACTGGCGGCTGGCGATGCGAGATGGTCGAGATCTCTATCTGGCATCGTCGCCCAGTGGTGGTGTGACGCTGCAGCCTGGAAATGCTATTGGCAACGTGCTGGTCGACTGGATGGTCGTCCCGGTGCAGGACAACCTCGTGCGGTTGCAGATGGTTCGGGGTGGGCAGTGGTATGCGCTGGCAGGCGATCCGACAGGCCGATCCGTACGCCTGATTCCGGCTCGCGGCGATGCTTTTTCTCTTTGGCGGATGATCCCGGGCTATGGCGAATCGGTGGCGCTGGAGTGCGTGGCGTTTCCCGGATTGGCGCTGGGCTGGGACTACCGGCAACTGGGGCTATTTCCCCTTTCCTTCCAGCCCCAGCAGCTTTGGTATCCGCTACCTCTAGCGATCGCGGCACCTTCGGTTGCGGTGGCTCCCGCGCCGACCTACCGCATCGTCCAGCAGCAAGCGATCCCCAACCCGCCTCTTCCACCGGCGCTGGTGCAGCTGACCAACGTCCATTCGGAAGCGGTGGTACTCCGAATCGATGACTTGCTGACGGGAGCTTCCGAAGTGGTGGAGATTCCTGCAGGGCAGCGGTTGGAAAGGCAGTTCGAACGCGATTCCGGTTCGACGGTGGTTGAGACGCATGAATGGGTCGACCCTTTGGGGAACGTGACGCGCCAGGAATACAGCAATCCGATTCCGGCGGCCGAGCGATACGACATCAGCGTTTACGAAAAATTCTTGCAGTCGATCGCCATCGATCGCACAGGGAAGAGCCCCAACAAGATTGAGGATGTCAACTACCAGCCCAAGAGCGTCGGTCGCTTTGTGGTGCCGGCCGGTGACCGATTGCCAGAGCGGGCTTCGATCGATGTTTTTGGGCAGGCGCGTCAGGCGAACAACCCGGGCGGTGTTCGCCGGCTCCAGATGCCTACCAGTCCGGTCGCCAATCCCGACCCCCTGCGCGAGATCCTAGATCGCGCCAGACAAGGTCGCTGATCCAGGAAGGCAGCTAAGGGCGATCCAGATGCAGCGCGTCCTATCCCTCGATCCCGCCGGGACCGACATGATGATCGCCCTGGGGTTGGCATCGTGGCTGGTGGGTGTCACGCATCAATGCGATCTACCGAAAGGGGTCGAACTGCCACGGGTCACCCGCTGCGCGATCGATCGGTCGCTCGACTCCCGACAGATCGATGAGCAGGTCAAGCGACACCAGTCGTCTGGGAGTCCCGTGGTCCTGCATGATGCACAGGCGATCGCGGCCCTCTGTCCCGATCTGCTCCTGGTTCAGGATCTGTGCGGTGCCTGCGGCGTCATCCCAGATCATCTGCGCCTGCTGCTGGATAGCCAACCCAAGGTGAAATCGTTGGCGCTGTCCCCTGGGAATTGGAGCGAGATACTGGAGTCGATCGATCGAATCGGTCAGTGTCTGGAACAACCCAAGCAAGCCGAATCGCTCCTTCGACAGCTCGAGGAGAGACGGCAGCGACTGGTTGGACACTCCCTGCAGCGACCCATGCTGCGATCGGTTGGGCTGGAGTGGTTAGAGCCGCTCTATGGGATAGGGCACTGGACGATCGAACTGCTGAAGCATGTCGGGCTGATCGAGCAACTGGGGGAGGCGGGAGCGAAGTCGCGTCCCATCGCTTGGGAGCGGCTGGTGGAGGTCGATCCGGATTGCCTGCTGATCGCCTGCTGTGGCCTGGATGCCCATCGGGCCAAAGAAGAGTTTGTGCGGATTTCCGAACCGGGGCATTGGTCCATGCTGCGCGCGGTGAGGAAGGGGAAGGTGTTGTTCCTCGATGGCAATCGCGGATTCAGCCGGCCTGGTCCCTATCTGATCGATCGACTGGAGGAAATCGATCGGTGGCTGACGAGTGATTCGTCTCCTGCTGGCGATCGCTCTCGAGTGGTCCCGGCAGCTCAATAGCCGCTGACCATCCCACCAGGGCCGTAGTAGCCACCTCGGGAGGTCAATTCGTTGCGGCTGGCTTCCGGCAGCGGATTGATGAACTCGCGTGGCCGTCCCCCAACCACTTCGGGACCGATGTCATTGAGAGGGTAGGGGTCGATGACGACCGCGCGATTCTTCTGACGGTCGATGCTTCCCTGTCCAAACTGGCTGGATCCCCAACGGCCCAGGTTCCAAGGCGACTGCTTGCAACCGACCAGCAGCAAGAGGGCACAGAGCAACAGAGTGCGACGCATGTTGAGGATTCCCTTCCTGCCGGCCTGTCCGATCCATGAACGGGGTGGAGGGTGCCTTCTCGACACCCAGGGTCGCCGACGCGGCGGGATTGTCCGGCTTTCCAAGACCGGCCGCCAGATCAGTTCCCTCCCTGGTGTGTGATTCGGCTGTCCGATGGGGACTTTTTCAGGGGAATTGCTAGCCTAGGCAAAGGCGTCATAACCGGTGGGGTCATTGGGGAGTTGCGCCAGCAGGAGGGTGGAATCGGGGGCCAGTTCGATCTGGGTTGGAAGATGGCAGGCGGGAAGCAGAGCGGACTGTCCCTGATGGAGCGACAGGGAGCCGGCCATCCAGTGGAGATTGGCTTGGCCTTCCGGAAGGGTTAGCAGTCGGAAGCGACCTTCGGACTCGAGGGAGACCGAGCAGGGGCCATGCCAACGAAGCCACTCGAAGTGCTGGCACCGCACCAACCTTTGTCCGGCAGTTTGGGACAAGGTTTCCGGGCGGGCAAACTGCACCGCGGGAGCTTCGAAGTTGATGACTTCCAGCGCTTGGTCGACATGGAGTGGTCGGGAATTGCCTTGGGCGTCGACTCGATTCCAATCGTAGAGGCGGAAGGTGCTGTCGCTGGATTGCTGGATCTCCACCACCAGAAGTCCTGATCCCAGGGCGTGGACAGTGCCTGCAGGGATGAAGACGCAGTCGCCTGGATTGGGATGGAGCACCTGAAGGGCCTGTTCGGTACGCCCGGTGGCGATGGCATGAGCCAGTTGCGTTCGGTCGATGCCCTGTTGTAGCCCTGCGTAGATTTTGGCCCCCGGTTCTGCATGGACTACGTACCAGGCTTCCGTTTTTCCCAGGTCAGGTGGATCCATCCGGGAGGCGTAGGGATCGTCTGGATGGACCTGGACGCTGAGGACTTGGTGGCAATCGAGGTACTTCAGGAGCAGCGGGAAGGGCCGCGACGGTTGATTTCCCAGGACTTCATCGGGAAATGCATCGATCAGGTTGCGTAGCGTCCAGCCTTCCCAGGGGCCATCCGCAACGACGCTTTGGTCGGCACCGTGGTCGACGACTTCCCAGCTTTCGGCCCAGGGACCGGGGCCGGGCAGCGATTTTCCCATCAACTTGCCAAGGCGTTCGCCGCCCCATAGGTAAGGGCGAAAAAGAGGATGGAATCGCAGCGGGGATTGGGGAAACATGGCGGCTCAAGATATGATAAAGGTTGCAGCGTCTTTGCCATGCCGACGGAAGGCCGGGGCGTTGCACTGCTTCGAGAACGTCCCAATTGTATTCCAGAGGGGAATTCGGAGGCGATGGTTTGGAAGCGATTTGGAAGCTCGGGGGCGGGTGGTGAAAACCAGTAAAAGCGACGACTTGTTCGAAAGCAGCACGATGACCTTTGGCGAGCACCTGGAGGAACTCCGGGTGTCGCTCACCAAGGCGTTGATTTGCCTTGCGGTGGGGATGGGGATTTCCCTGCTGTTCGCCGACCGCATCGTGCGTTACGTCCAGACGCCTCTAAAAAAATCGCTGGAGGAGTTCTACCTCCGCAAAGCGGGGGCTCAGTGGGAGAAGGCCAATGGATCGAAAATGGATCCGACGCTCCAGGAGTGGATGGCCGAGCAGAAATACACGCCCGAGGTGGTTTACGTCGATCCCCGTGAACTGAAAGGTTCGCTGCAGGGCCTAGGAGCGACCATCCCCACGGTGGACCAAGCCAAGGAATCGGCGACTGGAGATTCGAATCAGGCGTTGCCCCCTTCCGCACCGGTGACTCCCTCGCCTTCGATCCCTGCGGCGATCCCGGCTAGCGAAGCTCCATCCCCATCTTCCGCGACCCCTGAGGTGGTGGTGCCACCGGTCTCAAAGACACCGGAAGTGGTTCCTTCACCAACCACTCCCATGCAGGTTTCCGGGGTGGGGAAGGGGGAAGGGAGCGTTGAAGCAGCGGGGCTGGAAGGGTACCGCGGGGCGAGCGCTTTGCAGGCGAAGGATCTGGTGCCGCTGCGTTTGTTCAGCCGCATTTCGACCAACACCGACGCATTGCAGGTGACCGAGCCGTTCATGATTTATTTGAAGGCAGGTCTCGCTGCTGGACTGGTGCTGGCCAGTCCTGGGATCTTCTGGTACCTGTGGGGCTTTATCGCCTCGGGGTTGTATCCGCATGAGCGGCGGTATGTTTATTTCTTCCTGCCAGTCAGTCTGTTTCTCTTTTTAGGTGGAGCAGCTTTGGCGTTCTTCTTCATCTTTGAACTGGTCTTGCGATTCCTGCTGACCTTCAATGAGTCGTTGGGGATCGATGCTGCCCCGCGGCTGACCGATTACATGACCTTCGCCTTGATGCTGCCGCTGGGTTTTGGAGTCGCTTTCCAATTGCCTTTGGCGATGCTGGTGCTGGAGCGGTTGGGGGTTTTTTCGGTCGAGATCTACTTGAAGCAGTGGCGCACGGCAGTTCTGGTGATCGCCTTCATCTCGATGGTGCTGACCCCGGCGGAGATCACCAGCATGGTCGGCATGCTGGTCCCCCTGGTGGGGCTTTATTTCCTCGGCATCTTGCTCTGCAAATACCTACCGCGCGGGTCGGCCCTTGGCACCCAGGGCTACGACGCTCGGTGATCCGCAGTCGCTAGCTTCGCTGTGCCTGCATTTAGATCGCTTCTTCTCCCCGTTCGCCTGTCCGAATGCGAATGCAGTCATCCAGGGGTAGGACGAAGATCTTGCCATCTCCTTGACGTCCTCGACCAGCGGAGCGGGCGCCGCGCGCGATGGCGGCGATGGTCGGTTCGACAAATGGCTCATTGACGGCGATCTGAAGTTGCACCTTTCGCAAGAAGGCCGCTCCAAGATCGTGCGCGCGGTGCGCCCCTAGCTGGCCCATCTGCTGGCCATACCCTTGGCAATCGAAGACGGTCATGCGAAAGACTTCCACCTCCGTCAGCGCCTGCTTGACCGCCTCCAGGCGATCGGGCTGGATGATGGCGATGATCAGCTTCATGGTTGACCTCCATCACGATCGCGACAGGATCGATCGTCAGGACCTACTTGAAGTCGGGGACGAGGGGAACAGCCAGTGGAAGAGGCAGCTACCATGGCGATGCGCTTTTCTTCATAGAAACTTCATCAACGCGGTCGTCATCACGAGACCTCTTTGCCTATTGTGACGCACGATCGCTGGGTTGTCCTGCCCCATAGAAACTTCATCGTCTCTTAACGCGATTCACTATGTTCAGTGAAGGGGCTCGTGGCGACACTCTTTTGCGTCGTAGGTAACTTAAGCCAATGAGGTCTGGGGCAGGCAGGCGGCTGTGCTCTGGCGAGCAACTGGGATGTCCAAATCGAACACGGGGGAAACGATGCGAAGCCTGAGGTCGAAGCGAAGTGCGTTCACGCTGGTGGAGTTGCTGGTGGTGATCGCGATCATCGGAATTCTTGTTGGACTGTTGCTGCCTGCCGTCCAGGCCGCTCGCGAAGCCGCACGCCGCATGCAGTGCAGCAACAACCTGAAGCAACTGGGGCTGGCTCTGCACAACTATGAGAGCGCCTTCAAGGTCTTTCCTCCTAGCCGCATCGATTACAGCAGCCCACAGATCTTCCAGCAGTCGTGGCTGTCGATGATTCTGCCTTACATCGAGCAGACCAACGTGGCCAATGGTTATCAGATGGGGCTCCCCTGGTTTGCCCCAGTCAACGATCCATTCACCACCACCAAGATCGCGACCTATCTCTGCCCATCGGCTCCGGGAGAACGAGCGGTTCCTGCATCGAATCTTTATGCGAATGTGACACGCAATCTCCGCAGCGACCAGCCTCGCTGGGGTTATACCGACTACGGTTCGATCAATGCGGTCCGCAACGCGATGTTCACCGTCGCGGGGCTGCCCTCCTTGGGAGCCCGTGAAGTGCTGGGGGCTCTTGGCCGTGGACCTCAAGGGGTGAAGCTCGCCTTCATCACGGACGGTCTTTCCAACACCGCGGTGGCTTCGGAAGACGCCGGACGTCCCAACATCTTCATCGGTGGTCGGAAAGCGACCAACCCACGGCCCGGTAGCATCGCTCAGGGATCGGTCTTCACCGAAGACGGCTGGGGATGGGCCGATATCAATGGTGGATTCAGCATCGACGGAACCAGCCGGCTTGGGATCGCCAACAGCACCTCCAGCTCGGGCAATGTCACCATGCAGGGAACCTGCACGATGAACTGCACCAACGACAGCGAAATCTATGCGTTCCATACCGGTGGAGCCAACTTCCTGATGGCAGACGGATCGGTGCAGTTCTATGCCGCATCGATCGATCCCAAGTCCCTGGTCGCTCTTTGCACCAGAGACTTCGCCGACATTGTGACGATCGAGCAATAAGCTGGATCGTGGGTAGCACGTTGACTTGGGGAGCCGTTCGATTGCATCGAGCGGCTCTTTGAGTTTCTGGATGGGGGTGGGTGGCGCTGTGGGCGATCAGACAGGATGCCGACGCGCGGCCAGGGATGGGTTGCAGGCGGTTCGATGAACGATGGGAGGCGGCGGGAATCATGATGCATCGCATCAGAAGTTTCGGACGGTTGTTGGTGGCGGTCGGTTTGGCCGTCCCGTATGGTGTGGCTGAAGCCCAACAGATCCCCAAGCCTTCTTTGGTCGCCACCACCGCGCTTCCTGGGGATACCCGCGACCGGACGGGCTGGGAGGGAACCCTGGAAGAAGGAACGCCGATCGGTCAGCTGGGTGGTTTTTCAGCGATCGAACGGATCCCGGGTTCGGAAGGCGTGTCGGGCGACGCGAGTTACTGGGTGCTTTCCGATCGAGGACCGGCCGACGGTGCCGCCAGTTATCCCTGTCGCGTCCACCAGCTGCGATTGCAACTGGACCGCCAGAATGGGCAACTGAAAGCGAGTGTCCTCGAAACGCTCCCATTGACTCGAGACGGGAAACCATGTCTCGGTGCGCTGCAGGCCCTGACTCCGCCAGGGGCTATGCGTGGTCAAGCGCTCGACCCCGAGGGGCTCCGCATCGGACCTGAGCAATCGCTTTGGATCTCCGAGGAGTATGGTCCATCGGTCGATCGATTTGATGGAGAGGGGCGTTGGGTGACCAGCCTCAAGATCCCTCCTGGTTTTTCGCTGTATCGCGGGGATGACCTGGCAGCCGCGACGGAAGGGACCGTCCCCAACCGCGGATTGGAGGGCCTGGCGGTTTCCGCCGATGGGAAACGCCTGACGGCGATCATGCAGGGTCCATTGGTGCAGGACAGCCAGCCTTTGAAGGACAAACGCTATGGGCGATTCGTCCGCGTGCTGCACTGGAATCTTCAGCAGCCCGATGCGCTCCCAGTCCAGCAGCTCTATCCACTCGAAGATCGGTCTTGCGGGATCAGTGAAATTTTGGCGGTGGACGGAGATCGCTTTTTGATTTTGGAGCGGGATGGAGAGGCGGGGGCGGAGGCGAAGTATAAGCGGATCTATCTGGCTGATTTTTCCAATGCATCGCCTGTCGAGTCGATTGAGCGACTGGATCCTTGGACCAAGCCGGAATCGGTCCAAGTCGCCAGCAAGCGACTGGTGATCGATCTACTGGATCCAGTCTTCGGTTTTAGCGGCCAGAGGGCTCCCGAGAAACCAGAGGGGCTGGCATGGCATCCCAGTTCCGATCAGTCGATTCGCACCTTGATCGTCAGCTTCGATAACGACTTTGAAGCGGCCAAGGAGAGTCTTTTCATGGCGTTCGACATCCCCGAATCGCTGTTGGCTCCCATTCCCAGCGTCGTGGCATCTCCCTGATGCTTTTGTTGTGAGGTGCAGGCATTCCCGGACCTTGCGCAGTGTTTCGCTTTTTTCACGAACACTATCGCATCCTGTGATTTTGCGGCATTCTGCTAACGACTGGTCTCTACCTTCCACACCTATCTGGCAGCGCGTGGCTGGCGTTGCATCGGGACGTTTGGTTCTGGTGTGTTCGCGGTCGGGTAGTGCCTGCCAGGAGCCGTGGCACCAAGTTTGCATCACCAGGCGCCATGAGGTGCTCTCTTCAACGACCGGCTCACACACCCTACGGTTTGTTCGCTTCATGTCGTGCTTGTGTTCGGTAGGGTGGGTGAGGCCGTCGGTAGCTTGAGCGGCTTTCCGACAGTTCGATTGCCGTGGCAGGTAGGTGCCCCATGCCTTTGGCCGCGACGGCGGAACACACCCTGATGCGGCGAGGGACGTTTGGTTCTGGTGTGTTCGCGGTCGGGTAGTGCCTGCCAGGAACCATAAGACCAAGTTTTCATCACCTGGCGCCATGAGGTGCTCTCTTCAACGACCGGCTCACACACCCTACGGTTTGTTCGCTTGGTTTCCGCTGCCACCTGTTCCTTGTTAAGTCAGCGAGTCGATCGCTTGGCGCGTCCTTTGGATTTCCTCGCGATCGACTTGGTGGGGATCACTAGCCGACCGAAAGGATCCATGCAATTGTCGGCAGCCGATCGCTTGAATCAACTCCACGGCATTGAAGGCGCGGATACCTCCTGCCGGCAAGACTTCGATCAGGTGGCCGCTGTGGTGGTGAAGTGATCGGAGCGGTTCGATTCCTTCGTAAGCGGTTGGAGGGCCTCCGCTGGTCAGTATTCTTTGGTATCCCCAATCGGCCAGTCGTCTCGCTTCCTCCAGCGGCTTGGCCACCGCATCGAACGCGCGATGCACCACCCACTGAAACGGCGGCGGGGCTAATTCGGGGAGCGATTCCATCCAAGGCCAATCCAAAGACGTGCCGGAGCGATCCAGGGCACCGACAACCAGTCCGTCGATCCCCAGATCGATCAAGCGTCGGCAATCATCGCGCATCACTCGTAGGGAGATTTCATCGTATTGAAATCCTCCCCCCCGGCATCGCACCAGGACCACCAGTGGTCGATCGATCGCACGGCGCGTTTCCATGGTCAGGTGGAACGAAGGCGTCAGACCTCCCAGTTCCAGTCCTTGGCTTAGCTCGATCCTGTCGGCACCTGCCTGACAGGCAGCGATGGCGGCAGAGACGGTATCGACGCAGACTTCTAGGAGCACGTTGCGAGAGTGGGGGGGATCGGGAGTCACGGGGGTTGATGCCACCAAGAGACGGCCAGGGAAGTCGATCTTCTGGTGCGAGGGCGCGCCATCGATCGACCGAAGAAACGTCGATCGATTGTAGCTAGGATCGCGCCCTGCCAGAAGAAGTTCACGGCGGTGTCGGTCGGCAGACGGGATCAGCCGTTTCGGGGTTTCCTGGGCGGTCGGGGACCCTGGGGGCCATCGGAGTCAGGTCGGGGGCCGCGGCGTGGTGGTCGGTCGTCGAAGCGTCCGGGTCCACGAGCCGATCGAGGGCCGCCAGATCGAGGGCCGCCAGAGCGAGGGCCGCCAGATCGCGGTCCACCTGCACGAGGTCCAGCATCGCGAGGTCCACCACTTCTTGGACCTGACGAACGA
Organism: Pirellulaceae bacterium; assembly: GCA_044371425.1. GTDB lineage: Bacteria > Planctomycetota > Planctomycetia > Pirellulales > Pirellulaceae > JBEISR01. The sequence goes on along the minus strand of JBILTR010000006.1, from coordinate 39,564 downwards.
GGTCCGCCGGCGCGAGGTCCGCTGAACGATCGTCGGTAGCCTGGGGCGCCACGACCTGCGGACTGCTGACCTTCGAAGCATCGTCGCATTCGAAGCGGTTGGCCTTGAAACGGTTGCTGTTGGAGCAGTCTCAGGAGATCGGGAGGCAGTCCTTCGGGCATTTGGACGGTGCTGGAATCCTCTTCGATATGGATTCTTCCAACATCTTCGATGCTGATGCCGCAGCTGCTCGCCAGCGTTTCAGCCAGCTTCGACACGGTGGCGCCGTGGCGTCGACCCACATCGACGCGATAGCTTTCCATGCCTTCGGCGACCGGGGGTCCGCGACGGGAGTCGCGAGATCGGTCGGCAGTGCGATCGCCTCGGACGTTTTCCTTGCCAGGTCGTTCCCGCGAGAATTCCAGGGTGGGGATGGTGTCGCGTTCCAGCAGAGGCTTGCCTTGCTGTGCCAGAACGGCGAGTGCCGCCGCGATTTCCTCCAGGGGAACTCCTTCGTGGCTTCGCTGATATTGCTCCAGAATCGACTTGTACGATTCGACGTCGGCATGCTCGCGAGCCTGGTCGATCTGGTCGTGGAACTGCTGCACGCGCTTCTTATTGATCTGTCGGTTGCTGGGGACTTCCATCGGCTGGATAGTCTGCCGCGTTTCTTTCTCGATCAGCCTCAATCGGCCTCGTTCGCGAGGGCTAACCATCAGGATCGCTTCGCCGCTTCTTCCCGCGCGGCCGGTTCGTCCGATTCGATGGATATAGACTTCGCTGTCGTTCGGGGGATCGTAGTTGATCACATGGCTGATTCGTTGGACATCGAGTCCACGGGCTGCCACATCGGTGGCGACAACGACCTGGATCCGGTGGTTTTTCAGGCCATCGATGACGCGTTCCCGTTGACGTTGCGCGACTTCCCCGTGCAGGGCAGCGACGCGAAAACCTCGTTCTCGCAGATAATCTGCCAGCGGTTCGCAGGCCATCTTGGTACGGACGAAAACCAGCACTCCATCGGTCGGCTCTGCCTCCAGCAATCGGGCCAGCACGGCGGGGCGATCTTCGTGGGTGACAACCACATAGCGTTGGCGCACCGTATCGGCGGTGGCTGACTGCTGAGCGATTTTGACGTGAGCGGGATCCTTGAGGTGCTGACTGGCGATCCGCCGGATTGGCTCGGGCATCGTCGCCGAGAAAAGAGCGGTCTGATGGCTGCCAGGGGTCTGATTCAAGATCCATTCGACGTCGTCGGCGAAACCCATTTTCAGCATTTCGTCGGCTTCATCGAGCACCAGGCATTGGAGGGCGTCGAGCACCAGGGAGCCTCGCCGCATGTGGTCCATGATGCGACCGGGGGTACCGACGACGATCTGGGCGCCGCTGTCCAGTTGCCGAAACTGGATCTGGTAGTCCTGACCGCCATAGATGCAGGCGATTGGAACGCGCCGCATCTGGGATGCGTATTTCGTGTAGGAGTCGGCGACCTGGATCGCCAGTTCTCGGGTTGGCGTCAGGACCAGTACCTGAACCGTCGGGATTTCGGGATCGAGTCGATGGAGGGAGGGGAGAGCAAACGCGGCGGTCTTGCCGGTGCCAGTCTGCGCCTGCCCTAGAACGTCGCGCCCTTTGATCAGATGGGGAATCGTTTTGGCCTGAATCGGCGTGGGCTGTGTGTAGCCGGCGGCTTCGACAGCCCGCACCAGACGAGGGTCCAGACCGAAGTCACCAAACGAATTGCCTGCGGTAGCCGCGACGGGTGGAGCGATGGTTTGCGTCGGTTCCGACGGCGTTGACTCTGACTCCATCAGTTCGAATTCCGCCGACTCTGATTCCGACAGGTCGACGTTCGGCTGGATCTCCGCATCTCCCTCGGGCAGCTGCGAAACTTCCTGTGGGATCTCCGAATCCGCCTGCGGCCGATTGGGCTCTTGCTCCAGAACTGACTCCTGTGGCAACTCGTTCGATTCGTCCTTTTCCGACATGCAGAACTCTAATCCCTTTTCTCGAATCAATCCAAACGGCCAAATCGACGATCGCCGGCCTCTGACAACCGCCGGCCAAGAGCGAGCTTTGCCGGTCAGGTGGCCCTCATCGTACCGATGGCATGAAAAACCGTTAGGGACAAAACGGGAAAAAGAGCGAAAAGAAGCGGGCTGGGAGGTCTTCATGGCGGCTTCTCGGGGCTCCGCCCACCCCGCTCATAAAATTGCCTCTAGCGATTCCTTTCGTTAGAGTGAGAGACCTGTCGATGCAAAACTCGGTGTGAATTACCAGGAACTTCAAGCAACGGACGAAGCGTAGGTTGCTCTTCCACGGGACATTCCCGCCGGGTAATTCCAGAGCGAACTCTTCTTTCCGAAAGGTAGCCATGAAGACAGTCCATGCAAAACTCCTGTGTCGAGTCCCGTTGGCGATCGCTTTGGTGGGCGGTAGCTTCCATGCGCTGCAGGCTGGAGAGGTGGAACAGAAGTTCCTTGGCGAGGGGGTGACAGCCCGAGTTGGCGGGTATCGCCCGATTCGCGCGGAGATGGATCAGGAAGCATCGATCGTCCAGGTGGCGCCTGAAGGTCTGGTCAAGCCAGGTTATGGCAAATTGACCCTGGGGGATAAGTCCTGGGCATTTGTGATCGATCAGCCGGAGGAAGGTCCAAGTCGTCTGTGGATCGACACCAACGGCGACGGCGATCTGACGAACGACCCCCAGGCGACATGGGAGCCCCGGGAGCAGGGGGACCTGACGATGTACACCGGTGGTTCCACGATCGATTTGGGAGGCGGAGATCTAGGGAAGATCAACTGCTACCGATTTGATCCGAAGGACCCACGTCGGGCTCCCTTGGCCAATACGCTCCTGTGGTATGCCGACTTCGGCTACGAATATGCCTTCGAGATCGATGGACAGAAGCTTCAGACCTTCTCCGCAGGAGCGCTGGAATCGGACTCGACGCTACCGATCGACCGCGACGGCAACGGCGACGTCAGCCGCAATTACGAGATGGTGTCGATTGGTAAGCCCTTCAACTTCACTGGATCCACGATGGTCCTGGAGCTCAAGGAAGGGAAGCTGTCGCTGAAGAAGGCCGATGAGGAACTGCCGCAATTGCCGCTGCCTCCCGACCTGAGGTTGGGCAAGTCGGCGCTCCCTTTCAGCGCGACCGATCTGGATGGGCAGGCGATCGAGTTTCCCAAGCAGTATGCGGGCAAGTTGGTGATGCTGGACTTCTGGGCTACTTGGTGTGGTCCATGCATCGCGGAGCTGCCGAACGTCAAGAAGGCGTATGACGATTGGCACAAAGAGGGTTTTGAGATCCTGGGGATCAGTTTTGATCAGGAGGGCCAGGAAGAGAAGGTCCGCGAGTTCCTGAAGGATCGCGAGCTTCCTTGGACGCAGGTCTACGAAGGGAAGGGTTGGGATACCAAGCTGGGTGCGCAGTACGATGTCAGTGGGATTCCCTTCGTCCTTCTTGTCGACGGCGACTCGGGCCAGATCCTCGGGACTTCCAAGGAGTTGCGTGGCGAAAAGCTTTCCGACTTCATCGCAGAGAAGCTGAAAGAGAAGAAGGGTGGCCAGTAGTCTTTCAAGATTAAGAAGAGCTGGCTGACGAAGCACATTGGAAGCGACAGGATCTGTCCATGCGTTGGTTCGACACCGGTTGGTTGCTTGGGTGCTGCGGCTTCCTCACTTCTGCGGTGGCCAGCATGGTGATGGCTGGGCAGCCGGAGGCATCGGAGCGGTTTTTGCGGGAGGTCCGGCCGATCCTGTCGGACCATTGCTTTCAGTGCCATGGTCCCGACCAGGAGCAGCGTCAGGCGGGGCTGAGATTGGATCTGGAGGGAAGCGCGACGGCTCAGCTGGAAAGTGGCCAGCGGGCGGTGGTCCCACGCGACCTGAAGGCAAGCGGTTTGGTGGAGCGGATTCGGAGCACCGATCCTTCCCTGATCATGCCGCCTCCCGAATCGGGAAAGGAGTTGACCGAAGCCCAAAAGGAAATTCTCGAACGCTGGATTTCCGAGGGGGCCACCTACGCGGGGCACTGGGGATTCCAGCCGATCGCTCAGCCACCGATCCCTGAGATCGCGCCCGATGCCGTTTCTGGAACAACTGCCGACGCGCTGACGGCGATCGACAGGTTCCTTGTTGAAGCGATGTCCGAACAGGGGCTGCGGATGTCGCCCGAAGCGGATCGCGAGACGTTGTTGCGGCGGCTGAGTCTGGACCTGACGGGTTTGCCACCCACTCCCGAGCAGATCGATCGGTTCTTGTCGGATCGAACCCCGGATGCTTATGAGAAGGTGGTCGATGCGCTGCTGGCCTCTCCGCATTATGGCGAACGGATGGCGATCCGATGGTTGGATTTGGCGCGTTACGCCGACAGCAATGGCTATCAGATCGACAGCAGTCGTTATCAATGGCCTTGGCGCGACTGGTTGATCCAATCGCTCAATCGGAACCAGCCTTTCGACCAGTTCACGATCGAACAATTGGCCGGGGATCTGCTGCCTGACGCGACGACGGAGCAGATGGTGGCGACTGGTTTCCACCGCAATTCTCGGCTCAATGGGGAAGGAGGGATCATCGCCGAGGAGTGGCGTGCCGAGACGGTGATCGATCGCGTGGAGACGACGGGGCTGGCGTGGCTGGGACTGACGTTCAACTGCTGCCGCTGCCACGACCACAAGTACGATCCGATTTCGCAGAAAGAGTTTTATCAATTCTTCGCCTTCTTCAATAACGTGCCGGAAGCGGGGACGCTGCAGGGGGAGTCGCGCAACACCGAGCCGGTGATGGCGGTGCCGACGGCGGCACAGAAGGAGGAAATCGACAGGTTGGAGCAATTGCGGCGGCAATCGAACGATCTGGTGGCGACCGAGGAGCGAAGCCTGCGGGAACGACTGCTGGCCTGGGAACCACAGCTGCAGCAGCTGGCATCCGAGAACGATTCAGTCTGGTTGCCATGGGGGCTAGAGGAAGCGGTCTCCCGGAAGGGTTCCACCCTGACCCTTCAAGAGGATGGCAGCTATCTGGCCAGCGGGGAGAATCCGACCCATGATCTCTATGCGTTGAGTGGGCCACTGGGTGGCAACGCGTTTCGCGGTTTGTTGCTGGAGTGTCTGCCCGACCCGTCGCTGCCAGAGCAGAGTGTTGGGCGCTACGCGAATGGGAATTTTGTCTTGGGGCGAGTGGAAGCGAAGCTGGAGGCGCCGGGGTGGTCCGAGCCGAAGGAGTTGGTTTTCACGCGGGCGGAGGCGACCTATTCGCAGAAGGATTGGGAGATTCAAAACATCGTCGCGCGGACGCCAGGCCGCGGCTGGGCGGTCGATGGACCGACTCGCAAGGAAGCCAGTCGCGCGATGTTTTTGTTGGATCAGCCGATCGAACTGCCTGCGGGGGCGAGGTTGGTGGTGCAGCTGCATCAGGACATCCTCAGCCAGCACAACATCGGTCGATTCCGTATCCACTGGACTGGAAGTGCGGCAGGCCAGCTTCCTTTTGAAGGATCGATCTGGACAGCTGCCATGCGAGAGGCGGTCGCGGTGGAGCCGCAGTTGCGAAGCGAAGAACAGTGGAAGGCGCTGGAGGGGCTCTATCGCATGCAGCCCGATACGCCCATCGCCAAGGCGCAGGGGGAACGAGGGAGAGTCGACAAGCAGATCGAATCTTTGCGAGCGGCATTTCCGACGGTGATGGTGATGCGCGAGGGGCCGAAGCGCCCCAGCCATCTGCTGGTGCGAGGGCAATACGATCAGCCGGGCGAGCAGGTGGAGGCGGGGTTACCGGCGGCACTGCCACCCATGCCGCAGGGGGCTCCGATGAATCGGCTGGGGTTGGCTAGTTGGATCGTCGATCGATCCAATCCGTTGACCGCAAGGGTCTGGGTGAACCGAGCCTGGGAGCATTTTTTTGGGCAGGGTCTGGTCAAGTCGACCGAGAATCTTGGTTCACAGGCCGACTTCCCCAGCCATCCTAAGCTGCTGGATTGGTTGGCCAGCCAGTTCCAAAGTGGCAGTCAGCTTCCTGCGATCGACGGAGCGGCCGCGCATCCCTGGGATATGAAAGCGATCCACAAGGCGATCGTGATGAGCCGTGCGTACCGACAGACAGCTGCTGCGGGTCCCGAGTCTTGGCAGCGCGATCCCGAGAATCGATGGCTTGCCAGGGGGCCACGTTTTCGCCTTCCCGCCGAGCTGGTGCGAGACCAGGCGCTGGCGATCAGTGGGCTGCTGGACCGGACGATCGGTGGTCCCAGCGTCCGCCCGTTCATGCCGGCTGGAGTGTGGGATGAGACGAGTGTTTATGGCGACCTCCGCAACTACCAGGAAGATGAAGGTGCTGCACGGGTGCGGCGGACGCTCTATACGATCTGGAAGCGCACCGCAGCGCCTCCCACGATGCTCCTTTTCGATGCCCCCAATCGCGAGACCTGCACAGTCCGGAGGTCGAATACCAACACGCCGCTGCAGGCCCTAGCGCTGCTCAATGAAGCAACCTTCGTCGAGGCAGCCAGGAAGCTGGGAGAGCGGATGATTCGGGAGGGGGGCCAGCAAGATCGGGATCGCGTCCGATATGGTTTCCGGTTGGCTGTCGGTCGATGGCCCAGCGAACAGGAGGCATCGATTCTGCTCGAGGCGCTGTCGGCAGATCGCCAGCGACTGGTGGCAGGATCGCTCCCCTCCGATGGATTGCTGAAGGTGGGCAAGTCGCCCGTCGATGCGGCGATCGATGCGCGCGAGTTGGCGGCGTACGCCTTGCTGGGACGGGTGCTGCTGAATCTGGACGAAGTGGTGACTCGCTAGTCTCTTTCGGGACGGACGCAAAGGGAGGATATCGAAGTGGGACAGCGATGGGACGGGAGTGTAGCTAGCGCCATGTCGCGGCGACTGTGCCTAGGCTTTTCGGCTTCGGCTATGGCCACCATGGCGGCCGGTAAACTGCTTTCCGATGAGGGTCGATCGGTGCCCGCCGATGGGGGATTTGCCGAGCCTGGTTCGGCATTGGCGGGGGCTTCCGGCCATCCGGTGCAGCGCGCCAAGCGGATCATCTACCTGTTCCAATCGGGGGCTCCCTCGCAGATGGATCTGTTCGATCCCAAGCCGACCCTCGAAGCGCGTCGCGGGGAGAATCTCCCGGATTCCATTCGCCAGGGGCAGCGACTGACAACGATGACTTCTGGCCAGAGCACCTTTCCGGTGGCTCCCTCGATCTTCCGCTTCGCGCAGCATGGCAAGAGCGGCATGTGGTTCAGCGATCTGTTGCCCCACATGGCTGGACAGGCAGATCGATTCTGCATGATTCGTTCGATGCATACCGAAGCGATCAATCACGATCCGGCGATTACATTTTCGCAGACCGGTTCGCAGCTGGCGGGTCGCCCCAGCATTGGCTCCTGGGCCAGCTATGGTCTTGGGAGCGTCAACCAGGATCTACCTGCGTATGTCGTGCTGACTTCCTTTGGCAGCGGCCGTCCCGACGATCAACCGCTCTACGATCGACTCTGGGGATCGGGCTTTCTTCCGTCGCAGCACCAGGGGGTGAAGTTTCGCAATCAGGGGGACCCGGTGCTGTATCTTTCCGATCCTCCAGGGGTGGACCTGGAGGCGCGGCGCCAGACGCTCAGTCGCCTCAAGTCGCTCAACGAGATCCGGCACCAGCAGCTGGGGGATCCTGAGATACAGACGCGCATCGCTCAGTACGAAATGGCTTTTCGTATGCAGCAGAGCGTACCGGGGCTGATCGATTTAAGCGACGAACCGCAGGAGGTGCTAGATCTTTATGGTCCCGACGTCAAAAGGCCGGGGTCCTACGCTGCCAATTGCCTGCTGGCCCGCCGGCTGGCCGAGCGGGATGTGCGGTTCGTGCAGCTGTTTCACATGGGATGGGATCAGCACTTCAATCTTCCCAAAGCGATTGCGGGGCAATGCAAGGATGTCGACCAGCCGACCGCAGCGCTGCTGATCGATCTAGAGCGGCGGGGGCTGCTGGAGGATACGCTGGTCGTCTGGGGAGGCGAGTTTGGAAGAACGATCTATTCGCAGGGGGGCATCACGGCCGATAATTACGGCCGCGATCATCACCCGCGATGCTTTACCATGCTGCTGGCCGGCGCCGGGGTGGCTCAGGGTACCACGATCGGCCAGACGGATGACTACTGCTACAACATCCTCGAAGATCCGGTGCACGTGCACGATCTGAATGCCACGATCCTCCACCTGATGGGGATCGATCACAAGCGGCTGACCTATCGCTATCAGGGGCGCGATTTCCGTTTGACCGATATCCACGGGGAACTGGTCACCAAGGCGCTTTCGCATCGAGCCTGATCGATTGGACCGACCGGAAGATCATTTGCCGGGGAGCACAGGTTCTTCCTTGACCTTGCTTTCGGGAAGCTGTGTCTGGGGCTTCTCGCGCTTGCGTTCCGGAATGACATCGGTGCGAGGCTGGAGTCGTTTCCGCCCGTCGGGCAGCTTGGTCAGCGTGAAGCCATCGTAGAGTGAACCCATCGCAGTTCGCGACTCGAAGCGCAGCTGGTCCCCTGCGATCTCGATGATCTGATACAGCTGCGTGTCCTCAGCGCTTCGCTCCATGATCGAATCGGGCGCTAGGTTGTACATCTTGGGGCCACTGACGGAGACCACATAGACAGTGCCGCTCTTCGGATCGGCGTGGCGAACGCCGGTCGGCACATTGGAGAGAGTTTCCGGGACGGTTTCGTCGATCAGACCAGTCCGGCCGTAGGTATGATCGTGACCCTGAAGTACCAGATCGACTCCATAGCGATCGAAGAGCGGTTTCCAGGCATCGCGAAGCGCCTTGTTGTCCCGCTCCTTGGCGGTGGAAAAAATGGGATGGTGGAAGGTGCAGACGATCCAGGGAGCGGGGTGCTGCTGGAGGATCGATTCCAGCCATTTGGTTTGCTCGTCGATCTTCTCATTGCTGTTGAGCCCAATGACGCGCAAGTTTCCGTAGGTGAAGGTGTAGGCGGTTTCTTCGAGCCCGGGCGGTCCATTTTCGGGGAGCGTGAACTGGGCGCGCCAGTGGTGGGAGAGCCGGCGACTGCCATCTTCGTTTTTCGCCTGTTCGTGATTTCCCGGGACTGGCACGGAGGGGATTGTCGCATGGAGGAAGGAGCCTGCGCGGAACCACTCGCCCCAGTCGGAGTCCGATTCGGGCCGGTTGATCAGGTCGCCAGCATGGATCATGAACCGAGCCTTGGGGGCTTGGCGGGCGGCGTCGCGAATCACGCGAGACCAGAGCGAGAGGACATCGTTCTGGGCATCACCGAAATAGAGGAACTGAAAAGCTTCGGGCTGCTCCGAAGCGGTTTCAAACGGATGCCACTCGCTCCAGTTGGCCCCATCGCCGACGCGATAGACATAGGGGGATGCTGGTTTCAGGTCGATGAGTTTGACCGAGTGAAAGTGAGCGGGGTTCAGATCTGTAATCAGCGCGCTGGTGGTCGCCTCGATCCGATTCGGCTTCAATCGAAACTCTGGTCCATGCGTCGCTTCGGCCCATTCCACGAAACCGTGCGCGACATCATTGCTGGTGCGCCACGTGATGCCACAGGAGGTGGTGGGGTCATCGCCGATCGAGAGAATGACACGATCAGGGATCGGTGTGGGGCGATGCGCCTCGGCAGGGGCCACCGGCTTGGCCGGATGCTCATGGTCACCTTCGTGCGCCGACAGCGACCCATGGGCAGACGTCCACAGCATCGCAAGCATACAGAACCAGGTGGGCACGTCGCAGGGAAACAGCGGGAATCGATGGAAGGATTGCGTCATTGCAGGAACTTCGTAGGGGAAGGGGGAACCGTTGGAAGCCGATCTTGTTGGTCGGAAACCGCGCACCAGTTGCAAGTCCACAATGCGTGGGACCAGGGCCTGAGGGGGATCTGGCGACTTCGGCGATCCGCATGGATCAGGTGGCCTAGCGGGTATCTGTTAGGATAGCGTCGGAGGCCGGTGGGGGAAACCTTGGGAGGTGGCGGATGAAGATCGGGATCTGGTTGGTTTGGCTGCTTTGTTTCACGCTCGCGAAAGTCGATGGGGCGGCACCTGAAACGCTGACGGTGGAAGTGGAGGGCCGATCGCGGGAGGCGATCGTGTACCAGCCAGATCAGGCGGGAAGGGCAGCACCGTTGGTGCTGGTGTTTCACGGCCATGGCGGCACCGCACAGCGAGCGGCCAGAAGTCTGCGCGTCCATGAAGCATGGCCCGAAGCTTGCACAGTCTATCTGCAGGGGATTCCGACTCCCGGTCGATTGACCGATCCCGAAGGCAAACGCAATGGATGGCAGCATGCCGCTGGCCAGCAGGAAGATCGGGATCTGAAGTTTGTCGATCTTCTGCTAGAGAGGCTGAAAGAACGCTATCCGATCGATGATCGGAAAGTGTTTGCAACGGGGCATTCCAATGGAGGTGGATTCACCTACCTTCTTTGGCGCCAGCGGGCTGATCGATTTGCGGGGTTCGCTCCCAGCGCTGCGGTTTGTCGGCAGGTCGACAGGCTGGTGGCTAAGCCGGCAATCCATATCGCAGGAAGAAACGACCAGTTGGTTCGCTTTGCAGCTCAGGAACAGTCGATGGCAGCGGTCCGCAGGCAGTTGGCTGTGAAGCCGACTGGAGCTGCTTGGGACCAGCAGTCGATCCGTTACCAGACGCTGCAGGGAGTTCCCTGGATCGAGTGGATCCATGGGGGCACCCACCAGTATCCCGCCGAGGCAACCGATCGCATCTGCGCTTTCTTTCGCGAGGTGTGTGATGGCATCGATGGGCTGGATGCGCCAGCCACGGGGGGCTTGGAGCCATGGAAGTTGGAGGCGTTGTCGCGAGTGCCTCAGCGGTTTCCTGCTGAGGAAGGGATTGCCGAAGGAGTGGAAGCTTTCTTCTACGAAGGCTTGCCGTATCAAGGGAAGCCGACTCGGGTCTTTGCTTACTTGGGCTATCCTGCCGAGGTGCATGAGGAACCTGGTAGGCGCTGGCCTGCCATGGTGCTGCTGCACGGAGGTGGGGGCACTGCCTTTGATCTCTGGGTGAAGCGATGGAATGAACGGGGCTATGCGGCGATCGCGATCGATCTTTGCGGATGCGTACCAGTGGGGACCTATGGCAACTGGAAGCGACATGCCTGGGCCGGCCCGCCAGGTTGGGATGCATCGTTCGATCAGATCGATCAACCGATCGAAGAGCAGTGGACCTACCATGCGGTCGGCGCGGCGATTCTAGGGCATAGTCTGTTGCGCGGTGATCCGAAGATCGATCCAGATCGGATTGGAGTGACCGGCATCAGCTGGGGTGGCTATCTGACTTCGATCGTGGCAGGGGTGGATCCCCGCTATCAACTGGCGGTTCCTGTCTACGGATGTGGTTACCTGGGGGACAATTCAGCCTGGCGGGACCGGTTTCAGCAGATGGGGCCAGAGAAGTCTGCCAGGTGGCTGGAGCAGTGGGATCCTTCGGTCTATCTGTCGCGGGCGAAGATGCCGATGCTGTGGGTCAACGGAACCAATGACTTCGCCTATCCGATGGATTCCTGGCAGAAGAGTTATCGATTGCCTGGAGGCCCGCGCACCCTGGCGCTGCGGGTCCGGATGCCGCATGGCCATGGCGAGGCAGGGGAGGGCCCGGAGGAGATCCGCGTTTTCGCCGATCAGTGGCTTCGCGGTGGTGCTCCACTGGGAAAGTGGATCGATCAAGGGGTGGAGGGGAGGACGGCATGGGGTAGATTCCAAAGCGACGTCGCGATCGAAAGGGTGGAGCTGGCCGCTACCTGCGATTCAGGTCCCTGGCAGGAGAGAAAGTGGGAGGTGGTGGAAGGAAGAGTGGATCGGGAGCGGAACCGAGTCGAGGCGGAGGTGCCCGAGGGTGCGACGGTGGTTTACTGGAACCTGTTCGATTCCCGCCAGTGCGTCAACAGTTCGGAGCATTGGACGATCGATCCCCAGGGGGATCGCAAGCCTTGACCACTTTGAGTCTTGCGCTGCTCTTGATCCGCGTCGCTGCCAGCGCCTGGGCAAGCGTGCTTCAGAAGCAGCTTTTCGCGCAGGGGTATCGGCCGACGGAGATCGTCTACCGAGGGCTTGCGTGGATGACCATCGCATCGACTCCTGCCGTGATTGCGTCCTATCTGATGCACCCGAACGATGGAACCCCCTGGTCTGCGATGGCGTTCCCCCTTGCTGTGGCTTGCCTGCTGGATGGGGTAGGCAATGTTCTGTTGGTCGCTTCGATCGGCCGCGGCGAGCTGTCGGTGATTGGACCGATCAACAGCTATAAACCGCTGGTGGGGCTGCTGGGAGCTTGGTGGTGGCTTGGTGAGCGGCCGGGAAGTCTGTCGCTTCTGGGGATGGGGGTGATTCTGGCGGGGACTTGGTGTCTAGCGCAGGGTCGATCGAACGATCGTGGGGCCACACCGATGCATGCGGTCGCTGCGAGATTCGCATCGATCGGGCTGACTGCCCTGGCCAGTGTGTTCCTGAAAGAATCGCTCCTTCGGGCTCCCTGGCTGGAGGTGCTTTGGGGGTGGGCGCTGGGCAGTTCGGTCGTCGCGATGTCGATCGACAAGCTGATGTGCATGACCGGCTCACCGAGGCCGAGACAATCGCTACCGACCGCTGGTGGATCGTTGGATCCCAAGCTGGCCTGGATCGCGCTTGCCTACGCACTCCTTCAGGGATCGACGGTACTTCTTTTCCGCACGATCCCTATCGGCCCGGCTCTGGCCCTCTTTCAGCTCAGCGGAATCCTTCAGGTCTTCCTCGGTTGGCGATTGTTCCGGGAGCCGCATCTTGGATGGCGTTTGTTGGCCAGTCTCGTGATGGCGGTCGGGGCCACCATGGTTCTTCTGGGAGAATCGCCTTTGGGGGCCTATAATCCAGACGGCGTGCTGGAAGCGGCGAAGTGAGGCGAAAACGGCCTTGGGCTGGATTTGGCCTGTTTGGATCGGAGGCAACGATTGGAATGGACTCAGCGGGGCGGGATTCCGGAGAGAGCTCCCTAGGGATGCGGTCGCTGACCGGTCAAATCGATGCCATCGCAGGGGACCTTCGGCGACGAGCACGCACGCGGATCCTCCAGCGGATCACCCTGGGCGTGCTGGCTGTGCTTGTCTTTTTTTCCCTGCTGGAAGCTTGGGGGAGATGGCATTGGGCACCGTTGCGTTGGCTGCAGTCGATCGCGGCATGGAGTGCCCTTGTTCTGCTGCTCATGCGTACCTTGCTGGTATCCAAGCGTTGGCGCGTCCCTCGCGACCATTTGCTCCGTCAGATCGAACGGCTGGTGGGGATCGAACCGGGGTGGTTGGCGAGTGTGGAGCGATGGCAAAAGGAGGCTTCGGCCGGGGAGGCGGCCAGCGCGCAGGGTGGGTCGGGTAGCGAGGCATTGAAGGCCGAGGCGGTGCGGCGATTCCTGGATCGCTGGCCGACGGTGAGCAAAGAACAGGTTTTGAAGGAAGACCTGAGTCGAAGGGGCTGGTGGTTTCTGATCGCCTTGGTGGGACTGATCGGATTGGGGTGGATCCTGGTGCCTCAGTCGTTCAGCACAGCGGCCAGGCGCGTCTTCTTTCCATGGAACGCTCCCCAGTGGCCTCGTCGTGTCCACTTGGCATTTCGCGATCTGCCGCTGGCGGTGCCGCCCAGTACACCGGTGACGGTGCGGATCGAGAATCAGTCGGGCCCCTTGCCCGAGGACCTCAAGCTGCAGTGGCGCAGCGCCTCCCGTGGCGCGGTGCAAACGATCCAGTGGCAGGCGGACGGGCCGCATGCGTTGGCCACTCTTCCTGGTTTTGAAATGCCGATCGAAGTGCGCGCCGAAGGTGGGGATGATCGCGACATGGAGTGGCACGCGATCCAGCTTGCAGCCGCTGCCAAGATTCGCCAGGCAAGTTTTACCATCACGCCTCCTGACGGGATAGAAACGCCCCCCGGTCCCGATTCCAGCCAACTCCAGCTCTGGACCCAAGGGACTCGCTACTTCTGGCAAGTCGAATTCGATCGGCTCGTCGATTCGATTCATTGGATCGACTTTCAGTGGCTGGAAGACGGATCCGTTACCGCGACGCAGGCAGGCGATGGCTCACTTCCGCCAGTTCCCGATCTGCCGCAACCGGATGCTGTCCAGCAACAATTCCAATGGGGCACCGCCGACCAGCCATTGACCGCCGAGCGTGGGTTTCGGTTTCGTTTGGGCTGGCGATCGAAGGAAGGGGTCGAATCGCAATCGGAAGATACCTGGGAGGTCCGAGTGCTGCCCGATAAAGCACCGCAGTTGCTAGTGGTCGCGCCAGAGGAATCGTCGGAGTATCCGTGGGGCAGCCGCATCGCTTGGCGGGTCCAGGCCAGCGACGATCATGCGATCGAGCAATGGCGATTCGGATGGAAAGCGATTCGTGGCGAGGGAAACGAATCGAGGACGACGTGGGTACCGCTTGTGGAGGCGGGTGCGGTCGTGGCGCGCGCTCGAGCCGAATTGGATTGGGAAGAAGGATCGGTGGTCGAGCCGAGCGAATGGCCATCGGTGCTGGCAGGTGCTCTGCCGTCGGTGGGTTCGCCCCAGGATGCCGATCGAACAGGAGCCTATTGGCATTGGGAAATCCAGAGTCCCCGCTGGAGCGAAAAGGCGCTGGAGGAATTCGCGTCGTGGCGACGCTCCGATGGATCGCTGGAGATCCAGTGGTGGATGACCGCTTCCGATCGTCGTGGGCACTCAGTTCAGTCGCCCATGCGGTCGGTGGTGCTGCTGGGTGAGAAGGGTTGGCAGCTAGCTCTCGACCGTCAACAGCAGAAAATGCTGCTTGGCATCGAAAAGACGCTCGAGAATCTGCAAAGGTTGCAGCAGGCGACCGACGCATGGGAGGAGGTCCAGTCGTCCACCGAACCAGTCGATTCCGAGGCATCGACCGAAAAACTAGAGTCGATGGCTCGCGAAGCCATTCAAACCTCCCAATCGCTGGCCGTCGGTCCCCAATCGCCGATCGGCGTGGTGAAGGAGCTACTGCAGAGGCTGGCGGAGGCAGCGATGGAGGAATCGAAGCTGGTCGAGCCATGGGAGGGGTGGCTGGACCAATTGAACCAGTCGCAACAAGACCTGACCATGCAAGCACAATCGCAGAGAGACTTGGGAAGGCAACCGGCTGCTGCACGGCCGGAAGATTTTCCGCAAGAGGCGTTCGATACATGGCGATCCCAGCAGGAGGGATTGAAGCAAAAACTGGAATCGATTCGCGATCAGATCTCCGCGAACCAGCAGCAGGCCAGGAGCGGACAGGTCATCGGGCAGCTGATGCGTGACCAAGAGACGTTGATCGACAAGACCCGCCAAGCGGCTCAGACGCTCCAGGGGTCCGAAGAGATCGATGCTGCCAGGAAGCTGTCCAGCCAGCAGCGGGAGTTGGCAAGTCGACTGCAGAAGATGGTGAGGCAACAGCCACCGGAGAGGCCTCTGGCCGAGGCGCTCGCGCCGATGCAGCAGGCTGGCGAATCGCTGCAGAGCAAACGGTGGGACGAAGCGCTCCGTCAACAGCAGGAGGCGATGCAGCGACTGGCCGAGCAAGCGTCGGAGGATCAAGTAACCTCTATGGCCGACGCGGGAACCACCCAGCCGTCCAGCGACGATCGGCAGGCAGAGGATGAATCGCTATCGGCATCCGAGAAGCTCAGTTCCCTGGGCGATGCACTTGGACAGCTAGCCAACCAGCAGCGGGATCTGGTGCTGCAAAACCGCAGATGGGTTTCGGAGAATGATGCGGAGCGAATGGAGGAGGAGGGGTTGATGGTGCGCAGCCGGACGTTGGCGGACCGTCAACAAGCGCTTCGCCAGGAACTGGAACCTTGGCGCGAGACGTTTCCATCGGATGGCTCCACCCTCGGCTGGATGCTGGAAAAGACGACTCAGCAGATGGAACGAGCGCAGATGGCATTCCAGAGGGGTCAGCTGGAAGAGCCGGGATTGCGGCTGGCGACGGATGCCTACGCGATGCTGGAGACGATCGAACAGACCTTGAATGAGTCGAAGGCGAAAGAGAAGGACGGCGCAAGCAGCGAGTCGCCACCCGCGGAACCCAAGGAGTCTGGGAGTCCGAGTTCTGAGCAAAACGATTTGTCAGGGACGGAAGAGAGCCAGGACAACTCTCCGGTCGATCCGCTGGAACTGCGGTTGATTCGCGCGGCGCAAAGGGCGATCGTCGCGAGAACCGAAGAGATCGATCGGAAGTCCCAGAGTGGTGCTCCGCTGACGACCAGTGAGATCCTGACGCTTCAGGAATTGTCTGGCCAACAGGAAGAACTGGCCAAGCTGCTGGAACGATGGCTGACGCAATCGGAGGCAGGAAGATGATCGCCAAGCGTCGCACGAGAGATTCTATTGGATTGGGTTCCTTGGCGCTGGTCCTCGCCGGATCGTTCTGCGCGGCAACCGTCCTGCACCTTGCCACCCTTGTCGCGCAAAGTCCTCAGCCACCCGCTACGTTGCCAAAAGAGTCGCAGGAGCCACAGGAGCCGGCCCCTGGGAAGGCGGCGGGGGCGAGCGACAAATCGGTCAATCCAGACGAATGGGAAGCGCAGTTGCTTCGCGACTTGGGTATCGAAGCTTCCGATTCCAAGGCCAGTCGACCGGAATTGCAGCCAGCCGATGCGGAGGCGTCGCAGCGTCCTCCCAGCGAAGCGCAGGCGGTGGTGGATTTGATGCGCTCGGTTGCCGGTTCGCTGCGGACCGGGTCGTTGGCGCCCGACACGCTGGAGCGGCAGAGGTCGATCTTGCAATGGCTGGATCAGTGGTTTCCGTCGACCGATGCTCCCGCGTCCTCCGATTCGGTCGCATCGGATCGATCGGAAGGGAGCGAATCACCATCGGCTGAAAAGCGTCGGTCGGAGAGCGGCAGCAAAGGGGAGCAGGGGTCGCAGGAGAGCGAGTCTGGGAGTCGATCCGAGGCATCAGCCGCAGGGAAAGAAGGCCAGGGAGGGTCGAAATCGCGGGCGATGGGTGCGGATGGGGAGAGCCAGGAGCTGCCAACCGATCGAAGTGAGGAGATTGGGGATCGGAAAGGTGAGTCGGGCGGAAAAAGCTCGCAGCCCCCACGGCAGGATGGAGGAGGCCAAGCGGCTGAAGGACCACAGCCCGAGGGAGCGGGAGGGGATTCGCCCGATGGCCAGCCGGTGGGAGATTTGGGCGATCCCAGTTCGCCTGGGATGGCCTCTTCGACAGACAAAGAAGCGGCAGGAACCTCCGCTGCGAACGAGGAACCGACGCCGGGTGGGCAGGGTGGGGAAAAGCAGGGCGGCGACCGCAGCGGAGCAGCGGATGGAGCATCGGACGGGCCATCGGAGGGGCGGCAGCCCCGATCTTCCGACAACAACCCATCGCAAGGTGACGATCCATCGGCGCCATCTTCCGACGGTAACAGCGGCGGCAAGGCTGGAAGACCGGAAGAAGGGGATGGGAGGGGGCAGTCCGGCCGATTGGCAGCCCGGCCTAGCGGAGGTGGTGGGTTCCAAGGGAAGTTGGGGGAGCCGTCCAAGGGACCGGATGGTGTCGACCAGGCAGCCTGGAATGATCCAAGTCGGTTGCGACGTGGTGTCTGGGGTCATTTGCCCCAGCAAGTTCATCAGCAGATGCTGGCAGCTCCCAGCACGGAGTTTCTGCCAAGTCACCGCAAGGCAATCGAAGCGTACTATCGACGATTGAGCGAGGCGAAGCGATGAGAGAAGCCAACCGCCGCCATTGGGGCCAGTCGCTGCTGGGTGTAGGTGCATGGAGCCTGCTGCAGACGGGAGGGCTTTCGATCTCAAGCGGCCTGGCTGCGGAGGAGGGCGAAGGTTGGGATCGGCAGTGGCAGGCTGCGGCGCGGAATGATTTCGACGAACTCTACACACCGCAGGTGGAACGAGCGATTGACCGAGGGCTGAAGTACTTGGCAAGTCGCAGGACCCAGCAGGGAGGGTTTCAGAGTCAGGGCTGGGGGCTCAACGTGGGAGTCTGCGGGATTGCTGGGATGGCGCTGATGAGTCGTGGGTACCGTCCAGGGGATGGGCTAATAGGGGATTGGATTGCCCAGATTGGAGAGTATTTGTTGGGGCAGGCGGAGCCATCGGGGTATTTGCCCAGTCCACTCAAGACCACCCATGGGCCGATGTACGAGCATGGCTTTGCGACGCTCTTTCTAGCGGAACTCTATGGAATGGCACCGCAGCTTGCGTCGCTGCGAACGTCGCTTCAGGCCGCCGTCGATCTACTGGTGCGCACGCAAAATGATCAAGGTGGATGGCGTTACGAACCTCGACCGAAGGATGCCGACCTTTCGGTGACCGTTTGCCAGATCATGGCTCTGCGTGCTGCCAGAAATGCGGGGCTTGGGGTCCCCAGAGAGACGATCGAACGAGCGACCGAATACGTGCGCCGCAGCCAGAACCCCGATGGTGGATTCATGTACCAATGGCGGGAATCGGAAAGTCGCATGGCGTTGACCTCAGCGGCGCTGGTATCGCTCTACAACCTTGGGATCAGCGAAGGGGAGGAAATCGAAAAAGGTTTTCAGTTTCTCGATCTTGCCATCACAGAAAATCGACCTGGAGCCAACTATTTTTTCTATGCCTACTACTACGCTGTCCAAGCGTACTGGCATCGGGGTGGCCAGGCATGGCGCGATAACTACACGCGACTGCGCAATTTGATCTTGCCGCTACAACGCGAAAGTGGCGCATGGGAAGATCCATTTAGCACGGAGTACGGTACCGCGATGGCTTTGCTGATCCTGCAGGTACCCAGGTCCGTCCTTCCGATCTTTCAGCGATGAGGGAGCTGTGGTCGATGGGTTTTCCCTGGTCCATGGAGCGTTGTGCACTACCGCTTTTGGCATGCCTGCACCTGATCGGCTCGATCTCCGCGCAAGAGATAGCGATGCCCCAGCCCAGAGAGTTTTCCGATCAGGGACGATGGGTCGATTCCCAGCAGCAGTCCATTGCGATGAACGATCCTGGGCATCCAATCGCATGGGGAGCGATCGCATTGCCGCGAGCCCAGGCGACGTTGGTACTGGTCGATGGATCGACTATCCCAGGAAAGCTTGTCGATCTGGATGCGAAGCGAGTGGTCTGGGCGCACGAGAGCGTCGAGTCGCTGCAGGTGGAACGCGTGTGGGTGCGGGGAGTGGTACTTCGGCCGACTCGCGACCCCCATCGCTGGATGGCTCAGCGTCGCGATCTTCTCGACGGCGGCGGGGCGGAGGATGGTTGGAAGGAACCGGATCGGCCTTGGGTGGAGGGCGCGGTGTTGCAGCTGGAATGGAGGGAAAGTCCAGAGGGGCGCCAGCGTTGGCTTCAGGTGCTCAACCCAAAGGCGCAGGAAGCGTCGGTTCGTCTGGCGACTCTGGAGTCGCTGCGTCTGAGTCGACTTTTGTCGCCGCCACAGGATGCATCGTCCCCAAGCGCCAACCGACGGTGGCTTGCCTTCGATGACGGTATGAGGATTCTGGTCGAAGGATGGCAGGTCACCGATCAGGGGCGATGGATTCCCAAGGGCATGGTGCCCTGGCGATGGGAAGCAAAGGTCGATTCGGTTCGCTGGGCGTCGCGTCTGGTGGGTGTCGAGGCTTTGGTCCCCGGCGTGCGTTGGTTGGCTCTGGAAAATCCAGTGGGTCAGCAGGAGTCGCGTTTTGGCGCGATCGGGCTATCGAAGACTCCGGAGGGAAGCGAAGGTGTGGCACCTTTGGTTTCCCTGGGGGACCGTCTGGCGGGATGGAGCGTTCGTCAGCCGGCAAGCTCGCAGATCGCTTTTCGACACGATGGTTCGGATGCGCTGCTGCGAGGCCAGTGGGTGGTGACAGCTTCTGCCGGCCCGCAGCTAGCGACCCAATCCCAACTGTCCGCTGCGGTGGGTGTGGTTCGGGGAGGAAAGCTGGAGTGGCTGCGGGAGTTGGCTCCACAGGGTTGCGATCGCGATCCGCAGTCGATCGATCTGCCTTTGGAGGGATGCCAGGCCGTCGTCCTGCGGACGCGGCCCGAGACGAGGCTGGGAATCGGACTGGAAGCGGTTTGGAAGCATCTGAGGATCGAACCGGCCAAGGGGCCGACCGCTGAAGCACCCTCACCAGGCGTGCGTGAGGGTGGCGACTAGGATCGATCTGGGGATCTTGAGTCGGTCCGGTCCTTCCCATCGGAGGACGTTTCTTCCCAGGGGCGTCTTTCGGGTCCGCGGATGATGGCGAAGTAGAAGAAGATCGAGACCAGCATCGGGAGAGCGGACAAAAAAATCCAACTGATGTACCAAGTGGCCGCGAGGCAGACCACCAGATAGATCGTCCAGAGCCACCAGGTCTCACGAAAAAATTGCTTGATCTTTAGGAACTCTTCCACCGCAGCGCGCCTTCTGCCGGTTGTTGATGCCGATTCGGTATTTCATCGAGCCGAATCTGTACCAGTGTGGTCGGCCAGAGGCTGGGCGACAAGGAGTCTATCGGTCCGGATCGCCAAGTCGGCGCGACGATCTCTCCTTCGGCAAAACGAACCGCTCGCTCACGTTGCTGCTTCCGATTGTTGGTCCGGGTTCCGCGCCGAGCTGGTGCTCGCACAATCTGCAGCGTCATCGATTGCGTCGCTTGCAGCCATGGATGACGAACTTGACGATTCGTTTTGCCGAGCGACTTTGCGATCGGATGCGAGAGGGTTTCTTAGGCGATCGACAGTCGATCGTCATCGAGTCGTTCATGATCGAAAGTCGGTTCTGCCATCATGGTTCTTTCGGGTAGGAGTGCGAGCACCGTTGCACTGAGGACGAGTCCTCATGCCCCGTCGAACGGTCGCTTCAATCTGCCTTCGCCCCCTCCTCGACCGCTCGACGCGAAACAGGTTGATGCCTGAAGATCTCCTGCACGGAGTTTCGAATCGTCTCGCATAGCCCATCCAGGTCTAGGTCGTCCTCATCGGTCCCGAACGGCTCTTCGACCTGTTCGGCAACGATCTCCAGTCCCAGCATGAAGTAGCTGACCAGGATCGTCAGCGGAATTGTCCACCACTGAAACTCGTTGGCGATTCCCCAAGGAAGTGTTAGAAGGAACAGCCAGATGCACTGCCTAGCGAAGGTCCGGTAGGATCGAACGATCGGTGTCCTGGCGATCCGCTCGCACGCCCCACAGATCTCCATGTATCTGGCGAGCTCCAGGTCGATGATGCGCATCTGGTCGCCATCGAGTTGCCGGTGATCGTGGGCGTAAGCAAGCCAGCGATAAAGCTGTTGGACGATCGAGGCGGGGGAGTGAGACCAGGGGATGGTCGGATGATCGACAGAGCTGACGGAATCGAAGTGGGGGGCTTGCGTCAGGAAGTCGTCGGTCTCATTGGTTTCGCGTCGAAGATGGAGTTTCAGGCGGACAGGAAACTCGGCAATCCGCTTTTCCAGATAATTGGCATCAGCCTGCGTCAGCTTGGGGATGCAGGTCAGTTTCAGCGCAAGATTTCGGGATGTGTTGACCAGAGATCCCCACAAGGTCCGCGCTTCCCACCAGCGAGCGTAGGCGGAGTTGGTTCGAAAGACCAGCAACCATCCTAGAACCAGTGACAGCGAGGCATGAAAGGACGAGGGGACATCCCCATAGGCTCGGTAGGGGGACTGTTCCTTGATCATCGGGAGCAGGCTATAGATTCCCATCATCAGCGCCAGCACGAAGACGTAGCCCAGCGTGCGACTGACCACTAGAGGGGCCACGGCATCCTTATACGGCATCGGTGACTCTCGATCTTCAGACCTGCCGACTGCAGCGGAAAAGGGGATCATTCCAGCAGCAGAGTATCATCGCAGCCGACGTGAGAAGTCCGCAAGGTGCCGCGCTGCGACCCACTAGAAAAACCGCCTCCCTTTACCTCGGCTCTCAGGCCCCCACCCTTCGCTTGCGTTTGTTGATCGCATCCAGGTGAATCATTCGATTCGCTGGGCACCTGGGCGTCCCGAGGAGACGAGGAACTGGGCGCGGCTATGGCATTGGGGTTCTGGTGCGGTCACCTTGGGGACGACGCGGTAGTCCGACCTCCACTGCTTGCTGGTCACTTCGCACAGGACATACCCTCGCTCGGCATTGTAAAACTTCACGAATGGGTTTTCCGCCATCACCGATTCGCGGTCCTTGGCACCTTCTTTCCCGTCCCCGCCGGAGCTGATGGAGGTGCCGACCCATTCGGTAGCGATCGGCGGTGATTCTGGGCGATCGAAGTCGACATGCAGATCGTTGACCCAGTTGTTGTGGATGTCCCCGGTCAGCACGGTGGGGTTTTCGATCTGGCGATCTTTCAGCTGCTGTAGGAGTCGTTTGCGAGCGGTATCGTAGCCGCTCCATTGATCCATGCTCCAGCCGACCTTTTCTCCTGGGATGCGATCGACGCGAGCCATCATCACCTGTTGCGCCAAGATATTCCACGTTGCTGGATGGTCCTGAAGCGACTGGAACAGCCACTCTTCCTGTCGATCGCCAAGCAGCGTGGCATCGGGCGAGAAGGTTTCAGGGCATGGGGGCTTGCTCCCGTCGCCGCAAGGCTGGTCGGTGCGATACTGGCGCGTATCGAGCACCTGAAAGCAGGCTAGACGGCCGAAGGGAATGGCGCGATAGAGATCCATATCGGGGCCGCGCGGAATCATGCGCCGACGCAGCGGCATATGCTCGTAGTACGCCTGGTAGGCAGCTGCGCGGCGCTTCAAAAATTGCTCGACATCCACCGAAGATTCCTCGGAGACGTTTCCAGCATAGTTGTTATCGAATTCATGATCGTCCCAGGTCACCAGCCATGGGCAGTGGGCATGAGCCGCCTGAAGGTTCCCATCGGTCTTGTACTGAGCGTGGCGGTTGCGATAGTCCGACAGGCTCTTCAGTTCGCCTCCCTGATGCTGCCGCAGTCGTCCGCTTACTCCAGCACCTTCATAGATGTAATCTCCCAGATGCACGATCGCATCTAGCGACTGCTGCACCATGTCGTGGTAGGCATGGTAGTAACCGGTCTCATAGTGCTGGCAGGAGGCGAAGGCGAAGCGGAGCGATTCGGGAGTGGACTCTTTGGCAGGGGTCGTGCGGGTCCTTCCAACCGGACTGGTGGCGTCGGCGAAGTGGAACCGATACCAGTACCAGCGATCCGGTGACAGCCCTTCCAGTTCGACATGGACGCTGTGAGCCAGTTCCGGGCTGGCGATCGCGGTCCCCTGTCGGACCAGTTCCTTCAGCGATTCGTCGGCAAAGACCTCGTACCGCACCTCCAACGGGATCGGATCGAGCCCGCCTCCTTCCAAAGGGTTGGGGGCCAAGCGGGTCCAGAGGACAACCCCGTCCGGCGATGGCTCCCCCGAGGCGACTCCCAGTTGGAAGGGATCGCGGTCGATGGCCGAAGGGCGCCGTGGAGAGGCATGAGCATGGTGGTGGACCAGCGAGGCAACCGAGCCGGCGAGTAGTTGGCTGAGAAACTGTCGGCGATCGGAGGAGGCAGCCAGCCAACGACGGAAACGAGGATGATGCTGGATCGAGGCCATGGAGTCACCTTTTCATCTGGTCGAGAGGGGCGGCGAGGCGGGGGATGCAAACGCTCAGCGAGGAGCGATCTGGCATCATGGAAGCGCCCCCAATGGTAGCCGACAGGCGGGAGGCTTCCAAGAATTTCCCCTGGTGCTTCACGCAAGCTTCATCGACCCGCCTCTGGTTCAAGGCGTTGGCTTGTCGGGGATCCGAAGTTTCCATAGGGGGGCATTTTCCGCCTGCTCACTGGAGACCCACAGATCCTTCCCGGCGGCGTCCCAAGAAATCGCTTCCGCCTGTCGCAGGCGAGGAATCTGGAGGATCTCGGGTGGTCGGTTCAGGCATTCGTTCCACGACTCCAGTCGACCTTGGCTATCTTGCGTCCGTTGGTATCGGAAGACGCCGACGTAGGAGAGAACCAGCAGGTGCTTTCCATCCGGGGAAAGGTCGGCCGACGTGGCCATCGGGATGCGATGGGGGGCGATCCGCTGGGGCTCCAGCGCATGGGTCCCTGGCTGTGTTGGAATCGTGATCCGATAGAACGATCCCCCCAGAGGAGACTTGCTGGCCAGCAGAAGGCATCCATCGACTGGATCGAATGCAAGACTTTCGAAGTCGAGCCCCGGTTCTGGGAACTCCAAGCGGAGGGTCCAGAGGCTGTCGCGTTTCCAGGTGAAGGGAGGGAGCCCTTCCTTGTCGATCTCCGGTTCTTCCACAGCGTAGATTTCAAATTGCTTTCGCGGTCTGCTGTTGCCACCCAGATCCCCGATCCAGATCAGCCGGCGTCCTTGAAAAAGACCTGATGCGATATCTTCCCAGTCGAGTGCGCGGGCCTGGCCTACCTGGAGCGTTCCAAGGGGCTTGCCTTCGGGACTCAGGCGGAACAGACGAGCGGTGTCTCCCGAGTCATTATGGGTCCAGAGGTCTTGCGATCCATCGCGGCTTGCGGCCAGTCCACTGCTTTCGTCAATTCGATCATCGCCGATCGTCCACTTCTCCAGCACCTCCAGGTTCTGCTGACCGATGCAAGAAGGCAAGCAAGGGGTCAGCCAGCCAACCTGCAGGAGAGCCATCAGAAGGATCGGGGTTGTCTTCGGTGAAAAAACGCAATGGGTTCGATGCACGGGCGATCACCTGAAGTGCGAAGGTCCATCGGGAGGGGAATCCGTTTCGGAGGGTTCCTGAAGGATATCGCGCCGGGGGCGGCAGTGGTCCTTAGCGCAGCCACTGACATAGAGATTGCCATCGATGAAAAAACGAAGTGGCAGATCGGTCGATCGGGAGATTCCGATCCGAGGCGTGGCGCGGATATCCAATCGCGACGGGGTTTGGAACGCGGATGGTTCGATCCACAATGGTCCCCCTGGGGTGGAGGCCAGCCCGTCCAGTGTGCGATCGATCGCCAGGGCTTGGCAGAGCCGACCGGGGCCGGTGGTCCAACGGCGGGAATCCGAAGTACCGCGGCGCATCGCCATCCAGTCGATTCCCTCTCGAGGCTGGAGAGCGCGAATCAGGACCGCCGACCCGATACCGGCCGGGCAAGTAACCCAGTTCAGGCAGTGTTGCTGGTGGATCTGATAGACATAAAAACATCCCGCTTCGAGGAACATGCTGCGATTGCGAGGCGTTGGGCCGCACCGACTGTGACTGGCGTCATCTGCCTGGTCCAGGTACGCTTCCACTTCGACGATCCATCCCGAGCAGCGTCCCTGGTCGGTCTGTCGGACCAGCAGCTTTCCCAGTAGTTCTCGAGCTGCGAGGACCGTCGGGTGGTTGTCGAGCCGTCGTTTTTCCATCGCGTGATCCCGTGTGAACGCCCCCATGCAGCCACTGACGATTCGAGCTCGTTGGATTCTGACCCAGGATCACGTCCCGATGGAAGGGGGCGCGGTGGTACTGCATCAGGGAAGGGTGGTGGGATTGGTGCAGAAGCCAGCCAGCTGCGATCTGGATCTTGGCGATGCCATTTTGGTGCCGCGACTGATCAACGCCCACACGCATCTGGAGTTTTCGGAGCTGGAGCAACCGATCTCCGCTGAGGGTGGTTTTTCCCGATGGGTCGAGTCGCTGGTGGAACGCAGGAGAATGGCGGCCAGTACGTTGAATGAAGAGCGTCTTTGCCAGATGCGCCAGGATAGCCTGTGCCGTGGGCTGAGGGAGTCGATCGAAAGCGGTACCGGATGGCTGGTTGATAACATCACACCCCCCTGGGACTTTCGGTGGCCTGCTGAGATCGCGGAGTCGATGCGGCTTGCCATCCAAAAAGATGCCGGACAATCGCTGGCCAGAGCGATCGGTGTGGGTCTTCATTGGATCGGTGCGGCAGAGGTTCTTTGCCCGGTTGCGGAACGCGAAGCCGCTGCATGGTCTTGGGCAGAAAGCTGGTGCCAACAGAAGAGGGGCACGACGAACGATGCCCCTCGTGCGATCTCTGGGCTGCAGGTGGAATGGGATTGGGCGCTGGCGCCCCATGCACCCTACACGCTCTCTTGGGCGATGCTGGAGCGGTTGGTGGAGCTGAGTCGGCGGGAGGCGCGTCTGGTGACGATGCATCTGGCGGAGACTCCGGAGGAAGTCGATTGGTTGCATGGGAAGGCGGGTCCGATGGCACAGATGCTGGAACGGCTGACAGGCCGGCCGGCACTCCGGGCCGAAATACCTCCGGTTGCTAGGCCCATATCTCACTACATCAACTTGCTGTCCCAGGCAACGCGCGCCTTGGTGGTGCATGGCAATGCTCTGGATGAGGTGGCGATCGGCGAGTTGGAGCGGGCGGGCGGACGGGTGGGGGTGGTTTATTGCCCTCGGACCCATCGGCATTTCGGCCATGCCGAACATCCTTGGCGAAAGCTTCATCAGAGCGGCGTACCGGTGGCGCTGGGTACCGATTCCCGGGCCAGCAATCCCTGTTTGTCGGTCTGGGAGGAATTGCGGTTTCTGGCTGGAACCAGCCAAGGAGTCGATCCAAGGCTCTTGCTGGCGATGGCCACCAGGATTCCCGGGGATCTGTTGGGGCTGGAGGCGAAGGAGGGACTTTACCTGGGCGGCCCCGCGCCTTTGGTCGCCTTCCGGTCGACCGATGCCAAGGCCGATCAAATCCTGGAAGGGCTTTTGGCGAATCGCGATCGACCGATCCCATGGTGGCAGTGGTCGACTGAGTTTTGCTAGCAAAACCGAAGCCAAGAAGCTTCTCTTGTCCGTTTTTCGCAGGATGACTTATAGTGCTGCGATTGCCCGATCGAATTCCAGGGGAGCAGCCGAAGGACCGGCGCTTGGAGGCGGCAGAGGCAACAGGTCGGCTGGATCGATGAGCTGACGAAAAAAAAGCGGGAAGGATTCCCACGGATGAGCAGACGTTGGAAAGAACGGTTGCGGGCGGGTCGGCGATGGTTGCTGAAGCCCTTCAAGAAGATCGAGTTATCGATTCGCAAAAGGTCGCAGCGCTTCGTCTTGAAGACGGTGGCCACACAGCCACCGTGGAGCGGCAAGGGCGGGTCGGTTGCATCGATGCCCCAGCATGCCTTATTGGGTCCGCTGGCCAGCGGTGGTTCGATCTGCGATGCGACGTTGCATGCGTTCATGCGATCGATGGAGCGGACGGTAGGGGCTTCCAGCGATCGGATCAGCGGTTGCTTGGTTTCGGCGGACCGGTTTCTTGCGCCCCATCCATTGGTCGGCTTTCTCTACACGCTGCCGACCGACCGTGTGGGTGTGGCTTACAAGTGCCGTGGGATGTACCAACCGGAGGTGACGCAGGCGATACGAATTTGGGTCGACGACCAGCCGGTGGTGCATCATGGGCCAAGGGATGGTTATCACCTACTGACAAGTCTGGCATCCTGTCCGCAAGGGCAGGGAGCTGTTTTGATCGACGAGCCATCGGGAAGCTGGGCTGAAGTGCTTCGCGAGAATATCGAATGCCATCGGCTGGAGCGACAGGCGATGGATGAGCTGACGTGGCGACGGATGGGCTTGCCGATTCCCTCGCGCGTCGTGATCACGGCGGTTGATCCCGAGCTGGATCCGTGGGGAACCCCGGTGCTGCGGCAGATCCTGGCGCAATCGCACAGCCACATCTGCTGGTGGGTCCCGGAGGATCTGGAAGAGGAGCGGCGGTGGTTGAGGGTGCTGCTTGGGACCCGATCTCTGGAGAGCCTTCAGTGGACGAGGATGACATCCGAGGGTCGTCTGGTGACGTTGCAGGCAGGATCCTTGGAGGATTGGGTTAGGCGTTTGGAATCGGTTGGATCCCAGATGCTCCCTCCGGATCGAAAGGTGGCCTGAGGTGATCGAAATTCTCTGCGATGCGCGCTGTTTTCAGGATCCCAACTACGCCTTGCGTGGCGTGGGTCATCATGCGGCGACGGTCTATGCCTGGGGCAAGTCGCATGCGGGCACGCTGGGTTTGCCTGATGCGCGATGGATCGCTTGGTGCGACCCGATGCTGCCACAGATCCACGAAACATATCACTCGCTGTTTGACACCATCGTCACCAGCCCTAGAGCGCCTAGCATCCAGAGTGGTTCGGTGCTGTTGCAGCCATCTCCGATGACTCATGGTCCGAGCCCGCTGGCTGGCGTGCTGGATCGTCCGGGGCTACTGACCACCACCCTGGTGCATGATTTCATTCCCTGGGATCAACCCGACCGGTACTTGAGCGACCCGCAGGCGATGCAGCAGTACGTGCAGTGCCTGCAGTGGTTGGCCGCTTACGATTTCTTCTTTTCCAACAGCATCGCGACGCAAAATCGATTGCGGGAGCTGATCGATGCGCCGATTGGGAGCTGTCGGGTGACGGGAGTGGCGTTGCGGAAGTCCTTTCTGGAGATGATGCACCGCAACTCTGTCCCGACCGGAAGCGGGGAGGAGCCCTACGTACTGCTGGTGGGAGGAGGGGACCCCAGGAAGAATGCCGACCTCCTGGTGAAGGCGCATGGGCGCGGTCGCGCCATGGGGACGCTGCGTTCTCAGCTGCGCATTGCGGGCCATTATCCTCAGGGGGAGATCGACCGGCTGAGAAAACTTTATGTCGAATCGGGGGGCAAGGCGTCGCAGTTGCGGATCGGCCAGACGCTGACCGACCAGGAGTTGGCGCAGTGGTATCAGCAAGCGCTTGCCACCGTCTGCAGCTCCCGCGCTGAGGGCTTTTCGATCCCGGTGACCGAAGCGATGGCATGCGGATCGCTGGTGCTCGCTTCCGATATCCCCGCTCATTGCGAACTGGTCGCTGACGATCGTTGCCGGTTTGATCCTGAGGACGACGTCCGGCTGCTGGGATTGTTGGAGCAACTGGAGCAGCAGCCTGCATGGCGAGAGGAGTTGCGTTCAGGTCAGCGCGTGGTGCCGCAGCGGTATACGGCCGAGCAAGTAGGGCGAAGGTTCTGGGGAGAAGTTGTCCGCCAGATCCAGCAGCGAAGAAAAGCTCAGCCGCGTGCTCGCACCACCGGTGCGTTGCCGCGACTTGCGATCCAGTCTCCTTGGCCACCCGACCGTTCCGGAGTTGCCGACTACACGCAAAGGACGGTCGAAGCGCTTCGCGGGCGAGCGATCGTCGATGTCTATACCGACGCAGTGAAACCGGTCGCGTCTCGAGGGGTCAACCAGTTTCTGCCGATTTCCTCCTGGGCCTATCTCAGCGGACGCTACGACGGCGTGCTCAGCGTCGTCGGCAACTCCCATTTCCATACCAAGATCATCGATCTGCAACGAATGCACGGCGGCCCCTGCCTGATCCATGACAACCGACTGGCCGAACTCTATCACTGGTGGAAAGGGGAAGAGTACTTCCGCCAGATGGCTTGCCGGTCCCTGGGCCGGGAAGTGACTTTGGCTGAATCGAATCAATGGGTCCACGAACCATCCCGGCTGCCAGGGATCTTCTTCGACGAACTGCTGGATTCGGCCAAGCCGCTGATCGTTCATTCCCGCGGGATTCAACGGCAAGTGGAGCGGCAGTATGGGGTGGCGGCAAGGTATTTGCCATTTTGCTGCCATCGGCTGTTGGATCCCCAGCGCTTGCAGCCAGAAGCTCGCAGCGCCGCTCAACAGCGCCTGGGGTTGGCACGCGACGCGGTGCATGTGATGAGCTTTGGATTGGTGGCCTGGGTCAAGGCGCCCAAGGAGATGATCGAAGGGATTGCCGCTGGAAGGCGCCAGGGGGTGAACCTGGAATTGCATCTGGTCGGCGAGGCAGGGGGGATCCGTCAGAAACTGGAACAGCATGCTAGGCAGCATGGAGTGGAACGCTACATCCACTTCGTCGATCAATGGATCGATGAAGCCAAGTACCAGGACTACCTTCAGGCGGCCGATCTGGCGATCCAGCTGCGCACCCACTTCTTCGGCGGCCTATCGGGAGCCCTGCTGGATACGATCGCTGCAGGGATACCGACCGTCGCCAACGAGGACTTGGCCGAGGCGTTGGAATCGCCCGGATATGTCCTTCGCGTGACCGACCAACCCAAGGGGTCGGAGGTCGGGGAGAAACTGGTGGAGGCGGTCGAGCGGGGATGGCATCGGCAGCGGCGGACCGACGAGCGGCAGAGGTATGTCACCGAGCACAGCTTCGAGCGTTATGCCGACCAATTGCTCGAACTGTTGCTGGGAGACCACCAGGGCCAGAGTCACCAACGGCCCTCCGATCGATCCGAACTTGCGTCCGATGGCGACGACTCGACGCTGTTGGGGCCCGCGACCTTGGTCTTGGAATCGCCGGTGAGCCGCTCCCGGGTGCTCAACGATTCACCGAAGGTCTTTATCGATACGACGCATACAGTGGTGGCGGGATACCGTACCGGGGTCCAGCGCGTGGTCCGCAGCATCGCCCGGGAAGCCTTCCAGAGTCAACCAGAAGGTTTTCAATCGGTGCTTCCGGTGATCTTGCAGGGAAAAAGCTGGATCGCGGCTTCGATGGAACAGGGGGATCCGCGCCTGCCAGGGGCCGGCGGCAACCGACCTTGGCGCGAGGATGTGCTGGCGGGTCTGCCTCCCTGGTATCGCTCATCGGCTCACTGGCTATGCGACCGCGTCCCGCACCCGAAGCTGCGCAAATGGCTGCTGCCGCTTCCTGGACACCAAGGGATCTTCAAAGCTGCGGTGAAGATCTCCGAGCGATTCGAGCGGCCGGTGGAATCTGAGCAATGCGCGATGCGCGAAGGGGATCTGCTGCTGTTGCCTGATGCCTACTGGGGATTTCGCGAGGTGTGGCCGGCCGTGGCCGCAGCTCGGCAAAAGGGAGTGAGGACCGCAGTGGTGATCTATGATCTGATCCCCCATCTGCACCCGGAAATTTTCGGGGAAGAGGGTGCCGAGCAGTTCCGCAAGTACCTGAGACTGGCTGTCTCCCATGCCGATCTGCTGCTGGCCATTTCCGAGACGGTAGCCGATCAGGTGCGGGAGCATCTTCCGACGATCGCACCCAGGTGGGATCGTTCGACTCCCGTGGTCGCATTCCCGCTGGGGGCGCAGTTCAGCGCCTCCGAGGGTCGGGTTCGCGCCGAGATGTCGCGAAGGTTTGACTCCCAGCGACCTCGCACGCCCTACCTGATGGTCGGGACAATCGAGATGCGCAAGAACCATCGCTATGCCCTGGAGGCGATGGACCGGCTTTGGCAACGCCATCCCAAGGCAGAGCTGGCCATCGTGGGGCAGGTGGGCTGGCGCGGCAAGGAGTTCCTAGAACTGGCGCATGGCCATCCGGAATTCGGCCGGCGACTCCATCTGTTCCACGACGTCTCCGACCAAGAACTGGCCTACTGCTACCGCAACGCTCGGGGTGTCCTCTTCCCTTCCATGGCGGAGGGCTATGGACTGCCGATCGTCGAGGGATTGTGGTACGGGCAGGCGGTCTTCGCCAGCGACATCCCAATCCATCGGGAGGTGGGAGGGGATCAGGTCCAGTACTGCGACCTCCGCGACCCCAGTTCGCTCACCGAACTCCTGGAGGCGTGGGAGCACCGCTGGGGCGATCATCGACCGACGCTGCAGCCTTCCAAGATCCCAACCACTTGGCAACAGGCGACCGAAGAACTGTTCCGTCGGCTAGCTGTCGCCTTCGATCGCCCGACGGCACAGGCTGAACTTCGAGCAGCCTAGTGTGTGGCTTGAGCTACGAAGCAGCCGCGGTGGCTCAAGCTAACTTCCTCCATGCGAGAGAGAATGCTTGGAAACCGCCGGCTGCCGATCCACGCCATCCTCCTCGATCGGACAGCGAGGTCACGAGTCGCCGGGCAGCCCTGAAGCCAATTGCTATCAATCCAAAGTCGGACCTGGTGAGCAAACCGACCTTTCGGTCGCGAGACGCAATTTCTAAGATCGCCCCGGCGCCGAGGTGGATTGTTCTGCGGAAGGAAAATCGGACGAACGCTTGTGATCGACTGTCGCTCAAGCAAGAGAAAACCAATCGCTTTTCGATGGGGCGCTTTGAGCGACCATCGTGGAGGGGGATTTCCTGAGCGATCTGGCAGGAAGCTGGGCCGGTACCACTTCTTCTTTCGACGGTGGCTCTATGTGCCAGCGCTAGGTTGGATTCTCAGCGGGCCCAGTTTCGGTCAAGTGGTCTCCGTCGCAGAGGATCCGTTGCAGCGTGCGTTGCAACCGGTGGACGATAGGCAAAAGGGAGGAGTGGATGAGCCCTTGGTATCGATCGATGCACCGGTGGTGGTGGCATCGTTCGAAGCCGATCTGCCCGCGCCGATGCAGGGGGAGAAGGTGGGTGCCATTTTGCCCGCGCTGCCGCTGGGTCTAGGTGCAGCGACTCCCGAATTGAGCGCCCGGTCCAGTCCGCAGGTGCCCGAGTGGATTGTGCCTGGGGATCCGATCGACCCATTGCCATTGCCGCAACCGTGGAGCGCCGAGCAGGTGGGTAGGCTTGCCGGGCAGCGCGCCGCGGCTTCGGAGCTTTTTCTCAATCAATCCCAGCTTGCCATCGCCGCGCACTACCCCAAAGACGATGCCCCGTTGTGGCTGAAGCAACTCTTTCCGTTGCTTGCTGACCAGATGCGACTGCGAGCGATTCGTGGCGCCCGAACCGCACATCATCAGCTGGTGGCGACTGAGCGAAGTATTGGGGTGCTGGATGAGACAGCGGCCTTTCTGGAGCGGTCGATTGCGGGGCAGGATCGCTTGGTGGAGCAGGGGGGGGCGGTAAAAAATCCTTATGCTCTGAAAATACAATTGCTGGAATTGAGACAAAAGCGAAGTGAACTGGTTCAGCAGTCTTCGCAGTTGCGGATTGCCCTATCGGGGGCGATCGGCAGCGATCCGGCGTGCCAATATCATCCGCTGGAGGAGATACCAAAAGAATCTGCGATTGTGCTTTGCGATCTCCAATCGTTGGCGCTGCGTAGCCGGGGAGATTTGGTCGCTCTCCGTCTGGTGCACGCTCAGGCGACCACACGCGACATGTGGTTGATCTCCGAGGCAGCCGATTGGGCGGGTCCCTGGCAGGACTTTCCCTTTCCCACCACCCCGATCGCTCGGAAGAAATCGTTCTGGAACCATCTGTTTGGACCAGATCAGGAGCAACTGCTAAGGCAGAAGAAAAAGCTGCTGGCCGATGTCCACGATCAGATTCAGGAGAAGTTGGTGGTGGACCTAGAGTCTTCCTGGAACGACCGTCAGGGCGCCCTGGAACGCTGGTACCGACTCGAAGAATTGCAGCAGGTGCGTCAGGAGCGATTGCGACAGCTGGAGGCGCTGGCCGAGAAAGGGCAGCCGGATTTTGAGCAGCAGGTGGCTGCCAAGCTGGCCTTGCTGCAGGGGGAAGGGGATCGCTGGAAACTCTACGCGGCTTTCTGGGAAGCCGATCAGCGCCTGACGGGGGCGGTGGGAAGCCAGAGGCCCTGAGCTTTCGTGTTGGTTCCGAAATGCCCTACAGGCCACTCTAGAGCCGCCGGAAGCGATTCGGGAACTCCAAGCCTCGCCGCCGCGTCTTTCCGGCTTGGATGGGGCGGAACTGTCCGAAGTGTTCCCACCGTCATCGGCCGACCCCAAGGATGGCTATCCTGAGGGGGAAGTGGGAGAGATCGGCTTTTTTTCCTGCCTTCCTGCGTGCGGCACCGATATAGTGGAATGAAATGGATTGTGGGGGCGATCCCCCAAGAGTTGGTTGTTGACGCGATCGAGCGAATTGGACGGCGGTCCCGATCTTCCGGAGAACTGGCGGCCATCGGCCGAGTGAAGGGAGTTTGCAAGTCGATGTCTGGCGCCGTTCCCTCCCCCAACCCTGGGTCTCAGTCGCAGCTTCTAGGAGACTCCCTTCAGGATTATCTGCGGCGAGCCTCTGCAGCGATTCAGGCGACAGAGTTCAGCCAGCGCTTGCTACGGGGTGCCATTGCGGGCCTGTTGTCCCTGATGGCGCTCATCCTCATCGATCATTGGGTCTGGCCACTGCCCACCGCAGCTCGCTTGGTCGCCTTCCTGCTGCTGGCGACCGGCTTCCTTTGGTGGCTGCTACGACGGATCCTGCCTCTTGCCTTTCGAAGGATTCACCCCGAGTACGCCGCGCGACAGATCGAACAGGCGATGCCCGAACTGAAAAATAGTTTGATCAACTGGTTGCAGCTTTCGAAGGATGGGACCCCGCCACCCAAAGGGATTCTGGCGACCGTCGCGCGATACGCTGCCGGCCGTTTGCGAGGGCATGAAGCGCAAAGCGTCGTCGATGCGTCGACACCGATCAAACTGGCGGCCATTCTCTTTGGGGCGCTGGTGGTTTTTGGCATCTATCTGGCCATCGCTCCCAAAAGTGGGTTCGATACGATGCGACGGCTTCTCTTTCCCCTAGCCGATATCCAGGCACCGACGCGCGTCCGCATTCTGCAGGTCGAGCCAGGGGATAGCAAGGTGACGCAGGGCAGCGTGCTGGAGATCAAGGCGCAGGTGCGCGGTCTGCAGGCGATCGATACGGTACAGGTCCGCTACGAAACCACCGATGGCCAATTGGTCGATCAGCAGATCCCGATGGAAGCGGAGACCGAGGGGCTCTTCTATCGTTTGCGTCTTGGCAGCGGGAGCAACGGAATCCATCAGGATCTTCGGTACTGGGTGGAAGCCGGAGACGCGGTGGCTGGCCCCTATTCGGTCACGATTCAACCGATCCCCTTGGTGGCGATCGACCGCGTCGAGTATGTCTATCCCTCCTACACCCGGCTGGCCCCAAGAGTCGTCCCCGGCGACGGCAGGATCGAAGCGATTGAAGGAACTCGCGTCACCATCCACGGTCGCTCCAACCAGCCCCTGCAGAAGGCGCGAGTGGAAATCGATCCGGTGATGGAGCAGGGAGAGTTCGTCCGAGCTTCCACCATCTACGACGTTCGCATCGAAGATGTCGGTATGGTCTGCGACTGGTTGCTGCAACTCGATTCCCAGCGAGCCAGCCCCACGCTTTCCAGTTACCGAATCAAGGCGACCAACCCTCTGGGCGAATCGAATCTCAATCCCGTGATCTATCCAATCAAGGTGCTGGGCGATATTCCCCCCGAGGCGATCTGGCGCATCGATTCGCGCAAACCGATCCAGCTTCCTGTCAACCAGACTCTGGAGCTGCCTCTGCGAGCCACCGATCCCGACTTTGGACTCCACAAGGTGGCGATCGAGGGAAAGGTTGGCCAGCGGCTGAGGATCGAGCAGACTCTGCTGGAGTCGGCTGAGCCGTTGGTGGGACCCCAGGAAAAGACCTGGCAGCTGAATCCAGGGGACTGGCAATTGAAGGCGGGCGATCGGCTAGAGCTGTCGATGATCGCAACCGATCACCGAACCAAGCCAGGGACCGAGGAGCCCCAGCCAAACGTCGGTCAGTCGTTGCCACTGGTGATCGAAATCGTCGACCCGAACGATGCGGGATCCAAAAAGCCTGAAGACGAGAACCGTCCTGGCGATCGAGATCCAGCCAATCCCAACGGCGATCCAAAACAAGATCCGAAGGA
This sequence comes from Pirellulaceae bacterium, assembly GCA_044371425.1. Lineage (GTDB taxonomy): Bacteria > Planctomycetota > Planctomycetia > Pirellulales > Pirellulaceae > JBEISR01. The sequence goes on along the minus strand of JBILTR010000006.1, from coordinate 4,169 downwards.
AAATCCAAACGGGAAGCAGGGCGCCAAGGATCCTCGTAAACCCGCTCCGGAAAATGGAACGCAGAACCCCAAGGATAGCAACGGCTCAGAGGATCCAAACGATCCATCAAAGGGAGAGAATCCAAGCAACTCCTCGAAGGAGTCTCCAAGCAACTCGTCCGGCAAGGGGAAGGATCAACGGCCCGACGGGAAGGAGAAAAAGGAGCAGGAGAAATCATCCCAAAGTGAAGGTGACAGCGGGGGAGGTGCCGGCGGTGAAGACTCCAGCGACTCCTCCAGCGATCGGTCGGATTCCTCCGAAGGATCCGACAATCAGCCCGGCGGCAGTGGTAAGTCGAGCAAACCGTCGAAAGGAAGGGACGATCGCGGCGACTCGCAGCAGGATCCGGGGGATGCCTCCGAGGAGGGATCGGAGGGAAGTGGGCAGATGAACGACGGGCAGTCGTCAGATAGTGGAACGTCGTCGCCAGGAGGGCAGTCCACCGAAGGCTCCAGTTCAGACAACCAGAATGGGGACGCCCAAGGAACCCAAAGTGGTTCCCAGTCGAAGGGTAGCGATCGCCCAGGTGAGAATCGATCCGGGGCCGGTGGCAACGAGCAGATCGGGAGTCCCGATTCCGCGTCCGAAGGGGAATCGTCTGAGAATTCGGCGCCGGAACACGACGGCGAAGTGTTCGAAAGGATCCAGAAATACCTGCAGGAAAAAGGAAAGTCCCAACCTGGAGATTCTTCCCAGTCCAAGGGAACCGACCATGCTTCCGGCTTGTCGGACCCTTCTCAGACGACTGGAGATCCTTCGACCAAACCTGAAGAAGGCACCGATCCGGGGAACGAAGGTCAGCCCGACCGCCAGGGCAATCGGTCCCCGGGAACGGGATCGGGACAGTCGTCCAAAGAGCAAGCGGGAGATCGGTCGGACCAATCCCCTGCCAACGATCCGTCGTCACCCTCCATGAAGGAAGATGCAGCGTCCGAGGATACCAAGGAGCAGGGTGAACCGGGGAAGACCGAACAGGCTGGAGGAAAGCAAGGCAATTCATCGGGCAAAGAAAACGCCAACCCGCCCAGTCAGTCGAAGTCAGGCAATCCAAACGAGACGGCGGAATCCAAATCGCCTAACTCCACTTCATCCAATGAAGAAGGAATGAAGAACGGCAAGTCGGATCCAGAAAGCTCCCCGGATCATCCCACCAGTGAGAAGTCAGGGGATGGGGAACGTTCCAGCCAGTCAGGCGGAAACCAAGGGGGTGGCGAGAACGGTTCAAAGTCGTCCGATGGGGAAGCTTCAAGCGGAAGCGATGGATCCAAGCAAGGATCCGAAGGATCGAAGGGATCATCCGAGGGATCGAAGGGATCATCCGAGGGATCGAAGGGATCATCCGAAGGATCGAAGGGATCATCCGAAGGATCGAAGGGATCATCCGAAGGATCGAAGGGATCATCCGAAGGATCGAAGGGTTCATCCGGGGGATCGAAGGGCAAGCAAGAGGGGGCCGGCGAGTCGGGAGGAGCTTCGAGCGATTCGCAGGGAGCCAAGGAAGAAGGGGCTTCGGAAGGTTCGACTGAAGCTTCTAAGAAAGATGGCCAGACCGAAGGCTCAGCAACTGTCGACTCCGCTGGTAATCCTGCTTCGAGTGGCGATCCTGCTTCCGAGAAGACCAATCCATCCGAAACAAAGGATCCATCCGACCCGATGACGGAAGAGGGGAAGGGAGGAGAACAGGGAGCGAAGTCGTCCGAATCTTCCGGCTCAGAAGGCTCTTCCTCGGGCAAACAGGCTGGTTCGGAAGGATCTCAAGAGGCGGCAGGTGCAGCGGGTGCCAAGGGAGGGGATGGAGCGACCGGTGGCGGTCAAAAGACAGGGCCAGCGGGAGCATCCGCCAGCGGACGTTCCCGAGGCAACGCATCGGGTCAGGGTGCGCCAGGGAGGGTGGAGGCTGGTGGCGGCAAGAGTGGCGAACCGGCAGATCCGGATGGAGGACAGGCCGAGAATTTAGAGGACCCGGCAAACCTCGAGTATGCGAAGAAGGCGACCGATATGGCGCTGGAGGCATTGCGTCGCCAGCGGGAGCAGCCGGATCCTGAATTGCTGAAGAAGCTGCACTGGAGCGAGCAGGATTTGAGGAAGTTTTTGGATCGCTGGGAGTCGGCTAGGGAGCAGGCGATGAGCGATCCAGAGCAGCAGAAGAAGTTCGAGAAGGAGCTCCAGGCGCTTGGCCTAGTGCCTCGTCGAGGCGACGCCCGACAGGTGGATCGCCGCTTGGATCAGCTGCGTGGGATGCGGGAATCGGGGGTTCGCATGCCGGCTCCCGAGAATCTCCGGCGTCAATTCGATCAGTACCGCCGGTCGCTCGCTAATCCACCTCCTTCTGGCGGCAAGTGAAGCGATGGGTTGTCGAGTGATTGAAGGGGGAAGGAACTAGAGTTTCTCTCTGGCTTGGGTTCACCTGCTGCCATCGGAGATTATCCGAAGCGGGAAGTTTGGTGGGTCCCGATCGGGTCGCTGGCTGCCGAACAGGAAACTACCGCGTTGGGTTCCCCAAATTTCGAAAACTCCTCGAGGAGATCCGAAGGGGCGGCGGCACCGCCCTGGCAAGGGTTGGGGGAGCGCCTACACTAAGGAGCGTCTTTTTGCTTCCGCATCGTGTCGATGGATTGCAGCGCGCTTTCCCATCGGCAGATACCACCGGTACTGCCTTGGTGTCGCGACGGGGGCCTGGGACATACCGCGGTGATGGCTTGTCTCTTTGGTGGAGGCAACGAATGGTCACCTTGCGGTTGCTGGATTTCGAAACGTTTCCTGTAAGGAGTTTTTCAGATGGCCTATACGCTTCCTGCACTGAGCTATGCCTACAACGCGCTCGAACCTCATATCGATGCCCAGACGATGGAGATCCACCACACCAAGCATCATCAGACCTACATGACCAAGGTGAACGAAGCGATTGCGGGAACTGATCTGGAGTCGAAGACGGTCGAGGCGCTGATCGCCGATCTGGCATCGGTTCCGGAGGCCAAGCGGGGCGCCGTGCGCAACCATGGTGGTGGCCATGCCAATCATGCGTTGTTCTGGACGGTGATTGGGCCCAACGGAGGCGGAACTCCATCGGGTGCCCTGGCCGCAGCGATCGATCGCGACTTGGGTGGATTCGACAAGATGAAGGAGGCGTTTAGCAATGCCGCTGCCCTTCGTTTTGGAAGTGGATGGGCGTGGCTGGTGGTTCAGAATGGCAAGTTGGTGATTGGATCGACGGCCAATCAGGACAGTCCGCTGATGGGCCAGGCAGTTGCTGGAATCGGCGGCACGCCGATCCTGGGGCTGGATGTGTGGGAGCATGCCTACTACCTGCGCTATCAGAATCGCCGCCCTGACTACATCGCTGCCTTCTGGAACGTCGTGCGATGGGATGAGGTTGCGAAGCGGTTTGCGGCGGCCTCCTGAGCCAGTTAGGCAGATACGTTATCGACACTCCAATGGCCTCGTGGGACTCGCTTTTTTAAGAGTTCCACGAGGCCTTTTTTGTCGCTCTGGGATGCTTGCGGCCGGTTATCGAAGAAAGCCAAACGAGAGCGATCGATGATCTGCTACGAGGCAGCAGCCAGCTTCGGTATTTGCTGGTTGGGTCGAACGGTAGCGGAATCGTTTTATCTCGCGCGAAGGCGCGAAGGCGCGAAGAAGGATAGGAGGCAGAGATTTCTTAGGGGCATGACGACCCTCTCCAGTCGCAATTCGACCGGTCGCTTCGAATGGCGATGAGTTGATGGACCAACGATGACGCGACTGGATACCCATTCAGGCATCGCGAGAGAGAATAGGCGCTATAAGGCTTCGCGTCTTCGCGGCTTCGCGAGAGCCAGCAAGCGAACTTCAAGATGGCGCATGATGGCCTGCTATCAGGCAGTAGAGTGTATTGGTGTTTGCAGGTTGGATCGAACGGTAATGGGAATCGTTTTATCTCGCGCGAAGGCGCGAAGGCGCGAAGAAGGATAGGAGGCAGAGATTTCGTAGGGCGATAACGACCCTCGCCAATCGCAATTCGAGTGGTCGCTTCGAATCGCGACGAGTTGATGGACCAGCGATGACGCGACTGGATACCCATTCAGGCATCGCGAGAGAGAATAGGCGCTATAAGGCTTCGCGTCTTCGCGGCTTCGCGAGAGCCAGCAAG